>SUTB01000002.1:0-28709 GCA_015063125.1 Thermoplasmata archaeon
ATGCGGGGATCCGTCAGCGTAAGCTATAAACAGCAAGCAAAAACATGCAGTAACAACGCTCGTTTTTGTCAAGTAAAAAGAGGAAAGGTGTTTGGGGACAATGTCCCCGATCAGCTCTTCAGAACTACCGCGAGGAAGATACCAACCGCGATCAGTGCTCCGACGAGGATACCGATGAGGTTGATAATCGCGTCAATGAATACGTCCCAAAGAGGTACATCGGCGAAGATTGAGATGTCGCTGAAGCCGCAAAGCCAGATCCAAATGCCTAACAAAGCGACTCCGATAACGGTCATCAGACCTCCGTATCCCTTAGCCTTTCCCGATCCGAAGAACGCTGCCAGAAGGCCTGCGATCACCATGACCAGGG
This sequence comes from Thermoplasmata archaeon, assembly GCA_015063125.1. Classification (GTDB taxonomy): domain Archaea; phylum Thermoplasmatota; class Thermoplasmata; order Methanomassiliicoccales; family Methanomethylophilaceae; genus Methanoprimaticola. The sequence goes on from SUTB01000002.1 coordinate 371, forward strand.
CGAAAGCGACGACGATGAGACTGACGAAATCCATCGACCAGATTGCTAGTGCCATGTTTTTCACTCCGTTTTTCATTCCCGTGACACGGGCATAATGTTATTGGGAACAAACTCGCCTATATTTATTAATTATCTGTGAGAGTCTGGACACGCTGAAGGCGTGTTCAGCGCCGATTTTAGCAGATATCGCCCGATATCATCGAAATTATCCCCTTGGCGCATCTCAGGTCCGCATCCTTGAAATGGTTGCCCGGATTGAGCTCCCAGATAACGTCCAGACCGGCCTCCCTGTAATGGCTTACCAGCCATTCGGTCCTGTCCTGGACAGTTCTAAGCAGAGGGTTCCTGGTGTTCCTCTCCGCATCCCCCAGTGAGATGTACATGCGGTCGGGCCGCCTCATAGGCTCGTGGCTTGCCACAAAATCGGTGAAATCCGGGAACCACATGGAACCGGACATGCTGGCGACGCGGTCGAACATATCGCAGCGGTAGATCGAATAGACGGCGAAGAGCCCGGCCAGGGAATAGCCTGCGATCCCTATCGACGAAGGCCTTCCGTTCACATGCTCCAGTGCTTCGGGTATGATCTCCTTCGTGAGGGTATCGAGATAAGCGTCCGCGCCTCCGGTGCAGGGCGTGTCGCCCTTGAATGCTGGAGGAGAATCCCACGGGGCCATGTCATGATTCCAGTCCAGGCCGCTCACGCATAGGAGGTTGAACTCCTTGTCGCATCCGGACTTCACGGCATCCGCTACCTTGCTGCCGTCGCCGGAATACTCATTCAGCACGACCAAAGGACGGCCTGCCGTGTCCGCTAGGAAAAGCGTGATACTTCTGTCGCCTGCCGACAACTCATCCTTCCTAATTCGATCGCCGCCGATTGGATGGGTTCTGTCGTTATATGGGTTCCTGATCGGAGCGTTCAATTGGATGAAAGAGAGCACTGTTTCCACTGGAAAATGAGTACTCAACTCAACCAAGGATAATCCATCCAGCCACCGAAAAAATAGATAATGATACTTAAATATGAGAAAATCGACAAAAAACGAAGGATAATATCATATCCGATATAAATAAATCCCAATGTATTATATAGTAGTCCAGTATAACCACAATTTGTTAGGAATAACTCCATACCCAGGCGGAATGACTATGGATTATTTGGGAAGTGTGCAGGAGATAACGACCGAAGGGAAATTGGTCGTCAAATGCACCGGTTTACCCGAGATCGGAGATGTCGTATACGATGCCGAAAAGAACAAGATCGGTGTCGTGAAGAGGGTGTTCGGGCCTGTGTCCGGCCCTTACGCGTCCGTTGAACCCAAGTCCAAGCCCACGGGTGGAGAGAAAGGAACCGACCTTTATACCACAGGGGGAAACAAACATGGTAAAGACAAAGGAAGGAGCAGAAGAAATCGAGGTCTGTCCCGAGTGCGGGAGCCACCATCTCGTACGTGACTACGAGAGGGGAGAGCTCCTTTGCGAGGACTGCGGTCTGGTCCTCGACGACCAATTCATCGACCAGGGTCCCGAATGGAGGGCCTTCGATGTGGAGCAGGGAGAGAAGAGGGCGCGTACCGGTGCACCCATGACCTACACTATCCATGACAAGGGACTCTCGACAGAGATCTCGTGGAAGAACAAGGACTCTTACGGAAAGAGCATCCCCACCAGGAACAGGGCACAGCTGTACAGGCTCAGGAAATGGCAGAGAAGGATCCGTGTATCCAACGCTACCGAGAGGAACCTGGCGTTCGCCCTGTCCGAGCTGGACAGGATGGCCTCGGCGATGGGACTCCCCAGGAATGTCAGGGAGACCGCCGCCATGATCTACAGGAAAGCGGTCAACAAGAACCTCATCAGAGGAAGGTCCATCGAGGGAGTCGTCGCTGCATCGCTATACGCAGCATGCAGGCAGTGCGGTGTTCCCAGGACCCTCGACGAAGTGGGCAACAGCAGCCGTGTGGGAAGGAAGGAGATCGGAAGGACCTACCGTTTCATGACCCGCGAGCTCAAGCTGAAGCTCATGCCCACCAAGCCCCAGGACTACGTGCAGAGGTTCTGCTCCGAGCTCAAGCTGAGCGGAGAGGTCCAGACGAAGGCCGCGGAGATCCTGAAGGACGCTTCCGAGAAGGAGCTCACCTCCGGAAGGGGACCCACCGGTGTCGCTGCAGCAGCGATCTACATCTCGTCCATCATGTGCAACGAGCGCAGGACGCAGAGGGAGGTCGCCGATGTCGCTGGAGTGACCGAGGTCACCATCAGGAACAGGTACAAGGAGCTCACCGAGAAGCTCGGTATCGAGATCCAGCTCTGAAAACAATACAAGGGCCTCACGGCCCTTCTCTTCTATCGAGTTCAATCCGTCGAACGAGTGACCGTTCACGGTTCAGTCGGTCGTTATCCTCTTGTAAAGGAACTCCTCGCTCTCATCGCTGATGTCCATGCTCCCTTCGCGATAGTAGTACTCGGAACCGTGCCTCTTCTCCACCGACTTCAGTCCGTCCTTTAACGATTCGTAAACGATCACGGCGATCATGATGCAGAACAATGTGACGTATGTCATGGCATCTATTATCTCGTCCAGAGATGCGCCGGGACTGAACAGCAGCCAAGATGCTATCCACAGCACACAGAACAACGCCAGACTCGCAACTGCCATCTTAGTTTTACTGGGTGGCAGGTCCCCCGCGACCTTCCCCGTCTGACCGTTCACAGCGAAAGTGAACTTCTCTTCGTTCCATCTCAGATTGAAGAGCCAGACTGGATACAGGACATAGTCCACCCCGGACCTCTTCGCGTCTATCGACGACCCGTTCATGGTGATCTCGTCGTATCCCGTGATGGTCCCTCTGAACCTGTCGTCCACCTCCTCGCAGACGCGCTCGCGGATCCTCGGAGCAACATCCTCCTGGGCGATATCGTACTTGTCCGCCACGTAGCCGGAAAGGTAAGCAGTCCTGAAATCAACTGCCTCCTCCGAATCGAAGGGTTCCAAAGATTCCATGAGGTCATCCGGCATCTTCGAGGAACCGTCGGCAGGAACACGGTCGAAAGATATTGATCCCTTTTTCCTGATACAGAAGAATCTCTGCTCCACGACATCCCCGTTCTTTCCCGGGATGAGGGTACGCTGCTTCATAGCGGTGTATTCTAGGTCGACGTCCAATTCCAGGTCGTATATCCAATAAGGGACGTACACCCCCTTGGATTCCTCCAGTTCGCTGAGGTTCACGAACCCCTTCTGTACGAACCTCTTCTTGCCTATGAACGAATGCATCTCGTTCAGCGCCTGTTCCTTGGACAGCTTGAACGGTATGACCTTGTCAGGCATGAGGGAGCCCGTGAGACGCCCCCTGAGGATTACGGTACTGCCGCAGAAAGGACAGATCGTGGCGGACGTTGTGGATTCGGTGTAGATCTCCCCTCCGCAGGAGTTGCAGCAGTATTCCCTGACGTCGTCATCCTCGGACCACTGCTCTCCGCCGTTCATGGGGAGCTCGATGCTGTCCGCATCCGGTCTTACGTCCCCGCCGGAAGGTATGAACTCCGCAGGGTCGTAGCTGCATCCGCAGTATTCGCACACCACCTTCTGCGTGCCGGCGTCGAATGTTACCGTCGCCCCGCAGTTTGGGCATTTGTGCTCGATGGTGTCGGACATGATACATCAATCCATTAGGGTACTGGATTCGAAGATATATCAAAGTCAGGTCAGATGTATGAAATCAAAACAATCACAACAGCCATATAAATAGTACAACGTACTACACATCGTTGGTGATCTAATGGCATTCTCAATAAGACTGACTGCAGAGGAAGAACTCCTTGCAAGAAGATATGCGGCCTTGACAGGCGTTTCTATGGGAGAGGCTTTCAAACAAGCTCTGTTTGAAAAAATCGAGGATGAGTATGATATTGCTGTAGGAGAAACAGCGTATAGAAAATACCTCGAGAATCCTAAGACCTATTCTCACTCAGAAGTTCTGAAGATGTTTGGTGATGAAGAGTGATTTATTCCGTCGAGTACACTGAGGATGCTGTTAAGCAGCTCAGAAAAATGGACCGTTACACAAGGACCATGATACTCAATTGGATTACAAAGCATCTCGAGGGTACAGACGATCCGTTTGCATCTGGAAAAGCACTTACGGGTGATAAGGCAGGACTATGGAGATACAGGATAGGGGGCTACAGACTCATCAGCAAAATCGATAAAGGGAAACTTGTAATCTTGTTAGTGGAGATCGGACATAGGTCCAATATTTACGATTGAACGGTTCATTGGAGTAAATGTATTCTGAATTCGCAATGCGTTAATACCGCCAATTCAATACCCCAACCATGGCAGGAGAACTCAAAGTCCAGCTACTTGAGACATTCGCAGCCCTCATCACCGCAGCCTTCGGACTCGTCGCAGCTCTGGCATGGAACGAGACCATCAAGGCGGCCATCGCCATGATCTTCCCCAACGACGACGGAACGATCTGGGGAAGCCTGGTGTATGCCATCATCGTGACAATCCTGGCCGTTATCATGACCTTCTGGATCTCGAAGGCTCTCGGTAAGGCGAAGGAAGCCGTCACTAAGGACAAGGAGTGAATGTGAAACTCAGGGGGATTTCCCCCGACCTTCTTTTATTGACGAAAACGAACGCCGGTTCAAGCTATGAGCGCATCGGCTACTGATCCAAAGCTTATGCAAACGGGAGGTTGTCGCTTGCCAGGTTCTCAATCAACATCAGGCTGCTGAATACATCGATCCGTTAGACTTGAATCGAGATCAAAATGTATCTTACCTGGCCTTTGCATTCTTCAGGAACATTCCCGAATATTGCAATGCCGCTCCGATCATGATGATCCCTCCAGATGCATATGAGAGCCATATTCCTATGTCTGCGAAATGGATCATTTTCAATCCTTCATACTCCCACATTACGAATACCGACGTAAGAACCATTATCAAAACACCGGTCAACATGCAGATGAATATCCCATACCAGAATCTGTTGGCAGACATGGCCAACACTGCAAATGCTACGGACACTACGGAGATGATGGCCACAATGAGGGGGATGAATTTCTGGAAACCGGCGAGGGATGAACCCAGAAGATCTAGACCAGTACTATCCAAAATCCAATCATACCCATCAACGTAATGAATCCAAAGCTGAGTAATTGCAACTATGCCCAGGATTGCTCCTGCAACGCATATGGTTGGAAGATATCTGCGAATATTCATGGTGAACCTCTTTTGATTGGGTGAACCGGGGCCTCCCGACCCCGGATTTGCGTTTGTAATGTTTCAGTGGAGTCCTTCAGGCGTTGTCGGCCTCTTCTGAACAGAGTACCAAATCGGTATGAAACAGAGAAGGATGATAGCTCCGAGCACGGTAGGCAATATACTGTCGTTGGAAGCGACGTAACTCCAATAGACCAGACAGATAAGCATAATTATCTGCAGGCAGCACATGATTATACCTACGTACGTGTAGAATCCAGGCGCTTTGAAAGGTCTGGGGATATCCTTGAACTCCGGATCTCTTCTGGATTTTACGAAAGCGTACAGGGCCACGAAATTAGCTATGGAATACCCCATCGCTGATGCGGACAGAACGGTCATTACCGAGGCCTCCGCTCCAAGAATCGGAAGCACGCACAGGATGAACATCAGCAACGAGTTGAAGATGGAAACGAAAATCATGGCGTTCGTCGGCATTCCGCGACTGTTGAGCTTTCCGAACCATTCGGGCAAGTTACCCTCTATTGCCATGGAGTACAGGGACCTTGAGGATCCGAGATACCCGGTCTGAATGATTAGGATCATCGCGATAATCAGAACAACCAATGCAATTATTCCTCCGATCTCTCCGAATGCTTCGATGGCGATAGGATACAATGAGTGATATCCTGCCGACTCGACACCGGATTGTCCGATTTCACCGTACATCAGGAACGGCACAAGGAAGTACATCAGTAAACAGATGGTTCCGCATCCGAACAGTGCTTTGGGCACATCCTTTCCAGGATTCTTGTATTCCGGGCCATAAATGGCTGCGGTTTCCCAGGCACAGGATGACCATTGGCCCAATCCGAAACATCCAAGAATCAATATCACGGACATGACGCCGTCCTGTCCATATACAGGGAACTGCCAGGCTTCGGAAATGTTTTCCATATTGAAGTTACCTAGATCTCCGAACAGGATGATTATAATGGGGATCAGTGAAACAATGGCCAGAATGAGAGCAAATTTCCCCCCTCCTTCCAGTCCGCGGGACCCGAGCGCATACATCGCTGTAACGACGGCTATGATCGTAGCCATGCTCAGACCGACGTATTCCCAGTTTCCCAGTTCAAGGTTGAACATGACTCCGATGTATTCGACAATAAGCCCGGAGAAAATATAGACTACAGGCGTCCAGGCGAACCAATAACACCATGAGGCAAATGCGCCTATGAATTTGCTTTTATCGATCTTTCCAGGTTCCACGTTCTTCGACTTGAATATGGTCTGAACGCAACCAGGTATACCGGTAGCTTGAGGGATTGCAGTAACCATCTCGGCATATGCTATGTTCTGCACGAATCCCTGTATGACCCCAACTGTCCAAGTGAATATACAGAGGGCCCATATCATGGATCCGACGTCATAGAGTCCAGGCAGAATCAGAAGAGGTACACCGAGCGCAACGAACATCCCATCCTTCCAGCTGACAGTACGCTCCAACTGATTGACGGAGACTTGCGATTGATTGATTTCTTCAGACATAAGAAAAACCTTCCTAATGAAACTCGGGAGCGCGGATCCTCCCTGTAAATCGTTTATCAGCGTTTCTGCGTTTTCTCGCGGAACTTCTCACAGCTGTTGATCTTGATGTCGAGAAGGTTCTCGATGTTCATCTTGGCTGCGATTCCGCGGGGTGCTCCGGGCACTCCGGTGACGATTCCGATTCCGAGCTCCTCACGGAGGTCCCTCATAACGAACTCGTCCGCAAGGTCGACGGTTGTCACGCCGAGCTTCTTCGCGACGTACTCCTTTGCATCCTTGATCCTCATGTTCTTTCCGAACTCCATCCTCGAAATCAGATCCCCGGTGGTCCTGATTCCTCCCATTCCCGATGTCATGAAGTGGGGGAGGTCCATTCCGGCAGGATCTCCAACTCCGACCTATACACCGTCGACACCGGCGATCTCGACCATTGCCTTGTTGGCCCTGGATACTGCGTCGATCGGGGGCGTCTCGCACATCGGGATTCCTCCGACTCCCATTCCCATATCAGAATGGATAGGTATGGGGGACTCCTTGACTGCCTGTTTAGTGAATGTCACGGCCCTTGCGATGTTGAATGCTAAGGATTTGCTTGTGTTGGTGTTGACGACTGTTCCGCACACGTTGGCGCCTGCTTCAGCAGCAATGTGAACGTACTGGTGGGGGTACATTCCGGCAACTGGCTTTCCGTTGAACTCGATGGATCCATGGATTCCCATGATGGACTCTCCGGCGAAACCGACCTGGATGTATGCTTCGGGGCACTGCTCCCTCAGGATCTTGACTCCGTTGAGTGTTCCGACGCAGTCCGCATCTCCTGCGGAACCGGTTGTGTCGAAATTGAATCCATCGGATCCGGCTGCCTGGAGCCTTGTTGCAACGTACTCGATATCCCTTGTGACGTGCTGAGAAGCCAGTTCGGACTGCTGCATGGACTCCTCGATCTTGAACTCCCTCATGAGGTCTGCGGGGTTTCCGTAGGGTCCGTCGGGGGCGTAGTAGAGTCCCTGGTTGGGCATAGCTCCGTAGAAGAACGGTGCGATGATCTCAGCCTGGATCTCCTCCATGGTCTGCATCTCCATGGAGATGATGGGCTTGACAGGCTTGACTGAATAGTCCGAGTGGGCAAGCTCGAATGTGTCGGCTCCAAGTGCCCTCTCGTGCAGCAGTGCTGCCTCGAGCCTTCCCATGTCGACTCCGTTTCCAGAGTTTCCGTTGTCTCCTGTGAAGTCCAGCTGTCCGATATCGTACGAAAGGACGACCTCCTGGCCGGGCTCTACTCCTACGACCCTGTCCTGACACATGATGATCTCGGCGATGTGCTCGAGGTCGTTCGCGTCTAACTGAGGGATGTCTGCCATATCGGCCGCATCCGCGGTTCCGTTGTGGATGTCGTCGAGAATCTGCTGCTTGGAAAGCAGGACCCTCTTGCCGTCACCCATCCTGGTGTAATACTCTGTCATCTTAATCACCTTCAATCTGAAGCAATGGCTCCCGCCTTCTTGGTGGTCTCTGAAGCGGACTCTCCATAGATGTCTGCTCCGATCTTGTCTGCATATCCCTGTGTGACAGGCGCACCGCCGACCATGACTATGGCTTTGTCACGGAGTCCCTCGCTCTTGAGGTTGTCAATTACTGTCTTCATTCCGGTCATGGTGGTGGTCATGAGTGCAGACATTCCGCAGAATTTGCAGCCGCCCTTGACCTCCTCAACAAAGTTCTTGAGGGGCACATCCCTTCCGAGATCGTGTACCTCGAATCCTGCACACTGGAGCATCGTAGAGCAGATCGACTTTCCGATGTCGTGAACGTCTCCCTCGACTGTACCCATAACTACAGTTCCCTTGCTCTGTCCGGCGCCTGCACCGGCCTTGAGCTCAGCATCGAGAACATTCATGGCGTTCTTCATTCCTGCTGCCGCACTGAGTACGTGGGGCAGGAACAGCTTTCCCCTCTCGAACAGAACTCCGACGTCAGACATTGCTGCGCCGAGTGTGTTGATAATCTCATCGGCAGACATTCCAGCTGCATGAGCCTCATCGACTGCCTTTCCGATATCAGGAACTTTGCACGAAATCAAAGCATCTTTTAGTTTTTGTGTTTCTGTTTTAGAAACCAATTATATTCCTCCATTGCACTTTTTTGTGCCCTGGAAGCTTTAGTTGATATTACTTAACTGTATCTGCAAGACACAACCTAGAAAACCCTCGTTTAAAATCATATCTAAGTTGATTATATTGCGTATTCAATACCAAGAGATTATGGGGTCATTTCATCTTCTTTGGCTGTCGACAGAGCCCGGAGGGAATGGGCCACGGCCAAGGATGGTCTCGTTGTAACGATGATCGATCTCGGATTCCCGGAGGAGTTCGGAACGGAGATCGCCAAAGGCCTCGGTTCTCCCCAGGCGATACGCCGCATGAGATATTATCTGAAGAAGGCCAGACCTGATAGCCCCGAGACGATAGTGGACGAGATGATCGCGATCCGCATAGAGATAGATGCATGGAAGAGGAAGAAAGAAGGGGAAGAGGCCAACTCGAGGTACAACGAGATCCTCCGCTACGGCTTGGATGAGGGCCCCCGATGTAGAAGTCATGCTGACTTTCGGGCCTACAATTAAGTAATGATTCGGGGAACACCCCCTGCCGGTTCCCGGACTTTCAGTCCGGTACAAACGGACTAAAGTCCTATCAGGGTGTCGACCCCGGGGGACTGACAGGGGGTGGAAATATATTTTCTACTAACCTTAGTCGCGGTCCGCAAGGCGGATTCCGGCTAACTATAACGGTGGGTCCATTGACCATCGTTATCGAATGGTCATAAACCATCGGCGTAGAAAAAGCTTGACATCGGCTGAATGATGTCGGAGGCTCGAAAGGTCGACCCCTTTAGAAGAAGGGCTCAGAGCCTCCTAACCGCCCATATGACTTCATTTTCCTGGCAGAAGACCGGGCTTATACCACTCGAACTCCAGATAGTGAACAGAGTTGCCCTGAACCATGGCGAAAAGGATCTCCTTCTTGACTCCGCCGGACAGCCTGACTGTCCTGGAGATATCGGGCCACATCTTGGTGACCTCGTAAGGGACGGCATGCACCAGGAACCTGGCATGGCAATCGTCCGGATCGTCCTGATAGACCCTGAAATGGGTGCCGTACTTGAAGCCGGCCTTCACGACCAAACCTCTCTCCCTAAGGTCGGTATAGACCTTCAGGCGGTTCTCGAACTCATCCTGCTCATTGAAGCCGTACTCAAAGAGATCGTCGTAATCCATCTCTGTCCCGGATTCGTCCTTCACTGTCAGCTTTCCTTTCCCGACCAGATAGCAGGCCTCGACCAGTGACAGCTGATAGATACCGTTGATGAGCTTTCCGAAGAACCCGTAGTCGTGGAGGAAGCCGCACTGCTCCTGCTGGAAGATGAACACGCGGTCGCTCACCAGAACCCCGTCAGCATGACCCTTCACATCCGTTGGGAAGACCTTCCCTGCGGGATCCTTGACATGGAGCTTGTAGTATGTCACGTCCCCTTCCTCGTCGACCACGCCGTACAGGAGGTTCTTCCTCCTATCGTTGGTCTCCTTGGTCCCTTCCAAGGATTCGGAGGCGTCCAGGACGCTCCTTTCGGAGACCGCCCTGAGCATGTATGCGGGACGAGAATTGGACTGCCTCTTGCCGGCGCCGAAGACCGATAGATCGTAGTTGCCGGTCTCCTGCTTGACGACCAGGCCCCTTCCCAACCTGATGTCCCTGTAGACGATGTAGAGGATATCGAAACCGTCGATGATATCTGACGAGAGCTTGAAGATCTCCTCGAAGGACAGCTTCCTTCCTTCGTCCAGGACCTCCAGCTTGCCGAGCTCCGTGAGGAGGGTCGCCTCCAAGAGGTCCAGGTCGACACCGCCGCCGCTGCGCGGGTAGCCGTAGTTGCCCTTGCCGTACAGGTGGTTGCCGTCGGTCTGGTCCTTCACGATGACGTAATCGTCCGCTAGTTCCCCTTTCATCGGAAGTGTGTAGATTTCCGAGTTATTATAATTGTAGGCCAGGGCGGAAAGGTGTCCGCCTTGTTTCGTCATCGAGAACGATATTTAGTTATCTTTTTATAGAAGTTCTGTTCTATCATCAACTAGTGAACCAACGGTTAACAACTGAGTGATCCACATGACGGACATAGACGAACTGCTATCGATAATAGAGAATCCGACAAGGAGGAGGATCCTCGAATACCTCACCAGGGAACCGAGCTATCCTCTGCAGCTATCCAAGGAGCTTGGCGTGAGCCAACAGGCCGTCATGAAGAATCTGGCTCTTATGGAGCAGACGGGGATGCTGATAAGCTATCCCGAGGAGAGCTCCATGGGTCCGACCAGGACCGTGTACGTGCCCAACAGGCAGTTCACGCTGATGATCGACCTCCACGACAACATGTTCACCGCCCGCCTAATTTCCTCCGGCGGGAAGGATGAAAAGGAGACTGATATCAGCGACACGGAGAAGGCGGTGGAGCAGCTGAAGGAACTGGATTCGAGGATCGCAGAGCTGGACCGGGAGCGCGCTGCCCTGATGGACGAGCGCAACTCGGTGATGAACGGGATCAACCAGGCGATACGCTCGGTTGAGGACCCGGAGAGAAGGAAGGAGCTCTACAGGCAACTGGACGAGATGATCGATAATAACACTGAGGAGGACTGAAGATGGTCAACGAGAAGGCGATTAAGGTCGCAGAACTGAAACCCGGCGAATCGGGAAGGGGAGTAGCAAGAATGGATTCCGAGCTGATGACGGTGCTCGGCATCAAGGTAGGGGACATCGTCCAGATCGACGGTGCGAAGAAGACCGCCGTCAAGATCCTGGACGGATACCCTGAGGACGCCAACAAGGGAGTCATCAGACTCGACAACCTCACCAGGAAGAACGCCGGCGTGACCGCCGACGACCGCGTATCGGTGAAGAAGATCACCGTCCAGGGCGCAGAGAAGATCACGTTCGCACCCTCTGGCGAGCTCAGGCTCCAGGGAGGCGAGGACCACCTCAGGCAGCTCTTCGAAGGATGGGTTATGTCTAAAGGGGACACCGTTCCCATCAACGTCATGGGCAACAAGATGGCCTTCGTGGTGAAGTCCTTCTCGCCGACAGGCGTGGCCACAGTCATCACTCCGGATACCAAGGTCAAGATCACGAACAAGCCTGCGGACGACGGCAACATCCCCAACGTGTCCTACGACGACCTCGGAGGACTGGGCGATGCCGTCAGGAAGGTCAAGGAGATGGTGGAGCTTCCGCTGAAGCATCCCGAGCTCTTCAAGAGGCTTGGAGTTGAGCCTCCGAAAGGTGTGCTTCTCCACGGTCCCCCAGGAACTGGAAAGACCATGCTGGCCAAGGCGGTCGCCGGAGAGACGAGCAGCAACTTCATGTCCATAGGCGGACCTGAGATCGTCAGCAAGTTCTACGGAGAGTCCGAGGGCAAGCTGAGGGAGATCTTCAAGGAGGCTGAGGAGAACTCGCCCAGCATCATCTTCATCGACGAGATAGACTCCATCGCCCCCAAGAGGGACGAGGTCAGCGGTGAGGAGGAGAGGCGCATAGTCGCCCAGCTCCTGTCGCTGATGGACGGACTGAACTCCAGAGGAAAGGTCGTTGTCATCGGAGCTACCAACAGGCCCAACGCCATAGACGAGGCCCTTAGGAGACCCGGAAGGTTCGACAGGGAGATCGAGATCGGCATCCCCGACAGGGACGGCAGATTGGAGATCCTCCAGATCCATACAAGGGGAATGCCTCTGGACAAGGACGTCGACCTGAACTGGCTTGCCGACAAGACTCACGGATACGCTGGTGCGGATATATCGGCGCTGACCAAGGAGGCGGCGATGACCGCGCTGAGGAGGGTGCTGAAGGACGATGTCGAGGCCGAGAACACGCCTATCGAGGTGCTCAACAGCATCGTCGTCACCAAGGACGACTTCAAGAACGCCCTGAAGGACATGCAGCCTTCAACCATGAGGGAGGTCCTGATCGAGAAGCCCAACGTCAAATGGGAGGACATCGGAGCTCTGGAGGATGCGAAGCAGGAGCTGAAGGAAGCGGTCGAATGGCCGCTGAAGTTCGGCAAGGTGTTCGAGCATATGAACGCCAGACCCCCGAAGGGAATACTGCTCTACGGTCCCCCAGGAACCGGAAAGACCATGCTTGCCAAAGCGGTGGCGACGGAGTCGGAGGCGAACTTCATCTCTGTGAAAGGGCCGGAGTTCCTCAACAAATGGGTCGGTGAATCCGAGAAGGCCGTCAGGGAGACGTTCAGGAAGGCCAGGCAGGCATCGCCTTGCGTGATCTTCATGGACGAGATAGACTCCATAGCGCCGGAGAGGGGAACCGGAGGCGACAGCAATGTCACCGAGAGGGTCATCTCCCAGATGCTGACGGAGATGGACGGCCTGGAAGGACTGAACGACGTGGTGGTCATCGCCGCGACGAACAGGCCGGACATAATGGACCCCGCTCTGCTGAGGCCCGGAAGATTCGACAAGTCCATCTACATCGCGCCCCCGGACCTCGAATCGAGGAAGTCGATATTCGGCATCCACACCAGGGGAAGGCCCATGGAAGAGGATGTTAACCTGGAGGATCTGGCTCAGCGCACCGAAGGCTGCACCGGAGCTGACATATCCGCGATATGCAACGAGGCGGTCATGAACGCGGTGAGGAGGCTTGTCGCCAAAGGCGAGGCCCCTACCGATGAGGACATCGCAGCCTGCAAGGTGAGCATGGAGGACTTCAACAAGTCCATCGATAAATTCGGTCCCAAATCCAGGCAGAAGCTGAGCGAATACAGCGGTCTCCAGTGAGACAGAACAACAGGGCGGGCTACCGCCCGCCCGAAAATTTTCGAGAAATGGTTTATAGAAGTGAAAACCCATCTAGGAACATGGACCGGATGGAACTGATCAACACGACCCGCGCGATACTTGCGAAAGCGGGGTTCGACGTCTCCTCCGCACTCACGCTGAGAGGCATATGCTTCGATATCGTGGCCAGAAGGGACCAGCAGGTGCTGATCATCAAGGTCCTCAGCAACATCGACGCGTTCTCGAAGGAGAACGCCGATGAGATGAAGGTCCTGGCGGAATCGCTCGGGGCCACACCGATGGTCACGGGAGAGCGCTCCAGTTCCGGAGCATTGGAGCCCGGGATCGTCTATTCGAGATTCAACATTTCTATCGTCTCCAACGAGACGCTGGCCGACCTGCTTCTGGATGAGGCTCCGCCCTACATCTTCGCAGCTCCCGGCGGACTGTACGTGAGATTGGACAGCGAGATGCTGAAGGCCGCAAGGGAGGCCAGAGGCATCAGCCTGGGAGTCCTGGCGGAGACCGCAGGGGTCTCGAGGCGTACCATCCAGATGTACGAGTCCGGTATGGGGGCCATGATCGATGCGGCTCTGCGCATGGAGGAGTTCCTGGAGCTGCCGATCATCGAGCCGATAGACCCGTTCACATTCAAGAGCAAGGAGCGCCTGGAAGAGCAGAGGGAGGCTCCCCAGTCATTGGAAGGCACATTCGCATTGCAGCAGCTCTCGTCTCTGGGATTCAACGTCAGGCCCGTCGTGAGGAGCCCGTTCGAAGCGGTCTCGACCAACGACAAGGCGCTGATGCTTACGAGCCTGGGCTCTGACGAGGAGAAGGTCATGGAGCGCGCCATAGTCGCTTCTGAGCTGTCCAGGATCATGGACAGGTTCTCGGTCCTCATCGTGGAGAAGAAGCGCGAGAGGGACAACATCAACAACACCGCCATCGTCTCCAACGAGGAGCTGAAAAAGATCGACGAGCCCAACGAGCTCACAGATCTGGTGGAAGAGAGGAGAACGAAGAGATGATCTCCCTCGATGTGGGGGATTGCAGGGTGGACATCATCCCTGTCGTCAACGGTCTTGTTTCAGAGGCGGACACGGTCCGCAGAGAATTCTCGGAGCATGATGCTTACGCCGCCGCGCTGAGCATCGAAGGCATACAGTGCCTGAAGAACCGCCGCAACATCCAGGACGTTTTCGACGTCAGCGAGCTGGACATGGTCTATGCGAAGCACATGGAGAGGTTCGGCGAGGTGGAGATACCGTCACCGGCGATGTACACGTTCATCGATCTGGTGACCGAAACGGGGAACCTGTGCATACCTCTGGACATGAACGATTCGGAGTTCACCGACCTCTACTGCGACACCGTCGGAGCTTTGGAGTTCGTGAAAGAGCACGGCATCGCCAAGAAGGGCATGAAGAGGATCTTCGACGGCAGCACACCGGAGAAGCTGGCCAAGCAATGGGATGCGTTCGTCAATTCTACGCTCAAATCATACGGTACTCTTTCCAGGAAACGCGAGGAACACATCGCAAAAGAGATAAAAGACATCGCGATTTACAAGGATAACCTACTGGCCGTCATCGAGGTGGAACGCGTCGATGGCGTGCTTGAATTGCTGAGGTGAGAAGGGATGGTGTGCAACGACTGCGAGAGGTGCAAGACGCTGGGCTACAAGTTCTGCATCAGATGCGGTGCCAACTTCGCCATGGAGGCACCAATAGCTGATTACCGCGTCAAGCCTCCGGAGGGAAGGCACCCGATCCTCGAGAAGACGCCCTTCCCCGGAGCATGGCTGTTCCTGATCTTCGCGATAGCGTCCATCGGCCTCATGCTGTACTACTTCGGTACAACCATGGAGTACGCCGGGACCAGACAGGACGTTCTCTATCTCTTCTTCTGGGAGATGGTCAAGTTCATGACGCTGGAGCCCTTGCAGGTGCAGATCCTCTTCGCATTCATAGGAGTCTGCTCCATCGCCAGCCTGATCATGGTGATCATCGATTCCAAGGAATTCTTCAAAGGCGGTGACAAGTACGTAGAGAGGGCTTCCAAGACACCATTGTATTGGATCGGTGTCCTGTTCGGCTCCACCCTTGTGCTGGAATCGGCAATAATCGTATTGCTGCAGCTCGCTGGGGCAGACGTGAAGGTCCCCGACCCACTGGCCAATTTGGATTTCACAGAGGCCCTCTATGAATACTCCTTCGCAGGCGTATGGGAGGAGATAGTCTTCCGCATGGTGCTCATGGGCATCCCCATGATGATAATCGCCATCGCCGGAAGGCAGAAGGACTTCTGGAAGTACCCGTTCGGCGGATTCGGAGTGTCGAGAGCAGCAGTTATCCTCATGATCGTCTCATCGATCATCTTCGCATACGCTCATGCGAGCGGATGGGGATGGTGGAAACCCTTCACCGTCCTTCTAGGCGGCCTGATGTTCGGATACCTGTTCATGAGGTTCGGAATCCATGTGACAATCCTGGTTCACCTGATCAACGACTTCTTCGCGGTCTGGCTGATAGCAGCTGATTTCTGGTTCACTCTGCCGTTCCTGCTCATTCTGATATTCGGAGTCCTGACATTGCCTGTGATGTTCGTCAAGACATGGTACGGCATCAAGCACCTGAAGACGATGTCCAATACCGGATTCAAGAAGGATGAGCCTCCAGAGGATCCCCCTCAGGACAACATGGGCTCCAATATGTACTGAGACTCCTCTGCGGACTCGTAGTTCTTGGACTCTATGACGAAGTTGCGCTTGTAGAATTTGAGCTTCGAGAGGACCCTCTCGAAATCTATCTTTCCCTGACCGATGGTCAGGTGCTCGTCCTTCTCGCCGCAGTTGTCGTGGATGTGGATGTTCGTTATCCTGTCCCCGAAGGTATCGATCATGGCATCGATCTGGCCGGTGGTGTTGGCATGGCCGATGTCGAAACAGATCCCGAGATCGGTACCGTCCACGATATCGCTGAGCTCGGATGCGGTGCGTCCGAGGAAGAAGTACATGACCGGCATGTTCTCTATCGCGACGGACACCCCGTACTCGGCCTGAGCCTTGTCGAGGGCCTTCATGGATTCCTTTGCGTGGACAAGATACCTATCCTCTATGCCATGCACCGACATGGACGACAGCCCGGGATGGACGGTGACCCTGTCGATGCCCAGCCTGTTCGCCGCCACGATGGTGTCCAGGGTGTCCTTCATGGAGGCCTCCCTGACAGGTCCGCTGATGGATGCGATGTTTATGTCGCATATCGGCGCATGGACGGAATAGCTGAGGTCGTAGGACGGGAGTAGTTCCGAGAACTCGTTGAAGTTGTACACTATGCTGTGGCTGGCCTCGGAGAAGATCTCCCACAGATCGAAGTTGCCCACGATCCTGTCCAGCCATTTCTGCGGGGAATCGGAGGAGAACGATGTGCAGGAGATCCCGATCATATCCTCACTTCCTCGCCGTTGACCGTCACTGGTGCGACGATGTCGATGAGTCCCTCTATGTCATCGTCCTCTATGCAGACCTCTATCGCACCGAGGACGGGGTTCTTGTCGGCGAAGGATATCTTACCTACGGTGGCGACCTGCTTGTTCAGGTTCACCCAAGTCTTGTCCCCGCGCCTGTTCTTCAGCATGACGCCGCGTGTGGCGTCGAGGATCTTCTGCCTGCGGATCATCTTCGAGAAATGGTCGATGGTCGCGGTCCCCTTGTATCCCTTGGAGGTGCGTTCCAATTCAGCATCCGGGAAGATCGACAATATCGCCGCTTCGACCTTCTCCTCGTCCTCGCTGGGGTTCACCAGGCACTCGATCGTCACTGAGGTCATGCGATTGCATCGGAATGGAGCATAAAAACGGTTTTGCCGGGATTCATCCCACTGACTCCAATATTATGTGCGGTGACCCGTCGTCGTCTATGACCTTGCAGTTCACGTTGTAGACGTCCTTGATCATCTCCTTCGTGAACACTTCCTGCGGCGTACCGATGTCGTAAAGCACCCTGGGAGGCCCCATGACTATGACGCAATCGGCGAACTTCGATGCCAGGTTCAGATCGTGACTGATCATCAGAACTGACGTCTTGGATTTATCGCAGAGTCTCTTTAGGAAAGCGGATACATACACCTGATGCCTGATGTCCAAATTCGATGTGGGTTCGTCCAGCAGCAGGAGCTTGGGTTCCTGCACCAAACCCCTGGACAGTGATACCTTCTGATGCTGGCCTGCACAAAAGTTAGAATCCTCATCACTTCACATACTGCAGAACAATGTGCGGGGTTCCACCATCATCCTCCACCCTGCACTTCACGTTGTACACCTCTGATATCATCTTCTCGGTAAACACCTCTTGCGGTGTACCGATGCTGTGTATCTTTCCTGGTGCCTCCATCACAATCACCCTGTCAGCGAACTTCGCCGCCAGATTCAGATCATGACTTATCATAATGATAGTCATCCCCGTCTTAGCGGACAGCTTCTTTAGGAATGCAGTGACGTATATCTGATGCCTGATGTCCAGATTCGATGTCGGCTCATCCAAAATGAGTATTTTCGGCTCCTGGACCAATCCTCTTGCGATGGATACTTTCTGATATTGTCCCGCGGATAGATCGTTGAACTTCTCCATGGCATAATCCTGCATCTCCAATGCCTCCAAGGCCTTGTAGGCCATCGCAACCTCCTCCGGTTTGGTCTTCCAGGACTGATGAGCATACCTTCCTATCAACACCGTATCGAGAACAGAAAGCACACTGAAATCATTGGTCTTGACCGGAACATAGCCAGCAACCTTGGCAAGTTCCTTCAGCGCATAGGTCCTGACCTCCTTCCCGTAGATCTTCACGATACCTGTGGACGGCTTCAACAGACCATTCATGCACTTGATCAAAGTGGACTTCCCTACTCCATTCGGACCCACGATGCATACAAACTCTGGTTTGTCTATAGTGAACGAAATATCATGAAGGATGGTCTTCGTGGACTTGTACCCGAAGGTCACATCAGTCATCTCAATGATGTGCTCCGCATTGAAATCAGGCGGAGTCTTATCCACATCGTCCCTGAGGAATTCCGGGAGCCTCATCTCACCATGCCTCCTTCTTCTGCCTTACGATCAGGTAAAGGAACAGAGGTCCTCCGATGAACGCGGTTATCACACCTACCTGGATGGTGGTGGGGTAGAAGATGCTCTTTCCGACGATATCCGCTATAATCAGCAATGCCGCACCAAATGCTGCGGATGCAGGAATCAGGAATCTATTATCCGAACCAACGAATATCCTTGCTATGTGAGGACATACCAGTCCGATGAATCCGATCAATCCCGTGAAGGATACGACTCCGGCCGCAAGGAATGAGACGATCAGCAGAGCGATAATCCTGAGCTGATCAGAATTGACTCCCAATGATTTTGCACTCTCATCCCCAGTGGCGACTACGTTGAGCTTACGGGAGAGTAACAACAATGCGGTTACACCGATCACAACGAAGAAGAACATAGCTGTTACCGCATCCCAACCAGCTATTCCCTTTCCGGCGATATCGATCGAACCTACACTCCAGGAATATATGGCCGACAATGATTCGGGATCGACGAACAACTTGATCAGCGTCGTCGCCGCATTGAAGATGTACATCACCGCGATACCTGCCATGATCATAGTGGTAGGCGATGCGGATTTCAGTTTGGATACGAGGATGATGACGAACATCGGGATCAACGCGAAGATAAATGCGTTGGTGACCACCGCAAACGCGGTCGATGCCACTGACAATCCCAATCCCATCGCCAAGGATGCTCCGAAGGATGCTCCCGATGAGATTCCTGTCGTGTAAGGATCGGCCAACGGATTCCTCAAAATGCTCTGCATAACCGCACCGGCGGCCGCCAATCCTGCTCCAGCCAACAGGCCACAGCAGACCGATGGTCTTCTGATGAACCAAACCGCATACTCGACCTTGTCTTTGGACATATCCCCGGGATGTCCTGTGATATGATTCCACACGACCTCCATTGCATCCATGAAAGACACATAATCCGCACCTATAGACAATGCATAGATGGAGCACACGAAGGCGAGTATCGCGCTACCGATAATGAACAGCCATTTGGCGCGAATGTACTTGTTGTAACTGGAGATCTTCTCATCGTATCCCTTGACCTCCACTTCGGCCGTCCATCTATCCACGGCATTCTCGATCGGATCATATTCTTCCATCATACCCGCCTGTTATCATGAAATGTAAAGGGTTTGGGAAAAGGTTTAATTCAAAGTTATCTCAGGCGTTCTCTTTCTGATACTTCTGAACAAGGGTGGTGTAATTGTCACCGGTGTAGAAGATGAAAGCGTTCTTCGCCGTGTACTGCTTAGTTCCGAAGTAGGTGTTGTCCTGACAGCAGAAGTTGTCGAACCAGTACTGGAGGTTCTTCTCCGCCTCTTCCTGTGTGAAGAGCTCTGGGTACAGGTACCATGCACAGTAATATGCCATCGCATAGGATGCGTATCCTCCGCAGACATAAGGCATAGCGCACATTCCGTTGTTCTTATATGCCTCGGTTCCCTCGAAGAATGCAGCTACCTTGTCAAAGTACTCATTGTACTGTTGCTGGCTTTCACAAGTGAACCAGTCTATCGAAGAGTAGTTCATGAAAATGACCTCCCATTTGTCCTGAGCATCCTCTGTATACCAGAGCTGATCTTTGACTGTCTGTCCGTATGCAGTCTGTGCATCTCCGGTGTAGACGTTAGCAATCTGGCTCATAAGGTTGACAGATCCCTCGTAGGCTGTTCCACAACATACTGCGGTCCTTGATCCCTTAGGTGTTGTCATGGTCACCATTACATTCTTCTTCTCAACATTGCTGATCCTATCCTGGATGTCCTTGATGGCTCCGAAACAGTATTCTGCATACGCCTCGGCCCTGTCCTCCTTGTTGAAAAGAATTCCCATTGTGAGCATGGCGGACATGGCGTTGCTTCCGACGTGGGAGAGCAGTAAGATCTCACAGTTGGGGTGCGTGTCCATATATCCTGCTTTACACTTGTCATAGTTGTTCTGGTTAGGTGTGACCATAATGAGATCGATGTCCTCATCAGCGAATGTAGCAAATGTCGTATCATACCAGTTGTTGGTCGATACACTCTCTACCTCCACTACGTGTGAAAGATCATACTGGTGTGTCTTGACCTGTGTTACGTATGCATTTGCAACCTTGACATCATCCCAGATTCCGAGGACTGCTGCTGCCTCGGCCTGCTGCCAGTATGAGACGAAAATGTTCCTGTCGACGAGAGGGTATGTAATCTCCATAGGCCATCCGAGATACGTCTGATACCATACCTTTCCAGGCTTGTTGTTGATAATCATGTTGACCTGGTCGATGTCAGCCTTTGTGATCGCACCATCATTGTTTGCATCGGCAAGAGGGTTCTTCTCTGCATCCCATGTTGTCTTCCCATCGATGATATCTTGAATGAAAGAAACATCATCACTGTTGATGTAAGCATCGTTGTTGGCGTTTCCGTAAACGAGATTTCCAGCATCGATAGTTACCTTGTCCTTGTCGCTTCCGTTGTTTAATGCCATCACAGCAACTGCGGCTGCTGCAACCACAATAATAGCAACGACGGCGATCGCAAGTACCTTGCTATTCACAGTATCACTTGGATTATTAATCCAACATACTCAATATTTTAGTAATTTATAAAGATCCCACCGAAAAAACAGAGGTCAATTATATAATAGTAAAAATTTTTTGACCATATTAAAAATGTCGGTCTTTTTATGATGGCGGACATCTCTAATCATTTTCCTACTTGATTATCCTCCGTCCGCGCCGGACGAAAACCAATAACTAATCGTACCGCATGGGGAAGGGATATGAGGGAGCAGGTTCTATCGGCCGCCGCAAGCAGGGGCATCTTCTTCTCGCCCGACGCTTTGGAGATGATACTCTCCAACAACGAGCCGATGGAATTCACGAACACCGTATTCTCCCATCTGGCCAAGAACACCATGTTCGTCAGCAAGCAGGACATCATGGACTGCATCGCAGGCGACAAGATACTGCACGAATCCCCCAAGGAGATCAAGCCCAAGAACAAGTTCACCTCGGACATCAGCATCGTCAACGGCACGGACGTCACCGGACAGTCCACCTGCGAAGGGAAGGTGAACGACTTCGCCCAGTACATCAAGGCCAGGTTCTTCACCATGAAGAGGCTGATCGAGAAGCGCAACGATTTCGGCAAGGCGATCAGCATCGAGAGGGCCATGGCCCATGACAGGGAGGTGCGCGTCATAGGCATAGTATACGAAGTGTCGATCACCAAGAACGGACATACCATGCTGTCCATGGAGGATGAGACGGGCATGATCAAGGTGTTCATATCGAAGGACTCCCAGATATCTCAGGAGATCTTCGTCAGCGACGAGGTCGTCGGCATCATCGGGAGGTCCAACTCGCGCACCGGGTTCATCTCTGCCGAGAAGGTCGTGAGACCGGACATCCCAAAGACGCACAAGTGGGAGATCAGCGACAGCACCTCCAAGATAGCGTTCCTGTCCGACTGCCATGTGGGCAGCAGCACCTTCCTGGAGCCTCAATGGAAGAAGATGACCGCGTGGCTGAAGCAGAACGCGGCGGAGGAGGGCATCAACTACCTTGTCTTCCCTGGTGACGTCGTCGACGGCATAGGGGTGTTCCCGGATCAGGACAAGGAGCTGGACATCCCCGACATATACCTGCAGTACGAGAAGCTGGCCGAGTACCTGAAGGAGATCCCCGACCACATCAAGATGGTCATCCATCCCGGCAATCACGATGCCGCCCGTCCGGCGGAGCCGCAGCCCGCGCTGAACTCGGTGTTCACAAAGGGATTCGACTCCAACATCCTGATGGTGAGCAATCCGGTGTACCTGAACGTAGAAGGAAGGACCGTCCTGACATACCACGGCAAGAGCATCGACGATTGGGTCGCCTCGGTCCAGTACCTTACTTACGAGGACCCGCTGAAGGTCATGAAGGAGATGTGCATCAGAAGGCATCTCGCACCCATCTACGGCCAGAGGAACGCTCTAGCACCGGAGAAGAAGGACTACCTCGCCATGGAGATCGTGCCGGACATTTTCGTATCCGGCCATGTCCACGGAATGGGTCAATTCCAATACAACGGAGTGAGGATGATCAATGCATCAACCTGGCAGAGCCAGACTGAGTATCAGAAGCTCCACAACTTCAACCCGACCCCTGCCGTCATGCCCGTGGTGGACCTGGCGGAAGGCAGGGTCGAGATGAAGGACTTCAACTGATCTGCAGTTGCTCAGGAAACTAGGAAACCTTCGCTCGTTTTAGAATCAGAGATTATCGACGAAACCCTTGGCCCAATCGTCGGAGGATAGGGCATGCTGGTGCATGTAGGAACCTATAGATTTCCTGACTACCAGGCCGTCCTTCTTGTCCACTATGCCGAGCCCCCTCTTCACATCGAAACCGAAGGTCTCGGATCCTGAGGCGGACACCTCGGAGTAATGGTACTCGTGACCGCGAACGCTGCCTTTGAACAGGGGGTTGTTCGCATTGGCCTCGGCCATGACATAGGTGGGGCCGTGGCGCTTGTTGACGAAGACCGAATCGCATTCGAAGATTCCTGCCATCGGATGGCTTCTGCCCTCCGGGTCAATCATGTTCCTGCACATGGACATCAGCCCGCCGCACTCGCCAAGGATGGGCTTGTTCTCGAGGGACATGTTCCTCAGGCCGTCCATGAAATCCCTGTTCTCCGAGATGGCCTGTGCATGCAGCTCGGGGTATCCTCCGCCGAGGTAGACCGCGTCAGCATCTGGAAGGCTGCCCCCGGCGATGGGGCTGAACCTCTCGGTCTTGAATCCGGAGGCTTCCAGGCACTCGATGTTCTCCCTGTAATAGAAGCAATAGGCGTCGTCATAGGGAACGGCGATGCGGGCGCCGACATCCCTCTGGACATACGGTGATTCGGTTGGGAGATCGGGATCGGTGGACTCTGCTATCCCCATCAAAGCATCGAGGTCGACGGTATCGACCAGCCTCTCAAGGGAACCTATGCCGCTCTTGGCGGGATCCACTATCGTGTGCAGGCCTAGATGCCTCTGGCCCAGGGTGTTCTCCTTATCCTTGCGGATCTTGCCGACGACGGTCACATCCTTGCAGTAGGTGGACATGGTGACGTCCAGCTTATCCGTGTGCTGTGGCCCGGACACCTTGTTCAGGATCACACCGGCGATCTTCACGTCGGGATCGAAGGCCTTGAAACCGTTGAGGATCGCAGCGGTGCTGCGAGTCAGGGAACCCGCGTCCATGACCAGCACGACGGGCAGGTCGAGGAGCTTGGCGATGTATGCGGTGGAACCGAGGTCGGAATCCCCCGCGAACCCCTCGTAAAGTCCCCTCACACCCTCCACGACGCATACGTCTGCATCCTTGGATGCGAAGCCGACGAGATTGCGTATGATGTCGTCGTCCATGAGGAAGGAATCGAGGTTCCTGCACGGCCTCCCGGTGGCCGCAGAATGATACATGGGATCGATGAAATCCGGTCCGGCCTTGAAGCCCTGGACCTTGTACTTCTTGGAGAGCAGGGACATTATCCCTGTGGTGATGGATGTCTTCCCGACACCGCTGCCGGTACCGGCAATGACGAATCCCTTCATCCTACCAGCTCTCTGAGCGTCTGAGCGGTCTCCAGCGTGATGATGTTCTTCGTTCCCATCACGAGACCGTGGCTGCCGACCTCTCCGACTGCAGCCAATCCTTCCTGGATGTAGTTCTGCAGCTCACGGGGCTGATCCGTCACGAGGACACAGTTCTCGTCCAGGAACGGATATGCATGGCAGATGCCCAATACAACGGTGAGATCGGGTCCGAATCCTTTAACGGCCTCTCCCATCTCGTCCCCGACGACGGCGTACTCGTCGAGCCCGCCGACGATCCTGTCCAGCTTGACATCCTGGGCCTCTAGGTCCCTCAGGATGTCATCGCAGTATCCCCTGATGCGGGGCAGCCCTTTCTCCCTGTCGAGGTTGGCGACGAAGAACGTCTCTCCGCCCAGTTTCTTCCTTGCGTCGTTGACGGCGCTGAACATATCCGCGAAGCGGTAGGCCAATTCCTTCTTGGCCACCATGACGACGGCGACCTTGCCGCCGGCTTCGAGAGTCGATTCTATCCTCTTGCATACGGACAGCTTTGTGGGGCTTCCTGCAGGTGAAAGGTAGGTCTTGCTGGCCATCCCCTTCTTCTTCTCGAGATCGGTAGCGGCCTTAAGGAGCTTGGACTGACGGTCCGCCTCATCGGAGGGGATTATCCCTGCCTTCGCTCCGGCCTTAAGGGCGCGGATCGCACCCTCGGTATTGCTGTCCATGCAGCCGTGGCAGTCTATCGGGAAACAGATCGTATCTCCGAGATCGACCCTGCCGATAACTGCTGAAATATCATCTCCGATGATGGTGCTGGCACATGTGCCTATGACCGCCATCGTCTTTGGATTGAACCTCTGCTTCGCCTCGGTGAGCGCCTTCTCCAACGAGGGCCCTCCGCCGAAGATGAGGTCGTTGTCCTTCATAGATGAGGTCACCACCCTGACCCCTGCGTTCTCCATCGGCCTGGAGGCCATGAAGGAGCATCCTGCGGGGCCGTGCATCACCACGACGTCCACGTTCATGTCCCTGGCCGTGTACATCGCGGCCACTATGGGGTTGGGACGGGGGTGGAACACTCCGCTCATTGGTACCCTTCCTTGGTCATGCGGATCACCAGTTTGGTGCCCGCAGGGATCTCCGGCTCGGTTCCGTCGCCCGGAGTGACGATGAGACCTACTCCGTAGCTGTCGACGACTCCCTCTATGAGATCGCGGTCCAGCTTGTCGCAGACCTTCTTGGACACCGGATCGATGACCACCAATGCGCCGTCCAGGCATCCCATCGCATCGAGCGTCTTCAGGGTGCGGTTGACGGACATGTGGGAGATGCCGGGGTTGCGTTCGATGACGTATCTGATACCGTCCCTGACAGTGACCTCTCCCCTTCCGGGGATTCCTTTGAATGTAGACAATGCCCTGAACACGCTCTCTGTGTCGATGTTCATCGCGTCGCAGACGCTCAGGGCCATGTCGATGGCCTCCACGTACTGCAGACCTAGATATGAGCCGTCCAGCTCCACATCGTGCTTTCCGTTGTAATCCACGACGAGCTTCAGAGGCTCTCCGAACTTAGGCGACTCCTTGACCGTTACACGGCTCTTGACCGTCGTGAGGGGCTTCCCGTACTTCGCCCAGATATCCTTCTCTGATTCCAGGACGATGTTGACCTTGTCTGTGAGGATGTCCTTCTTGGCCTCTTCCGCACGGCGGGTCTTCTTCGCGATACCGTAGTCCTCCAGGAGGTTGGTGATGCATGCGATGTCCGCCTTCGCGGATCCTCCGAGGGATACCTCGCATACCATCACATCGTAGTCTCCCTCTGGGAGGTCCAACAGGTAGGGCGGGGCGATGCTCTTCAGCTCCTTGACGTCATGGCCTTCGGGCTTGTAAGGGCCGGAGCCTCTCGATGACCTGAGATAGACCTTCCTTCCGCTGTTGGCCAGTATGTGGGAGATGAGGTAACATGTGGTCGTCTTCCCCTTCACTCCGGTGACCTCGATCCTGAACCTCTTGTCATCCATGAAGCGGTTGACGGCCTGCGAATACCAGATGCGCTGATCGTATGTGCAGCCCTCCAGGAAGATGTCCGGGCAGTGGCAGGGCATGGAGACCAGGTCGTAATGGCCGGGTGCGGGGTTGCCAACGTATACGTCCACTCCCAAGGACCTGAGCGATTCCAGCATGGACTCAGGGGCGATCCTGTAGACGTCCGCTACCGCGACCTCGTGGCCCTGTGCCTTGAACAGTGGTGCAAGGATCTGTCCGCCGTGAGTCATATCCAACAACAATACCTTCATACAATGCCTCCGATCAATTGCATCCGTCACATCCCGAATAATCGTCTATCTTCATTCCGCCGGATATGTCATCGGACCTGTCCAGCAGCACCTTTGAAAGCTTGCGGTACAGTCCGGCCATGTCGGAGTCCGGTGCTCCCGAGACAACCGTGGAATCCTTCGATTCGCACTGCTGCACTGTGGGGGACCTGGGAAGCCTGAAGATCATCTCTGAACCGATCTCCTTGGCTGCTTCCAATACTAGGCGGTCCTCGTCCTCCACTCCCCTTGAGTTCTGGATCAGCCCGCCGAACCTGGCGTAGCCGTCCTGCTTGAAATCGTTGACCGCTGTGGCGATGTTCCTTGCGGCATACAGTGACATCCTCTCGCCTGATGTGACGACGAAAACGTCCCTGGCGTAGCCGTTGCGTATGGGCATGGCGAATCCTCCGCACACGACGTCTCCCAGGACATCATAGATTATGACATCGGGTTTGTAGACGTCCATGGCGTCAAGACGGTCCAATTCTTGGAACGCTGCTATGATTCCCCTTCCGGCGCATCCCGTGCCGGGGCGGGGGCCCCCGCATTCGACGCAGAGCACTCCGTGGGAACCTACATGGACCATGTCGTCCAGTTCCCTGTCGGGCTTATCGCGCATGATGTCCAATACGGTGGGAATCCTGCCTCCGACGATCATGCTGGTCGAATCGGCCTTGGGGTCGCATCCGATCTGCATCACTCTGAGCCCTGACTCCGCCAGGGCATCGGAGATGTTGGATGAGGTCGTGGATTTGCCTATGCCACCCTTACCGTAGATCGCTATCCTGCGCATATCCCACCCTTATCACTGAATGCCGAGATAATGCCTTGCCTGCCTGTCGAGCAGGTCGGTGAGACGGTTGTCCGCCTCTACCGGGCGGGTGTAGGACAACGATATTGTCCTTCCGTTGACGGTGATGTCTCCGCCTTCGCTGTAGGGAGGGATTCCCAGCTGCTCGGGGATCTCCTCTCCGAGGTGCAGGCCCATTGCGATGAACAGGGGGATCGCGATGATCCTCTTGACTCCCTGCTTCTCCAGCTCGCTGAGTACGTCCTTGATGGAAGGCTCGCAGAACTCGTTGAACGAGTGCAGAGCATGGGAATAGCCCCTCTCTCTGAGCCTCTCTGCGTTGAGCTTCACGACGCGCATGTTCGTGAGGGACTTGTACCTGGTTCCGTGTCCGAGGACGAGGATTCCACAATCCTGGTCTCCGTTCACATCTGCGATCTTGTCGCAGATGATGTCGGTGAGGGAGAAGCTCACGTCGAATGCGGGAGCGATCTGGATGGTGACGGTCTTGCCCTTGCACTGGACCTCCGCCATGTCCGCCTGCATGCCGAACTTCTCGGGTATGAGCTCCCTTGTGAGTGTTCCCTCCGCGATGTAGTAGGGGAGGACGACGATCTGATCGACGCCTTCGTCGACCATGGCCTCCAGCGCCTCGGGGATCGTGGGGGAGCTTACCCTGAAATAAGCGATGCCCACGTGCTTCCATCCCCTGCACCTGAGCCTGCGTGCCTGTGTTTCCAGGACCTCCTCTAGATTTCCTTTCCTTGTTCCGTATCCGACTATGATGATTCCTTTGGACATTCGAGACCCTCGTTCGATAATACTGATAGGAATCCCATACATCCTTATTATTAATAATTAATTTTTAAGTAACACTATTTATGATTTTTACTCTTGAATAGTATTAACAAACTGTATAATAAATAAGTATGGCTTTTGA
>SUTB01000002.1:28719-224558 GCA_015063125.1 Thermoplasmata archaeon
GGGGGGGGGGGGGGGGGGGGATCACTTCTCCCACCATCCTTGTTATTTGACGACTTCGATCGCGTCGTTCTAACTCATTAAAAATCTTTTTAAAACCTACACCTTCAATCTTTCCATTTTTGTCGCAATGCAATACAGGATACAGGTATTTTTTGAATGCTTCACTTTTTTCCCTGTCGGCATCGATATAAATTCCATCTGCCACATAATTCAATGCATAATTGGAAATTAAATCTGCAATCTGTAATTCTGCCCAATCGTGTGACAAGCCACCTAAAATATGTGGTACAATGGTGCAGTTGAGCTTCTTATGATCATGCGGATTCGTATATGATCCCGTTATAGCACTAAAATCAGCTAATTCATTATTATCAGAAAGATCCCAGACCAGCAAGTTAAGCATGTCTTTAGTTCTTTTATAATTTAGAGAAATCGATATGCGTTCTAATAGCAACTCCCTGGCAATATCCTTAGCTTGCAATCCATTTTTAACATTGGAAGCTGTAAACTTTTTTTCTAATCTCTTTATCGCAGGTGACATATTAGAAGCGGTCACAAAAACAATCATATTGTACCTTAATATCAGATCGGAAATATCTTTAGCAACAGACATCTTGTCAACTCCAGGATTTAAATGATTCCTAGAAATGTCCGTCCCTTTCAGTTCTCTATTATAGAGTCTCATATTTTTCTTTGTTATAGCGTGTAATTCTTCCGTTATTTTCTAATGATTGTCCAAACTTGATAATACTCCAACAGTCACCCAATAATTGACCTTTCCTTTACTCTTTGAACCACTGCCGGATTCATCCATGAAAACGATGTTACACTCCATTTTGTCAATCTTCTAAATCTTGATTAGAAACATCACAAATATATATCGTGTGATGGAATGACTATATGGAGGAGGGAGAACGGGTTTCACCTGTTAGGCCCTGCTCCGTATTATTCTGTTTCTACTGTTAAATTCGATAAGAATAGACTCTGTTCGTGACATATACAATTATCAGGATCAGATTCTTGAAGCCATATCAAGATGGGTCGAGTAAACATATTTCCCCCGTAAAAACGGGGGAATACTTTTTTCAATACAACTATGAAATGTTTTCCAGAGATTCAAAGTGATTTTTCCCATTGTTTTACTGTAGTAGAATAGGATCCTTTGAATAGCAAGGGGTGCCGGCCCTTCGGGCCGGCTGGAAGATGATTGATAAAGGTGTTTACTGGCCCGTGTACAGTACCCAGATGATGAGGAAGACTCCGATCATGAGCATGCTGTAAGCGACTATCCAGACGATATTGAAGGCCTTCTTGAACTTCTTCGGGTCCTCCGTTATCTCCTCGTAGCGCTCCTCCAGCGATTTCATGATCTTCGCCTCATCATGCCTTCTTCAGGTGCTTGAGCCTTGTGGTGTTCTCTCTTTCCATCTCTTCGAGACTGAATTTGATGAACCTTTCGGACTCCTGGAGCTCGGGAATGATCTTGAACTCGAGTGCGTTGACTCTCCTCTTGGTCTTCTCGATCTCATCCAGCAGTTTCTTCATGGTGGTCTCGACCTCTGCGGCGCGGACGATCGTCTCGAGCAGTTTCTCGAATGCGATCGAAGCGGCCTCGATGTAGGCCGAGGTGGAGATGACTCCGTATCCCTTCTCAGTCATGAGGACGTGGATGTGGTCCGCCTCCACCTTGGGAACGACCATTCCCATGATGCTCTTGCTGGTTACATTGACCTGCGGGTCTGCCTTGAGGGCATATGCCGCGGATTTCACGGCGACCTCTCCCTCTACCGCACGGGCTATGGTGATGGTGCGCATGGCGTACTCGTAATCCGAGCTGACGCCGGCACGCATCTGCCTGGCCTTCTCCAGGATGTCGAAGAACTCGATGATGAGACCGTCTCTCTTCATCTTCAGGACCTTGTGACCGCCTTGGGTCAGTTTGATCCTGCTCTTCAGCTGGAGCAGTACCGAACGGTTGGGGGTGACATCGTGTGCTCCCACGGATATCAAGCCTTCTTGGGCAGGTACTTGTCGATGTACTTACGGCTGATCCTTGTGATCTGGTCCAGATCGAGGGCGGTGAATAGCTCCCAACCGAGGTCGAGGGTCTGCTCGATGGAACGGTCCTCCTCGGCTCCCTGCCTGACGAAGCGGTCCTCGAACAGGTCAGCGAACTCCAGGAGCTTCCTGTCCTTTGCGGACAGCGAGTCCTTTCCGACGATGGCGACCAGTCCACGGAGGTCCTTACCCTCTGCGTATGCCGCATAGAGCTGATCGGAGACTCCCTTGTGGTCCTCACGGGTCCTTCCCTCTCCGGTTCCTCCTCCCATCAGACGGCTGAGTGAGGATGAAACGTTGACTGGCGGGTAGATACCGTTCCTGTGGAGGTCCATGGACAGAACGATCTGTCCCTCGGTGATGTATCCGGACAGGTCAGGGATCGGGTGGGTGATGTCTCCACCGGGCATCGAAAGGATGGGGATCTGAGTGATCGATCCCTTCTTGCCCTTGATCCTTCCTGCACGCTCGTACAGCTGTGCGAGGTCGGTGTACATGTAACCGGGGTATCCACGCCTTCCGGGCACCTCTTCACGGGCTGCTCCGATCTGACGGAGAGCCTCACAGTAGTTGGTGATATCGGTCATGATGACCAGCACCTGCATACCGAGGTCGAAAGCCATGTACTCGGCTGTGGTCAGACCGAGACGGGGTGTCAGGGTACGCTCCACAGCGGGGTCGTCTGCGAGGTTCAGGAAGACCACTGCGTTCTTCAGTGCACCGGTCCTCTCGAACTCCTTCATGAACATCTGCTTCTCTTCGTTGGTGATTCCCATCGCGATGAACACGACAGCGAACTCCTCGTTCTCTCCGCGGACCTTTGCCTGACGAGCGATCTGAAGAGCGATCTCGTTGTGGGGAAGTCCGGATGCGGAGAAGATAGGAAGCTTCTGTCCCCTGACCAGGGTGTTCATTCCGTCGATGGTTGAGATTCCTGTCTGGATGAAATCCGACGGGGAGTCCCTTGCCCACGGGTTGATAGCGGCTCCGTTGATCTCCAGCTCCTTCTCGGGCACGATGGGTGCTCCTCCGTCCAGAGGCTGTCCGGATCCAGAGAGAATCCTTCCGAGCATGTCCTTGGACACGGGCATCTTCATGGTGTCGCCGAGGAACCTGACGGATGCGTCCCTGTCGATTCCGGATGTTCCCTCGAACACCTGGACGACGACGACCTCATCCGAGGAGTCCAGAACCTGTCCCCTCCTTGTCGTTCCATCGGAGAGCCTGATGTTGACCATCTCTTTGTATCCGACGGGCTCTGTCTTCTTGACGTAGATCAGAGGTCCGGCGATCTGGGAGACTGTCTTGTACTCTTTGCTGATCTTTGCCTCGACCTTCTTGGCTACAGGCTTGGTCGCCTTTGCTGCAGTCTTCGTTACCTTCTTGGCTGCTGCGGGTTTCGCTGCCTTCTTGGCTGCGGGTTTCGCTGCGGCCGTCTTTGCTTTTGCTGCTGCCATCATAATCACGCTCCAAGCTCCGCGAACTGCTTGTCCATGTCTGCGTCTACAGCCTCGAGCTCCTCGTCAACGTTGGGCTCGTACTTGGACTGGTTGAATCTCGTCCTCACGGGGAGGTATGCGATCTTGTCGACGGCTGCGCCTGCCTGCAGAGCCTTCTCCGACATGTCGGAGTACTTCTTGATCAGGGTCAGCATCTTGTACTGCCTGTTGAGGGGGCAGTAACAGTCGACGGGGTCGTATGCGTTCTGCTGGAGGAAGATCTCACGAATCATCTTTGCGACCTCGAGTGTGATCTTCTGCTCGTCGGGCAGAGAGTCGGAACCGACCATCTGGACGACGTCCTGCAGCTCGGCCTCCTTCTGGAGGGTCTTCATGGCCCATGCCTTCAGCGCGGGGTAGTCCTCTGCGACGTTGGCCTTGAACCAGTCGAGCAGCTGCCTGTCGTACATGGTGTACGATGTCAGCCAGTTGATTGTGGGGAAGTGCCTCCTCTCACGGAGCTTGGTGTCCAGTGCCCAGAAGACACGTACGATACGCAGTGTGTTCTGAGTGACGGGCTCCGAAAGGTCTCCTCCGGGAGGTGAAACCGCTCCGATAACGGAAACGGATCCGTCTCCTCCGCTGAGCACCTTGGCCCTTGCGGCACGCTCGTAGAACTCGGAGAGACGTCCTGCAAGGTATGCGGGGTATCCCTCTTCTCCGGGCATCTCTTCCAGCCTGGAGGAGATCTCACGCATTGCCTCTGCCCACCTGGAGGTGGAGTCGGCCATGAGTGCGACGTTGTAGCCCATGTCCCTGAAGTACTCGGCGATGGTCATTCCAGTGTAAACGGAAGCCTCACGAGCTGCCACAGGCATGTTGGAGGTGTTCGCGATGAGAACGGTCCTCTTCATGAGCTTCATTCCTGTCCTGGGGTCCTCGAGTTCGGGGAACTCTGTCAGAACCTCGGTCATCTCGTTTCCACGCTCACCGCATCCGATGTAGACCACGATCTCGGCATCGGAGTACTTTGCGAGGGACTGCTGTGTGACAGTCTTTCCGGTTCCGAATGCTCCGGGGATTGCGGCTGCTCCTCCCTTTGCGAGGGGGAACATCGTGTCCAGGACACGGAGTCCAGTGACCAGGGGGATGTCGGGCTGGTACTTCTCGGCGACGGGCCTGGGGTTACGGACGGGCCAGTACTGCATCATGCAGACGTCCTTTCCGGCGATCTTGGCAACTGTTTCGTCGATGGTGAACTTTCCGGTAGAGATCGAGTCGACCTTTCCGTTGAGTCCGATGGGGACCATGATCTTGTGGAGGATAGGTCCCTCCTGGACGGTACCGATGACCATTCCCTCGGAGACCTCGTCTCCCTTCTTCACTGTGGGGTTGAACTCCCATTTCTTCTTGTGATCCAATCCAGGTGCGGCGACTCCACGGAAAATGAAGTCTCCCATCTTCTCCCTCAGAACGGGGAGAGGCCTCTGGATTCCGTCGTAAACGGATTCCAAGAGTCCGGGACCGAGCTCAACGGACAGGGGCTTTCCTGTGTTTGTGACAGGCTCTCCCGGTTTGACGTTGTCTGTGTCCTCATAGACCTGGATGATGGAGTACTCGCCGACGATTTTGATGACCTCTCCCATCAGTTGCTCCTTTCCAACGTGTACGACATCGTACATCTTGGGTGAGATTCCTGTGGCGGTCACGACAGGTCCGGCGACCCTGTAAATTACACCTTCAGTGCTCATTCAATCATCCTCATTTTTGTATAAATCTACGCCAATCGCCCTCTTGACCTTCTCGCGGAGATCGTCATCCGATCCTCCGACGGCCACCACGACGGGCTGGATGGACTCCAGGACCCTGTGCCTCATGTTGAAGGGGAGATTGTCGAGGTCCTTCGCATCTACTGCGAGGATACCGATTGTAGGCTGGGACAATGCGTCCAGCATCTTTTCTTGATAGTTTTCTTGGTCGGCTACGAATACGCGCCTGATTCCGGCAAGCCTGAATCCGAGTGTGAACTCCTCACTGCCTATAACTGCGATTTCCATCAGATCACCAGCAATCCTTTGATCGTTTCCTTGTCGAGTCCGCTCTCGATTCCCCTCGCGATCGTCCTGATGTTCCTTACCTCGTTCTCGATGCCGATCATGTAATCGACGGCGGGTAGGATGGACAGAGGGTATTCCTTCGCGAACTTCTTGGATTCCTCGATCTCGTATTTCTTCATCTTCAGGATAAGGTCGCGGACGGTCATGTCCCCGGCCTCTACCAGTTCCTTGAAGTAATCGTAGAAGTCGAGCTGTGCGAGGTCGGAGTAAGTGTCCTTGACGGTCTCCGCGTCTGCCAGCTGTTTGGCGAACTTCATATCGATCTGCTTTCCTCCGGGGATGACGTAATCCATGACCTTGTCACCGGTTACGCCCTCGACCTTCAGCTTGAGGATGGTCTCCAGGTTCTTCATGTCGACGACCCTCCTGATGTAATCCGAGAACATACGTGTCGGAAGGGAGGTTGTCGGGATGACCCTGATGAGCCTCTCGTACTGGACCTTGTCGAGGTAATCCTCGATCCTGCCGAGGGTTCCGGTCTGCTTGTAATCCGCCAGAAGATCGGCGGGAAGCGGGATGGCCTCGGCCTTGCAGTAAGCAGTCAATATCTCTTCGCTCGACTCGAGCGATATGAGTCTCTCTAATTCTTCGGCGCCCATATTGCCAGCGGGGACCAGATCTGCTCTGATGTTGTCCACTGACAGACCATATGACTTTCCACGCAGGATGACCTTCACGTTCCAGTTGTCCCACTTCTGCAGGTATGACGCGAGGAGGGTGTAAAGCTCTCCCTGTGCTCCCTGGAGAAGGGACTTGCAGGTGTCCGCAAGGTACATGTAGGTCGCACGCTCGACGAGGTCGACTCCCTCGGTCTTATCAGCGAGCTCCGTGACTTCCTTGGCGTATCCTGCCTCGGAGGTGAAACGGGCCAGTTCGCTGACACCGAGCTGCAACATCTTGTTGTAGTCATCCTCCTTGATCAGGAGCGCCTTCATCGCTTTCGCTCTGGTGGCGGTGTATGCGTAGTTGCCTTTGTTCTTACCGCGCCCGAACATTTGCTTCACCCGAAGAGAATGTCGGACACGTTCTTGATGCCGCGGTCCCAAACCGTGCGGAGAAGAGCGGAGTACTGCATGTCGATCTCGATCTGGCCGTCCTCACTCTGGAGGATGAGACCTGCCTTGATCCTGCTGTCCTTCTCGACCTTCTTGACACCGAGGTCCTTCGCCGTGAACTTGTCGTTCTCGGAGATGATGGCCTTGGGTTCGGGGATGATGGTCTTGGCGGCATTCACCATGTTCTTGTAGTGCTTCAGCTTCTGTTCGGCTGATGCACCCTCGAGCTCGGCGAGTGTCTCGTCGAAGACCTCGGAGAGGACCTCCTTCTTCTTGGCAAGGACGATCTTCTTGCTCTCCAGCTCTGCGCTGGAGACTTCCTGACGGTCCATGCGGTCGATGGTGTCCGCGAGCCTCTTGTCTTCGCTTTCTTTCAACTCGGCGATCTTGGTCTCTGTCTCCGACTGGATGCGGGCGATCTCTGCGGCAGTCTCTGCCTGGATCTTCGCCACGGCCTCGTCGGAGATCGCCATGATCTCCGCAGTCACTTTGTCTAATGCCATGAGATAACCTCGAGGCGTAATCACAACTGACCGGGTAATACGAAGAGAGCGAGGATAGCAATGACCAGTCCGAAGATAACGACGGTCTCAGGAAGCACCATGAACATCAGTGCCTTTCCCATCATCTTGGGGTCCTCGGTGATTGCACCGACGGCTG
Source organism: Thermoplasmata archaeon (assembly GCA_015063125.1). GTDB lineage: Archaea > Thermoplasmatota > Thermoplasmata > Methanomassiliicoccales > Methanomethylophilaceae > Methanoprimaticola. The sequence continues at coordinate 36,049 of SUTB01000002.1, forward strand.
CTGCTCCGATGTCTTTCTGGGCCATTCCTGTTCCCAGTCCAGCGAGTCCGACTGCAAGTCCTGCTCCAACTGCCATAAGTCCTAATCCAATTCCTTCTGCCATTTTCAAGCCTCTTTTACATTTTTATTTGATGAAACTGTTTTGTTGCGTTTGATTTTGAGGGGTGTGAACTCCGTTCCGTCTCCCTCGTAGAACCTGACCATGAACTCGACGAGCTGCAACCTTAATGCGTGCAGTCCCGCGGACATAATTCCGAGAGTCCAAATCATGAGCTGGAAGAACACGAATGCGACGAATCCTACGATAAGTCCGAGGATACCGTCGAGTCCTCCTGCGATCATTCCGATCGAGATGTAGTTGAATGCCAATGCCATACCGGCCTTTGACATTCCGATCGCGACCAGACGAGTGTATGAAAGTATGTTTCCGACCGTGTCAGGAAGCTCGATGACGACCTTCATGACACCTTCTGCCTTCGCGTTGATGACGATACCGATCAACAATATCACCGCACCCACGCCGATGAATCCCATGTAGAGATCGTTCGGGAGGGGGCTGGAGGTGACGAGGTTGGTAGCGACTGCGTAACAGATGAAGACCAGTCCGACGAAGGTGAGGAACGCTCCTCCCTTCTCCATGAACCCGTGCTTGAATCCGAACTGCTTCGATTTGTTGTAAATCGCCAGTATGTATCCGAGGCTCAGGTGGACGATTCCGATGTAGACGGACAGCTTGAGCAGCATGCCCACGTACTCGGCTGAGATCTTGTGCACACCGTGTCCGCCGATCAACCATGTGAACGCCTTATCGAGGTTCTCAAGGCCGAGCAGGCTCTGCCACGTGTACTCCACGCCTTCTGCTTCACCAACGAAGTGCATTCCTAGGGCTTCTCCGAAGAAGAAGAAACCGAACACTGCGGCCCACAGGCCTCCGAAGAACAGGACAGTCGCGATAGCGCGCCAGTCCGGGTTCTTAGCGAACTTCAGACCGTATGCTCCCAGGATGATGAAGGGGATAGCGTATCCGATATCTCCTACCATGAATCCGAAGAACAGCGGGAGGAAGATCGCGATGAGCGTTGTGGGGTCCACCTCGTTGTACTTTGGTACCGACATCATCTTTGTCGGATATTCGAAATGCTTGCTAACTCTGCCGTGCTTCATCTTGGTGGGCACGACCTTGAAGCGGTCCTCGAACTTCTCCGATTCTTTCTCCTTCCTTCCACGGTTCTCTTCAACCTCGACGTATGTTGCGGGTATCTGCGACTCGATGGTGAGCTTCACCATCTCCGCTCTGCTTGTAGGTACCCATGCGTCGACCAAGAACGTGTACTCTGAGGTGGCTATCCTGACGGGCAAAGTACCCTTGTCAGCCTCCGCAGCGAGTTCTTCATCGGATGCTCTGAGGAAATGTTTGTGCTTCTCAAAAAGAACCTCTGTTTCCTTCTGGACTACCTCTTGCTCCTTTGTCAAGCTGGCCAACTCTGTGTCGACCTTCTTGAGGGCAATAGAGACCGGTACCGGTTCCTCTGGAACGGGTATCTCGGAGAAACCGCACTCGGACAGGATGTTCTGGGCCTTGGCCCTGTCCTCGTTCCTGACGAAGACAGCTGCGACGCCGCCCTTCTTCTTGTCCATAGAGGTGAAGACCTCAGCGAAGTCCTTGAGGGACTGTGTGGGGTCCTTCTCCACGGTTCCGACCATGGACACGATGCTCCTGTAACCGGAGTACATGTCGAGGTCTATCGGTAGTCTGGCAAGGAGATCAAGATTCTTCTTCTTTGCGTTTAATTCGGTGATTCTCTGATTGAGATCATTCCTTCTGTCCAGAACGGCTTTGACCTCGCTCTCGACAGATTCGACGCTGTCAGATGATATCTGGCTCCTGATTTCACTCTCTGAAATCGGTTGGGTCTTGGTATGCTTATTGATACCGAGATCCTTCTCCATCGCACGCACCTTCAGAAGCCTCTCGGCTGTCTTGGGTGAGTAGGGACGGGGCGTTCCGAGGGTGAAACCCTCATCCGCGTCGACGGTATGATCGATCAGGTGGATGTTCTCAAGCTCGTACAGGAGATCAATCGTCTCGTCGAGACATGAGTTTGCACCCACAATCACGATTCTACTCATCGACTCAGGAAGAAACATTCAAAATCCTCTCAACTTCTTTTTTAAGGAATTTCTTTGCTTCCTCTTTCTTCGCCTTGGAACCGTAGTCGATCTTATCGGCTTCGGCCTTACCGCCAGCAAGCTTAGAATCATGCTGCTCGGCAAGCTTGTCCTTTTCCGCGGCTACTGCGGACTCGTAAGAGCTGCGCATCTGAGCTTCAGCGTCCTGAATTTTCTTCACAGAATCTCTGCGAGCTTCTGCGAGAGCTGCTTTCTGTTCGTCCTCGGCCTTTTTGACCTTGGCGTCAGCTTCCGCTTCCGCTTGTTTTATCTCCGTAAGTATTTCAGTCCGGCTCAAATTTACACTCCCCGACTTGAGCCTTGTATCCCCTAATTATTATAAAAGAACCGCCCCTAATAATAATAGAGTGGGGTTAGTTGGATGGGAGGTTTTCGGGATGAGATCAGAGGGTTTTCTCGGGCTTGTACTCCCTTATCTTGATGCCCGCCTCTTCCAGCAGTTCCTTGGAGAGGTCGTCGGCATAACCCTCGCTGTAGACGATCTCCCTGATGCCCGCGTTGATGAGGATCTTGGCGCACATGGAGCAAGGATAGGTCGTGGTGTAGATGGTGGCGCCGTCCACGCTCACTCCGAAATAGGCTGCCTGGGTCACTGCGTTCTGCTCGGCGTGAACGCCCCTGCAGAGCTCGTGCCTCGTGCCGGAGGGGACGTTCATCCTCACCCTTATGCAGCCGAGCTCCTCGCAGTGCTTCGTGCCTTTGGGGGATCCGTTGTATCCGGTGGAGAGCACCCTCTTCTCCTTGACTATGACGGCACCCACACGGCGCCTCAGACAAGTGGAACGCGAGGAGACGAGTTGCGCCATCTCCATGAAGTACTCATCGTTGCTTGGTCTCTCCATCCTTGATCCTCTCCCGGACTTAGAGGATGATAATCCCGTTCACCGATATAACAGGTATGGAGACCGCTCAGATATGATGCAGAGGATTGATGCAGCGATTCGAAGAGTACTTGTACCAGAATAGGTAGAAATTGCCTCCGGTGGCTATGAGCGAACCGATTAGGAACCCGTACGGACTGTCCGGGAATCCGAAGACCACCAGCGCCCCGATCGCCACGACGGCCACGGACATCGCCACATCCTTCAAGCTGTGCGGGAAGTCCTCGCAGTAGTATTTCGATGTGGCATGCAGGGCGAGGTAGAACGCCAGTATCGACATCATCATCAGGCCCGCGGTGAACATGTGTTCCGCCTCCTCGCTCTTGAAGTACAGCAGCGCCACCGTCACCAGGTTGATGGCGATGACTATCTGGTAGTGGCTCCAGGTCATCCTGGTCGGCTTGGCGATCTGATGGTGGTTGCATAGGAAGTGCACCTGGGCCACGTAGGATCCGAACATGAACAGGATTATCATGAGCACCATGGGCGCCGCCGTGCCGAGCTCGTTAGGAACGAAGAATCCCGTGATACCGACTATCGCCTCACCGAAGGTGACTATGGTGATCAGCTCGAGCCTCTCCACCAGATGCGGCATGCTGACGATCCTGAGGTCGTACTTGCCCTTCTTAACGAACGGCAGCATCATACCCAGAATTATGGCGGTGATGATGACCATGATCGACGTCTCGCTGTAACCGGCCAGGTTGATGACCAGGGCGATCATGTAGATCGTGATTATCAATATGAGGATGTCCAGCGTGTGCCATGCCGCCGTGATGTCCTGCTTCTCCTTGTAGATCTGAATGATGTAGAGCGCGGCAACGGATCCCAACACCCCAAGCATAGCGATGATGAAACCGGTGCTGTTGTCCAAATTGTACGTCAGCGTATTGGCCACCACTATGACGGCGCCCATGTTGAACGACACAAGGACATACTCGTACCAACGCCATGAACCGTAGCGGTTCACGTACTCGGTCATGTACAGCCATGCCTGGATGATGACCATGGATGCGATGATGTACACCCCGAACATCTCGTGGGTGAGGATTCCGTGATCCGGCTCCTCCACTATGAGGGTCATCTGCGATATCGCATAGACGTAGATCAGATCATAGAACAGCTCGATGAGCTCGACCTTCTTCTCCTTCACTTTCGGCATGGCAGCTCTTGAAGGCGTGTCAGAACTATTCAGTAGAAAAATCTGTAGGCCCTGAATCTAGATTTTATATCTCGATACCTTACGCATGCACGTGAAAAGGGAGAGCAGGATCCTCATCGCTGTCATCGGCATACTCGCCATTATACTCGGAGCAGGCTATATCGGCATCTTCACGGTATCCGGACTGGACTCCCCTTTGAGCGTCGTCACTTCGTCGAGCATGCAGCACGACAACGACCTTTCTCAGATCGGCGTCATCGACACCGGAGATGTGATGATCGTCCAAGCGCCTTCCAAGGTCGATATACAGAGCTATGTGGAGGGCACGATCTCCGGGTTGAAGATGTTCGGCGATTACGGACACGTGATCGTCTACAACCGCGGCGACGATGTGAATCCCGTGATCCACCGCGCCATAATATGGCTGGACTACAACTCTAAGGACGGCACATGGAGCGCGCCTTCGCTGGCCGACTACAAGGGATCCTGGTCCTGCACCGGTTCGACCAGTTATCTGTCCCTGTCCGGAACCCTGACCTTCCAAGGGATAACCCAATCCAACAAGACGGTCAGCATCAACCTCGGTACCCTCGGGAAGCAGAGCGGATACCTGACCATGGGTGACAACCCTGTCTCCAACTCGTATTTCGACCAGGCCGTCGGGATCATATCACACCCCATAGGGAACGACGACATCAGATCCGTGCCGATAATGGAGCTTCCCTGGATGGGCGTGCTGAAGGTCTACATGACGGAGAACAAGAGGGCATACCTCAGCCATGTTCCCAACTCCAGCATCTGCCTCATAATGCTGTTCGCCACTGTCATCGGACTGATCTACAGCTACGACATCTTCTACCTCAGGAAGAAGCTCGCAAAGGATCAGAAGGAACTCGACGAGTACCGCTATTATTGACACCCCCACCCCACCGTTTCCACTGGAACCGAAAAAGAGGGTATTGGTGATTTTCCTCAGATCAGAGTGGTCTGTTTCGGAGGCTTATAATTGACGAGATCCTTGAAGAGCTCATCCTCTTTCAGGAGGTCGACGATATCCCTTGAAAGATTCAATTCTATCTCCTTGGTGCGTCCGTTGCGGCCGTAAGATTTGACCCTCGCATAGATGAGACCGAGCATGTCCAGTTCGGAGATCATATCCGCAACCCTTCTTTGTGTCAAAGAGGAATAACCGATGATCTCGCAGATGTCTTTGTAAGAGCTGTACACCTCTCCGGTGATCATGGTCTTCTGACCTTTTTCGGTTATCTTGATGATGCTCATGAGGACGATCTTCAACTGATCGTTCAATGCCTTCTTCACGATTTCAGTGACTGCATCCATCTCGAATTTGTTCTTGGCGGATTTGACATGAGCCTCAGTGATGACGGGATCCCCGTTGCGTTCCGCTATTTCCGCTGAGAGCTTGAGAAGACTGATGGCCCTTCTAGCGTCTCCTCCGTCCTGAGCGGTGATTGCCGCACAGTAAGGGATGACCCCGACATCGAGGATGCCTTCATCGAAAGCGTTGTTCGCCCTCTCGAGAAGGATATCGTTAATTTCCTCCACACTGTAGGGAGGGAAGATTATCTTCTCTTCGCAGAGCCTGCTCTTTATCTTGGAACTGAGGAGATCCGTGAACTTGGGATTGTTCGATATCCCTATCACCGAGATCTTGGATTCCTTCAGAGAATTGTTGATAGAAGTCAGATAATAGAAGACATCGTCACCGTTCTTGTTTATCGATCTATCGATCTCATCCAAGACCACGATGAAGATCTTCTTCTGTTCTTCCATGTAGTTCTTCAGTTCTTCGATGATCTTATCGACCGACCATCCGGTGTAAGGGACTTTCTTGGAAGAATCAGTTATGATCGTGTTCGCGATGTTGTAGAGGATTCCGTAAGGGGTATCCGTTATCTCGCAGTTGATGTAGATGAGAGATACATTTTCTTCTGCAGGATCGGCCTTTTTCAGTTCCTTTCCTAAGAAATTCACTGTTACAGTTTTTCCTGTTCCTGTCTGACCTATGATCAGAATGTTCGAAGGTTTGATCTTGTTCAGTGAAGGGGCTATGATCTCTACCAGTTGATTCAGGAGATCGTCCCTATGAGGAAGGGATTCGGGTATGTAGTCCGTTTGGAGGTACTTCTTGTATCTGACCAGATCCTTTCTCTTGTTGAGGTATTGATTGAAGATATTTGGTTCAGTCATGTCAGATTCTCCAGTGGCCTATACCACTTTCCTGTTTTCTTTCCTCTGTAAGAAGTATCGTAGATATAAGGATTTTCAAAAAGTGCCTTTTCAGACTTAGTTCTCTTTTTCAAGAACAGAGATTCTGCAACTGAAAACTGCTATAAAATGGATGTTTTACCGATTATCAATCTTAGATTCTTAAACTTACGATATTCATCCAATCACAAGCATTTATATCATCATCATCGATAACGAATCTCCAGAGGTAACTCTTATGAAAGGTTGGATCACAATCGGACTCTGCGTCGCAGGGATCATCGCATTCATCGGTGTCCTGTACGTTCTCAACATGATTTTCTCCTGAAAAAAGGGTATATACCCTCTTTTCCGGTTCCAGTGGAAACGGTGGGGTGGGGGTCTACCATAGTTACTGTCGGAGTAACCATTTTAACCGAGGTTCTGTAATGATATCGCCGATACTCTATGGATAGGAACATGGTCTTGGGATTATCGGTGATATTGCTGATATCGCTGTTCGCCTACTTCTCTGACGAGAACAATATAGAATATGATTATTCGGGGATCGTCCATGACATAAGGACCTCTTCCACAGGGTACACCTTCTCCATAGATTGTCCGGAAGGTGATCTCCGCTGCTATTACAAGGATATGCCGCAGAACATGGGATACTATTCGGTCAGAGGGGATTTCTCCAACGATCATACCATGTTCTTCGTCAAATCAATGACGAATAATGATATCTATGAAGATAGGGATTGAGAATCCATGTTCGTAGCTGTGGACGATACCGATTCCATGAAGGGGAATTGCACAACGTTCCTGGCTACGGAGATCATCAGGGAATTCTCAGATTTGGATCTAATCGGGAATCCTAGATTGGTGAGGCTGAATCCGGCCACTCCTTGGAAGACCAGGGGGAACGGCTCCCTTGTTATGAGATTCGGGAAGGGCACCGGTAGGAAGCGCTTCATCGGTATGATCGGTAACAGGAAGATCTTCTGCTATGATTCTTGCACCTCATTCGAACCCGATCCAGAGATGATGAAGGAGAGGATCATCCCGCATATCCTGGAGCATCATGAGGATGATTCGGACCCCGGTTTACTGATCTCGAGGGTGAAACCTTCCCAGAGCTTCTATTGGAGGGGTGTAAGGACCATCATGGACCGCAAGGTCATCGACAGGGAGATCGAGAGGATCAAGGGAACGACCTACGAGATCGGCTGCGGAAGGGGATTAATCGGTTGCACGTGCGGAATGGCATGGAGATCGAGAGATACCACTTTCGAATTGCTCTCCTACAGGCCATCGGACAGATGGGGAACGGAGAGGATATTCGATCCCTTGACCATAAGGGATGTCGAACACGATTACCCTACTACGTTCAACAGCTGGGAGGACCGTATGCAGAAGGTAGCCATGGTGCCTTCCACCCCGTGTCCGGTGATGTACGGTCTGAGAGGGGATGTTGAGGAGGATCTCATCGAGGCTTCGAAGAGGATCTCGACGGAGCCTATTGAGAGGTGGATGGTCTTCCTGACGAATCAGGGGACGGACAACCATCTCATCAGGGACCCTTCCAAGTTGGTCCCGAACCAATCGTATATCCTTAAAGGCACGATCGTCTCGCAGCCCCGGCACATCTCCGGAGGTCACGTCTTCATAGATATCGAGACGAGGCACGGAGTGCTCACATGCGGAGCATACGAACCGTCGAAGGAGTTCCGTTTCACGGTGGACTGGCTCATACCCGGTGACGAGGTGGAGGTATTAGGTGAGCTGAGGGAAGAACCCCGCACCCTGAACATTGAGAAGATTCATATCATCTCCACTGCGGACGAGTACAGGAAGGTCTCCAATCCCGTGTGCCCGAAATGTGGCAGGACCATGAAATCCAAGGGATCCGGACAGCCGTACAAGTGCAGGGACTGCCACACGTCCTCCGAAGAGCCCGTTTTGGAGAACGTCCGCAGGCAGGTCGTGCCCGGATGGTACGAGCCCCCGACGGCAGCCAGGAGGCATCTCTCCAAGCCCCTGAAGAGGATGGGTTTGGAGCAGCCTGTGGAGTTCCTCAACGGCAGGGTCTGAGCTTTTTGTATTCGGCGATAGTCGAACTTCGACAACGTCACTCTTTAATACTGAACCCATATCTTCACGATTAAAGGAATGATAACCATGGACGAAGTCGTAATCTTAAGCGCAGTAAGGACGCCCATCGGAAAATACGGAAAGACACTCACAGGCATCAAGGCCACCGACCTCGGTGCGATGGTCGTGAAGGAGGCTGTCAGCAGGGCAGGCCTCCAGCCCACGGACATCGAGGAATGCATCATGGGTAACGTCATCAGCGCCGGACTCGGCCAGAACCCCGCAAGGCAGGCCGCCATAGGCGCCGGGCTCCCCGAGGAGATCGGCTCCTTCACCGTGAACGCCGTCTGCGGATCCGGGATGAAGGCAGCCATGCTCGCAGCCGATGCGATCAAGGCCGGCGAGTACAACGTCCTCGCTGTCGGAGGAATGGAGAACATGTCCTCCGCGCCCTACATCATGAACGGCGCCAGGTGGGGATACAGGATGAACGACCAGACGGTCGTCGACGCCATGGTCCACGACGGACTTTGGGACATCTTCAACAACCAGCACATGGGATTCACCGGGGAGATCGTCGCAGAGAGGTTCAACGTCTCCAGGGAGGATGCCGACCAGCTGTCCGTGGAATCCCACCTGAAGGCCGCCAAGGCGACCAAGGAGGGCAAGTTCAAAAAGGAGATCCTTCCCATCACCATCCCCAACAAGAAGGGGGACATCATCTTCGATGCGGACGAGGGTATCAGGGAGGACTCCTCCATGGAGGCCCTCGGTAAGCTGAAGCCCGTCTTCAAGAAGGACGGAATTGTCACTGCCGGCAACTCCTCGCAGCTGAGCGACGGAGCCGCATCCCTGGTAGTCGCTTCCAGGAAGTGGGCGGAGGAGCACGGACTCAAGCCCCTGGCGACCATAGAGGCCTACGGCGAGAGGGGAGTCAAGCCCGAGTACATCATGGAGGCCCCCATACCCACCACCAGACACGTTCTGAAGAAGGCCGGCATGACCATCGACGACATCGACCTCTTCGAGCACAACGAGGCCTTCGCATCCGCATCATGCGCGGTCAAGAAGGAGCTCAACGTCCCCGACGAGATCTTCAACGTCAACGGAGGAGCGGTCGCATTGGGACACCCCATCGGATGCTCCGGTGCCCGTGTGCTCACCACCCTGCTCTACGCGCTCCAGGACCGCAACAAGGACGTCGGTCTCGGAACCCTCTGCCTGGGCGGAGGAAACGCGGTGACGATGATCATCCGCAGGTGCTGATCAAACCAAGGGCCTCACGGCCCTTCTTTATTCACTATTTTATACCGAATCACTTATGGGAGTCACGATGCCCAGCATAGTCTACCGCTACGGATCGAGATACTACATCAACATGACCAACAGGTGCCCCTGCAGGTGCACCTTCTGCGTCAGGGACGAGACCGACCGTCTCGGGGATGCGGACTCGCTGTGGCTGGACAGGGAGCCCACGGTGCAGGAGCTTGAGGACAAGCTATCATCGCTGGATCTGGAAGGGGTCCCGGAGATAGTGTTCTGCGGCTACGGGGAACCCACGGAGAGGTTCGACGATCTCAAGGTGATTGCCGGGTTCATCAAGGATACCCTGCACAAGAGGGTCAGACTGGACACCAACGGTCTGGGCAACCTCATCAACGGCAGGGACATCGTTCCCGAGATGGTGGGATTGGTGGATTCCGTTTCCATCTCTCTGAACGCATGCAACGCGGAGGAGTACCTGGAGGTCACCCGCAGCAGGTTCGGGATTGATTCCTACCAAGCGGTTTTGGACTTCATCAAGGAGTGCAGGGAGTCCATCGACGGCGTGACAGTCTCCATCGTAGGGGGATCCATCAGTCAGGCCTCGGAGGAGGAATGCGGAAGGATCGCCGACAGGATGAGGGTGGCTTTCAGGGTCAGATGATTAATCCCTGTTAAGAAGAGTCAGTATCAGGTAACGCAACATTTCGGGCATCGATTTATATTCTCTACCGGATAGTAATCCGTCCATGACCGAAAATGTCATGACAAACGGTTCGAAGATAAGCTTTGACAAACACTTCAAGAATATGGTGCACAGCCCCAATCTCCTTGCTTTCACCATTAAGCAGATGATACCCGAATTCAGGGACAAGGACCTGGAATCGATCAAGGAACATCTGGACATCAACCCGGATTCTCACAGGGTGATCAGCGAGGATACCGAGATACCGCTGTTCAACGGTGAGAAGATAATCCTGGATTCCCTGTTCAGGATAAGGACGGATGACAACAGGGAGATAGCTCTGGAGATCAACCTGGAGGGTCAGTTCAAGCGCAACACGGGTTACCCCATCGGGGCCAGGGCGATGCATTATGCGTGCACCCTGCTGTCCACGGAGAAGGGCAGGGTGTTCTCGGACAGTCATTTCGACAGGATGGTCAAGGTCTACAGTATATGGTTCATGATCAAGCCCTATCTGTCGGAGCAGAACACCATCAGGCGTTTCGGCATGAGGGAGCTTTTGTCCGACGGTAAAACGATCCCCGCTCCGGAATATGATTATCTGGAGATCATCATGGTCTACATGGGGGAGCACTCCCAACTTGCTGACGAGGATCTGATCAATGTGTTCAACCTCGTCTTCAGGGAAGATCTCGATCCGCAGGAACGTTTGAAACGTTTACAGGAAGATTATAATATCCTTCCAGACAGTTGTTTAATCGATAGTATGGAAGAAACGGTGAAGAGTTACGCTGAGGAACTCAGAGAGCAGGCCATCGAGGACGCCCTGATCGAGCAGGCGGCACAGCATATCCTTGCCTTGATGGAGAAAAAAATGAGCTTCGAAGAAGCTTTCCTCCTTCTGAAGGTGGATCCTAACTTGGAATGCGATGTTCGTTACTTAGTCGACAAAGCTTAGAAAACAGCATGATATCTGCCCAGTAGACATATGAGTTCCAGAACAAGATCTGTATAGTAAGTCGATATTTTTCAACACTTTACTCGAATAATACGCCCTTGCCGGAGCGTAAAAAACGGCAAGGGCAAGATTATAATAATTGGATAGGGCGCTGTTCAATCGATAGTATGGATGAATTGACTAAGAGCTATGCTGAGGAGCTTAGGGAGCAGGAAATCGATGATATTTTGATTGAGAACTATGCACATTCAGTAGCTTCGATAGTCAGAATTCGCAAAATGTCCATTGATGAGGCTATCGTCGATCTCGATATCAAAGAGCACCTCGTCAGGGATGTCCGTTTCCTCATCGAGAAGGAGCTTCAGAAAACGGTCTGATCAGCGATCTATCGCTTCGCTGATTTCACTTTTCCAGCAGTTTCTTCACACGATATCATCGCAACCGTCCGGCTAACCTGCAGAAAAAAGATAACAAACATAACATTGTAGTGTTATTATACTCTCGCAGTCCATATCGATCACGTAAGCCCCCGGAGGATCTCTGGGAGAAAAAGGTGAGAATATGGAAAGAATGATCACTATGAGCGGCAAGGCCACCGTGACCGCACCGTCGGACATCACCGTGGTGAGTTTCGACGTCACCGGAAGGGCGAAGGAGTACAGTAAAGCAGTGCAGGAGATGACCGACTGCACCGTGAAGCTGAAGGATGCCATAGAGAAGTCGGGCATAGCCCGCGAGGCGCTCAAGACCACCAACCTGTCCGTCTCTCAGGCCTATTCCAAGAGGAAGATCGGTGTGGACGAGGACGGTGATGACGTGTACAAGGAGTATCCGGACGGCTTCGTCTATGAGCAGGAGCTGTCCTTCGAGTTCCCCAACGACAACAAGAAGCTGGCGGATGTGCTAGGCAGGATTATGAAGATGGACATCACCCCTAGGATCAGGTTCTCTTTCAGGAACAGCGACATGGAGGCCCTGAAGAACAGGGCGCTGCAGGAGGCATGCAGGCATGCGAAGGATGAAGCGGAGACCATCGTGCAATCCGTGGGTGCGAAGCTGGGGAAGCTGCTGAGCGTCGACAGGAAATTCAGCTCATACGGAGGGTACGAGGACTATTCCGATTGCAAGATGCTCGCATCGCCGATATACGATGGTGGATTCGGCTTGGATATAGATCCGGAAGATACTTCCGTCGAGGAATCGGTGACCATGGTCTGGGAGATCGAGGATTGATCAACGATGGGGGAGACCCCATCATCTTCCTGTGAGGTGCGGAACGATGCATAGACCAGCGACGAGGGACGATTGGCAGTTCGTAGACATCGGTGACCAATTCATCAGGATCATATTGAAGAGGAGATTCAGCTCCGAGGAGCTGGGGATCCTCAGATCCGGTCACAGGCCCGAGGATATGGATGACAGGTGGGGATCGTTCATGGAGGGGATACATTGTACCTGTACCGCAGTTGGACCGGTAACTGCATCTATAGGCTGAGGATCGATGATGACGGAGAGAATGAGCTGTCAGTGAACACCGATCATGAGGTCTACAGGTACGAGGGGGATGAACAGAAAGAGTTGGATAGGGTCAACTCTATTCTGAACATCTGGTTATGTGGTGAATGATGCACTTCTCATTTAGGTATCACATTTGTCAGAGTAACATCTAATTGCATACCTAGCAGTTTGGTTAGGATATCTAGCATAGATGTCAGCTGCACACTTTTTCTCAATACCTTCCTTATCGATTCAATTCGATCGTTCGTCTGATTTCTGCTCATTATCGTCCTTCAGATCGGCGAATTTCTTCGCCATAGTGGGATTGTTCCTGGTCAGCTTCTTTATCGACAGGTCCTGGGCCTTGTCGTTCGCCAGCCTCAGGTTCCTCTCCGATCCAAGCAGCCCTTCTTTCACTTTTTGCAGATGGTCTATGGTCTTGTCGATCTCCTCGATGGCCTTGGCGAACCTCTCACTCGCCAAACGGTAGTTCCTCTCGAAACCGTCCTTGAAGGCGTTCATGTTCTCCTCGAAATGGGTGATGTCGAGGTTCTGGTTCCTGATGTCCATGAGCTCCTGCTTGTATTGGAGGGAGTTCCTCGATGCGTTGCGCAGGAGAGTGATCATGGGGATGAAGAACTGCGGCCTTATGACGTACATCTTGGGATACCTGTAGGAGACGTCCACTATGCCGGTGTTGTACAGTTCGTTGTCCGGTTCCAGCATGGTGACCAGGACGGCGTATTCGCATCCCTTCTCGGTGCGGTCCTTATCGAGTTCCCTGAAGAAGTCCTCGTTGCGGTGCTTGGTGGTGGTCTGATCGGTCTCGTTCTTCATCTCGAACATTATGCTGATGTACTCGACGCCGTCCTCGGAGTCCCTAAAGATGAAATCCCCTTTGGATCCGGAGCCGGACACCTCGTTGTCCTTCTCGAAGTACGCGTTCTGGAACGCGGTGGGGCGCAGCTTGTTGAACTCGTTCATGCAGAAGATCTCAAGGGATTCCCCGATCATCTTGGTGCTCTGTTTCGCTTTGAAATCCTTGTAGAACTGCACCTCCTCGTCCTTGGCTTTGAGCTGTGATTCGTATTGGTTCCTGATGTTGTCCTGCTCGAGTCTGTTGGACATTTCGACTTGGTCGATCTTCGCTTTGAGTTCTGAGATCTCTTTCTCCTTGGAGTTGAGTTCCTCTATCTTCCTGTTCTCCGCTTCGGAGAGGGCGAGTTTCTTCTCGCTCTCCCATCCAGATTGTTTGGATTTCAGATCAGAGATCTCCCTCTCTTTGGCATCCTCGGCATCCTTCACGGCGATGGATTTCTCCAGCTCGAACTTCTCGATCCTGGACCTGAGATCGGCTATCTCCCTGTCCCTGGAGGCTATCTCCCCGTTCAGCTGCTCCTTCGTCTTGTTGAGGAGGTCGGCGTGCCTCTTCTCCTCTTCAGCTTTGGTGATGGATACGGCATCGGCCTTCTCCTTCTCGTAATGCTGCACGCGGTACTCCATCTCCTTGGAGAATTCCGCGTCGCGGACCTGGCTGACTATCTTTCCGTAATCGGATTCGTCTATCTGGAAGAACGTTCCGCAGCGGGGGCATCTGATCTCGGACATGGAGAGGGTATGGAAGTGGGAGGATAAGAAGGATGCAATTATGACATGCTCTGATCCTTGCCTGCAAGAAGGTATTGGTATAATCTGTCCTCAACAGGAACTCTAAGTTTCATAGGTATGTTGACTACACTCTTGTTAGAATCGCGCATAATCATTTCTTTCATATCTTCGATAATGGGGTCGATCTTTCCAAGATAATAGAACGTCCTATCCTCATTGTCACTTTTCATAACGAAAAGATACCTTTGTAATTCTGGGTTGATTAGTTTTTTGACTTCGTTGCTGTTCAATTTACGACCATTTTTAGTCATCCAACTAATGGTTCCTCTGTTGAGGAAACGATCCTCATAGTTGATGCTAGAGCTGATGTTGTCGCTTTTATGGTAGGTAACAAAGATGGGGCAAGTTTGGCCCTGAATGATGTACCCACCGATGTTCTGTGGGTTGATACTTTTTGGCCAATTGAGCAGTTTACATACATCCTCTCTAGAATATTTCTCATTCAAAACAAATCTGTCTGAATTGTTGTTAGAATACTTGTCCAGGTAGATGAGCCTGCTGCAGTCAATGAGATCCATAATGTATTTTTTGAATTCCTCATCTTTGAGATTCTCTCTTGCAGATGTTGTTAATGAAATCGAATCGTCTTTTGATTCTATGATACCGTTTTCTTTTCCATAGAAGAGACCGGAGATGACAGAAACACATGATTCATAATCAGAATCCGAAATGCTTGGGTAGTATGTTTTTAGATGCGTCTCAAAAGTTTCTTTCGAGACAGTTTTTTCATCATTCAATAATCTCATCATGATGTGTTCATGTGCTCTTTTCCCTGGAATTAGAATCTTTGAAAGATCGTTCAGCATTAAGGATTGAGTTTCAGATAATTTGTGCTTTGTTAGTTTTAGGACAGTTCTAAAATTATAGAGGCTATCGTATTTACTGACGATTATTTCAGGGCCTATCTTCTCATGAGATTTCAAATAACAAAGATCTGGGGGGAAGCCCAACATGTTCGTTAGTGTGATGTATTGAGACTTTATCAGTTGAGATATGTTCTTAGCTTTGTTAATTGACTCGTAGATCCTATCTTCTGAAATTTTATCGAATTGAACTATCGATGAACCTATGATTGGGTCCGTCATAAGACGTTTCCTGAGGTTATCCTTGTTCATAGACGAATCTCCGGACAGAGCCATCATAATCATGTAATTGTTGTCGTAGTTTCCAATGAAATCTAGGACTGTAAGATATGGCTTTACTTCATTGTCCAGGGTTGTTTTTCTTAGGCCACGCCCTAGTTGTTGGATAAAGATCGTAACTGATTGTGTTGGTCTAAGCATGATAATCTGGTTTACAGATCTGATATCTATTCCTTCGTTGAATATGTCGATGGTGATCAGATAATCTAAAGCATCATCGCCATCTTGTTCTAATCTGTTAATTGCAATTTCACGTTCTTTCTCTGATGTTTCATCACATATGAATTGAGTTTTCCAACCTTTTTGGTTGAATAATTCAGAAAGGGCACGTCCTTCATTCTTATTTTTACAGAAAATCAATCCCTTGACCTTATTTCCAGCGAATCCATAGTATTCAGCTTGAGTCATTATATGGTCTACTCTTTTTTCTGAAGTTAGCAAATTAAAATCTGAATATTCATCAAGTGATTTATTGTCTACAATAATATCTGATATCCCGTAGTAATGGAAAGGACAGAGAAGATCCGCACTCAGTGCATCTTGGAGACGAATCTCGTAAGCGATTATGTGATCAAATAATTCGAAGATATCCATCTTGTCCATTCTTTCCGGAGTAGCTGTCATCCCTAGCATGAATTTCGGTTTGAAGTACTCAATGATCTTTTTGTAATGCGGAGAGATTGAATGATGTGCTTCGTCACATACTATGTAATCAAAGTGATCTGGGGGGAAACGACTGAGAGTAGACTCTCTTGTCATTGATTGTGTAGTTGAAAAGATGAAATCAGCTTCGAATTCTTTCTGAGTTCTAGTTATCTTTCCCATTTTGAATTCATTTTTGAAAATATTTTTGAAAGTTGCCATTGCAGAATCTAGTATTTGCTCTCTGTGGACCAAAAATAGAACTTTCTTGGCTCCAAATCTTTTGATATCGAACGCAGAGAGGTATGTTTTCCCGGTTCCTGTTGCGGAAACAATCAACGCTTTGTTCGATCCCGATTGTCTTACATTGCTTAGTTGTTTTAACGCTTCTTTTTGCATGGCGTTAGGTTCAATTGTCTTGATTATTGAAGATTCGATGGTTTCGATTCTTCTTGGAGTATCAAAATCATATCTCGTTTCGTAATCTTCGATCCACTTTGCATCGAGTACATCAGAATCAGACCACATTTTTTCGAATTCGTTTTCAGTCTGTTCTATAATTGGATTATTCCCTTCTATATTGCTGAGGTTAATATTCCATTCTTTGTTGTAGAATAGAGCAGTATTTGTGATATTGGAACTACCTATTATCAAAGAGGTTCCTTCGTCCGAGTAGAAGAGATAGCCTTTGGTATGGAATGCTGCTTTTGTATAGACACGGCATTCTACATTCTCTAATTCAAGTAATTTTTTTAGAGCCTTAGGTTCACTGAATTGTAGATAATCTGTTGTGATGACCTTTCCTTTTACATTCGGATGTTCCTTTAGAAAATGGCAAAATGGTGTGATTCCGCTATCGGTTATGAACGCAACAGAGAATTTGAATGATGAGCATTTCCTTAGTTCATTACTGATAGCAGAATAGACTGATCTGTTGGGGCTTTCATTGTATACTAATTGGGGGCATGGTGTATTCCCATATTGAGTAAGGATGTTTGTTTCAACATCCATTGTATATTGTTCAGTCATAGTAGTCCTCAATAACTTCTACAACGGCTTTATCCGCTTCAGTCCAATCAAGAGTTCTCAATTCCTCTACGGTACACCATTTGAATGATTTGTGCTCTGTTAAAGTAAATGAGATGTTATCAGAGAATATCAAGAACGAATGCATCAGGAGATGGAAATCGGGATAATCATATTCAGTGTCGCATAGGTGTTGGATTGTTTGTTTGGAGATGTCTGTTTTGAGTTCTTCCGATAGCTCTCTTATGATAGTATCCTTCGGAGTTTCATTATTTTCGACCTTTCCTCCCGGAAATTCCCATTTATTTGAGAGGTAGGGATATTTTACATGTCCTTTTTGGACGCAAAGGATCGTGTTGTTGCAAACGATGACTCCTGCGGATACTTCTACCATTGAGTGATAATGTGCTTTCATTGATTTTAGGAATGTGATCAAGGTGAAGTTTACTATTTAAAGAACAATGAAGACACCGGGTCGTCTTCACATTACCAGAATTGGTGGACACCCCCTGGAGAGCCATGATGGTGAGGACCAATGGGAGGATCCCCTACGAGTTACATGGAGACGGTCCTCGTCGATGATATGTTCTCGGACGCTCCGAGCTGGGTCCTGGAAGCGATCGTGGTGAACGTGTTCCTCAAGACCGATAAGGAAGAGAGGATAATAGACGATTATATGTGCGGGACGGAGACGCAAGGAATCATAGGATGTCTTTCATGGACGGATAGGGCATATTCACCGGAACGGAAAGAGGAAACGTAAGGGACCTGGGCGAATCGAAGAGGCGTTTGATGGACATGGGGCTCGTCACCGAAGAGGACCTGGAGTATTCCAGATTCACATGGTACAAAAGCGATCCCGATGGCGAAAGGATGCTCCTGGGATGCTGCTATTAGCCGTTCAGGCTGATAGCGATACACCCCTTGTTCGATAGCAGGGATGTGAGCAGAAGGCTCCTGGATTTCGCGATGTACCATGAGATCCTGCATCTGAGGCAGAATCGGATCAGAAAGAGCACAGGACATGACGAGCTGTTCTATCGTTGGGAGCACGAATATCCTTATTGGTGGCAGGTGCACTACGAGTACAACCGTTTAACCGGAAGTAACTTGCTCTCTGACAAGGATGTCGTATTGTGCGGAGATTGAAAAGAAGTGAGATGGGGGACGGAGAGATCCTTTGATGGATAGATCCTAAGTGGATTCTGCATAAGCGGATGGTCACGGGTGTGTATTGCCGGTCTTCAGTGTTTAGATTTTTATCTCATGAATCTCGGGAGTATAAGGTGGACATCAGTTATCTGGGGAATACAAGTTCGGCCCCAAGTTCACAAGGGCGGATTACCTTCTGGAGAAGGGGTACATCGAGTACATGGAGGTTAATGGGGTCTACAAAGAGGATGCGGCTCACAGAGAAGGGGGAGAAGGTTGCGGAGTATCATCAGTCGCTAGGGGAATCATCGAAGAATGAAA
Source organism: Thermoplasmata archaeon (assembly GCA_015063125.1). Classification (GTDB taxonomy): domain Archaea; phylum Thermoplasmatota; class Thermoplasmata; order Methanomassiliicoccales; family Methanomethylophilaceae; genus Methanoprimaticola. The sequence continues at coordinate 54,938 of SUTB01000002.1, forward strand.
AGTAGGTAATTATCATCCTTCAGATAGGTCAACTGAAAATCATTTATCTTAAGTTGAAAAAGTGGTCTTTGTGCTGAATAGTGCAATTTTCATATTTGAATTCTGACGTAAGGCTATGGCTTTCGCTAGGACATAAGGAAAAACCGATGCTGTATCGGTCGTTTCCGAGGATGATTTTCATCCGCTGACCATTTTTTCAACTTAGAGGCCAGTTTTTTTTACTAAGAGCTAGAGTAATATACTTTAGTTTGATCCGTAGATTTATTCGTTGGCACCAATACTAGATTTAAGTGGAATAGTTTCTAATTGAATGGTTAGATCAGATTGTTACTGCTTTTAAATGATTGAGAAATATTGCAGTTCTTAATACTGACCGGAGTTAGGGAGTTTTGCGATGTATTCAATTGAAGAGACTTGCAAGAATCGTCTTGGGTAAATTAAACAACAAGATAAGGGGTTCGAATACTGGAAAAATATCGGAAACATTTGTTAGGATTGTCAGTATATATCAACTTAAGTGGTAATTGTTGAAGTAGTAAATAACAAAAATAGGCGAAATAGAGGTTTTGACAACCCTATTTATAGATAATTCAGGTTCCTAATATGTATTATATAGTAAATACAACAGCTATAACTACAATGTTGCCAGTGGATTATAGTGATACCATGGACAATGGGAGGGTTATGGCGCTCTTCAACACAAAAGATTCCGTCTATTTCTTACTCGCGCTGTACTATAATACAGGCGCGAGCAAGATCGATATAATGTACATTGATGGGGGAAAGGGCTCCAAAGCGAAGTTACTGTGCATGCAGGATTTTGTAGTAGAATACGGTCTAGCTACAGAAGATTCCTCTGCTAGGCAGCACAATACCAAATATATCAAATTGATGTCGGCGGGGGCGAGGGTTGTCAAGCATTTCGAGGATATCGTGAAGGAGGGTGAATCGCTACCGAAATCTTTGATTAAGGTGATAGGATGACAGAACTTAAAGAAGTGATATGTCCCAGTTGCAACGGGTCTTCGTATTTCCCGTCCGATAAGAATGCAGGCTATTGTATCAACTGCGGAAGGATCGTCAACTGTGATAGTGGAAACACAAGGCCCGTCAGTATCGGAAAGGCTCATGCTTCTTCGAGGAAGGAGTATACGGTTTCCATAACCTACAATAGGACATCCCGCGACTACGACCAGGCACTTCGTGTCGAATTGATGGGGGCTGAGAATCGCGTGTTTTATGTAAGTAAGGATCGGGCCGAAACCATCAAACTTCCGGAAGGACAATACCAGCTGGCGTTCTTTAGTCATATATCTCAAGGCGTTCTTTCTACAGACGTAGTAAACAGCGTTAACATAGATGTTAATCGTAATAGAACCATTGTTGTGGAAACAAAGAGGCCGATATTTGCTGGCTGGGAACTTTTAGTATACTGCCGGTAAAATGACCAGCAACAAAAACGAGCGGCAAGCTCTTCGAGGGTGAGTGCAAGGACTGAAAAAGTGCGACATTCATTCTCAATCGCTAAACAGGAGCGAATGCCGCATGAGATACATTGGCCTAGATGTACATAAGGATAATATCACGGCTTGCGTGCTCACGAGCACTGGCAAGCCGAAGTTCGAGAAGAATTTCATCAAGGATTCAGAATCCTGGAATCTTTCCGAGCTGATGGAATAAGGCGATAAGGAAGGATTCTGCGTCATGATGGAATCCGGCACCTACGCCTATCAGCCGTTCAGGTTCTTTTCTGATCAAGGCGTGGAGACCCACGTGGTCCACGCCCAGGCGTTGAAGGTCATAACGCAATCCGATAAGAAGACGGATAAGAAGGATGCACAGACGATAGCGAGGATGCTGAGGCTGTGGAAGAAGGGGGATATCGACCTCCAGATGGCATTCATGCCGACCCGCGAGCAATGTGAGCTGAAGGATATCTGCAGATATCGCGAGGAGATCTCCAGGAAGATCAGCGATGAGACCAGGAGGATCAAATCTCACATGTCCAGGAACTGCGAGTACCTTCCCGATGATTTCGACAACTTCCAGACACAGAGGGCGAGGAACTATGTGAGATTCAACTTCTCATCCGATATCACGTTGATGAACCGTATGGCAGAGCTGGAAAGATTGTTCAAGGAGAGAGATTCTGTCAAAACCGAAGTGGAATCCAGACTTCCGGATTCCAAGGAAGTGGATTTGCTGATGACCGTTCCGGGTATAGCAAGACAGACGGCCGTCCAGATAATGTCCATGATCGTCGACATCGATAGATTCGACGATGCAGAGAAGCTCTGTGCATATTTCGGGATGGTCCCGCGCGTAAGGGATTCCGGCGGGAAGGAACACCATGGTCGCATGACCAAATCTGGTGATAAAATGATGAGGGCGATAATGGAACGTGTGACGGAATCGCACGTTCGCAACTGTGACTCATCCGTCACCCAGTACTACAAACGTAAGTGCTCGGAGATGGGCACGAAGAAGGCGCTCATAACGGCATCCAGGAAGATGCTGTCGGTCATATTCGCGATGCTGAAGTCCGGTTCGGACTTCAGGCTCGCAGCTTGAATCGGTCTCCGATTCAAGCCTAACTCCCGACATCCGATGCCGGTTATGGGATGCGAGGTCCAAGGTATTCTGCCGTCATCCTCTTTTGCGGCTCTGACCGCCTTCGAAAATTACGGGGTCGACCGAGGACCAGGCTCGAAAAGTCATCTTACGGCCATCCGGACCGTCTAAAGTAAATTGCGTTGGCATGACATGAACGGTGGGTCGGATGCGGGGATCTATCAGCGTAAGCTATAAACAACAGGCAAAATTATGCGGTTTTAACGCTCGTTTTTGTCAAGTAAATAGGGGGACCATTCAGGATAATCAGGTCAAAATAATGAACGAAAAATATATGTTCATTGGATTTTATTAATGAGTCTCTTCCGGTTAATGAGATTATTGGTAAGTTACTTTATTTCTATGATAAATGTCCTTTATGAAGATATGGATGAGGATAATGCTGCTGTTGATGACCAGTATTCTGGTGACGAGTCAACATTCCTTATCAATAATCCGCCTGTTCTTTACGAGTTTTCTACAGAGTATACAAAGGAAAAAGATACTGTAGACAATAGACTGCAAACTGTTCAAGATAACTCTGACAATTTGATTCGTTTTCATTACATTTCAGACATCCATCTTGATCACAAGATCAATGCTAAATTTGGTGGGAATGCCACTCAAGAGCAATTGACTGAATATGTAGATGATGTTGTAAAATCTATTCTTCAGAAGGATATGGATATAATCCTCATTGCTGGAGACCTAGCTTTCAACTACTCATTGAATAACTTGTTCTATAGTCGTTTAAGGGCACACGATAGTTTAGTCTATGTTTTCGTTGTGCTAGGTAACCATGAGCTTACCGGCATTGGACTTGATATTCCCAAGGATGTCGATAGGAGAACGTTCATAATAGACTCTTATAGGGAAATGCTATCTAGATATCATGTTACCCTATTGGAGAATGATCTTTATTGCTTCATGCGGAGCAAATCGAGCAAGTTATTGAACAGGGAAGCTGTCATTTCTTCAAGTGATGATCAGTTGAAATCCCTTTTTACAGAATGTCCTTTTCTCATATACGGTGGTACCGGATACTCTGGTCTCGATCCTTTCAATAATGCGACCACTGGACTTTATGCTGAAACTCTTACTGATATTGAAGTTGATCGCTCCCTATCTAGGGAGTTTGAGGCTGTCTATGACAGGCTCCGTCCATTTTCAGGGGATGTCGACATTATCGTTCTCACTCACATGCCTGAACGCGATTGGTGTTCAGGAACCGTACAGCCGGGATTCAGGCATGTGAACGGACATACACATACCAATCAGAGAATTGTTACCGACGATCTGATATCATATCACGATAATCAGATAGGTTATGGTGAAAGAAAAATTTCGATGAAGTACTTCTATCTAGAGAGATATGCTGATTACTTCAGATTCTATAACGATGGGTTATACAATATTGATTTGGAGCAGTACAAGAATTTCTATCATTGTCTTGATATCTGGCCTACATGCAACCGTACTTTGAATATTATCATGTTGAAGAAAGACGGTTTCTATATGTTTTTGAATAAAGGTCACAAAACGTTGTCCCTCCTCGACGGAGGGTTGCTGTTAGGCCTCAATCACAAAGATATCGATTATTACTACCAGCATATGACGGAATATGCTACGAAAATCATCTGTGGATTTTCCAAGATACAGGAGACATTGGAACAGATATCAAAAGCAGTCAAGAGTTTTGGCGGTGACGGAACGATACATGGTTGTATTGTGGACATCGATTACTACAATCATCTGTACTACAACATATTCGATGGTTCTGTCATCCCTTATTATGCTACGGATATCGTTAACAAGATTGTATACAGCGATCTCCCCAGTCTTCTCTATTCTCGCTCTCCTGTTCTCTATAGTAAGATGAATAAGTTGCAGTCTTCTGATGACAAGTCTCTAATGCAGTTTAAACCAGGTTCGTTAATAGATCCAGGTACAGAATATAGAGGTACGGACATTTATCGTGTGTCCAAACGCGCTAAATCGCACCAATATCTCTTGGAGGATCGCATCATTCGTAGTTGGGATGATAAACTCATAACAGGGCCTCACAACAATTCCATTTCTATTGTACATCAAGAAATCGTTTCCATTGCCAAGTCTAACGAAGCAAGCAAACCCGAAATCATTTTGGATTAGGCCATAAACATGACAATCGATCTTCTGGATAAGAATCGTGAGCAGTTCGTGGATATGGAAGTTTTCAAGGATCTCAAGATGAGTATGGGTAGAAAGGTGTATATCGAACGTATTAACGGTCTAATGTCATTTATGTTCAATACCCGTAATATACAGGTCGATCAAGGGACTAAGGTTAAGATGATCTCAGAAAAAATAGATGCCAAATATCCAGGAAAGAGGCGTTTTCGATGGGTTTCATCAACGATTATAATTATTATTCAAGCAGATGTCCAACAATCAGAGACCATCCTTTAGGTTATTGGCTTTCTGCCGTCATATCCGATCAATATCCTAGGTATAGTCTGATGATATTACTTTATCTTTCAGAACATGGTTCAGAACACGATTCTGAATTGATCCATTTCTATGCTGAACTATTTACCGAAAAGACGTTTGAACGTTATTCCAACTATGACCGCGAGATGTCTACCGATCTTATCGAGGTCTACACATCATTCTTACAGAGTGAGATTCTAACGTTCCGTAATGAGGCTGAGAAGAATTACCACACCTTCAATCAGCTCTATAACCGTTATTCCTGGGATAAGGTGTCGGAACGCATGAGGATTCCAGATTCAGATCGTTTAGCAGGGTACGCAGAAGTACTCCAACCTTTTGACAATCTCTCAGATAATGTCATAGATCTGGTTATCAGTGAGACATTAGATGCGTTTTCCAAATATATCGTCAATCACTGCACTGATCCATCGGAACTGAAGGTGGCTGACCGTATATTTCTTCTCGACTACGTTCGTTTGCATATATGGTTGGGCCACCCTGCTTTTTATCTCAGAAATAGACATTTTTTCGATGAAATAATTGTTCGCGCCATCGATAAATTGCTGTCTTTTATCGAATGATTAATATGATTAGTTGTAAGAATATCAAAATTCTTCTATCTTATTGCTATACCGATATCGTCATTAAGGACGCCATAGAGAAGTAAGGGATTCTGTGCAGAGTTCTGAATAATTTGTCCTATCGATATTATAGCTTATTCCAAGAGGAGAAGGACGGTTCGAAGGATCAGTTTGATAATCAGACAAAACGCGGAATGAGCTTGATTGATTTCGGTCCGGTATCCCCCAGCAACAGGGCCCTACATATGCTCCGTGTTCCACTGCCCCATATGCAAAGGATGTCTTGACAATCTGGTTAACGACTTAGAATATGACATTGATGTCCTGAGGGAACAACTAGAATCATCTGACTGATGATTTCATCGATAGGTCAGTGAGATGAACGGCCCATACTTTCAGAACAATGAGGGTTTTCGTTTCGAAGCTTCGAAGACAATCGCAAGTCATCGGAAACTCTAAGGAACCTGTCCGTCAATCTCCGGGATCAGGTCGGCATCCACCAGCCCGTAATAAGACTTTAAGAGCATCTCGGTCTTCTAGGAGTAATCTGTTGGTTCCTCTCCGCGGATCCTTGACATGATCGTCTTCGCGATGCCCTCGACCACCTCGGGCTTCGATCCCTGCAGGTAGTCGGACACAGAGAAGCTGATGGTCTCCATAGTCCTACACCAGCGTACTTTCAGATCACGGTACGGAGCGAACTCCGCGGTCACTTCGTTGAAGTGGAAGTCGTTTCCGACCTTCTTGAAGGTCCCGTTCAATTCTTCAGATGTTACCATTTCTAAGCAACTCCTTTTCTCTTAGGGGCTTTTCCGAACCCCGGAACGGAGTTGGAGCGAGGGGCCTATGCGGATGCGGCGAATGAGAGAATATCAAACAGGAAATGCTAGCCGCAAGACGCAATACGTCCCCGAGCGATTAGTGAAGGGCGAGGTTCAAAAAGCCCCGGGAAAAGGAGCCTCCATTTTATTTATATATCCACATTTCTTGAGCTGTATCGGTGGTTGATTGTGATTTTTGTTTCTTTGAAGGATAGGTTGAACCCGCCCCGTCCTGTCAATAAATTTGTCAGAGACAAAACCACACCAGAATTCAAAAACCAGGTTTTGAATATAATCCATAACCATTATCACACACGCAGTTATGATCCGATGTCATTCAGCATCGATTCTTATTCGCATGATATTCTTCATACATATGTTACTTTCAAATCGTTAGAACCCTTGGATCCTGATAAAGAATACAATGATAATGCCGTCTTTTATGCTCTTAAACAATTTGAAGACTACGAGTTTTTTGAGTTCTTAGATTGCATGATTTACACTCTTTATTCAGATGTACAAATCAGATTTCTTCCTTCATTTAACGAATTCGTAACCGATCTTAATGAATCCATGAAATTGCATGGTATGGATTATGTAATAATCGAAGGTCATTTGCATTATCGTATAGAAGAAACGATCTTTGAATCGGCTGTTGCTCCTTGTTTACATATTCTCCAGCAGTACAAATTATATGATGCCGATAGATATCTATTAGATTCCTTTCAATCTTTCAAAAAAGGTAATAACAATGAGGCAGTCGAGTATGCTGTCAAATCTTTGGAAAATGTCGTTCAGCATATCCTGGATGTCAATAAGATTGAATATGACCCCAAAAATATGAAACTGCATTATAGGATACCGTTGATTCTGCAAAAAACCGATTCAAAACTATTGTCTGATAAGATGTCTGATCAGTATATTCAGATTGAAAAAATATTCCAGGTTGCTATGTCCACAAGGAATGAAGTTGTCCATGGTTCTAAAACTTTTGAAGCGGGCGACCCTTTAGTTGAACACACTATCAATATTGTGGCATCGGATATTCTTTTTCTTGTAAAGATTTCTTTAAAGGATTGATCATTTGCCGATTGCCTTATTCTTAAGATAGTCTTGATAAGTAATTGGTTTTCTCACCCTTCCCTTCACCGGGAAGTAATGTTTGTCATCGATAACTAAAAGATCCTTGTCTTCTACGAACATACGATATTCTTCTTGATAATCCCAATTTGTAGTCTTTCTGCATATCGATATGTATGTTGCAGCTTTCACACGGTTGCACAGTTCTTCAACTTGTTTTTTCTTAACCTTTCCAACGAAAGTTTCTATCAGAACCTCGAACATATCCTCAATTTCGTCACTGAAATCGTCTTTTTCGTCCCCATATATTGCTTTGTAATATGGTAGTCCCTTTACTTTGATTGGTATGCATATCCCTTCTTCATTACCACACCATTCCCACATTTTTTCGATGTATGGGTTTGAACTCATACAGCTTATATGCCTTTTCATCAATATAGAATCGACATCACCCATAATTTTTGACGGGTCATATGCGGGTTTACCATCTTCCTCGAGCATCTCATTCATCATGTTCAAAACATCCTCGTTTTCCTCCGTTATAATGTCCTTGATACTCCATAAGGTGAGTTCTTTTTCATCTTCTTTTTTCCCTTTCCTATAATTTTCAATGGTCCCACAATACAGTAATCCATTTTCCAACAAATCATCAGCGTGCTCCTTAGATGTGTATTTGTATAGTACCTTTGGTTTAGTCATAAATCCTTCTTTCTCTGCAATTTGTCTAATTCTACAGTTCCTGTCCAATCTCTTGAATACCTTTCTAAGATTGCTCATGTCTACTTCTTCTTTACTACATTTCAAAATAACTTTCTGTATTGTGTATAGATTATCAAAGGGATCAACATCTTTTTTGAACATGATCACACATCCCTCTTTACTGTTAATCTGTACATGAATCTCTGATTTTCATTCATGTAATACTTAGCTGGATGTCCTTCTTCTTTTGATATGTAATCCATCTTTGTCAGTTTGTTGACTGTGCGATGCAGAGTCTTAGTAAAATCGGGCTTCCCCTCGTATTCGTCACGCTTCACGGTTTTCTTTGCTTTACGTTTGCGGTTGATCCAGATTTCATCGATATCATTTACTGTACAGCGTTGTTCAGACATCAGCTCCTGCACAACCTCCAATTCAGTATCTTTCAGTACACTATAGTCGATGTAGCGTTGTCCTGTTGATCTAAGTTCTCCGTCCACCATGGCTGTGACTCTGTTACCCTCTAAGTATCCGAACGGGGTCAATTCCATGGCATGGTAGGGTGCGGCGAAGGTCACATCGATATGGAGGTCGTATTCCTTGTTCCATCCATCTATGAGCCCTACTATGCTCGTGGATTCACGGACTTCTTCATACTCCGTGCTCTTTCCGCACTTTCTCCGTACACGCTCTACATCGACTTTCTTATCGTCGATTCTAGAGTAGGTTAAAATGATAATTTCATTTTCAGAGCACTTTTCAATCAATTCCTCCTCTTTATCGGTCAAAACAAAACCATCTTCGAGGAAAATAATCGATTTCTCAGTTTTTTCGCTCATCAAATTCTCAAAAACGTGAGACTACTATTTATGAATTAGTAAGGTGTGTCCCATCTTGGGAAGAACCCAAAAGGGACAAACACCCTACAAGAAGCAAATGATTCCAACGGATTCAAAGTAGATAAAGTCTGTCCTTCCGGTTCTTTCAAGGATAAGTGAACAATATGTCATCCAAGAAAAAGGAAATAGAGAGGACAGATGTAGAGAAAGCAATATGGGACATCGCACACGACCTGCGCGGATCCGTGGACGGATGGGACTTCAAGAACTTCGTGCTCATCGCGATGTTCTACAGACAGATCTCGGAAGCCATGGAACGCTACTTCAACGAGCACGAGTGGGAGTCCGGTGACAAGGACTTCGACTACTCCAAGCTCGCTGACGAGCTCGCGAAGGTTGCCAGAGATGAGGCTATCAAGGCCAAGGGCTATTTCATCGCCCCGAGTCAGCTGTTCTGCAACATCGCAAAGAACGTAATGACCCCGGAGGTACAGAAGGACCTCAACAAGACCCTTGAGGACATCTTCAAGAGCATCGTCGAGTCATCGGTAGGCACCAAGAGCGAGGAGAACTTCAGGGGGCTCTTCGACGACTTCGACGTCAACAGCAACAAGCTCGGACCGACCCTCGAGCAGAGGAACCTCAAGCTCGCCAAGTTGATCAGGGGCATCGCCGACATGCATCTCGCGGACCACTCCGATGCGATGAACGACTCGTTCGGTGACGCCTACCAGTTCCTGCTGACCATGTATGCATCTGACGCAGGAAAGTCCGGCGGTGAGTTCTTCACTCCCGCCGACGCCTCTGAACTCGTCGTAAGGCTCGCCACCATGGGTAGGACCTCGGTCAACAAGATCTACGATCCCTGCTGTGGTTCCGGTTCGCTGCTCCTCAAGGCTGCACAGATCCTCGGACCCGAGAACGTCAAGAAGTTCTTCGGTCAGGAGATCAACTTCACAAACTACAACCTGTGCAGGATCAACATGTTTGTCCACGATGTCGGATACGAGAGGTTCAGCATCAAGAACGACGACACCCTCAAGCACAACCAGCACGCAGGCAACATGCCCTTTGACGTGATAGTGTCCAATCCGCCGTACTCCATCCACTGGGATGGGGAGGACGACCCGATACTGATCAATGACGAGAGGTACGCTCCTGCAGGAGTGCTCGCTCCCAAGTCCAAGGCCGACATGGCATTCCTGATGCACATGCTCTACTGCTTGGACAACTCAGGAACGGCTGCGGTCGTCTGCTTCCCGGGAATCTTCTACCGCAAAGGTGCGGAGCAGAAGATCAGGAAGTACATGGTCGACAACAATTTCGTCGATGCGGTCATCCAGCTGCCTCCGAACCTGTTCTTCGGAACAAGCATCGCGACCTGCATCCTCATACTCAAGAAGAGCAGGACCGTCTCGGACATCGCGTTCATCGACGCCTCCGAGGAGTTCGTCAAGCAGACCAGCGACAACGTCCTGTCCAAGGAGAACATCGACAACATCGTCAAGCTCTATGCCGACAAGCAGAATATCGATTACAAGGCGGCAATCGTCCCCAAGCAGAAAGTGGCGGAGAAGGAGTACAACCTCTCCGTGTCCTCCTACGTCGAGAAGGAGGACACCCGTCCCCCCATCGACATCAAGCAGGTCAACGCAGACATCGCAAGGCTTGTGGCCGAAGGTAACGAGCTTCGCGTGAAGGTAGACGAGATCGTAGCAGCTATCGAGGCGAAGAGAGATGACTGATTTCAACTCCTTGATTAAGAAGATCCTCGATTCTACCGATGTTCAGTATAAGACACTCGGTGAACTTGCTATCGAGCCTATGTTTAAAGGCGCAGGTATCACACGCAAAGAGCTGTCTGATTCAGGCATACCTTGCGTACGTTACGCTGATATCTATACCACATATGGGGTCTGGTTCGATAAACCTGCAACATTCATGTCGATCGAGTCAGCATCCAGTTCAAAGTATGCGTACAAAGGAGACATTCTTTTCGCTATCACAGGTGAAAAGGTAGAAGACATAGCAAAATCGACTGCTTATGTTGGTGAAGAACAGATCGCTGTTGGTGGAGACATTGTTGTTCTCAGACATGATCAGGATCCCAAGTATCTATCCTATGTTTTGTCAACAACCATGGCTCAGAAGCAGAAATCATTCGGTAAGGTCAAGAGCAAGGTCGTCCACAGTTGTATTCCTGATATTTCCAAGATCGTAGTACCAATACCTTCGAAGGACGTACAGCATGCAATAGTCGAGGTACTCGATGCTTTATCATCGTATAGCGGGCAGTTATCACTACAGTTGGACGTTCGCAATATCCAACTTAGGTACATGAGGGACACTATGCTTGGGGTGGCGTCCGATGATTCTGGAAAGACCCATTTCCTCTGTCACCACAGTTCAATGTTGGACAAAACCGATGTTACCTATGTGAAAGTGTCTGAGTTGTTCAATCTGCGTAATGGATATACTCCTTCCAAATCTGAACCATCATTCTGGACCGATGGTAACATACCCTGGTTCGTGATGGATGATATCCGTCAGTCCGGATCTGTACTCGCAGATTCTTCTCAGCATATCACAGATGTTGCTGTAAAGGGCGATCTGTTCAAGGCAAACAGTATCATCCTATCTACATCTGCGACAATTGGGTATCATGCACTAATCACTGTACCTTTCCTTTGTAACCAGAGATTCACATGTATGACGGTCAAGGATGCGTACAAGGACAAGGTCAACGTCAAGTTCCTCTACCATTACATGTATGTGATCGACGAGTGGTGCAAGGCGAACACTTTCCAGTCTAGCTTCCAGGCTGTGGATATGGATAGCTTCAAGGAACTGCTGATTCCCTTGCCTTCCAAAGAGGTGCAGGATACCATCGCTGATTTGTTCGATTCGGCTACTGCCTTGATCGACAACCTTGCTAATGAGATGTCTGCCCGTGACATCCAGTATCAGTACTACAGGGACCTTATCCTGTCGTTCGGAGGTGTGGAATCATGACATCATTGTTCAATGGCCCCACTGTGGTGGGGGCATACACCTCCCAGTTCAAGCCCAGCGATAATTACGAATCTGAGGCTCAGCTCGAGGAAGAGATGATTAAGACCCTGTGCACCGTCGGATACGAGTTCAGACCGGATATCAACGATTCGAAGAGCATCATGCAGAACCTCAGGGAACAGATGGAGGCTCTGAACGGAACTAAGTTCTCCGATCCAGAGTGGAACCAGATCCTTAACAACCATCTGTTGAACGACAATGATTCGCCAGTGGTCTCCAAGACCGAGAGGTTCCAATACTTCAGCCGTTACCCTCTCAGGCGTGATGATGGGTCGACTTTAAACATTGACATCATCGACAAGCAGGACCTTTCCCGCAACAAGATGCAAGTGATCCATCAGTATGTTGCAGAGGACGGACTTCATGTCAACCGTTATGATGTGACCCTTCTCTGCAACGGGTTGCCTGTGGTCCATGTCGAGCTTAAACGCAGGGGAGTACCTCTCATCGAGGCGTTCAACCAGATTCGCCGTTACGGTAAGGAGAGCTTCTGGTCCGGTAACAGGCTGTTTGAATACGTTCAGCTGTTCGTCATCTCGAACGGCACGATGACCAAGTACTACTCCAATACTACCAGGTACAACTCCATCGATGTTAGGGAGGGAACTGTCAGTCCGAAGGTCGTCACCACATGCAACAGTTTCGAGTTCACCTCGTTCTGGACCGATGTAGAGAACAACCACATCGAGGAACTGATGGATTTCTCTGTCACATTCCTGGCGAAGGATACGATACTGAAGGTGCTGACCAGATACTGCGTGTTCAACACCGAGAAGCAGCTTCTCGTCATGCGCCCGTATCAGATCGCTGCATCAGAAGCCATCATGTATCGTGTGAACTACGCGATACAGAACGGCATCAACTCATGCCCGGAAGCAGGGGGATACATTTGGCATACGACCGGAAGCGGGAAAACCCTCACTTCCTTCAAGACCGCTCAGCTGATGAGTTCCACTCCTGAGATCGACAAGGTGATATTCGTCGTCGACAGGAAGGACCTCGACTATCAGAGCATGAAGGAGTTCGAGAAATTCCAGGAGGGGGCCGTCAATGGATCGTCCAACACCAGAATGCTCAAGAAGGTCCTCGATGACGATTCCAAAAGGATAGTGGTCACCACCATCCAGAAGCTCAGCAGGTTCGTTCGCAGTTATGCTTATCATCCTCTGTACAAGAAACGTGTCGTCATCATCTTCGACGAATGTCACCGTTCTCAGTTTGGTGTCATGCATAAGGACATCACCGATGCGTTCAGGAACTATCACCTGTTCGGTTTCACCGGTACCCCGATATTCCCTGAGAATGCACACGGCTCAGTATCTATCGACAAGTACTCAGCACCTCAGACCACCGAGCAGCGCTTCGGGCCTCGTCTCCATACATACACCATCGTTGATGCCTTCAGGGACAACAACGTCCTTCGCTTCAAGGTTGATTACGTATCGACGATGAGGATGAAGGCGGAAGCCGATGATAAGTTGGTGGAGGACATCGACAGGAATACCCTCATGGATCCCAAGAGGATTGGCAACAATGTGGACTACATCCTTGATAACGTGGACGCCAAGACGCATATGCACGAGAGTTACATGCTTGGCGACAGACGTGTCTGGGGATTCAACTCCATGTTCGCGGTCGGTTCCACCCAGATGGCCATCGCGTACTACAAGATGTTCAAGAAGAAGATCGCTGAGCGCAACAAGGACTTCAAGGTCGCCGTGATCTACACCTATCAGGCGAACCAGGAGTTCGATGACTGGGAGCCTTCGGGCGACGATGATGACATCATCGGTGTCTTTGATGCCAAGGAAGAGCTCGCCAACGCCGTCAATGATTACAACCATCTCTTCGGGGAGGTCACCGATTACTCCATCGATGGCGACGGATTCGGTAGGTACTACAAGAACGTCTCTGAGAGGATGAAGAGGCGCGACCTCGATCTTCTGATTGTAGTTGACATGTTCCTCACTGGATTCGACTCCAAGGCGCTCAACACCCTGTGGGTGGACCGTAATTTTAAGTATCATGGTCTGATCCAGGCGTTCTCGCGTACCAATCGTATCATCAACAAGGTGAAGGATCATGGTAACATCGTCTGCTTCAGGAAGATGAAGAAGAGGGTCGACGAGGCCATCGCCCTGTTCGGGGATAGCAATGCAGGAGGGGATATCATCATGCTCCCCTTCAGCGACTACTATGACGGTTATCTCAAGGATAACGGCCAGTATGTTCCCGGTTTCAAGGATCTAGTGCAGGATCTCAACAATAAGTATCCGCCACAGGCCTTCCCCTTGAAGACCGAGGACGAGCTGTTCGAGTTCGTGACCTTGTTCGGAAAGATCCTCCGTATGTACAACCTCCTGATGTCCTACGACGATTTCACCCCGGACAAGAGGATCTTGACTCCCGGACAGATACAAAACTACAAGAGCCGCTATCTTGATGCTCATGATCAGGTCAAGAGACTCAGAATGAGGGACAAGGTAGACATCAGGGACGATCTAATTTTCGAGACCGAGTTGTTGTTCCAGAACACCATCACCGTATCATATATCCTTTCGATGATCGAAGGTCGCGAATGGGGCGGAGAAGGCGACAGGGAGTTCAAGCTTGACATCGAGCGCAAAATCAAGGGTGATATCAGGCTTCGTAGCAAGCTGTCCCTGATCATGGCCTACATCAACAGGGTCAGCGACACGTCAGAAGCGAATATCGATTGGAACGAATTCGTCAAGCAGAGGCGCACCAAGGAATTGGATGAAATCGTCAACAAGTTCAGTTTGAACAGGGAGAAGACATTCGCCTTCATCGATTCTGCCTTGGAGAACGACTACTACAGTTCAGATGGATCGGACTTCTCTGAGCTCTTGCCCAAGACATCGAGGTTCAGTCAATCGGATGAGCGTAAGGCCAGCATTACAGAGATCGATGAAGCACTCCGCGAATACTTCGAACTTTACAAAGAAACCGTTTGAAACAATGGGGTTTACACCCCATTTTACATTTTCCATTTCCTTCTTTATATATGAAAGTAGATGACCTATCATGTCCCTAGAACCTATTCCGATGGATAAAGTCAAGAAAGTCGCCAAGCATTTCGGTCTCTGTCCTATCAGGATCAAGGGGACTACAGCGGTTAATATTTGTAAAAACTTCAACGAAAAGAGGTATGAGATGATCACCTGGGAAGATTTCGAGCAGTCACTCGATGCCAAAGGTCTTCAAGTGTACATGGAGCCCAGCAGTGCCTTCTTGAAGATCATGAAGAAGCGTTGAGCTTCACAGATTCTTAGTGGAAATCTTCTTTTTCTCCACATACTCTTTGAGCTGCTCCTCATCCATTACTTCATCACAGGTCCCGGGTACGATATACCCTAATTTCAGGGAATCGTTGATGAATTTCACGAATTTGGAGAAATCCTTGTTTATAGAGCAGAGGTCGTCTATCATCGCGATGTCCAGATCGTTCTCTCTGGAAGGCAGTAATATCTCCGACTGATGCACATCCTCAAGATTGAGCTTGATCACGCCGATCCCGAACGATCCGTTCAGACGGTTCAGCTGTTCCATCGCATCCTCTGTTATTATGGGCGCTACCAGGTAACCCTCGTTAGCCCATGAAGAGTTCGATACTGCCTGGAAGTAATACTGTCTAACATTCCCTCCGGTGATCTCCTTCTTTAATTCGAATGAGAACATCATCACAGTATTGATGCCCGCATAGTTCGCTAGCGTAATAGTTCCTGGATTCAGATCGTCGAAGGGCATGTGTACCGATACCAGATCCGGATGCATCCATTGTTCTGCGTTCTTCCCAGCTTTAGTGGAATGTTCCTGATATATCGTCATTGTCTGGGCATGGAAATGTGTATCAGAATTCACATAGGATACCATCAGCGGATGGAGATCCCTCTCCATGACCTTGGATGATGTTTTCTGTGCAGGGGTTGCCTTCGGCTCTGTTTGATCGTATGCATATCCTTTTAATCCGAATTTCTGAGGGTGTGTAGAGACTTTGACGAATACGCTGTCCTCATGCTTCTGGATGTCGGTATAGATCTGAGCACCCAGAGTATTCCAAGGGGTCTTCCCCTTCACACTGGTCTTCTTATCATATCCCTTGTCGACAGCATATGCCCACATCTCCTCCGGATTCATGGGGATTTTTGTCTCTTCAAGGATTTTCTTCGATAACTGCAGACCAGTCAACATCATACTATCGTGCAGTTATCGTAATTGTCAATTTTAGAGGTTTGGAATAGAGGTGGCTTTCGCCACCTCATTTGTCAGGAGTTTGCTGTGCTCATTTCGGCACTCAGTTTCCTTTTGAGCTCTCTGAGGTCTGATTTCTGTCTGGCTATGAGTTCTCTGAGCTCGGGAACCTTGTCTTTCCTCATCGCTCCACCGGCTACATCTACGATCTTGTCAGTGTCCTCAGGGTTGAGTCCAAGCATCCTCATCCCCTCATCGAACTTTTTAGGATCGTTGTAAGCGTAGAATCTGTTCTTGTCAAGGTACTCGTTGAGTTCCTTGACCTGCTCCTTCTTGAGTCTTACGACTTCAGGGTGCTTGTTCACAGTCTTGGCGATATCGCCCTTTTTTGAGGTAAGCTGTTTTTTGTTTTTCTTTTCATTCTTCTTTGTAGACATGTTATGCCTTCCGGGGATAACCCCGAACGGCACGGTGGAGGCCCCGCCTTACATTGCTTTACGATGAAATCGGAAAGGTTGATATGGTGGGGCCGATACAGTGAAGGGGTATACCCGAAGGCCTTAGCGTTTCGGCTAATTAATTAAACCCTACTGTTGCATGTAACATGACTTCATCTTAACACCTCTAATCAGAGGTTTAGTATTCATAATCAAAGGTGCACTCAGTTTCTTTTTTGGTGCTTATCCTTTTCTTCGCAGGAGTCTTTCTATCCCACATGTAACCGCTGCAGCATGTCTGCCCCGAGTCCTCCCAACAGGAGGATTCCTTTCCTTGTTCTTGGACTTCCTCCTTAGACACGTCTTGCATGATTCCTCCACGGGATACATAGCCAGATTCATCAATGGCGGGACATCGTAACTCAACTGAAGTTGGATCCCTATCCTCTCGGCACACTCACATATCTGATCGAATTCCTCATTGCGGACCATCGATCCCGGTATGTTGCCCATGAGGTTGATCCTCTTCGCATCCTCATGCGATATGTTCCTGCTGAACGGTCTCAGGCAAGGCGTTCCGTACATGTAGTGCACCCTCCATTTCATCATCTCTCTGGGGAGCTTGTGTTTGTAGCATTCTATCGCGAAATGCTCCAGGTCGAAGGTCGGGTCGTATGGGTGCAAATCATATCTGTCTATCCCGGAGTCAGGTTCGATATCCGCCAGGTATTCTCCCGAATCGAGTTTCAGATGCAGCGTGTCCCCATCGATCCATGCTTCTCTCAGAGGCTCGTACTTCCACGGGCGTATCTGCTTGCCGTTCAGGTAATGCCATCTGTAGGGATGCGGGTCTATGCAATCCATGACTTCTCCGGTGCTTTTCACCATCTTCTTCACACCCATCACCTTTAGAACCAGCTGCAGGCATCCCAGTCCTTGAACTGGGACTCATAGCTGCGGGAATGGTCCACCTCCAGGCATCTGAGCCATGACCCTTTCCCCGAGGGCATCTTGTTCAGATCCTCAACGAGAGCCTCTGCATCCATCCTGTATGTAGTCTTGTGATTACCATCGTAATCCTCAAGCCATGTCGGCCCCTTCGATACAGGCTTGTCCTCGAATGCGAACATCGTCATCTGCGTTACCATCGCCATCTTCTCACCTTTTGGATAGGGGCCTTCCGGCCCCTGTAGGGTTTCAATACTCCTCCGGAGTGAGGATGGTGGTCACGGATCTGTCGCATTCGGTTATGATGTAGATCTTCCCGAAATCGGTCTCATAGCTGCTGAATAGCCTGTCCGACCATTCGCCGGACTCTCCGCTTCCAGCGGACGGGGAGTTCACATTCTATTCGGATGCAGAGGATGGGACCACGGTGGAGCTGATATTCAAGGCAGGTAGTGTATCGAGGATAGTCTCGGGAACCTTTTCGGACGGCGTGTGCACGGTGACCTACAAGGGCATGTCCTCTGGGGTATCCTTCGAGCTTTCCGGCAGGACGCCGGAGGCGGACGAAGATATTCTGATGAAGATCTCGGCCGTCCTGTAAGGGACCGGCCGTTCCTCCACACTCGTCTGCTGAAACCATAAAACGGCCTTCCCATGAGGGAAGGCCCTCTTATCTCTTGTTAATGGAATCATTCTTCGTGAAACCAATCTAACCCGACTA
Source organism: Thermoplasmata archaeon (assembly GCA_015063125.1). Classification (GTDB taxonomy): domain Archaea; phylum Thermoplasmatota; class Thermoplasmata; order Methanomassiliicoccales; family Methanomethylophilaceae; genus Methanoprimaticola. Next base: position 73,430 of record SUTB01000002.1, read on the forward strand.
AAACCGCTTACACAATTAATGTTGCTCCATCCAATTATTTCTCTTCCGATTTTCAATAATGACGGAAGTAACTGAAGAAATGGGTATCAGAATTTCGTTCACAACTTGTCAATTCTGATGATTATTCAAGGATCAAAAATGTCCGATTTAGACGAGCGCTAAAACCATGTCCCCGGATTCGCGAAGTATCGGAAGAAGGAGTCTGACCGAAGGTACCGCTAACGACTATGCGGATATCAACAGACACGAATCATTTCTTTTTGGATTCTTTCATTGAACCCCCGAACCGAAGAGTTTGTGAATGATTGCAGTAGGACCTCTTCACAAAAAGTTAGGTATAAGATGCTCTTAAACAGAAACAAAGGTTATTTTCTAGGCCCCATCGTTATTTGTTTTCGTAACAAATAACTTGGAATAATCTGTTCATGTTTTTTACGAATAGAAATAGTGAAACTAAAAGCAAATAGGTCATGATGAATATGCCTGCTGTCGATTCAGCATTATGTTCAGATATGGGAATAAATGGTCCATATAGGAGGATTATTGCTAACAATAGGGTATCGATGTATAGATTAAAGTAAAGACCGCTTACAAACATAGGATACATATTTTCTTGATGATCAGGGGTTCCTCTCTTCATAATTAGAAAAACGCCATGGTCCGAGAGAGAGGCTACCAATAATGTCGCTATGAATCCCATTATTATTGATGATACAATTGGGACTGAATTTAGCATCATATTCAAAGTTGAGATGGTGCACTCAAGTTGGTATGTAGTTGCCGTAAATAGTATTGTTAACACCAAAGGTAGTATGAATAAAACAAGCTTATCTGGCCATTTTAGGCGAGATAGGAAATCATGTGAAGCTTTGTGTTGTTTCATTGAATCGATTTAAGGAATGATTTGAGATTGTCTTCTAGTTTTTGTAAAATGTCGTCTGAAACGACCATACCATTTTCGTCAAGATCTACAGATATTTTTTCATTGATTGTATTCATGATAGAATCTAAGACTAAATCTTTCTCTTCATCAGAGTGCAGAGATATACGCATTTTCTTACATTTATTCTTGTTTTTCTTGATGGAATCGAACCAATCTCCTACCTTAGGGATAAGCATATCTTTTCCACTACCAATTCTGATTGAACATAAATGTTCTTCTTCATTTCCGTAAATATTGGCAAACTCATCTTGGAATAGATAACGATAATCGCACTGAATATTGATGTTAGATATTCTTTTGGATTTTAGGATGATATTAATAACATCTTTGCCAGCCAGTTCCTTTACAGACAATGTATAGTTTTCCCCTAAAGCATTGATATGAAATTCTAAAAAACTAGAAATCATGACGAGTCCAACACCATCTCTATTGCTTTCGATTGATGCGACAAGTCTGTGAGGATCATACATCAAACACATATGGGTTATCATCTCTTCTCCTTCATTCAGCCTTTTGTTGCTATCACGAATGTGTCCTTGATTATCCATAAGTTTAGTAACATATCCATATTTTGCTGAACTTATTGCAATCCAATAGAATTTATCATGTTTTGAAATTGAACGTATATTAATTGCCTTTTCAACATCTTCTCTATCCTGATTTCTAGCTTCTTCACTTTTTGTTTGTTTTAATCTATCTAAGGTTTCGTAAACAATATCCATGTTTGAGCAGGGAATTCCATCTTTTACTAGCTCAAATTCGCAATATCTGATAGTTCTCTTTTTGGTTTTTCCCTTAGCCATATCAAAACCTCTATGGTATTACAATATCATTTATCTAGAGATCTTTTGTGAATATAAACAGGATGTATATAGGTCGGCCGGCGGCGCTGGTCCATGTCACTTATTGCCATCATTCTACGTTTACTTTGGTCCCTACAGGTGTGCACATACTCTTATGTGTTCTTCGAGCGACAAAAAGTGTTTTGCAAATCATCTGTAAGTTGTTTCAAAGAGTTTGTCGGAGTTCCCTAAAATGTGGAGTGTCAAGTAATCTCTTTTGTAGCGGATAATGGTAGAGCATATGAAATCCATGATAATGATAGACCGAGATCATTCTGAGAATGGCTATCCAGCAGTATGGTGATTTGCCACTCAGCTCGCCCGTCTATCATCAACGATCAGCACGAAAAAACGATCATCACCGTGGCATCCCTTGTTACCGTCAGCAACAATAAAAAGCCTGGCGCTCAGGAACCGTATTCCCTGACCATCTCTTTAATCCTGCGCAGAGCCTCCCGAATCATACTTTATATCCGATGCCATACAGAGACCTGTTGGTACCATGTTCGGAAAGAAGACCGAGAAGAAGCTGCGCATCCTGTTCCTCGACAGGAAGAACGATTACACCTCACAGCTGGCGGAGTACTTCGCCAACCAGTTCTACGAGAACAAGTACGAGGTCTACAGCGCCGGTTTCGAGCATGACATCATCGACTGCGACATGATCTCCGTGATGTATCAGAACGGGGAGGACATGAGGCGCCAGGTCGCCAAGGACCTGAAGAACACCGAGCTCCTTCCCAAGGACGATTTCTATGATTTCGTGGTGTACCTGGAGCAGCCGATCTTCGACGAATTCTCAAAGAAATCCCCCTGGCAGGGCAAGCAGATCCTCGCCCCCATGATGAACAGGGAGGACTTCACCGCCACCGACGACGCTGAACTGTTCGATGACTACGTCAAGGTCATCGATCAGGTCAGGGAATGGGTGAAGGAGAACCTGGCCGACCCCGATAAGCTGTCTGCGCTGGTCACGGCATGATACCGGTAATCATCTTCGACAAATGTCAGTGCGACCCGAAGAAGTGCACCGCGAAGCGGATGATGAAGTTCGGCCTCGGAAAGGAGGCCAAGACCTTGGGGGCCATCCCGAAGGGATCGATAGTACTGTCCCCCTTTTCAGATAAAGCCATGTCCCCGGCGGACATCCACCACGCCAGGAAGGGACTGGTGGTCATGGACCTCACATGGACCAACATAGACGAGTTCCCCAGGCTGAAGAACGTGGAGGAGAGGGCATTGCCGTACCTGCTCGCTTCCAATCCCATCAACTGGGGCAGGCCGATGGAGCTGAACAGCGCCGAGGCCGTCATGGCGGCATTGTACATCCTAGGGGAGAAGGACCAGGCCGCTGAGTTCCTGGGCAGGTTCAACTGGGCCCCGGAGTTCATGAGGCTCAACGGGGAGATGCTCGAGGATTATTCCAAGGCCAAGGATTCCGCGGAAGTGGTCCGCATCCAGAACGAGTACATCGAAGCGATAACCAAGGGATGACGGGCATGGAGCACAACCTGCTGATCAGGGACGTTCTGCTCACATACCTGCCGATAACGATCCTGGTGTCTCTGACCTCGACTGTAGCCACTTTCATCAACACATTCATCGCCGGAGTGTGGCTGAGCGATGAGGACGTGGTCGTAAGGAAGGATGACGGTCTGAACGTCATCGTGAGGGACGATTCCCAATCGGGCGCGGCCGTCCCGGAGGGTGTGACGCATTCCAACCTGCTTGGTTTGAACACCTATTACATCAACGTCAAATCAGAATGAGTTTTACGGGAATTACTACCTCGATTCGGTGAAAGTTCCCAAGTGAAAACGGTGAAAGTTCCCAAGTCATACGGGAAAAAGTTCCCAAGTCACATGGGATATTTCACTAAATACTTTGAACACATACCTTAACGTCAGAGGTATCGCATGAAAGTGGACGGATACATCCCGAGGGTAGTAGACAAAGAGATAGAGCAGTTGATCCAGGCCTACGGGGCGGTATCGGTAGAGGGGCCGAAGTACTGCGGCAAGACCTGGACATCCAGGACTCATTCGGCCAGCATGTTCGCCTTGGACGATACCGATGGCAATTACAGGAACCTAAGGATGGCCTCCATGGATCCGAAGGTGGCCCTTGAAGGGGACAAGCCCCATCTGATCGACGAATGGCAGCTCGTCCCGGCGATATGGGATACGGTGAGGAGGGCAGTTGATTCCGAGAACGGTCCCGGGAAATACATCCTCAGCGGATCATCGACACCTGAGAGGGGGAGAAGCGACGATCCCTTGGAGCAGATCAGGAAGGGGAGTCTTCACAGCGGTCTAGGGCGTATCGCAGCCGTGCGCATGCGTACAATGTCGCTTCTGGAGATCGGAGCGTCCGACGGCAAGGTCAGACTGAAGGACCTTTTCGACGGCGATGTCCCCACATCCGTATGCAAGGAGCAGAAACTGGACCGCATAGTCGATCTGGTCATGGGCGGCGGATGGCCCGGGAACCTCAGTCTGGACATCGAACACCGCCTGTTGGCCGTCTCCCGTTATCCAAACGAGATCTGCGAGAAGGACCTTCCCCGTGTGGATGATAGAAAATCGCCTTCCAAGATGAAGATGCTGATGCGTTCGCTGTCACGCAACGAGAGCACCCTTGCCAATTATTCCACCATATCCCGTGATATGAAGGAGTTCGACGACGAGGTGATGTCCGACGAGACCGTCAAGAGCTACATGTCCGTCCTTGACAGGATGCACCTGATAGAGGACCAGCCGGCCTTCAATCCCAATCTGAGATCCTCGGTCCGTGTCGGCAAGAGCCCGAAGAGGCATCTGACGGACCCCGCGCTGTCCATAGCTGCCATGGAACTGAGCAAGGATATGCTGGTGGACGATCTGAACCTGTTCGGATTCATGTTCGAGGCCATGTGCGAGCGCGACCTGCAGATCTATGCGAATTCCATGAGGGGGCACCTTTACCACTACCGTGATGCGAAGGGCCGCGAGATAGATGCCGTGGTGGAGCTTCCCGACAGGAGATGGGGGGCGTTCGAGATCAAACTGGGAGCCAACCAAACGGATGCTGCGGCCGAGGAATTGATCAACATCAAAGAGATGATAACCAATGACGGCAGCGGACGTCCTCCGGAGTTCCTGTGCGTGTTGAGCGGCATGGAGAGCGCCGTGTACAGGCGCGAGGACGGGGTCTACGTGATACCGATTACATCTTTGGGATGCTGAGTCCCGGACCCCCAATCTTCCATTTCTTCGCAACCCATATTTTACCCCGTAGGTCACGACCAATTTACGGGTCGGACAATGCCTAATATACCCCATCGTTCCTACGACTTAGAGCACATGAACGACAGTCTGCTTTCCATGATTTGGGAGTCCTTGGGGGACGATAGACTGACCACCAGGGAGGCCAGCGAGAGGCTTGACCACCTGTTCGGCTACCGCTGTCCGGACGATCTCGCCAAGACCCTGTCCAAGTACCGCAAGGAGGGGACGGTCAAGGGAGAGATCTCCATGGAGGCCGGCGGATGGGTCTGGTGGGTGGACGAGGACTGCCGTTCAAGAGGGGGAGAGCTATGACATACGAGGATAACGAGATCGAGAAGCTGTGGACCACGCTGCTCAGCACTGACAAGTACCGTGTGATGATAGCGGACATAACAGACAATTATCCTCAGAAGAAGAGCGTCAAGGTCGATTTCGAGGACATCACCATGCAGGATGTCGAATTCTCCGCCTATCTCCTCGAGGAGCCGGATAGGTGCCTCGAGATCGCAAGGAAGGCCGTCATGGAGCTGGTCCCCAACATCGACCGTCCGGGACACACCATCAACGTCAGGATCATCAATCTCCCTAGAGACGCGAAAGTTGACATCAGGAACCTCAGGGCCGACCACCTCGGAAGGCTGGTCGCGGTGGAGGGACTGGTCAGGAAGGTCACCACCGTAAAGCCCCGTATGACATACGCATTGTTCAGGTGTGCCAGATGCGGTTCCGAGATATGGGTCCCGCAGACCGGTATGATCATGAAGGAGCCCCTGATGTGCAACAATCCCGACGGAAGCTGCAACAAGCAGTCCACACGTTTTATCGAGGACCTGAAGGCATCCACATACATCGACACTCAGAAGATCGAGATTCAGGAGAGGCCCGAGGGACTGAGGGGAGGATCCCAGCCCGAGAGGCTGGTGGGTTACGTCGAAGACGATATAGCCGGAATCGTGACGGCCGGTAACAGCATCACATTGAACGGTGTGCTCCGCTCGGTCGAGAAGTACGAGAGGGACAAGTCCACGGTCTTCGAGACATATCTGGACATCATCTCGGTGGAGTTCGAGCAGCACGAGTATGATGAGATCACCATCACAGAGGAGGACGAGGAGAAGATCCTAAGGATGTCCAAGGACCCCAACCTCTATGATAACATCATCAGATCGATCGCCCCGTCCATCTTCGGGATGGAGGAGCAGAAGAAGGCCATCGCGCTCCAGCTGTTCGGCGGATGCCACAAGGAGATGGATGACGGAACGAGCCTGAGAGGAGACATTCACATCCTGTTGGTCGGAGACCCCGGAGTCGCTAAGTCGCAGATCCTCAGGTACATGAGCAGGCTCGCACCAAGAGGGATCTATGCATCTGGAAAGTCAGCTTCAGCGGCTGGATTGACAGCGGCTGCGGTCAGAGACGACTTCGGAGACGGAAGGTGGACTCTGGAGGCAGGGGCGCTGGTCCTGGCCGATAAGGGACTGGCATGCGTCGATGAGTTGGACAAGATGAGCGAACAGGACAGGTCGTCCCTGCACGAGGCGATGGAAGCCCAGAGGATCTCCGTCGCCAAGGCCGGTATCAACGCCACGTTGCAGTGCAGATGCTCCATGCTGGCAGCTGCCAACCCCATGTACGGAAGGTTCGAGGAGGAAGAGACCGTCATCAAACAGATCAATCTCCCGCCGCCGTTGGTGTCCCGTTTCGACCTGATCGAGATATTGACCGATAAGCCTGATAAGAAGCGTGACGAGAAGCTGTCCAGCCACATTCTGAACACGCAGATGCGCGGTGAGGTCAGGATGATTCCCGAGGGAAAGGAGATCAAGGGCGTGGATGTGAATAGGATCCTCAACGACACCGGGGAGCTGAAACCGGTCTACGAGATAGAGGAGCTGAGGAAGTACGTCGCGTACTCCAAGAGGATAGTTCCGGTCATGAGCAATGAGGCATACAAGATCATCCAGGACAGTTTCCTGAGGATAAGGAATCTGGGAGGCAACGGAGTCGTGACCATCACGGCGAGGCAGCTGGAAGGATATGTCCGTCTGGCCGAGGCTTCCGCAAGGATGCGCTTATCAGACACCGTGAACGAGATCGACGCTAACAACGCAGCCGAGCTCATAGAGTCGTACCTCTACAGGATCGCAGGAAGCGACGACGGCAGCCTGGACATCGATAGGATCGCTTCAGAGCACAGCGCCAGGGAGCGCAGCGGTCTGAAGATGATCAAGGACGTCATCAGAATGGCCAGCGACACGGGAATATCTCTCGAAGAAGTCATCGCCAGATGTCAGTCAGAAGGTCTGACGGAGGACCAGATCCATGATGCTTTCAAGAAGATGAAGGCCAATAACGAGATATACGAACCAAAGCCTGGATTCTTCAAAATGCTGGATTGATAACATGTTCGTGAAGCTTCACAGGGATGAGCAGGCCGTTATTCTGGCTGCATGCGATGAGGATCTGGTCGGACAGACCTTCAGGGACGGCGACAGGAAGCTGGACGTCAACGAGATATTCTACAGGGGCGAAGCCCTCGACAGGAACGGTCTTGTCCAGCGCATGAAGTCGGTGGACATCATGAACCTAGTCGGCGATGAAACGGTGACGGTGGCCATCGAGGAAGGATACGCCTCCGAGGAGGATGTCATCGTCATAGCCGGCGTAAAACATGTTCAGGTCGTGCTATTGTGAACTTCTGCGTGAAGTGCGGCCGTGATTGCGAGGAGTCCCTCCAGGGTCTGTGCATAGACTGTTGGCTGGACGGCCGCAAGCTGACCGAGCTTCCGCACCATGTCGACCTGAAGGTGTGCACCAACTGCGGCGAGTTCATGTTCGGCGACAGATGGGTGAAGAAGGAGCTCACCGAGGCCGTCCAGGATGCGGCGGTTGATGCACTGTCGGTAATCCGCGATGCGAAGGTCCTAGGGGTCGCGACCTCGTACGAATGTCAGGATCCCTACGTCTATGTGGTCAATGTCCACACGGACTGCGATGTGATGGGCTACGAGACTAGCGATGTGGCCTCCACCATCGTCCGTATCAAGAACAACGTCTGCAAGAGGTGCTCCAGGCAGCTAGGCAGCTATTACGAGGCCATCCTCCAGATCCGCACCGGTGCGAAGGGAGGCCTGACCAAGGAGCAGAGGGAGGAATCCCTGGCGTTCACTGAGGAGTATGTCGCAAGGGCGGCATCCACCAACAAATCCCTGTTCATCACCAAGATGGAGATCGTCACCGGAGGTGTAGATGTCTATCTATCATCCATCTCTCTCGGAAAGAACCTGGCCAAGGAGTTCTCCGAGGTCTACTGCGCAGAGACGAAGGAATCCCCCAAGCTGGTCGGACAGACCACTGACGGCCAGGACATGTACCGCTTGACCTATCTGGTCCGCCTGCCGGAGTACCATGTAGGCGATGTCGTGATCTTCGAGAACAGGTACTGCAAGCTCACACGCGTCTCAGGCAACGGCGGGCGCGTATTGGACCTGATGAACTTCAGGGAGAAGTCCGTCAGGAAATCCGACATGACGGAGATCAAGCTCTACGAGAAGGCCGATGACCTGAAGGAGGCCACCGTCATCAACGCCAGCGGTCAGGAGATACAGGTCCTCCATCCAGACAATTTCTCGACCGTGGACCTCAGGGTCCCCGAGGGATATGAGGCAGGGGAGACCGTGAAAACGGTCATCATCGACGATGTCCTGTACCTCGTACCGTGATCTCAGTTCTTCTTCACGAAGAATACGCCTTTTGCATTGGGATCGTATTCATCGCTGGTCAGGTTGTAGTAGAAGTGCTCCATGGTCGACACGGTCGCCAGGATGCCGAGGATGACGATGGTGGCTGGAACGCCTATGAAGGCGATCAACACCGGTGAGAGATAGATCCCCGCGCTTGTGGCCTTGTTTAGGTACGAGTGCAGGAAGGCGGCCTTGCCGAATCTAATCGATCCGACAGCTATGGCGATTATGCGGAATATCGCCAAGGCCGCTATCCAGATGATCATCCAGTCCTCCAGGACTATGTTCGGTATGATGCATATCAGCAGGCTCACCACGAAGAATCCGTCCGCGATGCTGTCGAGCATGCGTCCCTTCTCCGCAGGGAAACCCATCCTCCTGGAGATTATCCCGTCGAACACATCTGTCAGGGCGGCAACCGCTACCAATAGCAGGAAAAGCGGCGAGAAGACCTCGATGAAAGGCAAAATCATGGATATCCCGATCCTCGAGAACGATAGCATTGGGGGGATTTCCTTGATCACGATGGTGAAATAGTCCTTTACTAGTTAAAACAGATGGCGGAACTGGTACGGAACTCAAATCCTATTTTTCAGGTCTGTAGAGCGATGATCGTCTTCAACACCATGTACCTTCGATGGTCACAGTCATATATCGGTCACTTCTTCTCCTCCATCATGATAAAACTGCCTGAGCCCGTGGAGGATGTCGTCTACAACCTCCTGCGTTTGGCCAACACGAAACTTCCCGAGGATATCGGATGGGCCATGGAGGCTGCTTCCGGTTGGGAGCAGAACGAGATCGCCTACACGCAGCTAGGGGCCATCATGGACAACGTCAAGAAGGCAGAGCACATAGGCATCCCGATGTGCCAGGATACCGGCATACCGGTGTTCTATGTCAAGGGGAAGTTCGATTCTTCCATCGGCAAGGCCATAGCGAAGGCAGTCGAGAGGGCGACGAAAGAGATCCCTCTCAGGCCCAACACAGTCGATCCCATCACAAGGGAGAACTGCGGTATGAACCTCGGGCCCGGAATGCCGATCATCCATTACATCCCCACAGATGATGACTTCACACAGATCACAGTTCTGCCGAAGGGAGCGGGATCGGAGAATATGACCCGTCTGGGCATGCTGAACCCCGCAGACGGCGTGGAAGGGATCAAGAAATTCATCATAGACTCCGTCCTGGACGCCGGAGGGCGTCCCTGCCCGCCGACCATAGTCGGTGTCGGAATCGGAGGGACATCAGACGTCTGCGTCGCGATGGCCAAGGAGGCATTGATGGTCCCGATAGATGAGGAGAATCCCGATCCCGTCCTCAGGAAGCTGGAGGAGGACCTCTTCGTCGCACTGAACAACTCAGGCCTGGGCCCCATGGGCCTCGGAGGATCGACCACTTCCCTCGGAGTGAGGATCAAGAAGTGCGCCTGTCACACGGCCAGCCTTCCAGTTGCTGTCAACATAGGATGCTGGGCAACCCGCCGCGCATCCGCCAAGATCACAGCCGACGGAGTGGAATACGCCCAGGGGGTGAAGTTCTGAAGGTCATAACCGCACCTCTGAAGGAGGAGGACGCAAGAGCCCTCAAACTCGGAGAGACCGTATTCATGTCAGGACCGGTCATCACCGGCCGCGATGAGATGCACATCCGCGCCCTGGAGTACGCCAGGGAAGGAAAGGAGGTCCCCAAGGACATAGAGGAATCGGTCCTGTTCCATTGCGGACCCATCATGCTCCAGAGGGAGGACGGCTCATGGTCCGTCATCGCAGCCGGACCCACAACATCCGCCAGGATGAACAAGCTCGAGCCCGAGTTCATCAGGAGGTTCAAGATCCGCGCGATCATCGGAAAGGGAGGCATGTCCGCCGATACCATCGCAGCGATGAAGGAATGCGGATGCGTCTACCTGGCCGCGACCGGAGGAGCAGCCGTCAGCCTCGCAGAGGGATTGAGCAAATGCACCGGCTGCGAATGGTTGGACCTGGGCATGGCGGAGGCCATGTGGAGATTCCAGAGCGACCGCTTCGGACCGTTGGTGGTAGCCATAGACGCTAACGGCAACAGCCTCTACGAAAAGGTGAACAGCAATCTTGTAAGGCCGTAATCGGCTCACTTCTTCTTGGCCTTGGTCTCGGGAAGGTCGTTCAGCACATAGATGCCGTTCTCCTTCTCGGGCTTTCTGGCCATGTATATTCCGAAGAGCGCGACAAGGACAGATATCAGAAGTCCGAACAGGGCCAGGGTGTGTGCCATATCCATTCCGAGCACACCGATGTGACTCTTCTGTACCATCTGGACGTTGGTCGTCATGTTCAGCGAGGGATCCACATTGCTCACGGTCACGTCCTCCAGGCCTCCCTTGGCGACGGTCACGTCGTAGGTGGTTCCCGTCGGGCAGTCTATATGGTAGTGGCCCGCATTGTTGCTGGTGCCTGTCAGGTTGTACTGTCCGGAGACGATTGTGATCAAAGCACCTTCCACGGGCACAACACGGTTCTCGATCATGGTGGTGACCGTTCCGAATATGGTTCCGTTCGTACGGGCCAGGAGCGCGGTTACCCCGTAGTCGTCGTACAGCTCATGGACGCCTTCGGTCTCGGTCTCGTCCTTCAGGACGATCTCGTACACGTTGCTGTCTCCCAGACGGACCAGTTCCGAGCAGTAGCTCTGCACGGAATATCCTTCGAGCGTGAATGTGATGTACCTCAGGCTGGTGTCGTACCTCACGGTGAACGATCCGTTATCGGTGCTCGTAACTTCCTGCAGGGGATCCTGATCGAGGGATGCCCATGTCTTCACGCTCACTCCTTCCAGGGCCCTGTGGTTCTCCTGGGGAGGGATCTCGTGCACGTAGCCGTGCAGGGATGCGATGGGGGATTGCGCCCCATCGTCGGCCGAGGCATCCTCTGCGCTGATGGCTACGCCTGAGAATAGCAGGGCGAAACCGAGCAATGCGAGAAGGAACTGCCTCTTCATGATGGATGTGAAGGTCCTGACAGTTATTTAAGTGGAATGTAAGGATCATCCATACATCGCGTCAGGTATCTTGGAGACCTCTTCAGCGAGCTTCTTCAGGTCGCCGTCGTGCTGGTCCACGGTCTTGACCATGTGCTTCATCATCGACAGGACGAACTCCTGCGACATCTTGGTCTCAACGAAGATATAGCCGTACTCGAAGGATATCAGTCCCTCGTCCGGGTCCAGGAAGAACGCTCCGAAAGGCAGCGTCTTGTTGATGCCGTTCAGCTCCCAGGCCACTTTCTCGAAGTTGTTGGGTTCGGCCTTCAGGGCCAGGGGGCACACGAAATGGATGGCCGCATCCTGCACGACCATGTTCATCATGATAGGCAGGTCATCGCCCTGTATCGGCACTGTGAACATCTTGTAATCGTCGGAGTATTGGTATTTCATATCGTTGGATTCCAATGCCTTCCTGATCGTCGTGATGACGTCATCGTCACCGGTGAGCCCATACCTCTTCGTCTCGTTCTTCTTGCCGAAACCGAACATACACACTGTATCACGGTCTTGGTATTTGAACGGATATCGGCCAGATTATCAGAATCGTAGGTCCTTAAAGCTACAATTCACGGGTGAATTCACTTACCTTTTTAACAAAAGGTTTTAATCTATAATGTTTCTGTCAGACGGATATTCTCATGGTCGAGAGGGTAGACAGGACATACAGTAAAGATGAGGTCATGGGCATGATGGAGCCCCTCATCTCAACATGGTTCAATGAGAAATACGACGATCTCACCATCCCTCAGGCGAAAGCTATCCCCGTGATCCATCAGAGGCGTAATGTTTTAGTTTCGTCTCCTACCGGATCCGGTAAGACCCTCACGGCCTTCACAAGCATCATCAACGAGCTAACCCGCTACGCCAGGGAGGGAACCCTCGAGGAGCGCGTCTACTGCATCTACGTATCTCCGCTGAAAGCCCTCGGAAACGATGTCAACCGCAACCTCAACACCCCGCTGGCCGAGATGAGGGAGGTTGCGCACAGGCACGGAATGAACATCCCGAACATCACCGTGGCCGTGAGGTCAGGAGACACCCCCCAGGCCGAGAGGCAGAAGATGGTCCGCCATCCTCCACACATCCTCATCACCACGCCGGAGAGCCTGGCGCTCATCCTGGCGGCACCCAAGTTCAAGGATGCCTTCAACAAGGTCGAATGGGTGATCCTGGACGAGATCCACGACATCTGCGATTCCAAGAGAGGAGCTTTCCTATCGCTCACGCTGGAGCGTCTCAGGAGGCACTGCGAGAACGACTTCGTCCGCATCGGATTATCCGCAACGCTGGCCCCCATAGAGGAGATAGCCGCATACCTTGTGGGATGCGAGCTCGACGGGAAGCCCAGGGACGTGGCGCTGATAGAATCAGGTTCCAAGAAGACGCTGGACCTTCAGGTGATATGCCCGACAAGGGACCTGACCACACTCTCATCGGACATCGTCAACTCGATGATGTACGACACCCTGAAGGAACTTATCGATACGCACGACACGACGCTGGTCTTCACCAACACCAGATCCGGAGCCGAGAGCGTCGTCTACAAGCTGAAGGAAAGGGGACTGGAGAATATCGAGGTCCACCACAGCTCATTGGGAAGGGACATCAGGCTCGACGTCGAGGAGCGTCTCAAGCACGGAGAGATCAAGTGCGTGGTGTCATCCACCTCATTGGAATTGGGTATCGACATAGGTTCGGTCGACCTGGTGTGCCAGATAGGTTCTCCTAAGTCCGTCGCGAAGGGACTGCAGAGGATCGGAAGGAGCGGTCATAGCTTCGGAAAGGTGGCCAAGGGAAGGCTGCTGGTCTTCGATCCCGATGACTTAGTCGAGTGTGCCGTCATGTGCCGTGCGGCCCACAGGGGAGACATCGACCGCGTCGGTATCCCCGAGAACGCACTGGATGTACTCTCTCAGACCGTCGTCGGCATGTCGCTGGACAACAGATGGGATATCGATGATGCATACGATCTCGTGAAGGGATCGTACTGTTACCGCAACCTCTCGAAGGAGAGCTTCATGCAGGTCATAAGGTACCTGGGAAGCAAGGACGACTTCGAGGGTGTGTACTCCAAGATATGGTACGATGAGGAGGAGAACACCTTCGGAAAGAAGAAGGGTTCCCGCATGATCTACTTCATGAATCTGGGAACGATCCCGGAGGAAGCCAACTACCGTGTGATCACGAACCACGGATCGGTGGCTGGAGAATTATCAGAGAAGTTCGTGGAGAGGCTGTCACCCAGGGACGTCTTCGTACTGGGAGGACGTTCGTTCGAGTTCGTCCGTTCCAAAGGAATGACAGCATATGTTAAGGAGGCCAACGGCAGGAAGCCCACCGTTCCCTCCTGGGCAGGAGAGATGCTGCCCAGGTCCTTCGATCTGTCGATGGATGTCGCCATCTTCAGGAGGGAGATGTCGCAGAGGATCCTGGAGAACGAGACCGAGGCCATCGCGAAGATCTCCCAGGAGTTCGACGTGGACGAGGGTTCCGCCCGTTCGATCTATTCATACTTCAAGGAACAGGATGCAGTCGCCGGTTTCATCCCGGACGACAGGAAGCTGGCCGTCGAGGAGTACATCGACCCCTCCGGCAACCAGAAGCTGGTGTTCCACTTCCCGTTCGGACGCAGGGTCAATGATGCCCTGTCCCGCGCTTACGCCCACAGGCTCACCAACCTCCTGGGAGCGAACGTATCCGTCACAATATCGGATGACAGCTTCATGCTCGGATGCCCCAGGACATTCGATATCGACCAGCTGCCCGGACTCATCAAAGCGAGCGAGCTGGAGACGGTCCTGAGGAAATCGCTGAAGGATTCCGAGATATTCAAGCTCAGGTTCAGGCACACGGCTGCCAGGTCGTTCATGATCCTCAGGAACTACATGGGCAGGCCGATAAGCGTCAACAGGCAGCAGGTCAGGTCCACCTACCTCCTGGAAGCATTGGGAGGAATGGAAGGTGTCCCCGTCATCGAGGAGACCTACAGGGAGGTCATGGAGGATGATATGGACATCAAGAACGCCCAGCACGTCCTCAACCTGCTGGATTCCGGCGAGATGCAGCTCAGCCTCATCCGCTATTCCGGAACTCCTTCACCCTTCGCCCACTCAGCGATCCTGTCCGGATTCTCGGATATAGTCCTCATGGAGGACCGTTCCGCACTGCTCAGGGAGCTCCACAGGAAGGTTCTCTACCGTGCGTTGGGAGACTCCGTCAGGGAGTTCGAGTTCGATGAGGACCAGATCGTCCCCTACTACGCTCAGAAGCCCATCCGCATCACATGCAAGGACGACATCCCCAAGCTCCTCATGGAGACCGGACCGCTCCAGGCGCTTCGCGAGAGGGGAAGGAACATCTATTCGTATTCGGACGAGGACAGGAAGGTGCTGGATGGCTGGGTCCGCGAGCTGATGCACTCAGGCGAGATAGGCACCGTGTTCCTGGACGAGCCCCACATCATGGTGGCCGATGAGATCCCCTATTACGCCGCAGCCACGAGGAAGGAGAGGGAACTCAACGAGACCGACCAGGCAGTCTACGACCTGATAGACATGGACGTACCGATGAACGAGGTGGCCGAGAAGCTGGAGATCAGCGAGGACATGACCATCAGGTCCATCAGGAAGCTGGAATCGATGTACCTCATCACCAGATCCGACCTCGTGAACAACAAATGGGTCTTCGGCAGGGTCGATTATCCGAAGATGGATATCGACGAGGCCACGGACCGCATTGTCATGAGATATCTGGACTGCTTCGCGCCCGCATCCGTGCAGGAGGTCGCATTCGCGCTGTCCCTAACGGACGACAAGGCCCGCCAGTCATTGGAATCGCTGGTCGCCAACGAGGAGGTTGTCAAGGGAAGGTTCCTGGTCTCCGAGAACGACCAGTACATGTTGAAGATCGACCACATGAGGCTTAAGGCCGGAAAGGACAACATCTACAGCTACGAGGCCGTGGAGAGGTACAGGCTAACCAAAGGCCAGCATTTCAAGACCATCAAGGAGTTCTTCGACTTCCACGGTTCCGCAGGGAACGAGCTGGACGTGTACAACAGGGTCGAGAACTTCGACCTCGACGAGTGGTACAGGCTCCGCGCGGCCGGCGAGATCCAATTGGGACGCTTCGTCAGGGGAAGGGTCAGGTTCGTCATGAAGGACGACGCTGACAGGTATGCCGCCGTGAGGATGGACGAGACCTCCCCGGAGGACCTGGAGCTTCTGAACCTCATAGACGGAATGGGCATGGCCACCCTCCGCCAGCTCGTCGCCGAGACGGGCAAGGACAAGGATATCATCCGCGATTCAGTTATGCGTCTGGACAGATCCCTCCACATCATCCGCGCATTCAGCGAGAAGGAGGACTGGGGAACGGAGAACACCTATGCAGTCTTCAGACCGGGAATCCCCGAAGGGGATCCCGCTAAGGACCTCATCGCCAAAGCAATCAGGGCCTACGGTCCGATTCCTGCCCAGGGTCTGCGTTACATCGTCGGTGCACCTTTGGACGTCGTCGAATCAACTGCAGCCGATATCGGTGCCAAGGTCATCGCTGTGGGTGACGGCCAGTCGCCCATGTACATCATGGAGGACGAGATCCCCGCCCTTGACGCTGTCAAGGAGGAGGAATATCCTCTCAGATTACTTTCATTGTTCGATCCCGACCTGGGATCCAAATGGGCCGAGATCGCCGCTCGTTACGGCGACCGCTGGATTTTCCCCTTGGTTAAAGGGACAATGATCGTCGGTGCGCTGGAGATCTGGGAGATGTCGGGTTGCATCGAGATCAGATCCATGGATATGGACGACCCGGAGATGTTCCCGGAGGTGCTGAAGACCATCGACCACATGATGGGATTCTACAACCAGAAGGGAATCGACATCGTCCGCATCAGGGAGGTCCTCAGCGTGGATGTTGCGGATCTGGACGACGCCAAGGTCAAGGCCCTGGAGGATAGCGGATACGCCTTCGTCAACGGATTCTACGCCAAGGGACGCTTCGATCCCTGGACCATGACCGAGGAGCAGATGCTCTCGTACATCTTCGCCAACCAGAAGGTCAACAGGGCGAACATGTACCCCTCGGTTGCCGATTGCGTGGCCAAGCGCGGATACATCCGCGGCGACCAGGAGGTCTTCACCAGGGTGTCCGAGAAGACGCTGATGAAGAAGCAGATGGAGAAGGGCTACCTGATGAAGATGACCCTCACCCCCATGTATCAGGGATACACCGATTCCGATCACGCCAGTTTGTTCAGGGCACAGAAGGGATACGTTCCCGACGAGGATGCCAAGACCCTGCTGTCCCTCATCGCCATGAAGCAACCGATATCCAAGAAGAAGATAGTCGAGGAGTCCCCGCTTTCCTTAGAGAGGACCAACGAGATCCTAGGTGACCTCAACAGGATGTCGGTGCTCTACCAGGACGCCGACGGAGGGTTCAACATCGTCCCGGACAACGGAATGGACCAGATGGAGGCCACCAAGGAGGTCGCCAGGATGCACATGCGCGACTTCGGCATCTTCACCGCTGAGGACATGTCCATGTTCATCGGCAGCAGGATGTCGGTCACACGCAGGGTACTGAGGGAGCTGGAGGACGAGGGAATGGTGAAGAAGGGATTCTTCGTCGCCGACGATCCCACTCTCAGATGGATGCTGGCCAAGGACGTCGGGAAGACCAGTCGCAGGGCAGGGGAGTCTTTCATCCTGAACTCGCAGGACAACCTTCACGCCTATCTCCGCGACATGATCAAGAGGGAGGTCGGCTCCACCAAATCCGTGATCTTCGCCAACAACAAGATCATAGGCTCCTTCCAGGGTAAGATATGCGCCTCCGGAGCGAAGGTGGAGGAGTTCGAGGGATCCGACCGCGCCAACCGCATGATGAAGGAGGCGGCGCAGTCTTTGGGAACCAGGTTGGACACCAAGAGGGACCGTGAGGACGAGGATTGGGACGTCTCCGAGTTCTACACCAAGGTCAATACGGGTGCATGAGCTAGCCGGCTCTAGCCAACGGTTCAAGGTCGGTTAATTGTATTTGAAAAATAGTCAAGCATTTTATACTCAAACAATTTCGAATCCAGCATGAAGATCCCCTGCGAGATAATTGTATGGTATATTCTCCCGATAATCCGCAGGGAGATTGCCAACGAATTGGTCAACGTACACCACATGACTCAGGCCGAGGTGGCACGTAGGTTCAACGTCACAGATGCTGCTATCTCCCAGTATCTCAAGAAGAAACGCGGGGACAGCGCCATCATCGAGGAGAGCGAGGCCTATGCGGAATTCCAGGCATCCATAAGGGAATCTGCCAGGCGCATAGTTGTTGAGGATGCGGACTTCGAACTGGAGCTCTGCAGGCTCTGCGGAACGGTGCGCAACTCGGGTCTTCTGAACGAGGTGAGCCTCAAGCAGACTGGCGACACTTCTGCCAACTGCAATGACATGGGTTGCGCGATCGCGCCTGTCAAGAAATGAAATCGGCGTGATACAGGAACTCTTGAGCATATCCTGCATATTCCCCGAACTTCTCACGTCCGTATGCGGAGACCGCCTTGTAGTTGCCGGTCACGCCGTAGATGTCCTCCATGACCTTGGATATCCTGGCGTCTATGGGGAAGGCCTCCATGTGCTCGAATGCGAACAGCGCCACGCAGTCAGCCACCTTCGGCCCGATGCCGTTGATGTCCTGAAGGGCGACAACGCATTCCTCATAATTCATCTCCGAAAAGGATTCCACATCGATGTCCCCGGACTCCACCCTCTCGGCGAGGGTGACGAACCTCGATTCCCTGAAACCGAGCCTGCATTCCGCTATACATCCGCATCCGTCCAGGATCTGCTTGGGCGTGGGGAAGCCGTGCCTCCTTCCCAGATCATCCCCGAAGTGGTCGCAGACAGATTCAACCATCTGACCTATCCTCTTGACGTTGGCGTTGGTGGCTAGAAGATATGTGGCCAGGCACTCCCAATGGTCCTGGCGGAGTATGCGCATGCCTGGACATCTGTCCGCCAGGGATGCTACGTACTCATCCCTCTTGGAGATCTCGGAGATGATGGTCTCCAGATCATCGTCCCCTCCGAGGTATCTGGTGATCCCCTTGCGGTCATCCGAACCGATGACCTCCACGGATGTGGGGGATATCTGCTTCATGGTAATGATCTGGTTCCTCCAGACACCTTCCCAGCTGCCGTCGTCCAGCTTATGCCAGCGGTGGGCCTGTCCGCATCCCAATGTGGGGTCCAGCGATACCTCCAGATCGATCCTCATGGTTACCCGATATCGCTTCCAGATAATCATTTATTCGGTCAGGGACATCGCCCCCGCATGATGAGATTCGGTCCCGCAGGATACCCCTCGGCAGGAAAGACGCCTGAAGGCTCCCTTGAGTACACCAAAGGCTTGGGCCTCAACGCTTTGGAGGTGGAGTTCGTCCGCGGAGCCCGCATCAGTCCCGAGAGGGCGCAGGCGGTCGGAGCGAAGGCGAAGGAGCTCGATATCAGGCTCAGCTGTCACGCACCATATTTCATCAGCTTCAACTCAGACAGCATGGAGACGCGTGACAAGAGCATCAGCTGGGTGATGGATACCGCACGCGCCGCCCACAACCTCGGAGCCTACATCATAGTGATACACGCCGCTGCCTACGGCAAGACACCGGAGACTGCACTCCCAAATGTCATCTCAGGACTGTCCAAATGCAAGGACATGTTGGATGACGAGGGCATCAAGGATGTGACCCTCGGTGTGGAGACCATGGGAAAGCTCGGACAGTTCGGAACGCTCGCAGAGATCGGCAAGGTCATGGACGAGGTCGACGGGGTCCACCCGGTACTGGATGTAGCTCACGTCCACGCCAGGGGCCACGGGTACCTGAAGACCGAGGAGGACATGAAAGGTCTCATCGACGAGTTCTTCCCCCTTGCAGGGGACATAGCCCATTTCCACATCAGCTGCATAAAGTACGGCGACAAGGGAGAGATCTCCCATCTGCCTCTGGAGACCAAGGATCCCGACCTCCAGCTCCTTGCGAATGTTCTCGCGGACACCAAGCAGGAGTGCAACTTCATCTGCGAATCGCCGCTGATAGAGAAGGACGCCGTGGTGTTCAGGGACATGTTCCCCAAGTACCGTCAGTGAACGGTAACGCTGTGCGCTCCATTGTACTTTCTGATTTCGTCAATGGACAGATATCCTCTGACGTTGGACGGATTCGGCCATATCATTTTATCCTTTCAAAGCGATGTTAAGTTGGGTGTTACTGGTTGAGGGAGGTCAGGGATTATCTGTCGGAGGTGAGTAAGACTACTTTGCCTATCGCAATTTTCATCCTTGCGATCGACACCTTGACCGTAGGCACCAACCCCGAGCAGTTCGCTATCGAGCTGCTATGCGTCATGTTGGTCATAACCGGGTTCTCCCTGTTCCTGTACGGGGTGGACATAGGAGTGATCCCCATGGGGAGGGTCGTGGGTTCCGAGATATCCCACAGGAAATCCGTCCTGCCGATGATCCTGATCGTGTTCGTTATCAGTGTCGTCGTCACGGTGGCCGAGCCGGATGTGACCGTTTTCGCATCCACGGTCGATCTGTTGTTCCATGATGTGAACTACGGTATGCTGATAGCATCCATCGCCGTCGGAGTGGCGGTCATGCTCGTGCTCGCGGCTCTGAGGATCTATCTGAATTACTCCATGAAGAAACTGATCACGATAGGTTATGTCATCGTTATCATCCTGGGGCTCGTGGTCCCCAAGTACATCCTGGGGATAGCTTTCGATTCGGGAGGGGTCACCACCGGCCCGATAACCATCCCCGTCCTCATGGCATTGGGAATGGGAATAGGGATGGCCACATCCCGCAGCTCCGATCCGATGAATAGCTTCGGGATGGTCGGGTTGGCATCGATAGGCCCGCTGATAACGGTCATGCTCTACGGTCAGTTAGCCGGAATATCGGACCTGATGACCCCCGTCGCCGCCGCGGAGATCGACGACATCAGCAAGGAGACCCTGATCCGCTATCTATCGGAGGCATTCGTGGACACCCTGGGTTCGGTCATACCGCTTCTCGTGATATTCCTGCTCCTGCTGAAGTTCTATCTCCACGGGACTTGGCACGACGTGAGGATCACGTTAGCGGGAATGGGGATCACCATGGCGGGGATGGTGTTTTTCCTCACAGGCGTCTATGCCGGTTTCATGCCCATGGCCCAGGAGACCGGGGTCTACCTGATCCAACACGGAGCAGGGATATGGATACTTGCCATAGGACTCATCCTGGGATTCCTGGTCATCGCGGCGGAGCCCGCGGTGAAGATCCTGGGATCGCAGGTGGAGAGCGTATCCAGGAACATGATAACATCGAAGACGATAATGATAGTCGTCGGTATCGGGGTATCTGTGTTCGTCGGAATAGGCATGTACGCCATGTCGCAGGGCTGGATGTCCATATACTACATCCTGCCGATATATGTCGTGGCTTTGGTCATGCTGTGGTTCATGGACGACAGTCTCGTGGGAATCGCTTACGACGCGGGAGGCGTGGCCACCGGACCCATGTCCGTAGCGGTCATAATGTCCATGTACGCGGCGATGGCAGAGGAGCTGGGCGGGGATATCGCATCGGAGAATGCGTTCGGAGTCATCGCCCTGATAGCCTTAGCGCCGATCATTGCATTATCGATAATGGGAATCTATATACGTCTGAAAAGGAAATCAATTAACAGGAACTGAGACGATGGAAACTAATCAGAACATGGTGATGATAGTCTCGATGGTCGACAAGAGCGTCGCCGACGAGGTTGCATCCCAGGTGTACGAGATAGCGCAATCCAAAGTGTCTATTTTCTACGGATCCGGAAAGACCGATGAGAGAGGCTTCCTCGGGGTTCGGTTGAACGACGAGGTCGTCGAGATCGTCTGCGTGGTGGACCATTCCATGGTGGATGACATCACGAAGCTCATATCGGAGGTCGGCCGCATGGACGAGCTTGGTAAGGGATACATCGTGAAGATCCCGTCCGTCACGTTCATGGGTCCTACGCCCAAGGCCGAACCCAAAGCCGACCAGTAAGTCCTTCTGGTATCAGCGCTTTATCAGCCCTAACGACCAGAGGATATCAGCGTGAGCACTCTCGACATACCGTCCGAGCCTATTTTATACGGTGATAATATCACTAGCCTTGAGGCCGCTGTGGCTTAGTGGTATAGCATCTGATTCGTAATCAGAAGGCCGAGGGTTCAAATCCCTTCAGCGGCTCCATCCTCTTCTTCAGACCTTTCAACAATCCTCTTTGGGAGAATCCTTCTTGCCGGGCTTGTCCCCGTTCATGTAGACGTTGACGATCTTGATGGCGCATACGTCGCCGCACATGGAGCATCCCTCGCTTTCCTCTGTGCAGCCTCTCTTCCTGTACCTTCTGGCCTTCTCCTCGTCGATGCAGGTCTCGAACATGGTCTGCCAATCCAGCTCCTTCCTGGCGTGGGCCATCCTGGTGTCCCTCTCCCTGCCGATGCCCCTTGAAAGGTCCCCGACATGGGCGGCGATCTTGGACGCGATAACGCCCTCTCTGACGTCGTCAAGGTCCGGAAGGGACAGATGCTCCGCCGGAGTGACGTAACATAGGAAATCGGCCCCGTTCTGGGCCGCTACGGCGCCTCCTATGGCGCCTACGATGTGATCGTAACCCGGAGCTATGTCCGTGACCAACGGTCCAAGGACGTAGAAGGGAGCCTCATGGCAGAGCCTCTTCTCAAGCTGCATGTTCATCGGGACCTGGTCCAAAGGCACGTGACCCGGGCCCTCAACCATGCTCTGAACACCTGCCTCGCGGGCCCTCTTAACCAAATGACCCAGCGTCATCAATTCTGACAGTTGAGCCTGGTCGCTCGCATCGTCGATGCAACCCGGTCTGAAACCGTCCCCGAGGGACAGTGTAAACTCGTATTTCCTCGCCATCTCCAACAGATAGTCGAAGTTCTTGTAGAGGGGATTCTCCTCATCGTTGTGAAGGATCCAAGCCGTGAGGAACGATCCTCCTCTTGACACGACATCGGTGATCCTGTCGCTCTTCTTGAGCCATTGGACGGTCTCCTTCGTGATCCCGCAGTGCACCGTCATGAAGTCCATTCCGTCCTTCGCATGCCTCTCTATGCCGTTGAAGATGTCGTCCTCGGTCATCTCCACGATGGCGTTCTTCCTGGCGGCGTGAACGCCCGTCTCGTATATCGGGACGGAACCCATCATGACAGGGCACTCACCTATGAGCCTCGCCCTTATGGCGTCTATGTCCCCTCCGGTGCTCAGATCCATCACAGCATCGGCACCGTACTCTATGGCGACCTTCAGTTTCTTGGACTCCATCTCCACGTCGACCATATCCCTGGACGTTCCCAGGTTGACGTTGATCTTGACAGACATGCCCTGGCCTATCGCTCTGGGTTCGCAGTCGTGTATGGGGTTGTGCGGTACGCAGATCCTTCCGGAGGCGATTCCGTTCCTGACGAACTCCTCGCTCACCTTCTCCTGTCTCGCGATCTCCTTGATCAGGGGCGATACGACTCCTCTGCGAGCCTCTTCCATTATGGTGCTCATAGATTATCGTCCAGACATCTTCTGGCGGGGTATATCAAAGTTGGGAATGTGCGCGTGCGGGCGCACACATACGCGCGCATACATTATATACAAAAGGGGGATACGGAAAAGCATGACCATGGATGGGAACATACAGAAGGCCGAAGAGGAGTACAACGCGGACAGCATCGTCGCGTTGAAGGGCCTCGAGGCCGTCAGGAAGAGACCCGGGATGTACATCGGGTCCACAGATACGCGCGGACTCCACCATTGCGTCTACGAGGTCGTGGACAATGGTATCGACGAGGTCATGGCGGGATTCGCCACGCGCGTCGAGGTCACCATAAACGAGGACGGCTCGATCACCGTGGTTGACGACGGAAGGGGAATCCCCACCGAGATCAACCAGGAGGAGGGCAAGTCAGGACTCGAGATGTGTCTGACGGACCTGCACGCAGGAGGAAAGTTCAACCAGAACTCCTACAAGGTGTCCGGAGGACTCCACGGAGTGGGAGTATCCGTCGTGAACGCCCTCTCCAAGAAGCTCATAGCCACCGTCGACCGTATGGGCAAGAGGTGGAGGCAGTCCTACCAGATCGGTATCCCCGACGGACCCGTAGAGGAGATCGGGGAGTCCGACAGGCACGGTACGACGATCCAATTCTGGCCGGACGGAGACGTATTCGAGACCACCGAGTTCGATTATTCTACATTGCAGAACAGGTTCCGCAACCAGGCATTCCTGAACAGCGAGGCCACCATAGTCTTCACCGACAAGCGCACGGGCAGGACCGAGACCTTCCACTACGACGGAGGAGTCTCGGAGTTCGTGCAGTACCTGAACAGGTCCAAGACTCCGCTGCACCCCAATCCCATCCGTATTTCCGGGGAGAGGAACGGAGTCGCCATCGATATCGCGATGCAGTGGACCGACGGGTACAACGAGGAGATCGACTCCTTCGTGAACACGATCTACACCCCCGAGGGAGGAACGCATCTCACAGGATTCAGGACATCCCTGACCAAGACCGCTAACGATTACGGCAAGGCGAACAACCTGTTGAAGGACCTGGTCCTCGAGGGAACGGATATCCGTGAGGGACTGACGGCCATCGTCAGCATCAAGATGTCCGAGCCCCAGTTCGAGGGACAGACCAAGGCCAAGCTGGGAAGCAGCGTGGCCCAGGGAGCGGTCAGCAGCCTGATGAACGAGAAGCTCTCCGAGTTCCTGCTCGAGAACCCCGCCATCGCCCAGCAGATCATCAAGAAGGCCGTCTCCGCCTACGAGGGCAGGGAAGCGGCAAGGAAGGCAAGGGATGCCACGAGGAGGAAGGGAGTCCTTGAGACCACGAGCCTCCCCGGAAAGCTCGCCGACTGCTCCGAGAAGGACCCGTCGCTGTGCGAGCTGTACATCGTCGAGGGAGACTCCGCAGGAGGATCCGCCAAGCAGGGAAGGGACCGTGCGTTCCAGGCCATCATGCCCCTCAGGGGAAAGATCCTGAACGTGGAGAAGGCCCGTCCCGACAAGCTCCTCGACCATGAGGAGATCAAGAACCTCGCCATAGCGATCGGCGGAGGTATCGGAAAGGAGTTCGACATCACCAAGATCAGGTACCACAGCATCGTCATCATGACCGATGCGGATGTCGACGGAGCGCACATCTGTACCCTACTCCTGACGCTGTTCTACAGGCAGATGAGGCCCCTCATAGAGAACGGCAACGTCTACATCGCCATGCCGCCTCTCTACAGGGTCTACAAGGGCAAGAAGCAGATCTACTGCTACAACGACGAGGAGATGGCCAAGGCCATCGAGGAGCTGGGCCAGGGATGCAACGTCTCAAGGTACAAGGGTCTGGGAGAGATGAACCCCCAGCAGCTGTGGGAGACGACCATGGATCCCGAGAACAGGGTGATGAAGAAGGTCTACATCGAGGACGCCATACTGGCCGACCAGATGTTCTCAGTCCTCATGGGCGACGATGTGGAGCCCAGGAGGGAGTTCATCATCGAGCATGCACACGAAGTGATCAACCTGGATGTGTGATACCATGGACGAGGAACAGCAACCCACAAAGAGGATAATCAACCAGACGGTCGAGCAGGAGATGCAGCGCTCCTACATCGACTACTCCATGAGTGTCATAGTAGGACGTGCCCTTCCGGACGTCCGTGACGGACTGAAGCCGGTCCACAGGAGGATCCTGTACGCGATGGACCAGATCGGTCTCACCTACAACAGGCCCCACAAGAAGTCCGCCACAGTTGTCGGAGAGGTTTTAGGAAAGTATCACCCCCACGGCGATTCCGCCGCGTACGAGGCGATGGTCAGGCTCGCGCAGCCCTTCTCCCTCAGGTATACTCTGGTGGACGGACAGGGTAACTTCGGTTCGGTCGACGGAGACTCGGCCGCGGCCATGCGTTACACAGAGGCCAGGATGACCAAGATGGCCAGCGATCTCCTGCTGGATCTGGACAAGGAGACCGTGGACATGGTGGACAACTACGACGGTTCCCTGAAGGAGCCTTCCGTCCTCCCGTCCAAGTTCCCCAACCTGCTGGTGAACGGATCCGACGGTATCGCCGTAGGAATGGCGACCAAGATGCCGCCCCACAACCTCACCGAGGTCTGCAACGCCATCACATACACGATCGACAACCCCGAAGCGACCGTGGACGACCTGATGCAGTACGTCAAGGGTCCCGATTTCCCCACCGGAGGAACCATCTACGGACTCTCCGGAATCAGGTCCGCATACGAGACCGGAAAGGGAAAGCTCAGGGTAAGGTCCAAGGTCCACTTCGAGGACATGGACAACGGAAAGACCAGGATCATCGTCGACGAGATCCCTTACCAGGTCAACAAGGCCATGCTGATTATCCAGATCGCCGACCGCGTGAAGGACAAGGAGATCGAGGGTATCACAGATCTCAGGGATGAATCCGACAGGCACGGAATGCGCATAGTCATCGAGCTCCACAAGGATGCGATCCCCAACGTCGTCCTCGAGAACCTCTGGAGGAAGACCAACATGGAGATCACCTACGGTGTCATCAACATCGCACTGGTGGATAACAAGCCCGCCCTCCTCGGTCTGAAGGAGCTCATCGTCCAGTACATCAAGCACAGGAAGTCCGTCGTCACCAGGAGGACGCAGTACGAGCTGGACCAGGCGGCGAAGAGGTTCCACATACTCGAGGGTCTGATGAAGGCCATCAACATGCTGGACGAGACCATCGCGCTCATCCGCGAATCCGCGGACGGAGAAGCGGCCAACCTCGGACTGCAGAATCTGCTGGGCATCGACCAGGAGCAGGCCAAGGCCATCCTGGACATGAGGCTCCAGAAGCTGACCGGACTCGAGTTGGACTCCATCAAGCAGGAGTACGAGCAGCTGAGGATCCTGATGGATGACTTGAAGGACATCCTCGCCCACGAGCAGAGGGTCCTGAACATCATCAAGGACGAGCTCAAGAACATGTCCGAGACCTACGGAGACGAGCGCCGCACCGAGATCGATCCCAACGAGATCGATGCTGATGAGGAGGACCTGATCCCCAACGAGAAGGTCGTCGTCACGGTCTCCAATGACAACTACATCAAGAGGATCCCGCTGAACACCTACAGGGCGCAGTCCAGGGGCGGAGTCGGCCTCACGGCTATGCAGACCAAGGAGGAGGATCACGTGGCAGCCATGTTCGTCATGATGTCGCACGACTACATCCTCTTCATCACCAACAAGGGACGCATGCAGTGGCTGAAGGGATACAGGATCCCCGAGGGAAGCAGGCAGGCCAAGGGTAAGCCGATCGTCAACCTGATCCCCGATCTGGAGGAGGACGAGAAGATCATCAACTCCATCACAACCCACGACTTCCCCGACGACAGGTACCTGGTGTTCTGCACCAGGAACGGACTGTTCAAGAAGACCGTGATGTCCGCATACGGAAACGTCAGGTCCAGGGGAATCAAGGCCATCAAGCTGGACGAGGGCGACGAGCTGATCGGAATGGGAATCACCGACGGTGAGGACCAGATCATCATCGCATCCGCAGGCGGACAGGCTGTTAGGTTCGACGAGACCGATGCCAGGCCTCTCGGGCGTGACACCATGGGAGTCAAGGGAATGACCCTCTCCAACGGTGACAGGGTCGTGTCCATGGCAGTGGTGAAACCCGGCGACAAGCTGCTGACGGTGTCCGAGAACGGATACGGAAAGATCTCCGACGTGGACGATTACCGCAAGACCAAGCGCGGAGGAAAGGGAGTCATCACCATCAAGACCGACGAGCGCAACGGAAACGTCGTGAGCGTCAGGAAGGTCGTCAACGGCGATGAGCTCATGCTGCAGTCCAAGAGCGGAAAGATCATCCGCATGCAGACCGACAGCATCCGTGAGACCGGACGCAACGCCAAGGGAGTGAGGGTAATGGACATGCGCGACGGCGACAAGATCATCGCTGTCGAGCCTGTCATGGCCGAGGATGCGGAGCCCGAGGACATCGAGGCTCCCGCCGAGGCGGCCCCAGCACCCGAGGGCGGAGACAAACAACAGTGAACCTGAAAGGGGGCTCAAGCCCCCTGGAAAGGTTCAAAAAGGCTTATAAATAGAATGTCCATAGGGGGAAATTGCGCCGTGGTAACTCAGTTGGGAGAGTGCGTGACTGAAGATCACGAAGTCGCTGGTTCGAGCCCGGCTCACGGCACCATCTCTTCTATCATATCGTTTTGAGGCCATCTCATGGAACCCGACCGCATCTTCATAAACTTCCGCGAGGAGAGCATGACGATGATGCAGGTCATAAACAAGGTGGCCGAGCTGCAGAAGCAGTATCCCGAGTACGAGATCTTCATGGACGGAGACGCTTACGCTATAGTCGGAAGGAGGAGGAAGGAGCGATGGGAAGGGGAAGGATAACCATAGGTCTGTACAACTCCTACGATCAGAACTTCAGGGAGCCTCACAGGCGCATCATCGCACGCGCAGGGGACCTCGCCATGGCCTTCGATATGAATCTGGCTCTTTTCGGTTTCCCGATCCCGGAGGACACCCGCACGCCGGTGGAGGTGGCCAATTGGATCGCCGGAACCACCAGCATCGGCCATCACGGCGACTACTTCGTGGACCTCGCCGAGAAGGGGCGCTTCCAGAAGTACCCCTATCCCTCAAAGGGTTTCCCTCCGCAGCTCGGCGAGCCCGTGCTCACCACATGCAGGGCCGAGGAATCCAAGAAGGTGACCGTTGGGCAGCTCACAGACATGGTGGAGAACGGCCAGAGCATCCTCCTTGTGTTCGGCATAGGCCCGCACGGAGTGCCCAAGGATGTCATGAAGATCCCGAGATACAACTTGGACATCACCACCGGGGGATTCTCGTTAGAGACATGCGCAGCCCTCGGATCCGTGGTCGGGGCGCTATACTCCAAGCTCAACTACTGACCGCATTCCAGTCACTTCATCTGGGATCAATGCGGCACTCTTACCCATAATCCGGCTTGGCCGTTGGCAAGGAGAGAAGAACATGGGCATGAACTAAATTCTGTTCAACCCATCTAACAACGTCAATATTTCACGAGAGCATAACCTAGGAAGACCTCATCGATACCCTACACTATGTCGTTCCTCAACACGTGAACCCCCTGGATAGAAGGCTTCGTCATGACCAATTTTATTATAATACCGAGCGCATCCGTGGCCTATGGCTGAGGGATCTCGCGGCTGGCAAGATGTTATCTCCGATGATCTGGTGGAAGTTTCCAAGATCATGCGTGAGGCCACCCGCGACGGGAATGCGGAGGTGCAGGAAGTCATGGACTACGCACTCGATTCTCCCGGCAAGCTCATACGTCCCTCTATGGTCCTGCTCGTGTGCAATGCATGCGGTAAGAAGCCCGACATCCATGCCAAGAAGTACGCCGCAGCGGCAGAGCTGGCACACATGGCCACACTGATCCACGACGACATCAACGATGAGAGCGAGAATCGCCGCGGGAAGCTTGCGACGTACAGGAAGTACGGTGTCCGCAAGGCACTCACAACTGGGGACGTCATGCTGGTCAAGGCGATGTCCCTGTTCGATTCAAACCCTCAGCTCCTGCAGAGCATTATCGACATGGGCTCGTCCCTGGCGGACAGCGAGTTCCTCCAGTACAACCACAAGTTCGACCTGGACATCCTCGAGCAGGAGTACTATCAGGTCATCTCTGGTAAGACAGCGGCCTTCCTGGCCGAATGTGCAAAGACCGGCGCCATAGCAGCAGGTGCATCCGACGAGCTCATCGAGGAGATGGGACGCTTCGGACAGCTGTACGGCATGGCATTCCAGATAGCGGACGACCTCATAGACATGTTCGGTTCCGAGAAGGTCTCCGGTAAGACGGCTATGAGGGACCTCAGCGAAGGGGTCATAACACTGCCCACAATCCTTGCCATCCGCGACGTCAAGATCGGCAACAAGATCCGCGGAAAGATCAAGAAGGGAGCCTCTCTGGACGAGATCCGCGATATGATCCTCCAGACTGAGGCCGTGGATGACTGCAAGCTGATCATCAAGGACTATGTAGATGAGGCTGTGGACTGTCTTTCCGTTATCCCCGACAGCGAGTACAAGACCTCGCTAATACAGCTGGCCGAGCTCAACCTGAACAGGCTGAGCTGATCAGTAGTGATCGTACAGTATGTTTCCGGGTTCTAACAGTACCCCGTCGCCCTTCTGGACGCTTCCGACTACCTCGGCGTTCTGATACTTCTTCGCGATCTGCTCAGCATCCTCGGCAGGGGCGATTATGGTGAATCCCATGCTCATGTTGAGGGTCTGGTAGATCTCCTTGTCCTCGACCTCTCCCAGCTCCTGGAGCTTGGTGAAGATGGGCGCAGGCTTGACGGGATCGCTGATGACGTACTGGAGTCCCTTCCTCATACGGAGGATGTTCCTCAGTCCGCCGCCGGTGATGTCGACCAGTCCGTGGACGTTGAAGTTGGAGGTGATCTCGAGGACCTGCTTGACATAGATCTCTGTGGGTGTGAGGAGCTCTTCTCCGATGGTCTTGGACAGACCGGATACCTTGTCGTTCCAACCGATGTTGTTGGCCTCTACGATCTTCCTTGCCAGTGTGAGTCCGTTCGAGTGGATTCCGGAGGATCTCAGGGATACGATGAGATCACCCTCCTCGCAGGTGGATCCGGTGATAATCTTGTCCTTCTCCACGTATCCGAGGCAGGTTCCCGAGAGGTCGACGCCGTTCACGATCTCGGGGAGGACGGCTATCTCCCCTCCGACGATCTCCATGTTGGACAGCTCCGCACCCTTCTGGAGTCCGATACCGATCTCCTTGGTGATGTCCTCGTTGGGCTTGTCGATGGCGATGTAGTCAACGAAAGAAGTGGGCTCCGCGTTCACGCAGATGGTGTCGTTGACGTTCATGGCGATGCAGTCTATACCTACGGTGTCCCATTTGTTCAGGGCCTCGGCGATCATGAGCTTCGTACCGACACCGTCTGTGGCGAGTGTGATGTACTTGTCTCCGAAATCGATCAGGCTTGCGAAGAGTCCGGGCATGCGGACGTTCTGACCGATGCCATCCCTCTTGTACTCCAGCTTGTCGACCAATGCCTTGATCGCGTTCGATTTCTGATCGATGCTCACGCCCGATTTCTCGTAGGTCCAACCGCTCATCGTGATCCTCTGGAGAAGGGTATGGATAGAGGGTTTTTATGGGTTGGGATTGTGCTCTGGAAAAGCTTCACATGAGATCCGTCAGCTTGACGGTGTCTAGATAGTCGGACATGATATCGTCCAGCTTCTTCCACATGGGAAGGGTCTTGCAGGTGTCCGCCTTGGGGCAGACGAATCCTCCAGTGAGGCATGCCACAGGGGCCATCTGGTCCTCGGATACCCTGAGGATCTCGCCGACCGTATACTGGTCGGCAGGCTTGGACAGCTTGTAACCGCCGCCCTTGCCTGCCACACCGGTCACCAGACCGGATTCCTTTAGGTTCGGCATTATGGATTCCAGGTACTTGAGGGACAGTTCCTGTCTCTCGGCGATATCCTTCAAAGGGACGGTGGCGCCCTCGCCCTGCTCGGCCATGTCAAGCATCACGCGCAACGCGTACCTTCCTTTTGTGGATACCAGATAACTCATTTCATGCCTCGAACAGTGCTGTGGACAGATACCTCTCGCCCGTGTCGGCGAATATCGCGACGATGTTCTTGCCCTCGTTGGCGGGATCCTTCGCCAGCTGGATGGCCGCAGCCAATGCCGCTCCGGCGGAGATCCCTACGAGGATGCCCTCGGTCTTTCCAATGAGTCTACCGTTTATGAATGCATCGTTATCCTCTACGGCGATGACCTGGTCGTAGATCCCGGTATCGAGGGTGTCGGGGACGAATCCCGCACCGATTCCCTGTATCTTGTGAGGCCCGGTCTTGCCCTCGGAGAGGAGAGGTGATCCCTTGGGCTCCACAGCCACGACCTTCACGTTCGGGTTCTTGGATTTCAGATACTTCCCTGTTCCCGAGATTGTACCTCCGGTACCGACTCCGGCCACCAGGATGTCGACCTTCCCGTCCAGATCCTTGTAGATCTCCGGGCCGGTCGTCTTGAAGTGGATCTCGGGGTTGGCAGGATTCACGAACTGTCCGGGTATCACAGAGTTGGGGATCTCCTTCACCAGCTCCTCAGCTTTCGCAACTGCTCCCTTCATTCCCTTGGCCCCCTCTGTAAGGACCAGTTCTGCCCCGTAAGCCTGGATGAGCTTGCGGCGCTCGATGGACATGGTCTCGGGCATGACCAGTTTGATCTTGTAGCCGCGGGCGGTCGCTATCGATGCCAGGGCGATACCGGTGTTCCCGGAGGTCGGTTCGATGAGGACAGTGTCCTTGTTTATCTTTCCCTGCTTCTCCAGTTCGTCGATCATCGCCTTCGCGATCCTGTCCTTGACGGAACCGGCCGGGTTGAAGAACTCTATCTTACCGTAGATGTTGGCCTTCAGCCCCAGCTCCTGTTTTATCCTCTTGAGCTCCACCAGGGGAGTTCCTCCGATCGTTTGATCTATCGATGTGTACAGCATGTATCTCACTCTTTGACTGCTTCGAATCCTTGTTTGAGGTCGTTTATGATATCGTCTATGTGCTCCGTTCCGATCGACAGGCGTATGGTCGTCGGTTTGATCCCGCATGCCAGCAGATCCTTCTCGTCCAGCTGCGAATGCGTCGTGGATGCGGGGTGTATCACCAGGGATTTCACGT
Organism: Thermoplasmata archaeon; assembly: GCA_015063125.1. Classification (GTDB taxonomy): domain Archaea; phylum Thermoplasmatota; class Thermoplasmata; order Methanomassiliicoccales; family Methanomethylophilaceae; genus Methanoprimaticola. Next base: position 106,085 of record SUTB01000002.1, read on the forward strand.
CCGCCACGTTGGCCAGGAGGGAGAACAGCTTCAGCGATTCTGTGAATTTCTTCGCCGTGTCCGCATCCCCTTTGATCTCGAAGGTGAATATCGATCCAGCTCCTTTGGGGAAGTACCTGTCGTAGAGCTCCTTCTTCTTTCCAGTCTCCAAAGAGGGATGGTTGACCTTGGCCACCTGAGGATGGTTCTTGAGGAACTCCACCACCTTCAGCGCGTTCTAGTTGTGACGGTCCGTACGGAGGGACAGCGTCTCCAATCCCAACAGCAGGAGGAAAGAGTTGAACGGTGAGATGGCGGCTCCCTGGTCCCTCATGAGGGTGGTGCGTATCTTCACGACGAATGCCGCCTTGCCGACGGCTTCCGTGAACACCACTCCGTGGTAGGACGGATTCGGTTTGGAGAGAGTCGGGAACTTGTCGTTCTGTGCCCAGTCGAAGTTGCCGCTGTCGACTATCACACCTCCCATCGCCACACCGTGACCGCCGATGAATTTGGTCGCGGAGTGCACCACGATGTCCGCTCCGTGCTCTATCGGCCTGAAGACCGAAGGAGGGCTGAACGTGCTGTCGACGATCAGAGGAATCCCGTTCTCATGCGCTATCTTGGAGATCGCATCGATATCGGCGACATCGGAGTTGGGGTTCCCCAGCACCTCGGTGTACAGCAGCTTGGTGTTCTTCTTGATCGCTTTCCTGAAGTTCTCGGGATCGGAAGGGTCGACGAAAGTGGTCTCGATGCCCTGTTCCCTGAGCGTGTTGGCCAATAGATTGAATGTACCCCCATAGAGGTTGGTAGATGCGACGACATGGTCGCCTGCCAAGGCTATGTTCTGTATGGCATACGTTATGGCCGAAGAGCCTGACGATGTCGCCAGAGCCGCCACTCCTCCTTCCAAAGCTGCAATTCTCTCCTCCAGTACGGAAGAGGTGGGGTTCATGAGCCTTGTGTAGATGTTACCGGGTTCGGTGAGTGCGAAGCGTCCTGCCGCAGTCGCCGAGTCCTTGAATACGTAGGATGTGGTCATATAGATGGGTACAGCGCGGGAGTCGGTCGCAGGATCGGCCTCCTCCTGACCAGCATGTACCTGCAGTGTCTCGAGTTTGTATCCATTCGGTGTTGTCATTGGTTCACCAAAGGCTATAACAAGAATGTTGGATAAAAACCTACCTATTAAATTGGTAGGAATTACTAAATACGCAGTTTGGGTTGAGGTGGATAGGTGGAGCAGATGCCGATCAACATACCCGACGGACTCCCGGCCTTCAAGGCCCTGGAGGATGAGAACATATTCGTGATGAAGGAGACGAGGGCTCTAAGTCAGGATATCAGGCCTCTTAAGATAGGAATATTGAATCTTATGCCTACGAAGGTGGAAACCGAGATTCAGCTCATGAGGCTACTCAGCAACACCCCTCTCCAGATAGACATCACCTTGCTGATCCCGGCGACACATGATTCCAAGAACACCTCCCACGAATACCTGGAGAGGTTCTACAGGACATTCGATGACATCAAGGAAGGCAATCTGGACGGTCTGATCATCACCGGGGCCCCGCTGGAGGACATCGAGTTCGAGGAGGTGGATTACTGGGATGAGCTCTGTGCTATCATGGATTGGTCCAAGACGCACGTGACCACCACCATCTACATCTGCTGGGCGTCACTTGCCGGGCTCTACCACAACTACGGCATCGGGAAGCAATCCCTTCCTGCCAAGAAGGCGGGTATCTTCGGATATAGGAACACGATGCCCAGCGAGCCTCTCATGAGAGGGATCGACGACATCTTCAGAGTGCCTCAGTCTAGATACGCCACTGTCCTAGCGGACGATATCCTCGCCTGCCCGAAGCTCCACATCGCAGCCATCGACGACAACAGGGATGTGGCTGTCGTGATCTCCGACAACGCGGAGATCTACATCACGGGGCACATGGAATATGACCTCAACACTCTGGCCAACGAATATCAGAGGGATGTCGCAAAAGGAATAACCCCGGCCTTCCCGGTGAACTACTATCCGGGTGACGATCCCCAGTTCGACCCTATACTGAGCTGGAGGAGCTATTCCACATTGATTTTCACCAATTGGCTGAACTATTATGTCTATCAGCTCACGCCTTACGACATCGGCAAAGCCGGAAAGATCAGAGGATGACGATTATGCAGAACGTATATCTTGATAATGCAGCGACCGCACGCATGAAGAAAGAGGCAATGGATGCCATGCTCCCGTATTTCATGGACGAATACGCGAATCCGTCCAGCATCCACGCGATGTCAAGGAACCCCAGGGCGGCGGTGAAGAAGGCCAGGGAGCAGATAGCGTCATGCATCAATGCGGACCCGTCGGAGATATTCTTCACTTCAGGCGGTACCGAATCGGACAACTGGGCTCTGATCTCCGGAATGGAGATGCTGGAGAAGAAGGGAAAGCATCTGATAATCTCCACCATAGAGCACCATGCGATCCTGGAGACCTCCTACTATCTGGAGAAGAGGGGATTCGAGGTGACGAGAGTCGGGGTTGATTCCGATGGAATCATCAGAATGGATGAGTTGGAGAAGGCCATCAGACCGGATACAGTTCTGATCTCGGTGATGACAGCGAACAATGAGATCGGTTCCATACAGCCTATCGCGAAGATAGGGAAACTCGCGCATGAGAAGGGCATCCTGTTCCATACGGATGCGGTGCAGGCATTCGGACACATCCCGCTCGATGTCAAGTCAATGGACATAGATATGATGAGTGCCAGCGGTCACAAGTTCGGTGCACCCAAAGGTGTTGGCTTCCTTTACGTGAAGAAGGGGATCAGACTGCCTCCGTTCATGCATGGAGGGGAGCAGGAAGAAGGCCGCAGGGCAGGTACGACGAACGTTCCCGGCATAGTCGGGATGGGAGTCGCAGCCGAGATCTCATGTAGGGAAATGGCCGACAACGCGACAAAGCTCACGGAACTCCGCGATCATCTCATCGACCGTGTCCTTACCGAGATTCCGTATTCTAGGCTCAACGGTTCAAGGGACAAGAGGCTTCCAAGCAACGCGGACTTCAGCATCGAGTTCATCGAGGGGGAGTCCATGCTGATGAGCCTGGGCATGAAGGGTGTTTTCATCTCAACAGGATCCGCATGCGCATCGGGATCGCTCGACCCTTCCCATGTGCTGTTGGGGATCGGACTTCCGCACGAGATAGCCCATGGTTCCATCAGGGTATCGATACCGGAGGGCACCACAATGGAGCAGATAGACTATGCGGCCGACTGTTTGAAGCAGACTGTCGAGAGCATGAGGGCCATCTCTCCGCTATATGACGATTTTATCAGAAAACAGAGGGAGTGAACATGTACGACGGAGAATACAGCGACAAGGTGATCGACCACTTCACCAACCCCAGGAATGTCGGGGAGATCGAGAATCCCTCGGGAGTGGGAACTGTCGGAAACGCGAAGTGCGGGGACATAATGAGGATCTTCCTAGACATCGATGAGAACGGAATCATCAGGGATTGCAAGTTCAAGACCTTCGGGTGCGGAGCAGCCGTCGCCAGCAGCAGCATGGCCACAGAGATGGTCAAAGGCAAATCCGTGCAGGAGGCCATGGAGATCACCAACAAGGCGGTAATGCAGGCTCTGGACGGACTCCCTGTTGTCAAGATACACTGCTCCCTTCTGGCGGAGGAAGCAATCCATGCGGCGCTTTGGGATTACTGTCAAAAGACAGGCACCGTAATCGAGGGATTGAAACCTCCAAAGGCGGACATCAACGACGAGTGCACCATATGAACGGAGACGAACTGTTCTCCAGGGTGATCACCACCATCCAGGAGATGTATCTGAAGATCGGGGATTCCTACGGGAGCGTGTCGCTCTACTATCCTTTCGAGAGCGATGATCCCATCGAGGATGAGTTCCGTCATGCCGCAGCCGATTTCCCGGAGATGTTACTGGAGAGGCTGCCACAGCGTCTGAGGGTGACAGTCAGCGAGAAGGATTGTGTCCACATATCGAAGATGCCCGTCAAGGAAACCATCAGGGACATGGTGACGATCACCAAAGGCGGGACAGGCATCGATGCCGTGAAGGAATACATCGGCAGCAGGTATCCGGATTCCAAGATGGTGAAGTCGGGCTACATCGATTTCGACTGGATACTGACTTTCCCTGAAGGGCTGGATGACGATGTGTACTGTCTTTCAGAAGAATTGGGACGGGTGACCTATCACAGGTTCTCCAAGGAAGAGTATCTGGCCTTGGGATTCGAGATCCCGGAGTGATCACAGTACGTTCAGCAGGACCGTCAGCACGCTGACGTTGATGAGGTCCATGAAGACCCCTCCTATGAGCGGCACTATGAAATAGGCGACCGGGGCGGGACCGTTCTCCGATATCATCGCCTCCACGTTGGCGACGGCGTTCGGCGTCGCACCCATACCGAACCCCATTGTTCCCGATACCAGTGCGGCCGAATCGAAGTTGGCACCGGTGAATCTGAACACCAGATGGTAGGCGAAGATGCTCAGCGCCACCGTCTGTATGAGGAGGGTGATCACCATCACGGCCGCCAGATCCGCCAGCTGCCACAGCTTGATGGACATGAGGGCCATGGAGAGGAACAGACTGAGGCAGACCCATCCTATGGTCTCGATCTCCTTGTTGGGCAGGGTGAAACCGAGGACATCGGCTACATTCCTGACGATTATCGCCACGATCAATGCCCCCAGATAGGTCGGCAATGCAATTCCGACCATGCTCAAGGCATCGTTGATGAGGGTTCCCAGACCCATACAGATCACCAGCAGAAGGAAAGCGACCAGGAATTCATGCGGTGATATGATCCTCTCCTTCATCTCCTCCTTTTCATCGATCTCTCCTTCGGAAACGAGATTGTGTTTCTTCACAAGGCGCCTTCCAAGGGGTCCGCCCAGCATACCTGCTATGGCTAGTCCGAACGTTGCGGCCGCTATGGCAACGACATCGCCTCCCACGAGTCCGTAGTCCTCCACAAGGACCTGGCCGTAGGCTGCTGCCGTTCCGTGACCGCCTGTTAACGATATCGAGCCCAGGGCCAATCCGTACTTGGGGTCCAGGCCGAACGTGCTCACGCTCACGATGCCTATGACATCCTGCATGACGACCATCATGAGGGCCAGGATGACCATGACCACGAGGATCCTGCCGCCGGACTTCAGCATCTTGAAGGATGCCATGAAACCCACCGAGCAGAAGAACACCCTCATGCAGATGTCCTTGATCGTCTCGTCGAAGGTGATCTCGGCCACGTTCCCGGAATGCAAAATCAGCATCGCCAGCGAGAAGATGAGTCCGCCTACCACCGCTGCGGGTATGCAGAACTTCCTGAGCGTAGGGATCTTGTTGATGAGGTATCCTCCGAAGACTAGAACTATCGCACCGATGGCGGCGCTTTGATACATATCGAACTGCAGTTCTATCACGGAGGCACTTCCTTTGGATACACCACAAATCGTCAGTTGATCGATGCACCGAGGTCGTGGGCCTGTTGGGTCCCTCCGGATCCCAGTACCTCTCCGAGGCTGTTCCATCCCACGCTGTCCACGAAGTTCCTGTACCAATCCACCGACAGGTCATACTGCGGATCGTCCGATGTCATCAGCAGGGCGCAGTCCCTCTGGCAGGCCTCGAAGCCGTATTTGGAGAACATCGCGAACAATCTGTCGACGGTGGTCTTGAGGGGTCCGGCCACTCCCAGGAAGTACACAGGCGAGGACAGGACCACGACATCGCACTCCTTGAATGCGTCGTAGATCTGAGTCATCTCATCCTTCTGAGCGCATGGATCCGCATTGCGGGTGCATCCCATGCATGCGAGGCATCCGCGGATGTTCATGGTCTGGAGATAGAACTCCTTCACCGTGTTCCCGGACTCCTTAGCCCCTTTGGCGAAAGATTCCACAAGGGCGGCCGTGTTGCCGTTCTTCCTTGCCGCCGCATTCAGTATGATGATGTTGGACATGATGGAGGGTGATGGAGATGTTCGCATATAATCTATTCAGGGGAATTATTCATACTCGAATTGTAATGGGATATCTACAATTATCCAATACTTAGGTATAACCTCACTTATGCTGAGTTCTGATAACGAGGTCTGACGCAATATTGTCTGGCTGATCTATTTCAGTCGCTGGCTATTCATATAATCATAGTTATCAACTCGATGCATAAGTGAGGTTGATAAAACAGGGAGTGGGGACCACTTCTGTTCCATTATCGTCTGTAATGTCTATCATCCGTCTTTTGTTTTAATCGTTAATCGATTATAATCGATTATAATCAATAAATTGTCATAATCGACAGGTTCAGGACTGTTCAAAAATTCTAAATTTTCAGAATTTTTTACTATTACAGACGATTGTAATTATCATATTGCAAATGTTATTTTTTGAAAATCTTGTAGTCATATACAAAATTTTCAAATAATCATATCCCTTACTCCTCAACATGATCCCCCGTACCATCTATCCGCACATACTGGAGAGCATCAGGAACAAACCCGTCACGCTGATAACCGGCGCCAGACAAACTGGCAAGACATTCCTATGCAGAGAGATACACGAGACAATGGGGATCAATTATGTCACACTGGCAGACAGACAGGAAAGGGAATTGGCGAATAAGGATCCCGATGCGTTCCTGAAGATACACGGCACCCCGCTGATAATAGACGAGATACAAAAAGCAAAGAGTCTTTTCGATTCGATAGAAGCTGCCGTCGACAAGGCGATATTCGAGAGAAAAGACAGCAAAGGGATGTACATCGTCACCGGAAGTCAGGCATACAAGCTCATGGAGGGCATTTCCGAATCCTTGGCTGGAAGGGTCGGGATAATACGCATGTCCCCTCTGAGTATAAGTGAGATTGAGGGTCGCGAGAACAGACCGTTCATACCCGACCCTATCGTAGCAAATTTCCGTAAGATCGACAAGGATGTGTCATCGGTATATGCGGACATTTATCGTGGGAGCTTTCCTGAACTTTACGACAATAAAGACCTGAAGACACACACATTCTATGCGGATTACGTGGACACGTACATCGCACAGGATGTCATGGAGATCATCAATCTAAGGGACCAGCACAAATTCTTCAATTTCATGCAGGTCCTCGCTTCCCTTACAGGGCAGGAATTGGTGGAGAGTACGATTTGCAACTCAGCAGGCATCAACTCACGCACCCTGAAGGAATGGCTGAGCGTACTGGAGGCAGGAGAGATAATCAGGCTCATGCAGCCGTACAACAGCGCATCCACTGTGAAGAGGGTGACCAAACGCCCTAAGATATACTTCCGCGATACCGGTCTGGCATGCTATCTCACCAGGATAACGGATCCCGATACGCTGATGGCCAGTTATCTGAAGGGCCCCATGGCGGAGACGTACATCGTCAATGAGATAATCAAGACCTATACGAACGAGAGGGAGAATGCCGCATTCTACTACTATCGCAGTTCGGACGGGAACGAGGTCGATCTTCTAATCCAAAGGAACGGAGAGATAAATCTCATAGAATGCAAAGGCGGGATAGAGACGAATGCTTCCGATGTCAATGCATTCGGTAGACTGGGGGAAACGAAGGACAAGATCGGACCTTCCTGCATCGTATGCATGACGGAGACGCCCTATCCTGTGAAGAAGGATGTGTATGCTATCCCGGTCACATCTATCTGACCTCAAAAACATTGGTTGCTGTGATCTTTTGGTTACAAAAACTGGTTAAACAGATGTCTTACAAACGTTGTCATAGTCATATGATTGCTCTGATTAGCTAGAAGTACCAGACATAAATTCCAAATCAGGGAGTGGGGACCACTTCTTCTCAGTACCCCATTTTCGTGCAGAGTGCCGTTTTGGGCTCTGTTTAACGAGTATCACTTCTAAAAGTGCTCAAAATAAGGTCATCAAATCCCCTATTTCTGAATCCGATGATCACCCCTGCAGCGATCAACCCCATCCCGATGATCTCCTCGACACCTGCGGATTCTCCAAGTAGCAGCATCGCAAATAGGACTGCCGATGCAGGCTCGATGTAATCGCATATCGCTACGGTCTGAGCCTCTATCCTTCCTATGGATGTGAAATACAGGAAACATCCGAAACCAGTATTCAGCAGACCTAGGATAAGGAGCGGAATCATATCTCCGATATCGATCGATGAGGGCAGATCTCCCTTAATCGTCAGGAATGTGAGAACAGTGAGGAACGCCACAGTCATCTGGACGGTCGGATTCTCCAGATTGCCTTCTGACATGGCCATCTTGTTGAATATGACCATGCTTACGTAAGCGACTGCAGTCATGAAACCGCAATAATACCCCCATGTTGACCCTCCGGATTCGAGTCCTGTGACGCTCATAAGGATGGCCCCCGCCATCACAAAGGTGAAACCAGCCAACCGGTTCAATGCCATCTTCTCATGGAATAACAACGGTGCCAATCCCATCAAGATCGCCGGGCCGCAACAGTAGATGAGTGATGTCGTGCCTATGCCTATATCTCTATAGGCCTCGTATTGGAACATCCAGCTGACTCCCATCGATGCTCCAGAGATGATGAGCATCATCGCAGCCCTCTTGTTTCTCATTATCTGGAATCTGCCTTTCAGCAACATGAACACTGAGAGCAGCATGATAGAACCCAACAGCGTCCTGACCAGAACTATCTGAGTGCTGCCCATGTCTGTGATGTATGCGGCTACTACGCCATTGGTACCGAACAGTAGCAAGGACACGATGTAGGTGCTAAATGACCTTCTGTCTTCCATAATTACATAACAAAAACAGATGTTTATTAATATATCATACAAAATTCAGATATTAACTATAACCTGGTCGGATAAGATGGACAACACGCTGAAGATCAGAGCATTCGTTGTAACAGTGGAGTGTGGAAGCTTCACTATGGCCGCAAAGAGACTAGGGTGTGCGCAATCAGGCATCAGCAGGATGATCTCAGACTTGGAGAAGGAATGGAACGTAACCCTTCTGGAACGCGGTCGCGGAGGGGTGTCGCTAACTCCGGAAGGAGAATCCTTACTCCCCTATGCTCGTTCCATGTGCTCAGCGCAAGAGGAGATAGAGAACAGGGTCTCCGAGATCAACGGACTGGTCAAAGGCAAGATACGCATCGGGACATTCTCGAGCGTTGCCACACACTGGCTTCCAAAGATAATCAGCATGTATCGCCGCGACCACCCAGGTGTGGAGTACGAACTGCTCCTGGGAGATTATACCGAGATAGAATCTTGGGTCAGGGAAGGCAGGGTGGATATGGGTTTCACCCGTCTCATCCCAGATATGGATCTGGAGACGGAAGTACTGGCGAGGGACAGACTGATGGCGGTTGTCCCCGAAGGAGATGAAAGGGAATGCGTCCCGCTGTCGGAATTGGCGGAAGGTCCGTTCATGCTCCTGGAGAAGGGTGCGAAGGCGGAGATCTCGGAGCTCTTCGAGACCAACGGATTGAGTCCTAACGTAGTCTTCACCACTTGGGACGACTATGCTGTCATGTCGATGGTCGAGAACGGGTTGGGGGTCAGTATACTTCCAGAACTGATCCTCCGTAGGATACCGTATAGGGTCTCGGTATTGCCTTTGGATGTACCTGCGTACAGAGACATATGTTTGATAATGCGTGACAGGTCTAAACTTCCAGCAGCATCGAAGAGTTTCATCGGATACCTAAAATACCGTCAGCTTTGACTTGCCATGATAACTAGATTCTGTTCATCAAAACTGATTACGATAATCCTCGATCAAAAGGTCATCCTTTAATGACCGAATCTAGGTTCTGGACCAGCAGAGTACCACGTGGTAGGAAAGAAGCAAGCATCTTCTTGTCCAAAGATGAAAAAAGAAATGGAGGCGGCCGTCATGAATACGGATATGGGGGTGCGGAACGCTTCCGACAACCTTAATATGAGAACCCCGTAACCAGATTCATGGCCGACCTACACGACCGTTGGGTTGCAGAGAGGAGGAACGAGCACTACTACAAGCTCGCCAAGAAGCTCAATTACCGCTCCAGGGCATCCTTCAAGCTCATCCAGATCGACGAGAGGTTCGGTATTTTCAAGGAAGGCGACTCAGTTGTGGACCTGGGAGCATGTCCCGGAGGATGGTGTCAGGTCGCCCAGGAGAGGACCTGGCCCAACGGCCATGTCATCGGTGTCGACCTGAGGTACATCAAGCCCATGGACGGTGTGGAGTTCATCATCGGCGACATCACCGAGGATTCCACCATGAGGGAGCTCCTCAACAGGTTCCACGGGAAGGCGGACGTCGTCCTATCCGATATGGCGCCCAATATCGCCGGCCATTATTCAACCGATCACGCCAGATCCATCAATCTCTGCATGTTCGCTGTCGATGTCTGCGACCGCATCCTGAAGAAGGAAGGGAAGCTGGTCATGAAGGTCTTCATGGGAGACATGTTCGATTCGCTGAAGGAAGAGCTTGAGAAGCGCTTCCAATCGGTTAAGGTCCATTCGCCGGATGCGTCCAGACCTACATCTTCGGAGGTCTATGTGATCGCCCAGGGATTCTACGGTAAATCCGTCAAGCTGAAGGATGTCACCGAGAAGGAGAAGAAGCCGGAGTTCACGGTCAAAGGCGGATTCATATGAAACCTACTAAGATCGTCTGCATCGGATGGAACTACAAGTCGCACGTCTCCGAGCTCAAGTCCAAGCTCCCTGAGGTGCCTACGATATTCTTCAAACCCACCAGTTGCTTGATTGGAGACGGTGACGAGATAGTGATCCCGGAAGGTGTGACGAATGTGCAGCACGAGGTGGAGCTGGCACTCATCTACGGAAAGGACTGCAAGGACGTCTCTGAGAAGGACGCGATGTCATACATCTCCCATGTAGCTGTTTTCAATGATGTGTCCGCCAGGGATATGCAGTGGAAGGCACGTGATGAAGGCAACACATGGGATTTGGCCAAGGGCATGGACACCTTCGGACCGATGTCCGATCCCGTGCCGATCGAGAATGCAGGCGACCTGCAGAACCTAGAACTCGAGCTGACGGTCAACGGCGAGGTCAGGCAGAAAGGCAACACCGCCAACATGATCTTCACCCTGCCATGGATGGTCTCTTACGTCTCCAGGTACATCACGATGTACGAGGGCGACATCCTAATCACGGGCACACCTGAAGGTGTATCCGAGATCAAGCCCGGTGACACCGTCGTAGCGAAAATTCAGAACGTGGGCACTCTGACCAACAAGGTCAGATGAATATCAATCCCAGAATCTCTTGTTCTTCGCGAAGAGTATCTCCGCATTCATGATCTCTCTGAGGAACTCATCCTCGTCAGTGTGCAGTGTACGAAGGATCCTGGCCGCTGTATCCGGGCCGATACCTCTTCCCGCCAGTACAAGGGCTGCCCTGTTGCCTTGTTCAGCGATGAGATTCGCATTGCGGCTCATCTTCTGGAGGTCCAGCTTCTCCTGTTTAGAAAGGGCGGGTTCCTTGATCAGCTTCACCGTATCCCTCTCGTAGTTCTTCAGAGCTGCGATCATAACTCCTCCGCACTGGGGGCATCTGAACTTCTTCGGGGCATCCCCGACCCTGAACCTGGTCTGGGAACCGCAGTGCATGCAAGATGCGAAAAGGATCTCATCCTCCAGCCTCTTCTTCAGCGCCATCAGGATGGAATGGTCCGCACGCACAGGCTGCATCAGTTCCTTCGATCTCGTGATCCCTTCTAGAGCGATATGCGACAGCCTCTGGACCTTCATCTCTATCTCGCCGTCGGCGATCATCTTCACGACCTTCTCGGTGTTGGGGATGTCCAGATCCTCCCACAGGACCTTGTTAATCGCCTCGGTGTAAGCCGGGGTGTCCTTGTGGAGGTCGAACAGCCTTCCGAAGTTCATGAAACGATGGTCCGCCTCCTTCTCCACGATACCGAACTTCTTCGCCACGTAGACGAATCTCCATCTCAGGAACGATGAGTTGAGGATGGTCATCCTGGCCAACGCCTCCACGGTTCCCGGTTTGACGGATCTGATGGTGTTCATCATGGTGTCCTTGTCCACGTATCTGGGCAATTCGAGGATGATGCGGTAGGGATCGGTCGTCACACCTATGGATTCTCCAAGACGTGCGCTCAGGAGAGCTGAGTAGATCTTCCCCAGAGTCTCGTTCACCCTGCTCCCGAAACAGCAGTTGACTATCGCCATCTGCTGGGCCATGTCTATCGTGACCATCTTGTCGGTGGGCATGATCGATTTCTCGTCCTGTTCCGCGAAGTACTGCTTCAGGACCCTCACGCATCCTTCGTCGCCGGGATATTCGCCGAAGTTCCTGAGCCTCCTCATCCTGCCGACCTCCATGGCGATCTCGAAGGGAACAGGGATATCCGATCCCACCCAGTTCGGGACTGAACCAACCTCCTTGGCCTCCTCGACCAGGATCTCGTCCTCCCTCATCTCGACTATGCGCCAGGTGCGTCCTTTGGCGATGAACATGGCGTATTCCTCGGCGAACGATGCGACGAAGCTTTCGTCCAGCGTACCGATTATTGCCCTGGTCCCGATATCGCGGATAAGATACGTCCTCTCGTCAGGGATCATCGAGATGTTGTCGTAGAAGTAGTTCATTCCCTTCTTGGAGCGCTTGAAGGTGTTGCCGTCGTCGAAGACCATCTTGATGCTCTTCAGCTGCTCCAGCACATCCAGCATCTGACCCATGGTCAGGTTCCTGAATGGATAGGCGTTCCTCATGACCTTGTAGGCTAGCTCCTTGTCCATAGCGCCGCTCATGGTCATGGCGATGAGCTGGTTGGCCACCACTGATAGCGGGCATTCCCTGCCCTCGAAGAACTCCAGCTCCTTGGAGTCTGATTTCCTTGCGACGACCATGGCCTCCGCCACCTCGTCAGGTGCGGTAGCGATTATCTTCGCCCTGATGACCTCCCCGATCCTGTGGCCGGCACGTCCAGCGCGCTGAATCATACGGGAGACCTGTCTGGGGGAATTGTATTGGATCACCATCTCCGTGGTACCGACATCTATTCCCAATTCCAGGGACGATGTGCAGATGAGGCACTTCACGTCCCCTCTCTTGAAGCGGTCCTCCATCTCCATTCTGTTCTCCTTGGACAGGGATCCGTGGTGGACCTCGATCGATATGTTGTCATCCCAAAGGTGGTAACGGGCGGCGAGCCACTCGGCCGTCTCCCTGGTGTTCACGAAGAACAGTGTGGAATTGCCGCTCTCGACTATCTGTCTGGCTCTCTTCATCACCGCCAGTATGTCGGGGTCGCTCTGGAGCTTGTCGATGAGCTCCGAATCCTTATCGGCAGGCTCTGGGCTCTCGACCTTTATGTCGAATTCCCTGAAGGTGTCATGCTTCCTCACGACGACCTCCCTGTTGTTGCCCGCCAGGAAATTCGCTACATTCTCGATGTTACCTACGGTGGCGGAAAGGCCGATCCTCTGATAGTTGCCCGCCAGGAGCACCAGTCTTTCAAGACCTACGCTCATCTGGGCCCCTCTCTCGGTGTTGGCCAGCTCATGTATCTCGTCCACGATCACCCATTCCACATTCTTCATGTGCTGGGCGAGCCTCTTGCCGGTGAACATCACCTGGAGGGTCTCCGGAGTGGTGATAAGGATCTCCGGGGGATGCTCGGACTGCTTGTTCCTCTCGGCTTGGGATGTGTCCCCGTGCCTCACGCCAACCGTTATGCCCAGTTCCCTGCCGTAGTCCTCCATCCTCTTCAGCATGTCCCTGTTCAGGGCCCTGAGGGGAGTGATGTAGATGCATCTGATCCCGGGCTTCCCCTGCGATCTCTTGATCATCTCCAGGATGGGCAGGATGGCAGCCTCCGTCTTCCCTATTCCGGTCGGGGCCACGAGAAGCAGGTTCTCTCCCCTGATGATCCTGGGGATGGAGTCGGCCTGGGGAGGTGTCGGTTCGGTTATCCCCTTCTCCGCCAGGACGCGTACGATGTCGGGGCAGAGTTCGGGGAATGTCATGAAAAACGTAAGATAGGGGGCCGGAGCCCCCTTTGATATGTTCGGGTTTCAGGCTTTGTCCGCTGCGGGCTCTTCGGGTTTGGGCGCGGTGACCTCGAGGAGGACCTGTGAGAGATCCATGACCTTGATGGGCGAGCCGATCTTCTTAGCGGCCTGGCTGAGGTTCAGGGCACAGAAGGGACAGCAGCTGACGAGGACGTCCGCTCCGGTCTCCTCCGCATCGTGCACCCTCTCGATTCCGATGTTGAGAGCGAAATCGGGGTATGTGCTCTTGTATCCTCCTCCGGCACCGCAGCACCTGGAGTTCTCCCTGGACCTCTCCATCTCGACGAACTCGACGCCCTTGATCTTCTTGAGGACGTTCCTGGGTGCGTCGTAGATACCGGAGTGCCTTCCGAGGTGGCAGGGGTCGTGGTATGTGACCTTGTGGTTGAACTCGTTGTTCAGCGGGAGCTTCCTGTCGTTGATGAGCTGCTCCACGTACTGAGAGAAGTGGTAGACGTTCTGTCCGGCCTTCGCATAGAACCTTCCGAAGTCGCAGGAGACTGTCTTGTAGCATCCGGAACAGGTCATGACCATGTCCTTCGCTCCCATTCCATCCGCCTTCTCGACGTTGTGCTGGGCGCAGTCTGTGGACTCCTTCTCGTTTCCTGTCCTGATGAGGGGTGACGAACAGCACCACTCGTCGGGTCCGAGGCAGTTCATCTGGACGCCTGCACGGTCCAGGACCCTGACTCCGGCCTGTGCGATGTGCTGCATCCTGTAGGATCCGGTGCATCCTGCGAAGAAGATGACGTTCGCAGGGACGTGCCTCTCGACTTCCTCGGGCCACCATGCATCCCTCTTCGAGTCGGGCTCGTTGTAGGGGTTGTGGTTGGCGTGGATGCTCTTTCCCATCATGACCGCTGCGGGCATGGGTCCGATTCCGATCTCCACCATCCACTTCCTCATCGTCTCCCAGAGGTCGACGAGGCGGATCTTGGCGTGACAGACAACCTCACAGTTTCCGCATCCTGTGCACTTGTACATGGCGTCAACGAACTCGGGGCTGAGTGATACGGGCCTTCCGAGCATCTTGTCCATTCCGCCGCGTCCCATCAGGTCCAGCTGCTTGAGGTAGTAGATCTTTCCCCTGGGGGTGACTGAGTCCCAAGGTGTCTGGGCGTGAGCCTCGCAGACATCGATACAGTATCCGCACTGAACGCACTGTGTGAGTTCCTGCGAGATCTGAGGCATGTTTATGATTTTGAGTCCCATTAATTCTGGCATTCTTATTCCTCTTGGAGCGGGGGTGCTCCGGATGTAATGGATGTTCCACCGATTCACCTTATTTAGTATTATAGGGTGGGATCGGCAATCCCGGCCGTCTGCGGGACGTTGTAATGAGAATAAATGAGATTTATATCTGTACAGCCATCATGTCCCCGTGAAGAGCGTCTACGATGATTGGACAGGGAACGTCGTCCCCGAAGCGGACATGCGCAGCTTCGACCCGGAGGCATTGAGAGCAATCAGGGCGACCTATGTGTCCGAGCATTCCGAGCACAGGGACGAGATCGCCGGCATGGACGATCAGGAGTTCCTGTCCCGCATCGGAGTCCTGAAGAGGGGCAAGGTGACGGTGGCCTCCATGATACTCATGGGAAAGGCGTCAGAGAGGGTGATCCCCTCCACCGTATGCATCAGATGGAAGCTCCTTGACGTGGACGGCTCTGTAGTCGATACCCGTACTGTGAACGGCTCCATGGTATTGGCCATAAGGAAGGTCGCATCCATCATCAGCAACTCAACGGTGAAGATAGAATCCGATGAGGGCCAGACATTCGTCAGCACTTACCGTGTCGCATCCCTCACGGAGGCGATGTTCAACGCCTTGCAGCATCAGGACTACACCATGGGGGGGACCATAGACGTTATCGAGCGCGAGAACGAATCCGTGACCGTGATGAGCAAAGGATCCTTCCCGGAAATGCAGCCGGAGTCCTTCGTAAAAGGTCAGAATCAGACCATGGCCTCCAGGAATGCCTTCCTCATCAAGGCCATGACCGAGATAGGCCTGGTGACCAATTCCGGTGCCGGTATCCGCAACTTCTACCTCTCCCAGATGCACAAGCATTTCCCCTTGCCGCATTTCACCATAACCGACGATTCCGTCTCAGTCACATTCCCGGGAAGAAGGGAAGGAGCAGTGGCGCGTGCGTTGGACATCCATTCGAACATGTCCGTGCAGGACATCCTGGACCTCGACCGTTTGGATTCAGGGAGGTACATCCCCGACAGGAGGATGCAGGCGCTGATCTCAGAGGGACTGGTCACGGTCTATGACGGGGTCCCCTGCATAAACCTCTCCCACGAGGATCCCTCGTCCCGTTTCAGCAAAGGTTCCGATCAGAGCGCTGTTTTGAATCTGATCAAGGAGAATGGCTCGGTCACCCGTGCGGATGTGGTGGACGTTCTGAGATTCAGGGACAGGAAGGGACTGACAGACGAGCAGCTGTCGGTCAAGGCCACTAACATCCTCCAGAATCTTAGGAAGGACGGCAGGGTGAGGAAGTCCGAGGGCAGCACGCGTTCTGCCAGGTACGAGCTCATCTGAATGCGGTGTCCTTCCTGGTGTTCAGCATTATCACCGATACCAGGATCAGAGCTATACCGAGTACGTTCATCCACCCGAACTCGTCGCCGACGATTATGCTGAGGACGGTAGCGACCATCGGCTCGACGAACGCTATTATGGATGCCTTGCCGGCCTCCATGCCCCTCAGTCCGGTTGTGTAGAAGAAGTACGGCAGGATCGTGGACACTATGCCCAGTCCGAGCACATTGAGCAGGATATCGGTATTCATGCAGGCTCCCAGGACATATGGCACATCGGTGAACGGCACCAGGCATAACGTTGCGACAAGGAACGTGTAGAACAGCACCGTTAGCAGACTGTACTTCTCCAGTGCGTACTTCCCGAATATCGAGTAGAGGGAGTAGCCGAATCCGGCCAGCACTCCGAACGCGATTCCTATGTTGAGGTCGCCGAATCCTAGGCCTGTGGTGAAAACGCATCCGATGAACGCGATGACCAGTGCCAGCACCTTGTTCTTGGTCATCTTCTCCTTGAACAGTATGGCCGACATGACGACCACGAAGCACGGCGCGGTGTACAGCAGGACCGATGCCGTGGAAAGCGAGACCATCTGCTGCGTCGTGAAGTACATGATGTTGAAGAACACGATGCTGAAGAGACCCGTGCCCACGAACATCCATATGTCCCTGGGCTCTATTCTGAGTTTCTTTTTGTCTACCGAGAGTATGACAAGGAACATAGCAACCAGTGTGATGAGGCACCTCGTGAAGGTCATCTGCAGAGGGGACACGTCGTATGCGTAGAGAGAACGTGTGAAGATCCCGATGATTCCCCAGAGCGATGCACCTATCATGACGTATATCGCTGGAAGGAGATCGGACCTCATGCTATCGTTCCTGCGAACGGTCATGATAATAAATATTCAACGATGGCTGGGTTCATCAGATGGTTCGATAATTTGAACTATGTGCCAGCGTTTGATTATTAATCAAATAATTGACTAAAAATCCAGTAATTAATATTTGTTAAATTGTTATATGAATGAGCATGTCCAAGAATCCGCCGCCGGCATACGACCCGGTGTCCCATCAGATTCTTGAGTATCTGCTCGATCATGATGAGGCTAAGGCATCAGACCTTTTCCATCTAGCGACCTGGAGGGCACTGGAACCCCGTTTGAACCAACTGATAGCGGACGGGCTCCTGACGATGAGGACGATGGAGACCGGGAGGAAGATCAGGTTCTTCTCGCTGACGATGAAAGGACATGTATGCGCTGTCCTCTCACGTTTGCTCATCAGGACATATCGCGGTCAGTTCAAGTTCGAGGATATGGAGTTCATAGAGCAGGTGGACGGGCTGGAGAAGTTCACGAGTCCCCAGTCGAAGAAGTGATAGGACTCAATCTCGCAGGTTTTACAGTTCATTCGTTTTTCTTCAGGAATGATTTGCATCTGCTGTAAAGGTCATCGGTGGGCTGTAGGTCTGCCCATCCATCCTCGGCCATCCTTATGGTGAGCCCAGTCCTCTCGGAAACCTTTTGGATATCTCTCTCGAAACCTTCCCTGTCGCCGATCCCGGTATCAATTTTCAGTATGTGCTCGTAACCGCCCAGAGAGAGCAGCCATCTCATGTAGCCGTCGCGTCCTGGAGCTATCCCTAAAGCTTCCCTCATCTCGTCGGTGAGGCTGGCCTCAGTGGCAGCGGACTCGGCCTGATCTGCCTCCATGAACTCGTCGTAGTTGGTGGCCATTGCAGGGAATATGTACAGATGTCCGGTGTACTTCTTCTGGAGCTCTATGTACTTGGGCCCTCCGGCGATGTTTATCCCCACGCAGTCATGACAGAGCTTGCCTTCCTTGTCGCAGAACATCGCGCCAGGTTTGTAGCCCTTTTCACTGCACCACTTGGGGATGTTCCATTCGAAGTTACCGCAGGTCCCCAGATAGAATCCTATGCCGTCCACGAAGGGCTGCATCTCCTCGGTGATGTCCTCCACGGTCTTCTTCAGTTCATCAGGTTTGGAATGGAGTCCGAGGTTGATCATGTAGATGATGATGGTGAACCTGTCCTGTTCCGGAACGAAGTTCCTGGAGATGATGTCGTTCCATGGAACGAGCCTGTAGCTCTGGCCGATGCCTTCCAGTTTGTTCTTGATGGAGGTGTTGTGATCGTTGTCGATAACGATGATGTTCTTCTCCTCGGGATCCTTGCCCAGAGTGTAGATCAGATTGTCATCGGTCATGGGGCAGACTATCAGTCCGAGGACTCCAGATGTCATGATCATCATTACATGAATGTCGTAGATAAAGGCATCCTCAATTCATCAGATGAGATCGAAGTAATCCTTGAACCATCTCTTCGTCTGGCGGATGAGCTCTGACAGCATGAACGATATCTTTCCTTGACCGGCAGGCCTCTCCCTCTTCTCTTCGATCGGGATCCTCTCGATCCTATCCGCACCGACATGGCTGGCCATCCAGGCCAGCAGTTTGTTCTCGTATTCCCACAGATGCCTGATGTGCCTGTTCAGTATATGGATGACATAGAAGAACAGGAACGAGAAGTACAGGCCGACGACCATGAGTATGGGGTTAACTTCCGGAATGTTGAAGCCCAGACCGTTCGCGTATCTGATGCTGAATCTCAGCACAGTTGTCAACACTAGGGAGACGACAATCAAAGCGACCTGGATCTCCACCTTCTTCTTCATCGTGCTGGGTTTCATCGGTTCGGGGAATCCTTTGCTGTCAAAGGTCCCTTTCAGCAATTCCGTGAACCTGCATAGGATGTCATCTATCTTGTTTAACTTGTAAACGCCGAACAGACTGGTGATGCAGAGGTTGGCGGCTGTGATCCCGAGGACGATGATCTCCGGGGTCTTGAACTGGCCGTCTCCAGAACCCGAACGGAAATCCAATATGAAGAAACTCAGGGCCATCATCGCCACCATGGCGGCGAATATGAGGAACGAGACCATCCTTCCCCATACGATGCGCTGAGAGGCCACATCATCTGCCAGCAACCTGAGTTCTCTGGAATCCTTGTCGTTGTCCTCCACGAACTCGCATAGGGCATCGGTCCACACTATGGTACGGTCCGTATGCAGCTTGATGGATTTCATCAGCACATAGGTGATGAATGCCGCATCCATGGAGAAGAACAGTGCGATCAGGTATTCGCCTGCATCCGAAAAACCGAACCACACCCCTGATTCGATATAGAGCCTGACGATCAGGAGTACGATGAAACTCAGGGAACCGGGGATTATCAGCAGCAACACTAACGGATTAATCGATATGTCCTTACCAGCACGGCGTAGAACGCAATCGAGGAATCTGTCCTCTGCCGACATGCCCATAATGGTACGATATTTTTAATTGTAAATAACCATTTTTGAGCCGATTGGCATGGAGTTGGGCGGTGAAAGGACCAGTATTGCGAGGATGCCTCGTATCCTATACTTGGTGGAAATATGCCTGGCCTACGTTCTGTCGTTCAACATCTACAAGTTCAGCGTTCTCTCGTATGGGCTGGACCTGTCCACGCTGGAGTCCTCTGTAAGGTACCTTTACATCCTGGGCTCAACCATCATCTCATCGGAGATGACCATAAGGACTATGGTAAAGCTGTCCTCGGCCCAGAAGAGGTCCTGGCAGCTGGCCAACAAGACCATGATCCTGCAGATATTCCTGGTCCTTCTGAACGGTTATGTGTTCGGGAACTGGGCAAGGAACCCGTTGATCCAATCCGAGGTCCCATTCGTATTCGTCTGCATCCTCTGCATGCTCATCATGTTCCTTCCGCATGTGAGGAAGTACTACACTCCTCCGATGGTCGGCACTACCGAGGCCAAGAAATGGATCCCCTACATTCTGTGGGATTTCACCAAGGACAGCAGGTACCATTACGTCTTCGGTTACGATGATGACAAGAAGTCCTGAACGTCGAAGATCCGGACATCAGAAATGCTTCTTGAGGGTCAAGATGTTGGTTCCGTCCCTGTATTCGTATGAGCTCTCTTCCATGATGCTATTGACGATGATCAGGCCGAGTCCGCCTGCGCGCAGGTCGGTCTCTCCCTCTTCGAATGCATGATTTTCGACCTCTAGCTGATTGAAGGGTTTAGCATGATCGATTATCGTCAGGACGAACCCTCTGCTCTCGTCATCGAAGGACAGACGCACCAGGATCTCGCCGCCGTTGTTCTCGTACCCGTACTTGATAATGTTGGACAACAGCTCATCGCCGACTATGACCATCTGCTTCCTGAAATCCTCGGGGAATCCGTGCTCGTTACCGAAGACCTCGATGTATTCCAGCATCTCAGGGATGTTATCGATCTTGGCATCGAAACTCCTCTCCTCGAAATAGTCCTTGTTGGCGTGATACTTCACGGTGAGAAGGGTGATGTCATCGCTCTGAGGTGCATCCCCGACGAAATCCACCAGATCATGCTTTATCGCGTCATGGAGTTTGATGACGGACTCATGGACCTGACCGTTCATCGTGTTCAGAAGTCTCTCGTCCCCGTAGAAATCGCCATCGGTATTCCTGGCCTCGGTCACACCGTCGGTGTAGAGGGTCATGCTCTCCCCAGGATTCAGAACGACCTTCTCATCGACGATGAAGGTCTTATTGAAGCATCCCAGCATGATCCCGGGGTTGCATTTCAGATAGCGGTAGTTCCCGTTGGAACCGATCAATACCGGGTTGTGTCCCGCATTGGCGAACACTATATCCCCGTTCCTCTTGTCCAGGATGGCCAAGAAACAGGTCACGAACATGCTGGCGGAGTTACCCTTCTTGATGGAATCGTTTATCTCATTCAGGATCTGGGAAGGAGTCTTCCCTACTTTCGCGAAGTCCCTGAAGGCGGTGATGGTCTTCATCATGAACATGGCTGCCGGAACTCCCTTGCCAGAAACATCTCCGATAAGGAATGCGAAATGGTCCTTGTCGATCTCCAGATAATCGTAGAGGTCTCCACCGACCTCTTTCGCAGCCTTCAGCTCTGCGACGATCTCGATGCCTTTTATCGACAGATTCTTCTTGGGCAAGGTCTCCATCTGGATCTTCTTGGCGACTTCCAGCTCGGTCTTGCCCTTTTCAACCTCGTTGCTGGCGTTGACCTCATCCGCTAGGAGGGTCTTCGTCCTCTTGTTGAGATACATCACTCCGGCGAACAGCAGGATGATGAACAGCAGCCTTCCTCCCAGATACGCAGTCAGTATCACGTTGAATCTGTTCTCTCCAGCTAAGGCCAGGGCATCCAGGTATTGCTGCCTTCCCTCCGGTGTGTCCGGATAGATGTCAGGCAGAAGTTCGTTGTGGATGGTAGCGCTGAGAACATCGACCTGACCAGAAAGGAGGTTGGAATCGTATTCTCCATAGAACACTCCCAGATACAGACAGCATATCATCGCTGTGATGACGGTCACGAAGACGATCATGCAGACCCGGGGATTGTAATAATGCCCTGTAAGAGCGATACAGACGGCCCACCCAAGTATACCATGCTTCGGCATTATGATGTTCAGGATAGATATGGACAGGATGAACAGGAACAGCACATAGTACTTGAACAGGGGATTGTAGAGATGCTTGCTCTTGTAGAACAGCATGGGGGTGAGCAGCAACACGACCACGATTGGAAGGATCGTTATCGTCAAATTGTATGTGAACTCTCCGACCTTGAACACGTTTGGGATGTAGGCCATCCACACCAGGATTGCCAGGGCCGCGGCCAGGAGCAGGACCAGGCACATGTGTCTGTTGGCGTCGGCCTCATTCTTCGCATACGGACTTAGATGTCCATCGTCGGTCATAATGAACACGTGTAATCAGAGCTTTTCGATCTTGAGAAGATTCTGGAAACCTACCATCTCTAGGATGGAATAGATGTCCTTGGGGACGTTGATCAGTGAAGTGTCATCGCATTGCTGCTTCAATCTGACGATTATCCTCAGTCCCGCCGATGATGTGTATTTGAGGTCCTTCAAATCCAGGACGATGGCCTCGTAGGTGCTACTGGCCATTACGCTCTCTATCTCCTTCTCCGCTTCTTCCGAATTGGAGGAATTCAGTTCCCCTTCCAGGAAGAAGGTCAGGGTACCATTCTCTATGGTGTGCTTCATGCTCTCCCCTCGCTGTTCAATCTCTGTCTCTCGACCAGTTCGGCGAATCTGCCATTTCTGTCGATGAGGGTCTGATAGTCGCCCTCTTCGATGATCCTGCCGTCCTCGAGCATGATGATGCGGTCCGCATTCATAATCGTTGACAATCTATGAGCTATGACGATCCTCGAGCAATTGAGCTTCTGGATGGATTCAGTGACCTTTTTCTGCGTTTTGTTGTCCAAAGCGCTGGTCGCCTCGTCGAAGATCAGGATCTTCGGTTTGTGCACGACGGCCCTGGCGATCATTATCCTCTGCTTCTGTCCTCCGGAGATGCCGCCCTGTCCTTCGGATATGATGGTCCTCATGCCCATCGGCATCTCCCTGATGTCCTCGGCCAGATCCGCGATCTCCGCCGCCTCCCAGGCATCCTTCTCCTTCAGATCCGGAGCGGTGATGAGGATGTTGGACATGATATCGGCGTGGAAGAGGGTTCCGTTCTGGATGACCGAACCTATGTTCCTCCTCAAAGAGGTCAGGTCGATGTCCTTGATGTTGATGCCGTCGTAGAGAATCTCTCCGCTCTCAGGTTCCTCGAATCCGAGCAGCAGCCTCACCAATGTGGATTTGCCGCATCCGCTCTGTCCGACTATGGCGACGTACTCTCCCTCCTTGACGGTCAATGATATGTCATCCAGGATCAGCTGGCCGTCCTCCTCGTATCTGAACGAGACATCCTTCAGTTCAATGTTGCCGGACACCGATTCCAGCTTGATCTTGTCGCTGTTGTTCTCCGGCTCTGTGGTCATTATGGGCCTGGCCATCTCGAAGAGAGGCTGGGCGGAGAACACAGCTCCCAATATTTGACCTAGGTTGAGGAATGCGGCTGTGATGAGACCGTAGCTGGTGATGAAGGCCACGTAGTTACCGACCGGGATGTTGTTCTCTGCGGCCATCAGGTAAAGGACGATGCTTCCCACCAACGTGATGAGCAGAGAGATCGCAGCGTTCAGTTTGAGGATGAGCGGAGGGTTGTATGTCACCTTCGTGGCCCTGAGGTACGCCCTGGTCCATTTGGCGAACGCCCTCTTCTCGGAACCGGACAGCCTGATCTTCTGTATGCCGTTGATGATCTCGTAGGTCACTCCGTCCTCCTTGGAGGACAGCTCGAGCACCTTCCTGGTATGGCTCCTCTGGACATACGAGATGTAAACCGAGAATTCCAGCGATACCACCTCTATGATCACCACAGGGATGATCAGCACGGGTGCGAAGCTGAACAACTGGACGATATAGGCCAGCGACATCACGAACGACAGCAGCGCTATCGACATCTGGTTGACGATCAGGTTCGACAGCATCCCGACGCTGTTGAACCTGGCGGTGAGCTCTCCGGTGTTGTACTGCTTGAAGAACGACGTAGGAAGGCTCAGAATGCGCATCATCGTCGCTTCCTGTACCGAACGGTCTATCCTTATGGCGACGCGGGAGTTGATGAAGGCCTTCGCCGCATTGATGATCAGCAGACCGGTCGCTGTGGCGATCAGATATATGGATACACTGATGAATTGGTCCATATCCTTCGAACCAACGACATCTCCCGTCATCAGCTTGATCAGGTAAGGCAGAAGGAGCCCGACCCCGGTTGCAATGATCGACAGGAGAATCACCAGGGCTATGTCCGTTGGACGGATGGCTTTGGATATGTAGCTGGCGTATTCCTTGAATGAGACCTTCGTCTTGGGAAGAGGCCTGTAGAAGCTGTACGCCTCCAACTCGAGCCTGTTGACGAGATTGGCATCGATGGTGGTCTTCTTTCCGGTCTCGTGGTTCACGTAGTAGTAGCTCTTCGTTCCCTTGGGGAAAATGACCACCGGGCTGTTCGAGACGATCGTGAAGATGAGCAGCGGGCATTCATCATCGCCGGCGTACGAGTCGTCCAGCATTATCTTGCGGTACTGTACGTCGTACTGGCCGAGAGCGTAGTTGAGCTTGTCCGTGAAATCTGTAATGTTCGTCGGGATGTCCGTCATCTGGTGGTTGAAGTAGGAGAGGATCTGCGATATCGCGTAGTTCTCCCTGGCGGCCTTCTCGCTCAGATCGGTCGGATCAGCAGCCTCCATCCCGGCCAGTGACTTGAAGGATTCCTTGAGCAGTTCATCGTCTAGCTTCTTCCTTTCCTTCAACTGATCCTCGAACCAACCCATCTCCTCACCTCCTCATCCATTTGTTACCAGATCGTAGTAGCATCCCTTGACTGCCATGAGCTCGTCATGGGTGCCGCGTTCGACTATGTGCCCCTTGTCCAGAACCACGATGAGGTCAGCATCCCTGATCGTGGACAATCTGTGTGCTATGACGATGGTGGTAATGCCCCTTGCCTTGATGGCGTTGACGACCTCGTACTCGGTCTTGGCGTCCAAGGCGCTCGTCGCCTCATCCAGTATTATCAGGCTGGGGTCGCTGGCGAGTGAGCGGGCGATCTCGATCCTCTGCCTCTCCCCTCCGGAGAAGTTCTTCCCGCCTTCCAACACGAGGGAGTTGTACCCTCCCTCCCTGCTCATGATAGTGCTGTGGATCTGAGCATCGTTGCAGGCCATGATGACCTCGTAGTCAGCTATCGATTCATCCCACATCTTGATGTTGTTGTTGATCGTGTCCTCGAACAGGGTTATCTCCTGATCCACGACGGCTATCGATGATGTGAATATCTCGTGGTCGATCTCGCTTATCCTCTGTCCGTTGAATATTATGTCCCCGCTCCATGGCGAGTACAGTCCGGAGATAAGTCTGGAGACCGTCGATTTACCGCTCCCCGTGGAACCGACTATCGCGACCTTCTGACCCTGCTGGACCTCCAAACTGAAGCCCTCTATGGTAGGCTTGTCCATTATTGAATAGCCGAAAGTCAGGTCCCTGACCACGAGGTCGCCTCTGATCTTGGAGGCGTGGTCAGTGGGTATCTCCCTGATGACGTTCTCATCCAGAGGGTTCTCCAGGACATCGTCCACCCTCTCCATCTTGGTGCGCATCTCCTGCAGTGTCTGCCCGCTGGACACGACGGTCATGGCAGGTGACATGAACAGGCTCATCAGACCCTGGAAGGTCACGATGGCACCGACTGTGAACTGGTCGTTCATGGTAAGGTATATTCCGAGGATCAGGACCGCATAGTTGGCCATCGTAGAGATGAATGAGGGCAGAAGGCCCAAGGTCGCATTGATCCTGGCCATCTTGAACTTCCCTTTGACCACATCGTCCTGCACTGCGGACCAGGATGCGAAATAAGAGGATTCGGAACCGTTCGATTTGATGGTCTCCACCATCTCGATGCCTTTGGAGGTCATCGCAGTCAGATTGGCAGCGTCACGTAATTGGACGCGCGAGACGTTCACCCTGATCTTGGAGATGTACTGTGAGATGAAGATGTTCAGGACGATCGCGGAAACCCCTACGAGCGTCAGAATCCAGCTTTGTCTGATCATGAAGAACAGATAGACGATGATCATGATGGCGCTGTACATCAGCGGGGCGAAGACGTTCACCATAGTCTCCGCTATAGTGGCGTTCTCCGACTGGCGCCTCTGCAGGTCCCCTACCATCCTCTGGGAGAAGAACTCTATCGGCAGCCTCAGGATGGTCCACATGTATGTCTTGGAACCGGCTATGTCGAGCTCGCCCCTGATCTTGTACTGGTAGAGGGATTGGATCATCTTCAGTATAACTTGGAACAACCCGACTCCTGCTATGATCAGAATGAAAGGTAGAAGCCATCCCGGATCCTCGCCGCCCAGCACCTTATCGATGAATATCCTGTCCATCAGCGGATTGACCACGCCGGCCAGGTTGATGAGGATCGCCGTGATCGAGAAGAATGCGACTATCTTCATGTTCCCCTTGAGCCTCTTCTTGGCGAAATCGATGACCGATTTCCTCTCTCCGCTGGGAACGAAATCCTCACCTGGTTCCAATTCGAGGTAGATCCCGGTGTACATCTCGTCGAAGGTCTTCAGGTCGACCTTGACCAGTCCTTTCGCGGGGTCGTTGATTATGGCCTTGTTCCCTTTGAAACCGTTGAGCACGACGAAGTGACCGCCGCTCCAGTGTATGATCGCAGGGAATTTGCCCTTCTCTTTCAGCTTCTCGATGCCGCAAGCGAACCCCTTGGTCTTGAATCCATACTTCTGGGCGGCCTTGAGGATGTTCTTGGCGTTGCTCCCGTTGCGTGAGACGCCGCAATCGACCCTCAGCTGCTCCAGCGGGACCCATTTGCCGTAATAGGCCATGACCATAGCTAAGGATGCAGCTCCGCACTCGAGTGTCTCGAGTTGCATGATGAGCGGAGTGCTCGCTACCCCGGAAGTTTTGGGCTTCCTCACCTTCTTAGCTTTAGCCACCAAAAATGAACACCTGTTCTTAAAATGGCGAAGAAAATGAAACTATGTAAAATCGACGTACTGACCGCTGTTTTGCTACGATCATTCTAAAGAAAAGTCGATTATGGGCCCCTCAGATGTCCAGGGGGTTGATCAATTGCCATTCCTTGAGCGAATCGGTGATCCTCTCATACCAACCGTTCTCGAAGAAGATGCATTTGCTGATGTCCTCGTGATAGAAGTCGCTGTCAGGCGAATACAGCAGACCCAATGCCGGACAGCCTCCGGTGCAGGCCTTGTAGTACTTGCAGTCTGCACATTTGTCGTTCTTCATTATCTGGACCAGAAGAGGCGCTACGGCCACGTCGAGATAGCGGCTGTTCCTGATGAGGTCCTTGAGAGGAGTCACTAACAGATTCCCCAGGCTGATCCCCTTGTCCATGAGATAGCCGGACATCTGCAGGCACGGAACGACATCCCCGGTGCTGGTCACGGCGATCATGCCGCGGTTGCTCTTGCACATGGGGATGCGGATGTTGAACCTATCCTTGCTGCACGATACGGGGACGAGTTCGTAGTTCTTGAACCTGGGGACCATCCTGATGAGCTGCCAGACCTCCACGTTCATCTTCAGACCCGAAGCCATGTACTCTTTGGAGAACTCCGTCATGCGCTCATAGTACTCCTCTATCGTGAGACTCGAGTGCGGGGAGGACTTCTCCCATCTGGGCGCTTCGGTGGTCCTGATGATCCTCATGTTCTCCACCCCGAGCCCGTCGAGCAACCTTGCCGTATCCATCATGACATCGACATTCTTGCGGTTCACCTGGACCTGGGCCATGACTCTGAAGCCGTTACTTATGCAGAGCTCTATGGCCTTGATCGCCAGCTCCTCCGCCTTCGGATTCTGTCTGATCCAATTGTGATGGCCGATGCCGTCGAACGATATCTTGATCACCGGTCTGCATCCAATCTCTTTGAAAGCATCTAGCATGCTCTGGTCTATCAGCACCCCGTTGGTGTTGAGCTCGAAGATATGCATGTTCCTCTCGTAGATCGCCCTGACGATGTCCAGGAACCTGCGGTGCACCATAGGCTCTCCTCCAGTCACGGTGAAGGCATGGACGCCGATGTCCCTGGCTTGGTCCAGGATGTCCATTATCTGCTCGTAGGAGAGCTCGCTGTTGAGCGGTGCGTTGTCCATCGCATTGAAGCAATGGAGGCAGTTCATGTTGCACCGCCCGGTGATCATCAGATTCATCCTCGGGAAATAGAGGTTATCGTATTCCTTCAGAGCTGACCACTCACTCGGGCCATCGCCTTCGCTGCATACTTCAATGAATCCCTTGTCGATAAGTCTGTTCACAAGAGGATCCGTTCCGATATCATGTTCGCCGTCGCACTTCAGGAGCAGTCCGAACTCGTCTTTGGAGACTCTCAAGGCCAGATCGGTGCCTTTCTTGTACACGGCACCGTCTAAGTATTTCCATTTCCTCAGTGCGATGTTCTCTTTTAGACGGTAGAACATGGTTTCACATGGGATCTTTTGTTCGGATCCGTTCGGTACTTTCAAGAATATTGCAGGAGGCCGTTGTACTTGGTACCGCAGCCTTTGCACTCATAGTAACCGATACCGTCGTTCATGGTCTCGATGTATTCGGTGCATCCGCATTTGGGACAGACAGGGAGGACTCTTGTGTCACAGCTGCCGGTAACGGCCGCCATCTGTTCATCGGTGAGCTCTACGCCTTCCGCCTTGGCCAATGCCAACAACTCCGCCGTGGATCCACATTTCTTGGCCAGTTCGAGCTGTTCCTCGGTCAGACCTTTCAGCAATTCCGATTTCATTTAGAATCACCTGACAGAATCATCATTTGTATTGGAGCATGCCGTTGTACTTGGTACCGCAGCCCTGACATTCGTAGTATCCTACGCCACCGTTCATGGTCTCAGTGAACTCGGTACATCCGCAATTGGGACAGACAGGATTGACTTCCGTATCACAGCCGCCGGTCACTGCGCCCAACTGCTCTTCCGAGAGCTCCACGCCCTCTCTTTTGGCAATGGACAGCAGCTCTTCCATACTCCTGCAGTCCTTGATCATCTCTTTCTGTTCCTCGGTCAGACCTTTCAATAGCTCTTCCCTCACGGTTATCCCCCGCTATAATTATGCATGCAGCTATTGGAATTATATCAAACTGTTGTTTTGAAGCACGGTAAACGTGTTTTTGTGTTAATTCTCGACTGCACCATCAGAACGGCATTATTATGGGTCTAATGGTGGACGCGTGAGTCTCGGCTTAACGACCCCCTTGGACAAGTTTTTTTGTAAAATTCTGACCCCACAACTACCTTCTTTATTTAAGTCGAATGATATCGTATCATCATGAGTAAGTCAGGCGATGCATTCATGAAGCTTGATAAGACCCTTTACGAGGGCGAGTTCGTCGGCATGTGTGAAGGTGTTATCGTAGCGCACTCCAAGTCGTTCGACGAGGTCTATGATGCAACCGTCAAAGCTTGCGGCAACAAATATGTTCCTTTTGTGACTCAGGTTCTACCTGCGGAATGCATGCTTTTGTGATAGCATGACGATGAACTTCAGATTCCTGGATTCATCCAGCCCTAATGGGACTACCAGTAAGCGTCCATACGTCCTCGTCAGATTCTTTCACAACGACAAGGAATTGGAGCAGTATGCTCTGATCGATAGCGGTGCTGACATGAGCGCTATGGATTACAGGTACGCCACTAAATTAGGGCTTGACCTAACAGGAAAAAGGTGAAGACATTCGGCGTATCTGGTCCGGTCGAGTCCGTCGTCACCAGGATTCATGTGGAGATCTCCAAGGGTCATGAGCATTACGTTTATGAGATCCCCCTCCGTGTGCTTTTCTCAGAAACGGAATTCTTCGCCCCTACGCTCTTGGGCAGACAGGGTTTCTTTGATAAATTCGTCATTACCATTGACGAATCCGAGCAGAAGATCAAGCTGAAGCACAATGGTCAGGAATGAGTTAACCGTTGTAAGGTCGTCTCTTATTTTGTGTCCATGAGAGTAAGTCATATGACATGAAAAAGTGGTGGGCCCTACCGAAACCAAATCTCACTGAGCCAGATCACAGAAAAATATTCTATAAAGAGTCGAATTTCTGGCGATAAAAATGCCGTGGGGAACACAGAGGGAAGAATTCCTCGTAGCGTGGGTCCGGTTTTAAGCGCTCGATCTGAGAACAACGACGGCCGTACAGCCGTTCCCTTAACATTGCACTCAGAGCGAGGTAATCAATATGAAAGCGAAAGCTAGGTATGGGCCCTACAAGGCCGGGAGCAGCAGGAAGAACAAGAGGACCAAGGTCAGGAATCTTGTGTCCTTCGAGAAGGGGAACATCAGGATATTTCTCAGACAGATAACGCCATTCGACGAGGTTTCTGAGGAGTACGTCCAGCCCTTCCTAAGGTTGGTCTCTTTGGTTGACGGCAAGTATGCGAGGATTCCTTCAATCGATCGGTTCCGGACTGTCGATGAAGGAGGATTCAGGATTGGAGTACTCAGCCCCTTTGAAACCGGAAGCTATCCAGGAGGCGAGCGAATGAGCTCAGAGGAGGAATTCATCCAGGAAGCTCAAGAGAAGCTTGGGGTCCCACAGCCGGTATCGAAACCTCCCATGAGGCTGCCGTTGAACAAGTTTCATTACGGCCGCCTCTTCGCCAATTTCACATTGGTGGCAGACTATGACATCAAGAATCAGGAGTACAACCCTCCGGAGCCCAGACTGAACACATCTATGGGGGAGAAGCGCATTTGGCTTCCCACAGATCCGGAGGTCATCAGGCTTTTGGGCGAGTACTTCATCACAGTCGGAAAGACGATGGAGGATCTCAAGTTCCCTACCAAGGAAGTCTATATCGAGGAGATCAGGAGGATCCTGATGTCATGCGGGTGTGTGGTGAAGGATGGGAATTAAGAGATGCTGCCTGACTTGCGCATACTTCCCAGGATTCAACGAGGACGGATTCTACATGCGGTTCATAGTCGCGGATTCTCTCCAAGGGTCCCAAGGCGATCAATGACGATCTTCTTGGTCCCCTTCGAAAGACAGTACTTGTCGGGACCCTCTTCGGGATGAACTCCATAGGCTCAGGCCGCTGCGAGCTCTAGTCTGATAGGATGATCATAGTCCATCGTCTGGCCGGTGCGGAGGTAGAGGGTGGCCGTCAGGTCCTCGGTGTCGTAGACGATCGACCATCTGGTGTAATGGGAAAGGTCGGAGCTATCCTGCTTGACAGATACCAGCACGTCCTTGACCCGGTCCTCGTCCATGACGTCCGATGCGTCCAGGGCATCCCTTATGATATCGTACCTTTGTTGGCTGCTCTCGGATATGGGAACTCCAGTGCCGGGGTAGATGTAATGGTTAGTCATCAGTTCGGTGGGTGTCGCCTTGATCCTCCCGTCGATGACCTCGATCGCCCTGGAATCGCCAGATGTGTCGGTGACTAACAGATGGTAGCATCCCTCGGCCCTCAGGCTGTAATCCTGCAGGAGATCCACGGCCTTCTCGGCGGAGTCCGCATGGTCGAGTATGATCCTCAGGGCGCAGGTCGTGAAGATTGGCGTCTTACCCGACATGTCCATCTCACTGACGTTGTGCACCATGTTGACGCAAACGAAGACGCCCTTCTCGTTGACACCGTCCAGAGGGATGTACGGGGCCGCGTTCAGCCTGACATCGGCGGGCAGCTTGCGATAGTCCTCGTCGGTGTCCACGAACATCCTCATGTCGACGAGGCTCATGGACCGGTAGCAGCCGTCCGCATGGGTGTAGACCACCGCGGGCATGCTGTATCTGTAATCGAAGTTCCTGCCCACGAGGTATCCGGAGCCGTCGGCATCGGTCGCCTCGAAGACGGAACAGTTCCCGGGGATGACGCCGTTGATGTACCGCCCGCACGTCACGTTGTCCTTGAGATATTCGTAGAAGTCCGTCAGATCCAGATCGGACGAGCCGTGCCTGAGGTAGTCCTCGAATCCGTAATCCCCTGTCATGTCTATGTAGGCCAGTTTGCCATCGGCATCCACCTTCACTTCGAAGATGACGGTCTGGTCGTCGTCCGGTACAGCGGTGGACAATACCAGCGCAACGACCGCCAAGGCGATCAGGATGGCAAGGGCTATGATGCCCCTCGTTCTTGTGCTCATGGGCACGGTATGGGCTTCAGCATAGAAATTAATACCCTTCCCTGGCGCTGTTCCCTCCTCTGATGGTCAAGTCGGGATTCGTCACGATGGAGACCATCAACAAGAGGAAGAGGAGCGTCGAGAAGATCATCGGCGAGAGGCTCGCTCTCAAGGACGCCCGCCGCGCCTACGGGCAGAGGATGTTCGACCGCGGGGTACCCATCGAGAGCGTATCCTATGCAATGGGGCACGACTCGATCAAGACCACGCAGAAGTACTACGCGAACTACCGCGAGGAATCCATCCTAGACAACATCTATGACGTCATGAGGGGCAGGTCTGAGAGCATGCCCTGATCCATAGTAGTGCGGGCACACCGGCCGGGCGACAACTGTTGTTGGGCTCAGATTCCAGAAATCGAGCCCGCAACAGTCCAACTCGGCCGAAAACCGTCACTTTCCATCCGAAAAAACACGGACAGCATCTTAGTTGAGCCCATTTTAAATTATGTCATTGACATAAAAAAAAGGTGGGCCCTACCGGGTTCGAACCAGTGACCACTCGGTTATGAGCCGAGCGCTCTACCTGACTAAGCTAAGAGCCCATCGGACGTCGTTAAACCGATTATACATAATAAATTATCGAACGGGCGCTCTTAGAGGGGTTTTTCCTAAATACGGGCATCATCTTACGGCACATATGGAGAAAGGGACCCTGGAAGAGTTGCTGGGTGACAATTATAACAACATCCCCACCAGGACGCTAGTGCTGTACATTCTGTTCCTGGCCTTGGCCATAGGCATATCGGCCAACGACCTGTTCTTGGGAAGGATAGACCAGCTGATCCTGTCGGTCCCGATATCCGTTATGCTGGCCATAGCGATAATCACCGATCGCAAGGTCGCACACGTGCCCCCTCTCCTGATTCTTATCATGATGATCGCCCTCCTTCTGGTCGTCATCTCGAGCGCGTTCAAGGACCAGCACTATCTGATAGACATTGCATCGAGCATGCTCACCGGAGTATGCCTCATGCTAATGGGGCAGGTCGTCGTGTACACGATGCTTCATTCCTCCCCGGAGAAGCAGCAGGACAACAAGCTCTTCATCTACTCCGCAGGGTTCAGCATAGGGATGACCGTTCTGCTGATAATGTTCGTCGCAGAGAGCGTCTACTATCACTTCCAGGAGTATTCGGGATTCGAGCTCTGGAACATGACGATGTACGTCATCTATGCGATCATCGGTGCGGCTATAACCGCCGCTCTCAGCGAGCTCGGTCTGGACAGGGTCGTAATCAACAGCGGCATCAACAGGAGCCTCGAGGTGTATTCCGACAGCGTGTACTCCAACGAGCTTGCGAGGGAGGAGGCGCTGAAGATCATCACCTCGGGAGAATCCGAGAAGCTGGAGTTCAAGTCCACGATCACCACGAACATTCAGACTGGAGAGAACGACAAGAGGATGGAGAAGGCCGTTCTGAAATCCATAGTCGCGTTCCTTAACACCACCGGAGGCATCCTGATGATAGGCGTCTCCGATGACGGTTCGATCTACGGCGTGGATGAGAAGGAGTTCGACAGCAGGGACAAGATGAACCTGCATTTCACACACATGATATCGTCGAAGATCGGTGACGAGTTTTTTCCCTACATCTCCTTCAGGGTGATAGACATGGAGGATGGTAAGGCCATCATCCGCGTAGACTGCTCCAAATGCAAGAAGCCTGTGTTCCTGAAGGACGGTAAGACCGAGGAGTTCTATGTCCGCTCCGGACCCTCCAGTGTCATGCTGACAGGATCAAATCTCGTGAACTACGTCAACAACAAATCCAAGAAGAGCAGGCAGAGCGTCGTCCGCGGATTGATCTCCGACCATGAGGAATGAATCGATGGGTCCGCCCATATGAATGGGATGAAGAACAGGACAGAAGTCGGTGGTGGAAAAGATAATGGCGCCGCCGCACGGATTTGAACCGAGGACCTTGTGATTAACAGTCACACGCTCTACCTACTGAGCTACAGCGGCTTGGTAGTAATGCGTGGAATGATGGACTCATATTAAAAGTATTCGTAGAGCCCATTCAGACGTCAGATTTGGGACAGAAGTTCCTCGACTTTTGAGTACAGGCCCTTGACGTATTCAGAGATGTTCTTCAGGAACTCATCGTACTTCTCGGTGACCATTGCCCCTTCCTGGGTGGCCATTATGATGCCTTCCTTCTCCAGCAGCTTGAGCGAGTACCTCACCTTGTGCTTCGGTATCCCTGTCATGGCCGAGAGCTTGATCAGTCCGATGGGCTGGTTCAGCTTCACCGTCTTGAGGATCATTATGTGCCTCTCAAGCAACGCAAACTCCTCTGAAATGGATCCGATCGGTTCCTTCTCCTCAGCCATATGAAAACCTAATGTCAATTAGAATGTATAAGAAATTGGGTTTGAAAAGGTCTCAGTAGAGGTACGTACTCATCTTCCGTACCAGTTCTGCTTGCCCCACTTGCCGTAGTTGGTCCACCATCCCTGGATGAGTGATCCGCAGCAGTCGAGAGCCTTCTGCTCTCCCTCAGCACCCTTGTAGACCTTGTAGCAGTTGAGACACTGCCACCTGAGCTCGGGTTCCTTGGTCTGTTTCATGCACTGATGATTAGGAAGTCGGTTAATAAGGATTTGGATGGGAAGGCTGTCCATATTATCCATTAAAGTTGATTTCAGGGACTGAATCGGTCGATAATTCCATCGATACGTCGTTTGACGACCGGTCTTTTGCTGGACCACGTTAACAGTTGTCTATTTTTGTCCAATAATGGTAAGAAAAACTGGATTATATGCGATTTGGCACACACCTTATTTATAAACATGACTCCATTAACTACGTTTATGAACAGAATAAAGGTCATCAACGAACCGTCCGAGCTGGTTCCCATGCTCAGGTCCGTTGATACACCTATCAAAAGAGAGGTGTTGAAAGAGGTGACCTTGGAGTGGAGGACTGCCGACGAGATCGAGGAGAAGTTCGGTCGCGAGGGCAGGGATGCTATCATCTTCTTCGAGAAGATGAAGCTCGTAGAGATGCGCTGGCTCTCTAAGGACGGAGGGTATCCGTCAAAGTCCTATCACACATACTACACCTCATTCAATATCAACGCTCAATGGCCGGTCTACGAGATCAGCGATGTCCTCACGGCCGCCATGATGAGCGATGAGGAGTACTCCGACATAGAGTCCAAGATCCTCGCTGAGGTGGGCAAGGACGGGAAGTTCTCGGGAGATGTCGCCGAGACATTAGGTCTGTCCTCGACAATGCTGAAGAGCCTTGTCCGCAGATCCGTCAAGATGGATTACCGCGGGCACAGGATAGAGCTCATCAAAGAAGAGTGAGATGTCCGACATTTGGATAATGAGAATCGGCCACCGTCCCGAGAGGGACAAGAGGGTGACCACCCA
This sequence comes from Thermoplasmata archaeon, assembly GCA_015063125.1. GTDB lineage: Archaea > Thermoplasmatota > Thermoplasmata > Methanomassiliicoccales > Methanomethylophilaceae > Methanoprimaticola. Next base: position 141,804 of record SUTB01000002.1, read on the forward strand.
TGTCGCATTGTCATCCAGGGCATTGGGAGCCAAGGGCATATACGTCGACACGTACGACCCGGTGCTGGAGGAGAACATCCGCAGCGTCGTGGACAGGTTCGGAGGGGACTACGCCATCAAGACCGGCGTGACCTGGAAAGAGGCCACCAAGGACTTCAAGGGAAAGATAGTCCATCTGACCATGTACGGCCAGCAGGTAGTGGATGCCATCCCCAAGATCCCCAAGGGCGAGGACATAATGATCATCGTCGGCGCATCCAAGGTGCCTTTCGAGGTCTATGAGCGTGCAGACTTCAACGTCTCTGTCGGCAACCAGCCCCATTCGGAGATCGCAGCGCTGGCCATATTCCTGGACCGTTACACCGAGGGCAAGGCCCTTTACGAGGACCGCCACGGCAAGATGACAGTGATACCCAACGAGAGGGGGAAGACAGTTGTCAATTCCGAGTGACCGCGAGTGCATCGAGTTCCTCATTGACAGCGGTTGTAAGAAGAGGGTCATAATCCACTGCTGCACAGTGAGGGCAGTTGCGGACGAGATCTCAAGCAGGATAACCTCGGCCAACAAGGACCTGGTAACAGCCGGAGCGCTCCTTCACGACATAGGCCGCGCCAAGGATCACACGATATTCCATGCCTACATAGGATCCCAGATGGTGGAGGAATACGGTCTCCCGAAGGAGCTGGTGGACATCGTCCGCAAGCACACCGGAGCTGGTCTGGACGACGAGGATGTGGAGGAGATGGGCCTTCCGCCAGGGGATTACATGCCCAGGACGATCGAGGAGAAGATCGTCGCCCATGCTGATAATCTGGTGAGCGACAACAGGGTGGTTAACCACAACCATTCGGTGTCCAAGCTGATCAACAAGGGGGCGTTCCGCGGAGCGGACAGGATAGAGTTCCTGCACATGGAGCTCTCCGACCTGTACGGCCAGGACCTCGACGTCATGCCGAAGAAGATCGGTGAGTATCCCAAGCTGAAGACGGTTGACGAGTTCGTGCTGGAGTGAACGTTACGAAATGCATCCCGGCAGCGTCAGCTATGGACGGCTTCACCGATGGGACTGAGTGGTGCTTTTTATTAGTAGAAGGTATCTCGCATCCAGTGATAAAAAATGGTGACCGAACTCAACGAGACCAACTTCGACAAATTCGTGGATGACAACAAGCTCGCTATCATCGACTGCTGGGCACCCTGGTGCGGACCCTGCAGGAGGATGGGGCCCATCATCGAGGAGCTCGCAGAAGAGCTCAACGGAAAGGTCGGAGTCGCAAAGCTCAACACCGATGAAAACCAGGGAATCGCTGTGAGGTTCCAGATCAATGCCATCCCCACTCTTCTCATCTTCAAGGACAAGGTCCTCGTCCAGGAGCTCGTAGGACTCAGGCCCAAAGAGGCGATCCTCGAGGTCGTCAACGGACTCTGAACATGGAGACTGACGTTCTGATAATAGGATGCGGGCCTGCCGGACTGCAGGCCGCCATCCATTCTTCACGCAAGAAGGCCAGCACACTGGTCGTGGGTAAGGTAATCAACAGTTCCGTCCACGGAACTGAGATCGAGAACTACCTGGGTGCATCCAGCGACGGTGACACGATCCTGTCGGAGGGAGTGGGCCAGGCGCGTTCGTTCGGTGCCGAGTTCCTCGATCAGAACATCGTGACGTCGGGTAAGGACGGGGATTCCTTCGTCTTCACGACCGACGACGGTACCGAGATAAGGTCCAAGGCGGTCATCATCGCCACAGGCATCTCCAGGAAGAAGCTGGGCGTACCTGGAGAGAAGGAGCTTTTCGGCAAGGGCGTTAGCTACTGTGCCGTCTGCGACTGCAATTTCTACAAGGGTCGCAGGGTCGTCCTGGTAGGCAACGAATCCGAGGCCGCGGTATCCGCAAAGCTCATGACATCCTATGCCTCGGAGACCTGCTGGGTGGCATGGGACCTGACGGCCAACGACGCTGTCGTTACGGCAGCATTAGATGCGGGCGTCAGGATGTACACCTCCAGACCGAAATCCATAGACGGGAACGGCAAAGTGGAATCCATAACCCTCCAGGACGGGACGGTCATCCCCACTGACGGAGTCTTTATCGAGCTCGGGGCCAAATCCGCTGCCGACATAGCGATGGACCTCGACGTCATGCCGGAGATGGACGATTCCATAAAGGTCGATGCAGAGTGCAGAACATCCGTTCCCGGGGTCTTCGCCTGCGGGGACATAACCGGTAAGCCGTGGCAGGTGGCGAAGGCTGTCGGCCAGGGTTGCGTGGCCGGCCTCAACGCGGCCGATTTCGCCAAAGGTAATTCAAATGACGGTTGACGACCTGGTCACAGGAATGCTCAGGGAGGAGGGTGGATTCCAGATCGCCCTCAGGAACATCCTGGAGGACGAGATGCACATGTCCCTAAACGAGTTCTGCCAGGCATCCGGAGTATCACAGAGCACCCTCTACAAGGTCATGGAGGGGGAGAGGGAGCCCAATCTGCGCACGGTGCGTCAGGTCATCAAGGCTCTCAAGATGCTCAACAAGACCGATGATTCACGTTTTATCGCCATCATAGCCGCATCCACTGCTTTGGAGAACGTTCCGAGCAGCCTGATCATAGGCGGCCATCGTATCAATGTCCACCAGTACCCCGTGGCGACCCTCGAGGATGCCATAATCGCAGCCGTCCGTGCAGAGAGGGACGGTGCTTTGGGTCTCGTGTGCGCACCTATCGTCGCCCCTACGGTGGAGAAGATCCTATCCATACCCGTTTCCCGTGTGATACCCACCTCTAGTGTGCAGGTGGCCATCGAGAGGCTGACCGAGAACCTTTGAAAATAACACGGCTTAAGCACTGTGTTTAACAGTGTTTTTCTTACGATTTTTATCATCGAATTTAAGGTCTTTGGCATCGCTAATTAACGTCCTACCTTAACCTTTAAAATCATCAACCGCTATAGTGGAGGCTGGTATCAGATGTTTGAGCTTCAGGTGGTTAGCAACACACCCATGAGCGGGGTTACCGACGTCAATGTCGTCGCGGAGACTTTCCTCGTTCAGATAGGCTATCTGCCCAAGGGCTACGATCCCAAGACCGGGGCCGTGACCATACGCGAGAGCGTTCCGTACCGTCTTTTCATGGATTATCTGATGGCCTTCCCGTCCAAACCCTGGACAGTAGAGGAATTGGCGGTTCTTCTCGATACCACGAAGCCGACCATCTACAGGCACATCAACAAGCTGAAGTCGATGGACCTGCTGGAGGCCATGGATGTGGAATACAACGACCAGATTCGCAAGGGCTACCGCATAAGGTTCGGGGACATCGTCAAGGCATGGAGCTTCACCGAGGCCAATGTCACCATGGCCATGGAGAACTACCGCAAGACAGTGATTCACTTCCAGGAACTCATGGCCCAGAAGTGATTCGCATGGATGGGGAGTTCTCGGTTTCTGTTGGGTCCAAGTATCGCGTCAACTACGGTGACGAGGAGCTCACCGTCGGAGTTTTCAAAGGTTATTCCGCAATAGGATCCGAGACGGCGATGGTCTTCCAGCTCGACGACGGCGTCATCAGATTCATCAACCTCGCCCAGATCATCTATCTAGACCTTCTCGAGGCCGCTCCCAAGAAGCCCTCCAAGAAGAAGGAAACCGGCAGCGTGTACTATGGATGAGCGCATCGTCTCTTTGTCCGAGGAGATCATCGCAGCGGTGAAGAGCCAGACTGTCAAGGATCGTGACGAGCTTCAGAACTTCAAACTCAAACTCTGCAAGAAGTACGGCCTTGAACAGGTCCCTATGAACTCCGAGATATTGGCGAACGTCCTACCGGAAGACCGCAAGCTTCTCACACCCTATCTGATCAAGAAACCGATGCGCACCATGAGCGGAGTGGCCGTGGTCGCTGTCATGTCCTCACCGTTCGACTGTCCTCACGGGAAGTGTGCGTACTGTCCCGGAGGGGTAGCGAACAATTCCCCCCAGTCGTATACAGGTAAGGAACCTGCAGCAAGGCGTGCTGGAAGGAACGATTTCGATCCGTACAGACAGGTCATGGACCGGATAACGCAGCTGACTGAGATCGGCCACCAGACCGACAAGATAGATCTCATCATAATGGGAGGGACGTTTACCTGCAGGGATCCTGAATACCAGGAATGGTTCGTGAGGAGATGCTTCGATGCCATGAACGGCGTGGATTCACTCACTCTCGGCGAGGCTCAGGCTCTAAATGAGCTCTCAGAGCACAGATGCGTCGGATTGACAGTGGAGACCCGTCCAGATGTCTTCGATGATGCCCAGATAGGGCGCTCCATGAGACTCGGGGCAACAAGGGTGGAACTAGGAGTGCAGATCCTGGACGATGATATCTTGGACCATGTCGACCGTGGCCACCGCACCGACGTAGTCCGCGACTGCACCAAGAGGTGCAAGGACCACGGACTGAAGGTATGCTACCATCTCATGCCTGGACTTCCGGGCTCATCGCCGGAGCACGATCTGGAGTGCTTCCGTAAGGTATTCGATTCGTCGGACTACCGTCCGGACATGCTGAAGTTCTATCCGACACTTGTCGTCGAGGGGACCAAGGTGCTGGATTGGTGGAAGGAAGGCTCGTACAAGCCATTGGACACCGAAGAGGCCGTCGATCTCCTGTGCAGGATGAAGGAGACCGTACCGGAGTACGTCAGGATTCAGCGCATCCAGAGGGACATCCCCGTTCCTCAGATCACCGCAGGGATCATGAAGAGCAACATCCGCCAGCTGGTGGCCGAGGAGATGGAGAGGCGCGGAAGACCGTGCAGGTGCATACGCTGCAGGGAGGTAGGGCACAGGGGAATCACCCTCGACGATCCTGACAAAGTGCAGCTCAAGATCACAGAGTATGACGCCAGCGGAGGAAAGGAGTACTTCGTCGCCATGGAATACGAGGATTCCATAGTTGGTTATGTAAGGGTCAGGATAGATTCGAATCCTGTGGCCACGATCAGGGAGCTGAAGGTATTCGGAAAGATCGTATCCATAGGCGAGGACGGAGAGGACTGGCAGCACAGAGGATACGGCAAATCCCTCGTACGTGAGGCCGAGCGCATCGCCAAAGACAATGGGAAATCGGGGATACGTGTGACCAGCGGTGTGGGAGTCAGGCAGTATTATGCATCGCTGGGGTTCGCCAAGGAATTGCCGTATATGCAGAAGGGCCTCTGATGATTTTGCGGTGAGTTCATCTCTCAGAGTTTTTTTTTCATTCACCTTTTCATAAACTTTTGATCTCATCGGTTCTTCTAAACCCATTATACCAAGAGCCTCGTCGATCGTGATGTCTAAAGAATCCATTAGATTCAAGGTCACTTTGGAGATTTCTTCTATAATAGTTTCTGAAGCTTTCTCCATAGCCTTCTCCATAACCTTCTCCATTGCAATTTTCTCAGCAACAGGGATAGCCTTCTCCAGTGCTCTGTTGTAAGCTTCGCGATTGCGATAGTTCTCCAATTCCTCATCCAGGGTAAGTGTCATGTGTTCGCCTCCAGATCCCTGGATAAAAAATCATTGGTTTGGATATTATAATTGATCGCCAGCTCGTCACTACTCGTTCTCAGACAATTCGTTTGGAGAACACGGTGTTTATAGCATTTTAATAATCAAATTAGCCGTAGAACGGTATGTTATCCCAAGATGCACGGCGTTTCTTGATGTCCTTGCCCATCTTCTCGTAGTTGGCGAACATATTGGAATCCACGGAGGGTGAAATCTTCTCCAAAGCTGCCATGAAATGGTCCATGGTGATGTACTCGGAATCATGGTCCTCGCGATATGCAACCAATCCCGCTTCCCTGCAGAGCGCTGCGAGATCCGCCCCGACATAGCCGTCGGTCTTCGATGCTACGAATTCTAGATCGACATCCTTCAGAGGCATCTTGCGTGTGTGGACCTTGAGGATGTGCCAGCGTGCTTTCTCATCAGGCTTTCCAACGAGGACGAGCTTGTCGAATCTTCCAGGCCTCAGCAGTGCGGGATCGATCATGTCCGGGCGGTTGGTGGCGGCCATGACCATGACGTTGTTCAGGCTCTCGACGCCATCCATGGATGTGAGCATCTGTGCGACGACCCTCTCCCACGAGGATCCATCCTCGCCTCCGCGTATCGGGGCTATCGAATCTATCTCGTCGAAGAAAATGATGCACGGGGCCATCTGTTTGGCCCTCTTGAAGATCTGGCGGATCGCCCTTTCGCTCTCTCCCAGCCATTTGCTTGCAACCTCGGGTCCGTTGACAGTGATGAAATTGGCTCCCGCCTCGTTGGCGATGGCCTTGGCGATCAGAGTCTTACCGGTTCCCGGGGGACCGTATAGCAGGACTCCCTTGGCAGGTTCGATGCCCAGTCTTTCGTAGGATTTGTTTCCCTCCTCGGGGATGAACGCCTCCTCGATCTGGGCGCGGACATCATCCAGTCCGCCCACGTCTTCCCATGTTACCTTGGGGATCTCCACCAGGACCTCCCTCATTCCGCTGGGCTCCACTTCGGTGAGTGCATCCTTGAAGTCGTTCAGCGTGACCTTCATGTCCTCGAGGACGTCCATCGGGATGGGCTTGTCCAGGTCCAGATCTTTCATGTGAGACCTGACGCATTTCATCGCGGCCTCTCTGCACAATGCAGCGAGATCGGCACCGACGAATCCCTGCGTAAGTCCTGCCAGAGCGTCCACGGACACATCTTCAGTCAACGGCATGTCCCTCAGGTGGACATTCAGTATGTCGCAGCGCGCTTTGCGTCCCGGTATGCCTATCTCGATCTCCCTGTCGAACCTTCCTGGTCTCCTGAGGGCGGGATCGATCGAATCCTCCCTGTTCGTGGCTGCAACGACTATGACATTCCCTCTGTCACCGAGTCCGTCCATCAGGGTCAGGAGCTGTGCTACGACGCGTCTCTCGACCTCGCCTGCGACCGAATCCCTGTTGGGGGCTATCGAGTCTATCTCATCGAGGAAGATTATGCTGGGGGTGTGGTCCGAGGCCTCCTTGAAGATGTCCCTCAGCCTCTCCTCGCTCTGTCCGTAGAACTGTCCGATGATCTCGGGTCCGCGGACCGAGAACAGGGTAGCCCCGGATTCGTTGGCCACAGCCTCCGCTATGAGTGTCTTTCCGGTTCCCGGGGGACCGTACAGGAGGACTCCCTTGGGAGCGCCTATCCCGAGCCTCTCGAAGAGCTCCGGGTGCTTCAACGGCAGCTCCACCATCTCCCTGATCCTCTTAAGCTCGTCGTCCAGTCCTCCGACGTCATCGTACGTGACCTTCCCTCTGGCAGTCCTCTCGGTCTGCTTCTGGGCCATGTCCTTGACAGTGAACTTCGTCTTCTTGGTGACGATAACCGGACCTCTGGGGGTTGTGGATGCGACATTGAATGTGGACCTGTTCCCCATCAGCGCCACGTTGGGGACTATGATGTCCGTCCCCATCATCAACGGTCTGCCCTGCAGACCAGATTTGAAAATTTCCTCTATGTCCTTGCCGAAGCGGATCTTCTTCCCTTCGGGGATGTTGGGGTACAGCATGACCGATTCGGCCTCCGCGGGGATGCATTTCTTCACCGTGACGTTCTCGTCTATGCTCACCCCGGCGTTGGTCCTGGCCAGTCCGTCGATGGCTATCAGGCCCTGGCCTTCCTGGTCTATCCCGCAGGGGAAGACCTTGGCCACGACAGACCTCTTTCCGATTATCTCAACGGTGTCACCTAGCTCCAGACCGAGCTTGCGGCGGGATGCTGAATCCATCCTTGCACGGCCGTATCCCGACTCCGTCTGACGTTCGGGCATCGCCACCTTGAGAACAATCGAATCTGCCATCGGGTAACCCGATGTTTTATTAGCTCATAAATGTGGCTACAGCCACCCACCAATCCCTTTTATCCACGCACGCGATAGGGATGTTTATGGCTGTACTAGAGATCAGAATCGAGCTCAAGAAAGGCGTTGCCGATCCTGAAGGCAAGAACACTAAGAAGACATTGGAATCCCTCGGTTTCGAGGGGCTCGGCGAGGTCAGGTTCGTCAAGCTCTTCGAGGTGGAGGTGGACCTTCCTCCCGAAGAGGCCAAGAAGGCTGGGGAGGAGATGTGCAGGAAGCTCTTGGCGAACCCTGTCATCCAGAACTACAAGGTCGCAGTGAGATGATTCAATGGCAGATCTGATGATCAAGCGCGATGTCCCCTTCCCGCTCTACGATGTCGCAATCCTAGATGCCACGGACGACCAGCTGAAGCAGGTCTCCGCAGACATGGCCTTGGGATTGTCCGTGGACGAGATGAAGGTGGTCCGCGATTATTTCAAGAAGGAGGGTAGGAACCCCACAGATGTGGAGCTCCAGTCCCTCGGACAGGCATGGAGCGAGCACTGCTGCTACAAGAGCAGCAAACCCATCCTCAAGGAGTTCGTATTCGGACTGGACAGGGAAGATATCCTCTCCAGGGGAGATGCCGGGGTCATGGTCTTCGATGACGACTACGGCTACTGTCTGAGGATAGAGAGTCACAACCACCCCTCTGCTGTCGAGCCCTACGGAGGCGCAGCGACGGGAATCGGAGGAATCCTGAGGGATGTCGTGTGCATGGGAGCGCAGCCCATCGGTCTGGCGGATCCCCTGTGCTTCGGACCCATAGACTACAGCGGGGAGATCCCTCCGGGAACAAAGCACCCCAGATACCTTGTCAACGGTGTCGTGTCAGGAATCAGGGACTACGGTAACCGCTGTGGTATCCCTACGATAACAGGCGGATTCTTCTTCGATGAGAAGTACACAGGCAACTGCCTCGTGAACGTGGCATGCCTCGGAATCGTAAAGAGGAAGGACCTGGCCAACAACTTCGCCGGAGGACCCGGCGAGGTAATGATCCTCATCGGAGGACGCACCGGACGTGACGGAATTCACGGAGTCAACTTCGCATCCGCGGACCTTACAGCCACCTCGGATGAGGACTCCAGAGGAGCCGTCCAGCTGGGAGACCCCATCACAAAGGAACCGGTCATGCACGCATGCTTCGAGGTCAACGCCAAGCATCTCATCACCGGAATGAAGGATCTCGGAGGCGGAGGACTGAGCTGCGTCGTCGGAGAGATGGCGCTGGAAGCCGGATGCGGAGCGGATGTGGACCTGGAGAAGGTCCCGCTCAAGGAGCCCGGACTCGCACCCTGGGAGATATGGGTGTCGGAGTCGCAGGAGCGTATGATGTGCACCTGTAAGCCCGAGAACGTGGAGAAGGTCCTGGAGATTTTCGATATGTGGGATGTGCTGGCCACACCCGTGGCAAGGACCACTGATATTAGGCACACCCGCCTGTTCTGGGAAGGAGAGCTCATCTTCGACATGGACCTGGAGTTCCTCACAGGAGGACCGGTCTACAACAGGCCTTACACGCTGCCCAAGGTGTCCTCCAAGCAGAACGAGAAGTTCCCCAAGCTACCCTCTGACAAGGAGGTCATCCTCAAACTGCTGTCCGATTTCAATGTAGCATCCAAGGAGTGGGCCATCAGGCAGTATGACCACGAGGTCCGCGCCAGCACGGCCATCCACCCGATGGTCGGAAAGCTCAACGAGACCGGTCCCGGAGACGCGTCCGTTCTCCTGCCGGTGCCCGGAAGCAAGAGGGGACTGGCAGCCGCAGTCGGCTGCAACCCTTGGTTCTGCGAGGCAGACCCCTACAAGGGAGGAATGGCGGCCATCGATGAGACCTGCAGGAACATCGTCGCCGTAGGCGCGATGCCCAACGCATTCACGGACTGCCTCAACTTCGGAAATCCCGAGATCCCGGAGAGGCTCGGAGTCTTCAGGGAGGCGGTCAGGGGATTAGGCGAGATCGCCAGGGAGCTCAACATCCCGATCCCCTCAGGAAACGTCAGTCTCTACAACGAGGCCCCGGGAGGGAAGCACATCCTGCCCACGCCCATGCTGTTGGGATGCGGAATCATCGACGACGTGACCAAAGCCGTCACCGCCGACTTCAAGAGGGCCGGAAGCTGCATATTCATAGTCGGAAAGACGAAGGACGAGATGGGGGCATCCCTGCTCTTCCGCAAGTTCGGAGGAGTGGAGGGAGAGGTCCCCGGAGTCGACATCCCTGCGCTGAAGAGGAACATGGCCAATCTGCTGAAGGCGATGGACAAGAGGCTCGTCCTCAGCTGCCACGACTGTTCCGACGGAGGACTCGCCGTGGCCGTGGCCGAGATGTGCATCTCCGGTCAGATCGGAGCGGAACTCGACCTTTCAGCCATGGAGGGCGAGCTCAGCAGGAAGCTCTACTCCGAGAGCAACAGCCGTTGGATCGTCGAGGTCGACGGCAAGGATGCGACGGAGTTCACCAAGATCATGGGCGACGATGCCCAGATAATCGGAATCACCAAGGGTGATGAGTTGAAGATCAAGGACAACGGAACGGTCATCACCGTCGAGGAGATGAGGAAGGCCTGGAACGATCCCATTTGGAACATCATGGGAGGTGCTTCCCAATGAAGGCGGAGGATGTCAAGGTATGCGTCATACGCATCGAAGGAACGAACTGCGAGGACGAGATGGCCAACGCTTTCAAGATGGTCGGAGCCCAGGCGGAGAAGGTCCATTTGAAGCAGCTGCTCGGTCAGGCCCCTGCAGAGATGAGGCGCAGTCTGGAGGACTACGACGCACTCGCATTCCCCGGAGGATTCTCCGCCGGAGACTACGTACGTGCAGGTGCGATATTCGCGGCTAGGATCAAGGCCGGTATCGGCAGCGACGTCAAGAAGTTCGTTGAGTCGGGCAAGCCCGTCCTCGGAGTCTGCAACGGATTCCAGATCCTCGTCGAGATGGGACTTCTGCCCGCAATCGAGGAGACCATGTCCGCAGAGCCCCAGGCGGCCCTGTACAACAACGTCTCCGGAAGGTTCGAGTGCCGCCCCACGATCCTTAGGAACGACAACAGGGGCAAGTGCGTATTCACAAGCAAGGTGCCTGCCAAGAAGACCCTGATGATCCCCTCCGCTCACGGAGAAGGGAACCTGATGAGCATGGATCCTGATTTCGTGCAGAAGCTGGAGGACAACGACCAGATCGTCTTCAGGTACGTCCGTCCCGATGGTTCCGACGCCGATTATCCGTGGAACCCCAACGGTTCCCCCTCGGACATCGCGGGAATATGCAACCCTGCCGGTAACGTCATGGGAATGATGCCCCATCCGGAGCGTGTGATGACAAGGTTCACCCACCCTGACTGGACAAGGGGATACGACACGGAGGAAGGAGACGGCAGATGCGTCTTCGAGTCCGTGATGAAGTATCTCGAGAAACTCTAAACGGGACGGGGGCGACCCCGTCTCACAGTTTTACTTTCACGTCTATCCTGTCGCCGTCGCTTAGGCTGAGGGTTCTCCTCACGCTGCAAGGCGCTATGATCTCCAGGATATCAACGTAATGCGACCTCTCAGGCACGATGATGGCGCATTCGATGTTGTGGATGGATGCCTTGTATGCGATCACGTTGCCGAAGCTTCTGCCCTCGTTGGTGAAACCGTCGATCATGATCCCGGCGGTGTTCCTGACGATGTCGATCTTACCGATCTCCTCGGGGTAGATGCGGACGTTGAAGGTTCCCTGGAAGGGGCTGAACCCGAGCTTCTCCTTGAACTGCTTCAGGTAGCCTTCCTGACAGATGTAGTAGCCGCCCTCGCCCATTCCCGATGCGACCTCCCCATGGATGTTGAGGTGGTCGGTGCGCTCGAAGATACGGCGGTATTCGGTGTACTCCTTCTTCATGAGCTCGACACCTTTGGGAGTGATCTTGATGCGCTGTTTTCTGGTCCCCAGGTCCCTGGTGATGTAACCGTCATCGATCAGTTCGAGGATTCTCTTGGATGCGGATTGCTGACTCATATCGAGCGAATCGCCCAATTCCCTGGAGGAAATGGATATGTAATCATCCAGTGCTCCCAATAAAGCCAACTTGCGGAGGGCGAACGCAAACTTCTCATCCATGTTTTCGGTATACTATTCTCTACCAATAAAAAAGTTGATGAGCTTAATCTAACAAAATTAGATGTAGGAAAAAGGGCCCTTTCGGGCCTTTTGAAGTTTCTCAGATGACCCTGTTGGTGTCCACGTAGCTCTTGGTGGATCCCATGCTGCCGATGGCGACGCAGAGGATTCCGAGAATTACGAGAATGATAGCCAAGATGGGCATCATCGCACCGTAGATGGCTGCGATGACCGTGAAGGCCACTGTCAGTGCGGAGAGCACGACGACTGTGGATCCCTTCACAGGGCTGTAGGAGGAGAAGCATCCTGCAACGGCGAAGAACACCATGGAGACAACCATGTTGATTCCGACGAAGGGGGTGCACTCAACCGTTCCGTCCCAGGCGTATGCCATGGAAGCGAACGCGATGATAGCACCTACGAATGCTACTCCCATTCCAATCTTCATTGTGTTGGGCATTGCGCTCATTTTATTACCGTCCTGTTATCGGGTTACCTATTTTAACCCTTACTGAAAGCCAGCGAGAGGCTCTGGGTGATCATCCAGATGCACATGGCCAAGACTGCTATTACCTCGATTCCGCCGAGCTGGAATCCAGGCATCGAGGCGAAGACGATGACCACGAGAGCTCCGGTTGCTGCAGCGCTGACGACTTTTCCTGAGCGATAATCAGTTATTGCACTGATGATGACCGTGATGAGGATCAGGAAGAAGTATGTGCAGGCAATGGGGATGTGGTAAGCCGTGTCCTTGGTGAACAAGCCGATAGCTGCGAGCAGAATTCCACAGAAGAACAGTACGACCGCTCCTCCGCATGCAGCCCCTTCATAGGCCTTGATTTTTCCAATCGAATGGATGACGACAAACAAACCTGCGATCATGCAGGTGTAGTTGAATATGTTGGCCGCAAGAGCCGAGTGCGATATGCCGAGGTCGGAGAGCGTGTTCAAGTCGAATTCCCAAAAGCCGTCTATGAAGGCGGAGATCGCGAATGCGATGGGAGTAAGTGCTCCGACAAGGATTCCGGCAAACGCGTAAGGCGCCGCGCTCCTTGTTTTAGTAACCATGTGTTTGGCATTGCGTATTTATTTTATATTGATTTCCCGTGTTCAACGTCTGACTAAGGTCGTTGATCACTTGAAATTCCTGTTTTTTATCGGAACTGCTGGCAGTGGAAAGAGCACGCTGGTCGGAGCATTCAAACAATGGTGCGATGACTCGGCAGTTGATGCGGTCGTCGTGAACATGGATCCCGGAGCGGATGCCCTGCCTTACACCGCAGATGTCGACATCAGGGAATGGATCAACCTCAGCGAGGTCATGAAGGAGTACAATCTCGGTCCCAACGGTGCGCAGATCGTAGCAGCGGACCTGATGGCCGTTAACATCAACAAGATGATCGACGTGATCTCGGGATATGACACGGACTACGTCCTGATCGATACCCCCGGACAGCTGGAGTTGTTCGCCTTCAGGGAGTCCTCCAACGTCCTCATCGATGCGTTCGGAAGGGAGGATTCCATGCTGGTCTACCTATCCGACCCGTCCCTTAGCAGATCCCCGAACGGATTCGTCACGGCCATGGTTCTCGGAGCGCTGGCACAGTTCAGACTGCAGATCCCGATGATCAATCTCCTATCCAAATCGGACACCCTTTCCGATGACGATGAGCAGAGAATGCTAGATTGGTACGTCGTGCCCGATTCGCTCTACGGCGACCTGTTGGACGCGGATAACAATCCCGAGACCGTTGTCGGAATGGAGCTCTTCAAGGCCATGGAGAATACCGGTGTCTTCGGTGAGATGCGTTCAGTTTCCTCGGAGACCGGAACAGGCCTGGAGGAGATCTACGCTGCTGCGCAGCTTGTCTTCTACGGCGGAGACGACAGCAAGAGAGAGTGATTCTCGGCAATAATTGAAAAAATGGGGCCAATGGCCCCTTTTGCAGTTTTATTGGAACATGTAGGCGGGAGCAGGGTTGGTCTTGTTCCTTCCTGCTTCCATGACCTTCTCCTTGGCAGCCAGGAAGTCTGCCTCGGTGGCCTTGTTCCTGCTGTCCCTGATGGCGAGCATTCCCGCCTCGGTGCACAGGTTCTTGATCTCGGCTCCGGACAGTCCCTCGGTGATCTCCGCGAGCTTGTTGGCCTTGACCTTCTTGTCAACGTTCATGTGCTTGATGTTGATGTCGAATATCTGAGTCCTGGCCTCGAGATCGGGCAGTCCGACGTCGATGATACGGTCGAATCTTCCGGGCCTCAGCAGGGCATCGTCCAGGATGTCGGGCCTGTTGGTGGCTCCGATGATCTTGACATTGTTGATCGCAGTGAATCCGTCCAGTTCGGACAGGAGCTGCATGAGTGTCCTCTGGACCTCCCTGTCTCCTGAAGTCGCAACGTCCAGCCTCTTGGCTCCGACGGAATCCAGCTCGTCGATGAATATGATGCTGGGTGCCTTCTCCTTGGCCAGCTCGAACAGGTCGCGGACGAGCCTTGCTCCCTCTCCGATGTACTTCTGGACGAGTTCAGATCCGACAAGCCTGATGAATGTGGCATCGGTGGCGTTGGCCACGGCCTTGGCCATCAGGGTCTTTCCGGTTCCCGGAGGTCCTACGAGCAGGACTCCCTTCGGAGGCTCTATACCGATCTTGGCGTAGAGCTCAGGTCTGAGCAGCGGATCCTCGACGGCCTCACGGAGCTCGAGCATCTGCTGCTTGAGTCCTCCGATGTCATCGTAGGTCACGTTGGGCTTCTCAAGGACCTCGGCTCCGGAAACGATCGGGTCGACCGAGGACTGGATGACCTCCATGACGGCAAGCGTCTGCTTGTTCATGGTGACTCTGGATCCGGGAATGAGCGACTTCGGATCGATGTAATCTGAAATGGCGACGACGAAATCAGGTCCTGTGGAGCTCTTGACGACCGCACGGTTGTTAGGGAGCACGTCGCGGAGGTTTCCCACTATGAGCGGGGGCGTCTTGAGCCTCTCCATCTCTCCCCTGATCCTTGCCAGGTCCTTCTGGAGCCTGAACAGCTCTCCTTCAGCGTAGCGCTTCTCGTTCTCAGCGTTGCGGAGATCCTCCACCAGCTTGACATTCCTGTCCTCCAGCGTGACGATCTTTGCTTTGAGTTCCGCTACCTCATCGGTGAATCCTGAATCGACTTCGTTTCTTTCCAGGATGGTCTCGTCGTTGTTCATCAGAACCTTGATGGACCTTCCCTTTATTATTATATCTGATGAGAAGCCCGGCTATTCAGCATCATCCTTATCTACAATCGGAATGATGAAGTAAGCATGATCTGCGAGATGTGCGGAAAAGAGGTCCCTCTGACGAAGACTGTCATCGTCGAGGGAAGCAGGTTGAACGTCTGCCCCAACTGCGCCAGGTTCGGGGAGGACTACAGGGCCAACCAGAGCGGTGCGCCTATTTCATCCTCAGTCATCGACCAGAGGCTCGAGAAGCGCGAGAGGAGGATGAAGACCAAGGACATCTACGCCGGCACTTCCTCCACCGAGCTCGTTGACGATTACGGCGGCGTCATCAGGGAGGCACGCGAGGCGAAGGGAATGGACCTGGAGCAGTTCGCGGCATCCATTCTCGAGAAGAAGGGAACGCTGTCCAAGATCGAGGCTAACGCTTTGGTCCCCGATGACAAGATCATCAAGAAGATCGAGAAGGCCCTCGGCATCAAGCTGACCGAGACCGTCCAGACGGGAGTCACTGTGGGTGGAGGCAACAGTGGCAACAAGATGACTCTCGGCAACTTCATCAAGAAGGAATGAAACTAATCCCCGGCATGTCCGGGATTCTTTTTTCATCATCGGCTGCGAATACCCTCGTACACCTTATCGGTGTAGGGGCCGATATCGATACCGTTGTCCCTCAGAACAATCAGGGCGGCGGCCGCGATGTCGATATCCAGTCTCTTTTGGATCCTGGAGCATGCGGGGACGAAGTCCTTCGTCTGTATCCCGTTCTCCTTGGCGACGTCGATCAGAACATGGAAGAGGTCCGGTTCCGGATTCTTTTTACTTGGTGCCGTTGCAGGCTTGTGCAGCGAATCCACCAGCTCCTTGGAGGGCTTGTACGCCAGCGGGAGGTCCATTCCGCTGAAATCTGTAGCGGGGCGGATGTAGTCCCCTTTCTTCACTATGGCCCCATCGCTCAGCAGGCGGTTGAGGAGGAGCTTGGAATCCGACGGCGACATCCATTTGAGCTCCAGGGACGTGATCATGACGAACTCGTCCGGTTTGGAGACATCCTTACCGATGCTGCGGAAGAACGCAGCTGCGCAGACGGTCAACTCGTCGGTCATAACCCGCAGATTGGTTGGTTGATAATTAGGCTTTGTGTTAAAAGTGGGGGCCAAGAGGCCCCCGAAATGGTTTATGAATCGAAGATTCACTTGAACATGTTTGTCTCGTTCAAAGTGTATGTCCCTTCAAAGTACGATTCATCGCCATTGGAATTCCGCTCGTAACTGATGATCGAAGCGTATATGATGCCGCTATCGCTGGCCCAGAAGATGTACGTACCCTCTGCGGTGAACACGATCAATTCACCATCGATCCCAACGACTTCGAAGTCATAGACGATCCTGTTCACATCCCTCTCGCCGAACGCTGTGGTGATAGTATCCTTGGTACTGCTCTTCTCCGTAGCGTTGTAGCTGTAGGTGATGGAACCCACTTCAGCATCCTCGGCGAACCATTCCAACCAGCTGGTTAGGTCTATGTCGGAGAGGAATTCCGCTTTATGCGTTAACTCATAATGCACTTCCGGCTCATTGGTCCCCTCTTTACTCTCTATTTCGTATTCATAGGTGTCGTCATCATACACCTCGGTTATGGTGTTCTTCTCCGACAAGCTGGTGCCTTCGGCAAGTACGTATTCAACGGTCTCGTCGCCCAGACCCAGGATCAAATAATCCTTATTCCAGCCACTGTCATCCGTCCATGAACCGATAGCGCCGACGAACAGCTCCAGCTCCTCCTTGGGGGAGTTGTAATCCAACGAGATATACAATAGTTCATCCTCATAGTATTCATCATCTGTGATGACGATCCTCTCCACCAGGATGTATCCGGAATCAGATGTGAAAGCATAGATTCTTGGATTGTCGACATCATCAACGTAGACTCTGGCATTGACTCTCTCGCCGTTGACGCTGACGGTCCTTACATCATCTGTCAGGATGTATTCATCGGAGACATAGAGGTCGTCGATGAACTCATCCACGGTTTCGACTATCGTGTGAGATCTTGTGTATTCGCCGGAGATGGCGAAGTACGATCCGGTTTCCAAATCGGTATCGAGGTTGTCGGTAGGGTTGGTCGAGCCATAGAATGCGATGAATGACGCAAACAGCACGATAATGACGGCCGCTATGGTCGCTATGGCTGTGGTGTTTTTGGACATGGTTGGAAATAGTTTCCAGCATATATAATCAAAAGTCACAATATACTTCCAGACTATAGTAGATTAGAACCCTTTAAATCCGATGTCATCTGGTATCTTCTGCCATGACCGACTTGGGATTACTATGGGTGATACTCGCAGGGCTCATGGAGCCTATCTGGATGGTATCCCTTCAGAAGTACAACGAGAGCAAGAACATCCTCTGGG
This sequence comes from Thermoplasmata archaeon, assembly GCA_015063125.1. Lineage (GTDB taxonomy): Archaea > Thermoplasmatota > Thermoplasmata > Methanomassiliicoccales > Methanomethylophilaceae > Methanoprimaticola. The sequence continues at coordinate 159,416 of SUTB01000002.1, forward strand.
GAGGAGTGGTTCTTGCATTCATGTTCATCGGACCCGCATGTCTGTCCATGGCCACTGAGGGGACTCTGCAAATCAGCATAGCCTATGCTGTATGGGTGAGTATAGGTACGGTCATGACGACCCTGGTGGGATGGTTGATGTACAAGGATCCCATCGATCGCTACACCCTTCTTTACATCGCGATGGTCGTGGTAGGCGTCGCTGGATTCGATCTGGTGGTAGGATGAACTCAGCATGGTGGTGGGTAATCGCGGGAGGTATCGTCGAAGCGATATACACGACGTTCATGGGTCTTGCCAACGGTATGACCGACATCGTCTACACCGTATTGGGATTCTCCCTCAGCATCGTAGGCACGGTCCTGCTCAACGGCGGACTCAAGCGCGGACTGCAGATGGGTGCTAGCTATGCGGTATGGGTCGGTGTCGGCGTCGTAGGGGCTGCGATAGCAGACATCCTTGTGTTCAACAACGGCCTGAACATACTAGGATACATGTTCTTGGCCCTCACCATGGGCGGTATCGTAGGTCTAAATCTCAAGAGCGACAAGCTCCCGGAGAGGGCCTGATGACGGGCGTCCTCGCGCGCGCGTTTTTTGATTATATACTAACAGATAAAATAAGGGCCTAGCAAAGGTTTATAATCAGGACTAGTTTACACGGCTCTATCCTGTATGGTGACTTATATGGAAACACACAGTAAGTACACAAGATTCGAGAAAGCAAGGATCATCGGAGCGAGGGCACTGCAGATCTCATACGGAGCGCCCGTACTCACGGACTATCCGGAGGATATGCTTGACCCTATCGATATCGCCATGCTGGAATTCGACAAGGATCTCATCCCGATCACTGTCGTCAGGAACTGATCATAAAGAGGTATCAATATGAGCGAAGAGGAAACATATGTAGCACCGGGAACCGATCTCCTGGTGGAAGAGGACATCTACCTTACATCCGGAGTACACATCGGAACACAGCAGAAATCCGCCGACATGAAGGACTTCATCTACAAGGTCAGGCAGGACGGACTGTACGTTCTCGACGTCAAGAAGACCGACGACAGGCTCAGGGACGCAGCTTCCTTCCTGGCAAGGTTCGACTCCAAGAGGATCCTCGTCGTCTCAGCTAGGCAGTACGGACAGAAGCCCGCAAGGGAGTTCTCCAAGGCAATCGGAGCACCCGCGTTCGCAGGCCGTTTCGTCCCCGGTACCCTCACCAACCCCCTGAACCCCGCGTTCATCGAGCCCGAGGTCCTGGTCGTCACCGATCCTTCGGCAGACAAGCAGGCACTCAACGAGGCCCTTAACCTCGGAATCCCCATCGTCGCACTGTGCGATGCCAACAACGAGACCAGGAACGTCGACCTCGTCATCCCCACCAACAACAAGGGAAGGCGCGCGCTCGCATGCATCTACTGGATCCTCGCAAGGGAGGTCCTCACCAGGCGCGGAGACCTCAAGGACCCCAACGACTTCCAGTTGTCCATCGACGACTTCGAAGCTAAGCTCATCTGAGCATTCTAAACTTCACGCCCCTTCGGGGGCTCTTCTTCTAAAACAATCGTTCAGAACATACCGATACGGTATGTGCTAGACGGATCACTTGTAACGATATTCCCCGTAGACCTTCTCGAGGGCGATGTTGTCGTTCTTGCCCATGCTGGTGAGGGGAATGGAATCGACGACGATGACGTCCACCGGCTTTCCACGGTCCTCGACATCCTTGTCGCAGACCTTCAGGAGCTCCTTGCGAACTGCATCCTTATCGCAGCCCGGCTCCAGCTCGACCAGCGCTAGAGGCATGTGGCCGATCCTGTGGTCCAGATCCTTCACGCCGATGACGGCGCAGTTGACGACATGGTCGTGATAGGTCAGGAGGTTCTCAAGGGTCGTTGGGAAGACCTTATGGCCGTCGAACCTGGTGATCATCCTCTTCAGACGGCCCATGACATGCAGGAACCCATCCTCGTCGAGGAATCCCAGGTCTCCTGAGTGTATCCAGGTCATTCCGTCATCATGCTTCTTCATGATCTCGGCAGTCTCCTCGGGCTCCTTCCAGTATCCCTTCATGATGATGGGTCCGGCCATGCAGATCTCGCCTGTCTCGTTGTATCCCAATTCTTTGCCTGTCTCGGTATCGAAGATGCCGACGATGGATAGCGGACAGGGCGCACCCACGGTCCCTGGTTTGTAAATATCAAGGAACGAAGCCGTAGCAGTGGAGGACACCTCCGACATGCCGTATCCCTGGGAGAGCCTGTAAGGCATGTTGTGCGACTTCATCTCGCTCAGCATCCAGTCCTCCAGACCCCTGCTGATGTTGTCCCCTCCGGATCCGAGGGTATAGATGAACGATAGGTCCTTCCCTTTGACCTCCTTGCTGCTGAGCATCATCTCGCAGTAAGCGGGGGTGGCTATCATATGGTTGGGACGATACTTCATCACGAGTTTCCCGAAGTCCTCCGGGACAAATTTGGGTATGATGATAAGCCTTCCGCCCTTTGATATCGGCATGTGAAGTCCGGTGACCAGTCCGTAGGATGTGAACATCGGTATGATGCCGAGGAACGACTGGCCGTTGTTGAAGGTCGGTGCACTGATCTTGAAGTTCTCCGCGACCGCGTTTATCGAATCGTTGGTGAGCATGACGCCCTTCGGCGTCCCGGTGGTCCCGCCGGTGTAAGTTATCGCGGCGGTGCGGTCGCCGACGTACGGCGCTTCCGGTGCCTGGCGGCCCTCTCCGAAGGCTATGAAATCCCTCCATCTGATGACGTTAGGTCCATAGGTGACCTTGGGGAGCTTGAAGCTCGCTATCATGCGCTTCAATGCGTTGACGCTGCCCGTGGAGGGGATGACATAGAGCGTGTAGCCGTTCTTGGTCAGGACGTTCCCGGCCCTTTCATAGACGGCATCCAGTACGAATGCCTTCTTGATCCCGGAGGTCTCGGCACGTTGGAGAATGCTCTCGCGGTCCATCCTAGGGTCGATCGCGTTGGCAGTTGCACCAATCTTGTTGAGCGCATAGAACAGTGCAATCGATTCCGGGACGGCAACGGTCACCAGCGTGATCACGTCATCCTCCTTGATGCCGATCGCATCCAGCGATGCGGCTATCCTCTCTATCATATCCCAAAGTTCCGAATGTTTGATGGAAGAACCGAAGAAGTCTAGGACGACCTCATCCTCCCTGTTGGCATTGGATGTCCTGATGTAACGGTATGCGGACATCTCCGGCATGGGAGGGATGTCCGGTGAATACAGGGACATCCATACGCGTTCCTCGGACGGTGTGGTCATCTTAAGATTCCGCCTTCTTTCTGTGGATGTGGTATTGATACAATGCCGATGCACCAATGGCCACTGCTACGATGATCATTGCGATGAAAAGCGGGCTGATGTTCCTGGGAGGGTTGTTCAGTATATCATGCTGTTCGATGGCCGTGATGATCGCCGATGCCACTTCATCATGGCCGGCCGGCGAGGGGTGGATCAGTGCAGCGGCGAACATGCTGTTCGCTAAGTACAGCAGGAACATCTCGTTGTAGTCAAAGAAGACGCTGTCGGTTCCGTTGGATATGGTGCAGCCGCCATCTTCGTGGAGGACGATGTCGCAGTCGTAGTCATGGATCATGTCCAGGTTGTTCACCAGCTTCATCTTGGTCGCGTTGGCCTGGGCCTTTATGCCGTCCCCTTCCAGCAGCTTTAACAGGTCTCCCTTGTTGGAGCCTAGGGAGTACTTCAGGAACTCGGTGAGGTCATGATCGTCCCCGTCGTAGTAATCGTAGACAACGTACGATTCCACGGGTATGTACCAATCGCATTTCTTTTCGATGTAGGGGCGCAGCTCCTCGGGGACCACTTCATCATGGCCGTCCAGGAGCGCTATGGTCATGTCGTTCTTCGAACCGTTGGTGAGATACAGATTCGATAGGTCTGCCTGCGTGAACTCGTCCAGGAGCTTCTCCGGGGACTTGTCCAGGCTGACATGGTATACACAACCGGCGTACGGGGACAGATATTTGGCGTAGAAGTTTCCGAAACCGCCCATCATGCCGTAGAGTTCGCCTGCGGGGATCGTCAGCGGACCAACGGTGAGCGACATCTCATTTATGGGGTTCGTGGTGTCCACGACTATTATGGTCGCATCGGGATTCAATTCCAGGATCCTAGCAACGTTGTAGTCGAAATCACGGCAGTACATCGTGATACAGTAAGCGACCCCACTGGTGAAAGATTCGATGAGTTTGCTGATGAAATCCGCGCCTAATCCGGATAGGATGGCCCTGTCGACGACCAATGCGTTCATACCAGTTGTTCCCATGATCGATTTGGCCAAAATGTAAGAATACGGGTCCAAGGTCTCGAACGGTCTGTTCAGGGCGGGGTCGTCAAGGTTCATGAACACGCTATCCATGGTGTTGGAGAAGTCGAAGTGGAACTGGTATGTAATCAGGTCCGCCTCGGAGATCCTGTCCTGGTAGTAACGTTTGAAACCATCCATATCCGGCGTGTATCCCTCGGGCAGGATCTTGGCGCTGTTGGACATGTAATGTTTATAGACTTTGGATACGGTGTAGTCGTCTCCGTTGTAATCGTCGTAGATGAGGGAGCGGAAATCCAGCGTACGTGTCGAACTGACTGCTAACTGGTGGTATTCTACCTCGTACCTCTGTGATTCGAGGTACTTCGCGATCTTCGTGGGGTAGATGACATCGCTCTTCACTTCGAACCCGTAGCTGTTGTAGTCAGTGCTCGTGTAGTATTCCGGATTGCCATAGCCGTTGACCATGGAATCGCCTACGGATATGTACGTTATCTGAGGCTTCCAGTCCTCCGCATCCGTTTGGATCAGCGGGGCCAATGTCGGCATTATCATTAAGGAGACTGCAAAAAAAGTCACAATAACCTTGCTGATGCCTTTCCACATCCAGATTCCTCAGCCATCCAGCCATGTATCTGGCAGATGCAACTGTTCTTAGCGTTACTTGGTATAATAAGGTTACATACGACGGGAGGGGTACCACCCCTCCCAGATTCAAATGCGTTTGAGGTATCTGAGGTTGGGCTCGTAGACGAGTCCCTTGTCCATCAGGGTGTTGGAGACCTCCTCGAGCTCGATGCTGCTGATGCCTTCTGCCTCGGCTCTTCTCTCGAGCTCCTCCCTGGGGGCTCCCTTGCCGTCGGTGTCCAGCTCTTCCAGCAGATTCAGGATCATGTCCTCCAGCTGAGCGCTGTTGTTTCCTGATGCACCGTTCTCGGGGATCTCGATCTCGTCGGGCTCTCCGGAAAGGTCCTCGGGGAATCCGAGGTCCACATCCCTGTCGGGCAGGAGCATCCTCAGCGCTGCCTGGATGGTCTTCAGGTACAGCGAAGAGTCGGGCATCTGACCGTAATTGTCCAGCGCATATGTGATGCCGAAGGCCTCCACCGGGCTCATTCCAGCCTTGATGAGGTCCTGTTCCGTCGCATCGCCCATGCCGAGCACCCTCTTGGTGTTGGTCAGCCTCCTCCATGTGGATTTGGCGGTCTCGAGGATCCACTCCTTGCGGACGTCCTCTGTTATGGGGATGACGTGCTCCGGTCTGACCGATATCAGAACCCTGCCGTCATCGGCATTATAGGCTCTGACCCTTCCGACCGCCGCGACGAAGCACGGAGCCTCCAGGTCGGCCATCGTCGCAGCCGCCTCGGGCTGGAATCTTCCGACGTTGATGTAGAAGCTGCCGGACACATCCTGTATCCTGGCCCTCCACATGGGCTCTTCTTCGCTTCCGGTGTTCTCCTTCTCGGTCATGACCCCGGCGATGAGGACCCTGTTGATCTTCGCACCGAGAGGTGTGACGATGTAGGACGGGGCCTTCTCCTCGGTGGCCTTGATCTCCAGCGTGGATGAGTTCAGCTCGGTGGCGAACACCCTCCATGCGGTCTCTCTGGCGTTCATATTGCCGCCTCCACTTCGTCAAGGAGCTTTCCAGCTTCCTCTTCAAGGTCGATCTTGACGCAGTCTGCCGATTTGACGATGATGCTCGGACCGTAGTCGTCGCTCATGACGTTGCCGGTGACGGAGATCCTCTTCATCAGGATCTTTCCGGTTATCTCCCTTCCGACGACGCCCTCGCCCTTAGCCGCAGCCAATCCCTGGGCTGCCTGCAGGGTCACTCCTGTGAGCTTTTCTGTGTCGGCACGGTTGATTATCGCCCCGATGGCGCCAGTTCCGTCGTCCAGGACGATCTTGAGCCTCAGGTCCATGATGCCCTCCACCATGCCGTGGGTGGTGCATGTCCCGTTCAGCATTGAACGGTTGCATTGGGGACATCTCCTGATTATACCGCTACCCTGGCGGACATCGACCACCAGGCCTTCAAGCGTTATGTCCAGACCGCCGCCGATCCTGCTGATCTCATCGACGGTCTTCTTGTTCACCGATGTGTCTATCACATCTGCGATCTCATCTACGCGGCTGACCTCGCATCTGTCGCCGAGGTTCAGCTGAGGAATGCCCTTCCAGGACCTTATGTAGGCGTTCTGGATGCACAGCGATTCCCCCTCCTTGATGCCGAAGTCGCTCCATGCTGAGAATTGGATCTTCCCGGTGTCGTCGGCGATGACACCTGAATACACGGTCTTGGGTTCGCCCTTGGCGGTGATCTCCCTGGTCTCCACGGAGACGATTTTGCCTGTCACGGTGACGCTTCCCATGCCTTCCTTGATGGATCCGATCTTGACCTCGGTCACGGGTCCAGCCGAGATCTGCCTCTCCTGAGGCTCGATCTTGGGACCGGAGTAGTTCTCCACGCGGCCGCGGTTCCCGATGTTGATCTGGACCTTGTCGTTCCAGGTCTTGCAGTAGCAGTTCCTGAAGATGTAGTCCGTTCCCTTGGCCAGTGAGAGCGCTCCAGGCTCCCATACGGTGAATGATGCACTGCCGGTCTCGTCAGCGAGGATTCCCGAGATTATGGTCTTGGGCAACCCTTTGACCGTGATCTCCTTGTTGTCCACGAAAACGACCTTGGCCGTGATGTCAACGTTCTGTTCCGAGCCCGTGAGCTCGCCAATCTTCTTGACCAGGCTGTTGCCGGTCACGAAAGTGGATGTATCGGTACCTCCGTACTTCCTAATGATGCCCCTCTTGGCGGCATCGATGTTCACGTGGTACTCGTTGAGATATTTGTTCAGCTCCTCTGCGAGCTGTTCTTCGTCGATCTTGTCTCCGAGCACCCTTTGCAATTCCTGAATATGGGGTGTTAGTTCTTCCATTTCCATTGTATCGACTCCTTCCCATAGGGAGGACGTCAATGAATCATTCCCTATCTATAAAAGGCTACGAGGGGGGTGACCGAAAGTGGCGAAAGTGGATGCAGAGCGGTATACCCAGAGTGGTCGATTTCTTGATTTTTTCTCCGTAGGGTTTAAATCACACATCAACATTGATGTTTAATGGTACCCAAGAAGAGAATCGATGAAATCCTTGACGGCTACGACCCTAAGGATATTACGATCGCTACCCTCTGCTCCCACTCCTCGTTGCAGATTTTCCACGGAGCTAAGAAGCTGGGGTTCAAGACATTGGGATTGACCATCTCGCATTCCACCAAGTACTACGATGCGTTCCCACTCGGAAAGCCCGATGAGATCATCAAGTACAAGGACTTCGACGACATGGAATCCCGTGTCGACGAGCTCTACGACAGGAATGCCATCATCATACCCCACGGGTCCTTCGTCGAGTACATGGGGTCCAAGAGGTTCTCAGACTACCCTGTCCCGTCATACGGGAACCGTGAGGTACTGAACTGGGAGTCCAGCAGGGAGAAGCAGAGGGAATGGATCACCAGCGCTGGGGTATCGATGCCCGAGATCATCACCGAGCCAAAGGATATCGACAGACCGGTCATGGTCAAGTACAACGGGGCCAAGGGCGGAAAGGGTTACTTCATCGCCATGGACTACAACGGATTCAAGCTTGCGGTAGATCCCGACGAGTCCTACAACATACAGGAGTACTGCTTGGGAACAAGGTACTACATGCATTTCTTCTACGACCCGCTGAAGCACGACGGGTACAGGTGCGCTGAGGGAGGATCCCTCGAGCTGATGTCCATGGACCGTAGGGACGAGTCCAACATCGATGAGTTGTACAAGCTCGGTAACATAGACGAGCTGAAGAAGGTCGGAATGTACCCCTCGTTCGTGGTTACCGGGAACACCCCTGTCGTCCTGAGGGAATCGCTGCTCCCGAAGGCGTTCGATATGGCGGAGAAGGTCGTCGATAAGTCTTACGAGCTGTTCGGAGGAATGTGGGGACCGTTCTGTCTGGAGACAGTCGTCAACGACAAGCTTCAGTTCAAGGCATTCGAGATCTCTACCAGGATCGTCGCGGGTACGAACCCGTTCATCTCCGGCTCCCCCTATGCCGACCTGATATATCCCGGAATGAGCACCGGCGCCAGGATGGCCATGCACATCAAGGAAGCCGCTGAGACGGGCAAGCTGAAGGACATCGTGTCCTGATCACCTGAAGATCATCTCTCCGGTGGAGCCGTCGCCAACGAAGTTGTTGTTCTCCAGCAGCTTGCGCCTTCCGCGGTCCACGTATACGGATACGCGGAAGTTGCCGACTTCCTTGCCTGTCATTGCCGAGACGATCTCGGAGGCATCCAGCGGGGGCATTCCCTTTATGCGGACCAAGGAGAAACACAAAGCTTCCATCACTGACAGACCCTCGACGACCGTGAGATCCAAGAAGTGTCTGCTGATCTCATCCTTTATGGCATTCAGTTCGGATTCTGACAGGCCGGACATGTCATTACAAAGAGAGAACAACTAGTTTAAGTTAAGGAGATAACGGCTATCAAAGGAGCCGGATCGGTTAGGCCGATCGGACCTTGACATCCCTTACGGACGTCAATGACAAGCATCCGACCTCACCTCTTGCCAACGGTCTTGGTTCGCCGAGAATGGCCTTGCCCAGCGTCCCGGGCTTACCGTTCTACTGCATTATTCCATTCAGAGTAATTATATTTAATACATGGTTCATGCCGTTCCTAATCGGATTTCACGGCGCTTTACTAACAATTATTATCATCCTCAGTAATGCGCGATTTAACAATAGGTGCATCAGGATGGTTTCGCAGAGATTGCAGACGGTACCTGCCTCAGGAACGATAGCGATATCAAATCTTGTCAGTCAGATGAAGGCCGAAGGCGTGGACATCGTGTCCTTCTCGATGGGAGAACCGGATTTCACTACACCGTCCAACATCATCGACGCGGCATGTGATTCCCTGCACGCGGGATTCACTCACTATACCCCTTCCACGGGTATTCCCGAGCTCAGGAAGGCCATCGCCGATTACACCAAGAAGAACGACGGAGTCCCCTGCGACGCATCCAACGTTCTGGTCACACCCACCAAGCAGGCCATATTCATGACCTGTCTAGCATACATCGATCCAGGTGACGAGGTCATCCTGCCCGATCCATCATGGGTTTCATACGAGGCATGCGTCCGTTTGGCCGGAGGCGTCCCCGTCTACATCCCTACGAAGTTCGAGGATGGATTCGTTGTAGACCCTGCACTCATCGAGGCTGCTATCACCCCTAAGACCAGGATGATAATCCTCAACACCCCAACGAATCCTACCGGTGCGGTCATACCAGCTGACAAGCTGAAGCAGATCGCGGACATCGCGATCAAGCATGACATCAAGGTCATGTCCGATGAGATATACAGTGCTATCATCTATGAGGGAAAGCACGTCTCTATGGCCTCATTCCCCGGCATGTTCGACCATACCATTCTCATTTCCGGTCTCTCCAAGACCTTCGCGATGACGGGATGGAGGCTGGGATGGGCAATCGCTCCGGCCGAGGATATCAAGAACATCAACAAGTTGCAGTCGCATTCGATCTCATGCTGCACGTCCTTTGTTCAGAAGGCTGCGGTGGAGGCCCTCACCGGACCCCAGGATTCCAAGTTCGAGATGGTCAAGGCGTTCAAGAAGAGGCGCGATCTGGCACTCGATCTGATCGCGGACATTCCCGGCATGGAGTGCAACGTTCCCAACGGAGCCTTCTATCTCTTCCCGAAGTACAACAAGGACATCCCATCGGCTAAACTCGCCGAGATCCTCCTCAAGGAAGGCCATGTCGCCGTCACCCCTGGTACCGCATTCGGACCTGGCGGAGAGGGATTCTTCAGGATCTCCTACGCCACATCCGAGGACCAGATCAGAGAGGGCATCTCGAGGATCAAATCCACCCTATCGAAGCTCTGAAATCCGCTTTTCAGTGCGATTCTGAAGGTCAGTATGGATGCGCATGCGCGCGTCCCTGCATCCTTATTTTATAGGACGTGCGGGTTACACAATCAATGTCGCTTACGCGAGCGAGGGATTAATCTTGAGTAGAACGTTGTTCACGGTCGGCCCCGTACATGTGGAGCAATCGACCCTTCAGGCTATGACAAAACCTATGATCACACACCGCTGCAAGGAGTACAAGGAGCTCCACGCAGGGATCGTTGAGAAGATTCAGAAGGCTCTCAACACCGATATGGACGTGTTCCTTGTCGGAGGATCCGCCACGGTGATGCTGGAGGCAGCCATCAGGAACGGCGTTAACAGCAACTCCCTCGGACTGACGAACGGTTCGTTCGGTAACAGGTCCATCGAGCTCGGGGAGCTCAACGGCAAGAACGTGACCAAGGTCCAGGTCCCTTGGGGGCAGGCCATGAAGCCAGAGCACATCGCCGGCAAGGTCACAAAGGACATCGAGGCCGTCCACTGGGTGAGCAACGAGTCCTCCACAGGAGTGTTCAGCGACTCCCTCGCCCTTACCAAGGAGATCAAGGCCCAGAACCCCGATGCGCTCACGATGATCGATGCGGTCACATCCGCATTCGCCATGGACCTCAAGGTGAAGGACCTTGACGCTGATTCCATCGTCTTCGGAACCCAGAAGGCCCTCGCCCTTCCCCCCGGACTCGCGATCATGCTTTGCTCGGAGAGGCTCCTGGAGAAGGCCAAGACCGTTCCCAACCGCGGATTCTACGGCGACCTATTGAAGATCAAGAAGCAGGCGGACGTCGACTATGCACTTACGACTCCCCCTGTATCCCTCATGTACGCCCTCGACTACCAGCTGGACAAGGCTCTGGCAGAGGGCATGCAGAACAGGTATGCGAGGCACCAGGAGATGGCCGACATGGTCAGGAACTGGGCCGACAAGAAACTGCACGGAGTCTTCCCCGAGAAGGGATACCAGTCCAATTCGATCGGTGTCCTCAACAAGGGCGATATGGACTTCGATGCTTTCAGTTCCAAGCTGAAGGCCAAGGGATACGAGATATCCAACGGCTACGGCGATGTCAAGGAGACCACATTCAGGATCGGGCACATGGGAGACACCACGCCCGCTATGGTGAAGGAGCTCCTGTCCGTAATGGACGAGGTATTGGAGGAATGAAGATGACAACGAAGATTCTGGTATCGGACCCCCTGGATGCAGAGGGTCTCGAGATCCTCAAGAACTCCGGTTTCCCCGTCGACGAGGTCTCCGGACTCACAGAGGATGAGCTTTGCGCGAAGATCGGCGATTACGATGCTCTGATCATCAGGTCGGGCACCAAGGTGACCAGCAAGGTCATCGACGCAGGCAAGAAGCTGCGCGTCATCGGACGTGCCGGAGTAGGTGTGGACAACATTGACGTCCCCTACGCCACCGACAAGGGAATCCTCGTCATGAACACCCCCTCGGCGAACATCCTGTCCGCAGCGGAGCACTCCTGCGCTATGCTCCTGGCAGTAGCAAGGAACATCCCCTTCGCACACGAGTCCATGCACAAGGGCGAGTGGAAGAGATCCAAGTACACCGGTGTCGAGCTCAACGGAAAGGTGCTCGGAATCATCGGAGTGGGACGCGTCGGCGGAGAGGTCGCGAAGCGCATGAAGGCCTTCAACATGACCATGATCGGATACGATCCCTTCCTGCCCAAGGAGGTCGCGGACTCCCTCGGAGTCAGGCTGACAACCCTGGAAGAGGTCATCACCAAGGCCGATTTCATGACCATCCACACACCTCTTCTCCCCGAGACGAGGAACATGATCTCGCTCCCCCAGTTCAAGATGATGAAGCCCAACGCGAGGATCGCCAACGTGGCCCGCGGAGGAATCGTCAACGAGGACGATCTGTACACGGCTCTGAAGGAGAAGATCATCGCAGGCGCCGCATTCGATGTGTGGTGCAACGAGCCCCTCACGGACGACGAGAAGAAGCTCCTGGAGCTGGACAACCTCGTCACCACACCCCACCTGGGAGCATCCACGGTGGAGGCACAGCTGAGGGTCGCAGTCGAGGTCGCTGAGCATGTCATCATGTACCTCAGGGACGGAATCGTATCCAACGCCATCAACGCACCCCGCGGATCTCTGGACAAGGAGACCGAACCTTACATCCCCCTGGTCAAGAACATGGGATCCATCATTCAGCAGATCATCGGCAACAACCCGCTCAACAAGCTGGAGATCTCATACTGCGGCAACCTTGCCGAGAAGCAGACCAAGATGCTCACAGTCAATGCGATCATCGGATACCTCGAGGGCATCATTGGAACCGCCAACATCATCAACGCTTTGCCCGTGGCGAAATCCAAGGGAATAGAGGTCATCGAAGGCACGAAGGATGCTTCCAAGGACTACTCCAGCATCGTGGAGATGAAGTTCACATACAACGGCATCACACGCTCTCTGAGGGGAACCGTCATCGGAGGAACACCCAAGCTCATCGGAATCGACGAGTTCATCACCGACATCACGCTGGCCGACAGGATGATCATCCTCAAGTACAAGGACACCCCCGGTGTCATCGGAACAGTCGGAAATGCCATCGGAGAGCTTGGAATCAACATCGCTCTCATGGCCGTCGGAAGGAATGCTGGAAAGGCCACAATGTTCCTGACCATGGACCAGGACGTCCCCGAGAACGTCGTCAAGGCTCTCGGAGAGAAGGTCGGAGTCGAGGAGATCAAGTACATCGAGCTCGGACAGTGATACCATGAGCATAGTCACCGTAGACGATCTGACCCTGGCCATCAAGAACAGCATCGACGACTCCCACGCCATGGTGGAGGAGCAGGCATACGAGCTCGCCCACCATGTGCTCAACTTCTTCGGATACTCCGATAGGATCATCGACAACGTCCTGGAGCCTGAGGACCGTGATGCGTTCTATATGCTGGAGGACGGAGGGATCCTCACCACCGAGAGGGAGGAGACCACCCTGTACGACGGAAGGGAGTGGAGGATCCACTACTGGCTGTTCAAGAGGGACAAGATCGCGGATCTGATGGTCAACTCCAGGAGGAGGGAGAAGTCCACCGGTGACGAGGAGTTCACCTACGCCGACCTTCCGGACGACGTCTGGCAGAGAGGCGGCGAAGAGGACGAGTGATGGATTACTTCCCCTACGAGTACCGCGCCGGTCAGAAGGAGCTAGTCGAATTCATTGACCGCACGGTACGCGATCGCAGGTGTGCGGTCATAGAGGCGGGGACCGGAACCGGAAAGACGGTCACATCGCTGTGCGGGGTCCTGGGCTACACCAGGGAGCACGGCATGAAGGTCATCTACCTGACCAGGACCAAATCCCAGCAGAAGCAGGTCATCAGGGAATCAGCCGCCATAGGCGGGGACATCATATGCGTGGCGATGCAGGGCCGTTCGGCAGCATCATGCCCGATGATGAGGGACGATCCAGATCTGGCCTCAGGCAATGCCGAGGAGATCTCCAAGCTCTGCTCGGAGTACAAGAAAAAGAAGAACGGCATCTGCCACTGCAAGTATTTCTCGAACATCGAGGTGACCGATGTTGAACAATGGGTGGACGTCATCAGGAGGGAGCACCCTGAACCGGAGAGATTTGCCCAGATGTGCGAGGATGCCGAGGTCTGCCCCTATGAGCTGATGAAGCTCCTCCTGCCTTACGCCGATGTGATAGCCGTTCCGTACCCATTCATCTTCATGCCTATGATCCTGGACCGTTTCGTGGAGTGGGCAGGTGTTCCTCTGTCGCAGATGGTCCTGATAGTCGACGAGGCCCATAACCTTCCGGATTACCTGAGGGACGTCCAGACATTCGAATATTCTGAATACGCCATGGATCTGGCCGCCAAGGAGGCGAAGGACCATGGGGACTTCGAGCTCCAGGAGGGCATCACCGTGACCGATCTGGTCGCGGTGCTGAAGGAGATACTGGCCCATGCACAGAAGGAATATCTCATAGATGATGACGGGATGCTCCCGCCATACTATCTGGAGGACGAGCTCATGTCCCGTCTGGGAGTCAGCTCGGTCACTATATCCCGCATGTGCAAGGCCATGGAGGAGATCGGCGACGGCATCATGGAGAAGAAGAAGGAGCGCAGGAAGCTTCCGCGTTCCTACATCCATTCGATGTCCAGATTCATACGCGCTTGGATAGACGGGGATGAGGACAACTATGTGAGGCTGATCGTCAAGGAAGGGGATAATCCGCTCTTCCAGGCATACTGCATGGATCCCTCAGGCGCTGCCGGACCATTGATAGACTGCTTCTCGTCCATACACATGTCGGGTACGCTCCAGCCTCTGGACGCATACATCTCTGAACTAGGTCTGGACAGGGTAAACAAGCTCTGTTTGGACGGTATATTCCCCAAGGAGAACCTCCTCACCCTGTACACGGACAAGGTGTCCATGAAGTATGAGGAGAGGGAGATCCCGGAGAACTACAACACTCTCATGGAGATGATAGTGGAATGCGTCAACGCTGTCAGGGTCAACACATCCGTGTTCTTCCCGTCCTATTCGTTCATGGACAAGATGGTGGACGACGGTCTTGTACAGAACCTCCGGAGGGATGTGGTCTATGAGCAGAGGGGTATGTCGCAACCGGAGCTCATGAACGTCTTCGAGAACTTCAAGACGTCTCAGGGAAGCGTCCTGTTCTGTGTGACCGGAGGGAGGATCAGCGAAGGTCTGGACTTCCCGGACAAGGCCTTGGAGATGGTGATCATGATAGGCATCCCCTATCCAAAGCCTACTGCCAAGATGCGTGCCATGCGCAGGTATTACGACATCAGGTTCGGCAACGGCCTGCGGTACACCAACACGATCCCCACCGTCAGGAAGATGAGGCAGTCCATCGGCAGGCTGATAAGATCGGAGACGGACAGGGGCGTCGCGGTCATCCTGGACCGCAGGATAGCAGGCCTCAAGGACATCCAGGCGGAGCTAAGCCAGGACATACCGTCGAATATAAGGGAGTTCTTCGGCTATTCGAAGTACGATCTCTGACAGGCTACGGTCAGATCATCCAATACGATTATTTACTGAACAATCTTAACCCGGGGCATGGAGATAACCGTAGAACCCGATGTGGAGCAGATGATCAAGGAAGCAGGATGCGATTACCGCGTCTGCACAGCATGCCTAGGTCCTGCACTTGTACCTACCTCGGTAAAAGGCCCCAAGGAATCAGACATCAAGATCAAGATCGGGGACAACACGCTTTACATCTCCATGTACGTCGCACGTTACATCTCCAGAGTCACAATGGACATGCTGTACGATGATGACGAGATCGATTCCTGTCCAGCGTTCCCGGAGAGGTTCCACAACAAGTATTATCACTGAACAAGGACAGCCTTCTCAGCGCATTCGTGCGCGAGGGAATCGATGTCTATCTTGGCGCTCATGGACGCCACCTTGTCCGGAGAAGCTTCGGTTATAGGCCTGATGGGCACTATCTTGCAGCCGTCGGTCGGTCTTATGGAGATCTCGTAAGTGCCTATCTCCTTGGCCACCGCCTCTATCTCCAGTTTGTCAAGCCCGATGAGCGGCCTGGCTACGGGGAAATCGAGCCCTGTGTTCTCCGACCTGATGTTCTTCAGGGTCTGGGAAGCTACCTGGCCCAGGGAGTCTCCCATGATTATCCCTGATGCTCCGAGCTTCTTCGCCAGTTCCCTGGCGGTCCTCTGCATGACACGTTTGCACAGTACGCACTGGTAGTGCGGATCGCAGTTCTCGTTGATGATCGTCTGATTCCTTCCGTGCTCAGCAACGTACAGAGGAAACTCTTTCCCGGTGACCTCCCTGAGACGCTGGGCTATGTCCTTGACGACCTCGATGGAGCGGTCGTCGGTGTACGGACGGTTGTCCATGTGGAGAAGAATGACATCCGCACCGCGTTTGCTCATGAGGTAGGATGCTACGGGAGAATCGATCCCGTTGGACATCAGTGCTACTAGCTTCATCAGAGGTCCACGTCGCCATAGTCGTCGGCTAGTTTTCTGGGCATGGCGTACTTGCACTCGGGGCAGAAAAGTCCGTCGCCCTTCTTGCTCCTGACCATCTCGGTCTTGCACTTGCCGCACTGAGCCCTTATCACTCCAAGGTGATCATCCTTGGTGGTAAGCTGGAGAGCGGGTTTGATGGCTGTGACCCTGGCCCTGATGAAGTCTCCCTTCCTGAGCTCCTTCGACACATCGTCGGTGTAGCCCTGGGAGATCTTGGACACGTGGATCGTAGCATAAGTGTCTCCGCCGAGCCTCCTCTGGACACCGTCCTTGACATAGACGTCGGCGGTGGCCATCGTGTTCCTGATGTCGCCCACGATACCGTAGACTATGTCTCCGACAGCAAGAACGTTGGGCGGGTTGGGGGAGACAACCCTGACGACGCAGTTGTCGTCATCGAACTCGAGCTCCCCGATCTGTGAGGCGTAGATAACGCCGTCCTCTGCGAATGTTCCCTCTGCGGCCAGATACTCCTCCTCTGAGGCAACTTCCTGTCCGGGGAAAACTAGATTGGAATCTGTCATGTGAAATCACCTAATGTTGACGACCGCGACGTCAACCGTCTTCTTCGTCTTCTTATGGAATGAAAACGTATGAGGGATTTCGTACTTATAGATTTTATAATAAGTAATATGGCGACCCCTCTTCTCGCAGTACCCTTTGACGAAATCCAGGGTCTCCGCCATGTGTATGGAGTAGACGCATTCCGAGAGCTTCATTGCCTTGTCGAGGAAGGCCCTGTCGGCGTTCCTGTTCTGGCAGCCGAACGGGGGATTCATGAACACCGTGTCTGCTCCCTCCTCCACATCCAGGATATCCGATTTGCGGAATTCCACGTCCGCTTCGAGATCCTCCCTGTTGGATTCAGCAACCCTCAGGGCCGATTCAGAGATGTCGAAGCCGATGACCTGCGAAGCACCCAGAAGGTATGAGCCTATGGAGAACATCCCTGTGCCGCATCCCAGATCCACGACCTTCAGGCCTTCGATGTCGCCTTTGCTGTAGGCGTCGAAGAGGATGTCCGAAGCTATTGTGGCCGGGGTCATGTACTGTTCCAAAGCCGGATCGGGATCCTCGAAGTTCCTCACCCTCTGCAGGGTCATCTCTAGGTCCTTCTTCCTCATTCCGTCATCTCCCGGCGGCATTCCCGCCGATTCCGATGTACGGTCTGCCCCTATAAAATTCGAATCCCGTAAAGAATTGTGACCGATATCGGACATGGTTTTTTCGCAGTTGTTACCTGAAAAACAAATGGATTTACCGAGAAATCTTTCGTGGGGTTTCTTTTTTATTATATGATTTTCATGAGCTGATTGCAGGGATAATAAGACAATATTTCTGTAACCAGGTGAAGAACATGGCTATCAAGAACAAGTACCTGAAGGAAGTCTATGCCGGTCTGGAGCAGCGCAACAAGGACCAGCCCGAGTTCCTCCAGGCGGTCAAGGAAGTGCTGGAGTCCCTTGAGCCCGTCGTCAAGGCGAGGCCCGAGCTCCAGGAAGCTGGAATTATCGAGAGGATTGTAGAGCCCGAGAGGATCATTATGTTCCGCGTATCGTGGATGGATGACAAGGGCAAGGTCCAGGTAAACCGCGGATACCGTGTACAGTTCAACTCCGCAATCGGACCCTACAAGGGTGGACTCAGGCTGCACCCCTCAGTCAACCTGTCGATCCTGAAGTTCCTCGGATTCGAGCAGATCTTCAAGAACAGCTTGACCACACTCCCGATCGGAGGAGGAAAGGGAGGATCGGATTTCGACCCCAAGGGCAAGTCCGATGCAGAGGTCATGCGCTTCTGCCAGTCCTTCATGACAGAGCTCGCCAAGCACATTGGTGCAGACACCGACGTCCCCGCTGGAGACATCGGAGTTGGCGGAAGAGAGATCGGTTACATGTTCGGACAGTACAAGAGGCTCCAGAACGAGTTCACCGGAGTGCTCACCGGAAAGGCAATCCCCTGCGGAGGATCACTCGCAAGGACAGAGGCCACAGGATACGGTCTCTGCTACTTCACCGAGGAGATGCTGAAGGCCAAGAAGGATTCCTTCAAGAAGAAGACGGTCGTCATCTCCGGATCCGGAAACGTCGCAACATACGCCTGCCAGAAGGCAACCCAGCTGGGTGCAAAGGTCGTTGCGGTCTCAGATTCCAACGGTTACATCTACGACCCCAAGGGAATCGACTACAAGATCATGAAGGAGATCAAGGAGGTCAAGAGGGACAGGATCAAGACCTACGTCAACTACTCCAAGACCGCCAAGTACACAGAGGGTTGCTCCGGTATCTGGACCATTCCCTGCGACATCGCACTCCCCTGTGCGACACAGAACGAGCTGGACGAGAAGTCCGCAAAGATCCTGATCAAGAACGGCGTCAAGGCAGTTGCTGAGGGAGCCAACATGCCCAGCACCCCTGGTGCAGTTGCAGCATTCCAGAAGGCAGGAGTCCTCTTCGGACCTGCCAAGGCAGCCAACGCCGGTGGAGTAGCCACATCTGCACTCGAGATGAGTCAGAACAGCCAGAGGCTCGCATGGACATTCGATGAGGTCGATGCAAAGCTCCACGACATCATGGTCGAGATCTACAAGCAGGCCTCCGAGGCCGCTAAGAAGTACGGCATGGAGGGCAACCTCGTCGCCGGTGCAAACATCGCCGGATTCGAGAAGGTCGCCAACGCCATGCTCTGGCAGGGAATCTCCTACTGATAAACTATTCAAGGTGCCTTCGGGCACCTCCCTTCTTTCATAATTCCGTTGTTTTATCGAATCATATCGAGTTAGGTCGATATCGCCAACTGTGTTATTCTGCCTCCTAAAAGCAATCAATAGGTCATATCATCCAACTATTGATCAGATTCATACATTGTTGAACTCTTTTCAGGTGTTGTTATTATATTGGAGGAGGATATTACACGTTTGCAAGTATGACCCGCAATGCGGGGAGTGGATGGCAGCTGGATGGGATGCGGATAAAGAAGCGCTTGTCAGTTTGTACATTTACTGAATTCAATACCTTAACGTTTAAATACAACGTAAAACTAATGACCTTTCAAGGATGTGCCTACTGGGTTAAGATGTCGAAAGTAGGTGTGTCTAACCCTAATAAACGATTTACCTAAGTCACGGAGGGATCCGTGGGTTGGGTTCCCCTAATATCTATCCGGGTTCGGAGAAATCCGAGCCCGGATCCCCTAAATTCTAAGAAATTGTGTCCACTAACATCATGCGTCACATTCGCGTGTTAGTATTGCGGCATCCCGAGCACCTTTCTCCACCTCTCTAAAATGCCCTGATTTTCGCCTTGAAAAAAAAAACCTAAAACCTATCTCTCAGAGGCCTTGTAAACGATCCCCTTCGGACCTCGTTTGCCAACGGTTATAACTGATAACCTGTATTCTAAGATGCATACAGAGTATGCATTTCCTCGAACGAGGGGGTGTGCTTCTGGCCAAGATAAAAAGAGCAGTCATCAGCGTTTCCGACAAGAGCGGCATAGTCGATTTTGCAAAGGAACTCGCCGCCACAGGTGTGGACATCATTTCCACAGGCGGAACATACAAGCTTCTGAAAGAGAACGGTATCAAGGTTACCGAGGTATCGGACGTCACGGGATTCCCCGAGATGTTGGACGGGCGTGTCAAGACACTCCATCCTAAGGTACATGCGGGAATCCTCGCACGCAGGGACATTCCTGACCACATGTCAGCCATCAAGGACAAGGGAATCGAGCCCATCGACATGGTCGTCATCAACCTGTATCCGTTCAAGCAGACGGTCCTCAAAGAGGGCGTACAGTTCGAGGACATCGTCGAGAACATCGACATCGGCGGCCCCAGCATGATCCGTGCGGCTGCCAAGAATTACGAGTCCGTGGCCGTCGTCACCGACCCCAAGCAGTATCCTGAGATCCTCGAGCAGCTGAAGACAAAGGGAGAGCTCAGTCTCGAGCTCCACCAGAAGCTCATGGCAGACGCATTCGTCGCCACAGCCAATTACGACGCCATGATCGCCTCCCAGATGAAGGAGAGGTTCATCGGCAAGTTCCCCGACTCGTTCCCCATACCCCTGGAGAAGGTCCAGGACCTCAGGTACGGAGAGAACCCCAACCAGTCCGCGGCATTCTACAAGGACCCGTTCACACCCGGACCCACCGTCGCCAAGGCGGAATGTCTCTGGGGAAAGGAGCTGTCCTACAACAACATCCTCGATCTTGACAAGGCATTGGACATCTGTATGGACTTCGAGAGGCCGACAGCAGTCGTTATGAAGCACACCAACCCCTGTGGTCTCGCATCCGCAGACACCATATTCGAGGCATTCGAGACAGCATACAACGTCGACCCCTTGTCCGCGTTCGGATGCGTCATCTGTCTCAACAGGCCCTGTACGAAGGAGTGCGCGGAGATGATCTCCAAGTACTTCGTCGAGGCCGTGCTCTGTCCTGACTTCGAAGAGGGTGCAGTGGAGATCATGGAGGCCAAGAAGAACATCCGTCTGCTCAGGACCAACTGCCCAATCGGACCTTCCGAGAGGGTCAGGGAGTACAAGATGAAGAAGGTCCAGGGCGGAATGCTCGTCCAGACCGACGAGGATGTCGTAGTTGACCCCAAGAACCTGAAGGTCATCACCAAGCGCGCACCCACAGAGGAGGAGATCCACTCGCTGCTGTTCGCATGGAAGCTCGCGAAGCATGTGACCTCCAACGCCGTCGTTTACGTCAGGGGCGAGCGTGCAGTCGGAATCGGAGCCGGTCAGATGAGCCGTGTGGATTCCGCAAAGATCGCCACCATGAAGGCGAACGAGCCCACCGAGGGCTGCGTCATGGCCTCGGATGCATTCTTCCCGTTCAGGGACGGAGTCGACGAGGCAGCCAAGGCCGGTGTGACAGCCATCATCCAGCCCGGAGGAAGCATCAGGGACCAGGAGGTCATCGATGCTGCCAACGAGCACAACATCGCGATGGTCTTCACCGGATGCCGTGTCTTCAGGCACTGAAAAACAAATTATGGGCCGGGAGACCGGCCCATCTATGATTTTGATAAAACTTCCAAGGATTAGTTCTTGGTAAGGTCCACCGCGGATTCAAGGTCCTCGGGGATTATGGGTTTGCCTTCCGCTTTCCTCTTCATGTGTCCGCCGGGACCGCCGCGCGCAACCCTTGCTTTCTCTATGCACTCGGGGTTGTCACAGACGAATGCGGCATAGACTACATTCTTGCAGGGCCCGCCGCAGAACTCGCATGTGTACTCATCCAGATTGAGGGTCATAGTTGCGATAACGATAAGGTCGTATAAAAAAGCGGAATCCGGGGCAGAGCCCCGGTCCAGGTTTCAGAGATCGATCTCGAATTCTTCGCCGGTCTTGGGAAGGAAGACCTTGTAGTCCCCTTCGAGATCGGGCAGGAATGCCTCACGGGACTCGGAGTGCATGATGATGACGTTGTCGGGGTCGCACTCCCTGATGAAGTTGACGATCTGATTGTGGTCGGCGTGAGCCGAGAAATCGTACTTCTGCAGTTCGCATGAGATCTTGACGATCTCGCCGTCGATCTTCACGCATCCCTCCTCGAGGAGCATCCTTCCGTTGGTGTCCTCCGCCTGATAACCTACCAGGAGGATGGCGCTCTTGGGGTCGTCCTTGATGGCGTTGAGGTATCCGAGGACCGGTCCTCCATCGAGCATTCCGCCGGTGGTGACGATGACCTCGCCCTTTATGGCCGATGCCCTCGAACCGGAGTTCCTGACTTCGTTGAACTTCCTCTTGGCCGCTTTCAGGTGCTTGACGTCCTTGATGTACTCGGGGTAGTCGAGGAAGAGGCGGGTGACCGATCTTCCCATTCCGTCCACCCACATCTCGTAACCGAGGTTCCTCAGCAGGAGCATGATCTCCTGCGTTCTTCCGACTGCGAAACAGGGGATGAGAACCTTTCCGCCGCGGTCGATAACCTCATCGATCTTGGCGAGGAACTGCTCCTCCGTGGTCTTCCTGTCGGGGTGGTTGCGTCCGCCGTAGGTTCCCTCGATGAACAGGGTGCTGCAGTCGTGGGGCCTTGCTCCTCCGACGAGCCTCTGCGTCTCGGTGTGAATGTCGCCTGAGTAAATGACGCTCGAATCCTTCTCGAACATGAACATGGCCGCTCCGGGAATGTGTCCGGCATCCAGCATGGTCACGTCGACGTGGTTTATGCTAATCTGATCCTGGTATGTCATCGGCACGACTGCCTTCATGGTTCTCTCGATATCGCCGGATGTGTAGGGCTGGGGATAATCCTCGGCCTTGGCGATCTTGAGGGTGTCGTACATCATCAGCTCCGAGATCTCCGCGGAGAGAGGCGTGGTGAACAGATCGCATTCGTTCTTGCCGCAGATCTGTGGGATCATTCCGCAGTGATCCAGGTGCGAGTGCGTAAGGAACGCATAGTCGATGCGTGGCGCAGGGAGAGGATACTCCGGAGGCTTTGTAGGGCTGAGACCGTACTCGATCAGAGTGGTCATGCCGTCCCCCTCCATAGTCATCCCCATGCGTCCGACCATGTCGGCACCGCCCAGGAATTTACATTTCATTTTCATGTGCTAGCTCCTTTTCGTATATTGCCTCTCATTCAGGAGAGGACTTTGTGAAAGAAGGTGTCTTAACACCCTCTTGACTGTGATGATGATACAGGGCTCCTCGAAACCCCATATTATAAGAGTAATTCTTCCCTAATTATGTATAGTATATAAAATCTTAGAAAAGCGATGTCATAGGACAGAATAATCAAATCGAATGTCTGGCACATCAATTTACAGATACTGGCTCATAGAACCTAGATATCGAATTGAATATGAGCCACACTTCAAAACCGTTATATTTACAAATCAACATTCTCGAGTTCATGGGAACACTCGATAACAAATTCGGAAACTACGCAGGGCTCTGCTCAGCAGCCCTGTTCATCATCGCAGCGTTCGTAATGCTGCTGATGAAAGCCGATGTCGAGACGGAACTGACATTCTATTCCAAGACTATCCTGACCATCGCCGGTATCGTCGGATTGGTGGCAGGTATCCTCATGTACATGGGTGAGGGGGAGAAAGAAAAGAAGATCGACGCAGGATTGTTCGTGCTACTTGGATTGGTTGCGGCACTGACCTATGGGCTGATCTCCCTGTCCGTTGAAGACACAACCGTGATTGGAATCGTCGGAATCGTCGCACTCATCGCTATGCTTGGTTGCGCAATGTGCGATTCCAAGAAGGGAAACAAACTCATGCTGTACTTCGATATCGCCATGGCGGTGCTCGCACTGATCATGGCAGCACTCGTCTTCGCCAAAGTGAACCCCACAGTGGCCATGGCGGCAGCCATCATGGTAATCGGAATCTGGATGGCAGTCTACACGGGCATCGCCAGGGAATATGCCGAGGCAGAGCCTGCGATCGACCCTACACGCAAATCCGCCAAGAAGGCGAAGAAGCAGAGGGCCAAGCAGGAAGAGGAGGCCAGGAAGGTCCAGCAGAGGCACGACAAGCTCGAGATAAAGGCCAAGAAGGACAAGAAGAAGGCAGAGCAGGAGAAGAAGAAGGAGGAGCAGGCCAAGAAGCACGAGAAGCCCAAGGCCGAGCCCAAACCCGCACCTACCGCTCAGAAGGTCGAGAAGGCCGAGCCTGCCAAGGAAGAGAAGCCCGTCGAGGCGCCAAAGGCAGCAGAGCCCGCAGTGGTCAAAGAGGAGCCCAAGAAAGAGGAGAAGCCCAAGACCAACAACGACTTCATGTCCAAACTCGTGTCTTCAAAGGATGCCAGCTCTAAGGCGGCATCCGTTCCTGCAGCGAAGGATGAGGAGAAGCCCAAGGCCGAACCCAAACCCGAGCCCAAACCGGAACCTAAACCTGAACCCAAACCCGCACCTGTCGCCGAGGAGCCCGCAGCGGAGCCTGCAGAGGAGCCTGCCGACGAAGGCGATGAGGAGATGGACGACATCTACACCGACTATTCTCCGGAGGCGCTCGTCAGGAGGGCCGCTTGGAACAAGGGTCTGAGGTGCAGGAGAGACTATGGAGACTACAAGATCCCCGTTGCATTCGTCAAGGGCAAGGTCGCAGTGTACGTCGAGGAACCCGGTTCCGGAGATGCTGCTGTCGAGGCCAAGCTCAAAGAGGAAGGATGGGAGGTCCTGAGGTTCGATGTCAACAAGGTCACCGACGGTCTCGAGGAGGGAGCGCAGATCGCAGAGGCGGTCAAGGCGAACCTTCGTGCTCAGAAGACTTCGAAAAAGAAGAAGAAACCCGCCAAGAAGTAAACCTTTCAAATGCGGGGCCCATGCCCCGCTCCCTTATATTCGCACGCGCGCCACATACCTTAAAATAGAGACAGTCGATGCACTTGCAGAGGCTGATTACGTGTTTTGCTCGTGTGGCTCGATGATGTTCCCCAAAGATGGAAAGTATGTTTGCAATTCGTGTGGCGCTACCAAGGATATCGGTGGCAAGGCAGAGGTCATCAAGACCGATTTGAAGGAGAAGGAGACCACTGTGATTACGGAGAATGTGGCCACCCTGCCCAAGACCCGTATCCCATGTCCCGAGTGCGGACACACAGAGGCGTTCTTCGTCATCAGGCAGACCCGTTCGGCCGATGAACCTGAGACCAGGATCTACCGCTGCACCAAGTGCAACCACTCCTGGAGAGAGTATTGAGGCGATAGCATGTTCGCGGCAGATCTGAAATCCGACACCCTGAAGGGATTGGTCAACATCATTTCGACACTCATAGACGAGGTCAAGTTCACAATCACCCCTGAGGGCATGACCCTGAAGGCGGTGGACGCTGCACACGTAGCCATGATCGAGATGGACATATCGGACAAGGCGTTCGAGTCCTTCTCCGCGGAGAGCACCGAGCTCGGACTCGACCTCGAGAAGGTCAAGGGAGTCCTCAAGCTCGCAGGAGCCGGAGAAGTCATCAGGATGGAGCAGGACGACTCCACAGGCAAGCTCGTCTTCAAAGTAGGGAACATTACAAGGCGCATGAGCCTCATCGACACCACCGGCATGAACGACCCCAAGGTCCCCCAGCTCAACCTGGCAACCAACATCCTGGTCCCCATCGAGGAGCTCCAGAAGGGAATCCGCGCAGTGGAGTCGATCTCGGATCACATCACACTCAAGGCAGGACCCGATTACTTCGAGCTCTCGAGCGAGGGAGACACGGACTCCGTGTACCTCAGGCTCGACGCCTCAGCTGCCAAGATCGAGGCATCCTCAGAAGTATGCAGCATGTTCCCTCCAGACTACCTTTCCAACATCATCAAGGCAATCCCCTCGGGAACGCAGGTCAACATCGAGTTAGATAACGACTATCCCGTGAAACTCGTCTTCGCATTGGCGGACGGTGCGGCTAAGGTCAGCTACCTCCTCGCACCCAGGATCGAGAGCGAGTGAGGATCATGACGGACTACACAGTCGCGGAACTCGAGAACATAGCGAACAAGCTCAGGCTCCATGTGGTCGAGATGACCTACGCGGCCCGTTCTGGGCACCCGGGCGGTTCGCTCTCGGCAGCGGACATGATCGCTGCCCTCTACTTCAAGTTCATGAGGCACGACCCCAAGAATCCCGATTGGGACGGAAGGGACAGGTTCGTGCTCTCCAAAGGCCACGTCGCACCCGTATTGTACGCGGCACTGGCCGAGTCCGGGTACTTCCCGGTCGACGACCTCCTCAGCCTGAGGCAGGTCGGTTCCAAGCTCCAAGGCCACCCCGTTCGCGGCAAGGTCCCCGGAGTGGAGATGTCCACAGGCTCACTGGGCCAGGGACTGAGCATGGCCTGCGGTATCGCACTGGCAGGCAAGATGGACGGCAAGGACTACAAGACCATATGCATGCTCGGCGACGGAGAGCTCCAGGAGGGACAGAACTGGGAGGCGGCGATGTTCGCCCACCAGGCGGGTCTCACGAACCTCATAGCTATCGTGGACCGCAACAGGCTGCAGATCACAGGCGACACCGAGGGAGCGGTCGGACTCGAACCCCTTCCCGAGAAGTGGAAGTCCTTCGGATGGAACGCAATAATCATCGATGGACACAACATGCGCCAGATCCTCGAGGCCCTGGACAAGGCTGCTAACGCCAAAGCCAGGCCTACAGTGATCATCATGAAGACCGTCAAGGGCAAGGGCGTCTCGTTCATGGAGAACAACGCCGGATTCCACGGCAAGGCCTGCAACGACGAGGAGCAGGCAAGGGCCGTCGCAGAGCTCAAGGCGGTGATCCAATGACCGGAGAGAAGCTAGCACAGCGCAACTACTACGGCAAGGCCCTGGCCGAATTGGCCAAAGAGGATCCCAACGTAGTCGTGATGGATGCCGACCTCGCAGGATCCACTAAGACTTCGGATTTCCAGAAGGCGTGCCCGGAGAGGTTCGTCGAGGTAGGAATCGCCGAGTCCAACATGATCGGCATCGCCGCAGGACTGGCAGCATCCGGCAAGACAGTGTTCACATCCACATTCGGAGTGTTCGCGACCGGAAGGTGCTGGGAGCAGATCAGGCTCGCGGTAGCTTATCCGAAGCTCAACGTCAAGATCGTCGCCACACACTGCGGTATCAGCGTGGGCGAGGACGGAGCATCCCACCAGGCATTGGAGGATGTGGCGATCATGAGGGCACTGCCCAACATGGTGGTCGTCGCTCCCGCAGACGCTTACGAGGCATACGCCGCCACGAAGGAGCTGGCAAGGTACAACGGACCTGTCTACATGAGGATGGGCCGTGCCGACTTCCCGACGATCCTCAGCGAGGATGTGGAGTTCCATATCGGAAAGGCGACCGTGCTCCGCGAGGGCAAGGACGTCACGATCGTCGGATGCGGACAGATGGTATCGTCATGCATCGAGGCCGCAGAGCAGCTGAAGGCCGAGGGCATCGAGGCCGAGATCATAAACATGTCAACAATCAAACCCCTCGACACGGAGACACTGGCCAAGTCCGTCGCAAAGACCGGATGCTGTGTCACCGCCGAGGAGCACAGCATCATCGGAGGATTGGGATCGGCCGTTGCCGAGGCCCTCTGCGATGGAAACTGGGTGCCTCTCGAGAGAGTGGGCACCAAGGACACCTTCGGGGAGTCCGGAAAACCTGACAAGCTAATGGTGAAATACGGTCTGACCACCGCGGACATCGTCACCGCGGCCAAGAAGGCCATCGGAAGGAAGTGAAGAGATGAAGATTTTCATAGACACAGCGAATCTGGACATGATCAAGGAGATCAACAGCTGGGGTATCCTGGACGGAGTAACCACAAACCCCAGTCTCATCGCGAAGGAAGGCGTCGACGTTAGGACACGCGTCAAGGAGATCGCGGAGGTCGTAGACGGACCCATTTCAGCCGAGGCGATGTCCATGACCTGCGACGAGATGGTGAAGGAGGGCCGCGAGCTCGCCAAGATCCACCCCAATATCAATGTCAAGCTCCCCATGTGCGTGGAGACCCTCAAGGCCACCAAGATCCTCTCGTCCGAGGGAATCAAGGTCAACGTCACTCTGATCTTCTCGCCTCTGCAGGCACTCCTGGCAGCCAAGGCAGGAGCAGCGTTCGTTTCCCCGTTCGTCGGACGTCTCGACGACATCGGACAGTTCGGAGGAGACCTCGTCGCTCAGATCATGACGATCCTGGAGAACTACGGCTATCCCACAGAGGTCATCGCAGCATCCATCCGCGGACCCACCCACGTCCTGGAGGCCGCTCTCAACGGATGCGACATCGCCACCATCCCCTACGACACACTGAAGAAGATGGTCGGCCACCCCAAGACCGATGAGGGAATCGAGAAGTTCATCGCCGACTACGAGAAGTCCAAGAAGAACTGAGCTGATATGCACGATGTTGTGGTTGTCGGCGCCGGTCCCGCAGGGAACCTGGCGGCCAGATCGCTGGCGGAAAGGAAGTTCGAGGTCCTGGTGATAGAGGAGCATGAGAGCTCCGGATTGCCTCAGCACTGCACCGGACTCATCTCCGACGAGACCATCGCCATGTCCAGGGTCAAACCGGACATCTACAACACACTCTACGGCGCAGAGGTCATATTCCCCAACGGACAGTCCATCGAGGTCCGTTCCGACAAGCCGAAGGCACGCATCGTCGACAGGGTCGATATGGAGATGAAGATGGCCGCTGCGGCCATCGATGCCGGTGCCGATTACTGCTACAACGAGAAGTACAAGTCGCACGTCATTGGAGATGCCGTCGTGGTGGACACCGATGTCCGTCCGCACAGGGGAAAGATCCTCATAGGCGCTGACGGAGCATCGTCAACCATAGCGATGTCCTTGGGAGACAACAGGCCCAGGGAGTACGTGAGGGGGATCCAGGCGGACGTCAAGCTCAGGATGGATAACCAGGACCTTTTCAGGGTATTCCTGGGGAACACCGTCGCACCCGGTTTCTTTGCATGGCAAATCCCCTGTGGATCATTCACGCGCATAGGACTATGCACCACATGGTCAGCCGGACCGCCTTCCCAGTACCTCATCGATCTCCTGATCAGACTGGGCCTGGAGGACAAGGTCATCAAGGTGACCTCAGGCAAGATCCCGCTGGGAGGACGCCAGTTCGTCTGCGGTGACAGGTGCATACTGACCGGTGATGCGGCAGGCTTTGTCAAGCCCATCTCGGGAGGAGGACTCTACCCCGCATTCAGGGCGAACAGGCACCTGACCGACATCCTGGCCGCAGGTCTGGATTCTGATGCCGTTTACGCAAGGGACCTCTCGGATTACGAGAGGGCATGCAACGAGGATTTCGGACGCGACCTTGACCGCGGATACCGTTTGAGGAAGGCATACCTGAAGCTCACCGATCCCGACCTGAACAAGGTCTACGATTACATCCTGAAGAATGATCTGATCCCGACGCTCAACGATTTCAACATCGACCACCCGTCGGACACTTTCACAAGGATCGTCAGGAGCCCCCACGCTCTGCTGTCGGCCTTGCCTTTGGTCCTGAGGACTATCTGATGAAGAGGGTGACATTCGCCCGCCTTCCTTCCGAGGAGGCAGGTCCGATCATCCGCAAGCTCATGTCTCTGGAGTATGTCGATCTCCATGCTAAGATCGGCAAGGACTCCGATTATCGCTACATACCTATCCTGCCGGAGCATCTGGACGATGTCCGTCAGATGGGGTTGGAGACCGTCGAGGGGGATGCCCACACATTGGACAGGAGGAGCCCCCAGGAGAAGATACACGACATCCTCTCGTCATACGACGAGCTATCGGGCATCGTACCTGAGAAATGGGAGTACGTCGGGGACATTGTCATAGTGAGGATGGATCCCCGTTGCGAACAGTACAAGGAGCTGATCGGGCGCACTTACGCCGAGGTCCTGGGCGCGAAGACGGTCTGTGCTGATGTGAGAGGTGTGTCCGGGGAGTTCAGACAGCCCAGCATGGAGATAATCTACGGAACCGAGACGGAATCGGTCCGCCTCGAGAACGGTATCAGATACGGTTTCGATGTGACGAAGGTCATGTTCGCCTCCGGGAACACCGACGAGAGGATGCGCATGAGGAAGCTGGACTGTACCGGGGAGACAGTCGTGGACATGTTCGCCGGAATAGGTTATTTCACGCTCCCGTTGGCAAAGTACTCCGGAGCAAGGCGTGTCTTCGCATGCGAGAAGAATCCGGAATCCTACAGGTTCCTCTGCAGGAACATCATCGACAACGAGCTCGAGGACAAAGTGATACCGATACTATCGGACAACAGG
Organism: Thermoplasmata archaeon; assembly: GCA_015063125.1. Taxonomy (GTDB): domain Archaea; phylum Thermoplasmatota; class Thermoplasmata; order Methanomassiliicoccales; family Methanomethylophilaceae; genus Methanoprimaticola. The sequence continues at coordinate 189,497 of SUTB01000002.1, forward strand.
AATCTCGCTGGGAGGGCATTTGCCGACAGGATCCTGATGGGCTATGTGCAGACGACCTCCGAGTTCGTGCCGAAGGCATTGACGATGATCCGTCCAGACGGTATCATCCACTATCACGACACATTCTACGTCAGCGAGTACGAGGACAGGATCTGCAGCATATTCGATGATGCCTGTGGTCCGGACGGATACGAGATCGAGAGGATACACGAGGTGAAATCCTATGCTCCCTCGGTTTCCCATTACGTCGCGGATATCCGCATCAGACCTTCTCGCCAGAACCCGACGCTGTGAGCAGCGTGTTCATGGTGTCGCGGTACTTGTCACCGTTAGCGGCCACTACGGCCTTGGCGAACGGAAGGAGATAATCTGCGAAGTCCTTCTCCTCCTTGCTGAGCTTGATAGGCATCTCAGTCGCTCCGGTGGCCATTACGAATGCTGCGGCCAGGCTGCGTGACTTGTTGTTCTTGAGACCGAGGTTCTGCAGGTTCTTGAAGACCATGGTCTCTCCGCCGACCTTTGCAGCCTTCGCGAGGTTGTCAGCTATCACGGTTATGGGTCCGGGCTTGTTGAAGACCGGTAACGAATCGACGACCGATGCCGAGATGAATATGCTGTGTGCAGAGTCCAATACCTGCAGGGGCTGATTCTTGGACTGGTCTCCCATCTTGTCAGCGGTCGCAGCATCGGTGTGAGCGGCCACGATATCCTTCCAGTCGTTCTCCCAGATGGGGCTGAGCGCATCGGTGACTTTGTTGCTCCTTGCGACGATGGCCCTTGGGTTGTCCGTGAGGAACTTATTCAGAGTAGCTTTGACTTCCTCAGGTCCCTCCAGAGCGGATATGAACTTGTCCAGGGACGATCCGTAGTTCTGCGTGCCGATGATGTATGTAGCCGTCGAGCTTCCCTTCAGGTTGCCCAGTTTGGACCTCTTGATCTCGGCGATGAGCGAGGAATCCGTGGTCTTCCCGATGATGTACTCTCTGAGCTTGTCCTCCGAGATCTCTTCGTAATCCTTCTCTCCCTCTGCGTGGTATTTGTGCCTCACGCGTACAGAAAGGTCCTTGACGGGATCGTTGCCTGACATACGGGACAGCAGGAACTGGATGGTGGAGACGTTCTTGGCGCAGTTCTCGCAGATCTTAATGGTCCTTCCCAGGGATTTGACCTCGATCTCGAGCACCGCAGATGCCTCGTGCCCGCACTCCAAATCGTCATCGGGGAACTCGTAGGGGGTCTCCCAGAATGTGTCGTAGAGGTAGTCCTCGGGCATGTTGAATTGATCGGAACAGACCATGGTGTCCTCGAATGAGTAGAGGAACAGGCCGTTCTTCTTGATGAACTGGTTGTAGAGCAGCAGCCTGATCTTGGGATCCGTGTAGTATTGGCATCCGATCAGTTTGTCCGCTCCGACGCTTCCCCTCACCGCATACGAGACCACTTCGTCGCCCAGCTTGGCGCTCGCGAGCAGCGGGATGGATCCAGCCGCGGCCAGTGAGATGGTCCCGGCGTATGCCTTCGTGATGTCGTCGTTGAACATCTTTCCAGCTTCCTTCACCAGGGCATCGGGGTTGTTGCGTATCTTCTGCAGGGAATCGATGGCCTTGAACGTCTTGTCGAAATGGCATTTCCTGCAGTTACCCGCGCATTGAGGCCTGAGCAGACCGGGGTTGTCAGCAAGGGCCCTTGAACGCTCCAGAAGATCCTCCTCGAGCTTCTTGGAAGTATGCTTGACGCCTCTCATTCTCACGCGCTTCTTCTTGCCGGGCATAATGCGCCAATAGTCTCCCTTTTAGATATATTTCTCTATAGCGCGCACGCGCATGGGCGAACGAACGGGAGCAGAGCAATATATCCGCTACTCATTCAGAGGTCCATGGAGACTGATTTCGAGAAGGAGGTACGCGAGTTCCTTGCCAAGAGCCCCTTCGGTTACAGGAAGGTATCCGAAGAAGATCTGGCACTATTCTGCGCCGCACTCACTCACGACAGCTTCTCCAATGAAGCATTGAATATGGATCCGCCAAGGAAGGTGCCTTCCTACGAGCGCCTAGAATTCCTGGGGGATTCTGTCCTTGAATTCCTCGTGTGCGAGCACATCTACCGTGACACTGACATCAGCGAGGGCCCGATGACCGATTACAAGCAGGACAAGGTGGCCAACCACATGCTGTCCGAGAGGATCCTGGCCAAAGGCATCGACATAGACGGCATGATGAGGGTGGGGCACGGCCACATGAAGGGACAGACCAAGGATGTCGTGGAGAACATGCGCGCCGACTGCTTCGAAGCGGTGATAGCCGCGGTATATCTCGCATACGGTCTGGACGAGGCCCGCAGGATCGTCCATGAGATCGTGATCGACGACTGAACGCATACTTCGACATATGTGGGAGCCGACCTCAATATTCTTTTAACGTTATTCTTTGATACATGGGCATGGACCAGAACATCGTTGTCACGGCACAGGAAATCCGTGACATGAAGATCCGCGGAGCGGGCAGGATCGCCAGGGCGGGAGCCGATGCGATGAGGAAGTTCGCAGAATCCTATTCAGGGTCGGATATCGCCGCGTTCCGGAAGGACATGGACGAGGCTTCCAAGGTTCTTCTGGATTCCAGGCCGACCGCGGTCTCGCTGTGGAACGGTGTGCAGGCATCGATGAAGGGCGTCAAGGACGAGGACGATATCGAATCGGCCAAGGCATTGCTTATCTCGAACTCGGAGCAGTTCATCAAGGAATCCGAGGAGGCGGTGAGGACAATCGCCAAGATCGGTGCCAAGAGGATCGAGGACGGCGATACGATAATGACGCATTGCAACAGCAGCGTCGCCATAGGGGCGATCGTCGAGGCCTTCAAGCAGGGCAAGGACATCAAGGTGTTCGCAACGGAGTCCCGTCCATGGAGGCAGGGCATCCTCACGGTCAACGACCTGGCCAAAGAGGGAATCGATACCACCCTGATAATCGACAGCGCCGTGCGTCTGGTCATGAAGAAGGTCGACAAGGTGCTTGTGGGAGCCGATACGATAACATCCCACGGAGCATTGGTGAACAAGATAGGCACCTCCCAGGTCGCAATGGCGGCCAAGGAGGCCAGGGTCCAGTTCTACACTTGCAGCGAGACCTACAAGTTCTCGCCGCTGACTTTGGACGGGGACCTCGTCAAGATAGAAGAGCGTGAGACGTCGGAGGTCGTGAAGCCCGGGGAGATCCCGGATTCGGTGAAGATATACAACCCGGTGTTCGACATCACGCCAGCACAGTACATCGACGGCATAATCACGGAGATCGGACTCATATCGCCAGGTTCCGTGTATGACGTTATGGAAAGGAAGTTCGGAACGGAAATGATGAAGGAGTGAGAGCATGGATTCGTATCTGCATTTGGGAGAGCCGGTTGATCCGGACAAATATGTCGTCTGCAAGTACCGCGTCACCACTGACCTTCCTATAGAGAAGGCCGCAGAGGCGATCGCAGCGGAGCAGTCCACGGGAACGTGGACGGGTATCTCCACCCTCGACCATGAGGTCTTCAGCAATCTCGGAGCGAGGGTCGTGGACATCAGCGGCGACAACATCATCGTCGAGTTCCCCACCGATGATTTCAGCATCGAGGTCGGAGCCGTTCCCCAGATCCTCAGCGTAATAGCCGGAAACCTGTTCGGACTGGGTGCACTCAAGGGAGTGAGGCTGGAGGATGTAACGTTCCCCAAGTCCATACTCGAGCAGTTCAAGGGACCGAAGTTCGGTGCGGACGGTATCAGGAAGGCCCTGGACCGTCCCGAGAAGCCGCTGGTCGGTACCATAGTCAAGCCCAAGATCGGTCTCGATCCGAAGAAGACTGCTGAATACGTCTACGAGGCGGGAGCCGGAGGGCTCACCAACTCTAAGGATGATGAGACCCTGGTGGATCAGCCTTTCTGTCCCATAGAGGACAGGACATTGGCGGTCGCAGAGGCCTTGGACAGATTGGAATCCGAAGGCCACAAGATGATGCATGCAATCAATGTGAGCACTCGCGGAGATAAGATCGTCGAGCTCGCAGAGAAGGTGCAGTCGTGGGGTGCAAGGGAGATCATGGTCGATGTCATCACATGCGGATTCGGAGCCGTCCAGGCATTGGCCGAGGACCCCTCTATCAAAGTCCCTATCCATGTCCACAGGACCATGCACGGAGCGTTCACCAAGGATCCGTTACACGGTGTGGCGATGCTCCCGCTCACGAAGCTGACCAGGATGTGCGGCGGAGATGCCCTGCACATCGGTACCCTCGGAGTGGGAAAGATGTCGGGCAGCACCAAGGAGGACGCGAACCTTCCTGCATGTCTCGGCAACGATGTCCCCTATAAGACAGTCATGCCTGTATGCTCCGGAGGAGTGTATCCGGGAATAGTCGAGGCCATCGTGAAGAAGGCAGGCAACAACGTGCAGATACAGGCCGGAGGCGGAGTGGCCGGACATCCTGGCGGTGTCAGGGCCGGTGCCATGGGTATGAGCCAAGCCGTGGACGCGGCGTTCCTGGGCATCCCCAAGGAGGAGTACGCCAAGGACCACAACGAACTGAAGATCGCACTTGAAACGTGGGGGTCGAAATGAAATTCAAAGTCAAGTCGTACGAAGTGTTCATTAGGACACCGACCATCCTCTTGGATGAGAATGACTGCATAGCATTGGGCCTGAAGGAGAACGACCGTGTGATGATCACCGGGGAAAGGGCCACCATCGCTGTGATGACCTATGGAAAGGGCGTCATAGAGTCCGGAACCGCAGGAATTCCTGTCTCACTTCTGAAGAAGACCGGTACGAACAAGGACGGAACGGTCGACATAGTGTTCGCCCATGCCCCCGATTCCGTCAGGTACATCCGCATGAAGATGGACGGGGAGAAGCTGGACAAGGACCAGATCGAGGCAATCGTCAGGGACATCCTGGAGAACAGGTTGTCCGAGATGGAGGTCTCCGCATGGCTTACCGCCCTGTACATCAACGGTATGGACATCGATGAGATCGCCAACTTCACCATGGCAATGGCCAACACCGGTGACATCCTCAAGTTCTCGAGGAAACCTGTGTTCGACTTCCACAGTCTGGGAGGCGTTCCCGGAAACAAGATCACACCCATCGTGGTATCCATAGTGGCCGCAGCCGGACTGATGATCCCCAAGACATCGTCCCGTGCGATCAGCAGTGCCTGCGGAACATCGGACTTCGTCGAGACGTTCTGCGATGTGGAGTTGGAGGCCAGCAAGGTCATGGCGATCTCAGAGGAGGTCGGCGGAGTGTTCGCCTGGGGCGGATCGATGAACCTGGCCCCCGTCGATGACATGGTCATCAAGATAGAGCACCCCCTCGGAATCAACCCCAGGGCACAGATGCTCGCATCCATCATGAGCAAGAAGGTAGCAATGGGCTCCACGCATCTCCTGGTCGATATCCCGATGGGATCCGGTACCAAGGTCCCTACGCTGGAGATGGCGAAGTCCTATGCCCGTGACCTGATGGACCTGGGAGAGAGGATCGGCATGCACGTCGAGTGTGCGATAACATATGCCGACCAGCCTGTCGGCAACGCCATAGGTCCCAATCTGGAGGCCAGGGAGTGCATAAGCATCCTGGAGGGAGAGAAGCATCCGTCCAGCGTGATCGAGAAGGCATGCGAGTGCGCCGGAATAATCCTGGAGATGGCAGGCATCAGCAACGGGTTCGAGAAGGCCAAGCAGATCCTGGAATCAGGAGAGGCCCACAAGAAGTTCATAGAGATCGTGGCCGCCCAGAACGGCAGACCCGACCTTAAGTCAACAGACCTGCAGCCCGGCAAGTACACCGTTGATGTGGTGGCGAGTCATGCAGGTTACGTCCATTCGATCCGCAACAAGGAGATCGTCAACGTGGCGAAGATCGCCGGGGCACCCGCGGACAAGGGTGCCGGTCTGATGGTGTACAAGAAGAAGGGCCAGAGGGTCGAGGAAGGAGAGGTCCTAATGACCATCTACGCCGAAAGCGAGGCGAAGCTCACCCGTGCCCAGAAGGCCGCTGTCAGCAATTCGCCCTTCGACATCGAGGGAATGCTCCTCAAAAGGGTCACCGACGTCAAGATGAGATGACACGCAAGCTGATGTTCACGGTCGACGTAGACCGTGATGTTAATGTCCAGATCGAAGGCAGTCAGGCAGCCGGGTCGCTGGACCGCGGCCAGGGTACCTCTCCGAGGTTCGCATCGACCGAGAAGGGTCTTGCGATACTGTCGGATTTGCTGGATGATCTCGGAATCAGAGGTACGTTCTTCATCGAAGGCCGCACGGCCGAGACCGTCGATTGCTCCATCCTCAGCGGCCACTGCATAGGTTTTCACGGGTATGACCATGAGGATCTGACAGCTGTGGACGGCTTCAGGCTGGTTATGGACAGAGGATTCACTGCCGTCAGGGACAACGTCTCCAAACCGGTCTGCTTCAGAGCACCTTACATGAGGACCAACGACAGCGTCATAGATGAGCTGGTGAGGCTCGGCATCCGTCATGATTCATCGGTATACGCCGACCCTAGCACTCAGCCCTACAATGTGAAGGGCGTCATGGAGCATCCTGTGGCCAAAGGGACGGACGATCGGGGGAAGACCATCGCGGCATACCTGTGGCCGATGCATGAGGGGAAGAGGAGACCGGAGGATTACATGGCGCTGGCAAGGGCGTGCGGAGATGCGGATCTAGTCATATCGACGCACAGTTGGCATATGGTGGAGAGCAGGGATTCCGGACCCATGCCATCAGACAGGGTCCAATCCAACAGAGCGCAGGTAGAAGACGTCCTGAGGATGCTGATGGACGATGGCTTCGAGCCATCGGTAATATGCGGCGACCATTGACCGTAACTGTTGCTGGACTCTACCGTTCGCACGCGTACGATTATATACGCACCAGATTATCGACTGCTTACCGTGAGTGCTATGACCAAGCTCATACTAGGTAAGGACGTATCGGCTGAGATCTACGCCGAGCTCAGGCAGAGGATAGAGGCCCTGAAGTCTAGGGGAGTCGTCCCTGGATTAGCCGTCGTCCTCGTCGGTGACGATCCTGCTTCCCAGGTCTATGTCAGGAAGAAGGGGGAGATGTGCGAGGAGCTTGGCATGAAATCCGTCACGGTCCGTATGCCTGCGGATACCACGCAGGAGCAGCTCATGGCCAAGGTGGATGAGCTCAACAATGATCCGTCCATACACGGTTTCTTGGTGCAGCTGCCGCTGCCGTCCCATCTCGATGAGGAAATGGTCATCAACGCGATCGACCCGAAGAAGGACGTGGATTGCTTCCACCCCAGCAATGTCGGCCGTGTTCTGATAGGCGATCCGGATTTCCTTCCAGCGACACCTGCAGGTGTCCAGCAGATGCTGATCAGGTCGAAGATCGATACCTCAGGAAAGCATGTCGTAGTGGTCGGCCGCAGCAATATCGTGGGGAAACCGATGGCCGCCATGATGGTCCAGAAGGGCATAGGAGCGGACTCCACCGTGACCGTAGTGCATTCGCGCACGAAGGATCTGGCCGCCATCACCAGGCAGGCCGATATATTGATAGTTGCAATCGGCAAGCCCCGTTTCATCACGGCCGATATGGTCAAGGAAGGCGCCGTGGTGATAGATGTGGGCACCAACAGGATCGATGATCCCACCCACCCGAAGGGAAGCAGGCTCGTGGGGGACGTGGATTTCGACAACGTGAAAGAGAAGACATCGGCGATATCGCCCGTACCCGGAGGGGTGGGCCCGATGACAATTTGTATGCTCATGGCCAACGCAGTAAAGGCGGCTGAGAAGGTCTCGGAAGTGAAACAATGATAAGAGAATGCGAGGAGCACGGATATTTCCGTAACGAACGCTGCCCGTATTGCGGGGAGGAAGGAAAGTTCATCATGTCCGATTATGAGGTCGAGAAGATCGGCCGCACGCTGGCGGGCATCCTGAGGCACGGCAAGTACAACCTTAGGATGGACGATCAGGGATATGTCTCCACACGCGACGTGCTGGACAAGATCAAGGACCTCTACCCGCGTATGAATTGGCTGAGGATAAGGCACCTTGAATCCCTGGTCGACACCGACCCCAAGGGAAGGTACAACATCTCGGCAGGGAAGATCCGGGCCACATACGGCCACACGATCGACCTGGACATCAGGTTGGACTGCGAGAACATACCCGAGGAGCTGTTCTACCCCACCAACGAGGAAGAGGTTCAGGACCTCTTGGACAACGGTATCGTGCCCGGAGACCGTTCGATGGTCCACCTGTCCAGGACATTCCAGGACGCTATGCGTGCTGGACTCGTCCACACAGAGGACCCCATAATCCTGGGAATCGACACGGACATCTGCATGGAAATGGGATCCGACATAGGCAAGGCCGCACGCACGGTCTACCTCTGCAGGTCGGTGCCCCCGGAGGCTGTGTTCGTCGCAGATCCCGATGATTACGAGACCGGCGAGGACGAGGAGTGAATCGGATGGTCCAGATACTCACCCCCGATGAGGTTCAGGCTAAGAGCGGCAGGATGTTCTGCAAGCAGTTCCTCACCATGGTCGATGAGAAGAACGGGAAGGTCCAGATCATAGAGAACTGCTCCTCCGTCGGTCCAGCGGAATGGGACGTCGTCAACAGGCGCCGTTCAGGAGGTGTGATCACATCGGTCGATCTGAAGTCGACGATGATCATCACTAACACAAGGATCGGGGAGAGCGAGATCAGCCTTGGCCCCGCATCCGCCAAGCTGGGTGCGCAGGGAATCAAGGCAGTGAAGATCGAGGGAGACGAGGTACGCACCACATGGTACGGCATGGCAGGAGCATCCGTCGGTGTCGGTGCATGTCTTCCGGCATGCCCCGACGTCATCCGTACGGAGTATCCGGACGATTTCAAGATGGGAGGCGCCCACACATGCCATGTGGATATCATCACGCCCAAGCTGGTCCGTGTGATCATCGGTATCGACGACACGGACACCAAGGAGAAGGGCGCTACATGGGTGGCCGGCCTCAAGCTGGGAACCCAGTGCCCTATAGGCAAGTTCATCGAGCACAAGATCGTGCAGCTCAACCCGGACGCCCCCAATAAGACTACCAACTGCTGCGGTACGGCCATATCGTTCGCTGTGGCGGAGAAGGACATCCCAGCGTTGATCGAGTATGCAGTCGATTTCCTGAAGAAGGAATCCTATTCCGATGATGCGGTCATGACAGTCTTCCAGGGACTGGAGATCCCCAAGGGCCTGTCCGATTTCGGCTGGAGCTGCAAGACGGTCCTCTACAAACCGGAGGATGCCGTCAAGGTGGCCGAGGAGAACGGGGTCCAGATCATCTCGCTGAAAGGCAGCCTCAAGGGTGCCATCGGTGCCGTGGGTGCAGTCGGATGCTTCGATATGGGATTGAAGTCCGCAGGCATCCCGCAGGATTTCGAGTGATCAGATGTCGCTCTTCCGCAAGATGGCGAACCCGGCCTACAAGCCTTACGAGGCAGAGCTGGAGAAGGAAGTCAGAGCGGGAGGCATCCCTGAGCATGTGGCCATCATAATGGACGGTAACCGCAGGTACGCCAGGGAGGTCATGGGCGAGGAAGCCAGCCAAGGTCATGTCAAAGGCAAGGATAAGTTCGAGGAGGTCACCCGCTGGTGCCTCGATCTGGGAGTGAAATACCTCACGGTATACGCATTCTCGGTGGAGAACTTCTCAAGAAGCCAGGAGGAGGTCGATATGCTCATGGATCTCATAAGCAGCGCCCTCACCGAACTGGCTGACAGCGAGGAGGTCCAGAGGTACAGGCCCTGCATAAGGGTCATCGGAGACCGTTCGATCATCCCCGAGAATCTGTACAAGGCAGTCGAGTACGCGGAGAACAAGACCAAGGATTACGACGGCTGCTGTCTGAGCATCGCCATAGCATACGGCGGCAGACAGGAGATAGTGGGAGCCGTGCGTGAGATATCGAGGAAGGTCAAGGAAGGCGAGATCGATATCGACGACATCAACGAGGAGATGCTGTCAGACCATCTCTCCACCAAGGAGATCCCGGATCCAGATCTGGTCCTCCGCACATCCGGAGAGGTAAGGGTATCCAACTTCCTTCTCTGGCAGATCGCTTACTCCGAATTGTACTTCACAGACGTCTACTGGCCCGGATTCAGGCGCATAGACCTTCTCAGGGCCATCAGGACATATCAGCAAAGGAAGAGGCGGTACGGAGCATGAGGTCGGACATAATCTTCATGCACGCCCCTTCAGTATACGATTTCCGCAAGAAGCCCATATTCTACGGGCCGGTCAGCGATGTCATCCCGTCATCGCCGGTATTCGAGATGTACCCTATCGGGTTCATGACGATATCCTCCCATCTGGAGGCGGCAGGTTTCAAGACCAGGATCGTCAACATAGCCGTCCAGATGCTCCAGAGCGATAAGTTCGACGTGGAGAAGAGGATCAGCAAGCTCAACGCCAAGGTCTTCGCCATAGATCTGCATTGGATGCCACATGCCCATGGAGCCATCGAGCTGGCCAAGATCGTGAAGAAGTACCATCCCGACGCCCTGGTGGAGTTCGGAGGGCTGACCTCCTCATACTTCCACAGGGAGCTCATCGAGCGTCCGGAGATAGACCTGGTCATGAGAGGGGACACCACCGAGGTGCCCACAGTCATGATGATGGAGGCCCTGGAGAAGGGCACGGACCTGTCTGAAGTCCCGAATCTGACCTGGAAGGACAAGGACGGACACGTCCACGAGAACGGGATAACATACTCCCTGACCAGCCTGGACGAGATCAGGTTCGACTACGGGACCATGATCAAGTGCGTCATGCGCAACATGGACATCAACGGCGCATTGCCATGGTACGGATGGGACAAGCTACCGCTCACATCGGTGTTCACCGTCAGGGGATGCTCCATAAACTGCGCCGAGTGCGGGGGATCCCATCATGCGAACGGCAGGGTCGTCTGCAGGAAGGCACCCGCCTTCAGGAGCCCCGAGAAGCTGGCCGAGGACATGGACCTTATCCAATCCTATCTGGACACGCCGATATTCATAGTGGGCGACCTGAGGCAGCAGAGCATGGACTATGCCGACAGGTTCCTGGCGGCCTGCAAGGAGAGGCGCATCAAGAATCACGTGGTCGTTGAGCTCTTCAACGGTGCGACGCCGGACTACTTCAGGAAGATCGATCAGACCTTCGAGGGAGGATGGTCTATTGAATTCTCCCCGGATTCCCACGACGAGAAGGTCCGTTTCGCTCTCGGGAAGGGATACACCAACGAATCCATAGAGAAGACGATCCCTGCGGCATTCCGCAACGGATGCAGCAGATTCGACCTGTTCTACATGAACGGACTGCCCTATCAGGACAGGGAATCGGCCCTCTACAGCGTCCAGGCCTCGGAGAGGCTGTGGGCATCGGTCAACAGGGACGACGGCCTTTTCATCTACAACGCGCCGTTCGCACCCTTCGTCGATCCCGGCAGCAGGATCTTCGAGGAGCCCGACAAATGGGGATACACCCTCAGGGCACGCACCCTCGAGGACCATAGGAAGCTTCTGGACAACCCCTCGTGGAAGCATGTCCTGTCCTATGAGACCAAGTGGATGACAAGGGATGATGTCGCCGAGGTATCTTACGATGCGGCCCTTGTGCTGGCGCAGAAGGAGTTCGAGGCAGGCCGTACCAGTGAGGCGATGTACAAGGACCGCTGCATGAGGACCGAGTTCGCAAGGGAGCTCATGCACAAGGTCGACGACATAATGAAGATTCAGGATCTGGAGGAGAGGGAGGCCAGGCTTTGGGAGACCAAGGACGAGGGTACCCGCATGATGAACTCCACCATCGCCAACAAGAAGGATCTGGACTGGGATGCCGGCTCCATATGGTCCAACGCACCCCGCGTAGGGTTCGGTCTTTTCAAATCGCTGATCAGGAAATGATCGGTATCGATCATTCCTTGCTCATCTCGCGGGACCTCTCTATGGTCCCGTCAACGGCATTGGACATGGCTGAACGCATGCCCATGTCCTCGAGGATCTTGACACCGACGATAGTGGTTCCTCCGGGGGAGCATACCTCGTCCCTCAGCTAATCGGGGTGCTTACCGGTCTCGAGGACCATCTTCGCCGCTCCGAGCATCGATTGTGAGGCCAATTTGACAGCCTGCTCGCGTGTAAGGCCGTTAAGCACTCCTGCATCCGCTATAGCGTCAATTACCATGTAGAAGAACGCAGGCGAGCTTCCGGCGACACCGGTCACGGCATCCATCTGCGATTCGGGTACCTCGACGGCCAAACCGACGGAAGAGAGTATCCTAGCTATCTCCGCCTTCTCATTAGAGGTCATCGAGGAGTCGCAGGTATAGCCCATAGCACCCTCTAGTACCATGCAGCAATGATTGGGCATAACCCTAACTATCTTTGCATCTGGCACATAGGATTTTATCTTGTCGATAGAGAGTCCGGCGACGATGCTGAGGAGAATCTTGCCCTTGCCGATCGCGACACCCTCGTTCTTGAAAAGTCCCTCCACGTTCTTGGGTTTCACCGCAAGGACGATGAGATCGGCCTCGCCGACCATATCCGACGCCTTCTCGAAGACTTTGACCCCGTACTGCGACGAAATATGGTCCCTAGTCTTCTTCGACGGTGCGCAGGCTACGATGCCTTCCGCGGGGAAAACACCCTTCGAGATCAACCCTCCGATGAGGGCCTCCGCCATCTTTCCTGCGCCGATGAAACCTATGTTTGCGGACATGAGGTCAATATCATCCATCCAGTACTAAAAAATTGGTCAAAACGTCCTAACTCGGCCTCTTTATAAGAACGCGGGCGTGCTTATCTTTATGTACTAACAATGAATCCAAGAGGCCAATGTTACTAATTATGTACTACATGCCGTTGGCCTTCGTAGCGCTACTAACGTTAGCTTTCGGGCCATTAGCATGGTTGGTATCTAGGTTCTTAAGGCCTGAGAAACCCACTGAGTGGATGGAACAGACCTACGAATGTGGTTCCGAACCCATCGGAGATGCCCACGTGCAGTTCAGATTCCAGTACTACACGTTCGCTCTGATCTTCGTCGTGTTTGACCTGGTGGCAACATTCCTGCTCATGTGGGCAATCGCATTCGCAGGCCTTTCTGCCACAGCCCAGCTGATGATGATCATCTTCTTCGGTATCATGGTTCTCGGAGTCGCGTACTCTCTGAAAAAGGAGGCAGAAGTATGGATATGAGCCTATACCCCCATGCAGTCGCAATGAGTGCTGACGAGTTCATGACATGGTCGGACGCGATCATCAACGATCTCCTCAGCACCGGAACGAAAAAGACAGTGGACAAGTTGACAGGACCCATCTGGGCTTGGGGTATGAAGAACTCCATGCACCCTCTGCACTGGGGTCTTGCGTGCTGCGCTCTCGAGATGGCAGCGGCATCGGCACCTAGGTACGATGCGGAGCGTTACGGTATGATCTACCGTTCCTCCCCCAGGCAGACAGATATTCTCCTGGTCAACGGTTGGATCTCCAAGAAGATCCGTCCCGACCTCAGGCGTCTCTACGAGATGATTCCGAACCCCAAGTGGGTCGTAGCCATGGGAGAGTGCGCCATCTCTGGAGGACCCTGGTACGACTCCTACAACTGCGTACAGGGACTTGACCAGATCGTCCCCGTCGACGTGTACATCCCCGGATGTCCTGCACGTCCCGACGCGATGATCGACGGTTTCATGCTCCTTCAGAAGAAGATCGAGAACTACTTCCGCAGAGGAAACTTCATGGAGGACTGAGGATGGCGGAAGTTTATCAGAGTCCTTCTGTCGATGAGATCACATCGGCACTCAAAGCAAAGTTCCCCGACGTCGAGATCGTCGAGACAGAGGAGCGCAGGGTCAAAGCCAAGTGCCCCAGGGAGATCTCGCACGACGTCTGCAAGTTCATCCACGACAACCTGACCTTCGAGCACTGCTCGGTCGTCACAGCCGTGGACTACGTGGACCACCTCATGGTCGTCTACCTTCTCTCCAACTACTACAACGGTGTCATGATCGACCTCAACGTCGATGTGCCCGCCGACGATCTCCACATCGCCTGTGTTACAGACATCTGGCAGGGAGCTAACTGGCATGAGAGGGAGACCTGGGAGCTCTTCGGAATTGTCTTCGACAACCACCCGAGGCTCGAGAGGCTGCTCACACCTCAGAACTACGAATTCTTCCCCTTCAGGAAGTCATACAAGATGAGGAGTCAGGAGTGATACGATGGCAGATTCACTTGTACCAGTTTTGGAAGCCCAAGAGAAGATGGACACCGACAAGATGTGGGTCATCTGGGGACCTCAGCACCCGTTCTCTCACGGACTCTGGACACTCAAGCTCCAGATCGATGGAGAGTTCTGTACGGACGCTGACCCCATAGTCGGATACCTTCACCGCGGTTGGGAGAAGGAGACCGAGAACAGGGATTACGCAAGGATCATCCCCATGACCGACCGTCTCTGCTATTGTGCATCGATGACATACTCTCACCTGTACTGTATGACAGTTGAGAAGGCGCTCGGAATCGACATCCCTGAGAAGGCAAAGTACATCAGGATCGTCGCAGACGAGGTCTGCCGTATCCAGTCGCACCTGATGTGGCTCGCGGCGGTAGGTACCGATATGGGTAACCTGACCGTTTTCCTGTGGGCCATGAGGGAGAGGGAGTACTTCCTCGATCTCAACGTCAAGCTGTGCGGAGCCAGGATGACCACCAACTTCCCGCGTATCGGTGGAGTCAGGAACGACACCACTGAGCTGTTCGACAGGGATATCCTGAGGACAGTCAACCGTTTCGAGAAGGCAATGTGGGATATCATCTACCTGATCGACGATTCATCGGTCTTCGTATCGAGGATGAGAAAGGTCAGCTACATGACACGCGAACAGTGTGCCAACATGGGTCTCACCGGTCCCGCAATGAGGGGATGCGGTGTCGATTTCGATATCCGCCGTGACGACCCCTATGACAATTACGATAAGGTCGACTTCGAGGTCCCTGTCCTGAACAAAGACACCAAGGTCGGAGACACGTACGACAGGTACATGATCCGTATCGAGGAGATGTTCCAGTCATGCGACATCATCAGGCAGGCAGTGAAGAAGATCGAAGCACTCGGAAAGAACGCACCCTACAGGATAAAGACCCCCACCAAGGTCCCTGCCGGAACGACATTCGGAAGGCTCGAGGACCCCCGTGGAGAATCCATCATGTACCTCGCATCCGACGGTACAGACAAGCCCTACAGGCTTAAGGTGCGCAGCCCGATATTTACGAACGTATCATGCTCCAAGGCGATGTGTCAGGGCGTCAGGATCGCTGATGTCCCCGCTGTGCTCGCACAGATCGACATGTGCCTCGGAGAGACAGACAGGTGAGAAGATGGCAGTTGCTCAATATTCATCTATACTGGATTGGATCAACTATGGGGACCCCTATCAGAACCCCTTCACGCCCTTCATCACCGACAACCTGCCCTACGACATCTGTTACGGTCTCTGGGAGATCATCGGCGGAACACTCGCATGGTTGATCAACCTGCTGTTCCCCAACAACTGGCTGTCCGAGTGGCTCGTCAGTGACCAGGTGACCGTGCTGTTCGCACTGGTCCTCTTCATGCTGGTCATCTTCATCGTGGCCTTCGTGGTCGTCCTGTTGAACCTATGGATGGAGCGTAAGGTCCTCGGAAGGTTGATGGACAGGCGCGGAACAATGGTCGGAATGAAAGGATTCCTCCAGTGTGTCGCTGACGGTCTCAAGACCTTCATGAAGGAGAACACAATCCCCGCAAAGGTCGACAAGATGACATACATCTGGTGTGTGTCGCTCATCGTCGGTCTCTCGTGCCTGGTCGCGTGTATGGTCCCCCTGTCCGACAGGTGGTATGTCGTCAACTACGACACAGGTCTCCTGATTATCATGGCGTTCTACGCCCTCGCACCGTTCTTCATCCTGGTTTCCGGATGGGCCCAGAACAACAAGTACTCCCTCATCGGAGGAATCAGGGCCGCAGAACTGATGATCTCTTACGAGGTCCCCATGCTGATCATCATCGCTACGATCTCACTGCTCGCCGGCAGCTTCAACATCGGAGACATCGTCGCCCTGCAGGACACAGTTTGGCTGGTCGTCCCCATGTTCTTGGGATTCTTGGTCTTCTTCTTCTGCTCCATTGCAGAGTGTGAGAGGCCCCCCTTCGACATCGCGGAGGCAGAGACCGAGCTGGTCGAGGGATGGCAGACCGAGTACGCAGGAATGAAATGGGGTCTCATCATGCTCGCAGACTACCTAAGGGGTTCAGTCTCATGCGGTATGGTCGCGATCCTGTTCCTCGGAGGATGGACTATCCCCTTCATCGGTGGCACAGCCCTTCCCGAGATTGTCTTCCTGATCAAGGCATGGTTCGTGTTCTTCCTGATGATCGTCGTCAGAGGAGCGATCGCCCGTGTCAGGCCCGACCAGATCCTGAACTTGGGATGGAAGGTCTTCATGCCTCTGTCCGTGTTCAACCTGGCCATTGCCGTTCTTCTTAAGATAGGAGGGTTCTACTGATGGCGATGAAGTATCTAGATAAGTATCCGAAGAACCTCGCAAAGAGCCTTTGGATAATGAAGCCTACCTGGACGGTCTTTAAGCTCTTCTGCAAGACAGTCGTCCACAGGCCCGTCACCGTCCTGTACCCCTATGAGAAGGAGTGGATTCCGGAGAACTACCGCGGACGCCCCGGACTCAGGTTCGACAAGTGCGTTGGCTGCGGAATGTGTGTACGCATGTGCGTAACGCAGGCCATCAAGCTCATCGAGGTCGAAGATGACAACGGTGAAAAGGTAATGAGGCCTCAGGTCAACATCGGAAGGTGCGCATTCTGCGGATACTGCGCAGAGTACTGCCCCGTCGATGCTATGACCGTCACCCCTGAATATGAGTTGGCCGAGTACACAAGGTACGACCTGCTCTGGGGCCCCAGGAGGCTCAACTACGATAAGACGACCCCCGGAATGGAGGTCAAGCTGGAGGTTACGTTGCCTTCCGATATCGAGAACGGCAACCCCGAGAGGCGTGTCCACATCTTCGATGTCGACAAGCCCGAGCTCACCGACAGCAAGTGTATCGGATGCAAGAAGTGCTCCAAGGTCTGTCCCGTCGACGCCATCACAATGGTCGAGAAGGGAGTCAACGACAAGGGTAAGCCCATCGTGCGTCCTGAATTCGATAACGCGAAGTGTATCTCATGCAAGAACTGCGTGGACGCCTGTCCTAAGGATGCACTCGAAATCAAGGAGGTGCTCTGATGGGAGTCATTTGGGATGCCCTAGTTTGGGTCTGGAACGGATTGGTCGGTTTCGGTACCTATGCACTTGACAACCTCGATCTCGTTGCATTCCTCATACTGGCAGCGATCACAATACTCGCAGCCCTGTATGTCGTGCACGACAAGGAGGTCATGCATAGCGCGTTCTACCTCGCTCTGGTTTTCTTCTGCGTAGGACTCTTCTACTTCTTCCTGGAGGCGGAGTTCCTCGGAGTCATCCAGATGCTGGTGTACGTTGGTGCTATCACCATCCTGTTCGCATTCAGCGTCATGCTGACAAGAAGATACATTGTAACAAAGGAGGATGAGGACGATGAGTAAGAGATCCTCTAAGGGCCTTGTTGTGGTCGGAATCCTCCTGGTGGTCCTCGTAGCAGGAATATTCGCCTCGAACATCGAGACGAACTATGATGAGCCTCAGGGGGGACCTACATTTGCAGGAACAACACACGATCCTGGGTTGGACATATACAACCCTGACGGAACTCTCAAGAAGAACAGTCTGCCCTATGCTGTGTTCGAGGAGTACGGATTCGTGCTGATCCCCTTGGCTTTGCTCATGTTCGGAGCCATGGTCGGCGGAGTCGTCATTTCGAAGGAGGAGGTGGAAGAATGATTCCAATGGAGTACTTCCTCGTCCTCGGAGCGATCCTCTTCTGTATCGGGGCATACGGTGTCCTGACGAAGAGCAACGCGATCGTCGTCCTGATGTGTATCGAGCTTATGCTCAACGCGGCGAACATCAACTTCGTCACATTCGCGGCATTCAACTACGATATCGTCGGTCAGGCGTTCGTCATCATGTCGATCTCCGTCGCAGCGGCAGAGGTCGCAGTGGGAATCGCTATCCTGCTCAACGCATACAAGATTAGAAAGTCCACGGAGCTCGATGATGCTGAGCTCACATCTATGAGGTGGTAAGATGATAGCTGAATACACATGGCTCGTTCCTTTCATCCCTATGATGTGTTTCCTCATCATCGGTATCATCGGAAGGAAGACACCCGAGAAGGGTGGTTACATCGCAATAGCCGGAGCCCTGCTCTCGTTCCTGATCGCACTGGCGATCAGCGTGGAGTACCTCGGCAGCTCCGAATACGAAATGGGACTTCCCATTACCGAATCGATCAGGTGGTTCGCCATCGGCGACTACACACTGAACCTCGGATACTACGTCGACGGACTGACATGCATGATGATGCTGTTCTCGTCCTTCATCTCGACACTGATCTTCATCTACTCGATCGGCTACATGCACGACCAGGGAGAGAGGAAGAACAGGTACTACGCCGAGGTCTCGCTGTTCCTTACCGGAATGCTCGGACTCATTGTATCAAGCAACTTCCTGGAGCTGTTCATCTTCTGGGAGGTCATGGGACTCTGTTCCTACCTGCTGATCGGATTCTGGTCATTCAGGCACCACGAGGGAGACGCTGCTTCCGCCAACGCGGCATCCGCAGCAAAGAAGGCTTTCCTCGTCACCCGTATGGGAGATGTCTGCCTCATGGGAGGCCTGTTTATCTTCCTCAACCTGTTCCACAGCTTGGACTACACGGACATGTTCGCAGCAGCAGAGCAGGTCGCACAGTCGAACCCCGAGCTCATGACCCTCGGTCTCCTCCTCATGTTCGGAGGAGTCATCGGAAAGAGCGCTCAGTTCCCTCTGCACGACTGGCTGCCTGATGCAATGGCAGGTCCTACCACAGTATCATCTCTGATACACGCAGCAACCATGGTTAAGGCCGGAGTCTACCTCGTAGCAAGGGCCTTCCCCATCTACGTCATGGACGGCAATGTCATGCTCTTCGTGGGCATCATCGGAGGCGTAACCGCCTTCATCGCAGCCACCATGGCTCTCAACAACATGAACATCAAGAAGGTCCTGGCCTACTCCACCGTCTCACAGCTCGGATACATGATCCTCGCTCTGGGAGCAGGAGGATACCTCTGGTCGCTCGGATACTACGAGCTCGGAGCGCTCGGATTCTTCGCAGGATGCTTCCACATGGTCAACCACGCCTTCTTCAAGGCACTCCTGTTCATGGGCTCCGGATCCGTCATCCACGGAACCGGAACAGAGGACATGAGGCTGATGGGTGGCCTGTTCGGAAAGATGAAGATAACAGCAATCACCATGCTCTTCGGATGTCTGTCCATCGCTGGAATCCCGATCTTCAGCGGATTCTGGTCCAAGGATCTGGTCATCGATACCGCTATGCTCGCATTCGAGCACGGTGTCGGAGACGCAACCACATGGTTCCTCGTCCTTTGGATCCTCGCAGTCGTTACCGCATTCATGACGGCGTTCTACATGTTCCGCATGTGGTTCATGACCTTCATGGGCGAGCCCCGCGAGAACGCACAGCACTGCCACGGAGAGTCTCCCAAGACAATGACCACCCCCTTGATCATCCTCGCGGTATTCGCACTGATCAGCGGACTGTTCATGTTCTTCGGACTCGACCAGATGCTTGCATTCGAGGGAGTCATGATCGACGGAACCGAGCACGGAATCGAGCTGTTCACCAACCCGTACACCTACCTCACTCTGGTGCTCGCGGCAATTGGTATCCTCATCGCATACGGCATGTACGTAAAGCAGTCCATCAACCCCGGAAAGTTCAACAAGAACGGAGAGTCTGGACTGTACAAAGCACTCACAAAGAGATGGTGGTTCCCCGACCTCTACAACCAGATCTCATGGAAGTTCGGTTACGGAGTCGCAAAGGGAGTCAACTACGTCGACAGACAGATCGTGGACGGAACAGTCAACGGTCTGTCCGCAGCAGTCGTCGGAGGAGGAGATGTCCTCAGCAAGGTCCAGACCGGACACGTCCAGGACTACTCGTCCATCGTGCTGCTCGGAGTATCGGTCCTATCCGTGCTCTGCATTGTGATCTTCGCATTACTGGGAGGTTTCTGATATGAGTATGATTCTTTCAAGTCTGATCCTCATCCCCCTGATCGGAGCGATAATCGCTCTGCTCATGGGCGGTTCGAGGGAGAAGTACTCGAAGTACGTCGCTATCGGATTCTCCGCAGTGACGCTCGTCATTTCCCTGCTCCTTATGCTGGGAGTGTTCGGCGACTTCGCCGATCTCAGCGAGAGCTTCGAGTGGATTAGCACATCGACGTTCATCATGAACTACTCTCTGACAATCGATGGACTCAGCATCCTGATGGTCTTCCTGACCGCACTGCTGGTCCTCCTCGTCAACGTATTCTCGTTGGACGAGCACAGGGAGAACAACAACTACTTCTACGCCCTGATCATGGCGATGGAAGTCGGTCTCATGGGTGTCTACACCGCATCCGACTACTTCCTGTTCTACATCATGTGGGAGGTAACTCTCATCCCGATGTACTTCATGATCTCATGGTACGGAGGACCTCGCAGGCACTACTCTGCGATCAAGTTCTTCATCTACACACACGTAGCATCGCTGGTCATGCTGATCGGTATCTTCGTACTCGGTTACGAGTCCGTTGAGCCCGGAATGGCAGTCAACTTCTCGTTCGACGCCATCAAGCTCGGTATCGCGGATGCGGGAATCACTATTCAGTCCCTCATCTTCGCCATGCTGTTCTTCGGATTCATGGTCAAGATGCCTTCAGTACCGTTCCACACTTGGCTGCCTGACGCCCACACAGAGGCACCTACCGAGGGATCCGTCCTTCTGGCCGGTGTCATGCTGAAGATGGGATCCTACGGTATCATCCGTATCTGTATCGAGGCCCTGCCCGATGCAGCATACGTCTGGCAGTGGGTCATCATCGCGATCGCCATCGTCTCCATCATCTACGGAGCATACGGATGTATCGCACAGACAGACCTCAAGAAGATGGTTGCATTCTCATCCATCAGCCACATGGGAATGGTCATGCTCGGTATCGGATGTATGTCCGAGGCCGGAATCACATTCGCGGTCTTCCAGATGTTCGCACACGGACTCATCACCGCAATGCTGTTCATGGTCTGCGGTATGACCGGACACAAGGTCGGAACCAGAGAGATCCCCCTCCTCGGTGGACTCGCTGGAAGGATGCCTATCTATGCGACATTCATGATGATCGCGTTCATGGCATCTCTCGGACTGCCCGGACTCGTCGGATTCTGGGGAGAGTTCCCTGTCATCATGGCGTTCTATGAGTTCATCCTCGAGAACGATGTGATCTGGATGCTCCTGTTCTGTATGCTGTCCCTCATGCTGACCGCAGGATACTACCTGTGGGCAATGCAGAGGACCCTGTTCGGACCCGAGACCACAAAGATCGACCTTTCGAAGGTTCACGATGTCGCGCACTTCGAGTTCGCGGCCCTGGCGGTCCTGTCAATCCTGGTCGCATTCTTCGGAGTGTGGCCCGATGCGGCTCTCCAGTACATCGAATCCTACTCCACCATCCTTATGGGGGTGATTTGAAATGGTAGCTGAGATCATAACATCGATATTCGGTGACCTTACACCTCTCGCAGCTATGATCGTATTGGTCATAGCAGCACTCGTGATGCCCGGCATCCAGATGTTCGGAAAGAAGCACACTGCAACATGGGCAATCGCCATGATCTTCGTCATCTTCGCGATGTTCATCGACATGTGCCTCCTTGTCGACGGCTACGTCGGCTACTATCTTGGCGTGTACTTCGACGAGTACAGCTCGATCATGGGACTCCTGTTCCTGATCGTCCTGTTCCTCGTAGTGCTTGTCTCCAACTCAAGCGTTGAGACAACCAGGAACCATGCCGGAGCATACTACTCGCTGCTCTTCGGTGCAACGACCGGTATGCTGTTCGTTACGACATCCTACGATCTGCTGACCATCTTCGTCGGAGTCGAGCTGACCAGTATCTCCTCGTATGCAATGGTTGCATTGAAGAGGAAGGACGGAAGGTCCGCAGAGGCAGCTGTGAAGTACGCCATCATAGGCGGTATGTCCACTGCACTGACCCTCTACGGAATCTCGATGATCTACGGAATCGCTCAGACGACAGAGACTTACGCACTCGCAGATTTCGTCGCCTACAACACGGAATTCAACTGGGCCTTCATGATCGGCATCATCTGCATGATCGCAGGATACGGATTCAAGATCGCAGCAGTACCGTTCCACATGTGGGCACCCGATGTGTACGAGGGAGCAGCCTCACCTGTCTCCATGTTCCTGGCAACAGGATCCAAGAAGATGGGAATCGCTGTGTTCATCCAGGTCTTCCTGGTAATGTTCATCGGAGCGGCAACGTTAGGAACCATCTACGGAGAGGTCGCACAGTATATCTTCGCAATAATCGCAGCGTTCACGATGACGGTCGGAAACATCGTCGCCATCGCACAGAACAACATCAAGAGGATGCTCGCATACTCATCCATCGCTCAGGCAGGATACATCCTGATCATCATGGCAGTCATGACTCCTGAGGCAATGGCAGCAGGTATGTTCCACATGTTCACCCACGTGTTCATGAAGGGAGGAGCCTTCCTCATCGTCGGTGCACTCATCTGCGCCGGTATCGGTGAGAAGATCTCCGACTACAGGGGACTTGCCAAGAGGGCACCCTTCCTGGCAGCGGCCATGATGCTGTTCCTGTTCTCGCTTGCAGGTATACCCCCGCTCGCAGGATTCACTTCCAAGTTCTTCCTGTTCGCATCGGCTCTGGGAACCCCCGGAGACGCATCCGGAGAGTGGGTGTGGCTTGCATTCGTGGCAGTCCTGAACTCCGCGATCTCGCTTTACTACTACGCAAGGGTAGTCAAGGCGATGTACATCGAGAAGGGAGAGAGCACCGAGAAGTTCAAGATCCCCGCAGCATTCACCGTTGCGATCGTGATCTGTCTGATCTTCGTCGTCGTGCTCGGAGTCTACCCCGATCTCCTGTACGGATTCTGCGAGGCAGCATCCTGGACTCTCTGATGACAATCCAATAAACCCTTTACCCAAACCTCTTACCTTTCATCTTTTTCAGGACTTACACTTCCACGGTTAGAGTTAAGTACGGCACTCCGATACCAGTGTAATGGCTGAGAGCTGGTATTCCATAGTCGAGAAGGACGTAGAGTCCGTCGACGAGGTCCTCATCGATGGTGTGATGCGCACTTATCCCGAGCTCAACGAGATGTGCAAGGATATGATTGCCTCACGCGATCACAAGGTCAGGCCCGCTCTCGGAATTCTATCATACTACGCCAACGGAGGCAAGGACTCCGATACCGCGGTCTACATGGCAGCCAGCTTTGGAGCGGTCTTCGACGGTCTCCACATGCACGACATGATCGATGCGGACGGTAACGTTAAAGGGATGAAGAAGAAACTCTTCCACAAGATCCCTCCCACCACCAAGGTCATCGTCGCAGGCGATTACATGTACATCATGGGATTCCGCATGGCCTACGATAAGGCGCCCAATGTCGCTCCGTACATCATGAAGGTCTCCACCATGATCAGCGACGGAATATTCAGCCAAACCGACAGGCTCGGCGATTCCACGGTTACCAAGGACGAGTGCCTGGAGCTCATCAAGAAGAGGGTGGCATCCGAACTCAGCGTGATGATGGAATGCGCGGCCAAGGAGGCCGGTGCGAAAGAATCCGTCATCGCAGAGATGGGAGTCCTGGGAGAGGGACTGGGAATCGCACTGAGGATCCGTAACGATCTCGAGGACCTGTTCGGTAACGGCAAGGGAATCGCACAGATGGACACCCTGATGCAGGGAATCCCGACAGTGCCCCTCTGTCTGGCGATGGCCGATGAGAGCATCGGAGAGAAGGTCAAGCAGGCCTTCTCCGACAAAGACATCCAGAAGAAGGATGCAGAGAGGATCGTATCCTCCATGAAGGCAGAGGGAATACAGGAGCGCTGCGAGGATATCATCAAGGAATACAGTAAGAAGGCCAGGGAGATCATCAGCGGCCTTCCCGATTCGGATTATAAGAGTTCATTATTGAGTTTCATCGACACGATGTGATAGCATGGCCGAGAAGGTGGATGTCCTGGTCGTCGGATCCGGTCCGGCGGGAAGCGTGACCGCAAGATACGCCGCACAGGCCGGAGCATCGGTCAAGATCCTCGAGAGGCGTCCCGTTGTCGGAGTCCCCGTGAGGTGCGGCGAGTTCATGCCCTCCGACGAGGAGATTCAGAACATGTTCCCCAAGCTCAGGGACATGAAGTCCCTCTTCGACATTCCGGAGGACCTTCGTTGCCTGAATACCGTGGGGATAAACCTCATCGATCCCGATGACAGGGTCACGACGCTGGAGTTCAACGGATACACCACAGACAGGGACAGGTTCGATCAGTACCTGGCCGATCTGGCGGTGGAGGCCGGAGCAGAGCTCTGTCTCGGTCAGGCCTTCAACGATATCAGGGACGGCGTCGCCGTCACCGACAAGGGCGAGATCGAGTACAAGGTGCTCGTGGGAGCGGACGGTCCCGGTTCGAGGGTCGCCCAATCTCTTGGATTGCAGAGGAACAGGAACCCCTATCCTGCGGTGACCGCCCAGGTCAAAGGGGATTTCGAACCTTACACTCAGATGTTCTTCGGTGGCATCGCGCCCGGTGCGTACGGGTGGATCATCCCCAAGGACGGACGTGCGAACGTCGGTGTAGGATTCTCTCCCAAGTTCGCAGACGGCACCCTCTCATCATACTTCGACAAGTTCATGGTCAGGCACGGTTTCAAGGCCGAGGGCAAGGTATACGGGAAGTACGTTCCCAGCGAAGGCCCGATCCCCAAGACCGTCAGCGGCAACGGAATGGTCGTCGGAGACGCAGCCGGTCAGGTGATATCAGTCAACGGAGGAGGAATCCCCCTGGCGATGATCGCAGGCCGCATATGCGGTCTGGTAGCGGCGGATAACGTCATCAACGGAGCATCACTCCAGAATTATGAGACGCAGTGGAGGGAGATCATGGATCCCCCTCTCAAGATGGCGGCTCTCAACAAGAAGCTCGCGGACACCTTCGCCTTCAGATCCGATGCCACCACCAAGATGTGCATGAGGATCCTCGGCAAGCGCAGGATGGGCAATCTGATCAGATGCAAGCGCATCTTCCCGTGATCATTTCCTTCTGCAGGCCTTCATCGGGGAACCGCATACAGGGCATTCAGGGTACTTCTCCTTGAACCATTTGCCGCAGCCTATGCATTTGTAGTTCCACTTGACGACCTTCTCTATCCCCTTCATTCCGACCGGTTTGAAACCGAGCCCCATCACCCTTGCCACATTCTGAATGGAGTAGTCGTCGGACCATATGGTCCCGTTGACATCGACAGCCAGTGCCAGCACCGTCATGTCGACAGGGGATAGCCTCCCTATGTCGCCGGTCTTCTTGGCGGCCTCCTCGACCTTCTGAAGGGACTCCTTCGAGCATTCGGAGACCTTAACCATGTCGCCCCAGAGCGATAGACGGGGATCATCGTACTTCTCCAGCTCCCTGATGACGCCTGGGGGACACACGTGTTCCTCTTCGGGTAAGGCATCCATCGAGAAGAATGCGGAGCTGTCCAATACGAGCATATGTGCCTATCGGCGAGGGAATAGAAAACCGTGACGGATGGTGAGCGATATGATATTAACTGCAATCCCATATCTGGATGCAAGGTGCCTGAATGGAGATACTGGAGATTCTGACAATCATGGTGACCGGGCTTTGGCTTTTCCTGCCGGCCATGGTCCCGAACTCCGCAGCCGTAGTCTTCGGGAAGAAGTCAAAGACCAAGATGGATTTCGGGAAATCCTGGAGAGGCAAGCGTATCTTCGGTGACGGCAAATCATGGGGAGGATTCTTCGGAGGAGGCCTTTCTGGAGTTCTCTTGGGATTGATCCTGATGGGCATCGGTTCCCTCTGGGATCCGGAGAACTACGGAGGATACGGACCTTCATTCTGGTCCGATGTCGGGATCCTGTTCTGCCTCGCCTTCGGAGCGGTCCTGGGCGACCTGTGCGGGGCATTCATCAAGAGGAGGTTCGGCATGGAGAGGGGTCAGAAGGCGCCTGTCCTGGACCAGTACGATTTCGTCATCGGTGCATTCCTGGTGACCGCACTCTTCTTCCCCGGATGGGTCTACGCGACCTACATAGAGGGATGGCATCTGGCCGCCCTGATCTTCATATTATTGATAATGTTCTTCATCCATCGCATCGTGAACATTATCGGATTCAAGATGGGGCTCAAGAAGGAGCCGTGGTGATCACATGAACGAACTCACAACTGCATTGAAGGACTGTGGAGCACTCCAGTTCGGAGACTTCACGCTGGCATCCGGTGCCAAGAGCGAATACTACATAGACATCAAGAAGGCCAGTACCAACCCGAAGGTCCTCTACATGATCTCCGTCCTCATGGCGGAGAAGATGCAGGACGAGAACCTCCGTCCGGACAGGATCGCAGGGGTCGTTCTCGGATCGGTCCCTCTGGCGGCCGCGCTCTCGTTGGCAACCGGCATTCCCTACGTCATGGTTCGCAAGGAGAAGAAGGACCACGGAACAGGAAAGCTCATCGAGGGAGACCTCAACCCCGGGGACAAGGTCCTTGTGGTCGAGGATGTGGTCACTACCGCAGGATCAAGCATCGCAGCCATCAAGACGCTCCGCGAGAACGGGGCCGTGGTGGAGAATGCTATGTCGGTCATCGACCGCGAGAGTGGCGGTGAGCAGAACTATGCCGAGATCGGCGTCAAATTCTATTCCCTGGTAAAGGCCTCGGAGATCGTGAAGGAAAAGAGATGAGGCCCGAACCCGATTGCAGCCTCTGCGGACTGTGCGAAGGCCGCACCAATATCGTCCTGCCGGACGGCAGCTTCGATTCAGGGATAATCTTCGTCGGGGAGGCTCCCGGGGAGAACGAGGACCTGGAGGGAAGGCCGTTCGTCGGCCGTTCAGGCAAGATCCTGGAAGGGATGATGAAGGACGCGGGGTTCAGCCGTTCGGACGTCCTGATCACCAATACGGTGAAGTGCAGGCCCCCCAAGAACAGGGACCCGACATCCGAGGAGATGGCGGCATGCAGGCCGTTCCTGGAATCGGAGCTTTACGATGCTGAGGTAGTCATCGGTCTGGGGAAATCGGCATGCCGCGACCTCATGGGATACGAGGGCAAGATGGACGAGATTGCGAACGTCCCCACGACGATAAGGATACGCGACAGGGACATCAAGTTCATACCGACCTACCACCCTGCCGCTACCATCTACAACAAGACCTCGAGAGAGGAGCTGAGAAGGACCATAGAGATGATAGGAGAGCTGCTGAGATGAGATTCACTGGATTCATGATCGATATGGACGGAACGGTCTACAAAGGCAGCGAGCTCATTCCCGGAGCTACCGATTTCATCAAGGCTCTGAAGGACAAGGGGATACCCTTCGTGTTCCTGACGAACAACTCGTCCCATTCCCGTTCCTATTACAGCGACAAGCTGGTCCGCATGGGGTTCGATGTCACTTCGGACAATGTGCTAACCTCCAACATCGCAACGGCCCGTTTCGTGGCCACGCAGCGTCCCGGCAAGAGGGTGTATGTGGTAGCCTCGCCGGATGTCACCGAGGAGGTCAGGTCGATGGGCGTCAATGTGGTCGAGGACGATCCCGACATCGTGTACCTCACGTTCGACCGCACCATCACATACGAGAAGATCAACAAGGCGTACAAGGCGTTGATGAAGGGGGCGGAACTCATCGCCACCCACCCTGACGACGTATGCCCCACGGAAACAGATTACGACATAGACATCGGACCCTTCATAAGGATGTTCGAACAGATGTGCCAGACTACTGCTGTGATCATCGGTAAACCGAGCAGTCTCATGCTCGATATGGCCGCCGGTGAGATGGGAGTGGATCCCAAGGGGACAGTCATGGTCGGGGACCGTCTATACACCGACATCAGGATGGGGAACCTCGCGGGTATCGCTTCCATATTGGTCCTCAGCGGAGAGACTTCGAGGAGCGATCTCGAGTCCTCGGACATCGAGCCCACGGTGGTGTTGGATTCGGTTGCGGACATACCTGCTCTCCTAGACTGAGCCATACGCCCGCTTTTCATAATGTTATTTAAATACCATCGTGCGCATTATTATTTAATCGAATAGCGCGGGCGCAAGGGATGCACAACCGGCGGTAAACGTTCGATAGGATCGGCCGGCAGATAAGTCGGCTGTTTCCAGTTGGGGGGATCGGTTGCACCTAAAAACAGTCGAGATGGAGAATTTCAAGTCATTCGGCGGAAAAGTCGTAGTTCCGCTGATGGAGGGTTACACCGCGGTCACGGGACCCAACGGTTCCGGTAAGTCCAATATCACGGATGCGATCCTCTTCGTCCTGGGACCCAAGAGCCCCAAGGCCGTCCGCGCCGGAAGACTGACCGACCTGATTTTCGACGGCGGGAAGAGCAAGAACAAGGCTTCGTTCATGAAGGTCTCTCTCATCTTCGACAACACCGACCGCATGATGCCTTGGGATGACGACGAGGTCAGGCTGACCCGTTACATCAAGATGTCCGACAACGGCCAGGATTACAGCTCATACTTCTACATCAACGACCAGAAGTCCACCCTCACCGAATTCGACAACCTTCTCACCAAGGCCAGGATCAGCGCAGAGGGCTACAACCTCGTCCAGCAGGGAGATGTCACCCACATCGTCCAGATGGGTAACACCCAGAGGAGGGGCATACTCGACGGAATATCGGGAATCGCCAGCTTCGATGCGGACATCGACAAGGCGGAGGCCGAGAAGACCGAGGCCAATGCGAATCTGGACAGGATCAACATCGTTGTCACCGAGCTCACCAATGACGTGAAGAAGCTCGAGAAGGAGCGCGAGAACGCTCAGAAATACGTCGAGGTCAAGGATGCCCTTGACATGGCGAAGGCGCAGCACTCCCACAGGAAGCTGCAGATGTCCAAGGCATCGTACGATGCCCAGGCGGAGCAGATCGAGAAGCGCAACCAGGACATCCAGAGGTTCGCCGCCGAGAAGGCGGAGGCCGAGGCCAAGAGGGATGCGAAGCTCAAGGAGATCCGCGACGTCGAGGACGAGATAGAGAGCAAGATAGGTCCCGAATACAGGCAGCTCAAGGAGAAGATCGAGACCACCAAGATCGATTACGCCACGAAGAAGGACAAGATCGATACCACGGAGTCCGACCTTGAGGATAACAGGAACTTCAAGCAGCAGTTCGAGGAGACCATTTCAGGCAACAACATCCAGGCCAAGGCCA
Organism: Thermoplasmata archaeon; assembly: GCA_015063125.1. Lineage (GTDB taxonomy): Archaea > Thermoplasmatota > Thermoplasmata > Methanomassiliicoccales > Methanomethylophilaceae > Methanoprimaticola. The sequence goes on from SUTB01000002.1 coordinate 219,077, forward strand.
TTCAGGAGACGAAGGCCGAACTGGAGATCAAGCTGACCGAGGCCCAGCAGGCCAAGGCGAAGGCAGAGGAGGAGGAGCGCAAGGTCTCCGACCTCATATCGAACGCCGGCGGAGAGCAGAAGGAGCTCCAGCAGCGTTTGGAGAAGGTAGAGAAGGAAACGGACGAGTGCTCCGAGGTGCTGATGGCCACGCAGGGCAAGTACGCCAAGGCGGAAGCGGCATCCGAGGAGGCTCACAACGTATACGCCTCTCTCGATGAGAAGATTCAGAGCATAGACTTCGAGATCAAGGACGCCAAATGGTCCTTGGATCAGGAGAAGGCAGCGGCCGGACCGAGCCTGGAGGACTTCGGGGCGAAGATCCTGGAGCTCAGGGGCAAGGAGTCCGAGCTGGAGAAGCAGGAGATCGACCTCAACAACGCCTACCGCAAGATCGACGAGGAGTACAGGGCGCTGCAGGCCGAGAAGAAGGTATCCGATAGGATGAACCAGGGAAGCATGGCCGTCGAGGCCATCCTGGCCCTCAGGAACAGGGGCGAGATGCCCGGAATCCATGGAACTATCCAGGAGCTGGCCAAGGTGGATGCGGGCTACGAGGTCGCCCTCTCCGTGGCCGCAGGCGGAAAGATGCAGGCCGTCGTAGTGGACGATGATCAGGTGGCCGCAGATGCGATCGCATACCTCAAGAAGGAGAGGCTCGGAAGGGTCACGTTCCTCCCGCTCACGAAGATGATGGGCGGAAAGCCGAGGGCTAAGGCCATCATGAGCGAGAAGGATTCCGAAGGATACGCAATCGACCTCATAGATTTCAACCAGAAGTACTACAACGCATTCTGGTATGTCCTGGGCGACACGCTGGTCGTCAAGGACATGGACACCGCCCGCAGGATCATGGGCGGAATCAGGATCGTCACCAAGGCCGGAGAGCTCATAGAGGCATCCGGAGCCATGGTCGGAGGAACGATCAACCAGCAGAAGATGATGAAGTTCGGTGCGGCATCGGAGAACGAGCTGACCGAGCTGGGAGAGAAGCTCAGGAAGGCATCCGAGGCACTGGAGAACGTGAAGGCGGAGCTCAGGAAGATCCGTGACGAGATACGCGGTGCCGATGACGAGATGAGGAAGTCATCCTCGTCAGGAATGGAGCAGAGGGAGAAGGTGGCCGGCCTCAAGGCCAAGATCACCGAGCTGGAGAAGACCAAGAAGGAAGCCCAGCAGTCCCTGCAGGAGGCCAGGGTGAAGTATGAGTCCACGGACAGGGATCTGGCGGACGCCAGGGCCGAATTCAACAGCCTGACCGAGAAGATGACAGCCCTCACGGATGAGAGGACGAAGATCAGGAACCGTATCGCGGAGATAGCGCCTGCCGACCTGCAGAACAGGATACAGAACGTCCGCAATGAGCTCTACAACCTCACCCAGACGATATCAGACTACAAGCTCCAGATCGGAGGAGCCGATACCGAGATCCTCGGTCTCAAGAAGCAGAACGAGTCCACGCAGATGCAGCTCGACAAGGTCAACTCCAACATAGAGGAGGACCTGCGCATCATCGAGGAGAGCAAGGAGATCATGGAGCGTCTCAAGGTCGACCTCGAGGCCCTCCGCGCCATAGAGGCGGAGATGGAAGGCGGTCTCGAGGATCTGCGCAACAAGAAGGATGACCTCACCAACCAGAGGTACGAACTGGACACGCAGGTCAGGGACAAGGCCATGGCCATAGAGAACGCCCAGGCCACGATCACGAGCTTCAAGGCCCAGATGCTGGAGCTCGCCGAGATCATAAGGCAGAACCAGGAAGAGGTGGACGCCATCACGTTCGAGGTCGCCCAGCCCATACCCTCCGAGGAGGAGATCAAGCGCATCATCAGGAGCTGCGAGGCCACGATCAACGCGCTCGGTAACGTCAACCTCCGCGCCATAGAGGACTATGACGAGAAGAAGGGCCGCCTGGACGCATTGAACGAGCAGGTTCAGCAGCTCAACAAGAACATCGCTGAGCTCACAGCGCTCACCGACTCGCTGAAGGACAAGAAGAAGGGACTCTTCATGCAGGCCTACACGGCGGTCGACGAGAATTTCAAGAAGATCTACGCCCAGCTCTCCGGAGGAGGGGAGGCGTTCATGGCGCTGGAGGACGAGGAGGACCCGTTCAACGGCGGATTGATCATAAATGCGAAGCCCAGGAACGGAAAGCTCCTGAGGCTGGAGGCTCTCTCGGGAGGAGAGAAGTCGCTCACGGCGCTCTCCTTCATCTTCGCCATACAGGAATACCAACCCTCGCCGTTCTACGTGCTCGACGAGGTCGACATGTTCCTGGATTCCGTCAACTCGGAGATGGTGGCCCATAGGGTCAAGGAGAGCTCGCAGAAGGCACAGTTCATTCAGGTGTCCCTTAGGAAGGTCGCGTTAGCGGTCGCCGATCAGCTGATCGGGGTAACCAGGCCACCTACAGGCATCAGCAAGATCATAATACAGCCCGATCTGGCTGAGGTCTCTAAATACGAGGAGGAGGCTGTAAAGGAAAACGAGGCGAACTGAAATGGATGGGAACGTAAGGATAGAGGATTTGGAGCAGCACCTGCTGTTCCACAAGGCAATGAGCGAGAACACCGAGACCTACCAGAGGATAGGCGGATACATGGACATCCTCTCGAAGGCGGAGAACGGGGAGAGGCTCCCCGACCCCGTCGACGAGGCGATCCGTTCCGTGTTCAGCCTGGTGCTGGAGAACGGCATCGACCCCTGGGAGATCAACCTCTCGGAGTTCGTCAAGATGTACAACTCGAAGGTCGTCAGCAACGCCTTCGACATGATAGTGGCCGGAAAGCTGATGCTGATGGCATGGAAGATACTGAGGATGCAGTCGGACTCGACCAGGACCCTCTCCGAGCCTCCGATCGAGGAGTTCGGAATGGACATCGATGACAGCTTCTTCTACGAGGATGAGGAGACCATGGTGGTCCCCGAGGTCATCCTGACCGAGGCCTTCCAGAGGGAGCCTGTGCGCCCCGTCACCATGTACGAGCTTATCGATGCTTTCGAGGAGGCCAGGGCCGAGATCGAGATCCAGCAGGAGAGGGAGCGCGTAAGGTCACAGCTGAAGGCCAAGGAGCCGACCAAGTTCGACAACAAGGCCCACGAGGAGGACGACGCCAGGGACGTCGAGCAGGTCTGGGCGAGGATCCAGAAGCTCGGAACCGGACAGATCTGCATCGAGGACCTGTACACCAACGACCTGAAGGAGAACCTGAAGACCTTCGTCTCGATCCTCCACTTGGTCAGGGTCGGACGCCTCAACGTCTGGCAGGACTCGCTGCCCTACGGCGACATCTTCGTCGAGATCATGACCGAGGGTGCTTCCGGAACCATCGAGGACAGCATCGCCGGACGCATCGAAGCGGTGATGTGAAGTGAATGTGAAGGCCGCGGTGGAGGCGGCCCTGTACTCTGCCTCCGAGAACCTGAAGATATCCGACATAGCGGCCAAGACCAACCTCCCGGTGGAGGAGGTCAGGACAGCCGTGATGGACCTTCGCAGGGAGTACGACGACAGGGACTCCGCCATCCAGATCGCCAAGATCGGCACCGAGTACAGGATGATGCTCAGACCTGAGTACACTGAGGTCACCGGCACCTTCGCCAAGGCGGAGCTGTCCGGAGGAGTGCTGCGCACCCTCACGACCATCGCGTACTACCAGCCTGTCCTTCAGGCCGAGCTGCTGAAGCTCCGCGGACCCCGCGTGTACGAGGACGTGCACACCCTGGTGGAGATGGATTTCGTCGCCAGGAAGAGGGCCGGGAACACCTGGGAGCTGACCACCACCAAGAAGTTCGCCGAGTACTTCGGCATCGGAAGCACCAGGATAAAGGACATCCAGGCTTGGATCAAGGAAAGGTCCAGCAATCTCTGAAAACTCCGGATCGGCGGCAGGGAAGACCCATCCACAGTACCTGCCGGCCGGTTCGGGTTCAGAGTCTGTACAATATCAGTCATTATTCGTGCCTGGTGACCGAAGTTATTTATTAGACCATAGGTCTAAGACGTCTATTGGGTCGCCCGCTATTATTTGTGGTGCGGGCGCTGGGAACGACGGGTAAGCTATGACACTGCTTGCAGGAAGTAACACCGTAAGGGGCATAATCAACGATGAGTTGGATGTCGAGATCGCTTTGAAGATCGGTAAGACCATCGGTCTCACCTATGGGTCTCCAGTGGCCGTGGCCATGGACGGACGTCCTTCCAACATCATGCTGAAATCCGCACTGGTAGCGGGTATAATGTCCGTCGGATGCGACGTCATGGACCTGGGAATCGTTCCTACACCCCTGATGCAGTACCACATGGTCCACAATCCCGATATCAAGGCGGGCGTCAACATCACAGCTACTTTCGCCGGTCAGCAGATCAACGGTTTCAGGGTCCTGAAGGCCGGAGGAATCGAGGATCCCATCTTCGATAAGATAACGATGGATTCCATCATGGCCCAGAACAAACAGGTCCCTGCTATGGAGGTCGGCAGGATATACAAGGTCGCCGACATCGCAGAGAGCTATATCGATCACGTCATCTCCAAGGTGGATGCCGAAGCCATCCGCCAGGCCAATCTGAGGGTCTGTGTAGACTGCCGTAATGTGGCGGTTGCGAAGATCATATCCGGTCTCCTCATGAAGCTATCGGTCGACCGTCTTACCATCGGCGGAGACAGCTCCGTCATGGACAGGGAGAGGATGATCAAGCTCGGGGACATAGTGAAGAGCCAGAATCTGAATCTAGGTATCGCAATAGAGATGGATGCGGACCATTGTCTATTCGTCTCGGAGGACGGAAGGCCTGTGCAGGGAGACAAGAGCTTCGCCATCTTCGCGAAGAACATGCTCGCCAAGAACAAGGGAAAGGTCGTCATGCCCATCAACTCCTCTACGCTGATGGAGGATGTCGTCAATGAAAACGGCGGACTAGTAATCTTCTGCACCATAGGAGAGCAGACAGTCGTCAGGAAGGTCAAGGAGAACATGGCGGTGTTCGGAGGGGACATCTTCGGTTGCACCGTGATCCCTAGCGAGATCCAAACATGCGATTCCATCCTGGCGATGGCAAAGATGCTGGAGATCGTCGTGAAGGAAGGGCCGATGTCCAAGCTGGTCGAACCGTTCCCCACTTATTGCATCTCCAGAGGATCGTTCGAGTGTCCCGAGGAGGAGATCAACGGGATCCTGGACAGGTTCAAGGCCGAACACGAGGGAGAGAGAATGGAGCTCGTGGACGGCATCAAAGTCTTCAACGACAAGGGATGGATCCTCGTCAGGCACTCCAACGTGAAGGGTGTGATCAAGCTGTACGCCCAGTCGGACAGTTACGAGACATCGGACACATGGATCCGCGAGACCATCGAGAATCTCTCTAACCTGACTTTGACACATCGCAGCGATCCGGCTGACCGATCGGTGAAGGTCTCTGTACGTGCCTCTCCGCCTATCAT
>SUTB01000003.1 GCA_015063125.1 Thermoplasmata archaeon
TCAACAGTTCCCTGGGATTGCTGAGAAACAGGATCCAAAGCAAGGCAGAATGCGCCGGCAAGAGGGTGATCGAAGTCGATCCCAGAGGGACTTCCCAGATGTGTTCCCAATGCGGAGCGGAAGTGAAGAAGAAGCTGGATGCCCGCATACATATGTGCCCCTGCTGCGGCCTCACCGTGGACAGGGATGTCAATGCGGCAATCAATATACTTCACAGGGGGTGGACCGGCCACCCCGTTCCTGCAAAGGACGAATCGCCGACCGCCGTGATAGGCGGAGAGGCACGTACAGAGACCTTCACCGATCGGTCAGCCGGATCGCTGCGATGTGTCAAAGTCAGGTTTTTAACGAACTGGTTATAAACGTCGTCCATATCCTCTGAACTAATGTTCGAGATCATCAGAAGGGACGGGCTCGCCCGTATCGGAAAATTCACCACCAATTCAGGACGCTCCATGGAGACTCCGGCGCTGTTCCCGGTAATCAATCCGAAGATCAACACGGTGCCTGCAAGGGAACTCTACGACACCTTCGGCTTCAAGTCACTGATCACGAACTCATACATCATAAAGAACACGCCCGAACTCAAGGAGAAGGCCCAGGCCGTCGGACTCCACGAGATGCTGGATTTCCCCGGGATCATCATGACCGACTCCGGAACATTCCAGAGTCACATGTACGGCGAGGTGGAGCTCACCAACGAGGAGATCGTGGAATTCCAGAAATCCATAGGCACGGACATCGGAACTGTTCTCGACATTTTCACCGAGCCGTACTGGACCAAGGAGCAGACTGCGGAATCCATCGAGGTCACGCTCGAGAGGACGCAGCAGGCCTGCGAGATGAAGGGCGAAATGATGATCAACGGAGTCGCACAGGGCTCCATCTACCCGGACCTCAGGGAGGACTGCGCTAGGAGGATGGCGGAAATGGACATCGACGTCCACCCCATCGGAGGTGTTGTTCCCCTCATGGAGCAGTACAGATACGCAGAGCTCGTGGACGTCATAATATCCAGCAAGAAGGGCCTGAACCCCAACCGTCCGGTCCACCTCTTCGGTGCCGGTCACCCCATGATCCTCGCATTCGCAGCGCTGATGGGATGCGATTTCTTCGATTCCGCCTCCTATGCGAAATTCGCTCGCGACGAGAGGATGATGTTCGTCGACGGAACGTTCCGTTTAGCGGACATGGAATCCCTGGACTGCAACTGCCCCGCATGCCGCGGACACTCCCTCGAGGAGCTCAGGAAGATGGAGAAGGGCAAGAAGACCAAGCTCATCGCTGAGCACAACCTCTACCAGATCGTCCAGGAGCTCAACCTCGTCAGGAGATACATCCGTGAGGGACGCCTCTGGGAGCTGGCGGAGATCAGATGCCGTGCGCACCCCGCCCTTCTTGAAGCACTGAGGAAGCTGAGGGACTACCAGGATGTCCTGGAGCAGTACGACCCCATCAGCCGTGACGGTGCGATATTCTACACAGGTTCAGAGACGAGGATCCGTCCCGTATTCAAGAGATACCTCGACAGGCTCGGGACCAGGTATGTCCTGCCCACTGACAAGGTATGCCTCTTCGAGGACACACACGGTAAGCCTTACAGCAGGCCCTATGAGCAGGAGTTCGACAAGGCCAGGAAAGCAGGTTACACGCCTATCGTCGTCTCGCCATTCGGACCGGTTCCGGCAGAATTGGATGAGCTCTATCCCCTGGCGCAGTCGCTTTTCCCCCAGATCCCTGACATGGAGACCGAAACGGAATCCGAGAGGCTCACATATCAGTTCCTAAGCATGATGGGTGTCAAGCAGGTCATCCTCCAGGATCAGATCCCTGAGGACGGAACCGAGGAGTACAACGCGGACATGCTCAGGGCGAAGGCTGTGGCCAGATATCAGTTCGGCATCGAGGCCGCAGATGCACTTTTCAGAGAGCCTGTTGAGCTCGTCACCAGCAAGAAGACCGGCAAGATCAGGAACGTCATCTCCGACGGGGAGCACGTCCTCTCGATGCGCGCAGGCGACGGACTGTACACACTCAAGCTCGAGGGAGCGAAGAGGATCGTGAAAGCCGTTCCCAAGCCCCACATGAGGGTCCAGGTGACGGATGATGCCGTTCCCTTCGCCGCGGACGGACGCAACGTCTTCGCCCAGTTCGTAACGGAATGCGATCCGGAGATCCGCCCCATGGAGGAGGTCATCGTCACAGACAAGGACGACAATCCCGTGGCAACCGGACGTGCGTTCCTGGTGCCCTTTGAGATAAGGCAGATGAAGAAGGGGATGGCCGTGAAGGTCCGTTCCGGTTCAAGCGACGAGTGAGCTCAGGCTTCCTCGTACATGTACTTCCTGCAAACGGGGATTATCACTCCGCCGATCGCGTTACCCAATGCGACCAGGAGGATGAATGCGAGTGCCTCCAGGGAGTATGCTCCCGCCGCACAGAAGTAGTACATGTCCGCAATGCTGTGCTCCGATCCCGCAAGAATGAAGACGGGAACGCAGATGAACGCTCCGAGGTAACTCTTCTTCGTCTTGTAGACGTCCGCTGCGATGAACATCAGGATACCGCAGAAGATTCCCTTGAGGACCACCGTAACGGGCGAGTCCAGCATGGCCAGCCTTCCATCGATGAATCCGGGGATGAACTGGTCCGCCATAGGCATGCAGAATGCGATGAACATCGTTCCGAAGAAGTTACCGACCAGCATGATCAGCAGATCGATGCCGTATGTCCAGGGTTTGTCGTCGAACATGTATCCGACCTTGCCGGTGTACAGATCGAGACCGAATGTGAAGACGGTGAAAAGTCCGATAGAGAACAGGATTGCCCCTACCCACTTGAGCTCAGGATTTATGCCCATTGTCCCCAGCAGCACAGCGCCGCCGAGTCCTATTGCCATACCGGCGAGGAACGATCTCACAAAGCATTTCGGATAGTGTTGGGAATCCATCTTCACTTCACTTCAGAGGATGTTATCTCTGGCCACCATTTAACCGTTATCATTATTCCCCATGACTGCATCCCTGTATCCATGAGAGGGGACCTCCATACCCTGAAGAAAGTGTGCAGATACGCATCTGTCGTAATGCTGATCGGCGAGATCGCATTCCTCGCCCTCACAGTTGCCGTCATCGCATTGGGGGCATTGTCCTTCTCGTCACCGGACATCCGTTCGATGTTCTCTGATCTTATCAAATGCGGAGGATCCGACATCTCGCTGATTTCAGGTACTCTGGAGATGGCGGTGGCGTTCCTTGCCATGTTCGTCACCGTGAAGGTGATCCATGACATCATGGCCTCCATCCAGAGGGAGCACAGCCCGTTCATGGAGGACACCCCTAAGGGATTCAAGCTCGTTTCCCTGACCTTCCTTGCGTCTGCGGTTCCCCTCACGATTCTTGAATACCTATGCAGGGGCGATGAGATAATCGCGATCTGCATCCTGCTGGTATGCGCCCTTATCTCGGTCGTGATGTACTGCCTGACCATAATCTTCCGTTACGGATTCCTGCTGCAGGACGAATCGGACCACACGTTGTGATACAATGGCGATAATCCTCAGATTGGACAGGGTGATGGCGGACAGGAAGATGTCCCTCAACGAGCTCGCCGAGAAGGTGGGCATCTCCAATGTCAATCTGTCGAACATCAAGACCGGGAAGATCTGCGCTATCAGATTCTCCACCCTGAACGGGATCTGCAAGGCCCTGGACTGTCAGCCCGGGGACATCCTCGAGTACATCGAGGAAGACGATTCAGACGCTGCCCTCTGACGCCAGCTCCCTCTCCATCCTCTTCTTCGAGAACAGAACCGAATCCATGAATGCTACCCATGTGATCTCCACGAGGATGGACGTAGCTATAGCGACCATTCCCGGAGGATAGAGGGCTACGCACAGAGCGATCGCCACACCCTTGTTCTTGTATGAAGTCATCAGGATATCAGTGACCCTCTGGCCCCAGAGGATTCCGGCCCTCTTCTCAATGACCTCGACGGCGGTACCGAGACCGAATGACCTCAGGGCGGCGATGATCAGGAACGCCAGGAAGATCCACCAGGCATTGCCCGCAAAGTTGGTTGATCCGACGGACAGCCATACCATGAAGAAGATACAGCAGTTGAGGAAGACAGCGAGTGTCTCCTTGCCGATGTCGAATCTCGCCAATACCCTGGACAATACCAGAGGCACGCCGATGAGCTCGATGACCGTGATGATAAGGAACTGCATGTCCACGGAATCTCCGAGGGCGAGCCAAACGATGAATGGGATCCAGATCAGCGAGAGGATGTAGATCACTATGGTGCCTCTGGCAGCATGCTCCGCATCTCCGCGGAGGATGATGGACAGCGGCAGAACGGATCCTGCGAACGGAGTGGCTGCGATGAACACCAGACCAGCGGCCTGAGCGGCATACTCCGTATCCTTGAGAAGCAGGTATCCTGCCAAGGGGATTATGGAAGCGACGACCATCCCGAGCAGTATGGCCCTGGCCATGGACTTCCCGTATTTCAGGGGATTCAGGTTCTGCATCGGTATCCTCGACATCGAAAGGGTCAGCATGACCACGAGGGTGAGGATTGTCAGATTTGAACGCAGTCCTGCGTCCAATACGTCTCCGGGGAACCAGCCGCAGAAGTTGGTGATAAGAGCGACAAACATGGCCGCCATCATCATGAATGCACTGCTGGTCAACAGAGTGATCGCTTTCATAGATGCATCATGACCTAATCAATATTTATCGATTATCGATAAATAATTCATAAATAACATAATTGGGATTGTCAGACATGGCCGACGTCAGACCGGTTAAAGCCGGATGGTGGAATGTATTCAGACCCTGGACCCTTCATGGGGCCATCATACCCGTCCTTATCGGAGGAGCGGTCGCATTCCAGACGGCAGAGGTGAACGTCCTCAGTGTGACGATGTTCCTCCTGATCATCCTGGGAGGATGCCTCCTTCAATCGGCGGCCAACATCCTGAACACCTACGGGGACTTCAAGACTGGAGTGGATACCGTCGAGAACGAGACCAGGTCGCCTGAGCTCGTCACAGGCGTCCTCAGCCCCAAGAAGGTTCTCTACGCGGGACTCGCGTGCCTTGGGGTCACCGCCCTGCTCGGACTGATTTTCATCTGGTATTCCGGATGGGGGATCCTGATCTACGGGCTCCTCGGACTTCTGGGAGCCGGGACATACACCGTAGGACTGTCCTACAAATACCACGGCATGGGCCAGATCAGCGTCTTCGTGATGATGGGGCTCCTGATGCCCCTGGGGACCAACTGCGTACTGACCGGAGAGATATTCGCCTGGGAGCCATTGCTGCTCGGGCTTCCTAACACCTTCATGATCACCGGAGTCCTGGCAGGCAACGAGATGAGGGACTACTGGGAGGACAAGAAGGCTGGAGCAGGTACTCTGCTGGGCCGTTTCCCCTACGAGACAGGGATGAAGATATACCTCTTCGAGAGCCTGGTATCGTTCCCTATTCTGGCCGCACTCATCCTATGCGGGGTCGCACCACTCGGATGCGCATTGGCCTTCATCACGCTGTACGACGGATACACAGTTTACAAGAACAGCAAGCAAGCGCCCACCGATCCGCACGCCAGCTTCATGCTGGTCCCCCTGTGCTTCAAGCTGAATTGGCATTTCGGGCTGCTGCTGGTCATAGGATATGTTTTAGAGTTGAATATCATCCCCATGGTGATCTGAATGACAGAGGAGCTCAAGACCGGCAACCAGTTCGAGGGTAAGGAGGAGTTCGTCAAGGACGCCTTCACCGAGATCGCGGAATACTACGACGACATGAACGAGGTAATGTCCATGCACATGGTGCAGGGATGGCATAAGTTCATGATGAAGCAGGCCGGAGACATCAAGGGCAAGACCTGTCTGGACGTAGGTACCGGTACCGGCGAGATCGCATTCCATGTTGCAAGGACCGCTGGACCAGGATCCACCGTCATCGGAGTGGATATCACTCCTGCGATGCTAGAGCTCGCTAAGAAGAAGGAGGCAGAAATGGACCTACCTGTCAAGATCGATTGGCGCGAGGGGGACGCCCTTGCCTTGGACATCCCTGACAATTCCGTTAACCTCGTGACATCGGGATACATGCTCAGGAACGTCACCAATATCCTTCAGGCGGTTTCCGAGATGCACAGGGTGCTAGCTCCCGGAGGAAAGGTCGTCGTCGCAGAGCTCTCCAAACCCAAGAACAGGGTAGTGAAGATCGGTTACAACCTCTACATGAAGAGGGTCAAGGCCTACGGTCGCAAGCGCGACAGCGGCAAGAAGATCGATGGCAAGTTCTCGCCCTACGAGTGGCTGACCACATCCATCGAGGGATTCCCTTACGGAGACGACATGGTCGCCATCTTCAAGAAGGCCGGTTTCAAAGATGCCCATTTCTACGTCAAGTCGATGGGTGCCGTCAACATCTACGTCGGCACGAAGGAATGATCCTTCGATTTTTTGTTATCAAAACAGCAAATCGCTGATTGTTTGTAGATAATACTATGAAAATTAGGTCCCTGGCTCCTAAGGCAAGCGGAGCCAGGGAATCGGGGCGACTTCAGGTGGAAGGACCTGTTGTCTGGAGGTTAATAACCCCGATGGTTTATGTATGGATCCTGGGGTTTCCCCCTGGACTGTTAGCGGCTCAGCGCTGATCGGATCAGTCCGATGCGAGTGCTGATGCCTTCTTGGTTGTCTCGGATGCGGACTCTCCGTAGAGGTCAGCTCCGATCTTGTCGGCGTATCCCTGTGTGACGGGTGCGCCTCCGACCATGACGATGACTTTGTCACGGATGCCCTCGTTGTTGAGCATGTCGATGACGGTCTTCATTCCGGTCATGGTTGTGGTCATGAGTGCAGACATTCCGCAGTAGTTGCAGCCGTTCTTGCACTCCTCAACGATGTTCTTGAGGGGAACGTCCCTTCCGAGGTCGTGGACTTCGAATCCAGCGCACTGGAGCATGGTGGAGCAGATGGACTTTCCGATGTCGTGAACATCTCCCTCGACTGTTCCCATGACTGCGACTCCCTTTGCGGATGCACTTCCGGCTCCGGCCTTGAGCTCGTCGTCGAGAATTGTCATAGCGTTCTTCATTCCGGCAGCTGCGCTCAGAACGTGAGGCAGGAAGAGTTTTCCCCTCTCGAAGAGAACTCCGACGTCGGACATTGCAGCTCCAAGTGTGTTGATGATCTCGTCTGCGGGCATGCCTGCAGCCTTTGCCTCCTCGACAGCCTTTCCGATGTCGGGGACCTTACAAGAGATCAGTGCGTTCTTCAGTTTCTCAGACTCTGCTTCAAATGCCATTTTGTATTCCTCCTTAGTAAGCGGTTTTTCTTAGCTAAACGAAATAATGAGGGCTCAATATAATAAGGTTGTTAATCACATTTATATATAAGTAAAATTTGTTTGAATCAGATGTTCAAATTTTTTCCTCAAAAAATTTGATAATAAAGAATTGATTAGCGATTATTTTGAAAATATTTATATATAAAAATAAGGAAAAACTATCCAAAAGGGGATGGATTATACATACATCCACCCTATATCCATAGAATTTGTTTGAATCTTAAGTTCAAACTAGTATAGATTAAAATCTTTGACTGATAAACATATTATTAAATATAATAATAAAAAAGAAGAAGGAATAATGAAACGTCAATAAAATTAATGATTCAATTGTTCAGAACCATCAATGGATCGGACGCACCCTCGCGGATGACCTCGACCTTGACCCTGTACTTCTCTCCGAGCAAACGCTTGAGTCCCTCGTTGATGAATCCCATTATGAAATCCCCGGGCCATGAAACCCAAAGGGTGTTCTTTGACAGAGTGACCTCGATGCGAAGCGGGAGGTACGTTCTCAGCTCTGCCCTGTCAGGGGGCGAGACCATGTTGCAGGCCAAATCGACGAACTGCTGCGGTTCGATGCCCGGGTTCTGATCGATTACAGTGTTGGCCGCATTCCTTCCTGCCCTGATGAACATCTTATCGAAATGTATGCCCAGGCAGTCTATGACCTCCATCGCATAGGCGATGACGGATGAATAGTAATCCACCTCTCCGGATTGGAACCTCTCGGCGATCCCGTTCAAGATGTCACGGTTCTTGGTCCCCGGTTCGGTAACGTACAGGATAGGATCCGCCGTAAGCTTGTACTTCTTCGGAGAACCGGAATCCTTCTCGATCTCTACGGCGCCCATATCCTGCAGCTTTACGAGTGAAGCATAGAGCGTCGCCTTGGAGATCCCCATGATATCCTCCAGCTCATTCAGCGAATAGTTACCGTTCGATAGATTGTCGAGGATGGACATCATAGTCGGATTGGTGAAAAGTGTAGCCTTCCCACCGATGGAGTAGATGGAGAACGGCTCTTTGACCTTGAAAGCGTCCGAATTAGGCATAATCGGACGAGGCGCATCGAACTCCTGGCCATAGAATGCCGGAACATGGATGTCCACTCTGCGGCCGTGCTCCGAGACCTTGAGGCTCAGATCATGGGCGAGATTGAATCCCAGGAGCATGCGGGAATGCGAGATGAACGCACCGATCATCGGAACAACGATCAACGGAAGGTCCGATATGTCGTCCTTCTTGGATGTGAACACGAGCGTGAGGTCCTCCAGAGTCTCCATGTGGACGGATATACCGTACGGGGCGCACTGGCCCTGGATGTCGTCCAATATGTGGTCCCACCAGCGTCTGCCACCTTCTATGTATGTGAGGGCGGCACCTACATTGAACAATCCTTGGATAACGTTCAGACCGCTCTCCGTAAGGGATGCCGTATACAGGGACAGATCCTCCCTGCAGGTACACTGCCCATTCCTCATTATGCGTGCAATGGATGCGGACCTTGCATAGAGCTGCCATTCCACATCCGTGTCACTGCAGAACATGAGTATCGCATCGGTCCTGTAGACCGCTATGCGGGCATCGTTCACACGTGCTTCCTGTGTCACGATACCGGTACGGAGCAGCTTGGCCATGTTTCCTTGGATAGTGGACTTGGATACGCCCAGCGTGGTGGCGATCTCCGTAGGGGAGATCTCACGGATGCGCATCTCTTTCAGAATTGCTAGACTGAGGCTGTTGGTTACAATCTGTACTCCGTTCTCTCTGGTGAGATAAACCTCGTACTCGGAACTGTAGCCGACGTCACTCATTCTATCGAATGTCGAATCTGAAACTAACTTAAAAAAGATTATCAGAACAGTGCGATAATATCACTGGCTGTTCAGTTTCAGGAGCAATTGGAATGCAGGCTCGAATCCATTCTTGGCTGACTTCGTGACCCATTCCACCGCCTCGGCATACTCCATGGGGATCTGATTAGAGAGCCCCAGTGCACCCAGGTTGTACTGGGCTGAGGGCTCGTCCTGCTCGGCGGCATATCTGAAGTATTCCTCTGCACCCTTCAGGTCCTTCTGGTCGAGAAGGATGGATCCCATCATGGACTGGGCATAGGCGAATCCTTTGTCCGCAGCGCTCTCGAACCACTCCTTCGCCTTAGCGAGATCGGACTCTCCGAGATACTCTCCCATGTACAGCAGCCCGAGGTTGTATTCCGCCTTCACGTCCCCCTTCATCGCCGAGGTCATGAAGTATCCCTCAGCATCCTTGTAGTTGCCTTTCTCGAAAAGGATCCCTCCGTAGCAGAGGCATGCGTCTGAATCCCCCTGGTCGGCGGAGAGCTTGAAGTACTTCTCGGATTCGACGCGGTCCTGGGGGATGCCCTCGCCATTGTCGAGCATGAACGCCAGGTCGTACTGGGCGTCAGAATCTCCAGTGTCGGCCAGCTCCCTGTACAGCTGTGCTGCCTTCTCCTTGTCCATCTCGACCCCCTCGCCGTTGCGGTACTTGGTGGCCAGGATATACTTGGCATCCGGATTGCCCTGTTCGGCCATGCGGACGTAGTCTTCGAAGGAGAACTGCTGCTGTTGCATGGAAACACCGGGAAAAGGTATGGGGCCGAAGCCCCCTGAATGGTTTCAGATCTCCTTGGGGAGCTTGCTGTTGTAGACCGCGTAGATCGCCTTGTACAGCATGTACTCGTCAGCCTTCGCGACGACTTCGACGGGTGCGTGCATCGACAGCACGGGCACGCCGATGTCGATGGTGTCGATGTTGTTCAGCGAGATGTAGGACGCAATGGTTCCTCCGCCTCCGACGTCGATCTTTCCGAGCTCTCCCATCTGCCATGTGACTCCGGCATCCCTGAAGATCCTCTGGACATAGTTCACCATCTCCGCGGAAGCATCGTTGGTGCTGTACTTCCCTCCGGCCCCGTCGTACTTGGACAGGATGGGTCCGTAGTTCATGAATGCGCAGTTGGTCCTCTCAAAGACCTCCGGCCAGGCGGGATCGTATCCCGCTCCGACATCCGCTGAAAGACAGATGGAGTTCCTCATGACGTGGCGTACCTCGCATCCCTCTGTCTGGGCCAGGTCCTCCATGAAGTCCCTGAAGAAGTATGATGCCATTCCGGTGACACCGTCGGATCCGGTCTCTTCCTTGTCGGCGAAGATGGTCATGGTTGTGTACTCGGGGTTCTTCGTGTCGATCTCCGCCATGAACTCTGCGTAAGCGCAGGAGCTGTCATCCTGTCCGTAGGCTGCGATCATGGACCTGTCGAATCCGAGGTCCCTGGCCTTGAATGCGGGCACGGCGCAGAGCTCTGCGGACTCCAGGTCGCACTCGGTGAATCCGTACTTGTCGTTGAGGATCTTCATGATGGCGAGCTTGCATCTCTGAGAGACCTTCTCGTCCTCGAAAGGCCAGGATCCGATGAGGAGGTTGAGCTGCTCTCCCTCCACGACCTTGGATGCGGTCTTCTGCATCTGGTCCCTCGCCAGGTGGACCAGCAGGTCCGTGATTATGAATGCGGGCTCGGACTCGTCCTCTCCGACATTGATGGTGACCTTCTTCCCGTCCTTCAGCATCACGACTCCGCGAATGGAGAGGGGGACCGTGGTCCATTGGTATTTCTTGATACCGCCGTAATAGTGAGTCTTGAAGTACACCATCTCGCCCTCCTCGAACAGGGGGTGAGGCTTGAAGTCCAGCCTGGGGCTGTCAACGTGTGCGACGGAAACACGGACTCCCTCGGACACGGGTTTCTTTCCCTTGGTGCACATGATCAGGTCCTTTCCGCGGTTGACCATGTAGAACTTTTCGCCGGCCTTGTACTTCTTGCCGGGGACGTACTCCGTGTACTTGTGCTTCTTGAGGATCGGGATCGCGTATGCGACGGCTTCGCGCTCGGTCTTGTTTGCAAGGAAGGCCTTGTAGCCCTCGCAGAACTTCGATGCCTCGTCGAGATACTTGGGATTCGTCTCCCCGATGCTCTTGGGGTTCGAAAGCAACTCATCGGCCAATTTCTGGCCCTTGGTCTTTTTCTCTGCCATGCTTGGGCTAATCAAAAAGGAGGTAGTTAATGCATTTGATTAAGGGTGCGGAGAATCTGCGATTTTGATATTAATTGAAGAAGAGTGCAGCCGGGAGCTAGGCATCGCTCGCTCCCGGCTCCCTGTGATACTATGGATGATGTACTAATGCCGTTCAGCGATGTCTCGTCGGTCCGGAGTGTTACGGACTGAGTTCAAGACCGCTTTCGCTTTCTAGATATAATAAGACTGAGAAATGATTGTCCAGCATTGTGAATCCTGTTGTACAAACACTGACAAAATAGTTGAGAAGAAACCGGCACTGAGTGCCGGTAAGGATCATTCGATTGCACCGCAGGCCTTGGCAGCTGTGATGCAGCTCTTGCAGCCCTCGGTCTTGATCTTGGGAAGCCCGGACTCGAGCAACTTGAGGACCTTGTCGAGACATGATGCCATGGTCTTCTTGACCATCTCGATGTCGACGGTCTCCTCCTTCCACGCATCGTAGTCTGTGATGGTGGCGAGGCTGCAGTAGCACATTCCGAGCTCCCTTGCGAGCTGACATTCAGGGACGACAGTCATTCCGATGATGTCTCCGAACTGCCTGAACATCCTGCTCTCTGCCCTGGTGGAGAACCTGGGGCCCTCGATGCAGACGTATGTTCCGCCGTTGTGATATTTTATGCCCAGCTTCTTGGCGGTATCCACGAAGACGGAGTTGAGATAGGGGCAGAACGGCTCGGGGATAGCGATGTGAGTGATCGAGTCGTCGAAATAGGTGTAATCGCGCTTCTTGGTGAAATCCACGAACTGGTCAACGATGACCAGGTCGCCGCTTGCGAACTTCCTCTGCAGTGATCCGACCGCACATGCGGAGATCACATATTTGCATCCGAGTTCCTTGAGAGCGTACATGTTGGCCCTGTAGGGCACGGTGGACGGCGGGTGGGGCACAGTCGTGCCGTGGCGGTGGAGGAAAGCGATCTCCACGCCAGCGATCTTCCCGATTAGGATCTCGTCAGAGGGCTTTCCGTAAGGTGTGTCTGGAAAGACCTTGTCGATGAGTTCGAAAGTATCCGGGTTATAGATTCCGGTTCCGCCGATTATCGCTATCTCAGGCATAGTACGCCATCTTAACTCCCATATTTAACCGATTTGCTAATTGGACGTGCTGGCACATCACAAATGCTTGGTCATCTCATAGGGCGTTACATGGAGAGCGGTCTCTGCTTCTTTGTCTGTCAGACCAGCTCCGAGAGCCACTACTAATGCCTCAGCATCGTTCATCAGATTCTCAGGCTGGTGCGTGTCGGAATCGATTACCATCTTGGCGCCGACAGCCCTGGCCATGTTCACGACGTGTCCGTTGGTGATGTTGTGACCTGCCCTTCCGGTGACCTCCAGGATGACGTCGTTGTCCTTGGCGATCTGCGCCTCCTCCAACGTGATGAATCCGGGGTGCGCCAGGATATCGATCTCGGGATTCTCGACGGATGCACGGTTGGTCCCGGGCATCACGGGCTCGGTGACGGTCTCTCCGTGGACGACTATCCACTCCGCACCGAACTTTCTGGCCATCTTCGCGACCTTATCGATCTGCTTCGGAGGGACATGTGTGATCTCGACTCCGGGGATGACCTTTATGTAATCCTCGCAGAGGTCGACGGCCTTCACCATGTTCGTGACCACCCATTCGACGTTGGTCATGTCTACGTGGTCGGTGATTGCGATCAGATCGTGTCCCTTGTACATGGCCCTGCGGACCAGCTCGGCAGGGATGAGCTCCCCGTCGCTGTAGACTGTGTGCGTGTGAAGGTCTGCTCTCATTCTGCCCTCTCCTTCAATTTCTTGTAGACCTCGGACATCGGGAGGCCTGTCTTCTCTATGGCCACCATTGCGTGGTAGATCAGGTCGGCCAGCTCCCAGGCCATCTCATCCGTGTCCTTGTCCTTGATCGACAGTGCGAACTCTCCGGCTTCCTCGATGACCTTCTTGCACATGCGGGTCTCGTCGTTGAACAGCTTGCACGTGTAGCTCTCATCGGAGGGATTCTGGTGCCTGTCCTCGATCACGCGCTTGAGGTCGGGGATGATCGCCATCGTCTCGTCGGTCTCTCCGAAGATGATCTCGTCGAAGCATGACGGCTTTCCGAGATGACAGGCCACTCCGGTCTGCTCCACCCTCACCAGGAGGGTGTCCGCATCGCAATCGGTCTGGATGGACTTGATCTTCTGGACATGTCCGGACTCCTCGCCCTTCTTCCACATCTTCTGCCTGTTTCTGGACCAGAAGTGGGTGTATCCTGTGGTCTTCATGAGCTCCACAGCCTCTGCATTGGCCCAGGCGACCATGAGAACCTCGTTGGTTATCCAATCCTGGACCACAACGGGGATCAGTCCCTTGTCATCGAATTTGAGTTCTGTCATCTTACGCACACTCCGTTGTCCCTGAGGTACTCCTTGACCTCTCCGACGGTGTATTCCCTGTAATGGAAGATCGAGGCCGCCAGCGCAGCCGACGCATTGGTCTGCTGGAAGACCTCCAGTATATGCTCCTTCGAACCGCATCCTCCGGATGCGATCACGGGGATCCTGACCTCGTCAGAGATCAGAGCTGTGGGCTTTATGTCGTAGCCTGTCTTGACGCCGTCGGCGTCCATGGATGTGAACAGGATCTCCCCTGCCCCAAGGTCCTCGACCTCTTTCGCCCACTCGATGGCGTCGATGCCTGTAAACCTCGTTCCCCCGTGCGTTACGACCTCCCAGTGGTCGTTCTTCCACTTTCCATCGATGGCGACGACTATGCACTGGCAGCCGAATGCGTTGGAGCATTCCGTGATTATATCCGGGTTCTGAACCGCGGCGGAATTGATGGATACCTTGTCCGCTCCTGCGTTCAGGGTGTTCCTCACATCCTGCACCGATCTTATTCCTCCGCCTACGCAGAGCGGGACGTTCAGGCCCTCTGCGGTCTTGGTTACCACATCGAGCATCGTTGCCCTCTCCTCCTGCGATGCTGAGATGTCCAGGAAGGTTATCTCGTCCGCACCCTGGCCTTCATAGTCGATGGCCATGGTCGGAGGGTCCCCTACCTCTTTGATGTTCTGGAAGTTGATTCCCTTGACTACCTTCCCGCCCCTCATATCGAGGCAGGGGATGATCCTCTTGGTGAGCATTGGGATCACTTGACTTTTACAGTGCCCTTGTTGCTGAGGGCGGTCTTCCTGACCTTCACTGCTTCCTTGAGGGCCTTTCCCATCGATTTGAAACCAGCCTCTATGATGTGGTGCTCGTCGAAACCGCGGATGACCAGTATGTGCAAGGTGATTCCGGCGGTCATGGCGAAGCTCCTGAAGAAGTGGATGTACAGCGGATCGGGGCAGTCTGCCTCGCAGTACGGCCTGTCCACAAGGTCCAGGGATGTCATCACCATCGCGTCGTCCATGACGACGGTGGCGGTTGCCATCCTCTCTATGGGCTGCTCTCCGATTGCGTCCCTCATCGCCTTTCCCAAGGTGATGGCCACATCCTCAATGAGGTGGTGGTCGTTGTCTCCGGAGGCTTTCACCTTGATGTCGAACTCTGCGTACCTCGCGAGTGTCTCCACCATGTGCTTGAGGAACTGGAGGTCGCAATCGACATCGAATTTCCCCGTTCCGTCCAGATTCAGTTCCACTGAGACGTTGGTCTCCCTGGTCTCGCGCTTGATCTTAGCAACCCTGCTGGTCATAATAAAGGACAATTGCGCACGGGTTATTTAAATAGATAAGAAAAGGGCGGGTTCTACCCGCCCTATGAATAATGTTTCAGTCCTCGGACTCGACTTCGACGGTCACTTCGACCTCTTCGGGCTCGGCGACGGTCTCGGCCTCCTCGGCCACAGGCTCCTTCTTGGCGACCTTGGAGCGCTTCCTGTCCTTCTTGTACTTCGGAGGGATCTTGACCTTCTCGGCGGTGGATTCTCCGGAGGGGTTCAGCGGAAGGAGTGCATCCAGGTACTTCTGCTTGGCAGGGCAGTCCACGAATGCATACTCGAACACGTCACGGAGGGTCTGCATGGTGTAGATCTCCATCATGTCGTAGTACTTCCTGTCGATCATGACGTCCTTCTCGTTCTCCTTGGGGATGAGCGCGACCTTGATTCCGGAATTGGCTGCCGCCTCGAGTTTGGCGGTTACTCCTCCGATGGGCATGACGGTTCCCCTGACGTTCAGCGAACCTGTCATCGCCAGGTCCTGACGGATGGGGATGTTCTCCAATGCGGAGATGATTACGGTGGCCATCGTGACCGATGCGCTGTCACCGTCGACACCGTTGTAGGCTGCGACGTACTCGATGTGGATGTCCAGGGCGGACAGGTCCGTGAGCGTGTACTTCTTGATGACGGCTGAGATGTTGTCGACTGCTTCCTGTGCAATCTTTCCGAGCTGACCGGTAGCGATGATCTTTCCGCCCTTCTTGCTCTGTGCTGGGGTGACCTCAGCGGCCAGGGGCATGACCATTCCGGACATCTCCGACGAGTTGCCGTTGGACAGAACCGCGAGACCGTTGATGAGTCCGACCGCCTCTCCGCTGTTGTGGAAGAGCTGGTATCTCATCATTCCCTCGATCTGCTTATCGGCGATCTGCTGCTCGAGACTGCGGGCAGTCTCCCTTGCGAGCATCACATGCTCGGATGTGACGACTTTGTCGCCGTTGTTGACCGCCATATCTCCTGCGATACGGATCAGTCCTCCGAGCTCCCTCATCCTGAGCGTGATCTCTCCCTTCTTGCCCGAACGGCGCTGACCCTCCTTGAGGATCTCTCCGACGGCGTATTTGTCGAAGGCGGGGATCTTCTCGTCCTTCTTGACCTCCTGGGCGACGAACCTGACGATGTTCTGACGGTTCTCGTCAGTGTCGGGCATGTTGGTCTCCATGAAGACCTCGTATCCGTATCCCCTTATCCTTGACCTGAGTGCGGGGTGCATTCCCTGGATGGCATCCAAGTTACCTGCGCAGACGAGGATGAAGTCGCAGGGTACGGGTTCGGACTTCACCAATGCTCCGGACGACCTCTCGGACTGACCGGTGATCGACATCTTCTTCTCCTGCATGGCGGTGAGGATGGCCTGCTGAGATTCGATCCTCAGGAGGTTGATCTCATCGATGTAGAGGACTCCCTTGTTGGCCTTGTGGATGCAGCCTGCCTCGATCCTGTCGTGGGACGGGGTCTCCAGTCCTCCGGACTGGAAGGGATCGTGCCTGACATCTCCCAAGAGGGCACCGGCGTGGGTTCCAGTGGCATCGACGAACGGGGGCATATCTCCCGGATCATGGCCTACTAGGACCTTGGGTACGATGGCAACCTCTGTCCTCTGTTGCATGGGGCTCCTGTAGAGCATGAGTATGAGGAACACACCCATGAACGCCAGCAGGGCGATGGTGTAACCGAAGTACATCGCACCGATCAGACCTAGGATCAGCAGTGCGATGCAGACGTAGATGTAAGCGGAGTTCTTCTGATTCTTCTGGGCCGCGGCTGCAGCTTTCTGCTCGTTGACGACGGCCTTTCCCTTTCCTGCGGGGAACACCCTGATCCTGGGCTCGTTGAAATCCTCGGGGTTGTGATAGGCAACGATGTCCTCTAGGGCCTCCTTGGAAAGATACTCTACCATCGAATTGGCGAGCATGGACTTTCCTGTTCCGGGCTCTCCGATGAGCATGACGTGCCTCTTCTGGGAAGCGGCCTTCTTCATGATCTCGACTGCCCTGTCCTGTCCGATGACGCGGTCCGCCATCATGTTGGGGATCTCGATATCGTCAGTGGTATTGAACGTCTGGGCGTCCACCCAGGCCTCCACCGACAACTTGGATACCTTCTTCTTGTCTTCTGTCATATTAACCCCGTTTCTCCTATCAGATTACTCCAGTCCTGACGGCATAAAGCATGCCGACAATCACTAATGCCCCGATTGCTGCCATGACGAGCATCTCTCCGTACTTCTCGAAGAACGTCGGTCCTCCTACCTGCACGTACTTGTTCTTGGCAAGCTGGGGCACGTCCAGCGTGTTATCGCTGGACAGCGTCAGATCCCTGTTGTGAGCCGACGACATGGAATAGGCCTTGTTGTCGAAGACCACCTCTGTGAGGTAGCCTGCTATCCCTGTCGTCGTCGCATATGTGGGATCGACGATGTACCATGAATATTTCGTCTCGCCGTCTATGTCCCCTTCCAGATACACGTAATTCCAGAAGCTCTTGGACTCATTGGTTGCGAGCACGTTGTCTCCGGCCACGGTTATGGCCGGGATGTTGTTGAGTATGCAGAGTTGGTTGAAGGCCTGCGATACCCCTGCCGAGGTGGTCTTGAGTTCCACCACGGCGTTATAGATGTTGCTGACGGTTCCCTCTTCGTCCTTCTGGAAGTACATGCCGTTCAGATAGGCCATTATCGAGATGACCTTCTCAGCATCTGTGTTCCCTGTGACATTGACTTTGCTGAGGGCTTCGTTCAGCTTCTTCATCTTCTCTGCTGTCATTCCCTCGGGGACTGACAGCGTGAATGTTACCGATTCGACGATGTACTTCTTCTCTTTGCCCTCGTAGATCGCGATCTCGGAGCTGACTTCCACTGCCTTCACCGGATAATCCCAAAGGTAAGGGACCATCGGATTCGTCAGATATTCCGCTGCCAGTGCATCCTGGACTGTGGAGTTCGCGTATGCCTTGGCAGATGCCGTGTCGTCGAATAGCCTGTCGATATTGAACGTAACGGTGAACGTCTTGCTCTCCCCGTCTATGGTGGTAGCGTTCGCGACCTCGTTGTAGACGAGCCTTCCGTTGACGTCCAGTTGCGACTTGTATGTGAACAGCTCCGTATCATCCGCCTCGGCATCCAAGGCTGGGATGGATATAACTGACGCTAGAACGAATAACGCCAATATAACGCCTAGACGGGGCTGCATACTCTCTCGCATAAGTCCCTTATTTTTAAAAATATGGGTGGCACGGTCGAAATAGTCGTCATTTTTTACGGATCGAGCGAAGGAACTGCTTGTCCTCATCGCTCACACGGTAGGATTCGCAGATCTTCTGAATGGCCTTGTTATACGTCCATTTGTCCATGTCGCTGTTACGCATCCTGTCCAATGTGGTTTCCGGGAACTTGACATAGCAGACGGATGCGGCCCAGGCTGCGCCCATCTTGTAGTAGTAGCCGTCATGGTCGTATCTCACGATATCATCCATGATGTCACCTACATGTTCCTCGTCTATGAAGTGCGACATGCGCAAAACAAGGGATACTCTCATCCTGAACTCCTGGCCCGAATCGATGAGGGATGAGAAGTAATCGTACACTCTGTCCGACTCGCTCTTGCGGAACTTCCAGGCCTGACAGAACGAATCGCAGGTGGCCCAATTGTCGATATAGCCCAGGAAACCTTCCGTATAGCCTATCCTGCGCTCGGCATCCATGGGTGCGGTGGCGACCACCAGCCCCTTCAGGACCTCCTCCTCGTAACAGGTCGGAGTCTCTTCGAGGAACGCTTCCCAGTCGTCCTTGGTGATCTGCTTGGCAATCTTCTTCAGCGTCGGAGCCCTCACTCCGATTATACCTTCCTTCCCCGGGATCAGCTTGGAATTGAATCTGGCGTACTCCTCCTCGGCGGACTCCTTCAGCATTGAACGGTAATCAATCAAGGAACACACCCTCCAGATTGAGGAGCTTCTTCTTCATCGACGTGCCTCCGGCATAGTTGCCGTAGCCTCCGCTGGAAGGGACCACGCGATGGCACGGCACCAGGATCGGCAACGGGTTCTCTGCGCATGCCATGCCGACTGCGCGCACTGATGTCGGGTATCCGATGGCTTCAGCGACCTGCTTGTAGGTGCGGACCTCCCCGTAGGGTATCCTGTTGAGCTCCTCCATCACCCTGGACCTGAAATCGGAACCATCGTAACGCAAATCCAGATCGAATTCCGTCCTCTTCCCTGCGAGATACTCATTGATCTGTTTCGCGGCCGATACCAAAGCAGGCGTTTCGGACTGATCCATCGGCGGGAGGTTATCGCACGGCAGGAAGACTCCTGTGATCATGCCTTCGCCGTCCTCAGTGATACTGATGGTCCCCAGCAGGGTGAAGAAGGATGAGATGCACGGCCCGCGCATACCTTCTGTATCCTTATCGTGATTTTAAAGGGTACTTAGTTAATCCGCTTAATTGACACTTATTCTTGCATCTCATTTTACTGCCGCATGGTTTTTTGTCATAGCATTCTTATCAGATTTATCATCCAATCATAGATTAAGTTTTAATACAGTATTTTTAGAATATATTGGATAAATCATCCACTATTTCAGATGTACAATGTCTATTTATCGAGAAAATTAACAGGTTTAACCGCCGAATTTAATATTTTTCTCTCAATTTTATCGTTGTATAGTAACACGAATTTAGAATTAGTAATACTTTAATACAGCGGACATATTTTCCTACAAACATGAATCAAAAAGTGATTGCCATCATCGCGGTCATCATCATCGCCGTTGCGGCGGTAGGTGTCGCGGCAGTAGTTCTATCAAACGATGATGATTCAGGAGACAGGATTATCACTGACATTCGCGGAAGGGAGGTTAGTATTCCCCAGGACGTGAAGAAAATCGTTTGCGTCAGCGCTGGAGCGCTGAGAATGGTCAGCTATTTCGATATCGACCGCGTCGTCGGAATAGACTCCATGGACAAAGGAACTACCGGTTCCCCCGCTAACTACGATCTTGCGACATACCGCGTTGCATACGCCAATAAGATCGAAAACATGATTGACGTCGGAGGAGCTAGTAGCTTCAAGGAGATATCCGAGACTGGCGCCGATGTTATTTTCACTACCACTGAGGGAGTGGAAACCCTAAACGACATCCAAAACAAAACAGGAATACCGGTTATCGGACTTAGGGCAGAGGTATATTTCGATCTGGACTCTATTCAGACATTCTCCAAGCAGATGAGGCTCATCGGACAGGTCCTCAAGATGAACGACAGGGCCGAGGAACTCGTAAAGGGAATCAACGACCTGTTCACCGAACTTGAGACATACAAGCTGTCCGCAACCGATGCGGATCTGAAGAAGTCATACGTCTGCGGACTGATGACCGGAATGACTGGTAACTTCTACAAGACCACTGGCCACTTCCTGCCCTTCTCTACCACTGTAGGACTAAACATCGCACCTGATATCGCCCAATCCCCCTACATCATCAACCAGAAGGACATCATTGACCAAGATCCCGCCTACATCTTCGTGGACATCTCCAACTACGCATCGTGCATGTCGACAATGAAGACCGACAAGGACACATTAGGCGATGTTTCTGCCATACAGAACGGCAACGTATACACGCTGCTTCCGTACAAGTACTACAATACCAACTACGAAAACGAATTCATCGATTGTTTCGCTGTTGGAAAGGTACTTGCACCCAGCATCTACGACTTCGATCTGGAGAAGAAGGCCAATGAGATCTTCCAGTTGTTCTTCCCAGGCACCACGATGACGCTCAGTTCGTATGCTGCCGCCATCGGACACAGCATCGGACAGGTGGGTCCTTCGGAATACAAGTGATTCCATAAAATAACTTGAAACCTCTTCCCAAACCCCTTCCCATGACTTATCCAGTGGTGGATCAAACGAACAGCAAGGAAAAGTATCTAAAAAGATCCAAACTCAGGGGATTCTCTATCCTGGCAGTACTGCTCTTCACGGTCCTCACGGTATTCATAACGCTGATAGCCGGGAACGCCAACCAGGACCTCGTTAAGATATTGGTGTCGTTATTCACCTTCGATCAATCGACCGTCGAAGGTCGCTTCGTCTGGTTGATAGACATGCCTATGATCGTGATCGCACTGATAGTCGGTGCGGGACTGTCCCTATCGGGTACTGTGATGCAATGCATCCTGAAGAACCCCTTGGCATCGCCCTACACACTTGGATTATCGAGTGCAGCGGCGTTCGGAGCAGCTTTTGCAATCATCTTCCTCGGATCGGGAAACAGCGCAATGGGATCGATTTCGATCGATGACCCGTTCATAACCATGGCATGCGCTTTCGTATTCTCCATGTTGGCCACAGGAGCGATACTCGTTATGACGAAGCTCACCAATATCTCTGCAGAGACCATGGTCCTATCAGGTATCGCCATAGGGGCCATCTTCTCAGCCGGGCTCTCCCTAATGCAGTACTTCGCTGACTCGGTGCAACTATCGGCCATGGTGTCCTGGAGCTTCGGCGATCTGAACCATTCGGATTGGTTTTGGGATTTCGTAATGCTCCTTATACTGCTTCCTATAGCAGCCTATTTCTTCTTGAATAGATGGGACCTCAACTCACTTGATGCCGGTGATGAGGTCGCGAAAGGATTGGGAGTCAACACTGAGCGCTTCCGCACACTATCTCTGCTCATCACAGCTTTCCTCTCGGCCATGCTCGTGTCGAGATACGGCGTGATCGCTTTTATCGGTCTCATAGGTCCGCACATCGCCAGGATGATCGTCGGTAGCGATCACCGCTACCTCATACCGATGTCAATGGCCCTAGGAGGATGCATACTCCTCGTGGCCAACTGCGTTGCGGCTAACATAGTCCGCCCGATGGTCCTTCCCGTGGGATTACTGACATCGTTGCTGGGAGGGCCCATGTTCATCTATCTACTGGCCAGGAGGTACAGGAGATGACCTTCAGTGCAGAGCACATCTCCCACTCATACAGAAGCCATAAGGTTCTGGAAGATGTTTCTATAAGGCTGGATAAAGGGGAACTGATGACGATTCTCGGTCCCAATGGCGTGGGGAAGACCACGCTCCTGAAAAGTCTTGTCGGGATCTACCCTGGAAGCGTTGAGATACTAACGCTTGACGGGAAAGACATCACCAACATGGGCCCCAGAGAAAGGGCCAAGGTCATCAGCTATGTGCCCCAGCGCTCCCACGTATCGGGTTCCACCGTATTCGAATCTATTCTCCTGGGAAGAAGGCCCTACATCTCTTGGGATATCGCAGAAGCCGATCTAGACAAGGTCTCAGAAACGATATCCCTGATGGGGTTGGACGAGCTCAGCGAGAAGAAGGTCGATGCCATAAGCGGGGGAGAATACCAGCTCGTCCAGATAGCAAGGGCGTTGGTCCAGGACCCGAAGGTGATCCTATTGGACGAGCCCACGAACAACCTCGATGTCTCCAACCAGGAGAATGTCCTCAAGGTATTGAGGCAGACGGTCACGGAAAGAGGCCTCTGCGCCATCATGACCAACCACGACATCAACCTCTCAGCAAGACATTCGGACCGCATAGTCATGCTGAAATCCGGGAGAATACAGATCTCAGGAGGGAAAGAGGTCATAACACCAGAATCCATCAAGACAGTGTACGGGATGGATGTGGAAGTAGAGATCGTGCACGGCAACCCAATCATAATGCCGATATGAAGTGATAATATGGTAACACAGCAGGAACACGAGAAAGCCCAAAAGGAGTTCTTCAACAAGATTTGTTATGAATGGGACAAAACATTCGACTCTAAGAGAAAGGAACAGAACCAATTGGTGGATGAGATAAAAATCGGAGAGCACGATAGAATCTTGGATGTGGGTACCGGGATAGGTGTGATGATACCATCTTACCTGGAGAAACTATCCGACGGAAGTGTGACGGCGATAGACTACTCGGAGAATATGATCTCCGTCGCGAAACAGAGGTTCCCTAAGGACAAGTTCCCTAATGTCGACCTGATTGCAATGAATCTTTACGACCTCCAATCCGAAGACGAGTATGATCTGGTCGTATGCTACTCCTGTCTACCACACTTCTTCGATCACGACAGGGCAATAGAGGTCTTGGCCAACTCCCTAAAAGAAGAAGGGAGATTGGCTGTTTGCAACCTCAAGTACCACCATATGGCCCATGAGGAGATGAATGAGGACAGAAAGAAGATGATGGATCACATGCCTGAGCACAGGTTCTTGACCATCCCCCAGCTCCTAACAATCTGTGAGAAGCACGGCCTCCAGCTATCATATGCGGTGGATGACGAAGACCATACACTGATAATCGTCAAGAAAAAACCTGCTGAGAGGGTATGATGTTATCGGCCAAGACCGAAAAATTCCTTTCTGGAAGGAGACCGAACGAGAAGCAACAGGAGTTCTTCGATGCCCATGCCGATGTTTGGGACGAGATCAATCGTAACGACCCGAAGAAACTTGATTACATCATCGGACTTCTGGAACTGAACGGTGACGAAACGATACTGGATGTCGGTACGGGCACAGGCGTCATGATCCCGTATTACCTTGAGACACTGAAAGAAGGCAGCGTCACGGCATTGGACTATTCTAAGCGGATGATCGAGAAAGCATCTTCGAAATACCCTCCCTCCGCCAAACTCAGATATGTTGTCTCCGATGTGTACAAACTACCTTCAATGAACGGGTTTGACGTGGCCGTATGCTACTCGTGTTTCCCACATTTTCCAGATCCTTTGAGGGCCTTGGTCACCATTTCGGAGACTCTAAAGAAAGGCGGCAGACTGATGATTGCGCATTCCAGCTCCAGGGATCACATCAACAACGTTCACAGCCACGGAGGGGAGGAGATAAGCAACGATTACCTTCCGGAGATTGGGATAATGTCCGAGCTGTTTGTGGAAAGTGGTCTTGAGACCGAATTCACGCGCGATGACGACGAGTATTACATAATCATAGGTAGTAAATCCTGAGTCACACACCGTTCGTGACATGAGTGCTGTTAAAGATGGATAAATCTGTTCACCACACAAATACGCCCCCAATAGTGGTCGAGAATAGCTTTTTCTATGGCGTCGCCGATAGTATCGCTGAGGTTACATCATGGAACTAAAAGGTTCAAAGACAGAGCAGAATCTTATGGCGGCTTTCGCAGGCGAGAGCCAGGCCAGGAACAAATACACCTACTACGCCTCCCAGGCGAAGAAGGAGGGCTACGAACAGATCGCAGACATCTTCCTCGAGACCGCGGAGAACGAGAAGGAGCACGCAAAGCTCTGGTTCAAGGAACTCCACGACGGAAAGGTCCCCAAGACAGTTGAGAACCTGAAGGACGCCGCCCAGGGAGAGAACTACGAGCACACCACGATGTACAAGGAGTTCGCCGAGACAGCGAAGGCTGAGGGATTCGACCAGATCGCCAAACTCTTCGAGATGGTCGGCGGAATCGAGAAGACGCACGAGGAGAGATACCTCGCACTCCTGAAGAACATCGAGGAGGGCGTCGTCTTCAAGAAGGACAAGGTCGTTATGTGGAAGTGCAGGAACTGCGGTTACATCCACGTCGGAGAGGAGGCCCCTGCCGTCTGTCCGGTATGTAAGCACGCCCAGTCGTTCTTTGAAGTAAGAGCTACCAACTGGTGAAATTCATTCTCCCGCCTTCTGGCGGGAGTCAAACATCTTCTTTTCTTAGAACTACTGAAAAAGAATCCCGGGAAGTCCCGGGAAAGTAATGTTTCTCACCTGAGCCTGATGGTCTCGAGGTTCTGGGGAGCCTTGGTCTCGATTCCGAACTTCTTGTAGATCGATGACGCGAAGTCAGTACACTTCTTGTCCTCACCGTGACCGATGATGATCTTGTTCGGCTTGGGCTCCAGAGACGAGATGTACCTCATCAGCTGCTTCCTGTCGGAGTGTCCGGAGAATCCGTCCACGGTGACCCTCTGCATCTTGATCTGCAGATCGATGGGCTTGCCCTTCATACTGAGGGTGATCTCGCTGCGTCCCCTCTGGATTGTCCTTCCGATGGAACCTTCGGACTGGTATCCGACGAAGAGCAGCCAGTTGTTCTCATTATCAGCCCACTCGCGGAAGTACTCCATGACGGGTCCTCCCGACATCATACCAGATGTGGCGAGCACGATGCACGGATCGGGCGAATGGCAGATCTCCTCCCTCATGTCCGCCGTCTCGACCCTCTTGAAGATGGGTGAGAGGAATGGGTTCTCGTTCTGCTGGAAGATCTGCGTCCTCAGATTGCTATTGAGGTATTCAGGGTAGGCCGTGTGGATTGCGGTTGCTTCCCAGATCATTCCGTCCAGGTACACTGGGCACTTGGGGATCTTGCCGAGGCGCATCTGCTCCTCGATGACGAGCATGACCTCCTGCGACCTTCCGACCGCGAATACGGGGATCAGGACCTTTCCGCCCTTGGCGGTTGCCTGCTGGAGAAGGTTGCCCATCTCCTCGGACGCCTCTGTCCTGGTGGGGGTCACGTCGTTGTGCCCTCCGTAAGTCGACTCTATGACCAGGGTCTCGAGCCTGGGGAATCTGTTATTGGCAGGGTTGAACAGCCATGTCTTCTCATACTTAGTGTCTCCGGAGAACGCCACGTTGTGGAGACCGTCTCCGATGTGGAAGTGGGCGATGGCCGATCCCAGGATGTGCCCGGCGTTGTGGAAGGTGAGCCTGACATCGGGTGCAATGTCCGTGGTCTCGTTGTACTTGAGCGGGATCGTGTGCAGGATCTCCTGCCTCACGTGGGATGCGTCGTAGGGGGTCTTCTTGTCCTCTCCGAATCCCAGTTTGATGTTGTCCAGCTGCAGAAGCGCCATCAGATCCCTGGTGGGCGGTGTGCAGTAAACAGGCCCCTTGTAACCATACTTGAACAATGCTGGAAGTGTTCCGCAGTGGTCCAGGTGGGCGTGGGTGATGACGACGGCATCGATATCCGACAGAGGCTGTACCTCGGGGATCGCGAAATAGGGTGTCGCGTCCGATGAGGGGTCGAGACCGCAGTCGATGAGGATCTTGGACTCTCTGGTGGTCAGCAGCGAAGCGGACCTTCCGACCTGCCTGAATCCTCCCATGGCGGTCATCCTGACCCACTGCTCTCCCTCGAGCTTGGGCCTGGCGATCCTCCTTGCCACATACTTCAGCATGTCCTGCCTCTCGTCGTGGTTCGCACGGAGGTATCCTCTGACATCCGAGACGGTCTTGGACGGGATTGGCGGGGCCCTCATGACCTTGATGTTCCATCCCGTCTCCTTTCTGAGCTCGGTCAGACGCTGACCTTCCTTACCGACGACCTCGCTGGGGTTGATCGCTTCAACGATTGCCTCCCCTGTCTCCTCGACGAAGTTTATGTCGAAGATCTCCGCCTTCTCCGGGATCATGCTCCTGATCTTCTCCTCGACCTTGTTGGGATCCTCGAGTGTGGAGGGGTCAGGCCTGATGTCCACCCTGCGGTGTATGCTCTGCGCGATGGTCCTTGCCAGACTGTCGTCTGCGGAGAACTTCTCGTAATCGTTCGTGTAAACGACCACGACAGGTCCCTCGAAGTTGATCGAAGTGATCTTCATGTCCAAGGGCACAAGTCTCCTGACCTCGTCGGTAAGGGTTTCGAATAGCTTGTCTACGTTCATTTCAAATCCAGCTTTGAAAAGTTAGGGTTTAGAAGGGAAGGGGTTTGAGATGTCCGGATTCAGTTCGGGAACTTGAATCCGAGCTTCTCGCAACGGGAGATGATCTCCTCGCGGGAGATCTCCTCGTATCCGTCGGGACCGACGTACGACACGAGGAATCCGTCTCCGGAGTAGTTGTCCCTCCTCCTGGCGGAGTTGAGGGCTGTGATAGCACAGTTGATGCCCTCGTCCTTCGTCATGTTGGGCTTGTATGCGGACTCCAGTGCTCCGAGTGCGAACACTGAACCGGAACCCGATGATGTGTAGTTGTCCTCGAGAACTCCGCCTGCCATGTCGACGCTGAAGATGTGTCCGCCTGTGGAGTCGTATCCGCCCACGAGAGGGGCGACGTAGAATCCCTGACGGAGGATGTTGCCGATCATGGTGGCCGCTGTCTGTACGGACATGGGTGCGCCCTTCTTCATCTTGTAGATCGAGACCTCGCTCTGGAGGTAACGGACGAGCAGCTGTGCGTCGCCGACTCCGCCTGCGATGGTCATTCCGAGGTTCTCTGCAATGGGGAACACCTTCTGGCAGTGGTTGTCCGCGATCAGGTTGCCCATGGTGGCCCTCTGGTCGGTTGCCAGGATTACCCCGTCCTTCAGTTTCAGTCCGATTGTGGTTGTACCGGTCTTAAGAGTCTCCTCAGTCATAGTTAATCTCCCAGTTGATGAGAAAAGACACAACTCGTGCTGTGCTGAGTCTCAATAAAACGCAATCATATATAATGGGTTTGGACGAATGTTCGATTATCTTTTCGACAGGTACGAATCGATCCTCTTGGAGACGTTCTCCTTGAGGTTGTGGTAGAAGAACTCGTAATCGTAGAGGTGAAATCCGCCCTTAGGCAGGAACGGGACGATCGGCTTGTACTTCTCCGCGTCCACTCCGGGGACCTTCAGTGCACCGCGCTCCGGATCGATGTAGCATCCGCAGAAGTTTGGGATCTCGGCCTTGACCTCTCCGTTGGAACGCATGATGCGTGCCCCTTTGTTCAGGGAAGCGTCTGCGGGTACGGAATCCGTCCTCCAGTTGAGTGGGTTGATGGAGTGGCTGCGCCTGCCGACGGGGTGGAAGATCGTCTCCTCGACCTCAGGGGCCTCGCAGTCGAATGTGATGATCACACCTGTGTCCGTCTCGCCCTTGGCCGGCGGGACCGGATAACGGGCACCCTCATACTCCACGTAGTACGGCCAGCCGAATACATAGGCCGCAACGAACTGACTCCGTAAGCGGTCATCCTTCAGGTACTCCTCTATGATCCTGTAGCACATGTGCGCGCCCTGCGAGAAACCGGCGAGTATGAACGGCCTGCCATCATTGTAATTGTCGAGATAGTATCTGAAAGCGGCCGAGATGTCGCTGTACGCGACAGTGATGCATCTCCTCCTGGTCTCGTTGTCAGAGGTGAAAACCTTCAGGGCCGATTGGCGGTACAGGGGCGAGAATACCCTGCAGCGATCCTCGTACAGTCCGAGCTGCATCCTGACGGCATCCTTCATGCTCTGGACGAACTTCGTGTCATCGACGGACATGTTGTCATCCTCGCCGGTGTAGACCGTCGGTGATATGAGGAACACGTCCACATCCTTGTCCTTCCCTTCGGACAGGTAAATCCAATTCGCTGGATCGGAATAATCTGTTTCGGGCATGTCACTTGACCTTGTGCCTGACCTTGACGGCTATGCCTCTCTTGAGGTCGGTCATCTCGCGTCCGCACATCGCGGCGACGCCTATCGCACGGACCTTTCCGTCACATACGGCTATCGCCTCGTCTCCCACATGGATCCTCGGATCCGCCTCGATGACCCCTACAGCGAACAGGTTGCCCTTCATCTCGAAGTCCATGATCTTGATGACGGGATATCCGGCGTCCGCCAGAAGCTGGGCGCCCTCGATCGTCAGGGATATGCCGCCCCTCTCGGGAGTGAACATTCCGAGTTGCGTCTTCTTATGCTCTGCATCCTCGCGGAACAGCTTGAAGTACGGGAACTTGCCGAGGGCATGGGTGTTGCCGTCCATGAGGACCTTGGCCGCCTCGTCGCCGAACTGGAATCTCAGCATGTTCATCATCTGTGCGTCCCTGTCGATCGTGTTGTCGACCGGCTCCATGCCCTTTGTAGCATCCCTAAGCGCCTTATCCAGGTTCTGGAGGGATGCTGGGGATGTGCTGTCTCCGACGACCGTGCATGTCATCTCGGCCAATCCCTCGACCAGCTCGTAATCCTCGCCAAGATGGCAGATGATGCTGTCCCATCCCTGGTCGATGATGTCGCCGACCATCTTGCGGAT
Source organism: Thermoplasmata archaeon (assembly GCA_015063125.1). Lineage (GTDB taxonomy): Archaea > Thermoplasmatota > Thermoplasmata > Methanomassiliicoccales > Methanomethylophilaceae > Methanoprimaticola. Next base: position 29,162 of record SUTB01000003.1, read on the forward strand.
CATCGCCTTCTCCTCGGGCTTCCATTCCCCGGTGACGGGTATGTCATAGGAGTTGGCAGGATAGTATGCATCCAGTTCCCTGGGGACTACACCGAGCGGAGAGGTGACGATTACCTCCTGCACCAGGGTGTCGTGGAATCCTGTGTGGATAGCGGATGAGAACGCCTTGTGCGTCTTTGAGATGTGATATGGTTTCTTCGCGGAGCATGGGAGCAGCAGGAGGACTTTCTTGTGCTCGGGCTTCCTGTAGCTCTCCATACGATGCTTGTAGCTCTTGATGTCGGGCCTCCTGAGGGCCTGAGTTGTGTTGCAGCTGAACCTGCATCCGACGAGGGAGCATGTCTCCTCGGCATACTCATAACCGACATCGTCGTACAGCCTGAGCATGGCGACGGACGTCGGTGTGGAAGGGGCCCTCTGATCCGCCAGCTCTCTGAGGCGGTCGGTAGCGATGAAGATCCTGATCTTCTCCAGCTCCTCCTCCATCGCCCTGATGTTGCTTTCGGATTCGTCCTGTCCCGTGGCGATCTCCGCCTCGGGTATGAGTCTGATGCCGCTGATACCGGCGGCCCTGGGCAGGGCTTCGTCGAAGAGGTCGACCCCCATGTAGGTCAACAGTGCGACCGTTGAGGGCTCTCCCAATCCCGAGAGATAGAGCAGACGGTTGAAACCGGCGGCCCTTCTGAGCCTGATGATGTTGTCGACGATCCTTCTCGGGTCCTTCCTAAGCTCATATGCATTAGGGACTACCACGATCTCGACGGAATCGTCGAAGGACAGATCCTCCTGGACCGGCAGCCTGACGACGGCGATGCCTTCGGTAACCTGTACCTCGGAATCCCTTCCGGAATTGGAGGTGGTCCTCAGTCCGCTCTCCATCACGACATCGGTGCCCATGACATGGAGCACCCTATCGTTGCACTTCGCCTCTATCCAGACCGGTGACTCTGGATCCGATCCGATCATCGACGGCGTGGAGAGCTTGAGCTCGTTCCTCGTGTATTCGCAGACCCTTGCGCGCTGGGATCTCGAAAGGACGTCCAACATACTGCGTGCCTATCCCTTCAACGTATAAAAACGGAGCATCAACACCATTATCTACGCGTACACGATAGAGAATAAACATGGACCTATACCACAAGGATGTCGTCTCAATCATGGACTTTTCTAAGGACGACATCGAAGGCATTCTCGACATGGCCGAGGAGATGGTCCCGTACGCCAAGGGTGAGAAGATAAAGCGCACCCTGGACGGGAAGATCCTCGGGAACCTGTTCTTCGAACCGTCCACACGCACGAAGCTCTCCTTCGAGAGCGCCGCCCACAGATTGGGCTGCAACGTGATCGATGTGTCGGAGATGTCGATGACATCGATGGCCAAGGGAGAGACCCTGGCGGACACCATCAAGATCGTGGATGCCTACTGCGACGTCACGGTCCTCAGGCATCCCTTCGAAGGAGCAGCCAAGCTAGCGGCCAAGTTCTCCGATCATCCCGTCATCAACGCCGGGGACGGAGCCGGGTCGCACCCCACTCAGACCCTTCTGGACCTCTTCACCATGAGGCAGTCCAAGGGCTCCCTTGACAATCTCAATATCACACTGGTAGGGGACCTGAAGTACGGTAGGACGGTCCATTCCCTCGCACAGGCTCTGACCAAGTTCGGAATAAACATCACCCTGGTAGCGCCTGAGTCGCTGCAGATGCCCAAAGACATAACCGACCATCTGGAAGAGAACGGTTGCCATCCCACCACAAAGGTGTTCCTGGAGGACGCTATCGCGGATGCTGACGTGCTCTACGTCACGAGGATACAGAAGGAGAGGTTCCCGGATCCCACCGAATATCAGAAGGTCGCAGGCACATACAGGATCGACAACGCACTTCTCGAGAACGCGAAGGACGACCTCATCGTCATGCATCCTCTGCCGAGGGTGAACGAGATCGCGCCGGAAGTGGATGAGACCAAGCACGCCAAGTATTTCGAGCAGGCCGCCAACGGGGTTCCCGTAAGGATGGCCCTCCTCAACGCACTTCTGGGAGGCGAGCTCTGATGTCTGAGGAGAATCAGATCAAGGAGGTCAGGCTGACCCCCATCAGGAACGGAACCGTCATCGATCACGTCGCGTGCGGACAGGCCCTGAATGTCATCAAGATCCTCGGCATCAACGAGAGCAACATCTACTCGTCCATCAGCGTTGGTATCCATGTCAGCTCCACTACACTCGGAGGATGGAAGGACATCATCAAGATCGAGGACATCGAGATCGACGATAAGACCGCCGAGAAGATCGCCCTGGTAGCGCCAGATGCGACCATATCCATCGTCAGGGACTACAGCGTCGCCAAGAAATACAAGGTCAATCTGGGCGACCACGTCATAGGCCTTGCCAGGTGCAGCAACCTGAACTGCATCACCAACAAAGGCGAGCCGATCAAAGCTGAATTCCAGGTCCTGTCCAAGTATCCTATGCAGCTTAGGTGCTGCTACTGCGACAAGATCCTGATGAACATCACCGACCACCTGCTGTGATAGAAATGAAGATCCTACTCGTCACTGGAATGCCCGGAGCCGGAAAGGAGGAGCTCCTTACCGTTGCCCGCTCTATGGACATCCCGTTCCTGAGGATGGGGGACATCGTCAGGGAATTCTACGAGACCTCCGGTGCGGCACAGAAAGGGCTCAGCGTCGGCCAGGTGGCCAATGGCGAGAGGGAGCTCCACGGCAAGGATATCTGGGCAAAGAGAGCCCTGGAGAGGATGTCCGGCGACCTGTTCCTTGTGGACGGATGCAGGAGCATGGACGAGGTCGACTCATACAGGGGATTGAGCAGCGAGGTGTACATCATAGGCGTGCACGCCCCAAGCAAGACCCGTTACGACAGGCTCGTCAAAAGAGGACGCGAGGACGCCCCGCACAACATCGAGGAGTTCAACGAGCGCGACAACAGGGAGCTCGGATGGGGGCTCGGGAACGTCATCGCCATGTCCGACATAATGATCGTAAACGATTCCGACCTCGATTCCTTCAAAGCCGAGGTCAAGAAAGAGCTGGAGGCCCTGAGATGAAGTTCTCCGTGGCCCGCCTCTGCGGCGGTCAGGCGCTCATGGCAGTATCCGCGGACATCATGGACATAGACATGGCCGAGGCTGCTAAGGGGATCGAAGCTAAAGGGCTCCCCATTTCTACCAAGGACGACCAGATGATCGTCTACCAGTGGAACGGGATGGAGACCACCCTGTACAGACCCGGCAAGGTCATGTTCTTCCCGCTCTCGGACAAGACCCTCTGCATCAAGTACGCTACCGAGATCCTTGAGCAATACCTTTAAGTGCCACATAGTAAAATTTGACCGCTTTCCGTTCAAACGTACTGACCCTTTATCTATAAGTTAGGTTATGGGCGAGCCATGGACCCTTTCCTGTTGATGGCCATCGAGGTCGTCATTACAGCAGTGCTCTCGGTGGAGGTGTACAAGCTCCACTGCCTATCCAAGGGCGGAGCTCTAGCCTCCTTGGTTGTAGGGGTTCTGCTGGCCTATTACGGGTCTGTCAGCGCTTTCTTCATCATGTCTTTCTTCGTCATCATGAGCTTCTTCGCAACGATGAGGGACATCGACAAGAAGATAGCAATGGGGCTGCAGGAAGGGCAGTTCGGTGAACGCGGATGGAAGAACGTCGTCGCCGTCGGATTCCCTCCGGTCCTCTTCACTATAATACACTATTACTTCCCGATGGATGAGACGATGTACGTCATCGCATTCCTTACGTCAGTGGTCGTAGCCGGCGCGGACACCGTGGCCAGTGAGATCGGTGTGAAGGATCCCAAGGCATACATGATCACTACTCTTAAGCCGATCGCGCCCGGTACCAACGGAGGTGTCTCCAGGCTAGGTATGATCTCATCTACAGTGATGGCGATCGCGACAGCGTTCCTAGGATGGGTGGTGATGACCGCGTCTCTCAGTTGGCTGCTGCTCATCCCCTTCATCTTCGGTGTCTTCGGAAACATATTGGACAGTCTGTTCGGAGCATGGTTCGAAAACAGAAAACTGATCTCCAAGTTCACCGTCAACTGGTCCACAGAGCTCATATCAGCCCTATTGGCAGCTGCCCTATGGTTCTTTGTCATCGCATAAGATTATATACTTCTCACCTATCCCCTGTATTGGTATGACGGCCATAGCGGAGGAGTCACACCCGGTCCCATTCCGAACCCGGCAGTAAAGCCCTCCCGCGTACCTGTCTGTACTGTATTGCGCAAGCGTACGGGAACTCAGGCACGCTGTCAACCACTTTTCCTTTCTATTTATTTACACAACTTATCGTGCGTGAACCGTTCAGGGTTTTGATAGATCGTCTGACCCGTTATAGGCGAAATAGATCGTTCCGATCAGCGTGAATAAAAGTATGAAGACGTAGCTGAATCTGAATCCGTAATCCATGAACTCCTTGATGGTCAATATCAGAAGGAACGCATCGACGACCAGCAGGAACAGCAACGAATTATTCAGCGTCATCACTGTTTCTACGGAATTATCAGATAAATAAGGGCACCGCCCCGAAGGACGGTGCCGTTGAAGGGTTTCACTCGTCGAGCTCGGACAGCTTGATGAGTCTCTTCCATCTCCTGTCGACTTCGGCCTGCATCTGCTCGATGACGGGCTCCCATCTGTCCTGGAGAAGGTGCTTGTACCTGCCCTGGGCGTTGATCCAGTCCAGGACGGGCTTCTTCTCGGCCTTTCCGTCGGCGATCCTTGCGCTCTCTCCGGTAAGCTCGTACTTACCGTTGACGACCTCGAAGAGCGGCCATACGCAGGTCTCGACTCCCAGCTTCGCCATGGCGATGGTCTGGTCCGATGCGAACCTCCATCCTCTGGGACAGGGGGACAGCGCGTTGATGAATGCGGGTCCGCCGCAGTTGAACGCCTTCTGTGCCTTCTGGACCGTGTCCCTCCAGTTGTGCGGGGAGACCTGTGCGACGTAGGGGATGTTGTGTGCGACCATGATCTGAGTGAGGTCCTTGGAGAACTCCTTCTTACCGGACGAAACGGAACCGGGCCACGAGGTTGTGGTCTGTGCTCCGATGGTGGTGGCGGAGGATCTCTGGATTCCGGTGTTCATGTATGCCTCGTTGTTCAAGCAGACATAGACCATCCTGTGTCCCCTCTCCATGGCTCCGGACAGTGCCTGGAGACCGATGTCGTAGGTTGCTCCGTCTCCTGCGAAGTTGACGAAGTTGACGTTCTGCTCGACCTTTCCCTTCTTGTGGAGTGCGTTGTACGCAGTCTCCACTCCTGCGCATGTGGCCGCTCCGTTTCCGAAAGCGGTGTGCACGTAGGGCACGTTCCATGAGGTATAGGGGAACACGGTGGTCGAGACCTCGAAGCATCCGGTGGACAGGGAGACGACGATGTCATCCTCCGATCCCATCAGGATCTGCTTCGCGATGATGGACTCGGCGCATCCTGCGCAGAGCCTGTGTCCGCTGGTGAGCCTCACGGGCAGTTTCTGTAAGTCCTTGATTGCAAGAGAGGTCATAGCCTCACCCCCAGATAGTGGACCTTCTCAGCGGTGCCTTCGACGACCGCGGTGAAGGATTTCTCGAATCCGGAAACGGTGGCGTCTGCGCCTCCGAGACCGTATATCACATTGTACATCTTGGGCAGCTTCTCGAGATCGGAAGCTGCTGCGACTACCTCAGGGAACATGGGTCCGTAGGATCCGATGCTGAGGTGCTTGTCGTAGACGACGACGCCCTTCTTGCCTGCCATGACCTTGGCGAGGTCCTCGATGGGCCAGGGCCTGTAGACACGGGGCATGGCGCATCCGACCTTCAGTCCCTTCTCGCGGAGGATGTCGACGGTCGCCTTCATGGTTCCGAACGAGGAACCGAGGATGACTGCGACGTACTCTGCGTCATCGCATCTGTACTCCTCTACGAGGTGGTACTCCCTTCCGGAGACTCCCTTGAACTCCTCGAAGACATCTTTGCAGACCTCCAGGGCCTTCTGCATCGCCAGCACCGACTGGTATTTGTGCGGGTAGTAGAAGTCGGGTCCGTCCATGTTTCCGTGGGAAACGGGGTGCTTGGTGTCAAGCAGGGGGTAGAGGGGCTTGTGCTCTCCGACGAAGGATTTGACGGCCTGTGTGTCGACCATGGTCATCCTCTCGATGGCATGGGTCAGGACGAATCCGTCGAGGTTGACCATACAAGGCAGCTGGACCTCGGGGTGCTCGGCGATCCTGGGTGCGACAATGGACATGTCGTATGCCTCCTGGACGTTCTCCGAGAACAGCATAAGCCATCCGCAGTCGCGGGCCGCCATTGCGTCTCCGTGGTCGTTGTTGATGTTGATGGGTCCGCTCACGGCCCTGTTGGCTACGGCCATGATAAGAGGGACCCTCATCGCTGCTGTGATGGGGAGCATCTCCCACATGTACGCCAGACCCTGGGATGCAGTGGCCGTGAAGGTCCTTGCTCCGGCGGATGCCGATGACGTACAGAGGGTGAGTGCGGAGTGCTCGGACTCCACGCATACGAACTCGGTCGAGACCTCTGCGTTCGCTACGTACTCTGCGAACTTCTCGACGATAATTGTCTGAGGTGTGATGGGGTATGCCGCACACACGTCGGGGTCGATCTGCTTCCATGCAAGTGCGACCGCGTTGTCTCCGTTGATTGCAATATCCTGCGTCATCCTCACTCCTCCTTCATCGTGATGGCGCCCTTGGGGCAGACCTTGGAGCAGATTCCGCATCCCTTGCAGTGAGTGAGCTTGAATCCGCTCATGTGGCCCTCTCTGAACACGACGCTGTTGTCGGGACAGAAGATCCAACACTGACCGCAATCGATGCACTCGTCCTGGTTGATGACAGGGACGTATGTTCTCCAATCACCGGTGTTGAACTGCTCGGAGTTTCCGGGCTTGACTATGCGTCCTCCTACCACGAGGTCGCTGATGCTTGCCATTACCATTTCACTGCACCTCCTGGTATCCTCTCTTCAGTGCGGAGAGGTTCTTGAGAATGACCTTGTCAGGCAGCTTGCCTGTGAACTTGGTTGTGATCTGGTCCTCCAGATGGTCGTATCCGACGAGGGGCGAGCACTTGACGAGCGCTCCCAGCATGACCGTGTTGACCATGGGCTTGCCGATCTCCTCGATGGCGATCTTCTGGGCGTCCAGAGTGTGGCATTCGATATCCGTCATGAGTGCATCCTGGAGCTCCTTGGGAGAGCCTGCGTAATTGGCGACGACGATTGTGTCCTTCTTTGCTCCTTTCGTCACGTCCACCTTTCCGACCAGTGTTCCGTCCATGATGACGACGATGTCGGGCTCGTAGACTTGACTGTGCACTCTGATGGGATTCTCTGAGATCCTCGTGAATGCCCTGATGGGGGCACCCATCCTCTCGGGACCGAACTCGGGGAAGGCCTTGACGTACTTCCCTGCGAGGATCGCGGTCTCCGCGAGGATCTCGTTAGCAGTGACGACTCCCTGACCGCCTCTGCCATGCCAACATATTTCGATATCCATTGATACCACTGACGCTCCCCATGAAGTGCTAGGGATTAAAAGCTTTCCAAATATAATATAACGAATAACATAGCATGATTATGCTATATCCTTCGAATCGATTGTAAATTTCTTCGAATATAGAATATATTATTACGAATTATAGCAAGATATCTATCAGAATTCGAAATACATACTATTGTTTTCTTAACAGGCTTAAAAATAGTAAGTAAATTTTTCAAAATGTCCTTCTGGATTCATCCAACACCAAATCCTATTATTAAGGGGAACGATATAATCAATCAGAAGGCGGACAGCCCGCCAAAAACTTCCAAAACTGCGTTAAAACAGCGGGGATTCCCAATGGATAAGAAAATTGTCGATGTTAACGAACTGCATGTCGAAGATGTGCCCTTCGTAGGTGGAAAAGGAGCCAACCTCGGAGAGCTTACAAACGCCGGATTCCCTGTGCCCGAGGCATTCGTGCTTACCACAGTGGCCTACGACTACTTCCTCTCCAAGAGCAAGATCTTTGACAAGATCACCAAGGAGCTCGAGGGGATTGACAGGAACTCGGATGACTCTCTCGTCGCCGCCTCCGACAAGATCAGGGCAATGTTCGACGAGTGCGAGATTCCTGCTGACCTGAAGAAGGAGATCGTCTCCAAATACAAGATGCTCTTCCCCAAGGGAAAGATCGGCTTCGTCGCAGTCAGGTCTAGCGCTACCGCAGAGGACCTTCCCGATGCGAGTTTCGCCGGACAGCAGGAGACCTACCTCAATGTCAAGGACGAGGAGGACCTGTTCGACAAGATCAGGAAATGCTGGTCATCTCTCTTCACCGCGAGGGCCATCGCATACCGTGAGAAGCAGGGATACGCCCACGAGGACGTCAAGCTGGCCGTTGTGGTCCAGAGGATGGTCAATTCGGAATTCTCCGGAATCATGTTCACAGTGGACCCCAACAGCGGGGCCAAGCAGATCGTCATCGAGGGAGGCTACGGTCTCGGAGAGGCGATCGTCGGAGGAGAGGTCACACCCGATACATACATCGTCGACAAGCAGAAGATGGACATCCTCAAGAAGAGGATCTCCACGCAGACATGGAAGTACGTACGCGGAAAGAACGGCGGTGTCGAGAAGAAGGACATGCCACAGGAGATGGTCAAGGCTCAGAAGATCGCCGACGACCGTGTCCTGGAAATCGCCGAGATCGGACGCCAGATCGAGATCCACTACAACAAGCCCATGGACATGGAATGGTGCATCGAGGACAACAAGGCATACATCGTCCAGGCTAGGCCCATCACCGCCACCGGTAACTCTGTCACCAACGAGACGGTGGGAGATGCAGTGTCCAGCGATGCGATCGTCGCCACCGGACTGGGAGCAAGTCCCGGACTCGCCACTGGAAAGGTCATCATCTACGATACATCCATGAGTCTCGACGTCATCAAGGAAGGAGATGTCCTAGTCACGAAGATGACCATGCCCGACATGGTCCCCGCCATGAGCAGGGCAGCAGGAATCATCACCGACGAGGGAGGAATGACATGTCACGCCGCGATCATCTCCAGGGAGCTCGGAACACCCTGTGTCGTCGGAACAGGAAACGCGACGGAATGCCTCTCCAACGGAATGGATGTCACCGTCGACGGAACCACAGGTAACGTTTACAAAGGAATCATCGCCAAGAAGAAAGACACCTCCTCGGCATCCGCTGAGACCGCAGGACCCGTCGGATATGCGGAGGCAGTCCCCATCACCGGAACAAAGGTCATGGTCAACATGTCCATGCCTGCCAAAGCGGACGAGATCTCGCAGCTTCCCTGCGACGGTGTCGGACTGATGAGGATCGAGTTCCTCTTCACCAACTATGTCGGAGAGCACCCCTGCGCATTCCTCGCTGAGGGAAGGGAGCAGGAGCTCATCGATAAGCTCGCTGACGGAATCTCCAAGGTCACAAGGGCATTCTACCCCAGGCCCATCGTCCTCAGGACATCGGACTTCAAGACCAACGAGTACCACGACATGAAGGGCGGTGCGGATTACGAGCCCAACGAGGACAACCCCATGATCGGATGGAGGGGATGCTCCAGGTACGTCTCGGACAGCTACCGCGACGCATTCATGTGCGAGCTCAAGGCCATCAAAAAGGTCAGGGACGAGATGGGATTCAAGAACCTCAACATGATGCTCCCGTTCGTCAGGACCATCGACGAGGTCAAGGAGATCACCGCCATGATGGAGTCCATCGGACTCAGGAGGAGCAAGGACTTCAAGCTCTACTTCATGGCAGAGGTCCCGGTCATCATCTTCATGGCGGACGAGTTCTGCAAGTACTGCGATGCGTTCTCCATCGGATCCAACGATCTGACGCAGCTCACGATGGGGTGCGACAGGGATTCCGATATCCTCGGCCACATGGGATACTTCGATGAGAGGAACGAGGGAGTCAAGAGGGCCATTTCCCACTTGATCAAGGTCGCCCACGAGCACGGAAAATACGTGAGCATCTGCGGACAGGGACCTTCGGTCTACCCCGAGTTCACCGAGTTCCTGGTCGAGGAGGGAATCGACGGAATCTCACTGAACCCCGACACCTTCTACAAGACCAAGAGGATCATCGCATCCGCTGAGCAGAGGATCATGCTCAGGGATCTCAGGAACCTTAGGAACCAACAGTTCTGAAAACGACGGGGCCACCCCCGTCTTCCTATTCTTTTTGATATCATGTATGATGTGAAGATCACGGCCGTACGCAAGACCTGCTACGAGGATCTCATGGAACAATACGAGAACCCGATAGATCACGCCTGCGACATCCAGATCGGCCAGATTTTCATATCCAAGAACGGCAAGAGGCCGGAGGGCATGTGCGAGAGCGCATGGGAATCCATGGAGAAGTTCGTAAAGGAACTGGCCAACGGCGGCGGAAACTTCTACGATGGGTGGATGAAGAACCCCAGGTCCGCTATGATATCATGCAACGACGGATTCAGACCCGTCAGTTTCTACATCGAGGCTATAGATCACTGAGAATCGCGGTCGATGAGCTTCTTGGTCAGCGCCTCGGTCTCCTCTCCGGGCATAAGCATGGTAGTGACCTCCATGAACGGATGCTTGGTGCCTTCGATGATGTTGACATCGTCCAAAGACCTCAATCCCCACTTCTCGGCGGTCTTCTCGAGACCGAGCTTGACATCGTACACGTTAGGGATCAGAACGATGCACTTGTAGGTCTTCATGCCCATCTTCTTGGCGGCCATGATCCTGTGGTGACCGTCGACGACGAGATAACCGTTGCGCCTCTCCACTACGATCAAAGGCTCGATCATTCCCCTCTTCAGCTCGTACTGGCGGCCGACCAGCTCATCCATGTAGATCTCCTTCTGGGTGGGGACGATCATATTTACGGGCACATCCTTGTTCTCGACCTTCATCTTGATACCGTTGGTCTCCTCGAGGAAGCGCTTGACCGTCATGACCTTGTTGGGACGGGACTTCTCGATCTGGGATCTGACGATGTCCAGATTGGAAATGATGCCGATGAGCTTCTTGTCTTCATCGACGACGGGAAGATTCCTCAGACCGTACCTGAACAGGATACGGGTGGCGTCCGCAACGGTCATGGAAGGGATCGCACAGAAAGTCCCCTTCTTCATAACGTTGCGGATCTTGGCATTGGGCTGGTCCACGTAGCGGAGGAGCTCCTTTGCCGTTATGAAACCCAGGAGATATCCGTTCTCGGCCACCGGGAATCCGTGGAACTCCGATTTGATCATCTGATCCATGGCTTCTCTGACCGACATGTTCGGATCGACGGTCTGAACATTGCGGACCATGTACTCTCCGACTAAGGGCTTATCCTCTGGCATGGGACTCCGTATCGGATAGGAAGATAATAACGATGCTGGCCCATCAGGACTTCGCTTCTTCTTCGTTGGCCCTCAAGTGCTTCGCGTTAGCGGACATTCCTTCGATGATTCCTTCGTCGTAGAGCGAGATGAAGATGTAGAAGAACAGAATCATGGATGTCATGGTGTCGATGTAATCGGCTATACTGAATTCCATCAGAGGAATCTGTACCAGCCTTGTTATGGCGATCATTGCTATCACCGCTATCAGGATCTTCCTCTGATGCTCGATCCTTTTCACGCTCTTTCTCCTGATCGAACCTGATACGCGCAGCATGTAAAGGCAGAAGACAAGACCTACTGCAAAAGCCGCGTATTCCGGCCAAGTGACTTCCACAGCGTGATAGTCGCCGACCGTACATATGCATCTGTCGACTATAGTAAGCAACGCAGTGACGCCAAGGAACGACCCGAATACGAAGATCTTATCGCGCCTGTTCCTCCAGAATTGCTTCGATGCAAGGATCCACAGAGCTGCGTTGATGAATGCTTCCACGCAATAAACGGTGAATGCCAATCCGCCCCTTCCTTCCATTACATAGTCCACCAAGAGGAAACAGCCACTGATGAACTGTGCTATCCCGACATAGAGGCAAACGGCGACTGAGTTGCTGGCGTCGAAGAAATACATCGGGATGACGAACAACTCACTGTATAAACTAATTTCGCGACTATTGCTGAATCCGTCCGCCTACGATATAAAATAAATGAGGGCAACCTTTTTAACACGTTTTGATTACACCCGTGGTATGTTATTCAGGTATTATAACCGCAACGCGGCGATTCTGTCGGCGATATGTCTATTCGTATCGGCCCTCAGTATCTACTTAACTGCGCAGATACCTGATTGTTTGGACAAGCTCACGGACGCTTTCCTCCATGAGGACACTGAGGGTGCCCTCGATAACGCAGAGATGATGTCTGTCTTCGCGATCGGTTCATTGGCGGCCGCTCTAGTGGCCGGAGTCATGTCCTCAAAAATTGTGTCGCTGGTAACAGTACGTCTAAGACGCAAAGTGTTCCAAGCCGCTCAGAACATGGTGCCCCAGGATGTGGACCATTTCTCAGTCCCGGCACTTACGAATACCGTCACTAATGATGTGGAGACGGTCGCTAACTTCATCTCGGCCATGTCGACGACCGGTCTGGTCCTGCCCATGACCTTGCTGATCGTAGCGCCGGCAATGGCTTCCAAATCCCTGTTCCTCAACGGGGTTGTGGCAGCCTTAATGATCGCCGGTGCGATTGCGATCATGATCACCCTGCGCCGTATCGCACCCAAGATCGATTACTCGAGTAACCTAGGAACCGATATGAACAGGAGCGTCATGGAGTACATGGAGGGCCTGGGGACCATCCGTACGTACGGAGGAGAACAGAGGCATGCAGAAGATTTCACCCATATCAGCGAAGAGATGTACGGAACGACTACCTACATCGGGAAGAAGAAAGCATACATCTATCCGTTGATGGACATGATGGTCATCGTCATCCCGCTGGCCATATACGTAGTAGCATTTTTCGCACTTCCGACCCTGGGATATGAGGACCAAATTTCAATGCTGGCAAGCATCATATCGTTCACCATGTATGTCCTCATGCTCTTCGCTGCGGTCACCCAGACCATCTCGCTCGTAGGGATGCTATACCCGGATTACGTTTCGTCCAGGAATTCTGTCGATGAGGTCCTTGATTACAAACCCTCACTCACAGAAGGGGACAAGGAACCTCCGGCTGAGGGAGGCGTCATCGAATTCCGCGACGTATCATTCCAATATCCGACCCGCCACCATATGGTCTTGAAGAATGTCAGTTTCAAGATTAAATCTGGAGAGAATATCTCCATCATAGGTCCTCCGGCATCAGGAAAGACGACGATTCTCAATCTGATTCTCAGATTCTACGACGTCACATCCGGTTCGGTCCTGGTGGACGGAATGGATGTGAAGGACTACCGCTTCGTCGACCTTCGTGAGAGGATCACATATTCTTCGCAGGACCCGATCATCTTCAGCGAAACCCTGATGGGAAATGTCAGGTTCAGCCCCCAATCGGCAGGAATGAGCGATGAGGAGATCAGGACCGTGATGAATGAGTGCAGGATCGATGAATTCATCCACAGACTTCCCCAGGGGGAGGACACCATCCTGACGGCGAAAGGTGTCGATCTGTCCGGTGGACAGAAACAGAGAATCAACCTCGCCAGAGCATTGTGTATTCCTGGCGACATTTACCTTCTTGACGATCCGTTCTCGGCCGTCGATGTCATGATGGAATCTGAGATACGTGGCAACGTGAAGAGAAGACTGAAAAATGCAACGACGATACTCGTCACGCAGAGGGTATCGACAGCCATGAAGGCCGACAGGATCATAGTGATGGATGCCGGCGAGATCATAGATATAGGAACCCACGAAGAGCTCATGAAGACATGCGAGTACTATGCCGAGATGGTGAGATTCCAGTCCGATTGGGAGGCGGTAAAATGAGCGGGGAATCTGGTTTTGAAAAGATAGAGAAAGATCTCGAAGACACCTTCATGCGCCGTCTGTTCGAATACTCGCCGAAGGCACTACACCTGATTACAGTCGGCATACTGCTGACCCTGATTTCAACAGGCCTCAATATTATCACTCCGCTTCTACTCTCCTATATAATGGACGAATTCGCAAAGGACATAGGTCATTTCGAAGGGTCGGACACGATATTTGCAGCGATAAACACGCTAATTGCACTATGTGTCACCTCATTCATCATTTCCACATACAAGGACCATATCATAAGCAAAGGATCCGTCGAACTGGCCGAGACCATACGTGTGGACATGTTCGACAAGATCAGAAGAATCCCCTACGGCAGACTCATCGGTGTCAGAACAGGAGATATCGCCAACCGTATCGCTAACGACTGCAGTACCATCTCGAACCTTGCCGGATCGACGGCAGCTACGGGAGTGAGCTCGATAGCCCTGATCGTGGGATCGGGAGTCATGATGATGTACACCAATGCAGAGCTTGCAGTGGTCTGTACGCTGCCTATCGTCTCAGCGGTTTTGATCACTATCTTCTTCTCCAAGAGTCTGGACAGATATTACAAGAAACAGAGCAAGGACCTTGGTGAAGTGAACAACCGTATCCTAGAGAGTTTCTACGGATACCTTACCATCAGGGCGTCCAGTTCCGAGAGTAAATTCTTCAAGGAATTCCAGGAGCTCAACCAGGACATGGGCAAAAAGATGTACAAGCTCATGAACTACGCATCTCTGATCCCTTCGATGATGGGATTCATCACCAACGTAGGATACGTTACCATCTGCGGTTACGGACTCATGATGATTGCGGACGGCAGAGCGACCTTCGGTCTTATCATCGGATTCCTTGTTTACATGAGACTGTTCACCCAGCCTATAAGCGATATCTCCGCTACAGCCGTCGCGCTGAAAGAGCTCCAGAGCGCTTCCGATAGGGTCTTTGAGGTCCTTGATCAGAGGGAGATTCAGGAACACGATATCGAATCGATCAAGGAATTCAAGGGCGGTGTGGAATTCGACCATGTCAACTTCTCCTTCGGAAAAGGAAAAGGCTATGCGATCAAGGATGTGTCCTTCAAGGTTGAACCTGGTCAGACCGTTGCCATCATCGGACCCACCGGCTCCGGTAAGACGACGCTCATGAACCTGCTGATGGGATTGTTCGAGCTCGAATCAGGAACCATCAAGATCGACGGTACTCCCATCAACGAACTCAACAACGTTCAGATGCGCAGCATGTTCTCGCTTGTTGCCCAGAACAGCTGGGTTTTCAAGGGCACCATCAGGAACAATATCGTCTACAATTCCGAGCCCAAGAGCGATGAATACCTCTGGGAGGTCATCGATTCTGTAGGTCTAAGCTATATCAGAAAGTATTCCAAGGGTCTAGACACATACCTGGACAACCCCTCTGCGCTGTCCGTCGGACAGAAGCAGCAGTTATCCGTGGCCAGGGCGATCATCCATGACGCCCCTATACTGGTCCTTGACGAGGCTACGAGCTCAGTCGATATCAGGACCGAGAAAGCCATCGTCGAAGCGCTTGACAAGGCCGCCAAGAAGAGAACCTCCTTCGTCATCGCGCACAGGCTGTCCACCATAAAATCGGCTGATCTCATCCTTGTCGTCGAGAACGGTACGATCCACGAGAGCGGAACCATGACCGAGCTCATGAAGAAGGGCGGACTGTTCTACGACCTGGTCTCCGTGCAGAAGAATGACACGAAGACAAAGAAGGATCCTATGCCTGAGAATTTGGATGTTCAATCCTGAGTCCGCTTAAAGTCAAAAATAAAAGAAGACGGAGGGGCTCTCCCTCCGCCATTATTGTTTTCACCTCTTAATCCACACAGCCACTGCCGCAATTGCTACCAGTATCACTGCTGCGATTGCGATGTACATCACTGGGAACTCGCCTTCGTCAGTGGGGTCAACCGGGACTGGTTCCGGATCCTCGCTCACGATGGAGTACAGACTCATGTGCGAAAGGTAGAACACCACGTTCTCGCCGTCATAGGTGAACTCCAGCTTCTCCAGCTCCTCTCCCAGATAAAGCACTGAGATTGAATCTACAGACTGGCCTTCCTTGAGCTTGTACGGGATAGTGACTTTCACAGGCTCTGAGAACTGCTCGTGGTACTCCTGATGGTTGATCTCCATCCTGATGTCGTATGCAAAGGTGATTCCCGCCTCTGTCTTGTACTTCTGCGGGATATCGTCCGTGATCCTGATGGACAGACGGTCTATGCTTGTAAGGCTCATTCCTTTCAGCGTCTTCGCGGTCAGATAGAGTTCCTTTCCTCCCTCTATGAAGGTGAGGGATCCGTCACCCTGTATGATGTCCCTTATGATGGGCTCCGGAACTGAAACAGGAGTCTCCGAGATGATGACGACCTCGGGATTCTTGTCTGAAGATATGGCATCGTTGATCAGATCTTCTACCAGGTCAGCCTGCTCGTTGGACATAGAATCGCTGTATCCCAACTCGACCTTTCCGGTATGGGTCTCGCTTCTGGAATCTCCAGAGGTGTGACCGGTAACCCAGTCTCCGCTTGATAATGTGACGGTGTTCGTGGATTCGAAGCTTCCGTCAGGGGATATGTCCTTCTGCGTCCTGTGCGTCATCGAGGCTCCGTTCTTGTCTGTCTCCACATCCGTGACTACGATCTGAGTCGAATCATCCACGCGCTTGGTGGTCTCCGTGATCTTCACCCTCTTGCAACTGTCAGAATATTGGATGGTTTCGGTGATCCTCTCTGTGATGGAACCGTCCGCGTTCATGATGGTCTCTTTCGATATGGATGATTTGGGTTCTTCGGGATCCACAGGATCTACGGGTATGATGCTCCAGTGGGCCGTTAGAGTCTGGTCCTGGACCTCGTTGAACACGGTGTTAGAGTAGATGCGGTAACCCTCCTGGTCATACCAACCGTTGAAGGTGTATCCGGGCCAAGATGCTGTCGGCAGGTCACCGTACGTCGAATTGAACGTTACGGTCTTCGACGGGAATGATAGGGATGTTCCTCCATTCGCATTGAAGGTGATCGTGTATGACTTGTAATGCATGGAATACTGGGCCATGTAGGTGGTGCTGACGTTGACTGTTTCCTCAGACAGGGTTACGGGCATTCCTCCCTTCTCCCAGTGATCGAACTGGTAGTAGATTCCGGGATCGTCGGCCCTGGTCGGGTCCGCGTGACTGGGCACTGCTCCGGGTTCGACGACTTCCTTGTCCAGGATCTCTCCGTCGTAATCAGCCCACGTGATCCATGTGAACTCCGCTCTGTAGAATGCGAAACCGGTGACCTCTCCAGGCTCTACAGTTGCTCCTATGGAATCAGTCCACCTGATGGGGTGGAATACATCCGAGCCCTGTGCGATAGTGACCTCTCCGAAGTCCAGAGACGTTCCATTTTCGAACTTCTTCTGGTAGTAACCGTTGTAGTCCAGGATCCAGCCTTTGTCCTTGTTGACCAACGTGGAAACGGCACCGTTGAGGTCGACTGTGATGACCGCGGTGTTGGTGTTCGAGGAGTACTTTGCCTTGTAAGTCGCATCACCGGTAACGATGGCGACATCGGGCTGCCATCCGTCGAATGTGTATACTGCATTGTCGTCTCCTGGCCTGATCGGGTCCAGACCATACACTGGAGTGGTTCCGTTGTACAGTATGTCCTGACGTAGCTGGGAGTCGTCATAATCATTCCAAGTTATCGTTGACTTGTGGGTGGTTACCTCGACGACGACTCCTATAACGGTCATCTCATCGACCCTGTCGCCTGATCTGACTGGCTGTCCGGAGAGGATGTACTCCCATTTGACGAACTCCACAGTCCTATATCCTGTATTGTTCGGATGCATGGTAATGTTCCTGTCTCCGATTGTAAGGGATCCATTTTCGTTCACGTCGATCCTGGTTCCCAGAGGGATTCCGATAAGTGATATGACTTCAGCCTGCTGGCCTCCGTTCTCGTCGAATGTGGCCATAGTCTCCGATCCGTATGAGGTGGTCACCAGGACAGAGTAGTCAGCTGGGATCTGCGCGAACATCGCCGTGATCACAAGGTCGTTCTGACCGTTGATCTGGTATCCGTCAGGGACCATGTCGCTTCCGATATACCAACCCACAAAGATACTGACCATGCTTGCGGAGCTGTTGTTTGCAATCGCTCCGAACTCCTTGTCGAGTCCACTGATGGAGAGGGTTCCCGCAGGGGTATCGGTACCCATGGTCGAAGTGTCGATATCGCTGACTGTCATCGATGCGTTGCTCTTGACGGTGTAGGTTCCCGCGTTCAAGACAGAACCGAGCGTGCTGTCAGACGATACTATCGTTATCCTGACATCGAAGTAATGCGAATCGAAGGTGGCGGTGTATGTGGCGTCTCCGGTGACGGGTACGATCTCGGGGGACCACCCGTTCCATGAATGCTTCTGATCGACCGGGGTAGCCTTGATCGGGGTGATTCCCGAGTAGCTGGGGGCCGTTCCGTAAGGGATGGATTGGGTCCTGAGGATGGTTCCGTCCCAGTTCTTCCATGTCACTGTGTACTTGTTGACCTCGGTGTTGTAGACTGCGAAATAGGTCGAATCGCCCTCCACATTGGAGATGGCGGGAGTCCACTCCCTGAAGGTATAGGTGTACTGTCCGTCCCTCTCCATGGTCGGGGTACCCGAATATGCAGGGGTTGCTCCATAGGTTAAAGTCTCCTGCTTCAGTACGGTACCGTTCTGGTTGACCCAAGTCACCTTGTACTCATTCAGCACCTCTTCGTACTGTGCGGTGTAGGTGATATTACCGGTCACGGCGGTCACCTTTGGGGTCCAGCCCAGGAAATTGTAGGTGTACTGAGCAGTAGGCGTCATCGCGGGGGTTCCTCCCAGGAACTCCGGGGTCTCGCCGAGCGCGACGGATGAGTTCTGAAGGATCTCTCCGTCCGGGTTCATCCAGGTTACGTATGCAGCGACGTTCACCGTCTCGAACATAGCGGTGTAGATGACGTTGCCGGTCACGGCGGTCACCTCTGGGGTCCAGCCCAGGAAATTGTACCTGTTGAGATCGTCCTGTGCCCTGGCCGGGGTATCACTGTCGTAGTGGGGTATCGAGCCGTACTCGGCCTCGGAATCGGTCTCAAGAACGGTCTCATCCCAGTTCTTCCAGATAACAGTGTACTTGTTGACGGTCGGAGTGAGGATGGCCTTGTATGTTACGTCTGCGGTGACCACCTCGTTGGCCAGATTGACAATTTCGGTGCCACCGTTCTTGGTCCAGGCCACAGTGTATGTGTACTGGGCATTGTTCAGGCCCGTCATGTTCGGGGCCGTCGGGACAGACCCGTGCTTCACATCTGTACTCGTCAGGATCGTGCTGCCGTTCTCGTTCAGCCATGTGACCGTGTAGCCGTTGATAGTGATGTTCTGGAATCCCAACACCTGATCCGCCGTGATGTTGCTGATGGTGAAAACATCGCCCGATTTGGGAACTGGGGTGCCGTTCGCCAGGACCTGTATCCTGTCAGGCACCTGACTGTATGCTTGACTGTACACCTCGACGGTGAATGAGAAACTGCCGTCGTACGTAACATGATCCTTGTCCATTTCCGGCTGCGGGACCAACATGAAGATGGTGTTCTCGGAATAAATGACCTTGAATTCCTTGGTGACCTGGGTGAAGGTGGCACGGTAGATCATATCGGACTGTGCGACATCTGCACTGGGATCGGACACTGGAACCCACTCTGAACCGACATACTTGGTCCATCCGGCGAACGTATAGTTCTTCGAGACATCTGAAGAAACCGGCGCCTCGGGGGTACCGGGGACGATAATGTTAGTACCATGCGGGGCATGCGTGCTGGTGTAGAGAGTGCTTTCGTTCTCGTCCTGCCACTGGATGGTGTACACATTGATGGTCAGGTCGACCAGTATTGTCTTCGCCTCGGTGATGTTGCTGATCCAATAGTATCCGTCACCATCCTTGGTGGAAGTGATATCCTGCTCCGTACTGCCCTTCGATATCACGGTCAGACCATTCAGCTGCGAGAACTGAGGCGCACTGGAGCTGGGCAGGATCTTGAACTTGAAGCTGCCTCCGTGCGTTACCACATTGGAAGCGCTGCCCTGCTCCACGGTGAAGATGCTCGCATCGGGGAGAGTGATGGTGTAGGTGTTCGCGACCTCGGTGAAATCGGCGTATAACGCGGTATCCGAGTTGATTTGTACCGTACTAAGATCGACTACGGTGCTGGAACTCTCCAGCTTCCATCCGTTGAACACGAAGTGGGTACTGTCGGTGGGATCCTTGGTGGGGACGACCGGTGGGACCGGCGTACTGCCTGAACGATATTGCTCACTCATGATGAGCGTTTCCCCATCCATCCATTCGACGGTGTAGAGACCATAGCTTAGTGTCACCCTCACGGCGACATCCTTAGTAACGCTGGAGATGATGTAGGTCGTCGTCATTCTATCGGGATTGTCCACGTATGTCATTCCCATAGGTGCGGATGACTCATTCACTCCGTTCACGCTCAATACGTAATCCGCTCTCGTACCTTCTGGATACGACAGGGTGAACGTCAGGGATCCTCCGTAGGGGACCTTGAAACCGGATGCACCCTGGGGGCTGGTAAGAGTACATTCCAGACCATTGTCGCAATTGAAGGTGACGGTATATTCGCTGTATGCCCTGAAGGCGACATCGCCGGACATTGTGTATTCGTTGAGATTCACAATGCTGCCTTCTCCCCCTATCTTCCATCCCTTGAAGGAAGACGTGGTCTGAGCGGGATAAGCCGGTGCATTCGGATGGGTGCCATGCTTCACATCGGAATCAACCGTGATCTGCGTTCCGTCCTCCCTTAGCCAATACACGTTGTATCCGTTCAGAGTAACTCCCGAAAAGACCAGCGTCTTGTTCTCTGTGATGTTGCTGATGGTAAACACGTGATCCGTGCTCTTCTGGATATCCTGTCCGTTGGCCTGAACGGTCACCCTGCTGGGAATCTGACTGTAACTGGGATCGTTCACCGTTATTGTGAACTGGAAAGTGCTTCCGTAGGGGATTGCGTTTATGTCCGCATTGTTTAGCGGAGTTAATGTGAATATATTGCTGCTTGAGTAGGATATCCTGAACATCTTCACGGTCTCGGTGAAATGGGCGTAATAAACCTTGTCCGAGGTCAACACCTGACCGTCCATGCTGGTGATGGTCTCGGTGCTGTTGTATGATCCAACGGACCAGTATTGGAACGTGTAGTTCAGGGATGCATCCTTTGTGTTTGGTCCGTTCGGCGTTCCGGGGTCCGTGATTGCGGTTCCGTGGGGAATGTGCTGCGATTCATAGATGCTTTCCCCGTTCTGGTCAAGCCAACTGACCGTGTATTTGTTGATGGTCAGTGTGATGATGACGTCCGCCGACTTGGTGATGTTGGAAATCGTAAAGTTGCCGCTGGAATCCTTGACCAGCGTTTTCGATGCTTCGCCCTCGAATTCGACGGTTACCGTCAGCCCATTCAGCTGGCTGAACTGGGGCTGATTCGAACTCGGATTGACCTTGAACACATACGATGTGCCGTACTCTGCCGGATTGGTTCCCGATACGGTGACAATCTCATATGCTGAATTCTCGGGGATGTTGACGTTATACGGTACTATCGTGGTCGAATAGATGGCGGTGTAGATCGTGTCTCCAGTGACCGGACCGACCTGCGGGGACCATCCGCTGAACGTGTAGATGTAATGCTCATCAGTGACCCTGGTCGGGTTGCTGCTGTTGAACACAGGGGTCGAGTTGAGTGCGACGTCGTTATCGGTCTCCAGAACGGTTCCGTCGTAGTTCTTCCAAAGGACGGTACACGTCTCTATCTCCCACTTGGCATACAGAGTCATGTTGCTGGCGACTGTATCGGTCTCAAAGTTCCACGGGTTGCTGTAGACTCCCTGGCTGTAGGTTCTGTACCATCCCTTGAAGATGTAATAGCTGGTCGTCGGATCCGTCGGTTTGTTCACAAGATCCCCGTACTTAACGCTCTGCTGAGGGATATGGGTACCGAACTCCGATGAAAATGATACTGTGAAAGTACTGCGTTCCTCGCTGAACAATGCGGTGAACGATTTCGATCCCAAGGACCCTGCGGGAATCTGTGTGACCAAAGTCTTGTTCTCGTCCCCAGTCTCATACCACCCGAGGAACGTCACGTCATGTCCCGTCTTGCTGTATGGGATGACCTTGTCGATTCCTGGAAGCTGGAGGCTCTGTGAGCTCTTGTACAGCAAAGGAGCGGAATATCCGTTCGCCCAATGTGCTCCTGAGAGCACGAACGTCAGCTGGTTGTCCACGTCCGTGATCCTCAGTGACTCTCCCTGTCTTTGAATCTGGTCGGAATCGGCCCATTTTACATTCGTGGGATCGTTGATCCTCAGGGTGGCGTTGTACGATCCCACAGCCGTCCCCTTGGCCGGACTCACTACCGTGTACCATTGCGTGTCCACCAGACCTGCCGACTGCTCCTCTCCGCTATACGGGGTCTCGATGATAGTTGGCCACGAGACCTCCCTCTTGACGATCTCGAACGTCGTGGTCACCGATTTGTTGTAGTTACCTATTCCCTTTATGGTGATCGTAGCGGTTCCCGTGGCGATGTTGTTCGAGAAAGAAAGCGTATAGTCGGTACCAAGAACCAAAACCTTGCCCCAGGCACTGATCGTTGGCAACGGGGTGATAGCATCTCCCGTGTAGACCTGGTCCTCGATCTCCTCTATCTGGAGATCGTCACCAAGGGAAGACAAACCTTTAGGAAGGATCGTCACCTTGCTGCCTCTGATTTCGAATTCTCTGAAATCATAGATGTAGTTGTCATAACGGAATGTGTCGCTGTCGCTCAGCGTAAGAGCGGTAACGTCAATCACCTTGTTCGATCTAGCCTCCGCGTTCGAATACTTTGCTGTGGCGCTTATGCTCGGTACCTCTCCCGATACCAGCCCGTGGATGAATAGGTCTGTAACCTTCACCTGACCCTTGCTGTCCGTTCCGAGATTGCAGGTGGTATCATAGATCTTGCTGATCTCTGCAGACGAAGCCCCTTCTATGACCAAAGTCTTCTTTTCGATCACCCAATAGAAGGTCTTGGCCCCGGTGGTATGATCCCACCATTGCAACCCTTGTTTCGGTGTGACCGAGATCTCATACAGCCCCGCATCCTTCGCGCTGTTCTGACCGGTTATGGTGTAAACATCACCATCCCCCATGAGGCCGGTGTGGTATTGACCATCATAGATGAACTTCCCCACTACGGGGTCGTTACCCGATGATCTGTACGCGTTGGGGTCCCTGAGGACATTGTCCGTCAGGATGACTAGTTTGATATCCGTAGCAGGCATGATAAAACTGGTGCCCTCGAGTGCGATCCCATTGAAGATCACCGCATAGATCGTCTTGCCCTCCGCAGGCACTACGTTGACCTCAACACCTTTGAACAGACTGTATCCGCTAGGGATGTCCCCGTATGCGGAGGTGACCGTGTATTCGCTGGACTCATCATAGGTGAGTGTTCCCCCGTACGTCACATATGCGATACGGGTTCCAATATCGGACTTCGCATCCCCGAACCCGTTCCTGATGTTCATCCTGTTGAGACCTGCGGCGCTCTGTCCGTCGTAATGTCCTCCGACACAGAGTGTCTGGTATCCCGCCCTGTACTGGATGTTGTCTCCTATTGGAAGGTAATTCTTTTTGTTCTCGTTGACGAATGTGGGGAAATCCCAATACTCTGGATTGCTCGAGGTCGACTGAATGGGCAACATATACTCCTTGCTTGGATTGGGGAAAATCGCATTTTCTATGAGCTCCTGATTGTCGTTTAGACCTGCGTCCGTGCCGCTGGTGGATGGATATAGGATATGGTCAATGATGTTTCCGATGCTGTTCTGACCCGCATGCAACTGCCCCTCTCCGATCCATACATCATCAAGGAGGTCATGGTACGATCCCCAGGTATTCTCCAGGAACAGCTTGACCGAGTGCTTTCCGTCGGTATATGATCCGGAGCCGTCGCCGTTCAATCCGCCCCAATATGGTCCCTGCGTGTTTCCGAGACCGGTCGTCATGGGGCCCGAGTTCGCACCGTTGCCCAACAGGGTCGCACCCTGACCTATGGCCAGCTGAGAGTTCTTGGTTCCTATAACCGTGTAGGACATCATCTTGTAGAGAGTCCATTGGTAGTAGTTCCAAATCATGTACTCCCCGGTCTCGTTGGTCGCCTCGGTGTTCAAGTTGTTTACCATGTCACGGAACTGCGCAACCGACTTGTTGTTAAGAGGAGTCTTGCCTGACTGCGATACCAGACTGCTGCCGGATTGGGAAGCCTCGTAGACTCCCAGTCCGAGATAGGGCCTGATCTGTCCGTCTATGGTATGGGCGCGAGCTTCCATCAGCTGGGGCGAAACACCGTCGTCTGTGAAGTAGTCCTGCCTGTTGGAAAGCCAAAGATGATCATCATCCGAATACCAATAGACAGTAGGGATGAACAGCATGATGTTGTAATCCGACGGGTGGGAGTACGTGTAGTACGTGTAGTTATCTGTTCCTGAATAGGCTGACTTGGTGGTCCCGTCGGTTATTATGGCCTGTTCCAAGTTGTATGGGTTGAGGATATATGCTATCTGGCCGGATCCGTAGGATGTCTTGTACAGGTCACCGTTGTTGCGTGTATCCCCTATGTTCAAAGCAACATAGAACGAGTTGAACGGACCGAGTCCGGTCTTCTTATCGAATCTCAGCAAATCGTTGATATTGGGGTTCGTGGAGCTGCTGTTCACGGAATTGTTGTTGTACAGGAGGTTCCCATAAGTGGTGTCCTCATAGATCGTCACCATGTTTTTATCGGAACCGCCGTACTCCACGCCCTTGATTCCGTTTCCAGTGTATCCTCCGCTGGTGATCTCGCCCGTGGTGATCCTGTATCCATAGGTCTTTCCTATGGGGAGGACATCAGTCATTCCTGCACCATCGTTCTCCTGTTCGATCATGGTGAATGGCATGCAAAGCATGACTGCTACCACGAACAGAGCGAACAGAGTCTTCCTCGACCTGTCTTTCATGGCCTTACCCCCTCTGTTGCACCCCGTGCTTCGAGCGCCTTTTTCCGATCTAATGTGGATCCGTCTGCTAAGCAGGTTAATTGTGGGATTGTCACCTTACCACGACACTTGGCCCATACCGCCATCTTCTTCAGCCTAAGGGCGATACGGTCCCCCTTTTTTTCCTAATAAAAGATAGTTTAGCACTAATGTGGTATAAAAGTAATAGCTTTATGTTAGTTGGATAAAATACTGTTAACTATACTTTCTTTTTCATACAACCCAGTAATATCTGTTCACATCTCGTTTCGTGATCATATTTTCCTATCTAGCCCTCTTCGATCGTCCTTCGTTTTTCTCTAACTCCAAACCTTAATCTATAAAAGTCACCCGACGTATGCTGACACAGAGGATTACTATGGCAGGTCCAGTTTTGACCGGAGAATCAATCGAGCAGGAGACGAGGCTCAATGATGCACTCGCCCAGATCAAGCACGTTATCATCGTCATCAGCGGTAAGGGCGGAGTAGGAAAGAGCACGGTCTCATCCAACCTCGCGATGACTCTCGCTATGAAAGGTTATGAGACCGGTCTGATGGATATCGACATCACGGGCCCCAACATCCCCAAGATGTTCGGCATCGAGGACGAACAGCTCATGGCGGACGAGGACAGGATGCTCATCCCGATCATAGTTCCCCCGTCGCTCAAAGTCATGTCCATGGCGTTTCTGCTTCCCAGCAAAGATGTCCCTGTAATGTGGCGCGGACCTGTCAAGATGTCCGCCGTCCAGCAGTTCATCGAGGACGTCAGGTGGGGCAAGCTCGACTACCTCGTTATCGACATGCCTCCGGGAACCGGAGACGAGGCTCTGTCCATAGTGCAGCTGATCCCCAAGGCAGACGGAATGGTCGTCGTCACGACACCTCAGGACGTAGCCCTTCTGGACAGCAGGAAGTCCGTTGGATTCGCCGCACAGACCAAGATCCCCATCATCGGAATCATCGAGAACATGAGCGGATTCGTCTGCCCCCACTGCGGAGAGGTCACCGACATCTTCAAATCAGGCGGAGGAGAGGCCACGGCCAAGGAGATGAACATCCAGTTCCTTGGTAAGATCCCGATCGAGCCAGCCGTCGTACTGAGCGGGGATTCCGGTATGCCTATCGTGCTGAAGGACCCCAAGTCCGCATCCGCACAGGCCTTCGAGGGCATCATAGACAAGATCATCAAGACAGTTGAGTGAGATGAGGATCGTAGTAATCTCAGAGGGCGAGTCGCTTGACTCCGAAGTGGCCGAGGATTTCGGCCACGCCCCCTTCTTCCTAGTGGTGGATTCCGACAGTCTGGACTATCACGTTATCGAGAACGAGTTCGCCGATTCGCCCGAAGGTGCCGGTGTTGCGGTCGCCAAGGCGATAACCACTTTGGAACCTGATGCAGTCATAACCGGCGGCATCGGAATGCACGGACTGGACATCCTCAGAAAAGCAAACATCATTGTATCCTATGATGAAGAAGGTCCGGTCGAACAGTGCATCACGGACTTCGTCAGAAGGCACAACAGAAATATGGCCGCGTGAGCGGTCAGACCCCTTTCTTATCTCCCCAGATTATCTTGTGCAGCTGGGGCAGGACCCGAGCATCGACATCGTTCTTCAGTACCTGGTCCACCAGCCATTCCAGCCTGTCGGTTCCACCGACCGGTCCGAAGATCACATTGGTATCAACGGGGTGGTCGCTGAGATACTTCACCGCATAATCGAAATCGGTCTGATCCTTGATAATGAACTTGAGCTGATCCTTTCTGGAAAGGTACTGGAGATTGGATGTGAGCATCCTATCGCTCATGCCTGACGAAGGACATTTGATGTCCATGCTTATCATCATCAAAGGATCGTTCGGAACATCCTTCAGGTCAACTGATCCGTTGGTCTCCAGGACCACTTTCTTACCTGCTGACAGGAGAGCGTCGAACAGCTCGCAGATGTCCTTCTGGAGCATCGGTTCCCCTCCTGTGATGCAGACTGTCCTGCAATCCCCAACCTTCTCCATTATCTCGGGAACGGTCATCTCCGTCCCGCCTTCCATGGAGTACATGGTGTCGCACCAGGCGCACCTGAGGTTGCAGCCTACCGCCCTTACGAACACGGTGGGCACCCCCATGGTCAGGCCTTCGCCCTGGATCGACTTGAAAATCTCACAGATCCTCATAGGGAATCTCATCCTCGTATCCGGCCTCTTTGAAACCGGCCAATCTTAGCCTGCAGGAATCGCAATGGCCGCAGGCCTTCTCTCCGCCGTTGTAGCATGACCATGTCAAGTGCAGCGGCGCCCCGAGCCTCTTCCCCCTCCTGACGATGTCCGCCTTGGAGTCCATGCCGATGGGGGTGACGATCTGTATCGGGTGTCCTTCCTTTCCTGCCTTCGTCCCAACCTCCAGCGTATGCTGGAAAGCCTTGATGAACTCAGGAGTGCAATCGGGGTATCCTGAATAGTCCACTGCATTCACACCGATATAGATCCTGTCCGCATCGATGGATTCGCAAAGCCCTGCGGCAATGCTCAGGAACACTATGTTCCTCGCAGGGACGTATGTGACCGGGATCTCCTCGTCCAGCTCTCCCTCGCGGTCCATAGGGACATCCATATCCTCCCTTGTCAGAGCAGAACGGAATGAGCTCAGATTGAGGTCTATTATCACATGCGGGACCTTGTAGAACTTGCATACGTTTGCTGCAGAGGTCAGCTCCTTGGTGTGCCTCTGGCCGTACCTGAAGCTCAGTCCCGTGGGTTCGCAGCCGTCCGCTATGGCCTGGGCCATGCATGTGGTGGAATCCAATCCACCGGACAGAAGGACGACTGCCTTAGGCATTCAGAGCACCTTCGTGAACCATGCGGTCTGGCCGCGCTCCTCGTCCAGTCCGATTGATACTGACTTCACGTTGGACGGGAAGGTGAGTTCCCTGGCCATGCGCTCGGCCATCATCCTCGACATCTCCTCGGCCGTTGTGGTGGGGATGTCCAATAATGTGACGTCCATCCTGGGGAAAACATACCTCTTCCCGTCGCAGATGGCCTCAACGGACTCATCGGTAACAGTAAGGTGGACGTCCTCGGACTTGGTGGGAAGGAGGGTCTTGTGATCGACCTCGTCGATCATCTCCTTCAGCTTCTTCTTGAGGACAACGAAATCCATTATCATGCCCTCCTCTCCGATCTCCCCTTCGAGTCTGAGACGGACTATGTATGAATGTCCGTGCAGCCTGGAGCACTTCTCGTGCCTGGGGATGAAATGGCATGCTGAGAACCTTATGCCCCCGTATCCTCCGTCAATCTCTAGATACATGATCATTCCTCCGTCATCCTCATCGCCAATGCGAGGGAATCTGTGTAATCCGTCTTGACCCTGGACGTGTCTATGAACACCTTGTCAATGTTGACGACAGGTGCGCCCAGCGCCTTGGCCCCTCCGATGAAATGGAGGGTCCTGAATATGATGTTGCCCGTTATTCCTTCGGGCGCTATGAGAATGTCCGCGTTGTTCACCGCATCCTCGATGAGGATCTGACAGTGGTATGCGTCATAGCCCTCGTCCCTGAGCTGCTTGGCGATATTCCTTGCACTCTCGATCGATCTGTCTACCGCCTTGCATCTGCCTACGTCCTCGCACCTTCCGCCGGACATGACGGCGACCTTGGTGCCCAGACCTACCCTCTTGGCCATCTTGACGCACTGCCTTGCCAGCTCTTCCTTCTGGGGGTCTGTCCAGCCCTCGTCTATGCCGACAGGGGCCATGAGGATCATCTTTCCGCTCAGAAGCTCCAGGAAGACTATCCTCTCCAGGGATTTGACCTCCAGCCTCTTCTTCAGGAGAGGGAGGAGAACGGACGATGACATGTCCCCGCGGACAGCGGCATCGATCTTGCCTGTGGCGAGGTCATCGACCAGAAGGTCGGGATCGTCGTAGATCACGACGTCATGGCCCTTCATCGCGGCTACGCTCTTCTCGACGTTTCCCGCATCGGTGCCGCGTCCGATACCGACACGCACCTTCGGGAGCTCGCTCTTGAGGAGGGCCTCTGTAGTGAACATAAGACCTCCAACAGTTTCCTATTAAATAAATAAGTACGAGAAGAGAAACGCTGAATCCGAACCTGCAGGCTCAAGGCCTGATCTGATCGAACTCGTAATCCGCCCATTCCCTATCGCCGAGGACGATGTCCAACTCAGGAATGGTGAGCATGGGCCTGTCGTACTTTGCGGAATCGTCCATGGCTACACGCGGGCATGCCGTGTTCACATATGCGTCGACCCTGTAAGACGTAAGGGATATGGGATTGATCTCCTCCAGGATCGCTTTGTATGCCTTGAGACCGTGCGTCCTGATCTTCTCGATGATCATATCGGCTTCTGCGGAACGGTTCTGGCCTACCTTGCTGCAGACGATGACCAAGAAGCTCTGGGCATTGGAGGCGGATTGTATCGCAGCGAATCTCTTCCTCAGGATCCGGTCCCTGGTCTCCGCCATATTGCGGACCTCTTTTGTGACAGGGTTCAGGACGATAATGTCCTTATTCACACCGAAT
Organism: Thermoplasmata archaeon; assembly: GCA_015063125.1. Taxonomy (GTDB): domain Archaea; phylum Thermoplasmatota; class Thermoplasmata; order Methanomassiliicoccales; family Methanomethylophilaceae; genus Methanoprimaticola. The sequence continues at coordinate 58,794 of SUTB01000003.1, forward strand.
GCTGCTGCAAGCGGATGGAAATCGCCCTCCCCAATGAACAGGAACGCATCCACATCGTCGATGACCGCCTCGGCCGAGCTGCAGTTGCACCCCAGAACCTGACCGGGATATGCGATCCTCCTGTCACCGACACCCACGGACACTTTCCTGCCGTTCTTCTCCAAGATTGCTTTCACCACGGGGATCAGTCCAAGGTACTGGACGGTCGCCAGAAGCCCTATCCTCTCGGGAAGATCCTTTAAGGAATCCATTACAGAATCGTCCAAAGTGACGTCTGAACGCGACTCGATGTACATTACGTTCGGGTCGTCACCCTGCGAAGGTATCGGCGAATGGCCGAAGTGCACCAAGGCATCTGTCTTGCCCTTGTAATCATACAGATCGCAGGCCCCGTAACATGGGAGGCCCACGATCAGTGTATCAACGCCCGTCTTATCGGACAGGTATTCAGAAATCTCTGTCGCCCGGATCTTCAGACCCTCGGGCAATTGGAGGGCGACGGAGGAATATCCTCCGTCGCGAATCCAAGCAACGATGTCGTCCAATCTGAAATCGAACATCTCGGAATCAGTTTACAAATTCCTTGCCCTTCTCTACGTCGACGTAGCAGGGGGAGGGGAATTTCATGGATGCTCTCCAGAGAGCGTCCTTCGCTACTGCGATCTTGTCAGGGTTGACCCTGACGGTCAGGATTGCCTGGTTGCGCTCGAGCCTTGCAGCTGTTCCGACCGCCTTTCCGAATCCCTGACGCATTCCACTCGAAACACGGTCAGCTCCTGCGCCGGTTGCGAGCTTGTTCTCCCTGAGGACGACGTGGGGGAACGCCCTTACCGTCATGTGGTAGTTGGCGACTCCTGCCTGGGAGGTGAGAACCTTGTTTGCAGCGATACGACCTGCCTCGATTGAGGTGTGCCTTACCTGGACGCGGTTCTTGACTTTCAATGTCAGTGTAACGGGGAACTCCTGCCTGGTGTTTCCCATCTCGTACTGACTTACACGGCTTGCAGGCACTCCACCCATGTATTCGCGGCGTGTGTATGCCTGTCCCTTGATCTGCCTGTACATCGATGCTGGCTTTCTTACCATTTAAACCACCAATTGTGATTGTGATAGGAACCCTCAATCCAGACGCCTATATAACGACTAGGTTGGGCTCCCATATTCTGTCTCGGACGATTGACAACACCCATATAAATGTTATGCCAAATTTGCGCGTATATAGGGAAAATCAGGCATCTAGGCAGCTGACGCGCCTGATCTGTCGGTGCGGTTTCATCCTTCGACTTCCCGGCTTTGCGAGCATTGGAAAACCTAAGAGAGCCAGATTTACAATTCTCGATGATATCTGACGGGGCAGGAATAGTTTATTATGCCTGTGGATGATATAGTTTTTGATGCACTCGTTCGGATTCAGGGTAGTTTCGTCGGACCCCGATGACAGGTCGGGAGTCCCCATAGCCGTTGCAGGCCAGATCATGGTGGATGTCCAGACTCTCCTGACGGACATCGGCTGTATGATGCTGAGGCTGTCCATGAGGCTCCAGAACGAGATACCTGACAAGCTTATCAGGAAATTCGACCTCACCATCGGCGGAGGATCCACCGGGGGCCTGAATTCAGGACCTACAGAAGGCAACGACGAAGCGCTGGAAGGTGCCATGACGGTCCTCTGCAACACCCTGGACTTCCTGGGGACAGGAGCCGTCGGTAACTGGATGAAGGATACATTCCAGGAGGATGAGGCTCGTGGAAAGATCGCTCAGGATCTGATCGATCTCTCAGAGCACCTCAAAGGATATATCCTGGAGTATGGCCGCGCAGACGACCAGAAGAGCTTCGAGGGTGTCGATACCTCGAAATTCGTCGAGTACACAGTCGACAAGGATTGGATCTCCGCAGCTGTCGGCAAGGTGGAAAGGGACAGCGTCAGGAGGAATCATTGGAATCTCTCCAATGACGAATACCTGATCCCGATCTCATTCGACAAGAACATAGCTCATAGCGACATCCCGACGTTCGCAGCGGCCGGACCGGTCATACTGGTCGGAAAGGTGAGAAGGAACAAGGAAGGCCACATCATCAGCCTGGACAAGGTCCAGGGATGCTACACCATCCCTACCCTGAAATTCCACAGGCTCATCACCAAGGACAGGGATATGAACCTGCTGAACCCGCTGATCGCCACCATCTCCTACGACTCCGATACCGGCAACTGGAGCATGAGGAATGATGATGTGGGCATATCTGTGACCAAACCGTCATGGGATGACTGTGTGGTATCCTTCCACGAGTATGGAATCTTCCTCTTCGAGAACTACGTCGAGACGGACAGGCAGTTCGATGGAGAGGAGATGGAAGTTCGCGAATTCCTGATGTCCCTGCTCCCGGCTTGAATGTCCTCCTGTTTAGGTATTTTATTTATAGGTCATGTTCAGTCCGAGACCCTATAGGTGCGCACATGTCACGCCATGTACCCAACGCTACAATCCGCGAGATTGGGGCGGAGCGTATCGACAAGCTGCTTACCATGTCCGAACAGGCCGTCAGGGACGGAAGGGAGGACAGGGCCAGGAGATACATCGATATCGCCACCGGGATCAGCGGCAAGACGCGCGTCAAGATGCCCAAGGATAGGAAGTTCTGCAAGAGCTGCCACCAGCCATTGATGCCCGGTGTCAACTGCACGGTACGCCTGTCCAATCATAAGGTGTGCATCAGATGCGATGTGTGCGGAGAAGTACGGCGCATACCGTACATAAGGGAGCAGAGAAAATGACGGAGAAAGACGCAAGGAAGGAGCTCATGAGGCGTGCCAATGAGATCAACGCCACTGTCCATGTGGGCAAGGACGGTCTCGACCAGGGACTCTTCGATGAGATCACCACACAGCTGAAGAAGAACCGTCTGATCAAGGTTAAGGTGCTTTCGAATTCGGAGGACGGCGCCAAAGAGGCAGCGGAAGCCATCGAAGAGGCCACCGGGGCGGTCATAGTGGATGTCCGCGGCGGAGTAATCGTCGTAACGGACAAGAGGACCTGGACCTCCCTCTCCCAAAAGAAATTCTGAGGTAATGAAATGCTAGATGTCAATGTCATCAGATCGAATCCTGACATGATCAGGACTATGATCAGGAACAGAAACAGAGACGAGACCATATTGGACAGATTCCTTGAGGCGGATTCCGAATGGAGGGCCCTCACGGATGAGAACAACCGCCTCAGAAAGACGAGGAACGATGTTTCACTCGAGATCTCCAAGATGCCCAAGGGCCAGGAGAAGGATTCCAAGATCGCGGAGATGCGCGAAGTCGGAGACAAGATCAAGGCCAACGACGACAGGATGGCCGAGCTCGAGGAGATCAGGCAGGACTGCGTCCTGAACATCCCCAACATCCCCCACGAGTCCGTGCCAATCGGAAAGGACGACACAGAGAACGTCGTCGTATACGAGGCCGGAGAGAAGAGGAAGTTCGACTTCAAGCCCAAGGAGCACTGGGAGCTCGCCGAGGAACTGGACATCATCGATTTCGACAGAGGAACCAAGGTCGCAGGAAGCGGATTCTATGTGATGAAGGGAGATGGAGCAAGGCTCGAGCGCGCCCTCGTCAACTACTTCCTGGACATGCACAAGGACCAGGGCTACACCGAGCTCGTTGTGCCCGCAGTCATCAACAAGGCGGCGGTCATCGGAACCGGTCAGTACCCCAACTTGAAGGATGACATGTACTACCTTGCGAAGGACGACATGTACCTCAACCCCACCGCGGAGGTCCCCATAACGAACCTCCTGCAGGACGAGATCCTGGACAGATCACAGCTTCCCATCTACTACACGGCTAACCTGACATCTTACAGGCGCGAGGTCGGAAAGCACGCGGACACCAAGGGGATCATCCGTGTCCACGAGTTCAGGAAGACAGAGATGGTCAACTTCGTCGAGCCCAGCAAGTCATACGAGAGACTCGAGGAGCTCAGGAAGAATGCAGAGGACCTCATCAACGGTCTCCAGCTGCCCTACAGGGTACTGCTCCTGTGCACTGGTGATATGAGTTTCTCATGCTCCAAGTGCTACGATCTGGAGCTGTACGCTCCCGGAAAGGATGCGTGGCTCGAGGCATCATCCTGTTCCAACTTCACTGACTTCCAGGCAAGGAGGGCAAGGATCAAGTACAGGCCCGAACCCCACCTGAAGAGCGAGTTCGTTCACACCCTCAACGGTTCCGGTCTCGCACTCCCCAGGACTGTAGTCGCAGTCATGGAGAACTATCAGAACAAGGATGGTACCATCACCATCCCCGAAGTCCTGAGACCCTATATGAGGGGCCAGGAAGTCATCGACAAACACTGAAAAACATTTAGAGGAGGGGTCTCCCCCTCCATCATCATTTTAGTTTCTTACCGTCGGAGAATGCCTTCCCGACAACTTCGCCGAACGCGAGATAATCGTGGTTGATCGCATCGTAGATTATCGGGTGGTATTTGCTGAGGTCCACCTTGCCGTCCGTGAGGATCGCATCATCGATGTTCAGATTGACGATCTCACCGATGCACTCGCAGTTGCTCTTGGTGTAGCTCTTAAGTTTGCACTCCAGACAGATAGGGAGCTCCATGATTATCGGAGCATCCACCTTCTTGCTCTTCTCGGCGTGGAATCCTGCCTTCTCGAACTTATTCGGGACATTGTTCCCAGATACGATACCGACGTAATCGGATCCAACGACAGTCTCCTGCGTTGCGAAACCGACAGTGAACGCCTTGCGCTTCAGGATGTTCTCTACCGTCTTATGCTCCGGAGACAGACAGATGCTGATCTCCGTGTCCTCATGGATTCCTCCCCATGCCGCATTCATCGCATTGGGCGTTCCGTCACTGTTGTATGTACCGATGATCAGAACTGGCTCGGGATAGATGCATGGTTTGGCTCCGAAATCCTTCCTCATGAGGGCGGTATCGGTTTAGTATATCAAATATTCATGGTGTCCAGGTCGGCAACGATCCTTGCGGTATCTATGCTTCCCTTCCTGTCCAGAAGCTTGGCGCGGATGTCCTTCTCACCCTGTCTTAGGGTGGTTGAGCTCACTCCGTAGCAGATGGAGATGTGCGCCTCCATGTAAGCGGCGAGGTTGTCGCAGGTCTTGAGGTCGTAACCGTTCCTCCTCCCGAACTTAGGATTGGTAGCATCGACGAACGGGTCCATGACCATGAACATGAACTCCTCATGCCACTCCGGCGCCAACAAGGGGAGGATCTTGCTCTCCACCAGATCCCTCTCGTAATCCTCCAGCAGGGATGCCAATCCGGAGACGTTCACCTTGATCGGCGTGATGACATCCTTGGTGAGCACCTCGGGAAGATCGTGGAATAGACCGGTGTAGTAATCGTTGTAAATCTGCCTATCTGAGGCACCGGCATCCAGATCGTTGAGGAACATCGAATTGGCGACCATCAGGGAGTGCCCCAGAACCGTCGTCTTGGGGATGCGGGGCGTCCTCGCCCAGCGCTGCTGGAATCTCAGCTGTCCGATCAGGTCGATGAAATTGAATGAATCGCTCCTTGAGGTGGCGATCTCGCGCACCCCGGCCAGATCCATATGCTGGTCGATCTGCTCATCGATCTCGTTGCGGGTGATATCGATGCCGTAAAGCGATCTGTTGGAATCATAGATCAGATTGAACTCCCAGCGTGTGGCCAGATAGTGAGCTGCACGGATGATGTCATCCTCGTGAGACTTGTAGTTCTTCTCGAGGTATGTGATGAATCTCTGCCTGAAATCCGGATCGGAATCGGGGATCAACCTGTCATATTCTGAGATGACGAACTCGTTGACATCCTCTCTCCTGTCCTGGGAGATCTTGTGGAAGACCTGGGGCTTCAGGTCTGTGAGAACGGCGCGCTGTATGAACGAGAAGATCTGGTGCTCTATGAGCCTCTTCCAGTCCACGGATTTGCCGGCCTTCTCCTCGAACTTGCCGATCATCCAGGATATGGCGGCCTTGTGTGCCTGCTTGTCCATCTCCGTCAGATCGACCGGCCTGAGATGGTCGTTCCACCTGTGCATGTTGGCGGAATCGAAGAAAAGGTACAGGATACGTGCGTTGAGAGCGGACATGCCGATTACTCCAGGACCTCTATCGTGGCGTCGTCGCCGACAGGCTGATAAGGGCCGTCAAGGGAGATTATGCATCCCCTGTCCATAGCGACCTCTTCCCTCGATGCCAATTCCTTCTCGATCTTCCTGGAGCTAAGTGCGGAGAGGGTATATCCTCCTACCATCAGGACCATTCCGATGATGAACGTCCCGATGAAGACTCCGCTAGGGACGAACACGTACACCAGGAACGACAGGACCGTGGCGATCATGCCTACGATGGTCAGAATGGGCAGAAGTTCTCTGTACTCCATGTTCTCAAATCCCTCTTGTCCGATAAATAAATGGGGGAATGCTCCCCCTTGACTTTCACTGAGATGCTTCGTTGAGCCTTCCGATGACGAACTGCTTGTCCATGCTGGCCAGGAACGGTCCGAGCCTCGGACCCATGTTCTTACCTATGAGGATCTTGTACATCGCCTTGAAGGCACCTTTGTTTCCGATGGAACCCTGTGCGACCTCGGTGACCGCAGCGTTGATCGATTCGGCAGTCCATGCATCATCCGCAAGCCTTCCCGCCAGTGCCTTGAAGTAAGCCTTCTCATCGGCGGAGAGCTCTATTCCCTCGGGGACCTTGTCCTGTATGGAGAACTTGACGTTATCGGGAGCGAACTTGTCCAGCCAGAACCTGATGCAGTCCACACGGACCTGGAGCCTCTTGCGGTCGAAGTCGGTGATCTTGGACATATCCTCGGTCCTTCCCAGGATCTCCATCACACCGTCGAAGTCCTTCGCCATCTGGACGACATTGACCAGATGCCTGTATGAGATCTGCATGGGCAGCTTCTCGGGAACGTGGTTGTGCTGAGCGATGACGTATGCCGCGACGTTGTTCTCCTCTGCCTCGGTGAACTCCTTGGAGAAGTATGCCTTCTCCATCCTGTCGTACTCATCGGTCATGTCCAGGAGCCCCATTCCATAATCGTAGTCGATGGCCCTGTTGGGCTGTGTCCTGAGGAACAGGTAGTTGAGGACCTCTGGAGGGGTCATGTTGATCGCATCGAGACCGGTGACCGCGCTTCCCAGTGACTTGTGCATCTGGACGATCTGTCCTCCGGACTTCAGCTGGACGAACTCGTATGGAATAGGATAGGGTGCCTTTCCTCCGAAGATCTCTGAGACGAGCCTTTTTCCGGAATCGTAGGAACCTCCCGCTGCCGCGTGGTCCTTTCCGAAGGGCTCTGCGGATGTTCCGAAGATCATCCACTTGGCAGGCCACTCGAGCCTCCACTTGAGCTTTCCCTCCATCTTACGGACATCAACCTTTCCGCTGGATCCGCATTTACAGGAGTACTCGAGGTAGGGGAACTCGTATGTGTCGAAGTTCGCCTTGCAGAAACGACCGCAGTCTGGGCAGAGCGGATCGTAGGGCGAGAAGTTGGGGTCGGCATCCTTTCCGGTGACCTCGTGGAGGATCTGGATGACCTCCTGCCTCTTGTTGATCGTCATGTCGATCCACTTGGCGAACTCCCCATTAGCGTAGAGCTCGTGGGTCCAGACGATCTCGCAGTGGACCTCCAGGGAATCGACTGCGTCCAAGAAAGGCTGGATGAAGTGATGGGCGTAGTTGTTGTGCTTACCGCAGGGGCAGGGGATCATGCAGATAGGCTTTCCGACATAGTCCTCGTACTCTTCCGGGAGGAACTCGTACCTCTTCCTCAGAGGGTCGAACGAGTCTATGAGGTAGATCAGCCTGACGTTCTTACCTTGGGACGCCACGGCACTGCGGATGGATTCTCCGGTGATTGCCTCTCTTAGACTTCCTACGTGGATGATTCCCGTGGGGCTGATTCCTGTAGCGATCAACGGGTGCTCGCAGGTCTCTGCCACTTCCTTTGCGATTACATCTGCCCAGTGCATTCTAATCGAAGCGCGTATATATGTATAATAAAAAGGGATTTCGGTCACGCGCGACTGAAAGGCTTTCCAATCTTTCTATGGCAGTCCTTTTATAGTTGTCCTTAATTCGCTATTTTATGGCAAAAAAGAACGACAGCGGTTTCCAGTCCTCCGCAGGTCTGATGAGATACTTCGACGTCGAGAACGAGAAGGGTCTCAAGGTCAGCCCCTACGCGGTCATCGGTATCGCCATTGCTGTCATCGTCATCGTGGAGATCGCATCCGCATTCTTCTCCCTCTGATCGTTAGGTTGCCGTAGTCAGGCCCTTCATCAGTCGGTGAAAGGCTATTTTGAAAATCCATCAGAGTGCATTCCAGTTATATCCTCTGATTCCGATACATGCGCATGTCCGATCCAAGGCTCGATGCGCTGATGTCCGAATTCGAATCCGGACGCGTTCCACTTCTTCAGTTCATACGCTCGGCCAAGGGTATCCTGGATTCAATGGATGAGGGGCTGGAGATCATAGGGAAGGCCTATGTGGGCAGCTTCGGGAACCATACCGAAGGAAGGGACCTGATGTCATGCCTGCTCAGGATCTCCGGATTCGAGACCGTCGTGGCCGACCGTCATGTGAGCGTAGAGACGATGATCAAATCCTGCGCCGAGGACCCGACCATAGATGTTCTGTGCCTATCGGTTCAGACCACATACGACTGTCCTAGCCTCTATGATCTTGAAGAGCTTCTGGAGGAGGCAGGCATCAGGGATCGCCTTATCGTCAATGTTGGCGGTGCAGCCATCAACGAATTCCTTGCAGAGAAGATGGGATCAGACGTCTTCAGCAGATCCGCGGTTGAATCTACCAGGCTGATCAAAGAGAAAGTTCTGGAGAGAAAAGGATTGTAAGGGGTTTGATGCCCGCTTTCGCGGGCTGAAATGTTTCATTCCCAATCGGTCACACCGGTGTCGTCACTGAGAACATCCTTGTGGAATTTGGGCTTCTCAACGCCTTCGGCCTTCTGCTTCTTGTAATCATTGTAGACTTCAACAGCACGGTTGAAGAGCTTGAAGATGACGAAACAGTTGATGATACCGCACAGCGCCAACAGGATGTCCAGTATGGCGAAGATTAGGTCCGATGCGTACAGGGTGGAGAAGAACACGACCACCATGACCAGGATCATGATGATGTACTTCGAGTTCTTGCTCTCGGTTATGAACTTCAGATTGTTCTCACCGATCACATAGTCTCCCATGAGACAGGTGATAGAGAACAGGAAGATGAAGATGAAGATCAGCGTAGGCGCTATGTCTCCGAGAACACTGGTGAATGCTCCCTGCAGATAAGGCATGGAGTCCTCTGCGATCTCCACCAAGGGATCGAAGTTCATGTAGGTCAGGATGACCAGTGCAGTGAGGGTACAGATCAGTGTATCGATGAGTACTCCCAGGGACTGGGAGAGACCCTGAGCTACAGGGTGGTCGACATCCGCCAGGGACGATACGTTGGTAATGGTACCGATACCGGCCTCGTTGGACCAGATTCCTCTCCTCATACCCCAGAGCAATGCACCGGCGATTCCACCGACGAATGCGGGCGGACTGAATGCATACTGGAAGATCATGACGATCGCGTTGCCGATATTCTGATAGTTCAACAGAACCGTAACGAGACAGATCACGAGCCATCCCAGAGCCATGAAGGGAACGATGTATGCGGATGATTTGGCGATCCTCTTGAATCCTCCTATGGCCACGATGAATGCGATGATGGTCATCACGATCGCGAGGATCAGCGCATTGTTCTCGAACTCGAATGCTCCACAGAACGCTTCGGAAATGGCTGCCGTCTCCGACGAGATGTATCCGACCAGATACATCATGATCATAAGACCGGCGACGACTGCTCCGAACTTCTTCAATCCGAGTCCGTTGGCGATGTTGTAAGCGGGACCTCCCTTGGAGTTACCATCTTTATCACGGGTCTTGAACAGCTGTCCGATGGTCGACTCAACGAAACTCGTTGCTCCACCCAACGTAGCGAAAACCCACATCCAGAATATAGCTCCGGGTCCACCGCACAAGATAGCGGTAACAGGACCAGCGATGTTTCCGACTCCCACACGGTTACCCATGCTCACGCAAAACACTTGGAACGGCGTGACTTCTCCTTTCTCACTCTTTTCCTTGGAGAATGTTACCTTGAACATCTCCTTGATCTGTGTGAACTGGATCCCTTTGAACCTGATGGTCGAATACAATCCGAGAAGGAAGATCAACACGAACGGGATCAACCATAAGAGATCGTCGAATTCCCACAGCATATCTGCAATTTCAGTCTCATCCATCCTTAAACCTCACAGTAGTTAAGGTAAGTACGGAGTACGAATCTCCATCTTCCGTTTTATAGGATGTGGGTCAGATCTCGTCTTCCGGGATGATGGTGTATTGCCCTTCGTACTTCTTCTTGAACAGTGAAGAAAGGATCGGAGGCGCTATGATAGTGGTCAGCACGGACATCATGACGACGACGGTGTAGAGGTCTCCGGTCATCACACCAGCGTGGAGACCTATCGATGCGATGATGATTCCGACCTCTCCCCTGGGCATCATACCGACTCCGATGATGCTGAAGGAGGCTCTGTCGATCGACTTGTCCCCGAGTCTTGCTCCGAGACCACATCCGAAGTACTTGGTGACCATTGCAAGGATGATGACGATCAGAACAAGGAACACTATTGACAGATCGGTCATCGCGTATATGTCCACCTGCAGTCCGACGTTGATGAAGAAGAACGAGATCAGGAACGAGGTGATAGCCTCCACCCTGTGCTCCAGCTCCCACTCCCAAGCGTAATCTGCGAACATCATTCCTGCAAGGAATGCTCCGATGATCGCTGCGAGACCGATGTACTCTGCCAGAGCGGCCATTGAGAGACAGACGATGATGGCGAAGACCAGCTTGTTGTATGTGATGGGGACCTTTCCGGCTGCCCTGACCTTCGCATTCCTCTCATCGAAGAAGTCGTAGATCTTCGGGACGGCGTACTTGGCAACTGCTATCGCAGCCAACACGAACACCACAGCCTTGATGATGATAATGGAGAGGTCGACCATGTCTATACCGCCCTCTGAGGAGGCCATTCCCTGGACGATGGCCAGAACGATCATTCCGAGAACATCGTCGATGACGGCTGCCGCGATGATTATACGGGATTCCTTGACCTCCATCAGCCTCATGTCCTTGATGATACGGGCAGTGATCCCTACCGATGTGGCGACCATTGCCGCTCCCATGAACATGGCTGCATTCATGCTGTATCCTCCGATGGCCATGACCAATGAAAAACCAGCGATGAATGGCAGTATGACTCCCAGCAATGCCGTTAGGAATGCGGCCTTACCGGATCCCAGGAGGTCCTTGACCTTCGTCTCCAATCCGACGGAGAACAGCAGGAACATGACTCCTAGCTCTGATAGGGTGTAGATGATGTCGTAGATGTTATCCTCGCCGTACTCATCAGAATAAGGATCGATAGCGAGGATATCTGTCATGAAGCTTCCTCCAGCAACGTTCGCAATCAGTATACCGATGAGTATCTCGCCGATAAGGCCGGGAAGACCGAATCTTGCGAAAAGTGTCGCACCTATACGGGCCAACGCGAAGATGACCGCCATACTGAAGAGAACCTGTAAGAGGAGTTCCATGGGTCTCGTAATCTGATAATAATATAAAAACGTAAAAGAAATGGTTTGGATGGGAAAGAAGTTTCTTCGGAGTCAGAAGTTGAATCCGACTGAATCGTAGCTCTTGGAGGAGCGTCCGAAGGAGAAGCTGACCATGGGGGCCTGCTTGTCCTCGGGAAGGGGTGCGAGGCACTCCGAATCGGATGCGGCCTCGATCTTCTCCTCGACGTCCTCGGTTGTTCCCATGGGGATCTTCTGGACCATTCCGTCCTTGAACACGAACTTGTAGGTCGTTGCCTGGATCACAGGCTTCTCTACGATGACGCTGTCCTTGCTGAAGTCGGGGTTCTCCCTGACATCGGTCTTCTCCTCTACATCAGTGGAGGTCTCGGCCATCTCGGAGATGCCTCCGAGCGCAAGGGCGTTGAAGGACTCCTCGCGTGCCTCGAGAGGCTCGACCTCGATCTTCGTGAAGGCGACGGTTGAGGGCATTGCCTGGAAGACTGCCTGCTTCTGCATGTCCTGTTCGATCTGCATGTAGTCTCCGAAGGCCTCGACAGCGGCCTCGGATGCATCCCATGCGGGCATGACGAATGCCTCCCTCGCAGGGAAGTCGGGAACAGATGCGGTGAATGCGGTGAATGCCGCTGCGCTCTCCTCGGTGACATCCCATGCGATTTCAGGCACAGGCTGTGCGGGGTACTCGGGCTCGATGGCTCCGAATGCGACGAATGCGTCTGCTCCGTCCTCGCTGATATCCCAAACGGGAACCTCGACTGATGCGGGCATGCGGACCAGTCCCATGGACTGGAAGTCCTCGAAGGACACTGCTGCATCCTCGGTGACGTCCCATGCGATTTCAGGCACAGGCTGTGCGGGGTACTCGGGCTCGATGGCTCCGAATGCGACGAATGCGTCTGCAGCATCATCCGAAATCTCCCAGACAGGAGCAGCAACGAAGGGCTCCTCTTCGGGGATCGACATGATGTGGTCGATGAAGGAGGCCGATGCTTCCTCTGTGATATCCCAAACAGGGATCTCGACGGGAACGGGCTCCTCCTCCGGGATCATCGAGATGTAGTCTGCGAAGGAGACGGATGCCTCCTCGGTGACGTCCCATGCGGGCATCTCTACCGGTGCAGGTTCCTCTTCGGGGATGGACATGATGTGGTCGATGAAGGCGGTTGCCGCAACATCGGAGACATCCCAGACGGGTGCCTCGGCCACTAAGGGTTCCTCTGCGGGTATTGATGAAATGAAATCTGTGAATGAAACGGATGCTTCCTCGGAGATCTCCCAGACGGGTGCCTCGATAACAGCGGGCACCTCCATTGCTGCCGGGACCTCGGGTGCCTGAACAGCAGGCATCTCGGGAACGGATCTGTAGAAGTCCTCGATCTTGGGCTCGTCCCTCTCGACGAACATGATGTCGAACTCGTCCTCGACATCGGTTCCATCCGCCTCGAAGGGCTGGTCTTCCTCGGCGATGGTCTCCTCCTCGATGAACGATGATTCGGCCCTGATCCTAGACTCGACCTTGCTCTCCACGATCTCGTGTGATTCGACGGCGAAATCGAATGAATCGAACTTCTCCTCGGGGGCGGTTCCCCTGATGATACCGTCATCGTTGATTCCGGACTGGACCATGACGTCATCGTCCTTCTTCATGATGAGGTTGCCGAAAAGAGCTCTGGGATCTATATCCTCAGCGGGAGATGCATAATCTGAGCTGTGGTGAACCTCCTCGAATTCCTCGGCGACTTCCTCCTCGATCTTCATGATCATAGGCTCGGAGGGCTCCTCGGCATCCTGTCCCTCGAAGAGGGAGTTGAAGTCCACGTTCTCCTCTTCCTCGTCATCGTCCTCGTACTCGAACTCGGGGTATTCCTGAGCGGTGTACTTGGGTACCGATTCCACAGGAACGGATTCGGGCTCCGCAGGGGTGTACTCGAACTCATCGGCGACAGGATGCGGGTTGATAACGACCGCGCTCTCATTGAAAATGTTCCTGACCGAGTGCCTCTGGAAGTAGATTCCCTGCATCTTCTCGTAACCGTAATCGCTGAGATCCACAGCCTCCGTCTCTTCAGAGGCGGAGGACCTGAACCTGGACAAGTCCGGTTTCTTGATCATATCCTTTGCTTTTGATGATAACTGACCAACGCCTTTGCGAACGCTCTTCGTTATCGCATCCGTATTTAGCCTGCGGTCTTTGACTGAACCTACTAAGTTCTTAAAGCCCGAGCTAAGCTTGCGTGAGCTGTCACTCATGCTATCCCATCCAGAAGGAAAAAGGAGGTTCTGTAATATAAAGGTCGCGCCTTTATTTTGAATAAGATGCCTATAAATAGGCAATTTTTGACTGTTTTTGTCTCGCTTTGACCGGATTTTAAGAACGTTCAATTTTTTATATCGGCAAGCCTGATTGCCATCCGATTGCATATGTCGAGCATCTCGGAACGTATCGAATCCTTACCGATGACCAGGATGACCTGGACAATCCTTTTCCTGGTCGGTCTCGGATGGATGTTCGATGCCATGGATCAGGGAATGGTCAGCGGTGTCATCGCCGCCATAAACCTTGACTGGGGTCTCGACAAGTATCAGCTCAGCTGGCTGACCAGCTCTGGCATATTCGGAATGATCCTGGGTGCGGCACTTTCGGGAGCGATTTCGGACCGCATCGGAAGGAGGGCCGTCATCCTTTATACCCTGCTGATCTACAGCATCGGCAGCTTCCTGTGCGGATTGGCCACGGATTATTGGATCCTGTTGTTGTTCCGTTTCATTACCGGATTCGGACTGGGAGGAGAACTACCTGCAGCCTCGACTCTTGTCAGCGAGATCTCCCCCATCAAGTCCAGAGGACGCAACGTCATCATACTGGAAAGCTTCTGGGCATGGGGATGGATCGCCGCCTCGATGGTGGCCTTCCTGGTGATTCCGGCTTTCGGATGGCGCATGGCGTTCTTCGTGGGTGCGCTGCCGGCACTGTTCGCGGCACTGCTCCGTTTCAAGGTCCCGGAGTCCCCCAGGTATCTGGAGGTCAACGGTAAGAGAGAAGAGGCCGAGAGGATAGTGGAGGAACTGGAGAGGTCTGCCGGAGTGGAATCGGTCAAGGACGATTCTCCCTCGAAGGGTATAGAGAAGAGGCCCTGGTACGAAGAGTTCAAGATGCTTTGGAAGAGGGAGAACCTCCGTTCCACCGCAGTGCTTTGGGTCATCTGGTTCGGAATAAACTTCGGATACTACGGATTCGTCCTCTGGACCCCCAGCCTGCTGACCGATCAGGGATTCGACATCGTCAAGAGCTTCGGATTCACAGTGATCATGTGCATAGCACAGCTCCCCGGATACTTCAGTGCGGCTTATCTTGTGGAACGCTGGGGACGCAGGCCTACCCTCATAGTGTATTTCTTCGGTACGGCAGCGGCCGCATGGTTCTTCGGACATGCGGACTCCGAGATGACGATCCTCTTGGCAGGATGCCTGCTGTACTTCTTCGCCCTTGGAGCATGGGGCTGCGTTTATTCCTACACCCCAGAGGTCTACCCCACGGATGTCCGCGGCTCCGGTGCCGGTTGGGCATCAGCGTTCGGACGCATCGGAGCATTCATCGCGCCGTTCATCGTTCCCATCCTCTACTCCAGCTTTGGTACCGAATACGGTTTCGTCCTTGTATTCGCTGTATTGTCAGCGGCGTTCGCCATGGTGGCGATAGTCATCGCCATATTCGGCAGAGAAACGAAGGGGATGAGCCTGAGAGACACCTCAGAGTGAAATCAGAAAAGCCTCTGCCCGTCGTGTACCAAGGACGATGCCCTCATGGGGATGCGGATCAGGACAAGGAACACCGCCGGGATCCAGAACGCCAGGAGCAATCCGAATTGGGTTATGTCATCAGTGACCGTTATCACCGTCGTTGCTAAAGCGGCGATGAGCGCCATGATGGTAGATGCATTAGCGGACCAGGCCCAATCGAACATCAGAAGGATCGGCGCAACTGCGAATAAGGCGCTCGCCACCAGCATCGCAGCACCGCCGTGGTTGATCGCCAGGATCGATGACAGGTTGAGGAATATGAGCGAGACGATCAGCATCAGTATGCTGAAAGATCCCAATGCTCCGATGGCATCCACCTTCTTCCAGAAGAACGCCTGGATGAGCATCGATACGAACACCATGATCCCTGAGAGGAGCATGAAATCGTTCGCACCGAATTCGGGATGGATGATGATCAGGACGATTGATTCCATCAGAGGGACGACCGCCAGAAGAGATGTGATGCTAGAGGCTTCCCTGAGCCTCTCGCATGTGCTCCTCTCCGATGACCAGAAGATGTCGCGGCGTCTGTTGATGAATACGAAGGAGAGTCCCGCGATTACCCCTATCACGATGGAGGCGATACAGATCATTTCTCTGGACGTCTCATCGGTCAGCATGCTCCATGACACCAACGGCACGATGAGTGCGATGGCCAGAGCGATGGTCGTCATGATCAGATAATCGCGGATCTCCTGTTCCATGGTATCAGGACATCCTGCTCCTTGTAGTTATACCCATCATCCACCCCTTAGGCTTCAGTGAACATGCGGGAACAGCAGGGCGATGGCTAGCATCAGTCCGACTCCCAGCAGGATAAGGGCAAGAGACTTCATCTCCTTCTCCTCCCTGTGGAAGGCCTCGGGCAGCATGTCGCACATGGTGACATACAGCAGGGTTCCTGATGCGAACATCAGCGGCAGTCCGAGCAGTCCCTCTACCTCCATTCCGCTGAACAGCATGAAGAACAGCGTACCGGTGATCGGGGTGATCAGAGCGAATATCCCCAAGCGTACGAGCGAGCTCCTCCTGGTGTAATCCGAAAGGAGCATCGTGGACGATAGGGAGAACAGCTCCGCAAACTTGTGGATGCACAAACCGATGGTGGCCATCAGACCGACTTCCTCTCCGGCCATGAACATAGCCGCCAAGGCGAGACCGTCGCAGGCTGCATGGATCGCCAGACCGATGTATGACGAAACAGAGACGAGCTTGTGGGAGTGCCCGTCCTCGTGGCAGCCGCACTTGTCGTGATGGAGATGGTCCATCAGCTTCTCCAGGATCAGTATGGCAAGGAAACCTAGCGCAAGGACGATCATCGAGTAGTGGGTGTCGATTCCACCCTCCTCGCTTTCCTCCAGAGCCTCTGGCAGGAGCATGAACAGAAGCAGACCGAGGAATATCCCCGCGCTTATGGCGATCATAAGATGGGTACGCCCATCATCCTTCCTGCCGAACATGGGCAGGTAAGCTCCTATCAGCGAGATCGCCACAAGGAGCGCCGAGTACATCAAGAACAGCATTATCGGTTCCATATTCCCCTTGTTGAAATAAGATTATTAAAATATTCGCAGAATGTTAATAATTTCTGCCGACAAGTTTGGCGGATATTATTAACGTGGGACCATGACGATAATAAGCGTGTCGCTCAGCGACGAATACACCGAAGAGCTGGACATCATACAGGAGACCTACAATCTCAAAGGGAGATCGGAGGCCATCAGGGCCTCGATATCCTCAGCGATGGGAGAGATAAAGGAACTGGACAAGATGGAGGGAATCATCGAGGGGGTGCTGATCATCGTGCGCAGCCACCACGAGGACCCATGGATGATGCAGATCCAAGGCAGATATCAGGATCACATCAAGACGCAGATGCACTCGCACCTCCAGAACCACAAATGCCTGGAGGTGATGGTGGTGTCATGCGATGCCCCTGTTCTAAAAGACATATTATCAGAAATAAGGGCTCAGGGGAAAGCGGACTATGTCAAGTTCGTGAGAGGCTGAGAACAGTCTACCTTCACTTTATTATGAGAAAACGGATGCCCGGATCCCCGGGCATCCTTATGGTTTCAGCTCAGAACGGCGGCAATACGCCGACCATCTGGAGCAGGCCGTAAACAAGCATAACTGCCAGGAAAACTGGACAGACGTACTTGATCATCAGGACGAAAGCCTTCTCCGACTTGAAGGAATTGCCTTCTTCCTTCACCTCGTCTGTGATGACGGTCACCTTGATGACATATCCTATGAAGAGACAGGTCAAGATGGCGACGATGGGCATCAGGATAACATTGGTGATGTTGTCGAAGATTCCTAACCATCCGGCTCCCTGATCGAGAGGCGACAGGTCGGTCATCCAGGGACCGAATCCCATGACTGACATGATTCCCAATACCAAGAGAAGTGCTATCGAGATCAGGATCGAGTTCTTACGCTTGATGGACTTGATATCCACGAACACAGAGACCACTGTCTCCAGAAGTGAGACAGCCGAGGTCATGGCTGCGAACAGAACGAGCAGATAGAATATGGGTGCAACGATCTCGCCTGCGGGCATTCCCTCGAATACCTGGGGCAGAGCGGAGAACATCAATCCCATGCTCTTCGAGTCTCCCATTCCCATCATAAATGCCGGTGGAACGATCATGAGACCTGCCAGGAAAGCGACTCCTGTATCAATGATACCGATGTTCCTTGCGGACTTCTCGATGTTGACATCCTTCTTCATGTAGGAACCGTATGTGATCATGATTCCCATCGCCAGAGACATGGAGTAGAAGATCTGACTGATTGCTCCGACGAAGGTTCCTCCGCTCAGCTTTGAAACGTCGGGATTGAGATAGAACACGACTCCATCCCAAATACCTGGTAGAGTGAACTCGTAGATCGTGATACCTATAATCATGAACAAGAGGAGAGGCATGAGGATCTTACTCAGCTTCTCGATTCCTCTCTCCACGCCGACTGCTACACAGACAACACAAAGCAATGCGAAGATCAGGAACCATGCCGTGGGGTCGGACATGCCGTCTATGGCACCCGTGATCCAACTCCACCAGTATGCTCCGCCTCCATCGGCCAGTGTGGCCAGTTCGCCCGTTGCGGACATCGCCAACCATTTTGTGACCCAACCACCGATAACGCAGTAGTATGGTACGATCAGAATAGGAACTATCGCTGCGATGATTCCGATGAATTTGTATTTGCTGCACAATTCTCCGAATGCACTG
The DNA here is from genome assembly GCA_015063125.1 of Thermoplasmata archaeon. GTDB lineage: Archaea > Thermoplasmatota > Thermoplasmata > Methanomassiliicoccales > Methanomethylophilaceae > Methanoprimaticola. The sequence goes on from SUTB01000003.1 coordinate 77,529, forward strand.
ATACAAGACTTTCCAGTCTTCCTTCCAAGAGCCGACTCAGCGATCAGCAGGGAGAATCCGAATGTCACCGCCAGAATAATGTACACGATGACGAAGATTCCTCCTCCGTAGTGGGATGTCAGATATGGGAACCTCCACAGGTTTCCAAGACCGACGGCAGATGCCGCTGCGGCCAGGACGAATCCCAACTTTCCGCTGAATGAAGCTCTCTCTTCATTTTCGGGCATGAGAGACGGAAGTGTTGTTCGCCGATATAAAAGGACATCAAAATCTGACCATGATCAATTATTATTGACCATTTTCCCAAGATAACCAGCAGAATTACGCGTTTACAAGCATCGCTTTGACAGTAATAAAGAAAGACCATTAATACTGCCAATTTACTTTCACGGGCATGAAGTCTACATATATGGCAATCATAGCGGTTGTGATCATCGCGGTCGCAGCCGTAGGTGTGTACTTCGCCTTCTTCAACAACGAGAACTACCCCGTTGATGAGATCGTGAGAGAAGACCTCAGGGAAGGAGATTACATTGAGATTGGACTTGAGGCGGCCATGCAGGCCAACAACAACACTACAGGCGTTGAAAAAGAAACAGTCCTCTCCAACCTGACCAATTACTATGGCGAGTTGACCGGACAGCACTCCGTGACATACAAGGGAGTACTCATCATGTGCGACCTGTATGAGTATAAGTTCGGAGAATCCACAACCGAGTTCTTGGTGCACCCCGAGACCAGAGTAGTATACGGATACAACTCCGTAACATCTAACCTCACTATGGAATACAGACTGGAAGATACCAACATCGACATCACTAAGAATGCCAGTGAGCTGACAATCGAGAAATCCTCATACATCAAGTTGTCGAACAGCGTGAGAGTCGCCGAGGGCGAAATGGTCGTGGAGTTCAGCGGATCCACGATCACCACGGTCACCAACGAGTCTGAAGGCCTCTACGACTGTACTGCGGTATCCGAATTCTATGCGAACACCGATATACGGCTGGAAATCGAGTCCGTGTACCTTGACACCATAAAGCTCAAGGATATCGATGAGCCCATAAAGAAAGAGCTATTCCTGGCCTTCATCTCTGAGGATAAATTAATCGCACAGTTGGAAGAGGAGGAAGTCTCGCTTGAGCCCAAGAGCAAGAAGACCACTGAAATCGAGGATGTCGAAGGATACGGAAAGCGTAAGGTCACTTATGAGGTATTTGACGCGACCAAAGATGAACAGACGGCAACATTGACACTCGGTTACGGCGAGAAAGGCGTCAACTACAATCTGAGCATGGTCTATAGTAGTGACGGCAATTCCCTGAGCTTCGTCGTCAAACTGAAGACCTCCAACCTCATATCGGTCCCCAACTGATTACAAACCATCCCGTCGGATTCCGACGGGATATTCCCCTTATTCTGCATCATTGCATCAGGAATGTTCTGCAAATCGGGGTAATCTCGATTCGTATACTATTAAGATCGATTAATCAGGAATACCAGAGACCGCCGAAGCACCTAACAGGATTGCCTCATACTCATAAATGCGGGCCTGGAAGAATAGTGCAACCTAGAGGGAGTACTACTTTCGGATCTGGGTGAGGAAAAAATAGTGCTCCCGACGGGATTTGAACCCGTGTTGAAGCCTCGAGAGGGCTTCATGATTGGCCGCTACACCACAGGAGCAACATTGCAGAACATATAGCCGTAGTACATAAAGATTTCTGACAGGGGGGACGGTCAGTATTCCGACGGGCGGAACGCTGGCATCCTCTTGTGCTCCATCAGTTGCACCTGCCTGCGGATGTCGGAGACCTGCTCCTTCGGCAGTCCAGTGTCCGCAGCGATCTGCGCATCAGTGCGGTCCTGCTCCATCTCATACAGGATGGCATCCAGATCCTCGTACTTGATGCCCATCTCCGACTCATCCGTCTGACCCTCCCACAGTCCTGCGGACGGGGGCTTGTCGATGATCGGCTGGGGGACGCCGATGATGGCGGCGATCTGCCTGACCTCGGTCTTGTACATGTTCGCCAGAGGGGTCATGTCGCATGCCCCGTCGCCGAACTTGGTGAAGTACCCCATCATGATCTCGCTCTGATTGGACGTTCCCGCAACTAGGTACTGCCTCTTCTTGGCCAGATTGTACAGGACGGCCATCCTGCATCTTGCTGAGATGTTGCCCCTCTCGAGAGGAGTCTCCGCATCTGACAGCAGAACTGCTGCCAGCGCATCGACTGCGGGCTGCACGTCGACCACCCTGTACTCGGTGCCCCAGAGGGCTGCGAGATCAGCGGTTGTCTTGTAGTCCTCCACAGGGGTGCCCCTGGAGGGCATGAAGATGTTCAGAACGTTCTCCGGGCCCAGCGCATCGGCGCAGAGCTTTGTGACGACAGCGGAATCAATGCCTCCGCTGAGACCGATTACAACACCCTTCGACTTCGTCTTCTTGACGGTGTCCTTGATGAAGGATTGCAACAGGTTCACGTCGTCCTTGGTGATCTTGGGGATCTTCGTTTCTGACATCGCTCTGGTATCTGATAGTGGAGTTATTAACTATTGGTCTGAACAGATATGGGGTGGCATCTGTCGTTAATTACCGTTACAAATAGGGTTCAGAACTGGGAGAAAGGTAGGTTAACGGCTTCCGATCGCTCGGAAGCCGCTTACCAGTTTTCAAAGTGCTTTGACTGCGTCGCTTCCCACGAGATCCACGATCAGAGTGAGCTCGAAGACATTGTCGACAGCTTTTTCCATGTAGGTCTTGTACAGGACATCCTTGGATCCGTAGTAGAACTTGATGAATGTGTCCGTTCCGAACACATCGACGTTCATCTCCTGTACGGTGACGTCGCGGTTCCCGTATGCGGTGACAATCTTTTCAGAATACTTCTTGCCCATGACGATTGAGTCCTCGCCATAGATCTCCTTGATATCGTTCAGACAGCTGGTGTAGGCGTAATAGGACATTGCTCCGTCCTTGGTGTACTCGTTGTCGTCGCCTTCGAACTTGTAGACGTCGCCTTCGATGCTTGCCAGCTTCAGTGTGAGCATATCCTTGTTTTCGGAATTCATGGTGGTGTTCAGCTTGCAGTTGTCCCCGTTTCCGATCTCTGTCACCGTGTTGACTGAATATCCCTCCACAGCCACAGCCTCCATGCCGGGTATGAGGGCCCTCATCAGGTAGGTATAGGTGGTGCCCACGGTCACTTCCTGCTCTTCAATGGTCTTAGTGACATCGCAGCTGGTGCCTGTGAGCTTGTAATTCGTACCATCCTCGTATGACACACCGAGAATCACTCCGGAATCCTCGATGACATAGTACTCGGCGATTTCTCCGTTCTCATCGATATCATAGACGAAGCATTCGTAGACCTTGTCATTAAAGGTCTTCAGGGTCGAATTGATGGGTGTGGCCCCAACGATCTGGAAGTACATCTCGGAAAGGGCCTCAGATATCGGCAATTCCACTGTGACATCCGCTGAGAGAGTCACATCGAAATCGTTCTTGACCTCATCTCCGACCTTGATATCGGTGTAGATTTCGGTGCCTCCCATTCTCTCTCCCAGCCCATATGCAAAATAGGCGCAAACGCCAGCCACGATTACTATGGCTGCAATCAAAATGACAATGATTTTCTTGTCCATGTTAAATGTATGAAGTTGGATTATTTAGGATAATTGTTCCCACTTATGAGCAATGCGCCGACTCGGAAAACATCTAATCAGAGGTTGATCCAAAGACCTCGTTTCCTGTAAATAGGCTTTTATATCGTAATAAAATCCCCCTACTTGCACGCCGAGATGGCCCAGCCCGGTAAGGCGCGAGCCTGGAAAGCTCGTGGGCGCCTTTGCCCTCGGGAGTTCAAATCTCCCTCTCGGCGCCATTTTTATCAATCATCGCTAGAGACTCAGATTTCAATATGTTGTTCGATCCTTGACCCTCATCGATTCCAGGATATCGTTGAGCTGCGGACGGTTGAGCGATTCCATCTCGGTTCTGGAGTATGCATAGACTGTATAGCAGAAGTTACCGTGCTTGAAGACGATTATCTCCGCGATGTATTGGTATCCGCGTATCGAGTAGGAATGCCTGAAACCCTCGCCCTCGATGTTGCACAGCAACCTCCTGAAATGCTTCTCGAACCTGTAGTCGTGATCCTTCAGCGTGGCGGAGAGCCTCTCCTCGGTGCTCTTGCATATGATCTTTGTTGGGACCATCTTCAGAAGAAGTCCGTTGGGCATGTGCCAGAATACGGTGAGCACCATGTGGTTCTCCCTGTCGATGACACCCCATCTGTCATGGTTGTGATCCTCATAGAGCTCATCCATGAGAGAATCATCCATGACATCGAATCCGTCGGGTACCGAGATCAGGATCTCGCCGTTCACCAATGCTTCCTGCATATCCGTCCTCGGGGTTGCATCGACCATGTCGTTCTTTACCGTTTGCTTGACGATTTCCGATGATTTTCCTCCTTTTTACGCAAAATTACTGATTTTGCGCACGCATCCTTTATTATAGGGAAGAGCAGTTGGGTCAAACATCAGGTGCAAAAATGATAGTTAACGCAGAACTGTTCGTAAACGACCTGCCTGGTCAGCTGATAGGTTCGCTAGAACCGGTATCCCTAGTCAACGGTAACATCCTGGGGGTGGTTCACAACCGCGACAAGATCATCGACAACAGGATCTGCGTCAACATCACCTTCGAAGTGGATGACAAGCAGCTGGAGCGCCTCAAGGACCTCTGGAAGGCCAAGGACATAGTCATCTCCAGCCTGGGATCCGTCCACGAGACATTCACAATGCACTACATACTGATAGGCGACGTCAACGCACAGTACATCGAGGGCCTCCTGAAGAAGGTCAACGAGGCAACGACCCTGGATGAGATCAACGTCAGCTACTCATCCAAGTCGATAAAGACGGCAAGCCACACCAGCCTGATAACGGTCAAGGCCCGCTACGAGGACAATCTGGACAAGATCGATTCCATCCTCAGGAAGGAATGCAAGAGGGCAAACATAACCTACGTGAGGGGTGTCTGAAATGAGAGCTTTCATCTGCGGATTCGGAACCATCGGACAGAGCGTAGCCAAGATCATCAAGGAGAAGCAGGACTTCTTCGAGAAGCGTTACGGAGAGCCTCTCATCATAGTGGGAGCTCTGGACTCCAAGAACTTCGTCATCGATCAGGATGGACTCGATGCGGATTCCGTCATCAAGACGAAATGTGACACCGGACGCGTCGGCGGAAGGGCGTACAAGAACATCGAGGAAGCGCTGGACTCCGTCGATTTCGACATACTCATAGAGGTCACCTCGACCGACATCAAGACCGGCGGTGCAGGACTGAACAACATCCGCCACGCCCTGGAGACCGGAAAGGACGTCGTCACGGCCAACAAGGGGCCGCTCGCACTCCACTACAAGGAGCTCATCTCCCTGGCGGACGAGCACGACCGCTACCTCCTATTCGAGGGAACGGTCGGCGGCGCGATGCCCATCATCAATCTCAACAAGTACGACCTCGCAGGTCAGAAGATCAAGTCCATCAGAGGTATCTTCAACGGTACATGCAACTACATCCTGACCAAGATGGACGACGGACAGCCCTTCGAGCAGGCGCTCAAGGAGGCGCAGCAGCAGGGATATGCGGAGACCGATCCCACCAACGACGTCGAGGGTTACGACAGCGCATGCAAGGTCGTCATCCTGGCCAACTCCATCTTCGGAAGGAACGCCACGCTCAAGGACGTGGAGATCACCGGAATCACCAGCATCAACTCCGACGCTGTCGCTCTGGCGCAGAACAACGGAATGGTCATCAGGCTCATCGGAGAAGTCTCTGCGACGAAGCTGGAGGTCGCTCCCAGGCTGATCCCGCGCGGACACCCGCTCAGTCTCCCCGGTACCCTGAACACCGCTGAGATCATCACAGAGTACGCTGGACCCATCACCGTCTCCGGTGTCGGAGCAGGCGGTCCCGAGACCGCATCCGCGATCCTCAGCGACATCATCGACATAATGGACGAGAGAATCGGTGACTGAGTTGACCGACTGGGTAGCCGTATACGACACCACCCTGCGCGACGGAGCGCAGACTGAAGGAGTTCTGTTCTCATCAGAGGATAAGCTCGATGTTCTGAAGGCATTGGATGACTTCGGGGTGGATTTCGTGGAGGGCGGCTGGCCAGGCTCCAATCCGGTCGATGACGAATTCTTCGAGAAGTCCAAGGATATCAAGCTCAAGAACACCAGACTCGTGGCCTTCGGCAGCACCCGCAGGAGCGGCGTGAAGCCTGAAGAGGACATGAGCCTGAAGGCTCTGGCGGAATGCCCGGCGGAATGGTGCTGCATCTTCGGCAAATCATGGGATTTCCAGGTCGAGGAGGCGTTAGGGATCAGCCTTGCCGAGAACCTGGACCTGGTGCAGGACAGCGTCAAGTTCCTGGTGGATTCCGGGAAGCATGTCATTTTCGATGCAGAGCACTTCTTCGACGGATACAAGTCGGACAGGAAGTACGCTCTGAACGTCCTCAAGGCGGCAGAGATGGGCGGAGCCGAATGGCTGGTCCTCTGCGACACCAACGGAGGAACCTTGCCGAGCGAGATCGGCGAGGCCGTAGAGGACGCATTGCTGTCTGTGGATGTCCCTCTGGGAATCCACTGCCACAACGATTCCGATCTTGCGACGGCCAATTCCCTGACCGCTGTGGACAGGGGCTGCACCATGGTGCAGTGCACCGTGAACGGACTCGGAGAGAGATGCGGCAACGCCAACATGTGCACGCTGCTCCCCAACCTTGTCTACAAGACGGGATTCGAGACGTCCGAGATGGACCTCCAGAAGATCACTCAGCTCTCCAAATCCATAGGGGAGATAGTCAACATCGCCCCTCGCTCCGACATGCCCTATGTCGGCGAGAGCGCTTTCGCTCACAAAGGTGGAGTACACATCTCCGCCATGACCAAGAACAGCCGCACATACGAGCACATCGACCCCTCGGCCGTGGGCAACTCCAGGAAGATACTGGTGTCCGAGATGGCCGGTAAGGCTAGCATAGTCGAGAAGCTGAAGGAGCTCGGCCTGGAGTGCGGAGACGACACCCCGGACATCGCCAAGAAGATCAAGGAGATGGAGTCCAAGGGCTACCAGTTCGAGGGGGCTGACGCCAGCTTCGAACTGCTGGTCAAGAGGCTCAGAAGGGAGATAGAACCCAAATTCACAGTCAAGGGATTCAAGATACTGATGGACAACCGTCTGGGTGCTATGGACACCGAGGCCAGCATCAAGGTCCTGGATTCCGCAGGGGAGCTTGAGCAGACCGCAGCTGACGGCAACGGTCCGGTCAACGCCCTGGACAGGGCTCTGAGGAAGTCGCTGATCAAGTTCTTCCCGGAGATAAACGACATGAAACTAACGGACTACAAGGTACGTGTCTTCGAGGAGAAGAAGGCAACGGCATCCGGTGTCCGTGTACTGATAAGATCGACTGACGGCAAGTGCAGCTGGACCACGGTCGGCGTGTCCGAGAACGTAGTGGAAGCCAGTCTAATCGCGCTTGTCGACGCTATCGAATACAAGCTGATGATAGGTGAGAGCAGATGAGCAAGACCATAGTCACACTGGTAGGGAAGGACAAGGTGGGGATCATTGCCACCGTTTGCAACTTCTTCGCCGAGAACAACATAAACATCCTGGACCTGAAGCAGACCACTGCCCAGGGATACATCAACATGATGATGATCGTGGACACCGACCTCTACGAGGGATCCACCGAGGACCTCAACAAGGGACTCGAAGGAATCGGTGTGAAGGTGGGCTGTACCATCAAGGCGCAGCACGAAGAGATCTTCGACATGATGCACAGGATCTGAGACGATGGTAGAGCTCAATGAGGTCTTCGAGACCGTCAACATGGTCGCCCAGGAGAATCTGGATGTCAGGACCATCACCATGGGAATCAGTCTCCTTGACTGTATAGATCCTAATCTGGACAAGCTCTGCAACAAGATCTTCGACAAGATCACGACGTCCGCCAAGGATCTGGTCAAGGTAGGGGACGACATCGGGAACGAGTTCGGTGTCCCCGTAATCAACAAGAGGATATCCGTCACGCCTATCGCGATAGTCGGAGGAGCTGCATGCAAGAAGCCCAAGGACTTCGTCAGGATCGCAGAGACCCTGGACAGTGCTGCGAAGGAAGTAGGCGTCAACTTCATCGGAGGATACTCTGCCCTGGTCCAGAAGGGAATGACCGCAGGCGACAGACTGCTCATAGAATCCATACCCGAAGCACTGGCCAAGACCGAGCGCGTGTGCTCATCCATCAGCCTCGGTTCCACCAGGACGGGTATCAACATGGATGCCGTCAGGCTCATGGGGGACATCATCCTCCAGACCGCAACGGCCACCAAGGAGAACGACTCGCTCGGATGCGCCAAGCTCGTGGTGTTCTGCAACCCGCCGGACGACAACCCGTTCATGGCCGGTGCCTTCCACGGAGTGACCGAGGCCGACAAGGTGATCAACGTCGGAGTCAGCGGTCCCGGTGTCGTGAAGTACGAACTATCAAAGGTTCGCGGCGAGGACTTCGAGGTCCTCTGCGAGACGATCAAGAAGACCGCTTTCAAGGTCACAAGGGTAGGGCAGCTGTTCGCCAAGGAGGCCTCCAAGAGACTCGGAGTCCCCTTCGGTATCGTTGACCTGTCCCTCGCACCCACACCTGCCGTGGGCGACAGTATCGCGGACATCATCCACGAGATGGGGATGGAGTACGCCGGTGCACCCGGTACGACAGCCGCACTGGCGATCCTGAACGATCAGGTAAAGAAGGGCGGAGTCATGGCATCATCCTATGTGGGCGGACTGTCCGGAGCATTCATCCCCGTGACAGAGGACCAGGCGATGGCGGAGGCCACTGCGGTTGGAGCGCTTACCCTCGAGAAGCTCGAGGCCATGACATGCGTCTGCTCGGTAGGACTCGACATGATCGCTATCCCCGGAGACACTCCGGCCACGACCATCGCGGGCATAATAGCTGACGAGATGGCCATCGGTATGGTCAACCAGAAGACGACTGCCGTCAGGCTCATCCCCGTCATCGGAAAGGGTGTCGGCGAGGTCGCCGAGTTCGGCGGTCTGCTGGGAGAGGCGAAGATCATGCCTGTCAACAGGTTCGGCTGCGCCGACTTCGTCGACCGCGGCGGAAGAATACCTGCGCCCATCCACAGCTTCAAGAACTGATCCGACCCGCTGGATGGTATCGGTTGGCAAACCATTGCTGGATACAATCATATATCCACAAGGACTGTTACAGCCAATGTACGAATCCAATTACCGAGCTCTGGCGTTCGATGAGAACGCCGAGGCTCCAGAAGTTGGCTTCAGGGATAACTTCGTGATATCTCTGAAGAATGCGTTCTCCGTCAGGGGAATAATCGGAATGGTGGCTTCGGTCATCACCATATTAGTTCTGGTGTACCTGCAGGATTACCTTAACGGGTTACTTGCTGAGAGGGGCACCCCGATCTCACTTCCTCTTTTGGCCCTGATGATGATCGCAATCCCTGTGTGGACGGTGGCGAATGCAAGCAGGGCATCGTTGAAGAAGAAACAGCTACTGAATGCGTCAGAGACGGCCGGTATCCTCGGAAGATACGTCGGGGCCGTCCTCGGTGCGACCCTCACGATGATCCCCGCCTTCGCGACGATAATCATCTGCATGTTTGTCATCAAAGGAATCATCCCCATGGCGATCCTGGAATCGTTCGCGGTCATGGCCGCGTTCTCCGCTCTGGTATGCGCTATGACGATGATGTTCAACACAAGGGTGAAGATGGCTGGTGCTCTGACATTCCTTGTGGTCTTCGTGATCGTTCCGTTGGTGGTCTTCCTCATCGGTCCTTTCACGGGCCTTCTGGATCTGGGAACCATATGCGGAGTCATACCCCTGGTCGACACCATATCGGCGATAGGTACGAACGGATTCGAAGGGCTGACCGTCCTGACGCTATGCACCTTGCTGGCCCCCGTATCATCAGTACCGACGGATCTGATTGTCGATATCCTGCTGCCCGTTTCGTGGGCACTGGTGTTCCTGGGCCTGACCGTATTCCTCCAATTCAGGAGGGAGAACCAATGAACAAGAAGATATTGGCGCTGCTGCTGGTCTTCATGATGGCATTCACGGCGACGTTGCCGGCAGTGCAAGCTGATGCGGATGATGAAGAGGATAATGATCTGAGCGATTCGATAATCATCAAGATACTCGAAGCGATTCACAACAAATCCTATACTGTCGAGCTCACTGATGATCATGCCGCTAACAGGGCGATCATCGTGGATCTCATCAACAGCGTATTGTCGTCAGAGAGCGGGAGGACTGTAATCACTGAAGAATTCGCAGACATATTGGTCGGATACTTCGCAACAACGGTCCTCAAGCATATGGTTTCAGGCGATTTCGAATACAACGGCGGCACTGACATCGACGCGGGTTATGTGAAAGCAGCATCCGACATCCCCCAGTACATGATCGACCTCATCTCGGGAAAGGACACGGAGGTCGATTATTCCAAGATGTTCGCCGAATGCGGCCTTTCGATTGATCTAAATCTGGGATGCGACGTCAATACCGATGGTCTCGACCACATCGGACTTGATATCAACGATATGGAGAGCAGTCCGATTAGTTCCCTCCTTACCGCACTGATAGGTACCGACAATCCTGATGCGTTCAACGGCATGGACGTTGTTGCTGAAGACGGTTCTATCTACAGCGCGTCGGCCAATCTGAAGCTGTTGACCTATCTGGGCATATTCGCCGACTCCAATATCGGCAAGACGGACAAGGATCCGTATGCGGCTTTGAGGATCGTCCTCAATGCTAACGGTAAGTTCGGGGAATCCCTGAATAGGGTCAGCGGAACCGGCCCAGAATCCATAAGAACCGGACTGGAGCTCAACAACCTGTCCCTTGATTTGGTCGTAGATATCGCAAAGAACGGTTCTAAGACCAACATTTCTATGACCATAAACAAAGCTCTGATCGATGCCAAATACTACATCGGAGCCGATAGCGATTACAAGGAGACTGCGATTCACAACTCCAACCTTATGGCGATGGTCAACGAAACCACGATCGTGGTCTCCGGAGACAGGAACCCTGTCACCCATGAGGTGTCCATAATCACCGATGCTGAAATGGCCAAGGCCAGAGCGGACAGGAGTCAGACCGTGAATGATATCATCGATGAAGCCAAAGATGGTACCGAAAACGAAACTGAGGAGATCGACAGGACGATCCCCCTGATCGTCAGTGCGGTACTGGCGATCGTGGGGATCGCAGTGATATCTGCGGTCAAGTTCGGTAAGAAATACTGATAAAACAAACGGTTCGGGAAACCGGACCCTTTTCCTTCTTCAATGGTAGAAGTGCCTGCCCGAGGATGCGGAAGAATCCCTGACCTCAGACCTCTCGATGTGGATCGTGTTCTCTTTTGATTTGACAAGATTGGCGATGGATGCCGCCATATCGTAAGCTGCCGAGGACTGCTCGGTCTCCCAGCTCAACGCGATAGGGACGGCAATGGACTGATCCACATAATCTGAGGGAGAGGGTTTGCTCTTCTTTCCATTCTCGGATGACTCTGTGATAGATTCGCCACTAACAGCAATACGCTTGATTAACATGTACACCAGATAGCATGGAAGGACTACCAGGGCCAGGGTCATTATCACCATTTCACCGATTGATTTTCCGAACATCGTATCACCTCTGTTTCTGAATTACCATAGGCTACGGAGTATTTAATCCTACCCCTGGGGGGTATGGGTATAAGCGAAGAATTACGAAAAGATCGTCCAGATGTTGATGATTATAAGAAAAACAAAAAAAACCGTGACCGGGAAGAAGGTTTCAGGCACCCGAAGGTGCCATGGAAGAAGCATCGAAGATGCGTGAGTGGGGGCAGAGGGATTTGAACCCCCGTCAGCGGGTTTCCACTACGGGAGGAGCTACCTCCCGCGGAATCAATGAGTCATCGCTCCAGTTAATCATCAACTGTCAGCAAACCCATTTACAATCACGCTCAATAACTGGAGCCCGCCAGTCTGCCAGGTTAGCCTATACCCCCTGGAGAGTGATGCAAATGCAAATCACTGCTTACGCATCTTCGCTTCTTTCTTTCTTCTTCTCATTTTCTTCTTGCGCCATTTCCAACGCTGGTTACCGCGTTTCTTCCAGGCGCGTGAGCCTCTCTTCATCTTGATCCTTCCTTGGATTTGTCATCATTAGGTGATGCATCCAGGCGGGCCCGTCGGGATTCGAACCCGAGGCGTCTGGCTTAGAAGGCCAGCGCTATATCCTGGCTAAGCCACGAGCCCACTCTTCCCCTCCATTGGCTACTATCATTTAAAGGTTGTTGCCTTTTTTCGATAGGCCAATCCAGGGTTTTTTCTGTACTGGATGCACCTCGTTCAACGTCAGATTGCAGTCTCGATATGGGGTATCACTTCATCCCACGGGATCTGCAGGATGTAGTCGATTATGGACCCGTATCCGAAGTACTGACAGATGGCCTCGCCTATGCAGAGGAGTCCGAGTATGAACAGCACAGGCCAGCAGTTGAGGAAGGTCCCTACGACCTTCACGATGGCCTCGGCGAAGTTCAGGAGACCGTACACGATGGCACCGCAGACGAATGCGATTCCGATTCTGTACCAGCCGGTGGCCAGTATGGACAGGTCTATCTCACCGACCGTTACACCGTTCAGCCTAGCGAGAGCGATGTACACGATGGCCATCACGAGCATACCGATGATGACGGAGATGTGGATCTCGCGGATGGGCCTGATGATCAATGTGAATGCCGCCAGAGCGATCAGGACCAGCGAATATGTCTCCGCATGGAATCCTTCGAGGACGGCCAGAAGCACTATGACGATTCCGAGCAGGGTTCCAATTGCCACGCACGCCTTGTACTTGCCGGAATCCTTATCCTTGAGATAAGTGACCACTATGATGATGGCCATGATTCCTCCGAGCAGAAGCACGATGGGCGCCAGGTATGTGATTACCCACTCCGGAACGTATTCCTCTAGAGTCATGTTTGCCCTAATTGGTTAATAGGATAAAAATGCCCCCAAAGGGGGCTAAACAGGTTCAGCAGATCTTGGTTCCGGCAGACGGTCCGGCACTCTCGTCCCAGATCTCTGCCACATCGAATGTCCACACTGCGAAACAGGGGAGGTTGACCGCGGCCATCTTGGCTTTCATGTCTTCGTAGACAGGTCCGCTGTCCGCACGTGCGGGGTTCTTCAGGATCAGCTCATAGGCCTTGGGTCCCGCTGCGACGGTGAGCGCGGCCTTTCCTGTCTCTTTCAGGTTCTTCGCCGCTCTCTTCATGAGTATCTCTCCGACCCCGGCCATTCCCTCAGGTGTTACGAAAATGCTTCCACAGACGATCGCATGGGGCTGTCCGTCAGACGCAGCCGTCACTAGAAGCTTTGTTGTCTCTTTTGCGTTAATGATGTCGATTATTTCCGCGGGTATGGATGCCATTTCCTCACCGATTGATTGGATGATTTTGGTCCGTATAAATAGGTTAACTTTTTTGTTATCGATATCCCGCTGGATTCAATCATCTTTTATTGTTATATTCCAAATGAATGTTCTTAAACCAACACAGATGATAAGGTCCAAATGCCACTCTACGAAGACTACATCAGCAGGGAGCAGGAACTGTCATTCCACGATTTCCGCGAACTCAAGCACTGCCGCACCCAAAGGTACCTGTCCATCACCAACATGAAGAACGACATGGGCCTGTACACCAACTTCGCACTCATGATGTCTGACCAATGCCCCTGGCATGTCCAGATACACATACCCGGATTCGATGCGACGATGAACGGTCCGCTCCCGAAGCAGATGGAGGATGCTATGAACTGCCTCTCAGAACGTCTGGGAACCTCCCTGAAGACGGACAGGATCGTGAAGCTCTCTTCCTTTCCACGCACAGCGATAATGGAATCCCTGGCCAACGCGATAATACACTTCGACCCGTCGCTGATGAGGGACATCGTAATCACGGTCGATGAGCGGCACATGGTGATAGAATCTCCGGGGAACGCCGTGTACGAGGTAATAGAGAATGGCCTGCGTAACCCCAAGACTGCGGACATCATGAAGAAGATGGGTTACGCCAAGCTGATGGGGATCGGTTTGGATTCCATCAGATCGTCCTATTGCAATTCAGGTTTCATGCCCCGTCTCATCAGGGAAGACGATACCTTCGCCATCCACCTCCCTGCCATATCCGGGAAGGAGGACAGGGATGAGCGCAGCTACAAAGAGATCATAGAGTACATCGACACCATGGGCCACGCCTATCTGAAGGACCTCTGCGTGTCCCTGATGCTGTCCTCATACACCGCACTGAAAGCTGTTGACAAGCTGCTGAAGGACGGGGAGATATTCTCGATGGGCAGCGGTTCCAAGAAGCGCTATTACCGGAGCAAAAGGAAACAGAAATGATCGCCCCATAGTTGGACCATACCGCCATATCAATATAATGCAATCTTCCTCTCGCCCTACATAACAGAAGCTCTGCCGCAGGAGTGAGAAGAATGAGCAAAGGGGTATTGATCGTTGGATACGGTACGAGGAACGGTAACCTCACAGAGATCCTGGATACACAGGTCAACAGGTTGAAATGCAGGGGATGGGAGCATGTGGGCAAGGCCTACTTCAGAGTGAACTCCCCCTCCATCCCTGAAGCGCTGGAGATGATGATGGACGAGGGCGTGGACGAGATCGTCGCAATCCCCTACTACATCTCGGAAGGTACCCTCACGAAGGAGCTCATCCCCGAGAAGCTCGGTCTGGGCACATCCGAATCCGGAAAGGCCCTGGTGAAAGGGAAGGAGGTCACGATATCCATAGCATCCGCCTTCGACACCAGCTTCACTCTCACCGACATCATCTGCGACAAGATCGCCGATGCCAACGGCAACATGGACGAAGGCATCCTGATCCTCGGTCACGGAACCAGGTTCAAGGCTCTCTCCAACATGCGTACCATCAAGATGAACGCTGAGAGGATAGCTGCCAGAGGCTACAAGCATGTTGCCTATGCCTTCAACGAATACTGCGAACCTACGATCCCCGATGCGCTGGACCAGCTGGAAAAGTCCGGTGTCAAGAGGATCATCGCCGTCCCCCTGTTCATCGCAATGGGCGTCCATCTCGGAAAGGACATTCCCGAGAAGATGGGGCTCCAGCCTTACTCCGATGGCGGAGAGATAACCGTCAACGGCAGGACCATCACCGTCTTCATGGCGCGCCCTGTCGAGTCCAACCCTCGTCTTCTCGATGTGCTGGACCAGAAGGCCAGGGAATACCTGGGCTGAAAAACATAAATCGTTTTTTATAATGTGCGGAACCCGTCCGGTATCGAATCCGGACGGGCCCGCTTTCAATCTCACTCCGATCTCTTGTCGGGGAACACGTAGATGTACGCCAGCACGAAGATCAACAGCACGAACTGATAGAACAGGAACGGCATGATGTCGAAAGCAGACAAGGTCAGTCCTGCTATAGATGCTGCGGACAGCGCAAGGAGCATCTGTGCTCCGTAGGGGATGATTCCCTGCACGACGCAAGAGAAGGTGTCCAGGATGGACGCGGCCTTCTTTGACGAGAAACCGTATTCGTTGGAGATGTCCTTGGCGATGGGGTTCGCCATGACGATGGCGACGGTGTTGTTCGCGGTTGCGACATCCATCGCGCTGACCAACAGACCGGTTCCGAGCATTCCGCCCTTGACGCCTTTGAAGGTCTTCCTGATCCAAGCCAGCAGAGCCTCGAATCCGCCGTTGAATACGATGAGCGCACAGATGGCAGAAACGAGTATGGCGACCATCGCGGTCTCCAGCATTCCGCCCATTCCGGATCCGATGAATGATAGGACGTCTATGGCCTCGGTCGTACCGGTGCCGACCATGATGACCGCTCCGCTGACGATACCTGCTGCCAGGACGATGAACACATTAATTCCGATTATTCCTCCTATCAGGACTATGAGGTACGGGAGGATCAGTATGAGGTCGTATGGTCCGACATCTCCGCCGGTTCCCGTTGCAGAGAACGACATGATGGCCAGTATCACGACTGTCACAATCGCTGCAGGAATAGCGAACTTCGCATTCTCCCTGAACTTGTCCTTCATCTGACATCCCTGTCCGTTACAGGCTGCTATGGTCGTATCGGAGATGAATGACAGATTGTCTCCGAACATCGCTCCACCGATGACCGACGCTATGCACAGGGCAGGGTCGAAGTTGGTGGTGAGCGAGATCGAGATGGCGATCGGGGTCAGGACGGTGATGGTACCGCACGACGTTCCCATCGACACCGAGACGAATGCTGCAACAAGGAAGATGACGATGACAGCATACTCTATGGGCACATAGGTCAGCACGAAGTTGGCCACACTGCTGGCTCCTGCCTGGTTCATGACTCCGGTGAAGACTCCTGCGGTCAGGAATATCAGGATCATCATGAAGACGTTGGGATCTCCGGCCCCCTTTCCCATGATCGAGAACTTCTCGTTCGAATCGACGCCCTTCGTCTGTACGTACGCGACGGCCAGGGCGATGAGGAAGACCATCAGTACGGGGATGCTGTAGAATCCCATGGATATTCCCATGCCATACTCCAGGATGATACCCATCCCTAGATAGAGTATCACGAAGATCAGTATGGGAAGCAATGCTTTCGGATTTCCTTGGTTCAAGGTATCACTTCGAATACCCCCAAAAGACGGTATCTCTCTTTTAAGGTTGATGTGCAAAATGGTCTTTTTTAGTCGTTTTCGTTGAATTGGCGCAATAATCCCATATCTGGAAGGACGGCTGCAACAACTAATATGTTCATGCAGAGGCTACAGGTGTCCGAGGACCCATGGAAAGGCTGATCATACACGTGGACATGGATGCGTTCTACGCCTCCGTAGAGATACGTGACGACCCCAGCCTGAAGGGGAGGCCGGTGATAATAGGCTCCCTTCCCCATGAGAGAGGCATCGTGGCAACATGCAGCTACGAGGCCAGGGAGTTCGGGGTCCATTCTGCTATGAACATCAAGGAGGCCTATCGTCTATGCCCCGACGGAGTGTACCTCAGGCCCAACTTCGATAAGTACAAGGCGACATCTGCCCAGATACACAAGATATGGGATGAGTACACGGAGATATCGGAGACGATAGCTCTGGACGAGGCATATCTCGACGTAACGGAAACAGCTGGAAGCCTGGAGAAGGCCAGGGAGTTCGCCAAGGAGATCAAGGCCAGGATCCTCAACGAGGTCGGTTTGACATGCTCCGTCGGATTGGCCTACTGCATGGGGGCCGCCAAGACGGCCAGCGAGGAGAGGAAACCCGACGGTTACTTCGAGATCCTCTCCCCACAGGATTTCATGGACCTGGTGATTGACCGCGACGTCCGCGTTCTGCCGTCCGTAGGTGTGAAGACGGCCGACAAGCTGCACAGTGTAGGGCTGGACACCGTCAGGGACATACTGGAGAGGCAGGAGGATGTCACCGATCTACTGGGGAACCACGGTAAGATGCTCATCGATCTTGCCCAGGGAATCGACGACAGGGTCGTCACCCCCTACAAGCCCGAGGATGCCAAATCCATCAGCCACGAGCTGACCTTCCAGGAGAACGTATCCGACTTCGGATTGCTGGAGGATGTTCTTCTTCTGCTGTCGATGTGCGTAGTCCACAGGGCGAGGCGCTACGACCTCCACGGCAGCGGCGTGGTGCTGAAGATCACCTACTCGGACATGAAGAGCATAACCCGGTCGAAGGTCACCCTGCTATGCGACGACCCGATCTCCATCAGGAACGAGGCTGTTGGGTTGCTGTCATCGGTGAGCAAGCGCCCGATTAGACTGATAGGCGTAGGGATCTACAATCTCATGAGCAAGGGCGTCCGCCAGATGACCCTGGACGAGATCATAGACAATGAGAACGGCGAGAGGGAGAAGAAGCTCGCTGCAGCCATCGCGGACCTGTCCGAACGGTACGAGCTGGACTTCGGATCACGCATACCCCAGATATACGGCAACGACTACCTTCACAGGCTTGTCAACTACATGCAGAAACACAGGGTCTGTAACAAAAGTGTTTGACAGGGGTGGCCCCCTGTCTGGATTGCTCATTCCTTCTTGACCTCTTCCTCATTCGCTCCGTAGTCGCTTATGGTGTAGGACTCCTCCACAGGAACGACGAAGATCTTTCCGTCACCATGGCTGCCGGTTGTGGCCGTCTTGCATACGGTGTCGATCACCTTCTTGGCATCCTTGTCCTCGACCACGATCTCGAACTTGACCTTCTCTATCTCGTCGACCGTGAACTCCCCGAACCTGTTGGTGAACTTCACCCCAGCCTGCCTTCCGCGGCCGGTCACGTGGGAAATGGTCATTCCGTTTATCCCGATCTCATGAGTGGCATCCTTGACTTCCTGGGCCTTCTCCGGACGTACTATCGCTACTATCATCTTCATGGTATCACCTCACTGGTATGCGGGCTCCCCATGCTCTATGATGTCCTGTCCGATGGCTTCCTCCTCTTTGGAGACACGCACCGGCATGAACTTTGACAGCACCCATATTATGCAATACGACGCAACGAAACAGAACGCAAGGGTCATGGCAACCGATGCCATCTGTCCGATCAGGAGGTCCGCCTGCCCGAAGATTATCCCTGCTGGACCCTCCTCGTAGATGCCTGAAGCGTTGATAGAACCGGTATATTTCGACTCGGCGAATATCCCTGTGGAGATAGCTCCCCAGATGCCTCCTATTCCGTGGACGCCGAAGACGTCCAGCGCGTCATCGAAGTTGCACTTGCTGTGGATGAACCTCACCGCGAAGAAGCACAGCATGGAGCCGATGATGCCTATGACGAAGGATGCCCATACCGGCACGTATGCGCATCCTGGGGTTATGGCGACCAGCCCTGCCACCGCTCCGGTGATCAATCCCAACGCACCCACGCGACCTGTCGTCTGATACTGGCAGATCGCCCAGGTTATCAGCCCTGCCGCACTGGCGAGCATGGTGACGAAGCATACGTGGATGGCCTGACCGTTGGCCATCAGTCCCGACCCGCCGTTGAATCCGAACCAACCTATCCAGAGGAGCATAGCTCCGAGGAATGCGAAAGGTATGTTGTGTGCATGCGACTTGCGGATGCTGGCGCTTCTCACGCCCACGAAGGAGATCAGGGCCAGACCGGTCACTCCTGCACATATGTGGACGACCGTTCCTCCTGCGAAATCCCTCACGGTGAACAGCTGGTCGAACATCCCTCCGCCCCACACCCAATGGGCCATTGGGGTGTACACGAACAGTCCCCAGAATACCAGGAACCAGGCCAATGCTGTGAATCTCACACGCTCCGCACAGGCACCGATGATGATGCATGCCGTAAGCGCCGAGAACATCATCTGGAAGAATGCGAACTCCAATTCGTTCACCTCTCCGTCGACCACATCCTCGATGACCCCGTTCATGAACACGTGGTCCAGGTTACCGATCAGGAATCCTTCGCTCCCGAAGGCCAAGCTGTATCCGCAGATCACCCAAATGAGGACCATTATGCCCGTGGCGATCAGGCACTGCGCCATGGTGGCGGTCATGCTCTGCTTCCTCAGCATTCCTCCGTAGAAGAACGCTATCCCCGGGATCATTGCGAACACCAGAATGGATGCCGTCATGATCCAAGCTATGTCCCCACCGCCGGAAACGGGGGTGAGGAAGCCCTCAGGCTCAGCATCGGCCGATGAAGACACCAGCCCGAGCGCGGTCATTGTCAAGCCCGCAGCGATTATCACAAACGCAGCTGCGATCTTTCCGTGATGATTCAATCCATCTCCTCCTCTGCTGCTTGAAAACAGCAAACGCTGACCTTACGCTGTCTTTTCGTATTTAGAACATCCCAATCTAATCGAAAATGGGCTGTTTTATGTCAAACCTGACGAAAAATCGATTGTAAAATAGACGACAAAGATGAACCTATGAGACAATATCGATTTCAGTCTGTAAAACCCGATTTTCGGCAAAAACGCCGAAATCGAAGAGTTCTCAACACCCATTTTATTTAAGATGATGCCCACGGGAAACCCCCTAGAAACCTTCGGTTAACAGATTGGAACAAAGGGGGACAGATCATCCCTCCCTGGGGCACATACGAGGGAAACTGACTTAAATAATAGGTATGTACCCTCGTTTAATGAACCAGAATACGAACAAGTACTTCATCGACCGCCAGGGTGACTTCGAGTCTTCGGCCAGGAGCTACCCTCGCAAATTCCCGCTAGCGATTTCAAAGTCCAAGGGATCATGGATCGAAGACGTTGAAGGCAATCGTTACCTCGATTTCCTCAACGGAGCAGGCACGCTTGCGCTCGGCCATAACGATGACGAGATCAATCAGACGATGATTGAGCTTATCCAATCGGGTGCCGCGCTGCACACGCTGGACCTTATGACTCCGATGAAGGACGAGTTCGTGAAGACGCTCTTCTCGATACTCCCCCCTGAATTGGCAGCCAAAGCTAAGGTACAATTCTGCTCCCCGTCTGGAACGGATGCCGCCGATGCGGCCATCAAACTGTGCAAAACAGCCACCGGAAGGGGAACAATCATCTCGTTCTCCGGGGGCTACCACGGAATGGGCCACGGAGCTATCGCCCTCACAGGAAACTGCACCGCCAAAAACAAGGTGCAGAACATCATGCCCGGAGTCCAGTTCATGCCCTACCCTTATTCCTACCGCTGCCCCATGGGACTCGGCGGAGAGGCGGGAACGAAAGCATGCATCAACTACTTCGAGCGCCTTCTGAAGGACCCCGAGAGCGGAGTCACCAAACCGGCAGCGGTCATCCTCGAGCCCATCCAGGGAGAGGGAGGAGTAATCCCGGCACCCGTCGAGTTCCTCCAGGCGGTCCGCAGGATCACCAAGGAACTGGACATACCCCTGATCGTGGACGAGGTCCAGTCGGGAATCGGACGCTCCGGAAAGATGTTCGCATTCGAACACGCAGGTATCGTCCCTGACGTGATCCTCATCTCCAAGGCCATCGGAGGAGGACAGCCCATGTCCGTCGTCGTCTACGACAAGAAGCTCGACGGATGGGAGCCCGGTGCGCACGCAGGAACCTTCCGCGGCAACCAGCTCGCTATGGCGGCAGGTACCATCGTCATGAAGAAGGTCAGCGACCCCAAGTTCCTGGCAGAGGTCACCCGCAAAGGGGACTACCTCAAATCACGCCTGATGAAGCTGAAGGACGAGGTCTCCATCATCGGAGATGTCCGCGGAACCGGACTCATGCTCGGTATCGAGTTCATCGACCCCAACGGCCCCAAGGACCTCATGGGAGTCCCCATGCCCGCAGGAGACATCACCCTCCGCGTCCAGCGCATGTGCTTCGAGAGGAAGCTCATCATGGAGAAGGGCGGACGCTACGGATCCGTCATGAGATGCCTGTGCCCCCTGACTGTCACCGACGAGGAGCTCGATACTATGTACTCGATCTTCGAAGGCGTGGTCAAAGAGGTCGACAAGGATGTCTGCCACTGACCCGCTGCTCCTTTCCGAATCCAAGGAAGTCCAGGAAAGATTCTCCCAGATGCTCAGGGAGACCCTGGAGGCCATATTCAACTCGTTCTCGGACGGCAGCGCCTTCTCCGGGATCGACCCCTACGAACTGAGGGCGAAGATCAACGACCTCGGATTCCTTCCTGAAGAGGGAAAGGGATTCGAAAAGGTCCTGGAGGAGACAGAGAAGGTCATCCTCCCCCACATGCTCAGGACATGGTCCACGGAGTACATGCCCCATCTGCATTCACCAGTTCTCACCGAGACGATATGCTCGGAGCTCATCATCTCATGCTTCAACAGCAGCCTGGACAGCTGGGATCAGGGTCCGGCCGCCACGGAGATGGAGGTAAGCATGATCAACGGCCTCGTGAAGCTGTTCGGCTTCCCCGAGGACACCTCTGACGGATGCTTCACATCCGGAGGATCGCAGTCCAACATCTCCGCCATCATCGCGGCGCGCGACTGGTACTGCGCCAAGAAGTTCAACTACGACGTGAAGATGGACGGGCTCCCGCCGGAGTACTCCAAGCTCCGCGTCTACACATCGGAGATATCCCATTTCTCCATGGACAAGGCCAGCCACATACTCGGTATGGGGTATCGTGCCGTCAGGAAGATCCCTGTGGATTCCAAGTGCAGGATCGATGTGAAGGAGTTCGCCAAGATGCTCGAGGAGGACGTCGCCGCAGGGCTCTATCCCTACTGCGCGGTCGCCACCTTCGGCAGCACCGACTTCGGTTCCATCGACGATGCGAAGAGCATGAGGGAGCTCTGCGACAAGTACGGGATGCACCTCCACGCGGATGCTGCGTACGGCTCCGGACTCATCATGAGCCAGAAATACCGCGACAGGATCTCCGCCATATCGCTCTGCGATTCGATTACCGTGGACTTCCACAAGATGTTCCTGCTGCCGATATCGTGCTCCGCCATCCTAGTCAAGGACAAGGATCTGCTGAAGTGCTTCGAGCTCCACGCTGATTATCTGAACCGTGAGGAGGACGAGGAGGATGGATACATCAACCTCGTTGGAAAGTCTATGCAGACCACCCGCCGCTTCGACGCGCTGAAGGTGTTCATGGCCTTCCAGACCAGAGGAGTGAAGGGTTACGGCGAGATCATCGACAAGGCCGTCGGGAACGCTTCCTACTTCTACGAGAGGATATCCGCAGACCCCGAGTTCATCGCACCTGTGGAACCTGAGCTCTCATCCGTCGTGTTCGCTCTCAACAGCGGCGACGAGGTCAACAAGAAGGTCAGGCGCAAGCTGCTGAGCGAGGGTACCGTCATCGGACAGACCGTCAAAGACGGACGCGTCATGCTGAAGTTCACGCTGCTGAACCCCAACCTCGAGCATTCCAAGATCGACGCCATCATCGTGAGGATCAAGGAGCTGGGAAGGACCTTCTCTTGAACTTCTTATAAAGATGGAATGAGTTCCCGTGCTTATGGCAGTCTACAGATGTTCAATATGCGGCGAGATTTACGACGAGGAGATCGAACCAGTCAAGTTCGACGACCTCCCGGACGATTGGGTTTGCCCTGTATGTCACGCGCCCAAGAGCGCGTTCGTAAAGGTCGAGGAGGATGCTCCCAAGAAGGAGAGCAAGCCTGTCGAGAAGAAGGTCGCAGACACCAAGGACATCTCGATAGACCCGAAGATGGTCAGGCACGACAACGGCCCTATGGACGAGATCCATGCCCTGGCCCTGACTGGGAAGAGCGTGGGCGAGCCCATGGACACCCTTCTGCCGATCCCATCGTTCGATGACATACTATTCCTGGGAGGCCAGCTGGCCCACCCGCCTCTTGACGACGGGGCGGATGTCGACATCAGTGTGACCATAGGCAAGAACGCCGAGAAGCCAATGGTCCTCGAATCTCCCATTTACATCTCGCATATGAGCTTCGGAGCACTGTCCGGAAGGGCCAAGAAGGCCCTATCCAAGGGCTCCGCCATGGCGAAGACCGCCATCTGCAGCGGAGAGGGAGGAGTCCTTTCCGATGAGATTGACAACGCCTACAGATACATCTTCGAGTACGTCCCCAACAAGTACAGCACCACCATGGACACCTATGAGAGGTGCGATGCGGTCGAGATCAAGATCGGCCAGGGGACCAAGCCCGGAATGGGAGGGCACCTTCCCGGGGACAAGGTCACCGACATCATCGCAATGATGAGGGGCAGACCCGTCGGAAAGGATATCCTCAGCCCGTCCAGATTCAAGGAGATAAACTCCCCTGAGGACCTGAAGACTATGGTAGAATTCCTTCGGAAGGAGACCAGGGGAAAACCGATAGGCGTCAAGATTGCAGCCGAGCATATCGAGGAGGACCTTGAATTCATCTCCAAGTCCGGATGCGATTTCATCACCATCGACGGTAGGGGCGGAGCGACCGGCTCGTCCCCCAAATTCCTGAAGGATGCCACCACGGTCCCGACCCTCTATGCTCTTTCCAGGGCTAGGAAGTACATGGACGAGCACGGCATGGACCAGCAGCTGATCATCACCGGAGGTCTCAGGACCAGCAAGGACTTCATCAAGGCCTTGGCGATGGGTGCCGATGCCGTTGCGATCGCGACCGCTGCTCTCATGGCCCTCGGATGCCAGAAGTACAGGGCATGCAACTCCGGGAAATGCCCCATGGGGATCGCTACCCAGGATCCTGAGCTGGAGTCCCGCCTGGATACCGAGGCCGGCGCCATCAGGGTCGGGAACTATCTCAACGCTACTGCAGAGGAGATCAGGATATTCCTCCGCGTATCCGGCCACAAGTCGCTTGGCGAGCTGTCCCTGGATGACCTGTGCACAGTGAGTTCCGAGATCTCGGAGCACACCGGCATCAGGCACGCGTGAGGATCAATCCCTGAACTGCACCAGCCAGGAGTCGATGGTCTCCTTCGTACCCTGATGCATGGGCTTCGCGGCCAGTCTGACGTACTGCTTCTTGACCTTCATGATGCTGTTGTCATCATCGATCTCCCTGAAGATGTGGTTCACGTTCTGGGGGACGTAGCAGGTGATGCCCGGGACATCCTGTATCGCGTCAAGGAAATGATAGTCCGAAGACAGATCCGCCGTTCCGGTGATCGCCAGGATCGGTTTCCCGTAGGATTTCAGCATGTTCACGAGATCCTCGGACGAATACGAATCGTGCTCCCTCAGCCATTTTGCGCTCGTCTTCGCGCCTTTGATGGAGATGGTATCGCCCTGAGCCTCAGCGGCCTTTCCGAACATCTCATCCTGATTGGACTCGATCTTCTCCCTAGATGCTAGCTTCTGCAGCAGCTTGCCCTTGATACCGCCGGTATTCTCTATCTGCTCCCCCGCTAACCTGCTCTGGTAGCGGAGCGCGTCCTTGAGGCACATGGCCGCTCCGCCAAGAAGGATCAATCCTGCGGTCTCTTCCTTATCAGATAGGAGGGTGGCGATGATGGAACCTTCCGAATGGCCGCATACGATTATCCTGGAAGCGTCCACATACGGCAGCGACTTCATGTACCTGATAACCGAGATCGCATCGTCGGTGATATCGCTGAGACCAGCGGTGTTGAAGTCCCCTCCGGATCCGTGAGTGCCCCTCTTGTCGTAACGGACTGCTACGAACCCGTCCTCCGCGAACATCCTTGCGAAGTTCTTGTAGAGGTCCATCTTGAATCCCGTACCGTTGCCATCCCTGTCTAGCTTCCCGGTTCCCATGATGATCACGATGGCGGGCTTCCTCTCGCTCTTGTCGGTGTAGGTGATGGTCGCTCCCAGCGGCACACCGCCGTCTATGGTCACATTCTCCTCTTTGATATCCGTCATTCCGATACCTCCTTCACCGGTGCCGATATGAACGATATACTCCTGAGCTTCCCCTCGTTGGAGGTTACGTACCTGGAGAGCAGATCCCTAAGTTCCCGAAGGTAACCGTCCATGGCCTCATCGGTCATGCGGACGGTGCATGTCCTCATGGAGAGCCTGTCCTTCAGAGGATCGTTCTCCCCCTCATCCACATACTCCTTGAAGCTGGCGTAGAGCGTCATGAGGAACTGGTAGGCCATATCTGCGATGTCATCTCCGGACTGCGACATGAATACGTCCTCGTCGAAGGAAAAGGTCCTCTCGATGGTCCCCCTCACCTTCCTTTCCTCCTTGACGATGATCACCTTTTCGTCTAGGAGCTTATTGATGTGGCGGTAGAGGGTCGGCACGGAGATATCGTTCAGAGCCTCAGAGATCTGCTTTGCAGTGGAATCCCCGTTGACTTTCAGGTACTGGACGATCCTTACCCTTACCGGGTTCGAGAGGAGTTCGCTTATCTTCATTCGGTACACCATTATCATTTTTGATTATATTCTCAATAATGATAATATTATATAAACGTTAACAGATAGCTCATCATGCGGAAAACGAAGGAGAAAGCGGGTGTCGTGGCGATAGTCGCCCTGGTATGCCTGTTGGAAGTGCTCATTCCGGTCATACTGTACATGCTGGACCTGCCTATGTGGCTGATCGCAGTGTGTTCAGCCAACGCCTTGATCGTGGGCATAGCGCTGCCTTACTTCTCCCTTCAGAGGTTCCGTGAATTGGATGAGGGATTGGAAGATGCTGTTGACAACTACTGAGAGCATACCCGATAAGAAGTACGAGATCATCGGAATGGTATCGGGAAACATGATACAGAGCAAGAACATCGGAAGAGACATAGGTCAGGGATTGAAGTCTGTTGTCGGAGGAGAACTCAAGACGTACACCAACATGATGAACGAGTCCAGGGCTATAGCTACTGAGAGGATGGTGGAGAACGCCGAGGGCCTGGGGGCGGATGCGGTAGTCTGCATTAGGTACTCGTCTTCAGCCATAATGGGCGGTGCGGCGGAAATGGTCTGCTACGGCACCGCAGTCAAGTTCATCCAGTAAACATTTCGGGGACATCGTCCCCACTCTTTTTCAATAATTATTGATCGGATTGATCGGAATCAGCGCATTGATCTCATCTACATCAGTATCTGATGAACCTATCCTCAGACCTAGCTAGGATCACCCCTACGATGAAGAATGCGATGCCCACAAGGATTCCGGGAATGCCGCCCAACAGATTCTCGTTTATGGACCACGTTAAGCTGCTCAAGGCGATGATGAATCCCTAAAGAAAAGGGAAATGCCCTTGCGGGCATGTTTGTAATCAGATTCCGAAGAATTCCTTGACACCGGGCCTGAATAGATAGTACAGGATGATGGCGTCGATGACCAGCGGGATGATTCCGACGAAACTGCCGACAAAGATGGATGCGATTCCCATAATAAGGCTGAGTCCGTTGACGATCACGCCGATGTACCACATGATCTTCCATCCGTTCCACATACCACCGGCTATGACCAGATAGATGATTCCGATGAGAAGGAGGATTCCACCACCGAGGGCAGAGTATTCTGCTATTTCTGGTATGTGAGTTGAAATATCGATGATGTTCAAGACCATCGCTATTCCACCAGCGAGGAAGAATAATCCTATCAAGAAGTTGAGAATAGCGACGATGCTGATTATAACAGGACGATTTTTGTCAGATGACATGATGATGTAACGGCAATCAATATTATATATGGATTTTTGGAAAAATAAGTTCAAAATGAACAATAACCAAAAAAATCAGGTATCCAGTTGAGTAAAATGAGTGGCCAGGGCGAGAGTCACAACCCCCCATCCAGTCATCTCACAACCACCCTTTATTGTCAGGAAATAAGTGAATTCGACCCCGGATACTGTCCGTTGTGAGTCATTTCGCGCTCTTTCATTCTCTACTCTTCTTGTTGTAGATTTCAAAGCAGTCTAGTGCAAACTCTTTACGGTGCTCCGGCACCGGTCAAAATCTATCGACAAAGACAGAACAGAGGAATAAAAACGTCAGAAGAACAGAAACAGAATTTAGCAAACGCAGTTAAGAAACCCAATCAGACAGAGGGCAGCATACGGCAAGGATTCCATCGAACAGATGGGATCATCGCAATCACCGGCATGAAGCATCAGTGGACATGCTCATTGTCCGCTCACAAAATACTATATCATCATTCCTTATCTCGGCAAGTACAGGGTACGCAAATGACATGGCTTATCGCGATAGATGAATCAGGGGACCTTGGATCCGATTCCAGATTCTTTTCTATGGCAGCCATTGTCACCAGGCGTGTCCGTTCTTTGGTCCAGTCTTCAAGAAGATCCCGAATCATGATGATGAGTCCAAATTCCATAACTCGTCTGAATAGGAGATCGCAGGGATCCTATCTTCTCTGATCGCTACGGATTCCCAGATAGTGTATATCACCGTGGATAAGCATGATTACACATCTCCCTTTTATGGGATGAAAGGTAACAAGCTATACGGCGCCGTACTCCGTGATCTCCTAGATAGATCATTGGGATCGATCTCCGGTCACGATACCACCGTATTTGTCGATCGCAGCAGGTTCATCTCTTTGGAAGAGCTCCAATCCATGGCCAAGGAACTGTCTGTCCAGCACAGATGTGCTTTAAAGAAATGCGAGAAGCATACTTCGCATCAGAACAAATGCATCCAGGTGGCGGATTATGTGGTGGGTGCAATCAACAGACATTATGAGAACGATGACGAGAGGTTCGTATCATTATTGTCGTAGAAGATATCCTTTGCCCATAAGAATTAAGGGCCGCACGAGGCGACCGTCTTACGGGTCTTATCAGGATGATTATCTATAGTCCTGCCGCATATATAAGACATTTTGCAGCTGTCCTGGTTGGCTCTCGTATCGAAATTCATTACTTTCCTGACAATTGTCCACGTGGCGGACAAGGTTTCTGTCCACTTTTGGACAATCTGGTTAGAGAAGATGAGTGGACAGGGCGAGATTCGAACTCGCGACCTCTACAATGCCAATGTAACGATCTTCCAACTGATCTACCTGCCCAGTGGATAACCGCACATAGCCTTGCTGTTATTAAACCTTTGGATGAGCTGGAGAACGGAAAAAGCTCAGTTCTGGTCGAACCTGTAAACCTCGCCCTCGATCCTGGTGGGGTACTTGTTGTTGACACAGGCCAGGCACAGGTCCTCTCCCTTGAATCCGATGGCTTCGATGAGTCCCTCGAGGCTGATGTAACCGAGGCTGTCCGCTCCGATGATCTCGCGGATCTCTTCGATGGAGTGCTTGTTGGCGATGAACTGGTCCCTTGTCTTCATGTCTACGCCGTAGAAGCAAGGTGCGATGACAGGGGGGCATCCGATGCGGACATGGACCTCCTTCGCTCCGGCGTCCTTGAGCATGCCGATGAGGATCTTCAGGGTCGTTCCCCTGACGATGCTGTCGTCGATGATCAGGACCTTCTTACCGCTGACAGCGCTCCTGATGGGAATCATCTTCATAGAGACCGCAGTCTCCCTGAGCTTCTGCTCGGGCAGGATGAATGTCCTTCCTGCTGCACGGTTCTTCATGAATCCTTCCTCGTACGGGATACCTGCCTCGATCGCGTAACCGATGGCGTGCGCACGTCCCGAATCGGGTATGGGCATGACGAAATCGACATCTGCCGGGCACTCTCTGGCCAGGACCCTTCCGATCTCCCTGCGGACATCGTACACGGTCCTTCCGTCGATGACTGAATCTGGCCTAGCGAAGTAAACCCACT
Organism: Thermoplasmata archaeon; assembly: GCA_015063125.1. Lineage (GTDB taxonomy): Archaea > Thermoplasmatota > Thermoplasmata > Methanomassiliicoccales > Methanomethylophilaceae > Methanoprimaticola. The sequence goes on from SUTB01000003.1 coordinate 106,857, forward strand.
CGAACATGCAGTGGGCCTTCGGATGCTTCGGGTTCTCGGCGGGTGTGAACTTGTAGGAAGTGCTGGTGATCTCGCAGATCTCTCCGGGCTCCACGTCCCTTATGACCTCTCCCTTGAGGGCCTCGATCGCTGAGCTCTCAGACACTAGGATGTATCCGCCATTCAATTTTCCTAGGATCAAGGGCCTGAATCCGTACCTGTCCCTGAATCCGTAGGTCTTGCCGTTGATGGTGAATACGACAGAATATGCTCCGTCGAGCTCGTCCATGATCTTGTGGACAGCATCGGTGGGGCTGTAGTCAACGAGATACTTTCCGAGGAGCCTGAGGATCAATTCGCTGTCGGACTGGGTAAAGAAGACCCAACCCTCCTTCATGTACTTCTCTTTCAGCTCGTTGTAGTTGGTGAGCTCGCCGTTGTGTGCGACTGCGATCTCACCGAAATTAGTGGCGACGTTCAATGGCTGGGCGTTCTCGTAGCCGTTTGCGCCCAGGGTCGCGTACCTGACGTGACCGATTCCCGACTTACCGGGTAATTTAGAAAGGGAACCCGTCGGGATTGCGTCGTTGACCAATCCCTGACCTTTGATGGTGCGGATCGCCGCACCGTTGTAAACGGATATCCCTGCGCTTTCCTGTCCGCGGTGCTGTATAATCATCAGGGCCGTGTAGATATCAGAGGCTACGTCGTAATCGGCAGAAATCGCGACTACACCGCAACTGTGATTCACGGCCATCTCGGATCACTCACGGAGTTTTGCCCAAGCGTATGTTCTCATCTTTGCGGTCTTTCCGTATCCGCATGAAGCGCATACTCCCTTCCTGACGTGGTATGCGCGCTTTCCGCACCTGCGGCAGGGGATGTGCGTCTTGTACTTGTTGTGCCTTCCCTGTGCCGGTGTTCCTGCTCCTGACATTTTCGATCTCTCCTTTGATTGTGATTTGTCCCCGCGGACAACGCACCATCACGATATTCCTATCATGGGTGCTAACTTTGGACACCTATATAGAAACTGTATTTTAAGGTATCCCCCTGAAGATGCCTCTTACAGGAGCCCTCTGGGGGCTGTATCCCCGGGGCATTGATAAATGTGCTGAACGCACCGTCAGAGGTCTATGTCCAACACGACGGCGACCTTGTAGTCGGGATATGCGGATTCGATATCCTTCAGGATGTCGCAGTAGACCGCCTCGCGGTCCTTCATGTCAAAGTCGATGATGACATCGAGATCCATCCTGCGGGCCTCGCGGTCCAGGAAGAATCCGTGGACCTGCAGCACACCCTCGTGGTTCATGACCCTATCCTTGACGTCGTTGCGGATGCGTGTGGATTCTTCGTCGGTGTCGATGGCGTAGATTCCTGTGGCGGTGAGGATTATGCCGAACTCCTGGTAGATGCGTGTCGCCAGGGAGCGCTCCAGCCTGTCGATCTCCTTGGCATCCATGTCCGATGGGACCTCCACATGGACCGATGCCAGAGTGGTGTTGGGACCATAGCTGTGGATGATCAGGTCGTACACTCCGGTGACCTTCTCCTCCTTCATGATGGAGTCTTTGATAGCATCCATCTCTTCCTTGTCGGTGCGCCTGCCGAGGATCTCGTCGACAGCCTCGCTGAACATCTCGATACTGGCCTTGATGATGAACACGGAGATCAGCAGTCCGACGTAGGCCTCCAGGCTGATTCCCCAAACGACGAAAATAATGGCGGACAGGAGAACGGATGCAGACAGCACAGCATCGAACAGCGCATCCTTTCCGGATGCCACCAGCGAACCCGAGTTGACCTTCTCCCCGACGCCCTTCACATACCTTCCGAGGAAGATCTTCACCAGGACAGCAGAGGCGATCACTATGAGGGAAACCGTTGAATAATCCGGGACCTCTGGATCGATGATCTTGCCGACAGATTCCGTCAATGCTGTGATTCCTGCATAGAGGACGATGGCCGCGATGATCATCGTGGTCAGGTATTCGATCCTTCCGTATCCGAGAGGATGCTTCTTGTCCGGCTTCTTGCCGGCGAGCTTAGTGCCTATGATGGTGACGACGGAGGACAGCGCATCGCTCAGGTTGTTGACCGCATCCAGGGTGACAGCGATCGAGTTGCTAAGGATTCCCACTATGGCCTTGAACGTGGCCAGAAGAACGTTCACGACGATGCCGATTATGCTCGTGCGGACTATCTTGGAGTTCCTATCCTGCTGCTGACTGCCTATGTCGTCCATGTGTGGATGTTAAACCTACCCCGTATAAAAGATTAGACGAAAGCGCCTATCGCAGGTGCATCCAGACGGTCCATGTCGTAGAAGATTATGGCTTCCCTCACGCCCTCAGCTCCCACTCCGGTTCCCATGAAGTGGTCCAGCATGGACATCCTCCAGAGAAGGTCCATGACGGTCACGGCCATGCTGCCGAAGTACGCGTTGGTCATGTCGTCCTCATAGCCGTTCTGGTCCATCATCGAGAACACGCTGCCGAGGAAGCTGTCCCTCTGATTGAGGGTGTTGACGTAGTCCGTCAGCACCTTCACTCCCTCGGAGTCGGGCACCTTCAGCTTGATGTCGGTGGCGTCGGCGAACGCCTTGTGGATGAGATTGCCGTCGTCATCCATCACCATCCACTCTATCCTGCCGTTCTGGGCCATGAACATGTTCCAATTCCAATCCTTGTCGCAGTAGACCGGGACGCTCAGGGGATCGTTCGATGACATCGAGTCCATGGCGAGATCCCTGCCCGCCTCCTCCAGCGACTCCATGTCCAACTGCGTCTCCGGACGGGTGCCCGCCAATGCCATTATCGGCTCTATCTGGGACATGTCCATTATACGGCTGAGGTAAGCGAGATCCGTGAACATCGAGACATTCTCGGAAACGGTCATGCGGAGCATGGACGGGTCCTGATAGACGCCGGCCTCCTTGCAGTTAGCATAGAACTCGCGGTAGACCTCCTTGGCCTCCGCGATGGCCTCGGTTATCCTAGAATCCGCGGCCTTGATGAGTTCCTTGGCCTCGGTCAGAGCATCGTTGCCCTTGCCTTCCCAAGCGCCCCTGCAGGAGAGGTCCAATTCGACCTTCACCCTGTCGCTGGCGTAGATATGGTAGGGGAACTGTCTGCAATATGCGGTCCTGTGGTCGTAGACCTTGCATCTCCTGTTCTCCAGGAAGACGCATGATCCGCATCCCTTCTTCAGCGCCAGAGCGCTGTAGGGCTGGGGCCCCTTCGTCCTCACAAGGAACTGGGGGTAGTTCTTCTTGAAGAAAGGTCTCTCTTCGGGCAGGACCTCTGGCTGGCAGAGGCAGCACATCCCGCACTGCTCAGGACACGAGACCAGTCTGCCCGTGACCTCCGAATAGTCCACTTCGTAATCAGCCATAGATATCGACCCCTCTGCTCTCTCCGCAGAACTCTGCTCCTTCGACCTGTACCTCTCCCCTGATTATTACTGTATCGGGGAAGATGGCCTCCATGCCTCCGTACTGGCTGTGGCCGCACTTGCTGTGGAGCATCTTTGGATCTATCCTGGTGACCTTCCTCATATCGAAGATGCTGAAATCGGCATCCATGCCGACTGCGATGTCGCCTTTAGGAAGTGAGAAGGCCTGTCCGGGTGCGTTGGCGCCCATCCTGACGGCTTGCGATAATGGGATGATGTCCTTGCGGACCATGTTCATGATGATCGGCATGGTGGTCTCCACACCGGGCATGCCTCCTGGAGCTGAGTCGAAATCCCTGCTCTTCTCCGTGACCGTATGGGGGGCATGGTCGGTGCCGATCATGGTTATGTCGCCTGCCAGGAACCTCTTGTAGAGCTCGTCGCGATTGTTGATGTCCCTGATGGGCGGATTGACCTTGTAGAATGCGTCCTTGTTGCGGTCCACCTCGAACATCATGTGATGCATGGTGACCTCTGTGGTGAACCCTGCCTTCCTGGCCTGATCCAATCCCTCGGGCGTCGTGATATGGCAGATGTTGATCTTCTTTCCAGAGAAATGGCTAGCCAGCCTCCTGATGGCGTTGTGCTCGGCCTCGGCCGGGCGGTTCCTCAGGTGGTCCCTGGTGCAGCTCTCGGGCTCCTTGAGTATCATGGAGTCGTCCTCTGCATGGACGCTCACGCGCTTGCCGGTGGCAAGAGCATCGGATACGGCGGGGATCAGCTCCTCGTCGTCATTGAGCAGGATGTTGCCTGTGGTGGAACCCATGAAAAGCTTGAATCCGGGGACCATCTTGGCCAGCATCCCCGCGTTGATGTTGGGTGTGATCGCTGCGAACAATCCGAAGTCGGTGTATGCCCTTCCTTTGAGGTGGGATTTCTTCGACATCAGGGTATCGACATCGAATACTGCGGGCTTGGTGTTGGGCATGTCCAGCACCGTCGTCACACCTGCATGGACGGCGGCCAGCGTACCTGTGGAGAAGTCCTCCTTCTCGGTCATGCCGGGGTCTCTGAGATGGACATGCGGATCGACGAATCCGGGGAGCACGGTCATGCTCGTCCCGAGCTCGATCCTCTTCTCCCCTCCGTTGACATAGCTGCCTACGGCTACTATCTTCCCATCGTTGATTCCTATCTCGGTATACTTGAGTTCGCCGTTGACGAACGCTCTTCCCATCAGGACGGTCTCGATATCCATGTCACTCAGCTTTCTTCTTTGAGGTCTTCTTCATCGGACAGTTGGAGTTGCATGCGCAGATGATCTGCCTGGTGTTCTTCTCCAGGTCCTCTGCCGCGTCCTTGGCGAATCCCGGCACCGGGGCCGATTGAAGAAGTGCCTTCATGCCCTCCATGAACTCCAGTCCCGCTGCGATGAAATGCTTCTGGATGTCGGGAGACAACAACATGGAATGGATGGCATCGAAAGCTTCCTCGCCCTTCGCCTTGGCGAACTTATTGGTCATGCGGGCCCCCTCGTACGTCGCCATGGCCGCTGCCCTGATGGTATCCTTCGGGACCTTCATCATGCAGTCGACCAATTCCCTGTTCTGGGCCACGAACCTCTCCAGATCGTCGTTGGTAGTCATGGTCGTTTCCTCCTGAATTTTATAATGAGTTCATTCTCTATGAAATCTGCGCCCATTACCTCGGCGGACACTAGCGAGTCCGGAAGATGGATGTTGCGCTTATGGCTTCCCACATGGACCATCAGAGATGTGGCGCTGACGCGGAACAGCTCCACATCGGCAGCCTCAACGAAAGGCATCTTCATCACCAGCATGTCGATGCCGTCCTCTCTGCGGAAACTCATCGGACTCTCCGAGGAATACACCTTGATCGGATCCTCCTTGCCGTAGATCTCGTCGGCCATCGCCTCCAGCATGTCCAATCCTCTCAGCTCGGTGTTCCTCATGCGGCAAATCTTGATCTCCATGGGGTCGAACGCGTTGTGGATCTCGCCCATGTGGAACTCCTGCTCCTTGGCCTTCTCGTCGAAAATGCCGGAATTCAGGAACTCGTCAGGGATGACCTTGTTGACGACCAGCATCTCCACGTTCCTGTTGTACAGGCTGAGATAGGTGTAGGCGCGCATGGTCTCCTTGATGACCATCTGCTCGGGGTTGAGGACGAGCCTGACGGTGGTTAGCTTTGGATTGTCCAGGATCTCGCTGACTTTCTGGAAGGTGTTCTTCAGGACATCCACCGTGTCCATTACCTCGGATGACGGTAGGGGTACGTTGGAGACCCTGCCGACGGTGACACGGGCCAGGGCCATCAGCTTCTTGAAGGTGCTGTAGAACCTCATCACATACCAGTTCGCCGCTTCGGGCAGGCTCAGCAACCTGAGCGTCTCACCGGTGGGTGCGGTATCCATCACGATGACGTCGTACTCCCCGCTCTCGTTGAACTGGTTGACGTAGAAGAGAGCGGAGATCATCTCCATGCCGGGGAATATCGCCATCTCTTCAGCGGTGATGCTCCCCATCCCCTGGGATTCCATGAACTCGACCACGTAGGACTGTATGTCAGACCACTTGGTCTTCATCTCGTGGATGATGTCTATCTCGAATGCGTCGAAGTTCTTCGAGATATGCTTGATCTCAGTACCTAAATCGATCCCCAGGGAATCGCCCAGAGAATGCGCTGAATCGGTGCTCATCAGGAGGGTGCGATGACCCTTCTTGGCCAGCCTGTATGCGGTGGCCGCAGATGTCGATGTCTTTCCTACTCCGCCCTTCCCGGTGTAGATGATGAGCCTCATGCCATCCTACTGGACATCGTAATATATAAAATTCAACGACCGAACAACACAACGAGCGTTGGATCACAGTATCATGAGAAGAAGAGATGGTGCCGGGAATGGGGTTCGAACCCATGACCTTCGGATTTCCCTGGAAGAGGTCTAATTGACCAGAACCCTATGAGTCCGACGCTCCACCAGGCTGAGCCACCCCGGCCTTGTGCAGGAGATTGGCTTGTTCGTTATAAGGGTTTCTATCGGGGTAAGATGGAAGCCAGAATCAGAAAATGAAGAAGAAAAGGGGTTTGAAGCCCCCGGCGTACCGGGGCTGATGAAATTCACTCGGAGGCTTCCTCTGCGGGAGCCTCTTCGGACTCCTCTGCAGGTGCTTCCTCGGCGGTCTCCTCTGCGGGAGCTGCTGCCTCGGGTGCCTGGGTGCTGACCATCTCGTCGGCTGTGAAGACTGCCTCGGGCTCTCCCTCACCGAACTCGAGAACCTCGGACTTCCTGATCTCGATCCTCTTGATGGGGATGATGACGTGGCATGCCTTTGCGAGGTCCCTGGAGAGGGTTCCGTTGATGATTGCCTTGACGATCTCGGACAGTGTCATCTCCTTACCCATGTTGGTCAGGGTCTCGGAGATGATGGCTCTCATTCCCTCCTCCTGGGAGGACTGGATACGCCTGTCCGCGATGGACATGGTCTTTACCCTGTACTTGAAGCCGTCCTTGGTGTAGAAGTCCACGACGTGGTCGGTCTTGGTCTTTCTGCGGCGGGTGAGCCTCCTTACGTAGTCGCTTGTGAGGTCGTGTCCGACGAAGACTGTCTTCGCATCGGTTCCCTCTGTCGCGTTGACCTTGAACTTTAGTTTGATGTGCATCTTGGAGAAGTCCCCGGTCAGGTCCTGAACGGTGACCTCGACGGTACGTCCGATGACGTACTCGGGGTCTGCCGAGGGTGTGTCTCCGATCTCTGCCTCATTGAACATCTTGGGGGCGTGGATCTTGTACCACTCCTTCGCCTTCCACTTGTCCTTCACCTTACGTGCTGCTTGCTGTCTTGCCATGATAGACACCTTTTACTGAGTCGAGGCATCCTATGGTCATATTAAAAGATATGTCGATGTGTGTACCACATATATTTGAACTTAACTCTTAATAATTTAGAGTCAGAATCTCTCCTTTATTATTATATCAATATTGGAGAAGAAGGGAGGTTTCCCTCCCTAATGAGTTTCAACTCAGAGCACAACAGGTGTCTGGTGCGTGGAGAGTGCAAGGTCCTTGGCATCCATTCCGATCGCAAGTCCGAGGAGCTGCGAGAGGTGGAGAACGGGGATGTTGTATCCCAGGTCCTTCTGGACACCGTCGAACTGAAGGTGGCAGAACGGGCAGACATCGATGATGAACTGTGCTCCGGATGCCTTCATGTTCTCGAGGTTTGTCTCGGTGAACTTCTTTGCAACGTCTCCGAATGCTGCCTTGAGTCCTCCTCCTGCACCGCAGCAGAGTGTCTTCTGCTTCCTGGGCATGGACTTGGCTCCGGTAGCCTCGATGAGGTCGTCGAGGATGTGGGGGTTCTCGGGGTCGTCGACCTGCTTGATCTCGCTGGGCTTCAGGAAGTGGCATCCGTAGAATGCTGCGACCTGGTACTCCAGGGGGTTGGTGACGGCGGCCTTGATCTTCTCGACTCCGACCTCGTTGTAGAGGACCTCGGCGAAGTGGTGGACCTTTGTGGTTCCCTTGTACTCCATTCCAATCTCTGCGAGGATCTTGTTGACCTCTGCGAGGAGCTCCTTGTCCTCGGCGAGCTCGTGGGCTGCGTCGAAGAGGGATCCGTAGCATCCGTTACAGATTGTGATGATGGGGAGACCCTGCTTCTCTGCGAGAGCGAGGTTCCTTGCTGCAGCTGCGAGCCATGTCTTCTTGTTGAAGGCCCTGATGACTCCGGGTGCAGGGCAGCAGCTTGCGTCGTTGAGGTCGACGAGTTCGATTCCGAGCGCCTCACAGACATCCCTTGTTGACTTCTCGATTCCGGGGTATCTGAGGGGTGCGATACATCCGAGGAAGAATGCGTATTTTGCCATCTTAATCACTCCTGTACGATCCTGTCGAATCCGGTCGCGATGAGGATCTTGTCCAGATCGGCCTTTGCCTTCTCGTTTGCCAGAACTGTGGGGGGAGTGTCGGGGAGTCCGATCTCGACCCTGAGCTTCGTGTATACATCCTGGACTGAGACGGTGTGTCCGTACTTCAGCAGGTTGGCAGCGGTTCCCTTGTGCTGCTCCCTCATGTGACCCTCTGCAACTGCGAGGTTCCTGAGGTCGATGATCAGGTCGACGATGGGGACCTGACGGGGGCATCTCTCTACGCATGTGTAGCAGGTGCTGCAATCCCAGAGTTCCTCAGAGGTGATAATCTCGTCCTTGAGGCCGAGCTGTGCCATCCTGACGATCTTCCTGACCCTGTAGGAGGTCCTCCTTCCGGAGGGGCATCCTGCTGTACAGGTACCGCACTGGAAGCACATCTTGGCTGCGTCCGCGATTTCTTTCGAAATCTCTGCTTTGGGTGTAACCATGTTAATCGGTCTATCCATGCTCCCACTGATATATAATAAAGAATGATGAAACGGAGGAGCTATTATCAAAAAGGATAATGGCCTTTTCACAGATTTCTGGCCTTAGCGGCCTTCACTATCCTCAAAACCCTCGGATCCTCGTCCCTGTAGATGGCGGTGATGGCGTGGCGTATCATCTTCGGATCCACGGCGCTCTTGAGCCTGAGGTTCCTGCGGGTGAGCATGAACTCGTCGATGAAGAAGCTCTTGTTGGACCCCAAGAGCTCGGATAAGGAGAATGTCTCCGAGTCCACCGTGTACTTCTTCTTGATGGAGTCAAGGTACATGAACGCCACCCTCTGCGCCCCGTACTTGTAGCGGATGAATGATGGACCGTTGTCCACGTACACCATCCCCATGTACCCTATCTCGTCCATGAGGTACTCGTCGGCGTCGAATAGGAACAGAGGATCGTCGATGATCGCCAGGTCGGCACGGTTCTCCCTCATCATACGGATGTTGTACTCGTCGTCGGAGACGATCATGTGGACGTCCGGGATCTTCAGAGCGGACACGACGGACATCATGATGTCCTCGGTAACCGGGGAACAGCACACGGTGAAGTCCCTGTCCAGGTTGCATCTGTACCCCATGGCCTTGGCGGTCTCTGCGATCTCCTTGCCTGCGGCGGTCAATGCGGATCCTGCCGGGGTGGTGATCAGCACGGGCTCGCCTGCGGCCTCCTCGATGAACGAGATGTACTTGTGGAGGACAGGAACGGATATCCCGAGCTTCCTTGCGGCGGCGCTCTGACTGTTGGTCTCCTGGACCGCCAGCAGGGCCTCCAGCTGACGGGTGGTGACGGTCTTGCCGTTGATGATCTGAGAGCTCTCCGCCTGGATGCGCATATCACAGAGAGTGTTACCAAAAAAGATAAAGCTAATCCCTGAAAAGATGATAAATGGGATGCCCCATAGGGGGTCCGATAAGATGGACAGGAACTCCGAGATCGCCGTTGTAGGACTGGGCAGCCCGATCATGTGCGATGATGCCGTCGGACTGAGGGTATCGCAGGCCATTGAGGATATGCACCTGGACAGCGTGGACTGCCACCAGGAAGCGGTCGGAGGATTGGACATCCTGCCTGTCATCCACGGTTACAGGATGGCCATCATAGTCGATGCCATCATGACCGGCGAATACGGTCCCGGGACCATAGTAATCTATTCGGAATCGGATTTCGACAGCAAGATCGGGGAAGCGGCCACTCACGATGTCAACCTCCCCACTGCGATAAGGATCGGACGCCAGATGGATCCGGAGATCATGCCCGAGAAGATCATGTTCATCGCGATCGAGGTCCAGGACATCAAGACCATGACCGAGACCATGACTCCCGAGATCGAAGCCGCGGTGCCCAAGGCATGCGATGCGGTGCTGTACCTTATCGACGATTTCAGAAAGCAAAAGAGCTGAGATCGAGCTTCTTGAAGGTCCTGTTGTTCTTCCCCAGGACCACAATGTTCATCTGGTCCGGCTTGAGGATATCCCTTGCGACCCTCATGACGTCGTCCTCCGTGACAGCGTCGATCTTCTGAAGACGCTGCTCCAGCGTCTCTGTGCTCTCGTTCAGCATGTGGTTGACCCCAAGCCTGTAGAGACGGTTGTCCGTTGACTCCATCGCCCTGATGTTAGAACCTTTGACGAGCCTCTTGGCCCTCTCCAGCTCCCCCTTCTCCAGACCCTCGGCGAGGAATTTGCCTAAGACCTGGGAAGTTGTCTCCATTGCCTCGATCACGTTTCCTTTGGTGCATGACATGTACGTGGCGAAGGAGCTTGCGTCGCTGTTCTGAGATATGCTGTTGAAGATGGAATAGACCAGGGCCTTCTTCTCCCTGACGTCCTGGAAGAGCCTTGAGCTGGTTCCGGAACCGAGGATCGCAGATAGCATCGATGCCGCCGTGCGGTCCTTGTGAGATGCTCCGTAGGCCTCGAATCCCATGGCCACCTGATAATGCTCCGAATCGCTTGCCACGAACTCGTACTTCCCTTTGGGCGCCGGCGGAGCTGTCCTGACGTTCCTCTTGCCTCCGGCCATGCCGTCCAGGGTCTCCTCTGCCCATGCGACGGTTTCGTCCATGTCAGGCGTGCCGACGGCATAGACGGACAAATTGGGAATCCTGTACTTCTCGTCGTAATAGGCTCTGAGATCTTTGTAGGTCATGCCGGCGACGAGCTTCTCGTCGCCTCCCTCGTCCTGGCAGAGCTCGTGCCCTTTCCAGAGCACCATGCTGAACAGGTCGTGGATGTACCTCTCGGGCTCGCTCTTGACCATGCTCAGCTCCTGCAACACGATCTTCTTCTCGAGCTCGGTGGCGTTCTCATTGATGAGCGGGTTGGCCAGGATGTCCCCGACAATCCTCCTGGCGACATCTGCAGTCTCGTTGATAGTGATCCCGTAGAATGCGGTCATCTCCCTTCCGGTGAAGGCGTTGAGCTCCCCTCCGGCACCCTCGATCTCCTTGGCCATCTGGTAGGAGTCCATGGTCTTGGTCTCCCTGAACACCGTGTGCTCCAGAAGATGCGATAATCCGAAGATGTCCGAAGTCTCGTCCCTGGATCCGGTGGCGACGCCGATCATGTATGCGATGCTCTCGCTGCCGGGGATGTTCTCCACTACGACCGGTATACCTCCGGAGGTCTTGGAAACCGTGATGGAATGACCGCTCATATTGCGAGTATGATAGAACTTCTTAAAAAGTTATTCGGTATTATGCCTCTCATGAACATGGAGATAATCCAGTACGAGGACATGGATCTGAACGACCCTGTGGGCATCATAGGATTCCCTACCGTGGGCCTCACCAGCTCGATCATGGCCAACATGTACGTGAAGAGCCTGGACATGACGCCCGTGGCAGGCATGGCCTCTGCCTGCATGCCTCCTTACTGCCTTGTCTCCGAGGACCGCGTGATGCCGCCCATCAGATTCTACGGCTACAAGAACAAGAGGAAGAACGGCCAGGATGTGCTCCTGTGCATGACCGAGTACGCCCCCAAACCGGAGGATTGCTACTTCACCTCGACGCAGATCCTGAACTACATGAAGTACAGGGGATGCAAGACCATCATCTGCATGGAGGGAACCCCCAGATTCGAAGACTCCAAGGTCATGGCTGTCGCAGGAGGCGTGAACGGCAAGAAGCTCCTCAAGAAGTGCGGATTGGAGAGCATGAGCGAGGGGATGATCAGAGGTATGACCGGCATCATCATGTACCTGGCGCCCAGCAAGGGCATGGATGTCATCACGATCATGTCCCCAGCTACATCCGGGGTGCCTGACCCGGCATCATCGACCGCGTTCATCGAGCCTATCTCCAAGCTCGTTCCCGGCTTCAAGACCACGCCCAACGAGCTACTCAAGGAAGCGGAGATCATCCGCAACCAGATCGATATGGCCCAGAAGAACATCGAGGACACATCCCAATACATAGGTTGACAAACAACCTAATATGAGTAAAACTTCGAGAGTCTCATGGAGCTAGTTCCCAGCAAATTCTTCATCACCCACAGCTCGGCTGTGAGCGAGACGTCCGACCTGAATGCCTTCGATAAGGCGCTGATACAGGCTGGCATAGGGGAACAGAACCTGGTCTCCGTGTCATCCGTCATCCCGATAGGCGCGGAACTCATCGACCCCTGCGTAATGCCTATGGGTGCCGTAACGCACTGCGTCCTGGCCCAGATGAGGGGAACGGAAGGGGAGACCATCGCCGCCGGGATCGCCTACGCCTACCGCAAGGACGGAAGGGGCGGTTATGTGGCGGAAGGGCACATCCACGGCTCCGCCGAATCCCTAAGGGAGATCCTCAACTGCAAGATGGACGAGATGTCGAAGATACGCAACGTCGAGTTCGACGAGATCCACTTCGCCATGGAGGAGCTTAAGATCCCCATGGACAACTACGGCTGCTGCGTGGCTGCACTGGTGTTCGCCGAGTACAGGTGATTCCGTGTACGGGATCTTCATCTGCAGCCTCTGCGGAAGGGCCCGTATAGTCGACAAGGACAGCAAGAGCTCCTCATGTCCCTACTGCGGCACCACGACCAAGACGAAGGACATGATCTTCATCTATGAATGCCGGGATCAGGAAAGGGCACGCGAGGCACTGGGCCAGGCCGCCGGGTTCGAAAGGCCTGACGACAAGGCCAAGAAGAAGAGGATCGAGAAGGCCGACCCCTACTCCACGATGATCTACAAGTACGAACACGCCTCGGACCTGGACGAGAAGATGGTGATTTTGGCCAAAGGCCTGACTAAATCCAAGGGAACGTTCACGCTTGAGGATGTGCAGGAGATCGTGGGCGAGAAGAACGCCGAGAGGTACGTCGCGGCCATGATGGACCGCTGCTACATAGCTGAGGTCAGACCCGGCCAGTACAGATCATCTTGACTTCGGGATGTCGTCCCTCTTCTCATTGTTGTACTTCAGCACATCCCTGACCACGTTCGGAAGGTTCACGAACAGATTCTTGTGGAAGAAGTACGCACCGATCAGAAGCATCAGCAGGAGCGCACCGATATAGACGATGCCACCAGTGGTGGGGAGTATCGCGAATATCATGTTGAACGCCACCAGCGGGATGGCCCCCTGCATCAGGTACTGCATCGGCATGTGCCTGGCGATGCCTTCTCCGATGTTCGTTCCTCCTGAGGAGAATATGAGGGATATGCCGCAGGACAGAATCACTGCCATGACGACCATGGTTGGATCGAGTCCTTCCGATGAGGCCATGAGCATGAGGTAGACGAAACCGGACGCCATTCCTCCGGCCATTCCCAATCCCATGCCGTACCCGTAGAATATCGAATCGGACTTACCGCGGAACCTCTTGAGATTCATGACCACGACGATTGCCATCAGCTCCACGAACGCCATCATGATCATGTACATGATGGAGAAGGAGCTCTCCAGCAAACCTAGGAGGCTTATGACCACGGCCATTACGGCTCCCTCTACGATGCCCACGGTGAACAGACCGAAGAAAGTGGTGTCCTTGAAGAACGGGGTCTCCACGCGGGGATAGGTGTAGTTCTTCAGGATGGTATCCATCAGTATGAAGACCGGAGCGAATCCGATCAGGAGGGCTATGCCGAATGTCCAATCCATGTTCGGGAGTAGGTGTGCGGGTATTAAAATCGTTATCTGAAAAATCCGGGCTTAGATTCTATAAACAAATTTTCAAAGACTTGTGTAGAAGTCATGATGACTAACGTCTCTACAGAAGTGCTAAGCCCAAAAACGACAAAAAAAAAGCCTAGCCCGAAACACTTAAGTTCACTGTTTAGCAGAGGGGCAGGCCTTCTCTCCTTCTCCGGCGGATTCCATCAGTTTATCGTAGTAATGGATGACCATACAGGACTTCTCGCACTTGCCGCATGACGTGCATCTGCCGGGATCGACCCTCATTCCGCCCTTGATGGTTATGGCATGGCGGTGGCAGCCCTTCGCGCATATGCCGCACTCAGTGCACAGCTCCGCCCTTATGAGGGCCTTGACCGCCCTCTCGAAAACGATCTTGGAGTTCTTGGCATCCGGAGCGGTCACCGAGACCTGCCCTCCGCCGAACAGCTTGGCCCTTCCGTTTGGCATCTTCAGCAGTGCTATCTCGAACTCCGAGGAGTACTTCACCTCCCCGACGGTCCTGAGCGCATCCTCCACATAGGAGAAGTCCCTGCTGCGGGGGACGTTGACGATGGCCTCCATGGAATACCCTCCTGCGGCGCAGGGCGATGCTCCTTTCAGCATCCTCATGCTGGGGCCTGAAGCCTTGGACGGTTTCAGGGAGATCCGCATCTCATCGGACAGTTGTATCATCTTGGGCGGAAGCACCTTCCATCTCCAGAATCCCATGTCGGCGTATTCCTTGGGAAGCCCCCTTTCCTCAGCGTACTTATGGAGGTAATCCTCCCATTCGGCATACAGGTCTGGATGGATCCTTCCGGTGTTCCTCCACTCGCTGGAAAGGCACGAGGGGCAGAGGTAGCAGCCAATCCTCTCGAAGTCCCTATCATACAATGGGTTGTACTCCAGTCCGAATGTGAGGATGTAGGCCCATACCTCAGCTGCGCACCAAGCCCTGATCGGATTGAGGTTGACCTGGTTGGGGACGAACGGGTTCTTCGTGACGAAACCGATGGTGGAACGTGCGTATGATTCCAGCCAGCGGTTGCCCTCCACGGTGATCGTCCCCTTGGGGAAATCCTCAGATATCATATCGGTGGTGGGTCCGAGCTTGCAGACCTTGCAGCACCATCTGAAGTCCTTGGCCGGAGGACCGAATGTGTCGACGTTCTCCCAGAAACCGTCTTTGCCCTCGGCTATGTGGAGCCTGTTGCCGTGCTCCATTGCAAATGCCTTCACATAGTTCACCGTCTCCGGGAACTCCAGACCGGTGTCGATGTACATCAGTTCGAGGTCCTTCACCGCCTGTGAGGCGAGGCCGTAGGCCGCCAGGGAATCCTTCCCTCCCGAGAAGGATACTGTGATCGGGAGACCTTTCTGATTCTTCTCGTCCAGGAACCTCTTGATCTCCTTGACCGCATGCCTGCTGATGCGTCTTATGTGATCCTTGTTCGCCTCGACGAAGGTCCTGAGGTCCGCATCCACAGGCGAAGGCTGCTCCGACGGGGCATTTAGATCGCGGATCTTCACCGCCTTCTCGGCGTTCTTCAGCTCCGTGCTGTCTGCCAGTGCTATTCCCGGGCCGACCTTCTGGCCCTTCCTTAGGATCAGCGTTTCCCCCGCCTTGAAGTCCCCAATTACATCGATGACGTTCTCGCCGGGGACCGACTTTCCCTTTAGATGCCCGGACATGCCCCCGAACACTACTATGTTCTTGGTGGCGACAGGGTTGAACATGTCCGCTCCTGGCTGTCTGATCTCCAGGACGATCCTGTCGGACCTCATATCGAATCTGAGTATCCCCAGAACGGAACCGTTGGCGACGATCTCGTCGGTACGGTCCTCTCCAGGGACCTTGTTGAAGAAGATTGCTTTGCCTTCCAGCGGTGTCGAGGTGCCGAAGGCATCCTTGAACAGGGACAGGACCATGGGGATGCTGTCCCCCATGCATGGTCTGATGTCTCCCGGGCTGTTGATCTCGAACTCCCTCCCTTGGGAGCCGCAACTGGAGCAGGACTCGCCTAGTATGAGGGTGCCGCAGCCGTCGCACCATCTGCGTACCTCCTTCCCGTGGGCGATATTCTTTTGGACCATGCCTGCTCCTTCCGTATTCTGATAATCGAGATTCCATAAATGGATTGTCTTCTAAGACGTTCAGTCCCTGAAAAACGTCGGTATCTCCGATATCGATGAAACGATGCCGTTCTCCCTGGACGGTCTCGAGGGATCTATCAGGAATGATCCCCTCATCCCGAATCTCCTGGGCCCGAGGAAATCCTTATCCTCGCTGTCACCGGCGAAGAAGCAGTCGCTCCTTTTCATCCCCAGCGAATCTATGGCGGCCTGGTAGGCGTTGTCGTGCGGTTTCCTGTATCCGACATCGGCGCTGCTTACGACAGCGTCTATGAGATGATCGAAGCCGACATCCTCCAGCAACCCCTTGACCACGATGCCGCGATAGGATGTGTTGCTCAGGACGCCTATCTTGTAACCTCTGTCCCTGAAGTAGCGGAGCGTGTCCTCCGCACCCTCCACTGGGATGAATGTGTGGGTGGACCTCATCATCACGTTCTCCGCCTCGAGGCTGTCGTTCTCCGTGTGGAAGGCCTCGTCCATCCTCTCCAGCAGATAGGTTATAGACATCTCCCTGTGCGGCCCATGGTTTCCCTCGAACTCGGAGACGATCTTCTCGTACTCCTTCTGGACGTCATCCTTCTCCGCATCCGGGAACAGCCTGTAGAATGCCGAATAGATATCATCGAGGTTCCCGAATCTCGCTCTGACCAGCGTTCCGTACATGTCGAATATGAACGCCCTCTTGGATTCATCGGGGTCGTGTAGGAAGCAGAGGCTGCGATTGACGTCCATGAGAATAGGATGGATACCAGGAATATAACGGATGGTACGGGTGGTCCGATGATACCCTTATCTACGGAGACGGTATCGAAGTTGCATGGACGACGACTACTACGACGGTCTGCAGCGCGTGAATCCGGGATACGGAAAGCCCAGATTCAGTAAGACGGAGATCAGGGACATACTGATCTCGATACTGGCCCTCGGCATAGCGTTCACGCTGCTGTACAGGAACAACCAGTCATTCCTCTACTTCTTCTCAGTAACGTTAGGTGAATCTCTGAAATACGTCGGTCTGTTCGCCCTTTGCCTGGCCCTGGTGGTTGTCAGTTTCCTGTTCCACGAGTTCGGCCACAAGTTCGTGGCCCAGAAACACGGGCTCTGGTCGGAGTTCCGCATGTGGCCAGCAGGCCTGTTCCTCACGATCCTTACATCCCTTTTTGGATTCCTGTTCGCAGCACCCGGAGCAGTGATGATCTACGGCAACATGGACAAGGCCACCAACGGGAAGATCAGCATAGCAGGTCCGGCTGTGAACGTCGTGATGGCGTTCATAGGCATCATCGGATGCTTCCTGTTCAACTACACCGGATGGGTGATCTTCTTCTACATGCTGGCGCACCTGAACGCATTCCTGGCGATATTCAACCTGCTCCCCATACCTCCTCTGGATGGATCCAAGATCCTCCCGTGGAACATCGTCATCTGGGGAGCGGCTATAGCCATAGCCGCGGGTGAGCTGCTGTTCACAATGTACGGATTGCCTACCCTGTACTGGGGATGAATCAGTAACGACCCCCAGCAAACCGCTTATTCCACTCTTCTGGACTATCCTATTTTTATATTCATAAAGATGTTTTATCCTCCAATACGGTTCAGAAAGAACCGTAGAAGTGATACTATGAATTTCTGGCAGATCCTATCATTGATTTTCGGGATCATCATGATCGTTGTGGGCTTCTACTGCTTGTTCTGGCCTGGGATCACATTCGCGATGCTCGGACTGGTCATCGGTGTGGTCATGGTCATGGATGGAATAACGAGGTTATTCGTATGGAGCGACCTCAAGAAGGAAGGAGCGAACGATTCACTGTTCCTCATGGGCGGAATACTGTCCCTCGTATTGGGATTGATCATCGTCTGCAGCGCTGCAGCCCAGTTCATGCTCGATGTTATCATCGCTTACGGAATCGGAATCTGGTTCCTGATCATCGGAATTATCACAATGATTCGCGGATTCAAACTGCGCAACATCCATGAGGACCACGACACCGTCCTCATAGGAAAGCACTGGTATCTCAGTGTCATCCTCGGACTCATCGTCGCAGTGGTCGCGATCCTTGCACTGATCAACCCCTCAATCACGATGATCGCTACGGGGATCCTGATCGGTCTCGCGATCATATTCCTCGGTACCAACCTGGTAGCTTCGTCCTTCGACGGATACTGAAACCATTCAAGGGGCATCCGCCCCTGTTTTCATGATTATATAGAATTCCGGTCGGGGGACCCGACCGGGTTGAAAGGGATTCAATCGAGTTTGCAGGGGTACCTGAGGTTCCTGAGGATCGATCCGGTCCACTGCTCCGATTTGCCGGGGTTCAGGATGTTGTCGGGATCGAACGCTGCCTTGACGGCCCTGATGGTGTTGAGCTCCGATGCCCTCTCCTTCTGGTAGTTGGGTGCCTTGGAGATTCCCACACCGTGCTCTCCTGTGACGGTCCCTCCGAGCTCGATGCAGACATCGAAGATCTCATTCACCGCGCTGATTCCCCTCTCCCACTCGTCCTTGTCGGTGGGGTCGATGACCATCTTGGTGTGGAGGTTACCGTCAGATGCGTGTCCGTAGGTCGCTACGGTCACCCTGTACTTGTCCGCGATCTCCTGGAATGCTTTCACCGCATCGGGGACCTTGGAGATGGGTACTCCCATATCGTCTGCGAGAGAGACGGATGAGCATCCGGGCTTCAGTGCCGCGAGGGAGACCATGACGGACTTCCTGGCATCGGTCCACTTGTTGATCAGCGCCTTGTCCTTGGTGGGCTCCACGGAGATAGCTCCGTTCTGCTTGGCGATGTCCGCGACGATCGCTATGTCCCTGTCGACGATCTCGTCGCTCTCTCCGTCCGCCTCGACTATTATCAATGCGCCGCAGTCTGGAAGGGGGTGTCCCCTGGCCTTGTTGACCGCGTTGATGCTCGTGCTGTCCATGAGCTCGCAGGATGCGGGGATCAGAGGCTTGGCGATGATAGCGGATATGCACTTGCCTGCTGCGACGACATCCTCGAAGCAGCAGAGGCAGTATGCCGACTTCTTCGGCTTGGTGGTGATCTTGAATGTGATCTCTGTAATGACGCCCAGGGTTCCCTCGGAACCGCACATGAAGCGGGCCAGCTGGTAGCCTGATGCGTCCTTGATGGTCCTTGTTCCGCAGCGGACGATCTCCCCGTCGGCCTTGACGAAGGTCAGTCCCATGACGAAGTCCCTGGTCGCTCCGTATTTGACCGCACGCATGCCGGATGCGTTGGTGGCGACCATCCCTCCAACCTGACAGGCCTCGGCGGAACCGGGGGACGGGGGGAAGAAGAAACCGTACTTCTCTAACTCGGCGTTCAGATCGTTGTACACACAGCCTGCCTGGACATCCACCCAGAGGTCCTCGACGCTCACCTTGAGCACCTTGTTCATCCTCTGCATGGCGAGGACGATACCTCCCTTGATCGGGACGGCTGCGCCGCACAGTCCCGTTCCTGACCCTCTGGGGGTCACCGGGATCTTGTACTTGGAAGCGACCTTCATGATCTCCGATACCTGCTCGGTAGAGGTCGGCTGGATGACCATGTCGGGGTCGTTATGGAAGATCGATGCGTCGAATCCGTATGTGTACAGGACCGACGGTGCCACGGAGTACCCGTCCTTTCCTACAATCCTCTCAATCTCATCGATTACCTTCTGTTCCATGCGAACACCTTGTGCGCACGATTACAGTACATCGGATTTAAACGTACGGTTGAACGGAACTTAATTTTCGGCGACGCATCTGGCTACCGCCGTCGCTATGGTGTCCAATATGGACATCCCGGAGACATCCTGCAGCAGACCGGTGCGCATGAGCCTGCGGACGACCTTGAGGGCAGTCTCCTCTTCCAGCAGGCCCCACTGGACCTCGTGATAGATGTGCAGGGCCGCAGATACGGCACCGATCGCAGAGGGCTTGGGGTTTCCGGCGATGACCTTCACCAGGAACAGCGACATGTCCTGGCTGCCGGAGAGGTTGTACAGCTTCTCCTGGTCGTATCCGTACGGTTCGAGCATGCCCAGCAGGTTCATGCGGTTAACGATGGTGACGCCGTTCTCCGCGGCGGATGCCTTGACGGCCTCGATTGTGGAGCACCCTATGAGTTCTCCCAGCTTGGTGTGCTTCCCGGCTCCGCGCAGGTACATGCGCGATCCCCTGTCGCGGATGACGAGGATGTTCTGCTTGACCGCTCCCGAGGGGATCAACGAGGAATACGCCAGACCTAGGTCCTGAAGAGATGCGGTTATGCCCTCGGTTGCCGTTATCCCCGCCCTGGCCATGGCCGAATCGGGAAGATTCGAATCTATGAGAAGTATTAGGAGGATCTCTCCCTGGCCGCTGCCGGCCTCCTCGCCTGCCCTGATGAGCCCACCGTTCAGATCGGCGAATGCGATGGCGGTGACGAAGGTCGAACCGTAGGACAGCTCCGATATGCTGAACTTGGTGGGATCGCCGTCGATGTGCACGTACAGGTTGCCGTCGCGGTACGACGTCTCCCCGTTCCCCGCGTGGATGTACTTAACTCCCTCCACCAGGCCGATCTCGGTGCTGGTGAGGATGTCGTGGTCCGAATCCGAGAAGAATATCGATAGCTCGTCGATGTTCCTCTGGATGATCTCACTGCCCATTCGACGACCTCCTTTCCCTGACCACTTCCATGAGCTTCAGCGCGGATGCGTACGACAGCACATCCGGTATCGTCTCGGCGAAGTCCAGCCTGAGCCTCTCCACAGGATCGGTCACCGGCTGCAATACGAGATCCTCGCAGACGCTCCTGGCAAGCTCTATGCCGTCCAATTCCGACATCAGCCCGTTGCGGACGTCGTCCGCTATGTTCAGCACAGCGGATACAACCGCGGTGTTGTACGGATCCTTCCTGATCGCTTCCAGTGCGGACAGCAGCTCGTCCATGGTCGCTGGGAAGCGGATCTCGTCCCTGATGCCGTCCATGCTGTATCTGGACATCAGCACAAGCGGGTCCCACTGCGATCTAGGGTTCATACCGGTCTGAAGATCGAACGTCTTCCTTAGGGCCTGCTTCATGCATTGGGAGATGGTCCTAGCCAGCTCGGAGTCCCTTGGTATGGATTCTATCCTCTCGGAGGAGATGGTGTTGGAGATGATCGTGACCTGATCGGTGCCTGAACCGGTGGCGATGCCTTCGCTGTAAAGGCTCCTGGCCTGCAGCTCCTGTATGACGCAGCTCTTCGCCTCCGTGGCGATGAGCATGGCTTGGAACATGGCGCCGTCGGATAAATTGGCATCCAATGCCATGAGTGTGATTATCGTGCCGGGTTTCTCCTCGTACATCGATTCCGACTCGTCGTAATCGGCAGGGTCTCCTGCGCGGCCTCCGTTGCGCCTGATGCCGCCTGTCACCGCCAGGGATACCTTCACGCCGTTGGCGGAGACCTCGTTGACGATAGCTGCGTTCTCCATGTTCGCAGCGGTGCCTTGGAAGATCGTCCTCTGGGGGTCGAGGCCCAGCTTCTGTGCGTAGGCCATGTTCATCCTGTCGTAGGTACCAAGACCTCCCTTCATGCAGGTGTACTCGACCTTGCCGCCCATGGCGGACACGTTGACGACCGCCTGCGGGGAATCCATGAATCCCCCGTTGGTGAACCCTGAGGAAAGCGTCCTGAATCCTGCGTTGGGCATCAGGAGGATCATCGCCCTCCCCTGTCTGAAAACCGTGATGCCCGAGCACATCCTCCCGAACTCCCTGCGGTCGGTGGTGACCTCGGCCTCGATGATGTCTTCCCATGTTAGCATCGGAAATCGGTACAGTATCGCGGTCTATCTATTATTACGTGCGCAATGGACAATTCCCTGTCGCAACTTTTTATCTATGATGATGCGCTCCCTTTGATTATGAAGACAACGATCGTACTTCTCGGACCCCCGGGAGCAGGAAAGGGAACCCAGGGAGAGAAACTCACAGATGAATTCGGATACGTCAGGCTCTCCACCGGAGACATGCTCCGCGAAGCCGTGAGGAACGGGACCGAACTGGGAAAGAAGGCCAAGGAGTACATGGACTCCGGAGCACTCGTGCCCAACGACCTCATCATCAACCTCATGAAGGAGAAGATCGCCACAGTCAAGGGCGGAGTTCTTCTCGATGGATTCCCCAGAACCGTCGAGCAGGCCGATGCGCTCGGAGAGGTCATGAACGTCGACCTCGCACTGAACTTCGATGTCCCTGATGAGGAGCTCATCTCCAGGCTCACCAAGAGGCGCTCGTGCCCCAACTGCAACGCTGTATACCACCTCGTCACGAAGAAGCCCGCGAAGGACGGTATCTGCGACAAGTGCGGAGCGGAGCTCTACCAGAGGGACGACGACAAGGAAGAGACCGTCAAGAACAGGCTCGAGGTCTACCACAAGAACACACAGCCCCTCATCAACTACTACGAGAAGAAGGGCTGCCTCGTCACCATCCCCTCCACGGGAAGCATCGACGAGATCTTCGAGCAGGTCAAGAAGGCAATCCAGTGAAAACAGGGGGGTTCGCCCCCCTTTCCTTTAGTTTGATATCTTTTACAGTTCAATTCATTTGACTAATGGTCAAACCATATACCGTTGATTCAATCCTCTTTATACACAGGATGCGTAATCAGCCGTTATGATTTCCAAATTCCATGTCTCCGACAGGAACGTAGTGGGGCTCTTGCTGATCCTCAGGGAGGACAACAACTTCAACTCCGGCAAGATGGTCTCCATAAACATGAGCTACGGAAATGTCAGGGACGCCGCGGTGCACCTCAGGGATGCCGGACTTCTGACATCCGAGGAATCCCCGGAAAGGAAGGGGAAGACTATGTGGCGCCTGACTCCCGAAGGCAGATCGGTGGCAGACAACCTAGCAGAGGCTGAGAGCGGCCTGAACAAAGCCATGGCGGCTCAAAAGTATTATAAGCAGTGAGAGAATCGGGAGTCTCGATAGCCTCGTAGTGTAGTGGTCAATCATTGGAGACTCTGGATCTCCGGACCCAAGTTCGAATCTTGGCGAGGCTACTCTTCTTCCCCATTCTTACCTGGACCAGCGATTATTATATTACCTCTCTCGCGTTACGTTCGTACATGATTAGCAGAGACGAGGTTCTTGGAAATCTTGAGAAGATTAACCTCAAAGAGGCCAAGATCGGAGTTGTAGGGTCCCATTCGGGACTGGATACATGCGACGGAGCTAAATCCGAGGGATTCAAGACCGTTGCCATCTGCCAGGAGGGAAGGGATTCACCCTTCACCAGGTACTACAAGACGATCTATGACGACAACGGAAACCTCCGCAGGGGAACTGTGGACGAGACCGTGGTCCTCGACAAGTACAGCAGCATCCTCAAGCCCGAGGTCCAGAACAGCATGTTGAAGAACAACGTCCTGTTCGTCCCGAACAGGTCCTTCGTCTCTTACTGCGGCATCGATGCCGTGGAGGACGACTTCAAGCTCCCCATGGTCGGCAGCAGGAACCTGCTCAGGTCCGAGGAGAGGGGTGACCCCAAGGATTACTATTGGATACTCAACGAGGCCGGACTTCCCTTCCCCAAGAAGGTCGAGAAGCCCGAGGACATCGACGGGCTCACGATCGTCAAGGTGCACCACAAGGTCAAGAAGCTGGAGAGGGGATTCTTCACAGCCAAGGATTACGACCAGTTCGTGGAGAAATCCGAGGAACTGATCAAGCAGGGAGTCATCGAACCCGACTTCCTGAAGGACGCGAGGATGGAGCAGTACATCATCGGCCCCGTCTTCAACCTGGACTTCTTCTATTCCCCGCTCGAGGAGAAGGGAGAGAAGCTGGAGCTCCTGGGAATCGACTGGAGGTTCGAGTCCTCTCTG
This sequence comes from Thermoplasmata archaeon, assembly GCA_015063125.1. Taxonomy (GTDB): domain Archaea; phylum Thermoplasmatota; class Thermoplasmata; order Methanomassiliicoccales; family Methanomethylophilaceae; genus Methanoprimaticola. Next base: position 130,772 of record SUTB01000003.1, read on the forward strand.
GACGGATACTGCAGGCTCCCCGGAAAGCAGCAAGTGGAGCTGGAAGAGGATGGAATCATCCCCGAGTACACGGTGTGCGGACACAACTCCGCAACACTCAGGGAATCTCTGCTTCCCAAGGCCTACGAGCTCGCTGAGAAGTACGTCGCAGCGACCAAGAAGTTCTACGACCCCGGAATCATCGGACCCTTCTGTCTGCAGACCTGCGTCGACAAGGACCTGCACTTCCACATCTACGATGTCGCACCCCGTATCGGTGGAGGAACCAACGTCCACATGTCCGTCGGACACCCGTACGGAAACTCACTGTGGAGGCAGGAGATGTCCTCCGGTAGGAGACTTGCCAAGGAGATCAGGAGAGCAATCGACGAAGAGCGTGTAGAGGAGATAGTGACATGAAGACCAAGGCATTGTTCGCAGTCGCACTGATGCTGCTGATGGCATTCGCTTTCGTTATTCCCGCAGAGGATGACGATGCGGCTATCACATCTATGAGCATCGAGGGCGGGAACACCATCACAGTGGACCAGGGGAAGACTGTCAAGATCGTGCTCAACTACACGACGGACAGGAACGAGGGCTGCACCATCAAGATCGTGAAGGTCTCCGACAACACCACCGTGCACAACCAGTATTACTCCCTTGTATCCGGTGCCGGATCCCTTGAGATCTACCTGGACGACCTCGGGAACACATCGCCCGGAAAGATGAAGCTGACCTACACCAGCGGTGGCTCTGATACCTCGTTCTACTTCGATATCAACTACGCCACCTCCATCTGGAGTAATGCCGCAATCTACATCGCGATAATCGCGATCGTCATCCTGGTCATTGCGCTCGTCCTCTTCAAGTCGCGCATGGCGCCCAAGCAGAAGAACCAACTCACCTTCGAGCAGATCGAGGCCGAGAAGCAGGCCCAGAAGACCTCAAAGCCGGAAGAGAAGAAACCCTCCGCTTCGAAGTCCGAGAGGCAGAGATACCTCGCCTCGAAGAAGAAGTGAAATCATTTAGGCGGGGAGACCCGCCTTCTTTTTTAAGAAAAATCCACAACTGATCAGAGCTTCAGCTTCGGATCCCTAAGGTCCATGAGCGCCACCTCGCGCCTGTCCATGAAGAATCCAAGCTTCTTGTGAAGCAGGATCGACGGTGCGTTGTCCTCTTGGATCATGGCATGGGCCACCGTACAGCCCATGTCCCTGCCCTTCTTGACGCACTCCCTCAACAGCTGGTAACCGATCATGTTGCGGCGGAAGTAAGGGTGGACCCCCATGTTCTCGATCCACAGCAGATTGTCCTCGTCACAGATATGGTGGAGTATCTGTGCGAAGATGAAACCGACTACCTCGTCATCCTCTACGGCAACGAAGCTGACTCCGCTGTCCAGATAGGCTTTGAAATGATTCTTGCTGCTGGCCCCAAGATTGTCCTTCCACTCCTGAGGAAGGTCCTCCCACTTGTTCTCGATGGTCTCGGCGAAGTACTCCTTGATGCATGCGATCTCCAAGTTACGGACACTCTCTATGTCCTTGACCTTCAGCTGGCGGATCTCCATCCTCACATCTCCTCGGGTGCGCCCATTCCGAGACAGTCGAGAACGTCAGCGAGAACGGTCTTCGCGCATTCGACCAGGGTGAGCCTGGCGTTCCTCTTCTCGTTCGAGTTGAGGATGGACACGTCGGCGTAGTATTGGTTGAAGGCACTGGCGAGTTCGTGGCCGTATGCCGGGAGCATGTGGACGCGCATGTCGTTGCCTGCGGTCTTGAGGACGTCCTCGTACCTTGCAAGTGTCTTTATGAGATTGAGCTCAGTAGGCTCGACGAATTTGGCCGGGTCGGTATCGTGCTCGAATTCTCCGGCTTTCTTCAGCATGGTACAGGCCCTTGCGTGGACATACTGGAGATACGGTCCGGAATTGCCGTCGAAGTTCAGAGCATCCTCCCACTTGAAGACGAACTGCTTCTCCGGCTGCACGCGGATGATGTTGAACCTCACTGCGGCGACACCGACGATCTTGGCGATCTCCCTCATCCTGTCCTCGGGCATCTCCTTGCGCCTGGACTTGATCTCCTCGTATGCGCGGGCGACGGCCTCGTCGATAAGATCGTCGAGGTAGACTACGACTCCCTTCCTGGTGGACATCTTCCCTTCGGGAAGAGAGACGAATGCGTAGAACAGCGGCTCGGGGAGCTTCTCATTGCCGAGGATCTCCAATGCGGAGCACAGCTGCTTAGAACCGAGCTTCTGGTCCTCTCCGAGGACATCTATCAGGCGGTCGGCCCTAGTGAACTTGTCGAGATGATAGGCGAGGTCGCGGGTAGTGTACAATGTGGTTCCGTCGGACCTGGTGAAGGTGAACTTGGTGTTCTTCCCCTGGACTCCGAAGTCCTTGAGGTCCACGAACCATGCACCGTCCTCGGTCTGGCCAGCGTACTTGGACTTCTTCAGCTTCTCCACGACGTCCCTTGCCGATCCATCGGCTATGTACTGGGATTCCCATGTGTACCTGTCCAGGACGACGTTGATGTTCCCCAGGGTCTCCCTGAGTCCATCCAGCATGATCTCCGCTGTGTGCCTGACGGTGTCGATGACCTCCTTGTCGCCCTGCTCGAACCTGCGCATCATGTCGGCGATCTCCTCCTGAACTGCAGGATCGGATTCCATCCTCTTGTTGGCAACGCGGTACTTGGCTACGAGCCTGTGGTCGGTCTTATCCCTCTCCTTCTCGTTCTGGCCGATCTCCTTCATATGCTCCTCGGAGTTCTTGGCGGCCTCCTCGTCGGAGACATTGTTGACACCCCAGGTGAGCACGACGACCTGTTTTCCCACATCGTTGACGTAGTACTCGGTCGTGACCTTGTGTCCGCACCTCTTCAGGCATCTTGCCAGCGTGTCCCCTATGATAGGGTTGCGGGCCCTTCCGACGTGTATGGGGCCGGTAGGATTGGTGGAGGTGTGCTCCACGTTGACAGTGATACCGGACGACGGCATAGAGCCGTAGCATGATTGGCATCTGACGATCTCGTCAAGGGTGGATCTGATCAGTGCCGACGGATCGATGTTGAAGTTGAGGAAACCGTTGACCGACGAGACCTTCGAGATCATGCCGGAGGGCTGTATCCTCGATGCGAGATCGTCGGAGATCATCTGGGGCGCCTTCCTCATGGCCTTGGCCAGCGGGAAACAGGGCACCGCCATGTCGACGCCTTCCATCGTGGAGGCTTCGATGACGAATTCGGCTCCCTCGGAGCCCATATCCTTCAGTGCTGCCGAGACCTTTTCCTGGATCTCGCTGCGGAAATCATCCATGACCGTCATGTGAATCACATCTTGTATCTCAGGAGGGCTGCCACTCCTCCGAACGCTTTCAGCAGCATGTCTCCTTCCTCTGAGTCGGGAGAGATTAGTTGGACGCGGGTGCTGTACAGCTCCGCCTTGTTGAAGAAGTCGTCGATGAAATCCTCATCGTTGATGATCTGGGAATTGGCCCCGCATTCGGGACACTGGAATCTTGCATCCGAATCGGCGACGGTCATCTCATGGGTGTGCCCGGATTGGCACTGGACCGTTATGCGCCTCTTCTTGATGGACTCGGACAGGAGGACCATGTCAACGGCACCGGCGTCCAGTGCAGCCCTGACCTCGTCCTCTCCGTATGCGGAGAGCCCCCCGTCAGGCTTCCTTATCTCGGTGAAGAGCCTCTGCATGAAGACCTTCTCCCTGGAGAGCTGCAGTCCCGTGAGAATGTTCTGGGAGTTCTGGACCAGTTCCCTGAGTCCGGACTCGTCTGTATATCCGGTGTCCACCAACGGTGTGACGACCTTCTTCCTGAGCTCGTGGTGGAGATATTCCTCCTTGACGAAGAACTCCTTGGTGTATCCGGGCCCTCCGACCAGTATGCCCAGCAGTTCGGGCCTGTTGAGGAAGTACTCTGTGCAGTTGTCCGCCACCTTTGTGAAGAACTCATGGGCGGCGATCTCGATCAGCCTCTCGAAACGGACGGACGACTGACCTCCCTGGTGGTGCTTGCTGGGAACCAGTGAATCGAAGTGCTTCAGGACCTGTATCCTGCTCCCTGAGAGGATACCCAGGGTCGCCTCGGACCTATCGATGGTGATGAGTCCGTAGCACTTCTTGTCCAGCATCATGGACTCGAGTGGCTCGGTGAAGAAGTCCGAATCGCATCTGTATAGGAACGCTGTGATCGCTTCCGGCGGGTGGATGACATACTGGACCATCTTGGTCTGGTCGCCGGCGCGGGGTACCTCCCCGCAGAAGATTACGATACCGTTCGGCGGTGCCTGTTTGAAGGTTTTGAGTCGAGATGCGATGGAGTCGATTGCGCTGGTGACATTCTTCATCGTCGTCTTCGACTTGATGTTGGATGCCTGCGACTGCTCGTTCCTCAGGTACGCCATGACATCGGAGATGGGCTTGTTCTCGGGAACGTAACATGAGATGAGTTCTGTTCCCCTTCCCCTGTAGTTCATGATCTCCTGCATGTCCTTCTTGAAATCGTACCTTGCTCTGTCCTCAGAGTTCTCCAAATTGGCGTCTGCCATTATATCCACCTTGGAGTCGCATCCCTATAATTGTTAAAAAGCTTATGATAGAGTCCGGAGATTTCCACATCAGATACAAAGAACTGCGATCAAAACGAGTCAGTGTCCTTAGCCCTGAATCTCCTCTCGACCTCTTCCCTGATATCTTCTGGAATGGCCTCTAAGGCTCTCTGAATATCTATGCCCTCGTCGATCATGAAAGAGACAGTCTTGAGGTAATTGTTAATCGCCTGCTCCTTTGCGATTTCAACTGGAACCAATTCTCCCGAGTCGATGGCTTCCTGAATCCATTCACGTCTCCAACCCCTGTGCATCTCCTCATCTATGGTCATATTCAACTCTCCCGCGTTAACCAATTTTAAAGTTCAAACAAGAGGTTATATAGGCTTCCTTACGCCGTTCCATGCAAGACACAAAAAAACGTATCAGAGAATGAATTCTGTCGATAAATCAATAGAAAGGTGAATAAATCATTCGAACGAATTAATGCCTATTTCCTTGATTCTTTTCTGAACCTCGTCTCTGATTTCTTTTGGTGCACACAAATCCAAGGCCTTTTGAAGATCCATCCCACCACTGACTAAAATGGAGACAGAATTGAGAGAATGATTTACGATCACATCGGCTGGAACCACCTCTCTCGAATCGATGGCTTCCTGGACTCCTTCACGTTTCCAACCCCTATGCATCTCCTCGTCTATGGTCATATTCAACCTCTAGATCTAATCAATTTAAGATTTCATACAAGAGGTTAAAAAGACTTCGTTACGCCGTTCCACAAAAAATCGACAAAAACAATTCAGCAAAGATTGGTTTAACAATAGATAGATAGCGGGAATTTGAGGTCTTTGATCAATTCGAGTTAGTGCCGTTCGCCATGATTCTCTTCTCAATCTCTTCTCTGAATTCTCTTGATACGTATGAATCCAGCACATCTTGAAGGTCCATGCCTCTGCTGACCATAAAAGTAACAGCTTCGTAGTAGTTTTTTATCTGCTGTTCCTTGACGATTTCAGCTGGAACCACCTCTCTCGAATCGATTGCTTCCTGGACTCCTTCACGTTTCCAACCCCTATGCATCTCCTCGTCTATGGTCATATTCAATCCCCTGAGCCTATCGAATATGTATTCGGTATCGGGGATATTATAGACTTCGCTCAGCCGTTCCGCCTTCTCATGATCCGTGATATCCGAAGAGAACAACGAATTGAGCATTCCCATGGTTGTCTCCGGGCAATCATCCTTGTTGCCTATGTTGACGATCACGATCTCCATCTTGTCGCTTCTGACCAGCGGACGGTCTGATGAATAACGGCTATCGTATTCGCCCTGAACATAGTATCTGCTGATCGTGTTCTTCATATCCTTTCTCGGATCCATCATGATCCAAATGCTGTAGGTCTTCACGATGTCGCTGTAATTGTCATGGTCGAAGTACGTTCCCTTCTGCTCATGGATGATGGAGGCCGCATAGTACAGCGCCCGGTCGATTATGGAATATCCCGGACTGCGTTCTCTCTGCCCCTCGATGTTCAGCAGCACCCTTACCTTGCCTGTCGCAGGTATGCGCATCTGGATGAAGTTGTCCATGGTCACGTGGTGGCCTTTCGCCGGGATCTCCGGGTTGCCCTTGATCACGGTGCGCCCTCCTTCCTCAATGGGGAGGCATCTCCGGATGTACTCCAGATCCTTTCCCCTGACCTCCTGCACCAGTTCGCTGAGCACACGCGCCAGGACGTAGGAATCCCCCATGATCTCCTTGAATATCTCATCCAATGTTCTTTCCTTTTGTACTCCGACCTCTACCATGTCCATCATTTGGATACGGAACGTATCCGCAGATGAGTTGCGTTCCCCATATTAATCGTGTAAACCGTTTTCTAGACTCTATAGATTGAGACCCCGTTTTTGTCCCATGTACGGTTTATAACTGTTTCATTTGAGTTGAAACTGAGATGATAGGCGTTTATAGATGGGTAACCATCCATGCCTGCATGGGAGAGGCATCTGGCGACAGGGTCAGATTCGGTCGCATCGACCGCGATTGGGTCAAAGAATCGGGTCTGCTGTGCGCCGATATGCATTTCCATACCCATTTCTCGGATTCGTACACGAAGGTGCCCAGCGCCATTGCTCTCGCGAATAAGAGGGGATGCGGTCTGGCCATAACCGACCACAACCTCATAGGCGGTGCTCTGGAGGCCTTCGAATCATGGAAGCTCGGAGATCCCTTCCTCATACCGGGGATAGAGATCAGCTCCTGGGACGGGCCTCACATCCTGGTCTACTTCTACACGGTCGATGAGCTGAAGGAGTACTGGGAGAAGAACGTGCATCCGTACATCTCCAAGAGCCCCTGGCTGAACATGGCCAAAGGAACGGAATGGATCCTCGATTCGCTGGAGGACGTCAACTGCGTCGTATCGGGCGCGCATCCTCTTGGATATCTCGGGACGGTCAAGGGCGTTCAGAAAGCGGCCAACAACGGCACCCTCCCTAAGGACATCGGGCGCAGGTTCGACGCCTACGAGGTCATCTGCAGCGGGATGTTCAGGGGAGAAAATGTCAAAGCTTGGAAGAAGGCCGACGAGTTCGGCATCGGCTACACCGGAGGTAGCGACGGTCATCTGCTCAGCGAGGTCGGAAGCGTCATCACGTTATCGGATGCCAACGACCTGGATGAGTTCCTCAATAACATCGTGAAGCACAGGAACATGGTCATGGGGAAGGAGAAGATGATCTACAAGAAGGCCATCATGGGTATGGCCAGCGTCAGCAGGTTCATCACAGCGTACCCGCTGTCTTCCATAGAGGAGAAGGTGGGACGCATCGTCCACACCCACTCCAAGAACAGGTGCTGAGATCACTCGATCTTCAGCAGACCGGAGAAATTCGTCATGTCCAGGATGGACCTGACATCCTTGTTCACGTTCACCAGCTTTATTCCGTCCTTGTCCTCCATCAGCTCGTCGGCGTTCAGGATGGATCTCAGTCCGGCGGACGAGATGTACGATACCTCGGCCATGTCGAACACCAATGACTTGGCTTCCACAGCCTCCCTCTCGACGGCCTCGTCCAGTTCCGGTGCCGTGACGTAGTCTATGTTGCCTCTGGGGATCAGAGTGGTGACCCCGTTCTCCTTCTTCACATCTATCTGCATTTTCAAATCTCCTTGACCAGTTTCAGTATGTTGTGGTCGCCCTCACGGGTGTAGGTCACGTCGTCGCAGATCTTCTTGACGATCATGATGCCCAGTCCCCCGCGCTTGCGGTTGTTGAAGTTCTCGACCGGGTCGGGATCCAGATGCTCAAGCGGGTTGAACGGGACCCCCCAGTCTGTTATCGTTATGCTAATCCTGTCGCTGAACACATCCATGGCGACCTTGATGTCGCCCTTCTCCGGCATCTCTCCGTAAGCGTACATGTCCAGGTTCGCGAATATCTCGGACACCGCGACCTGCATCTCATTGATGACCTTGGGCTTGCAGCCAGCCTCGGTGAGTATACGCTGCAGGCGGGAAATTATCTTGGAGTGCCCCTCGCTGTCCGCGGACACGGTTATGCCCTCGTCCTCCTGGACCGAATAGACCTGCTTGTACTCCATGGCCATGATGGTGATGTCATCGCTCTGGACAGCATCCCTGACGAATTGGGAAAGATCGGACTTCACGTGATCCACCAGATCCTCCACATTGGCTCCGCCGTGGGAATCCAGGGAGGAGTTGAGCCTGTCCTCTCCGTACATGGTGCCGTTTGGGCCAACGGCCTCCGTGACACCGTCGGTGTACAGGAAGATCCTGTCCCCGATGTCCATCTTTACGTGCTGCTTGTTGTACCTGATCGCCCTCTTCCTTCCGAAGACGAAGTCGGGCTTGGCCTCCAGCTTGGTGAACTTGCCGTCCTTCTCGATGAACGGCGGATTATGGCCGGCATCGATGTAGGTTACATCGCCGGTCTTGAGGTCGAGCACCCCTATCCAGACTGTGACGAAGTACTTCATCACATTGTCGGATGCCTGCTCCCTGTTGGCCTTCTCCATCGCCTTTGCGAGGTCGCCTCCGGCCTGAACGTTGGATCTTATCAGTGTCCTGGCGGTTGCCATGAACATGGCCGCGGATATGCCCTTTCCAGACACGTCTGCCATGACAATGGCCAGATGGGATTCGTCGACCATGAAGAAATCGTAGAAGTCCCCTCCGACAGTCTTAGCAGGATACATCCTGGAGGCTATGGAGAACTCCTCCCTGTCGGTGATGTCGGAGGGCAGCATTCCTGACTGAATCTCCGATGCTATGGTGACATCCTTCTCCACCATCGCCTCCCTGATGGCGGCATCCCTGGATTGCTCCATGTGGTTACGGCCTATCTCGGCCAGCCATACCGATAACAGCGAACCGAGTATGAACACCAATGCGGATGGCACGGCGTTGCTGAAGAACTCCTCAGTTATGCTGTCTGCACCGTAGCCGACGATGGTGTTGTAGGTCGGGGTGTAGCTGACCAGCGTCACATAATTGAGATTGACTATACCCACCAGGTATGTCAGGCACGGGCCGACGAGTATCAGGATGCCGCATACCAGCGATGTCGCCAGCGCCAGCTTCCTGTTGTAATACAAACTGCACAGGATGATCGGCAGGAAATACGGCAGGTAATTGTTGTCCAATATCGTGACGAGTGCGGTACATGTCACCATCACCGCGGACATCAGGACGTACCTGAGCCACCGTGCCTCGCCTTTGTAGACCAGGTTCAGCACCACAGCGAATGCACCGACGGCAGAGCACAGAGTCAATGCCTGATATGTCTCCGCATGCTTGTACAGTTCGATGACATCCATGCGGAACAGGATGTAGAAGATCATCATCACGATCGACAGCAAGACCACAATGGCGGACACGAGATTGTTGGCCTCGCGGTCCGAGTTCATGCTAAACTCTTGACCGGTCATGATCACGACCCTCCTTCAGCATCGTACCCGATGAACAGGGAAGAATTGATCAGATGCAAGGACATCCCGCCAATGATCGAATGATAGATCACCCCATACTCGTCCACATAGTAGTAGCTCAGCTGGTTTTTGTAGATGTCACACAGCACCGTTCCGTGAAAGGTCTTAATGAGAGAGATGCCACTTACTTCGCATTTGCTTTTCAGCTCCTCGGAGTTGAACAGGATCTTCGAAAGGAACTCATCCTTTCCGCAAGTCTACGTGATCTCCTGCTCCCCAGCAGCGGTCCTGTTAACCGTCAGGATGTCGCCGTCCATGTCAGCTATCTCGAATCTGATCTCTGAGCCAAGGGCTTCATTCTTGAATACGTAGAAATCGCCTACGACAAGATCCGTGCGGATCTTGCCGTCATCGTCCGGGAATACGAACAGCAGAACCGACATGGCGATCAATATTATCACGGCGACCGCCGCGAGCGGCTTGCCTCCCTTCCTGATATCGGGGATCCCTTTCATCATTTGAAGAACCTCATGGATTTCAATGCCTTGAACGCTCTGTCGATGTACTGCTCGGAGATGATCGGCCAGGAGAAGCCCAGTCTGTAAAGGGCCTTGATGGAGTATGTCTCGTCGGCGGCGATGAACCTCCTGGATTCACCGGCGTTTCCAAGATAGCTGATCAGTCCGGAGACGTACTCTCCCTTGGACTCATCCTTCAAAGCTTCCATGAATCTCTGGTCGAAGACCTTCTTGGAAACGACCTCCACGGGCATGTCGTTGTCCCTCATGACCTTCAGCACGTTGGCCATGTGGACCTTATGGCAGTTGTTCACATGGAACACGGTGAACTGGTCGGGGGTCCCTGCGAGGATGACCACGGCCTTGGCAACCATGTCTATGGGTGAGAACTCCACCTCGATGTCCATATCGGTGACGGAGAAGAATCCGAGCTTGACATAGGACCTCATCTGCTTCATGAAGGCGTTGGTGTCGAAGTTGATCTGGAATTCACCGTCGCTGTCACGGCTCATCAGGTTTCCGACACGGATGATCTTCGCCCTGAGGCCGGAGGGTATGGCATCGATCATCGCCTTCTCCGCCATGAACTTGGAGTGGGCGTACTTGTTCTCCAGGTTCTGCCCGAAGAACAGCTCGTTCTCCTTCATCTTCTTGTCGATGGGAACGCTGCCATTGACGGATTCACCGGCAACGCTCTCGGTTGAGATCTGGACGAGCATCGCGTTCTTCTTCTTGGCGACGTCTATCAGATTCACGACCCCTCCAACGTTGACCCTGTCTATGGAGTCGTCAGCTGCGAAGTGCTTCACTATCGCGGCGCAGTTGATGATCGTGTCGAAGTCCAGGTCCTTCACCTTGTCGTAGAGGTCCTTGTCGGTGATGTCGCAGTCCAGGACCTTGACCTTCTCGAGGACGCTCTCGTTGAACATTCCTCCGAAGTAGTACATGAACATCGACTTGAGCCTCTCATCGGATGTCTGTCCCTTTCCGCTCCTCACAAGACAGAACACCTCCTTGACGTTCCTTCTGAGCAGCTCGTAGAGCACGTGCGATCCGAGGTATCCGGTGCATCCGGTGAGCATGATCTTCTTGGGGCTGTGAGAGCTGATCTCGTCCAGCCTGTCAGCGACGTTGGCTGACAGAGGTCCTTCGTCTGCGACGACCTCTTCCTTCGGTTCCTCGCCTCCGGCTGCGGGCTCCTGCTTGGTGATGAACCTGGCCAGCTGCTCGGGCGTGGGGTTGTCGAATATGTTCTTGTAGACCAGCGGGAAGCCTGCATTCATGCAGTTCAGCACGAGCTTGGATGCGGAGATCGATGTTCCTCCGATCGCGAAGAAGTCGTCGTCCGCATACACCTTCTCCAGCCCTAGGACGGTGGCGAAGATCTCGCACAGCTTCTTCTCCGCCTCGCTCTTGGGCATCCTGCCCTCCATCCTGGATGAATCTAGAGTGGGTTCGGGCAGCTTGCGCTTGTCCACCTTGCTGTTGACGTTCAGAGGTATCCTGTCCAGCTGCATCGTGGCGGCAGGCACCATGTAAGGCGGCTTCCTTTCCCCGATGAACCTGTTGAGAGCTTCCACATCGACCTTGCTGTCTGATACGACATAGGCCGCGATGTACTTTCCGCCGGCCGGAGAATCGAAGGCAGCTACCGTGGCATCCCTGATTCCGGGGAACTCGCGGATTACCTTCTCCACTTCTGTAAGTTCGACCCTGAAGCCTCTGACCTTGACCTGGCCGTCGTTCCTTCCGATGCACTCGATCGTACCGTCGGTGAGCCATCTGACGATGTCCCCGGTGCGGTATGCGCGCGAGTAGTAGGGATCGTTGGTGAACGGGTTCTTGATGAAGACCTCGGAGGTCTTGTCCGGCCTGTTCAGGTATCCTCTGGACACCTGCGGTCCGGCCACATAGAGCTCTCCGAGGGAGCCTACGGGAAGGAGATGTCCGTTGCGGTCCACGACGTAGGCCTTGGTGTTGTCCGTGGGCCTTCCGATCGGGCACAGCGGATTGTCGTCCTTGACACGGTGGCTTGTAACGTAGACCGATGTCTCCGTAGGACCGTAGATGTTGACGAAATCCACCCACGGGACGGGGTTCACGGGGACAAGTTTCTCTCCGCCGACCAGGAAATGCTTCAGCGTCTTGCATTTGGTCATGGTGACGAACTGCCTTCCCACCTGGGTGGTCATGAATCCGTGGGTGATGCCGTTGTCCACGAAGTAGCGGTCCACCTCGGGCAGGTCGAGGCGCATGTCCTCAGGGATTATATGCAGCTCCCCGCCGTTGCACAGCGAGGTGAAGATGTCCATCATGTTCGCATCGAAACCGTAGCTGGCGTAGGATGCCGTGCGCATCTTGTTGCTACCCTCCAGGTTCCTGGTGTAGTGGTTGATGATGGACTTCACGTTGCCGTTCTCCAGGATGCATCCCTTGGGGGTTCCGGTGGTACCAGAGGTATAGAGGATAGTGAATGCGTCCAGCGGACCGCAGACGGTTCCCTTGGGGGTTCCGTCCGGAAGGTCGGCTATCTCGTCCGTGAACAGGACGTCGCCCTGATACTCGTCGATGATTTCCCTGAGCTTGCGGTCGACGATGACCAGCTTGGCGCCGGAATCCTTGACCATGAAGTTGAGCCTCTCCTTCGGATAAGAGGGATCCAAAGGCTGGTAGGCCGCTCCGGACCTGATGATTCCGACCGTCGCGAGTGCTATCCACTCGCTCCTCGGGACCAGGACGGATACGAAGTCCTCCTTGCCTATGCCCTTGGACTCCAGCAGGACGCAGATCTTCCTCGAGATCTCATCGAGCTGCTTGTAGGTCATCCTGACGTCCTTGTAGGCGATTGAGATGGAATCCGGGGTCTCCTTCATCCACTTCTCTATCATCATGTACGGAGGAACTTCCAGATCCTGCTCCGCTCCGGTCTGGTCGAATCCCTCGAGGACCTTTGCGGCCCTGTCGCTCAGGACGGTGACATCGGCCAGCTCGTCCCTCTTCAGGAATCCTTCAACGGCGGTGTCGAATGCATCCACCAGACTCTCGACGAATCCGTGGCTGTAGAGTGATTTATCATACTCGCACTCGTAGTGCAGCTTGCCTTTGACCTCGGAGAGCATGAATGTGATCGGGCTCTTCACCAGATCGGACGAGAGGCGGATCTGCTCAGCGGGTGCTCCGCAGATGGTCTCGAATCCGAACATCGCTCCCTGATAGACGAACAGCATATCGGATTTCACACCGAACTCCTTGTTGATCTCGGCGAAGGACATCACGCTGTTCGACATGCTGTCCATTAGCTGCTGGGAGATGCCGCGGACGTAGTCCTGCGTCTTGCCCTTGACATGGCAGACCACAGGCATGGTCTTCACCATCATGGCAACGGTCTCCGCGGTACGTGAATCGTCCCTTCCGTTGTATACCGTGGCGAAGACGGGATCCTCGGTTCCGCAGAACTTGGAGAGCACGAATCCGAACACGGAGCACATCATTCCGTTGACGGTGACTCCCTTCTCGCTGCAGTACTTCTGAATCTCCTCTGTGGATGCTCCGTCGGTGACGACGGAACCCAATCCCTTGTCCTTGCTGTAGAGATCGGTCCTGGGAAGGATATCGGTCTCGCATCCTCCCAGGAGGTTATCGTAATATGTCTTGGCCTTGTCCAGTGCTTCAGGCGTGCGTGCCTCGTTCTCGGACATCACTACCTCGAATCCGCTGAACTTCTCCTTCTCCAGCTCCTCTCCGGCATATGCGCGGGACACGGAGTCCAGGAAGTTGTTCATCGACGTTCCGTCGGAGATGATGTGATGCATGTCGATGTACAGGTACCTCTCCGACTGCGTCTCCAGAATCCTGAGCCTGAACAGCCTGTCTCCGATGATGTTGTACGGCTTGCACAGATTGGATTTGGCCTTCTCCAGGTCGTCGACTTTCTCGACAGGGATATCCGCTACACCGTAGTCCTCCTTGTCCTCTCTGCTCTGCTGGACATCGCCTGAGGAGTCCAGGAATATCCTGGTGCGGATGAAGCTGTGGGCGTTCACCGCTTTGACCAATGATTCCCTCAGCTTCCCGACGTCGAGGTCCTTTGAGATTCTGAACAAGAGAGGGATGTTGTAAACGGTGCTGCCGGGGTTGGCGATGCACTCAGCGAATATTCCCTCCTGCGTCTTGGACAGTGCATAGCTGTCCTTCTGCTCGTAGGTCTTCGAGGGCGACCTAGATCCGATGAGCTTCTCCAGCTTCCTTACGGTGGAATTCTCCTTCAGGTCCTTGATCTGCATGTCCACACCGAACTCCTTGAACAGGAGGACGTTCAGTTGGATGGTGGTGATTGAAGTCAGTCCTGCTGCGTACAGGTCCGTGTCCACTCCGAATGCGTCTGTGCCGATCACTCCTTTGACGATGTCGAATATCTTCTGCTGGACATCGTTCTCGGGCGGAGTCAGGTCCTCGGCCTGGATCTCCGGTTTCGGAAGCTTGCGCTTGTCCACCTTGCTGTTGACGTTTAGCGGGATAGCATCGATCTGCATGGTGACCGCCGGTACCATGTACGGCGGCTTCCTCTCGGCGATGAACGAGTTGAGCTCGTTCACGTCGATCTTGGAATCGGATACCACGTATGCTGCGATGAACTTTCCACCAGAAGGTGCGTCGAAAGCCGCTACCGTCGCATCCTTGATTCCGGGGAACTCGCGGATGACCTTCTCCACTTCGGTCAGTTCGATCCTGAATCCTCTTACCTTGACCTGTCCGTCGTTCCTGCCGATGTACTCGATAGCTCCGTCCGGCAGCCATCTGACGATATCCCCGGTGCGGTATGCACGGCGGTACTTCTGCTCGCTGCAGAACGGATTGACTATGAAGACCTCGGAGGTCTTGTCGGGCCTGTTAAGATATCCTCTAGTGACCTGCGGTCCGGCGACGACCAGCTCACCGGGGATTCCCACCGGTAGCTGGCGTCCGTTCTTATCCATGATGTACGCCTTGATGTTGTCGTTGGGCCTTCCGATGGGGCACAGCGGATTGTCGTCCTTGACCTGCTGGTATGTGACGTATACAGTGGTCTCTGTGGGACCGTAGAGGTTCACGAAGTCCAGCCACTCCGGCGGGTTGACGGGGACCAGCTTCTCCCCTCCGAGGGAGAAGTGCTTCAGCGTCTTGCATTCCGTCATGGTTACGAACTGCCTTCCCACCTGTGTGGTCATGAAAGCATGCGTGATCTGATTCTCCGTGAAATAACGGTCCATCGCCATGATGTCCAGGCGCATCTCCTCTGGTATGATGTAGAGGTGTGCACCGAAGCAGAGCGTGGTGAAGATGTCCATCATCGATGCGTCGAAACCGTAGCTGGCGTATGTGATCGCACGGCTGTTCTCATCTATCTGGAAATGCCTCTGGTGATGGTTAAGGAAGGATGTGAGGTTCCTGTTCTCCAGGATGCATCCTTTGGGTGTTCCGGTTGTACCCGAGGTGTAGAGTATGGTGAACGGATCCTGGGGTTTGTGCTCGTATTCCTCATCCGATGGTTTCAGAGATGGGATCTCGTCGGTGAACAGGACGTCTCCGTTGTACTCATCCAGGATGTCCCTCAGGGACCTGTCGGCTATGAGGAGCTTCGCTCCGGAGTCCTTGAGCATGAAGTTGAGCCTCTCCTTCGGATAGGACGGGTCCAGGGGCTGGTAGGCGGCTCCCGCCCTGAGAACTCCGATGGAAGCGGTTACCATGAGCTGTCCTCTGGGGATCAAAATGGAGACGAAGTCCTCCCTTCCGATGCCTTTGGAATGGATGCAGGCGGCTATCGCGGATGTGACGGAATCCATCTGGCCGTAAGTAATCTGCTCTTCCTTGAACACTGATGCTACGGAGTCGGGAGTCTCCTTCATCCATTTGCGGATCATGTCGTAAGGCGTGACGGTGAGGTCCTGATCTACATCGGTCTGATTGAACCCGTCTATGATCTCGGCGGATTCGTCATCCATCAGATCGATCTCGTCCAAACACTCCTTCGCCAGTAGCTCCTGGGCAAGCTTGATGTATGCGCGGAGCAGGGCCTTCATCATCCCCTCTGTGTACATGTCCGCGCGGTAGGACAGGTCGATGACGTAGTCGCCTGTCTTGGAGTCTGCGTCGACGACCTCGAATGTCATCGCTGCGCCGGATACGTATTTCTTGTCATAGATGCGCTGGACGTCGCCGTCGTAACCTTCCGCGAACTTTAGCTTCGAGACATCCTTCTGGTAGGCCATGGTTATGTCGGCATTCAGGCCGAACTCCTGGGCCAGCTCGATGTAGGACATCGAATCGTTCCTGTATGTGCCCTCCAGGCGCTGATATGTCGTGGAGATGATGTCGCGGATAGATCCCTTGGAGATGTCGGTGTAGACCGGGATGGTCCTCACGAACATGTTGATGGTGTCCTCGTTCTCAGGTCTCCTGCCGTTGTGGACCGATGTGATGAACGAATTGTCCTTGCCGGCCATCCTGGCCGTCAGGACACCCATGACGGCGATGAAGAATGCGGTACGGTTGGTGCCGACCTCCTTACGGAGGGAGCGGAACCTCTCCTCGTCGATGTGAAACGGCTGCACGATCCTCCCCTGAGCGGGTGTGTCTGAATAGACATCCCTGGGCGGAAGGGAGTCGGTCTCTATCCCATCCAGGAAGGAGGCGTAGAACTTCTTCGCCTCTGCCTTCTCCTCCTCTGTCTTGGAGTCCTCATAGGCCACCTCGTCCTGCATGGTGAACTTCTCTTTCTCCAGGGGCTTTCCCTTGTAAGCGTCGCCCAGGTCCCTTGCCAGGACCTTGTTCGCGCTGCCGTCGTAGATGAGGTGATGGATATCCATGAAGAGGTAGTTGCCTGAAGGGGTCCTGTAGATCTCGAATCTGGCCAGAGGGCCTTTCGCAAGGTCGAAGGGCACGACCAGATCGTCCTTGACAGAATCGAACTCCTCGTCGGACATGTCCTTGACGATCGCGTGCACCTCGCAGTCCAGTTCCTGGACAGGCTGACCGCTGTCATCAGCGAACACCCTGGTCCTCAGTCCGGGATGCGCCTCCACCAGAGCGTCGACGGCCCTGACGAGTCTATCCACGTCCATATGGTCCGGCATCCTCTCGATGGCGGGGATGTTGTATCTGGTGGAATCGGGGTTCTGAATGCACTCTGCGTAGATCCCGTACTGTACCTTGCTTAATCTGAACATGTCCATCACTTCATGTCGCTCGACCAGGGAGGACACTGCCTGTGACGGTCTCTGATACTGAACTACACCATAGCCACGCCGTCCATCACCCTGGGGCATAAACCTTGCAATGTGATAAGCGTTAATTCGATTTAAGGCCGTTCCCGTTGAGAAACATTAGATACGGTTCTTCCGAGAATATCTTGGACTCATTAAATGAGTTAGACCTCTGAATAACATTTAATTCATCGTACAAAAATCGATTAAAGGCGTTTGTTCTGATGTATCCTCTACGAGTCTACGGTTTTCAACAGACATGGACCATCTCCCTGAGAACATCCTTCGAGAACCTATCATCAGTAAGGCTGCGCCTGGTAATGACGTCGACATCATGGCCGAGAGCCTTAGATACATCATCTATGAAACGGACATGATCCCCAATGTCATAATCGTCGTTCACGTCCACAACAAGGTCATAATCGCTGTTTTCATCGAAATCCCCGCGCGCTCTGGAACCGAAAAGGAAAACACCGGTTATGTTACATCTCTTCGCAATCGGAGAAATGGATCTCCCTAGAGATTCCAGGTCCATTACGTTTGCGATCCTGACATCAGTATCTTCCATGCTATGCCTTCAATTGTAGGTATACATATGCGTATTTATTCATCTCACGGAAAACGAAAATACCGGAAGAAAGACTTCGCCTAAACACCGAATCAATTATAGTAAGAAACTACATACTGAACTGCAACCCACTGCATTGAAAACCAATCTATTCAAATATGCGGCATTTTCCGTAATATAATTACAGATGTTAGAAAAATTCAGTCTTTGATATATAAAATCTAGATTATTTTTTCTATGTATTGTGAATCATCAAAAACTAGAATCTGACCCTTCTTCGGGTAAGTAAGCATACCTCATGAATCGGAACTCTTACCCTTGAATCTCTTCACAAGAGATTCTGGCGGGTCCAAGAGGATTATGGCAGCCATCACAAGGATGATGCCGACCACATCGGTCCAGTGGAACTCGTCTCCGAAGACCAGTACCCCGCACAGCGTGGACACGATCAGGCTCGACGTGATCACGATGGATACGGTAGCGGGATCCATGCGGCGGATTGAGTAGATCACAAGGTAGTTGGGCGCCAATGTGCACATGACTCCCATGACGAGTATGCATACCGGGAGGATCCAGTCAGAACATGCCACGGTCCAGATCGTATCGAAACTGGCCAGCGGAGCGATCAGGATCGAGCTGAACAGGAAGAAGTAGAACATGGCACTGTTCTCCGAGTACCCCCTCTCCCCGATGACCTTCCCTCCGATGGTGAATGCTGCGAGGGTCGCTCCCGAGAGCAGCCCTACCGCCACTCCGAATACGTCGATGTTGTCGACACCGTTCACCAGTCCGATGATGAATATGCATCCCACGAAGGCCATCACCACCGCCAGGACCTTCCTCCTGGTGATCCTGTCCCCGAAGAGAAAGTAGGCGAACACCAGCATGAAGTACGGACTGGTCATCTCCAGCACCGCTGCCACCTCTAGAGGGAGGGTCTCTTGGGCGGTGAAGACGCAGACATTGCTGATGACATTGAACGCCCCGAAGAGCGCGAATATCCAGAGGTCGCGGAGCCTGACCTTGAAGGCCGAACGGTCGATGGCCAGAAGTATCAGTGCGAAGACCAGGACGGTCACTCCCTCGCGGCAGAAGCATATCTCCATCGGGCCCATGCCTGCGTTGAGCAGGTCCTTAGAGAACATGTTGAGGAGACCTGCGAGAATCGCAGCCAGCAGGACCATTGCGAAGGGCGACGGCTTGAAATTCACGAAATGTGAAGCGATTGCAAGTATTTAGCGAGGTCGATGTGCTCCATCTCCGGAATGAAATCATCATTCAGGGAGCAGACGGCGTACCTGTAGCCGTCGTTCGTATGATATTCCTTGAAGCTGTAATCTTTGCCGTCGACAGTCTGATCGACGCTTATCCTCTCGCCCAGACGGATACAGAAAGAGTCAAGAGGGAGCTCGAACCCCAGACCGGTGGCCTTCATGAAGCTCTCCTTGAGGGTCCAGAAGCGATAGAACATGCCTTCCCTGTCTTCGGAGGAGGAGATCGTCTCGTATTCAGAACCGAAGAAGTACCTCCTGGCAATGTCCATATCGATCGGTTCGATATGCTCGACGTCGCATCCCAGGTCGATATCGGATACGGAGCACATCACACGGTGCTCGGAATGTGAGAGATTGAATTGGATGTCCGAACCTTCCAGGACGGGCTTGCCGTTCTTCAGATAGTTTATGCGGATCTTGTCAGGATCCTCCCCTAGGTCCTCCAGGGCCCTGCGGAGCAGCAGCCATACGCCGACGGACAACGCCTTATCCTTGGCGAAGACGAAGGAATCCGCCTTCTCCCTGCGGTATCCCGGCAAGATAGAATATGCCCTGCCGTAGACGTCTGGATGAAGAAGGAGGTCGGTCTCCGAGTAGTATGTGACGACTGTCCGGGGCATGTCGTTTCCTTGATTGTAATCGGAGTTGATTATCGTTTGTAGCCTGACTCCGACAAACCATCAAATGCTGTCCTTATCCAGCAGGAAATCCAGCAGGTTCATGTACAGGATGCCGTCATCATCGAACCATCTACCGATCGTGTCCATCCTCACGACCACCTTTCTGAACGAATCCCCTATGTGCCTTAAGGATACGGTCTCCTGCTCCAACTTGGCGGCATCCGGTATAGCATATGCCGACTGAATATACACCCTCTCGTTGCCCTTGTTGACTATGAAGTCTATCTCCTTCCCTACGCTTTCCTTTCCGTCCGGACCGTTGGAGATCACATCGACCACACCCACATCCACTTCGAAACCCCTCATACGGAGCTCGTTGTAGACTATGTTCTCGATGAGATGAGTGGATTCCATCTGCCTGAATCCGAGACGGGCATTCCTCAATCCGACATCCTCGCAGTAGTACTTCATCGGATACTTCAGATAGTTCTTCCCCTTGACGTCGAACCTTTTGACCTCGCTGAAAAGGAACGAATCGATCAGGTACTGGATATAGGTGCGTACGGTGTTCTCGCTCAATTCCCCGGACACCGACTTCGCGATGTTGGAGGGATTGGTGAGGGACCCTACGGCGGAGCACAGCACGTCTATGGTGCCCTCCATAACATCCAGCCTTGCGATCCTATGGCGCTCCTGTATGTCCTTGAGATAGGTCTCGGAGAACAGATCGCCGAGATACTTCATCTTGGCCTCGTCGCTCGGTGCCGAGACTATGTGCGGCATCCCGCCGAATATCTGATATCTCCCGAATGCCTCTGACCTGTCGCCGCCTACGGCGGAATAGAATTCCGAGAAGGACAGGGGGTGCACACGGACCTCGTCCCCGCGTCCCCTGAATTCGGTGAGGATGTCCGTGCTGAGCATCCTGGAGTTGCTTCCGGTGACGTAGATGTCCAGATATCCAGTGCCCAGAAGGCTGTTCAGCACATCGTAGAACGTTATCTTCCCTCCATCCTTGATGTCGGGATTATCCACCTCTGGAACCTTCTGTATCTCATCGATCAGAACGTATCTCTTCCTTCCGTCGGAGGTCATGGATCTGATATGATCGTACAGTCTGATGGGATGCCTGAGGGCGGTGCTGTCCAGACTCTCCAGGTCTATCCTGACGATGTCGCCTTCATCTTCTCCCTCGGAGAGGAGATGCTTGACGAAGAGATTGAAGAGCAGGTATGATTTGCCCGAGCGCCTCAGTCCAGTGATGACCTTGACCGATCCGTTCCATTTCCTCTCGATCAATCTGTTCAGATAAATGTCGCGTGCTATCTCCATGTTATCATTGAAATGTAGGTGATATTTTCTAGTTACTTTTCAAAAATATATAAATGGTGCGTTGATCTGTTGAATAATCCGACAACTTAAGAGGAATAACGGTTCACACCCCAGTCACTGTCTTAATCACGTTAATTATAATAAATTTTTATCATAATAACCAACAAATCATCAGTTTATTTATATATAAATATCAATTATAATAAATTATTATGATAATAAATTATGATAAATACAGAAGATTCTATGCGGATCTGGTCCCTGTACGGCACAAGAGGAAGGACCTCACCAAAATAGATGTCAGGCTCAGCAAGGGCTACAGGGATGCCATCCGCGACATCGGCGATATGGACAGGACAATGGGGTCCTTCGTCCTTGCCGAGAAGGACTACACCGATCTCGTTCAGGAGGCACATGCGGTGAATGCCCATTGGTCCACGAAGATCGAAGGGAACAGGATGAGCCTCAGGGAGGTCGAGGAATCCTCGCGCATGATGATGAGATCGGAGGGGATCGTCAGGGCAACCGACCCCGGCAACCAGCAGGAGATCCTCAACCACCTGTATTCATACTACGTCCCCGGCCTCTTCCGGCTGCCGTGGGATACCGGTACGGTGTCTGCGGTGCACAGATACCTGCTGACCGGCACCGGCGAGGACTGCGTGCCAGGGAGGATCAGGACGGACGGGGAGGAAGTGCACGTGGTGGCCGGGGACCAGGAGGTTTTCATCGGATGCCCTTCCGTACATGTGATGACCGAGTTATCGGATCTGATGGAATGGCTGAGGGACTCGCCATTGGAGGGCATCGTCACCGCCGTCGTGTTCTTCCATGAGTTCGAGAGCATACATCCGTTCCTGGAAGGGAATGGGAGGACGGGGCGCTCGCTCTTCCATATCCTGATGCAGGAACTTGGGTACAGAAACTTCAACCTCTGCAAGATCGACGACAAGCTCCTCGGTGACGGAGATGTGTACTACAACCTTCTGAGGTACACGGACAAGACCGGGGATTATTCACCCTTGGTGGAGTTCTTCATCGACTGCATCCAATCCGCCTACGGCGAGGCCGTGAGAGAATTCGGGGAGATGGATGTGCTGAAAGGACTGGACCTGAACTCCAGGCAGCTGGCCATTCGTGCGAAGGAAAGGAAGGAATGGTTCACGATGCAGGAGGCATCGTCCTGGGCCGACGGTATCGGGGACCAATCGGTGAGGAACAGGCTCAACGCACTGGCGGACATGGGCGTGCTCGAGAAACAGGGGAAGACAAGGTCCATGACGTTCAGGTTCAACGATCCGTTCAGAAGGATAAGGGAGAGCCTGGGAGATGTGCTGCCTGAATCCGACTGACGGATCCTTTGTATTATCCGAATCGGTGGGAATCCACGAAGGTACCGTTGATCTCCTTCCCGAGGATGGCGCTCCTGAGCTCGTCCAGGTTCCTTCCGTCGATGATCAGGATGTCCATCCTGTTCTCCTTGGCGAGCTTCACGCCCAGGGGATCGAACACGCTGGACTTCGACGCTCCGTGCTCCTTGTAGACGATATCGCCAAGCTCGTCGATGGTCATCCTCGATATTCTCTTCGCGTCGGGGTTCTTCCTCGGGTCATCGGTGTAGACTGCATCGACAGAAGTTCCGTTGATGATCCTGTCCGCCTTCATGGCGGCCGCCACCATCGATGAGACGGCGTCCGTAGTGTGTCCCGGGACGGTTCCTCCCATGACGACGATCCTCCCCGGAGCAGATGCCCTGGCGGTCTCCTCCACATCGCCGGTGACCGTATCGGGCATGTCGCCGAGTGCTAGGCTGAGGAGCTGGGCGTTCATCCTTGTGGCGGCTATGCCCAAGATGTCCTGCGCATAGGTGTCCCCGCCCAGATCCTTGGCGATGCCTGCGTAGTACCTGGCCGTCTTGCCCCCGCCGCAGACTACGGCTATCTGGACCTCCTTGGAGACCTCCTTCAGCATCTCAGCAAGCCTGCGGATGAAATCCGCATCGTTCTCTCCGGGCACGAGGATGGAACCTCCGATGGACACGACGACCTTATCCATGTTATCAGGGCTGGATAGGGCTGGACCAATATGAATGTTCGGGAAACGGCTAGGGTGTTGTGCTTCGCCTGAAAGCTTGCAATCGATGATCAGCCGGCGATCGTGTAGACCTTATCGTCTCGGCCGGAACCTTCCCTCTTGGGGACCACGCCGTTCATTATCTTGTCGATGCACAGCTCCGGCAGGTCCTGCGATGCTTCCGTCTTGTCGGCGAACACCAGGGCTGCCATGCCGTTGGCGATGGCCACCATGTACTTGATGTCGAACATGAGCTCCGGATGTTCATCGGTGAGGCATCCGTACTTGTCCTCGAATATCCTTCTGATGACCTCGTCCACGGTCCTGTACTTGGGAGGGAACGGCCCGTGGCTGTGGGTGTACTGGACGAAGAAGCGCGCCTTCTGCGGGTTCTCCATCAGATATCCGAAGTACGCCCTCCAGAGATCCGCCAGATAGGAGCGTATGTTCTCCACAGTGCACTCCTCCGGTGCAGGCACCTCGGCCAGCCTCAGCCTGACCTCATGGCAGATGAGGCTGAAGCAGCTGGACATCAGGTTCCTCTTGGTCCTGAAGTAGTGGATGATGAGGGTCTTGCTGCATCCGAGCTCGGTCGCTATGTCGTCCAGAGACACGGTCTCCCCCTTGGTGTGGAAGAGCTCGATGGTCTTCAGCAGTATGTCGTTCTTCTTGTTCATGTCATCCACCCCTCGGAGCGCAGCATCCCGTATGCCAATTCCAGATAGTCGTTAATGTTCGCGGAGTCGAAGCCGACGATCTTCATGGTGGATCCGGATCCTACCGCGTTGGGGACCTCCCACTTGTAGGCCGCATAGCGGAACATATAATTCGGATCTGCATGGAATCCGCCCATGAGCTCCATTCCGACACCGCATGCCGGAGGCTCCACTCCGATGGCGACACAGTTCTTCATCTTGCCGAATATGCAAGACGCCAGCATCTCCGCGCATCCGCGCGTGTCCCTGTTGGTGAAGAGGAAGACCTTGTATGGTCTGAACTCGGCACCTTTGGACGAGGTGCTGCACTCGTGCCCGCGGTACTTCTGTCTGCAGATCTCCCCGCCCGCCAGTGCGGCGGACATCCTCGTCGCGGCCCTGTAATCGTCTCCGGTTGAGGATCTTAGGTCTATGATCAGGACGTCGGGAGAGGATTTCCTGATCGATGACAGCGCCCTGTTGACGGAATCGTCGCAGACGTGATACATCCTCAGGGTCATAACCGAGTCCTCCGTGCGATCAACCGTGATGCTGGTGTTCACCGGCATCCTCGAATAGATCCTGGTCACCCTGTCCGAAGGGACATTGTCGGTGAGCCAAGAATTGATCACCTCCGGACTCCTCTCCTTCCCGTCCAGGAGCTGCTCCTTCCTCTTCTCGAAGGAAGCTATCCAGTCCATGAATAGGTAGGAGTTCTCGTATGCATCCATCATCCTGAGCACGTCAGTGCCGCTTAACGCCCTGTCCATCATATCCCCTCCAACATGCGTTGCTTGGACGGCAGCCATACCGCCCGCATGAGCTCGGCCACGAGCCACATGATTATCACCGCCGATACCAGCAGCGCCACGAATATCGGCCAGTCTACGGATCCCTCCGACAGGAACAATCCTACCGCCATCGCTATGAAGATGAGGGTCACACCGTCTCCTTTCCTCCTTCCGAAGCGGATTATTGCCATCCACCTCAGTAGGACCAGGAGGTTCGACACGAATACCAGGGCGACCAGGATCGCCACGCATCCTGCCTCCAACGACAGCGACCATCTCCCGACCATGAGCAGGCATGCCATGGCCAGCGACGATATGACGGTGCATATGAGCGTCCTCTTCAGGAGGAGCCTCATGGATCTCTCCGACACAGTCGGCATGTCCCTGCTGAGGATCAGCACCATGGTCATGTCCCCCAGAGGGAAGGCCCTGTGGAAACGGAGCGACATCACCAACGGCGTCACCAACAGAAGAGGCGACAGCTGATTGAACGGCACCCAATGCATCATCAATAGGATGATTATCGGCATCAGGATCGAGAGCCCTATCAGGACCTCCTTCCTCTCGTCGAACCTCTCCTTCACATAGGAGAGGTGCACCGGCGTGAACCTCCCGATCAGAATCTCGCCCCCCTCATGAGCGCGAGATATCTCTCGGTAAGATCGAGTCCCTCCCTGTTGTCGATTATGTCCAGAACCTTGCCTTTCTTGAGGAACAGCAGGGTGTCGCTTACCCTCTGGAGACTCATTAGGTCGTTGGAGCTTATTACGAATGACGTACCTAGAGACTTCAGGGCTCTGACGTACCCCTCCAGATGGATACGGCCTTCTGTATCCAGACAGGAGAACGGTTCGTCCATGATCACGAGGTCGGGAAGTCCCACCATGGTCCTGGCGTAGGACAATCCTTTCCTCATCCCGTCTGACAGGGTACCCGGCATGGAATCCTTGCGGCCGACAAGCTTCACCGCTTCCAGGATGTCCTCGATGTCGGAGTCCATCCTGTGCCTGCCGGGATATCCTCTGTAACACTGGTAGAACATCTCGAGATTCTCGGAGACGGTCATATCGAACGCTGCCGCGGTATCTGCGACGTAATGGATGCCAGCTTCGCAAGGATCTACCTCGGCGACGTCCTTCCCATCAACTGTCACTGTACCATGGCTTTCATACAGTCCGGCTATCGTTAATAGGAGGGTGGTCTTTCCGGAACCGTTAGGTCCGCATACCCCCAAGCATTTGGACTCGGGGACGCTGAACGTAACGTTATCCAGAACCGTCCTGTTCGATAGCATGGCAGTCAGACCGTTCACTTTCAGTTCCAAATCGATACCCCTGATGTTAACTCCCTTTCGATCAATCCCCTCCGAGCGGGCGCGACGTGAAATGTATGAGTCCACTCGCTATATAACCGAGACCTTTCCGAATGGTCAGTCCGACAATACATCCAGCAATGGGGAAATGAGGGTGAGAAATCGTGTCCGGGATCACACGAATCGACGAAGTGCTAGAATGGATTCTCGATGAGGTAGCTAGGGGGGAAGAACAGCCTGTCCGCCCGGGCAACAAGAGTCGTCGACGGACCCGGAATGAAATACAGTCACTACTATGCCGAAAGCGCCCTGTTCAGTGGGCCTAGGTAACCGGCTGTCCGCATCTTTCTCGGGCCGACAGGCAAATGTATCGAGGGGCTGCAGGATATATAACCAAGACCTTTCCAGATGGTCAGATTTTGTAAGGTGTCTGAAGGATTCGTTCCTAGTAAGGAAGATAAAAACAGGTCACATGAAAAGTAACATTCAATACCTATCGTAGATCTTTAGACCTGCAATTCAACGGACAGGGAATTCTTACCTTTTGGTACCGTACCGCCTGGAAAGGCCTTAGTTAAATATTGACATATTCTCTCTATCCATGCGGAACACTCTGCCGAGAAATCCGCAGGATGAGGACATGAATGGAGAAGGAATCACGATGCACGACGCTGTCGGGCTGACCGTTCCGGGTACGGCATTCGCGCCAGGATTGGATATGTACTGCATTCCAATCGAGGTCACCAGTCATACGTACTGCGGTTTCGATCTAACCGACAATAGCGGAAGCGCAACTGCATCGTATCCCGAACCACATCCGGACATGCCTGATGACAGGGACGGACAAGAAGGCCATTCATTACCTGGTGGCCTGCCGTTCATCGTGTCCTATGCGAGGGCCCGCCTCCGTGACAGCGACAAGACCTGCGCTGTGGGGAGGTCCATCACCACACACGGTCGGGACAATATCATGGGTCCCGGTAACCTTGCCGAGACGTCCGGAGAGACTGATTCATTGGTATCTCCATCGGGATACTCGTGATTCTCACGGTGTACCGGTATACAGCAGGTGTCTCCTGGCCGGACGGTATAGGATCCTCAGGGGTACGACCGTGAAAAGGCCCGACAGCTCAAAGGCATGATCCAAAACGGATCCAACGGCAGAGTGTTCTGCGCTCGATTGCTGCATCGATATTATGAGAGGAATCCATCATTCTGCGCTTACGGCCAGTGCTCCGATTGACCTTTGTTCAGTTACCGCTTGATAAGGTCTTGAATAAATATCTGCAGAACGCCTTCAGTATTGCAGACCTGTTCTGCAGAAGGGATTGCTATGGGCAATATGACAAACTGGTCGATAAAGGAATGGTTGATTGTGATTACGGTCTTTCTGATCGCGGTGCTCCTGAGCTGGCTGTCGTGGATGTTGTTGGCAGGTGATTTCGGCGAGGATGCTGTATGGGCAGGATATTGCCTGTTGCCGGCGTTCTTGATCATCCTGCTGATATGCGTTGCGGCCTATCGCAGAGGCGACAGGATCTCTCCTCCGATACGCAGAGAATCGGATGAACTGAAGCCGTGACCGTTCCCAACGGCCAGGGTCACCCTGGCCTCTTTCCTTTGAATACATAATACTTTACTATTTGTTGAATAGTGCGAAAGAATTTCAAATGCATGAATTCTCTCGTTTTGATGATTAATAGGAGTGTTGGGGGCGATGCCCCCATAAGATGTTTGTTTTGTGGTTATTGGTGTTTGTTCGACATCATTCCGAAGTTACCTTCAGCTCCTGTTGAGTCTCAGCGCGACGATGACTGCCATGATGGCGATCAGGATCACGAGGATGACGAGCAGGATGGTGGTGATGGTCCACTGCTCCTCTTCGGGAACCACAGGTTCGGGCTCGGGTATGGGGTCGGTTCCGCTCAGCTCGAAGGTGAAGACGTAGTATTCGCCTTGATCGTCGAGCCTTTCGGAGTCGGTTCCGTCGACGACGAACTTCATGTCCTTCAGGATCGTGTGGGTCTCGGTGTAGAGCGACGGGGTTCCCTCGTATCCGCTCTTCAGGGTGTATGTCACGGTGTGGGTCCCTGCAAGGATCGGATTGACCGTTTCATACGCGTTCGAAGAGTAGGTGTTGAGCAGCTCCACTCCGTCGATGGCGACGGATTTGACTCCGGCATCGGTGATGATCATGATGTTGTAGATGTAGTAGTTCACGCTGATGTCGTAGGATTCCTGGTCGCCGACGGTGATCTCGGTCTCGTCAGGGATGTAGAATCCCCCGTTGTCTGCGATATCGTCCTCCTCGAGGAAGGTCACGGCCTTTCCGTTGACGACGGGTATCGCGAGGTTGGACAGGTCCACGGTGCTGTTGCCGTAGATGGTGAGCCAGAGGACTCCGTCCACGGAGATAGTCGTCGATTTGAGTCCGGCGACTATCTCCTCGTCCACGCTGTTGCCTGCAACGACGATGATCGCCGCGCTGTTACCGACAACCACATTCCCGGTGACGGAGGCTGCAGCCGCGGTGGAGTCATCGAACTCGACGTCTCCGATGAACATCCTCTCGGAGAGGTTGAACACACCGGCCGTCTTGGAGGTATCCTCGTCGTTCACTGTGAGCTCACCGACAATGTATATGTCGTCGGCGTAAACGGTGGCGTAGTAGTCCACGGTGAGCGTTCCTTCCACGGTCGCACCGTTGAGGGTGGCTGTAGAGGGTGAGGAAGAGGTTCCCTTGACGACTGCGTCGCCCTTGATGGCCGCATTGGGAATCGTTCCGGAGATCTGGACGTTTCCGTCGAAGGTCACGTCGTACTTCTTCGCGGGAACATCGGTCGAATAGTTGGTGTAGAGGGTTGCGGAGAGGCCTTCGTAGTCTCCCACATAGGATATCGCATCCATAGTCGCGTAGATCCTTACGGATCCGGATCCGTTGGTGATCTCGGTCTTCACGTCGGTGCCCGCCGCGAAGGTGGCTCCTCCGTAGATGAATTCCATGTCCGAGACATCCACGTCGTTGTGGAATATCACGCTGACAGAATCGCTGGAAGTTCCGGTGGCGGAGATCAGGGAGGTCTTCGCATCGCCGTATACGTTGAACGTGTACACCTCGTCGGAGGCGACGACGGTTCCGATCTTCGAGAGTCCGCAGATTCCGTAGTAGTCCAGGTTGTCCATCGTGAGGTTGTAGTATGCTCCGGCGGGCCATCCGGCGGAGTAGCTGACGACCTTATCGGTGATCAGGTATCCGTTGACGACGACATCGCAACCGTTGCTGGTGTAGACTCCGCCGTCGATCAGGAGGATTCCGTTGACGGTGAGCGTCTTGCCCTCGGTGAGGGTGAGGTTCTTGTCGTTGGTGTCCACCATGATTCCGGCGGGGATCGTGAGATTGTCGGAGATCGTGACTCCGGAGTCTTTGGTGATGATGATCACATCGCCCTCCCTTGCGTTGTTGATAGCATAGGCGAGGTTGGTGTAGGTGACATCTACCGCTCCCTTCTGCTTCACATCCGCGACGGGTTCGGTTCCCTTGATTCCGGTCTTCGCGACCTCGGCATAGAGTGTTCCTTTCACCGTGACGGTGCCGTTGTTGGTCAGGGACGCTCCGTCCTTGACAGTTAGCACGTATCCGTTGCTGATAGTGAGTGTACCGTTGTTGGTCACGGCGATTCCTGCAGGGATCTCCATATCGGAAGAGACCGTGGTCGTGCCGCTGGCGTAGACCTTGCTGACGCCTGCCTCGATGGCTCCCGCGATCGCATTCTTCAGGGGCATGTAGTAGTACAGCGTACCGAGGGTGTTGACCTTGGAGAAGTATGCCGCGTTGAGGGTCGTAGGTGAGATCACCGGCGAGGTGATGCTTCCGCTGGAGACTGTAACGGTGTTGGTTCCGGTGAAGGAGATGATTCCTCCCGCCTGTCCGACGGTGACGTCTCCTTTCACGATGAGAGTGGCCGTGTTCATGGCGAGGTCCGCAAGACTGGGGATGCTGAGCTCGTCAAGAACGGTTATGAATCCCGTGCCTGCGGTCGATGCCACGGTGACATCGAGGCCTGCCGCGGCGACCCCGGCCGTCGTGGTGACGTTGATCGTTCCCGAGAGGTCGAGGGACCTGTAGTACTTGCTGGACGATTTGTACCATCCGGACGTGATCTTCAGTCCCTGATAGACATTATCCGCAGTGGTCACTGCGAACGCTGCGGTTGCCGTACCGGTATAGACGTAACCGTCCAGAGTCGAGGTCATCACGTTGCTGATCGTCAGTGTGGCGTTCACAACGGACATGCTGACGGCCTCGAAGGTGGCCCCGTTACCGGTCATCTGTATCGTGGCCGCCCCAGCGTTCGTGAACGTACCGATCGCCTTGATCTGACCGGCATTCGTGAACGCCTGGATTCCGTCTGCGATCTGGAAATCGCCCTGGATCTCGATGTATCCGCTGGTCTTGTTGTTGAGCTGTGCCTTTGCAGCCAGCGAGACCACTCCGACCTCGTCTATGAACATACCGCTGTTGTTCATCACGGTGTAGTCCGTTCCGTCTCCGATCACCAATGTCGGATCTGTTGAGGTTCCGGTCGTGCGCCTTATTTCCAAGGTCCCGTAGTTGTCGAATGTTGCCCCATCGATGATCAGCGATCCAGTGGTTGAAATCGAATTCTCGACGGTGATCGTACCGTAGTTCTGGATCGATGCCCATATTCCTAACACCTTCAGACTTCCGGCCGTTCCGTTGATGGTGACAGTGACTCCTTCGGGGATAACGATCATACCTTCGACGATCAGCGACTGGTTGATCACCAGGTCATCCGTCACGGTCACGGTCTGGTTCTTATAGAACGTGGTGGTGCTCGTGGACAGTGTTCCCGAGATCGTCGCCTCGGCGTTGGTGGTGTTGATGATCTTTCCCGTGGATGCGGGATCGATCACAGGGGTGTTGGTGAAGGCAGTTGCTGTGGTCTTCGCTGTGATGGTACCATTGTTTGTGATCGTACCCTTTACTCCAGCAGTTCCTGCGATCGTCAGTTTACCTGTGTTGGTGAATGTTGCCGAACTGGCGTCCAGAAGTCCGTTGGCGATAATCACTCCGTTGTTGGTGAACGTGTTCTCGCCTGTGGTGTAAGTTCCGCTCGATCCTATCGTCAGCGCAGAAGTGCTTGCGATGGTGATCGCCGTGGATGCCTTCTGGGTGAGCGTTCCGCCAGTTATCTCGATGTTCCCGGCGGTCCAGGAATCCAGCTGAAGGTTCGTTGCATCCTTGTATGAGATCTGTCCGGTGAAGTCTGACACCTTCACGACGGATCCATCCTCTTGAGATTTCACGGTAGCTGTGAGGTCCTTTGCAATGATTATTGCACTTGTGTTGGTTTTCAGATAGATGTAGTTGGACGTACCCCATGTTCCGGTGACGTAGCTTGTCTTACCGTCCACGTTCAATTCGTAGCTTACCGGACCGAGATAGATGATCCCGTTGCTGGACTCGACCGCAGCCGTCATCGTGGCCACATCTCCTGCAGCCATCCACAGGCGGCCATCGCGGTCTGCTATGGCTGTACTGTCGACTGTGATCGTGTACGTGTCATCGGACAACGTAGCTGTCTTCGCTACCCACAAGAGGATGTTCGGCATTTTCGCATCGCTCGCGACGGTGAACTCCACGGAACATCCGTCCAGAACTGCGATACAGATAGAGTCCGCTCCAGTACCAGCTTCAGTTCCATTGAAATCTGCAGCGACTTCTACGTTGAGTTTTATATCGCTGTTCACGAAATAGGTCGAGTCCACACCGAGTGTGGATATTGTTGCTCCGTCCTCGAGAGGCACGAACCCTGTCGTCGGGAGTAAGATATCCGCATCGTTCTGCTCCGCAGGCGCGATGACCGCGAAGGCGGCGAATGCCATAGCCAATACAGCCAGGACTGTCAGGAATTTCATTCCTTTTGTATTCATTATTCATTTCTCCTTTTCAACGGCTACTCGGCCACTGAATCGGGTTGAACCATCTAACGATGGATCGATGTCGAAAATCCTCGGTCATATCCTACAGGGATCCAAACCCTTTACCAAGGATCCCTGCGGGCCTTTTACCGCACGACCTCCTTTCTTTTCTTCGGGCCCCTAATTTCCCTTGAAACGAAAGGATCGGTCGAATGCAGTCAATCAAATCAGAATATTAAGAACGGAACAAACATTTCATTCCAGAATACATGAAAATGAAAATCACTCGGAATCGATGATCTCCAGCATGCTCCTCACAATGCTGGCGACCTTACGGCCCTTTTCAGTGATCACCACTACGTTTGAATTCGTGTAAGCTGTGTAGAAAATCTCCACAAGCCCCCACTCCTCCAACATCTTCACCTTCTCACCCATAGAAGAACATCTGGAAACGTTGTTATAGATGTCCGTCTTAATCACCGGAGACTCCTCGTCGATGTACAAGATGGCTTCCAGTATATGCTTCCCTTCTAGTAACTGAACGGTCTTCTTCCCTTTATCAGAGGGATCCTTCCTCTTCCTCAGAAGCTCGACGATCTCTGGCGGGATTTCATTGGGAGTGCCCCTCCCCCCCCCCCTGCTGCAGGTCCCTTGCGGAGGCTGGAGCCGAACGGTATGGTCTGGGGTTGTTTGCTCATGATAGTTCGAATGTGTATACGATTTTAAGGGCAGGCGAACATTTCATTAGCGTAAACACATACTCTGAGAACAACAGAATATTTTATATCGTAGATTTAAAGAGTTACAGTTGTTTCCGGAACCTCGAGCGATTTGTTCCCATCTTGCAACTTCCCGAGCGTTACTTGTCCGTCATCTCCTGCCGAGACTGAGGGCCATGACAATCGCCATGAGCGACAGAATCACAAATAGAGCTGCCAGTAAAAGATTAGTTATAGTTAACTCGGACTGCTTTTCAGGAGTGATCGGTTCGGATGAGATGGGTTCGGTACCGGACACCTGGAATGTGCGGAGAGCATGTCCCTTGTCCTCATCGTAACCTTCGGTCCCTGACAAACTGAACTGCATATCCTCAAGGACCTTTCCGTCCCTGTCGGACAGCTTGACTCCGGAGTCGGTCTCTTTGTACCCTTTTGCCAAGGAATAGGTGACCTTGTAGGTTCCCGCCTCGAGATTGAAGGTCGTGGTGAAGACGTTGTTTCCGGTGGTGTTGCTCAACAGGATGCCGTTTATCGAGACCGACTTCACTCCCGAATCGGTTATGATGGTGACGGAGTATATCCTGTGGTTGACGTTCAGGACGTAATCGTTACCCTGAGAGAGGTCGATTGTTTCTACATCCTCTCCGTCGAGCATCCACTTGCCGGCTACTGCACTGTCCACAGATGGTTTCCCGATTGTAGCTTCGGTGAGGTAGCTGTCCTTGGGGACGTAGACGGTCATGTACAGCTCGTCCTCGACATAGAATCTGTTAGCCTTCATGTCGGCTACGGCTTCATCCGATATGGTGGAACCCGCACCGAGGTAGATGATGCCTGTATCGTCGGCGAATCCTATTGACTTAGCAGACGCAACAGCGGTCGCAGAAAGGTCGTCGGACTCCATACCGATGTACAGGGTTGTTACTGTGATATCTCCACCGTAGGCGATGCCTTCCGCACTGTCCGCGGGTTCGACGACCAATGATCCCTGGATGGTCGCGTTTACAACGGTCAGCGAACCTGCGGATTTACTCTTGTTATCGCTCGCAGGGCTCGTACCGTTGTTGACCTTGACCGTACCTTCGACAGCAATCGTGTCGATGGAGACTGTTCCTGCAACGGCAAGAGTCGCCCCTGCTTCAACATCGAAGCCGACTGCCTCAGGGACTGTAAGGCCCGTTGCTGTGATCTTTCCTTTCGTCAGGGTGATTGCTGGAGCCTTGGACTTCGCAGCTTTCGTTACAGTTCCGCTCAGGACAAGACCGGAATCGGATGCTGCTGTGAAGCTTTTGATGACATTGATCTCTGCGGCATCCGTGCCGTTGGAGATTGTTCCGTTGAATGTACCCAATGCGACCAACCGTGCGTTGGCAGCCGTGATGTCTGCCGTCAGAGAGCTGTCATCGGCGATGATGATCGTTGCAGGTTCGTCTGCGGACTTTCCCGTGACGGAGACGGCACCTCCATCTACCGCACCATAAGCGAAGATAGTCGCATCTTCTGCGTCCATCACATCGATCGATGCTGTTCTGAGGGGCGTTACGTTCACGTATGGCCCTCTGTCGTACACGCAGTAGTACATTGCGGCGACCTTGTACTTCGCATAGATCGTTGCGGGATTATCGCTCTCGCCCGTCATGAACACACCGTTGACCACAATCTCCGAAGGAGACGATCCGTCGAATGTTCCGGCGATACCGTTGAAGGCTGTGACCGTACCGTCGATGGTGATGACCGTTCTCGGACCTAAAGCCAGCTGCGTCTTGTAGGGTGCTGCTAGCGTGACCCCCTCTTTCACGGTCACGTTGGACCTGAATGTTACTGTCTCGGTCGATGTGATGGTGACCGTGTCGCCGGGATTGGCGCTGTTCAATGCATTGTAAACGTTTGTGTACTTCGAGGAGACTTCTCCCTTCACAGCTACATCGCAATTGACGTGAGCGAGCCTGTTGTCGTCCTTGTTCTCGAATTCAAGGGTACCGTACACGATCACGCCGTTCCCTC
Source organism: Thermoplasmata archaeon (assembly GCA_015063125.1). Lineage (GTDB taxonomy): Archaea > Thermoplasmatota > Thermoplasmata > Methanomassiliicoccales > Methanomethylophilaceae > Methanoprimaticola. The sequence continues at coordinate 165,371 of SUTB01000003.1, forward strand.
TGAAGACGGCCCCGTCCGCGAACTTGACGACCGCGGAAGTGTTAGTCCTGGACCCGATGGTCACGTCCCCTCTGTTGCTCAGCTCCACGGTCGAAGGCACGTACAGATTCGAGTTCAGCGCGTAAGCTCCGTAGATGGTGATCGCGGTGGCTCCGGCGTCCATTGCCTTTTCGAGCGTGGTGTAATAGTGATAGATGTTGCTGAGGTCGTCGGGCTTGTAGTAGGCCCCGATCATGTTGGTCGGGGTGTCGACGTTCGTCCTTAGGGTGATAAGTCCGGTGGAAGCCACCTTTCCGGTCACCGCCAGGCGGGCATCGATGCTCAGGACGTACAGGTTGCCGGAGACCGTGAGCTTGTTGGCGGCCACGTTCAGAATGACCTTGTCACCGATGTACAGCTCGTCCTTGACCATCGACGCGGGACCCGATACGGTAACGACCGGATGGTCGTTCGATCCTGCGGGCAGGACATAGGACATGTGGCCCGAGATGTCCATCCCCCTTGATGTGGTGCCTGCTGCCACCGATATCTTGATCCCTCTGAGGCCGGTTCCGTCGTCTATTCCGTTGTCGGAACCGTCGTGGGAAGCGACTGTGAAGGAGTTGCTGCCGTTCTTGACTGTGAGGACAGCGCTTGTCGCGGGCGATGACTGGCGGGCGATGGTGAACCCTTTCACATCCGCCTCTGCTCCCGTGGTCGAGAGGGCGAACTCCGAACTGGCCGTCATGTTCGCATCGTCCAGGACGAGCTTCCCTCCGATGGAGGTGGACTTGGCTTCCGCGGAGAAGGTCCCCTCGATCGTGACCTTGGATCCGGCCTTGGTCGTGAGGCAGGCGTTGGCGTTGTTGTATGCGTATAGGATCAGATCGCCCTGCGATTCGAGCGATGCTCCGTCCTCGATGACGAGGGCCCCGCTCTTGTTCACGGTGCTTTCCGCTCCCAGGATGATGTTCGATCCGCGGTAGCCGGTTATGGATCCGGTGACGGATGAGGATGCTATATCGTAGACGCGGAGATGTGCTCCGTCCTTGACATCGATGTCGCCCTTGACGTCGAGTATGGCGGAATCGGAATCGAGAATCAATGTCGATCCCTGTTCGATCGTAAGAGTCATTCCTTTGGGAATGGCGAGCGTTCCCATCACCTTGACTTCGTAACCGCCGCGTAACGACAGATCGCCGATGAGCTCGATGCTCTGAGTCTGATAGAATGTCCCTCCGCCCATCATGGTCCCGCCGATCCCCATCTTGGACAGGGCTTCCGAGAAGTCGATGCTCCCTGTGCCGTTCTGGTCGTCGACCTTGACCTTGGACGACATCCACATGCCCTTGTGCGCCTTGAAGGTTCCGGAGCATTTCAGTGCCGTCGATTCTCCGGAGGAATCCAGTCCTCCCTCCACGGTCACCCTCCCTGGTAAAGCATCCTGGGAGGTGGCCTTGTCGATCAGGAAAGTATTTCCCATTACAAGTCTGGAATCTGACGATATGCTGAGATAGGCATTCCCATACACGTGGAAGTCATCGCTGACTGTAAACGTCCCCGATTCGAGGGAGATCAATGAGTAACCCGTCGAGGCCACAGCCGTTCCAGTCGCTGAGAAGTTAAGAGTGCCCGTGTATCCGTCCACGTAGATCCTACTCGATTTACCGTTAAGATCGTCCAGAGTGAGGTGTGTGGTGGCGTTCTTCAGGGTGACTGCAATGTTCGCATTGGCGAATCTGCCTGCCTCCACATCACCGTATATGTAAGGTGCAGCGACATTCGTTCCGATGCCTGCGCTGGTCCTTGAGATCGTGACGTTTTCGTCATTTAGGGAATTGATCTGCACCGCCTTTGTCGCATAGAAAATGAGTGATTCGTTAGAAGTGGTGAATCCGTGATACGATTCACCTGCGGTAATTCCAGAGACTCCCTTGTCCATCGTGAGACCTATATTGGAGGCGGCGTCTGTTATGCCGATGACCATCGTACCTGCTGCGGCATTTCCGATCGAGAATGTCATGACTCCGGTTGAAGCCGATGTCGCTCTGACGGTCGCCGTGGCGACGGCCGTTGTACCTGCAGTTCCGCCAGAGTAAGTTAGAGAACTCACGGTGTATCTACCCGTGGATCCGGCAGGGAAGACGACTGTCTGTGAATTGTAATAAGTGGTGTTGGATCCGTCGGTGAGGAAAGTGTATGTTGTACCGTCCGTCTTGTAGGGCGTCTTCAGCGTCGTGTGCCCATCGAGCGTGGTTATTCTGAAATGATCCGTTCTTCCGGCGTTGTCACTTGCCGTGATGATCTGAGAGTAACCTTCACCGGCGGCTACCACGAAATCCAGCTTTGTATCCTTGTAATAGGTGACCTGACCTGATGTCCAGGAATCGCTGGCCGTTGCTGCGATATATACGGTGACGGTTATGGAACTGGTGCTGTTCGATCCGAAGGTGACCGAAGCGCCGTGTCTTACGAAAACAATCACGGAATAATCCCCGTCAGAACCTGCACATATGATGTCACCATCGTTCGCGAAGTAATATGCACCGCTGCCTGTGAGGGTTACAGTAGTATTGATGGCGCTGATGTCCAGATCCGTCGTGGTCTCCGACGCGTTGACCGCATCGCCCTGCTCCGAAGATGCGACGATGGTGATGACTGATAAGGCCATGACTAATACGACTAAGACTACCAGGAACTTCGCATACCATGCGCTCATCACCCATTTCCCCTTACAGCAAACCACCCACCAGGTCAGAAGCGTCGTATTCGGACTCCGGTTCTTTGCGTGATAGCTTTACCTATACGGAATCCAGAGGATCTTGATCCATCCCTCGACCTACCGCACCACATTGGTAGTTCAGCCCCTCACCTTGATGGAACGGGTGGATCATGCACTTACCCTTATTTTATCTTGACACCGACAATCGTCCAGTTTTCTCTGACTATTAGAGAGAGGAGCAGAACCGCGATAAGCTTCAGAACAGGATTTTGAAAACGGATTATTAGGTTCTTTCAAATGTGAGCGGACCGTCCGCCACTGTGGGGAATGGGCCCTTGCGGGCCCTGTTTGTCTTGTGGTTATTGGTGTTCGTTCAACATCGTTCCGATGTCACTTCAGCTCCTGTTGAGCCTGAGTGCGAC
>SUTB01000004.1 GCA_015063125.1 Thermoplasmata archaeon
ATGCGGGGATCCGTCAGCGTAAGCTATAAACAGCAAGCAAAAACATGCAGTAACAACGCTCGTTTTTGTCAAGTAAACAGAATGGTGGAAAGGGCCGTCCGCGATTGGTCGCGGACAGCCTTGATGGGATCACTCCTCGACCACTTCGGTCTCAGAGTCCTTGTTGTTCCTGACGGACTCGATTCCCTTCTTGGCGTTGGCCTTTGCAGTGTATCCCTCGGATGCTGCAAGGATGATCTCGCCGTTGGAGGCTTTGAGCCTGAACCTGAACTCACCGGCTTTGTCGGTGTAGATCTCCCACTTGGGGCATTTGAGCTCCTCGAAGTCCTGGACGGTCTGGTCCTCGATCTCGACATCTGCGTTCTTCTTAACAGACTCGATTCCGTTCTTCAGAGCGGACATGGACGAGTAGGTCTGAGAGACTCCGATGACCTCGTGGTTGTTAGCTGCAAGGCTGAAGGCAAATCCGTCATTTGACGTCTTCTTGACGATAAATTTTCCCATGAAATCTAAATTGCTGTAGTTAGTATTAATTGATGTCGGATGTATTCACCGAACACCTTACCGTAATGGTTAAAATACATGAACTATTGGTTTTTGGAGACTTAGATCACATTTTATCGATCAAAATAGTAAGTAAATCTTCCAACGACCATCACCTATAGGACAGGGCTTTTATTTGGAAGACAAGATAACTCCGACGGATGGGATAGTATGAGTGAAAACTCAAGTAGCTGCAGCGCTAGCCTTCAAAGCATGTTCAGCCGCATGAAGTCGGTTAATGCCAACAAAGTGCCTGCGCCTAAGATGGAGGAGCCCCGTGTGACCACGGAATACTCCAGGGGAGTGCGTCAGCTCAGCAAGTATGGGTATGAGACGTACAACATCGACGATGGCCCTGAGATTTACATCATGAAGGTCAGCGAGAGGACCACCTTCAACAACGGCGAGGCCGTCGCTGTCAAGGCTGGATCCGCCAACCGTGTCGGCGTATGCAGGCCCAGACCCTCGATGGAGATCGAGAGCGTCGAGACATACAAACCCGTGGACGTGAAAGCCCTCTTCGGCAACGTCCAGCGCGGAACGGATTCCAACGTCAATGCGTTCACAGGCACATGCGTGAACGGCATGGTGAAGAAGTCCATCACGCTCGAATGAAAACCCTAACAACCTTTGCCGGCGAAAGCCGGCCGATTCTTTCTTCTCAGTGAACCATCCTGATCGGTGCCTGCTCGCCGTCCAGGAATCTCCTGACGATCTCCATGCCTGCAGTGCTGCATATCAGCTCTGCGGCCTCGTTGCCCTTGGAGTTGTAAGGGATCAGCGCGTCCTTCCCCAGATAAGGTACTATTCCCCTTTCCGAAGCAGCGAAGTACGTGCTGATGACACAGTATTCCGTCAGCATGCCTGTGAACAAAGCGCAGTCCGATCCTGAATCCCTGAGGACCTTCTCGAGATCCGTCTCCTTGAAGCAGTTCATGTGACACTTATGCACCACGATATCCGAATCGAAGGACTCCAATCCAGGCAGCCACGAATCCGCATCGTCCCCCGAGTAACCGGTATGGGACGGACCGTCGAAATGGATGAAGATCACTGGTCTGCCGCGGATGCGGAACTCCTTCGCGAAGGAATTGATGGCCTCCACGGCCGGCCGCGCCCTGTCTTCCCAATCGGGGATGTCCAAGGAGAACTTGCGCTGGGGATCTATGATGACGAGGGCCATCTTCTTCCCCCAGATGGATTCAACGATCATGTCCGAGGTAGCAATGTTGGACAATATAATCCCTCAGTCGGAGCGCACGGCCTTACACTTTTTCCGCTCAGGTTTCAGTAGGCTTTTTTTACTTAATGAGGGTTAAAACGGCAAGGAGCAGGAAATGAACAGAGTAGCGACAGTCTCGATTGTCATAGTAATCGCCCTAGCCTGTGTGCTTGGAGCATCGCTTGTGGTGAACGAACCGCCGAACAAGCATTATTCCATCACGTACGAACTGGATGGAGGCACCATTTCGGAGGATGCGCCTAAACAGTACACCCCTGGCGATGAACTGGAGATCCCCAACCCTTCCAAGACGGATCTGATATTCGACGGTTGGTTCCTGGACAAGGATTATGAGACGCTTTTCACCGGTGACACCACGGATCTCACCGGCAACATCACTCTGTACGCGCTCTGGGGGGACGACCTGTCTGGCCACTCCATCACGTTCAACAAGAGCGGATACTTGGAAAGGGGTTTCGACTCCTACACAATGTCAGGCACCCTCACCTGTACGTATCTGTACTACAACGAGGACAAGAGCTCCTACTACATCCAGAACGATGATGTCACCACATATGACTACAAGTACATAGGAGTCAAGACGACACTCACCGATTCCGCCACATACTGGTCCTCTGAAATCCCCCGCACTGCTGAATACCTCGGCACCGAGACCATCACCACCGCCAACGGCGAAGTCCTATGCGATGTCGTGAAATACACCAGCACTAGCGGCACGATCGAGAAGCAGTGGACAGATGCCAACGGATGGATCACCTACAAGATCGAGAGCTACTACGAGACCTTCGGAAGCTACGTCTACTTCTTCACTTACGAGTATGCCTACGATGAAATCATCGAGATCGAGAGCTCGTGCGAGCTTACCGTCCTCAGCGGGTACGGCATAGAGGTTACGGGCAATGAAAGCCCCTACAAACTTGGGGCGACCGCGAAGCTGAAGGCCGTTGTGAAATCCGAAACAGATTTCGCAGGATGGTATGATTCTAGCTTCAACCTCATCTCCAAGGACAAGGAGGTGAGCATCATCATCGGAGGCTCCGTGACCGTATATGCCCTCAACGGCAATGACACGGACATGACCCTTGCATCCGACACTGAGCTCGATCTAGACGAGTTATTCGGATTGACAGATGCCACCTATGTTATCAAGAATCTGGATACCGATTACACGGTCACCACATCGGGAGAGTACACCTTCCCTGATGGAGGGAAGTATTCCATCGTCGCCGATACTGAGGACGGCAACGGAGCTTACTTTATGGTGATGGTCACCGGAGATGCCGACCGTACATTCACCTGGAAATACAACAACGAATCCTACACCGTCACGATCGGAATCGATTACGAGGACCTCCTGTACGCCAGGGAATACTACACTACCAGTCAGAGACAGCAGAGTTCTGACCATGAGCGCGACAAGACGTTCGTGACCCTCAGCTACACCGACTCCAGGATGGCTCCCTACATGGAGGAGCTTGTGGATAAGATGCTGTCCGCTCTCAGGGAGAAGCACCCCAACATAACCGAGAGCATGATGTTGGAATACATCCTGAAGTTCACGCAGTACATCGAATACCAGTCCGATTCGGAATATATGGGCTACACGGAGTACTGGAAGTTCCCCATCGAGACCCTGTACGACCAAGGAGGGGACTGCGAGGATACTTCGATCCTGTTCTGTGCCATCGCACATCAGTGCAGGGAAAAGGTGAACCTGAACTACAAGACCGCGCTCCTGCTTCTGCCCAGTCACATGGCTGGAGCGGTCAAGCAGACCGGCAGTACTGAATGGAGCTACTGCGAGACCACCTCAACGGATTACAAGCTGGGAGAGATCCCGTCTGAAATGAAGAGCTACACCAGCGACAAGAGGTACTATACGTTGGTAGAGATCCCATAAACATTTCAGGGCCTGACGGCCCTCACCCTCCCCTCAGGGAGGGCCGACTGTTTCTGATAAATTATTAATCGTACGTCACTGGTAGCGAGGATAGAGGCAGCTTCATGCAGATCTATCGCGACAAGGACGTTGACCTGAGCATATTCGACGGCAAGAAGATCGCTGTCCTGGGCTATGGCTCCCAAGGCAGAGCGCAGGCACTGTGCTTCAAGGATTCCGGACTCGACGTAACGGTCGGTGTCAGGATTAACGGCCCTTCTTGGAAACAGGCCAAGGAGGATGGGATGAAGGTCACTGATTTCGTGGACGCGGTGAAGGATGCCGATGTCGTCATGATGCTCCTGCCGGACGAGGTCCAGCCGGAGATCTACAAGGAGTTCGTGGAACCCAATCTGAAGAAGGGCTGTGCATTGGAATTCGCCCACGGATTCGCCATCACTTTCAAGACAATCTTACCGCCGGATGACGTGGACGTCATAATGATGGCCCCCAAGGGCCCCGGCAACATGATCAGGAACATCTATCAAGAGGGATTCGGGGTCCCCGCAATGGTCTGCATCCATCAGGATGTCACCGGAAAGGCGAAGGACATCGCACTCGCCCTCGCGAAGGGAATGGGCTGCACCCGTGCCGGTGTGTTCGAATCCACTTTCCAGAGGGAGGCCTGCACCGACCTGTTCGGAGAGCAGGCGGTTCTCTGCGGAGGGATCACAGCTCTGATCAAGGCCGGCTTCGACACATTGGTGGAAGCGGGATATCCTCCCGAGATGGCCTATTTCGAGGTACTCCACGAGACCAAGCTGGTCGTCGACCTGATCAACAGGGGAGGCCTGGACTACATGTGGCAGGAAGTCTCCAACACCGCCGAGTACGGCGGTCTGACCAGAAGGGACAGGATCGTCAACGATGATTCAAGAGCCGAGATGAAGAAGATACTCAAGGAGATCGAGGACGGCACATTCGCCGGCCAGTGGGTCGCTGAATGGAACGCAGGCCTACCGAATCTCAAGAAGATGGAAGAGGAGGAGAGGAACCTCCAGATCGAGAAGGTCGGCAAAGAGATCCGCGAGCTCTTCCTGAAGAGGAACAACTGAGGAGGGATCGAATGAACAAGATTATCATCAGGGCAAGGAACGCTGTATTCGAGGGAGAACTGGACGATTCGGACATCTCGAATTCCATCTGGCTGTCCTGCCCTCACAAACTGGACATCAACATGCTCGGAGGCATGATCTACTGCGACATGCCCCTCGATGTCGTCCTCCCCAAGGAGAACCGCACCACAGAGATGGAGGTCGGTGACATCGCATACTGGCCGAAGGTCGGGGCATTCTGCCTGTTCTTCGGACCGACCCCGCTGAGCGGCGAGGACCGCAAACCGGTCGCACCTTACGAGATGATAAAGATCGGAAGGATCAACGGCGACTGCTCCGAACTCGAAGATGCCGGCGACAGGCAGCGCCTCGTGATCGAGTCAACGTTCTGAGATTAGCTCCAGGCCTTCCCTCAGGCATGCTTCGCGGACCTTGCGTTCCGCTTCCACGGAACCGTCTATCCCCATCCTTACGAGCCTCTCGTAGTCTGTGTCGCGACGCATGTAGTTGTCGATGAAGACCTTCTTCACACCGGTCTCCGAAAGACGGCGTGCCAACTCTTCTTCACGGCCCTCCAATGATGAGAGTACAGGTGCGATGAAGACGCATGTCTTCACTCCGCTATCCACAAGTCTCCTTATGGTATCCAAGCGCTCCTCGAACGATGGCGCACCAGGCTCAGTCATCTTACAGAATCTCTCGTTGGGATTCGAGACGGATACGGCCACTGTTGAATCCATATCCTTCAGAAGATCGAGATCCCTCAGCACCAGCGGAGATTTCGTCGTTATGAACACGCTCCTGCCCTTGCTGTGGATCAACTCCAGGCACATCCTGCTGAGCCTGAACCTTCCCTCGGCTGCCTGATACGCGTCGGTGACCGTTCCCAATCCTATGGTCCCTTCCGTGTTGCCTATCTCCTTGGCCAGACGGTCCACGATATTAGCCTTCACACGGACCACACGCCATTTGGCGGGGTCGGAATGAGTGTATCTGGGTGCGAAACAGTAGATGCATCCGTGCTCGCATCCCCCATACGGATTGAGACTGTACCTGACGGGATACATCACGGACGGATTCAATGCCTTCTTGCACTGTACGATCTCGAACTCCCCATCCCAAGGGACGGATTCTACCTCGAAGTCCAGAAGGGTCGGCAGAGTCATTGGACTACGGTGAATGAGTGGTCGAAATCCGTGAGGATCTCGTAGCCATTCTCCGTGACCAGCACGGTGTCCTCTATCCTTATCCCGCCTACGCCGGGGATGTATATCCCGGGCTCTGCGGACACTATGTTCCCTGCGCGCAGGATCTGCTCAGATTTCGGCGATACCGATATCGCCTGGTGGACATCCTGGCCGATACCGTGGCCGAAAGAATGTATGAATGTTCCCTTGAACTCAGTCTCGTCGATGAGCTTCCTTGCTGCGAGATCGGCGGCGTTGGCGTTGGCCCCATCGCGATACTCCGCGATGCCTGCGAGCTGCGCCTCCCTGACGACCTCGTACGCTCTCTCCAATACCTCAGGAGGGTTGCCGAGGAACAATGTCCTCGTCATATCAGAGCAGTATCTGGCATATTTAGTTCCGAAGTCGAAAAGTGCGGTGTCTCCCTTCTTGAGCCTGTAGTCGCAAGGCATGTGATGGGGCTGTGATGAGTATGCTCCGAAAGCCGCGATAGTGTCGAATGCGTTACCAGTTCCTCCCAGCTCGCGCATCCTGTTGTCCATCCTGGAGGCGACCTCCTTCTCCGAGACTCCCTCGGAAAGATAATCCGGAAGCTCCTTCGCTACCGTGGATGAGATCTTGCATGCCTGCTTAGTGGCCTCGATCTCCTTCGCATCCTTGACAGATACCGTGCTGTCGATCGCCTTTCCTGCATCGACCGCTTCGATCTCACCGGCGACCTTCTTCACGTACTGCACCATGGCGTACGTGCTGGAGTGAGTGTTGAAACCGACCTTCTTGCATCCCTTCAGGGATTCCTTGATGAAGTTCTCGCGCTCCTTTCCGTCATGGTAGACGCAAATATTGCCCACTCCGTCCTCAGCCGATTCGGCTTCCAGAGGACTGACGATGACATCCAGCGTCCCGTCCTTGCGAACAATGGCGAATGAACCTTCAAAGCAACCTCCGGGCTGCTCGCACAGATACCAGAACGTGGAATCCAGGAACGGTTCCCCATCATTCATTATCACTATAGCATCCATGCCTTCGGCATTGGAGATGAGCCTCTCGGCCCTTGTGGCGGACATCGGAATCAGATCCCTATCCACTCGTTCCTGACGATCCTCTGCAGCGCAGAGATCGCGGAGAATACTGAGAGGTTGGATGTCCTGGGGTTGATCGGCGAGGGGACGTTGAACGTGTGCGTGGTCATCTCTCCGAACTCTCCCTTGATCCTCAGCTCGTGGGAGTTGGTCTTGATCGCAGGATCAGCCTGGATTGTCACCATGGTCTTGTCGAATCCGATTCCCATGATGCTGACGATAGCCGCGACGTTGACGTTCCTAGGGAAGTACTGCACAGCCTCCCTGGCGGTTCCCTTGAACAGGACGGTGGTGTCCTTGATCGTCTTGACGTCCACTCCCTTGTCCTCGACGTACTTGATGCACTCGAAGCTGAGCGGGGGCATGGTGGTGATCAGCTCGACATCCTGCACCGCTCCCACTGTGGATGACCTGAGACCGTCGGTACCGCATATCGCACCGGACGGGATGTAGATCTTGGCATCGCACTGCGAGGCCTTGTCCGTGACCATCGCCCTGAACTCGTCGTCCACCAGGGCTCCCACCGACATGATCATGATGTCGACTCCCCTGGAGACGACCTTTGGAATGACCATCTTGGCGGCATCCTGTGTTGCGCACTCGATGACCAGATCGCAATGGTAGAGCTCCTCCTCCACGTCCTCGACCAGTTCGGCCTTGTTGAGGTTGGCTGCTACCGCTTCGGCACGTTTCCTGTCCGTGTCAACGAGGTAGATCCTCTTGACTTCCATCATCTTATCGGCCGCTTCCGCGAGCTTTGAACCTCTGGAACCGCAGCCTACAATCGTTATGCGCATAGCTTCCCTTACCCATTCACTGGTTAAAAAAATCACTGGCGATAGGTCGGTCGCTCTGGAACCGTTAATCGGACTTCAACGGGTGCCTTCCCACTCGGACATGAATTCTTCCAGGTACCCGACCATGTAATCATGGCGGGCCTGGGCCATCCTTCTGGCGGTCTCCGTGTTCATCATGTCCTTGAGGAGCAGGAGCTTCTCGTAGAAGTGGTTCACGGAGGTGCCCTGATTGCTGAAGTACTCCTTCTCGGACATGCCCTCCTTAGGGGACTCTCCGGGGATGTAGATCGCCCTGCCCTTGCTACCGCCGTATGCGAATGCCCTTGCGATTCCGATGGCCCCTATCGCATCCATGCGGTCGGCATCCTGGACTATCTTGCCTTCCAGCGTAGAGGGCGTGACGGAATCCTTACCCTTGAACGATACCTGCGAGATTATGTCGCAGACAAAAAGCTGGTCATCTAACGGTATGTTTTCAGAATCCATGAAGCGTCTCGCGTTGGCGAAGCCGTTCTCACCGAACAGCTTGCGGTCGTCGACGTCATGCAGTAGAGCAGCGAGACGGACTATGTCCATCTCCCCGCCCTCTTTCATGCAGATCGTACGGGCCAGATCATGGACCCGGATGGTGTGGTATACGTCATGGCCGCTGCTGTCGCCTTCGAATATCCCTCTGGCGAAATCCTTGGCCCTTTCGAATACCGCTTCTTCCATCTTACTTCCTGCGTTTAGGGAGTTTCGGTACGCCGCGGACCTTCACATGGAGGGCTCCTGCGAACACCAGCACTATGATTATGATCAAGAATGCTTCAAAAAGGTAATTCCTGTCATCGTCATCGGAAAGAGGTCCGGTCGAGACCAGAAGCCTCTCATCCTCTTCCGCATCATAATCTGCTGCGGGGATGATGGCCATGACCATCAGCATGACTGCCGCGACTGCGAACAGCGCATTCTTCGTCTTCATGTGCTGGCCATTGTTTCCATGATATAAAAACGAACGATGGGTACAATAATCCGGAATGCCTTCACCCACTTATGGAGAGGTACATCCTCATAGATCACACGGCCGACATGATGGTCAAGGCCTTCGGGAAGACCCTGGAGGAATGCTATGCCAATGCGGCATACGCCCTGTTCGACCAGACGGTGGATCTGTCAGATATCGGCACTTCCGAGGAGACGGAGATCCGTGTCACCGGAATCGATGACGAGGATAGACTGTACTCGTTCCTCTCCGAGCTGCTTTTCATAGAGGATGCTGACAATCTCATCCTGAAGGAATTCGAGGTATCCTTCGAAGGCGACGATGTGGTATGCCGTGCCAAGGGGGAGACCCTGGACAGGGCCAGGCACCGCATAAAGTCCGAGGTGAAGGCCGTCACGTATCACATGATGGAAGTGGACAGATCCACTCCTTCGGTGACCGTTCTGTTCGATGTCTGATCAGCGGCCGCGGACTATTCTCCTGATGACGGCCAGCACCACCGCGAAGACCATGAAGGCCACAGCGATCCCGATCATTATCATCTCCTCCGTGGAGTAGACGTGATCGGAGACCTCCAACGTGAAAAAGATCGTATCGTGCGGCGGAACGGCCAGAGAATGGACATCCACATGCTTGCTGCCGTTCGGCAGGTTCAGCAGACAACCTTGGGAATCCGTTATGGTGAAGCTCATGCGGTCCGCCGAAGGGGTCACTATGCCTGAGGTGGTGTAGTACATGGTGCCTTCATCGGAATCCGAGACATAGACTGAAGCCACCCAGCTTCCGTCCGCCAGCGGGACCTTCATCGTGACGGTGATCACTCCCTCGGCACCATCGTACGTTGCGCTCTCCACATCCGTTTCTGCAGGCTCCAGGAAGAACGCGGCCCAGATGAATACCGCGAAGAACGCGATCAGGAACACAGCTACGATGATCTTCGAGATCACCGGATTCAATCTAACCATGTTAGACCATAACATTCAACACTGTTTTAAAGGGTATGGTTCTGGATATGGCTTGGAGTGTAGCATCCCTTTTATCGCACCTCTCCCATAGCCGTCACGATGCTCAGACTCGGTTGGTTCTCTACAGGCAGGGGTCCCGGATCCCGCAACCTTTTGAAAACGGTCATGGACCAGAAGGAGAAGGGCGGTCTCGATGTGGAGATCGCATTCATCTTCTGCAATTGGGACAATGATGAAGAGGACAACCCCAAGAGGGAGCAGAGGCAGATGTTCTTCGACATGGTCAAGGGCTACGGCATACCCTTGGTCACCGCTTCCTGGAAGAAATTCAAGCCCGAGCTGTGGAAGCAGGATGAGAAGGCCTGGCGCGACGAGTACGGCAAGCTCCTGAGGGAGCTCACCGGGAAGTACGAGTTCGACCTTGGGATCCTCGCAGGATACATGCTGTGGATGGACGATGAGACCTGCAGGCAATACGACATGCTGAACCTGCATCCCGCTCTGCCCACCGGCCCCAAGGGCACATGGCAGGAGGTCATCTGGCAGCTCATCTCGGAGAAAGCTGACAAGCAGGGAATAATGATGCACATCTGCACCGAGGAATGGGACAGGGGCGCAGCACTCACATACTGCGGCTTCCCCATCCGCGGAGGAGACTACGACAAGCTCTGGGAAGGGATGGAATCCAAGCTGAAAACGAAGACCCTGGAGCAGATCAAAGAGGAAGAGGGACAGGATGAGCCCCTCTTCAAGAGGATCAGGGAGGACGGCGCGAAGCGCGAGCTCCCGCTGATCGTCGCCACCATACGCGAGTTCGCGAATGGCAGAGTCGAGATCAAGGACAAGAGCCTCTACGAGAACGGGAAGAAGCTGGATTCGCCATACGACCTGTCGAGACAGGTCGATGAGTCGCTGGAGTGATCCCGTGCCGGACGAATTCGACCCGACTGTCGACCTCGGACTCCCGCCGGACAGATATGTCCTCTGCTCATGCTGGGGATTCCTGACCAGGAACAACGACATCAGGCAGCTCTGCGGACGCTTCATAGATGACGGGGAGCATTTCTTCGATGTCCTCGAGAGATACGACAGGCTCACATCCTATGTCCTCAACAGAGAGGACGCCACGGCCGGCAGCTACTACAAATGGTGCGTCCCATTCCTGAAGGCCTTCGGGGCCACCGACCATCTGATCCACAAGTACAGCGCACAGGACCTGGAGATGATGCCCAACGCAGCCAGGACCATGAAGCACATCTCAGGTCAGATGGAAACGTACATCACCACATCCATGTTCGAGCACGGCACCATGGAGCTCGTGGAAAGACTGGGGACCAACATGCTCCATGTCACCGACTCCAAGCTCTGCATAGACCAGATGATGATGGGGCGCGCAGATGCCCGCAAGCTCAAAGACATCGCCAAAGAGATTAACCATCTGAACGTGCCGGAGACCTTCTATGAGCTGAATGTTCCCACGGAACTGCTGGAAGAGGATATAGAGATCATCAAGCTGATGGATTCGGTCATCAGCACCAGGATCGCAGAGGCGGGCGCCATGGGTCTGATGGAGGCTACGGATGCGATGACCTCTCACAAGAAGGCCTATCGCATGTTGGACATCAGGAGGCTCACCGCCATAGATCTGGACTGCACGATGTACATCGGCAGCAGTGCCACGGACTTCCAGCCGTTGGACCTGATCCGCGACGCCAACGGACTCGCCGTTTCGTTCAACGGAGAGGAGTTCGCGGTCAGGGGCAGCAACGTCGCCGTCCTGTCGGAGGACACCACCGTCGCATCGATATTCGCTGCCATGTTCATGGACAAAGGCCCTCTTCATGCGCTTGAGATCGCCGAGAACTGGAACAGGGAGTACCTCGAGAACCTGGAGTTCCCCGACCAGCCCCTCATGGACACCTTCCTGAGAGAGCATCCGGACGAGCTTCCGGAGGTATACCGGGTGACGGATTCCAATGTGGACGAGATCTCGAAGAAGAGTGATGAGTACCGCAAGAGAATCCTGAAGAACTGATGATGCTCCGAATGATTCCGTGAAAGAAAGTGAGTGCTCCAGACGGGATTCGAACCCGTGTGTCAGCCTCGAAAGGGCTGAATGATTGGCCGCTACACTACTGGAGCTATGAAGGAGACCATCGCAAACTCCTTTATAACGGTTACTAGCCAAATAATCCGCATTAAGTTTTTATAAGGCCCTTTATAATGCGATTAATATTGGAAGGATAAAAATGAGCGACAATGAACCGCTTGAAATGCCTGATGAGGACGTAACACGCGTACGTCTGCCTAACATCAAGGAAGCAGAGATGTTCGGGATAGCGGATCAGCTGCTCGGCGCATCCAAGATCAAAGTCATGTGCGAGGACGGAGTATCCCGCGTAGGACGCATCCCTGGAAAGATAAAGAAGAGGATGTGGATCAGGGAAGGCGACCTGCTGATCATATCTGTATGGGATTTCCAGCCCGACAAGTGCGACGTCAGGTTCAGATACACCAAGACGCAGGCCATCAACCTCAGCAAGAGGAACAAGGTCCCCAAGAACCTGGACATTTTCTGATTAGGTGACTCCGCATGTCCTCGTACGAGGAGGCGTATGCATACCTGGAAAGGCGTGTGGATGCCCTCAAGACCAACAAGACCGGCGATGAGAGGGAGACCGAGGCAGAGGTCTTCGACAAGAAGACCCTGATGACGATCTACGACTTCATGACCAGCGGGTATATCGACGCCGTCCACTACCCCATCTCCACCGGAAAGGAGGGCAACGTATTCTACGCCACTGACGAGAACGATGAGGGTATGGCCCTGAAGATCTTCAGGACCTCCACATCCACGTTCAAAAGGGTGGCGAAGTACGTCGAGGGAGACCCCAGATTCAGAGGGGTCACGGGTAACCGCTGGAAGCTGATCTACGCATGGGTGAACAAGGAGTTCAAGAACCTGGACAGGTACAACCAGGCAGGGATACCCGTGCCGGAACCCATAACATTCAATCAGAACTGCCTGCTCATGGAGTACATAGGCGACGAATCGGGACCTGCACCGCAGCTCAAGGACGTGATCCTGGACGATCCCGATGAGACATACGAGGATGTGCTGTCCTTCATCATCGATGGATGGCAGGAGGCCCACCTGGTCCACGGAGACCTGAGCGAGTACAACATCCTCATGCTGGACAGCGAGCCGATCATGATCGATGTCGGCCAGGCCATGACCAGAGACCATTACAATGCAAAGGAGCTCCTGGAAAGGGACATCCACAACATAAACAGCTTCTTCAGGAAGAGGGACGCGGACGTCTGGACGGACGCCGAGGTCCTTGAAGAGACACTTAACGGCAAAGAAGACGGAGAGGAAGAGGAATGAGATCTATCAGGATACCCGCCGACAGGGTCGGTACACTCATCGGCAAGAACGGGGAGACCAAGAAGATCCTACAGAACATTTCTGGGATCAAGATGGACATCGACACGGAAGAGGGAGAGGTAATTCTGCACGACGACGTCGAGCTCGAGGACCCGCTGAAGGCGCTCCAGCTCATGGATGTCGTGAAGGCGGTCGGAAGGGGATTCAACCCCGACAAGGCCATGAGGCTGTTCGACGATGACGAGTACTTCGAGCTCATAGACGTGAAGGAGGCCATCGGAGACCGCTCCAGCCAGATGCCCCGCGTGAGGGGACGCCTCATAGGCAAGAACGGAAAGACCCGCAAGCTCATCGAGGAGCTCACGGGATGCGACATGGTCATCTACGGGAACACCGTGGGATTGATCGGGAACTCCGTCAGCCTTCCCGTGGCGAAGCACGCCGTCGAGCTTCTGATCAACGGAAGCGAGCACGCCACCGTATACCACTATCTCGAGAGCCAACGCCCGATGCTCAGGATCACCGAGATGGGATTCGACCTCTGAGGGATAACATGGAATCCTGGATTGCGGACAATCTTGATACAGCGAGAGCCCTGGCGGAGACCGGGCTCTGCGACCACTGTCTCGGACGCATGTTCGGGAAGTTCGGCAGCGGGATGACCAACGAGTACCGCGGACAGATGATCCGCGATGCTCTGAAAGAGACCGGCGCCGAAGCGCCTGCCGAGGATTTCTGCCCTCTGTGCGAGGGCATCTTCGAGATGCTCCCGAGATTCGCCGAGGCTGCTGCGGAGAAGATCAACGAGGTCGACTCCGAGAACTTCCTCATCGGCAGCAGGATAGAGCCTGAGATAGTCGAGAGGGAGAAGGAGCTCGTAGCCCAGTACAACCTCGAGAACGCCGAGACCATCAAAGGCGAGCTCAACCGTGAGATCGGAAAACTGGCACTTCCAATGATTCACCGTCCTGTGGAGTTCAAGAACCCTCAGGTCGTAGCTCTTGTGGACACCCGTTTCGCCGACGTCACCCTGGACATATCGCCCGTGTTCATTGCCGGACGCTACACCAAGTACAGCAGGGAGATCCCCCAGACGATATGGCCCTGCAGGGTCTGCCACGGAAAGGGCTGCGACCACTGCAACGGGAAAGGGAAGATGTACGAGACCTCCGTCCAGGAGATCATCGGGGACATCGCACTTGAGATGGCCGGCGGACAGGAGCACTTCTTCCACGGCATGGGCCGCGAGGATATCGACGCCTGCATGCTGGGCGACGGAAGGCCCTTCGTGCTGGAGATCAGTCAGCCCAAGCACAGAGACATCGACCTCGACGAGCTCGAGAGAAGGGCGAACATGAACGACATGGCAGGGTACAACAGCCTGCACTTCGTTCAGAGAGAGGCCGTAGAGCGCTACAAGGCCGCAGCTTCTGATAAAATATATCACGTGCACGTTATAGCTGAGGGCAAAGTTAATAAAGAGGAGTTAGTTAAGGTTGCCCTATCGTTCAAGGACGTCAATATAGACCAGAGGACTCCACGCAGGGTCGAGCACAGACGTGCTGACCTTGTGAGAAAGAGAAAAATCCACTGGTGCAAGGCGGAATGGATCTCCGACGACTCGTTCGATCTCGAACTCGAGACCGACTCGGGTACGTACGTGAAGGAATTCGTGTCCGGCGACGAGGGCAGAAGCGTCCCAAGCTTCTCTGAGAGGCTCGGGATACAATGCAAAGTCGAGACCCTCGATGTATTGGCGATCAAATTCGAAGAACAATGAAGGGATAAGCAATGCAGGCATCCAGCGGAACAAGGACAAAGACCCGCAACAAGCTGAAGAAGTCAGTTAGGGCACGCGGGCTCTCACCCATCACGAAAGGTTTCCAGACCTTCGAGGCAGGAGAGAAAGTCAACATCATCATCGACCCCAGCATCCACAAGGGCATGCCCTTCTCCAGATTCCACGGACTCACCGGAGTCGTCGTCGGAGAGAGGGGAGCAGCGTACGAGGTCTCCGTCAAGGACGGAAACAAGACCAAGATGGTCGTCGCACGCCCCGAGCACCTTGTAAGGAACATCGACAACTGAAGGTATAGACATGACCGAGCGCTACGTCACACTGGCAGAAGTAAGGACCCTCCTGGAGGAGGTAGCCGAGAGCAGGAAAGGAACAGCTGGATTGCTCGAGGACGAGGACGTTCTCCTCGCATCACAGAAAGCAGCACTTGACCACGCGCAGAAGGTCTCAAACATTTCCCCCGAGGACGCTAACAAGATCGTCGAAGAGGTCAGCGCGCTCGAGGAAGTTACAGATGCCATTGCTGTGAAGATCGCGGACATCCTCCCGAAATATCCCGAAGATGTCCGTGCCATCTTCTCCAAGGAGAGGATCAACCTCAGCAATGACGAAATCAACCAGATCATTGAGATCGTAGGTAAGTACATCTGATGGGGGTTTTTCCCATGGAAGAGTTCGCTTATATTCTTGATTTCCTGCCCCAAGGAGCACCGTCTGCTGGCTTCTCCAAGAAGGAGCCTCTGTGCTACGCCGTGGGCGAGGAGGAGTTCAAGCTGTTCGAGCTTGTCACGAAGCCCAATGCAGTCGTAGCTATCGGTGCAAGGACTTTCATCGGCAAGGACTCGGAGACGCAGAAGCGCGACATGATTGACCATGTCAAGCGCCGTATCACGTTCAACGAGCTTACCAGCAATGCGGTATCGGAACTCGAGTTCGCGATCACCGACATCGTCATGTCCCATCAGGACAAGTACATCAAGTTCTTCAACGAGGCAGAGGCCATCAGCATGCGCAAGCACCTGCTGGAGGAGCTCCCCGGCCTGGGAAAGAAGTCCATGACGGCCATCCTCGACGAGAGGAAGAAGGGCAACTTCAAGGACTTCGAGGACCTGGCCACGAGAGCCGGCATCAAAACGCCCGAGAAGCTCATAGTCGCACGCATCCTCCTTGAGATCGAGGATCCCGAGAGGAAGCGCTACCTGTTCGTGTCCAGATGAACGATACAGGCAGACTCATAGCCGATACCGGCATAGTCCCCAAGAAGAGCAAGGGACAGAATTTCCTGATAGACGACCGTGTGGCCGACAGGCACATCGGGTACGCCAACATCGCCAAGGAGGACAAGGTCCTGGAGGTCGGTCCCGGACTCGGAATACTGACCAAAAGGCTGATCGGGGTCTCGGACGACGTCACCTGCATCGAGATCGACGACATCCTGGCGGATTACATCTCTCAGACCTATGGGGATTCCCTGAAGCTCATCCACGCCGATGCTGTGAAGGAGCCCTTCCCGGACTTCGACGTCTTCGTCAGCAACCTCCCCTACAGCGTTTCCACGCCCATAATCTTCAAGCTCCTGGAGTATGACTTCAGGATTGCGGTCGTGATGGTCCAGAAGGAGTTCGCTGACCGCATGGTAGCCATGGTCGGAAGCCCCGATTACTCTAGGCTCACAGTCAACCTCTACTACAGGTCCGAATGCGAGATAATGGAGACCGTTCCCGCATCCAGATTCAATCCCAGGCCCAAGGTGGACTCCGCACTGGTCAGGATCACTCCGAGGGAACCACCCTTCAAGGTGCTGGACGAGAAGACGTTCTTCAAGGTGGTGGAGGTCACATTCAACCACCGCAGGAAGAAGATCGGGACATCGCTGAAATCCGCTCACATGATGGAATCAGGGGATGACGTCCCCTATATCGACGACAGAGTCGAGAGACTAAAGCCTGAGCAGATCGGCGAGATCGCCGATGCTGTCTACAGGCTGAAGCATTGATTCACTTCTTCTTGACACCGTCACCGTAGATGGTGGTCCAGTCGTTCTTCATGGAGATAGGGGTCCAGTCGTTCTGGTCGCACAGGTCGTACATCTTCTGTGCGGCCTCCATGTTACCGTTCTCCCTCTCCAGGTCATCGCAACAGAGGAAGTAGGCCATGCTCCTGTGCTCGTTGCCGTAGGTGGTGTAGGTCGCCATGCTGGAATCTGATGAGGAGTTTCCGAATGCGAGGACAGGCTGCTTGCCGATCTCGTTGATTATCGAGAGGACCTTGTTCATGTTCAGATCCTTGACCAGATGCTCCCCGCCGTAGATGATCTCCTCTCCGTCCTTGTAGACGTATTTGGAACCGTCTGTGTTCCCCTGATTCTCTGAGACCAGAAGCTTGTCGGATCCGATTATCCTGTCGGCCGGAAGGTCCAAAGCGGAATCCTGCAGCAGACCGCGTACGGTCAGCCTGTCTGTACCGCTGATAACGTAGACGGTGAAACCGTTGGCCTCCAACGCATCCACCATCTGGAGCATGGGCTTGTAGAATCCCTCTCCGCGGAGCATACCGGTGTAGCTGGGCATCGATGTCTTCTTGAACGCCTGTATGTAGTCATTCATCTCTTCGATTGTCATTCCAGCGAAGGCAAGTGCCCTGGCCGCCTCCAGATTGTCATCCAGGATTCCCGGGGAAGGCGCAGCCTTCTGGATCAGTGCCTCATCAATCTCGAACTGGGATGCCTTGTCCTTGTAATCGGGATCCTCCAGGACACGGTAGATGAACAAACATAGGTCGAAATACCATGGATCGCGCTCACAGAACAATGTTCCGTCCAGATCGAAGACCGCTATACGGTCCTCAGGAAGGATGTAATCGTTGTTCTTCTCATCGGTGATCGCCTTGAGGTATGTAACGAACTCCTCCTTAGAGTCTGAGCCGTCCACCCAGTAGGACATGTCGGTCTCGACATATCCTGAGTTCCCGCCTTTCGGCGAGAGTTCGGAGATATACAATCCGCTAACTATCAACAGCAGGCATACCGCTACAGCGGTAGCCGCTTTCCATCTGACATCAGAACCTGACATGGTATCTGAATCGATATTGCTGGCAGCAAAATAAGCCTTTTCGATACCAAAGGACAATAAAGCGGTAAGGCATACTCTGGACGATAGCAATGCAGATAGGCATAGTAGGGAAAC
The DNA here is from genome assembly GCA_015063125.1 of Thermoplasmata archaeon. Lineage (GTDB taxonomy): Archaea > Thermoplasmatota > Thermoplasmata > Methanomassiliicoccales > Methanomethylophilaceae > Methanoprimaticola. The sequence goes on from SUTB01000004.1 coordinate 18,168, forward strand.
CGAACGTTGGAAAATCAACGTTCTTCGGAGCGGCCACCATGGCACCCGTGGAGATCGCCAACTATCCCTTCACAACCATCGAACCCAACAAGGGAGTGGCATACGTACGCACCCCCTGTCCATGCAAAACCCTCGGGGTCACATGCACGCCTCACAACTCGCTCTGCGTGAAAGGAACCAGGATGGTCCCTGTCGAGCTTCTGGACGTCGCGGGACTGGTTCCAGACGCGTGGCAGGGCAAGGGACTTGGAAACCAGTTCCTGGACGACCTCAGGCAGGCGGATGCCCTGATCAACGTCATAGACGTCAGCGGATCCACCGATATCGAAGGAGTTCCCGGAGATGTCGGATCCCACGATCCCACGGAGGACATCACGTTCCTCAGGAAGGAGATCGAGTACTGGATGAGGGAGATCCTCAAGAACGGGTTCAACAAGATGGCCAGGGCATCCAGGATGACCGGTCAGAAGCCCGAGCAGATCATACAGGACAGGCTCGCAGGACTCAACGTTACCGAGGCTCAGGTCAAGAAGGCACTGATGTCGGTGGAGATGCCCCCCGATATCGTGAACTGGACGGACGACGACCTGCTGAACCTATGCATTAACATCAGGGCACAGTCGAAACCCATGATAGCCGCCATGAATAAGGCGGACATAGCTCCTGAGGGCAACATCGAGAAGGTCGAGGCCATCAACGACATCTGCGTCGTGACCATGGCCGAGACCGAGCTGGCCCTGAAGAAAGCGGCAGCTGCCGGGCTCATCGACTACACCCCCGGGGACTCTACATTCACCGTCAAGGAGGGAGTAACTCTCAGCGAGGGCCAGAAGAAGGCTCTGGACTACATGAAGGCCAACATGGAGAAGTATGGCGGAACCGGAGTCCAGAAATGCATAGAGGATGCGGCGTTCAAGATGCTGGATCTCATCACCGTATACCCCGTCGAAGACGAGAACAAGTTCACCGACCATTTCGGACGCGTCCTTCCGGATGCGTTCCTGCTGCCCCGCGGATCAACTGCCAAGGACCTCGCATACAAGGTCCATTCAGATCTGGGCGACAAATTCATCCGTGCGGTCAACGCGAAGACCAAGCGCACCGTAGGTGCGGACTACATCCTCGAGGACGGAGACGTCATCAGGATAGTCGCAAACAAGTGATACGATGGAGACTTGGGACGTCAGGCTGATCAGCGCCTCCTCTTCGCAGGACGGGGAGGAACCTGTGGTAGAGCTGTTCGGGAAGACCCGCGACAGGGAATCCATAACCATCCTGGCGTACGGCTACAAACCTTATCTGTTCGCAGTGGACCCTAGACCGGATCTGGAGCAGCAGATGAAGGACGACCCGGAGGTCATCACGGCTGAGCACGACGAACTGCTGTATAAGTCCGAGATGCACGACGTGCTGAAAGTCACTATCAAGAGTCCGTGGAAGGTCTCCGAGTTCAAGAACCGCTTCCAGAGGAAAGGCTACAAGGTTCTCTCCGCGGACATCTCTTTCCATCACAGGTTCTTCTACGACAAGGACATGGGATCCTGCATCAGGGTCACGGGAGAGAGGATTGACAAACCCTACCACACACAGATCGTGGCCAGGATGGAATCCTTCGAGAACATAGACTCCTTCGACCCCGGTCTGAAGATACTCTCGTTCGATATCGAGAACTCGATAGAGCACGAGTTCATCTACACCATCTGCTCCGTCGTCAAGGACGGGGATGAGATGCGCAACTGCGAACCCCTGACCGGAAAAGAGAACACGATCATAGAAGGATTCGCGGAACTAATCGACAGGGAGGACCCTGACGTCATAACCGGTTACAATATCGACAACTATGACATCAGGAAAATCATGGAGAGGGCCAAGGCCCTGAAGATGAAGGATGCCCTCCCGTGGGGACGCGACGGAAGCCAGCCGCGCCTCATCAGCGACAGGTTCTGGAGAGTGAAGGGACGTCTCGTCTGTGATGCATGGTGGGCTGTGAAGAAGCAGCTGCGCCCTAAACAGGAGACGCTCAACGCCGTCTCAATGATGCTGCTCGGCGAGGGCAAGCTCGACGTTGATCCGAAGAACATGGATTCCGAATGGATCAACAACAGAGAGAAGGTCATAGAATACTGCTTTAAAGATGCGGAGCTGGCACTGCGCATTCTTCTTGAGGTGGGAACCGTCCGCAAGGATATGGATCTAGCCGCCGTGTCCAAGCTGACGATAGAGGATGTCATGACATCCGGATCGTCGCAGCTGGCCGATTCGCTCCTCATCCGTGCGGCGGACAGGAGCAAGGTCGCAGTGCCCCTCATGGGCGCAAGAATCGCAGGGGCCGACCAAATCGAGGGCGGGTATGTCCACAGCATGACCCCTGGGCTCTACCATTGGGTCTGCGTAGAGGACTTCAAGTCCATGTACCCGTCGCTGATCATAGCGAAGAACATCTGCTTCACGACGCTCTGCGAGGATGGTGAGATCGTCAGTCCCTCCGGTGCAAGGTTCACGTCCAAGGAGCGCAGGGAAGGTCTCCTGCCTAGGATCCTATCGGACCTCATGGACGAGAGGGACCGCATCAAGAAACTGATGAAGAAGACCGAGGACCCTCACGAACACAACTATCTGGACGGACTTCAGGCTGCGGTCAAGGTCCTCATGAACACGTTCTACGGCGTGTTCGCTTCCACGTTCTACAGGTTCACCGACAAGAGCATCGGAGCCGCCATCACGGCATTCGCCAGAGCGAATACCAAAGGGATCATCAACCAGGTGGAATCCGAGGGAACCCACGTGATCTACTCCGATACGGATTCCATATTCATGCAGTCCCCGGAGAACAATCTGGAAGGATCAGTGGAGTTCGGGAAAAAGATGGCAGAGAGATTTTCTGTTGAAGGCGGGGTGTTAGAGTTCGAGAAGATCCTCGAGCCCATGTTCACGCACGGAATGAAGAAGAGGTATGTCGGAAAGGTAGTCTGGCCCAAGGCCGAGGACGAGCTCCTCGTCAGGGGTTATGAGATCAGGAGATCGGATTCCTTCGACCTCCAGAGCAGGATGCTAACGGACCTCTTCGAGATGATACTTGAGGAAAAGAACGATGAGGCGCTGACGATGGTGAAGAACACCATCCAATCCGTCAAGAACGGGAAGGTGGATATCGACGACCTAGTGATCTCCAAGACCTGCAAGGACCTCAACGCATACGAGAACCCTGATAGGATGGCCAACGTCCAGGCGGCCAAGAAGATGATCGAAATGGGATACGACTTCATCCCCGGGATGAAGGTATCGTGGATCGTCACTGATTCAAAGTCCGCACCTCAAACGGTTGAACCGTACGTCAGCGGGGTGGAGTTCACCGGAAAACCGGATTACAAGTACTATGCGGAGCGCCTCTCCCAGACGGCCTCTCGCATCACAGAGGTATTCGGCTGGGAGGAAAAGGATCTCCTCATGGGCAACCAGCAGGCGACACTGTTCAGCGGTAAGTTCGCTTCCAACACAGAGGCCTCCAAGAAGAAATCCGAACCTGCTCCGCCAGAGAAACCGAAGCCTAAGACGAAGAGCCTGGACGACTTCTTCTGATTGACCGCATCGTTCATCGGTTCACGATGCCTCTGAACAGCAATACTGTTTATTAGAGGGAGACAGGATACCATGTCCATAGGTGAGAGAATGCCAAAGCTTCAAGAGATCAAGATGCCCAACGGGGACGTCTATGACGGGGAGATCGAGTACGGTAACTTCAACGGACACGGGATCTACAAGTTCGCATCCGGCGCCAGGTACGAAGGCCAGTTCAGGGACGGGATGTTCCACGGCAAAGGCGTCTACATCTGCGCTGACGGGGACCGCTACACCGGCGAGTTCGTCAGCAACATGTTCGAGGGCTACGGCATCTACCTGAAGGCGACCGGCGAGAAGTACGAGGGCGAGTTCAGGGAGAACATGTACCACGGAAAGGGCATAATCACCTATCCCGACGGATCGAAGGACGAGGCGTACTTCAAGTACGGAAAGGCACAGGGCGTCGGATACCACACCTGGCCGGACGGCGAGAGGTCCGAGGTCGAGTTCGTCGACGGGAAGTTCAAGTACTGATCTTATTCCGAATCCCAATAGATCAGCTTCATCTAATTTACTGCACGATAGTGCAGGATGTCGCCATCTATCTCGGATCCCAGAACCTTTCTGATGATGCCTTCAGCATCGATGTCCTTGCCATAAACGGCAAAGGCTGCTCTCTCCTTCTCGGCCAAAGCTGAAATCGGAATGTCCTTGACGATTTCCGTTTTGAAGAACTCCACCTTGGGATCCCTTCCGTTCTCGGACAGCCAATCCTGAACGGCCGTAGATGATCTGAAACCGTACCCGTAATCCTTCCCGAGTTCCTTCCAGATCATAGCGTCCAGGTCATCTCCGTGGTTCACCACCCATGAGACCAGCGCACAGGACCTCCTTGCGGTCGCCTCCATGCGTTCGATGGATTCCGGGCTCCCGGTACCTGGACATAGTGTTGCGATGCAGGCATCATAGCCCTTGCTGGGGATGTACTCCGTCCAATCCTTCACGAAACACTCGATATTGGTGATGCCTCTCCTTTTGGACTCTGATTTGAGGCGGTCCAGCATCGATGGGGATGAGTCCATGCATACGAGGATGCGGGCTCTTGGTGCGATCTCCAGTGAGTAGGTTCCTGGTCCGGATCCGATCTCCATTATGCAGTCGTTACCCTGAAATGCCCCGACCTCGAAAAGCCTGTCCACGATGCGTTTAGGTATGTCCCCCTGCTGCTCGCCGGAGTATTGCTGGGAGTAGTCCTCCCAGAACTTGATCATATCGTCATGACTCTTTCCCTCGCCAACGGAAGGATGGATATCGGACATCAAAGACCACCCATGGTGCTGAGAAGGGCCGAATCTACATCTGGCTGCTCCTTCGATGGTACGACCACCGTCATACCCTTATGCTGAATCACATCAGCATCTATCCCGTAGACATCTTTGATTATCTCGGGAGTTATCACTTCGTGCCCGCCATAGGCAGCGATGCGCCCATCCTTGACGAATAGGAACTTATCGGAATAATATGCGGCGAGATTGATGTCGTGCATGGTCATCACCGTGCACAATCCCCTTCTCCTGGCAGCGCCCTCGATCATCTTCATGGAGATATGCTGATTGGCGATGTCCAGATTGTTAGAGGGCTCATCGAGGACCAATAGTTTCGGATCCTGCGCCAATGCCCTGGCAATCTGTACCTTCTGGAATTCACCGCCGCTGATCTCATCCACGAAATCCAGGGACCTGTCCCCCAACCCAAGGGATCTGATTACATCCCAAGCTATCTCGAGATCCTTGTCAGAATAAGTGAGGCCGATATGCGGGCGGCGACCGATAAGGACAGAATCGAATACGGTCGCATGGGTTACATCCGCTTTCTGGGGGACGTAGGCCACCAGTTTGGCCATATCGCGCGGATCGAGATCGTTCAGTCTCTCACCGCACACATTCACCGAACCGGACGAAGGCACAAGCATGTTGCATATGCATCTCAGCAGAGTCGTCTTTCCGACTCCGTTGGGTCCGAGGATCGACACTATCTGATTCGAATCGGCAGACATCGTCATCCCCTTCAGCACTTCCCTCTCCCCATAGGAGAAATGGAGGTCCTCTACCTCAAGTACGGGCATCGCGCTTCCTCCTCGAGATGAATTCGGCTATGCGCCCGTTGCGTTTGGAATATCCTCTGATAAGCAAGTACAGGAACAGCGGTCCTCCGAGGAACGATGTGATGATTCCCACAGGAAGTGTGAAATCCATCGCGGTCTGGCCCACACAATCGGATATCAGCAGAATTATCGCTCCCAGAAACATGGAACCCGGAAGCACATAACGGTGATCGGTTCCGACGAACCTGCGCACGATGTGCGGTCCGAGAAGACCGATGAATGCTACGACACCCATGAATGATACGACAATGGAGGTCAGCAATGCTGCAATGAACAGCGTCACCAGCCTGAGCCTATCGACCTTGACACCAAGGGACGATGCGACTTCATCGCCTGAATCCAGCGCATTGTAGTCCATGCGGCTGTACAGGAAGAATGCGATGGCCACAGCGGATACGGCTGCGATCAGGCCCAATTGATCCCATCCGGCCTTTCCCATCGATCCGAACTGCCAGAACACTATCGTCGATAGCGCGTATTCGTTGTACATGTACTGCAGCAGACTGATTCCGGCAGAGAATATGGAGCTCAGAGCTACTCCTGCCAGGACCATGGTCTCCGGAGAGACCTTGGTTATCTTGACCAAGAGGATGATTATGCCTGTTGCGATCATGGCCCAGACGAAAGCACTGCTGGCAACGATGTATGGGTTGCTCACAACGATGCTGGCCTGACTCTGACCGGATATGAATCCTCCGCCCAGGAGAACGATACCTACGGCCGCTCCGAATGCCGATGCATTGGAAACTCCCAATGTGTAGGGTGAACCGAGAGGGTTCTTCAGAACGCATTGCATGACTGCACCGGCGATTCCCAGTGCGAAACCGGCCAGGATACATGACAATATACGTGGAAGCCCCAGATCCCAGATTATGATGTCGTCCTTGATGGGGATTGTAGGGTCCGATCTGTTGAAAATGATATTGAAGATGTCCAGAAAGCTCAGGTATTTCACGTCGAGTTTCAGCGTCACCACTGCTGCTACCAAAGTGAACAGCATCATGGCCACAACGATCATCAACTTGCGATGCGAGTGCCTCTTGAAATCCTCAATCCCTTTTTCCATGTTATCTTAAGAGCCCCCCGAAGGGGGCATAGGGCTCAAGCCCAGGAAAGGTTTCCTTCAGTGTCTATGAAGACCACACCGGAGACAGGGTTGCCCCTTACTACCTCGTGGAACTCGCTCATATCCTCGAAGATATTCTCGCCCGGTTCGGGGAGCTCTACCGAATATTTACTGAATACGGAGATGTTACGGTTGCTCAGGTGGGTTCCGTAGAACAGATCGTAGACCTTGTTGATCTTAGATATGAACTGCTCCTCGGTCAGAACGTCGTCACCGTAGGCGTACATCAGCATCTGGTAAGCACTGACGAAGATGGTATCGTAGTTGATTCCAGTCCAGATGTAGTCCGCAACGATGTATGCCTCGTGTCCCTGGAACAGCTTAGCGACTCCCTTCGACTCGTTGGTGGTGTTCTGGAAGTAACCGGATGCATCGACGAACAGGATGGTGTCATCATCAATGTTTGCCGCAATGTCTGCTGCATTGTATGTCTTCACACCGGAACCCTCGTAGACGGCCTTGCCCTCGAGGATGTTGTCTATTCCGGCGAGAGCCATGGGCATGTGGTAGGGTATGGATGAATCCAGACCGTGGGCTCCGTTGTATGCGAGAGCTCCCACATATGCGGTCTTCGTGTCGGTGATCTTGGACCTCAGCTTGGACAGGTCGTTGGTAAGGTACGAGAAGGCGTTGAGAAGCTCGTTACCTCTCTTGCTCTGGTTGAGTGCCTTGGAGATGATTCCGATCTGCTTCTTGAGATCGTCTGTGATCTCGAAGGTATCCTCCTTCAGGAACGTGTAGATGTATCCGATTCCAAGGGTCTTGATGCCCGCTCTCTCGATGGCAGCCATCTGGAGAGAATAATCGGTGTAGAATTCTGCAGGAACAACCACGATCGAAGGTTTGAGATCGATGATCGTTGCGACATCTTCATCGGTCACACCGCAGTTGGTATGTGTGAAGTATGCCCTGGCGGGATCGTCTGCTTTCAAGGTAGCGCTGTCTCCTCCCTCGATATCCACGAGAGCACGTCCGACATACATGAAAGATTTACCGAGATAGTTGGTCATATCGTTCATGTCTACCATAACGCATTTGTCGGCCAGTCCGAAGTATGTCATCCACCTGAAGGAATCCTGTCCTACGGCCACGATTCCATCGTCAAGGTTGTCGACAATCTCGATTTGTTTGTTTGCGAAATCAGTTTCATAATCCTTTCCGGGATCGGAAGAATTGGCGAGCAGCATATACGCAACGCAGCCGACGGCGATAACCGCGATCACGGCTACGATTGCAATTAGAGCTTTTTTCTCCATGCTTGCAGAAATATCTAATTCATATTTAAGTAACACTCAATCTAAAATCGTGTTACTATGCCTTTTAAGTGATTTGTGACTATAATTGAAAACTGGCCCTTGCATCCAACTTAACGGTCCTTCCGTTAACGTTTATATAAAAACGAAGAAAGAAAATAGCCTTAAAAACGGCAAAAAGAACCAATTATAGAAGAAAAGGACTGCTGTTTGTCCCTTTTGGTCATAATAATTGGTGATTCATCAGATTATGTCGTCATCCGAGATCTCTGAGGATATCTTCTTACGTAACTCGTCTACAGTCATTCCGTTCTTCTCTGCCAGCGCCTTCAGATCGTCGTGCTCGAACTTCCACTTGCGAACGCTGTATCCTTCCGATACCTTGACGCCCACCTTCCCATAACTTGTCTGGATGGCCGTCTTTCTGGATACCATTTCGTAACGATCCGCTTCCCAGAACCTTATCCCTATGGTGCTTGTACGGGACAATATCGATTTCGCCAGCCTGTCCCTGTCCTCGCGGCGGCATAGGCACTTCAGCAGATGGCCCAATCTACCCTTCTTCATCAGGACCGATGAGACGGTGACATCCAAAGCACCGTCTGCCAGAAGGAGATCGATTACCCCTCCGAGATCCTCTGGGGTCATATCATCGATGTTGCATTCAAGAACTGTCACCGTCGGCATCGATTGCTCTGCCTGACCGATGAAGGCCCTGAGGACGTTCGGGATCCGGAATTCCTTCGTTCCCAATCCCTTCCCGATGTTGTCTATCGACATCGTCGGCCTCTGTCCGAATCCATCGCTGAAATGCTTCAAGATGGCAACGCCAGTAGGGGTGGCAAACTCGCCTTCCTCATCCCCCGCATAACAAGGGATACCTTTGAGAAGACTAGCAGTAGCAGGAGCGGGAATCGGTACAGAACCGTGGGCACACTGTGCGTAACCGAAGCCTGTACGGATGGGTGATGCTATCACTGTGTCCGGTGCCAATTCTTTGATGAGCATACAGTCTATGACGATATCAGCGATCGCGTCCAGCATACCCACCTCATGCAGATGTACCTCAGAGACAGGAACGCCGTGGGCCTCCGATTCTGCATCGGCTATGCTTCTGTAGATAGCGATGGCATCTTCCTTCACATCCTCTGGAATGGCCAATCCCCTGATCATATCGAGGATCTCTTCCAATTTCCTATGGTGGTGAATCTGGGGTTCGCTTTCTACTTCCTCTTTCCCATCGATGAGAACCTTTGCATGGACCCCTCTCAGGTGTGCCCGTTCGGTATTTTCTCTGATGACTTTGACCCTCGGGATGCCGATGGAGGAAACCATTGATGAGAGATCGAAATCCTCAGGCATGAGGTCCGTCAACGCACCCATGAGCATGTCGCCCGATACCCCGGCATTGCATTCTAGATAGAGCACCTTCATCTTCATCCCTTCCTGTCGATCAATGATGCGATATAGCCCGCACCGAAGCCGTTGTCTATGTTCACGACGCTGACCGTTGATGCACAGGAATTCATCATAGCCAGCAATGCTGTCAATCCTTCGAAGGATGCCCCGTATCCCACCGATGTCGGAACTGCGATGACCGGTACGCTAACCAATCCTCCGACGACACTCGGGAGAGCTCCCTCCATTCCTGCGGCCACAACTACAGCGGTGGCCCCCATTATCGTATCCGCATCGGAGAGCAGACGGTGTATGCCCGCCACACCGGCATCGTACAGGCGCTTCACCTTGCATCCGAGGATCTCAGCGGTAACCGCCGCCTCCTCGGCGACAGGTATGTCGCTGGTGCCTGCGCAGACTACGCAGACGTATGATTCCCTCTCTGCATCGGGAACCCTTCCCAAGATGCAGATCCTTGCATCCTGATGATAGTATGATTCCAATCCGGATGATTCCGCAAGATCATGGACCTCCTTCCCGCAGCGGGTGACCATTACGCATTCCGACCCGTTCTCAAGCAGAGTGGAGGCGATCTTGACGCACTGCTCCGGAGTCTTGCTAGCGCCGTAGATGACCTCCGAAACACCCTGTCTGGACCTCCTCTGTGTGTCCACCTTTGCGAACCCAAGATCGACGAACGGTCTGGAGCGCAGCATGCGCTCCGCATCATCGACTGACATGCTGCCGTCCCTAACGGCCTCCAGGATCTCCTTCGGATTCATAGCTGCGACCTCCTTATTCCGTATGAGACGGAATCGTAGTACTTCAGAAGCGTCTTCTCCACCTTGTGGCGCTTCTTGTCCAGCAGGTCGTTCTGTTCCATCTCCGTCTCCAACAGGGCCCCATCCCCTATGGTACGGACCCTGAAGTCCCTGAAGCCCAGCTCCCTGATGTCCGCCTCGGCATCCTCGGTACGGATCAGAAGCTCGCGGGTGATGGCGGTACCGTGCGGTATGCGCGTGGCCAGACATGAATCGGACGGCATGTCCCATGTAGGAAGGCCTGCCTTCTTGGAAAGTTCCCTGATGTCCTGCTTGGAGAGCCCGGCCTCCTTCAGCGGGGACCTTATGCCCAGCTCCCCCAGGACCCTCATTCCCGGCCTCTCGCCGATATCATCAGATGCGTTGGTCCCGTCGAGTATGACCTTCCTACCATCCTCCTTGGCCTCCTCGGATATCAGGTTCATGATCATCTTCTTGCAGAGGTAGCAGCGCTCCTCCGTGTTCTCGAGGATCTCGTCCCTGGACATCACGTCGAAATGGATGACGCTCAGATCGAATCCCAACGAGGATGCCAGTTCCGTCGCCCTCCTCATCTCCCTCTCGGTCTGGAATGCCCCCTTGACGAAGTAGGGTATGACGTCCAATCCCAACTCCCCGCATGCGTAGAGGACGTATGTGGAATCGGCGCCTCCTGAGAAAGCCATGGCCGGACGCTTGACGTCGGAAAGGACCTTCTGGAGACTCTCGGGCACGTTGGAGGACATCTTGATCGGACAGCGTATAACCGTCCTGAGATTTTATCCCTTTATTCGCGAACCTAAATGCGCGCACTATCCCCTTTATATACGACCTAGTCATCCCCTAATCCTGTGAGACGTTTAGCCTCACGAACGGAAATGTGCCGTGAAAGGTGAATCCGTAAAGGTGATTAAAATGAGCGAAGAGACTCAGGAAACACGCCCGGTCAACGGGAAGAGCATGTACAGCTACATCGCTGATGCATGGGACGTACCCGAGAAATCATACGTCAAGGCATTGAACTACGAGCGCCGCATCAAGTGGAGGAAGGAGGAGAACTTCGTCCGCGTCGACAAGCCCACCCGTCTGGACAGGGCCAGAGCACTCGGATACAAGGCCAAGCAGGGATACGTCATCGTAAGGGCGAGGGTCAGGAAGGGATCCTTCCGCAAGAGGGCCATCGTCACAGGTAGGAGAGCAAAGAGGAAGGGAATCAACCAGATCATCACCGGCAAGAGCATCCAGAGGATGGCCGAGGAGAGGACTGCGAAGAGATACCCCAACCTCGAGGTTCTGAACTCCTACTGGGTAGGTGCAGACGGACAGCAGGAGTGGTATGAGGTCATCCTCGTCGATCCCGCACACCCCGTCATCAAGGCCGACCCCAAGATCAACTGGATCTGCGAGAAGACACACACCAACCGTGTCTACCGCGGAAAGACCTCCGCCGGACAGAAGGGACGTGGAATGAGGCACACCGGAAAGGGTGCTGAGAAGGCCAGACCCTCGGTCAAGGCGAACCAGAGAAGAATCAAGTGATCTCACTTACGTTCAGGTAAAACCATTTAACCGCCCGCAAGGGCGGATATTTCTTGTTTTTGCTCTAAAGGATTCAGAGGCCTTTGGTTATGGTCTCGAAAAAAACATGGACTTCTTCGTCGGTCATTCCGATGGTCGGGAAGAATACAGGGAGCTCATACTGACTGACATCCACGCCCTCCAGGTCCTTGAGGTCAGTCCCCATGACGATTCCAAGGATCTTCTTCTCGTCGTCCTTCTCTGGATTGAACTTCCTCAGGTAGGTATCGTACTGCTTCAGGGGAGAGAAGTCCCCGTCGCCTCTGATCATGACCCTGCATCCACGCTTCATCATCAGCCATGCGGACACGATGCTCCTCTCAGAACCGTCGATGTCTGCGATGACCTTGCCCTGCGTCCCCACCGGGAGTCCCGCGTGGCATCTGATGTAATCCTGGAAGATGAACGCGCGGTTGTCGCGGGCCTCCACGAAGAACACCACGTCGGGATCCGTGAGATCGACCTTGACGCCCTTGTCCTCATTGGCGAGGAATATGGCGGAGCCTATCTCCTTGCCCATGTCGAGGCTTGTGTATCCCTGTGTTCCCTCCCTGCGTGCCTTGACAGCGAAGGACTGCCCCTCGGACAGCCTTGACAGGGAATATTCCGCACCGGTGCGGCACATGTCCTCCATCTTGGAGGAGCACTCTTCTGCAATGGATATGGAGGCGATTCCGAAGACCTTCCTGGCGGATCTCACCGCGGCATCGATATCTGTGGCCTCTATGTAGAATCTCGCACCCTTGTTGGTGACCAGTGCCTCGACCCCGTCCTCCATGAGCATGTTGAGCATGTTATCCTTCAGCGTGCTCTCGAACCTCTTGCGGACAGGTGTGCTCTTCAACCCGATCTCAGCGTATCTAACGAGTAATATGGCCACGGCTTTGAATCGGGGTTGCGGATAAAACTATATCGCCCGATTAGATGCTGTTTTCCATGGAGATCCTCATCCTTTTGGGACTGATAGCCCTCGGAGCGGGAGCCGGCGTCATGGGTGCGCTCTTCGGATTGGGGGGCGGAGTGATATTCGTCCCCGTTCTGATGCTCGCATTCGGTATGGCGCCCGCCGAAGCGGCTGCCGTCAGCCTGGTGGGGATCGTGGCAGGGTCCGTTGGGGCGTCCAGCGTATTCGTAGAGAAAGGGCTGGCCAACATCCGTCTCGGATTGATGCTCGAGGTGACCACCACCATAGGTGCCGTGGCCGGAGCTTTGATCGCGGGATATCTGCAGGAATGGCTACTGAGCCTGATCTTCTGCGCCGTGATGATCTACAGTGGTATCAGGATGATACTCAGTCCAGAGAGGGTCGTGGAACCAAACGGTAACGGAGGCAAGATGTGCTTCGAATACAAGGACGAGGCCAGCGGCGAGTGCATCTCGTATCATGTGCAAAACGCCGGCACAGGCAGTTTGGCATGTGTGTTCGCGGGAATGATGTCCTCCATGACTGGAGTCGGAGGGGGAGCCATCAAGGTCCCCGTGATGAATCTGATAATGCACGTCCCCATGAAGGCAGCCAGTTCAACGAGCAGCTACATGATCGGGATCACCGCGTTCTCCGGCGCCATAACCTACTTCTTCAGCGGTCAACTCGACCTGACCTTCGCGGGAGGCGTGGCCATAGGTGCATTCATAGGTGCATTGTTGGGAACGTACCTGGCGAGGAAGCTGGACACCAAATACATCAGGAGATACTTCTCGGTGGTCCTATTCTTTATGGCCACTCTCGTACTTCTGCGTGTGGGAGGGATACTGTGAACATGAACAAGGCGATAGCATGGACCCTCCGCATCGGAATCGTATTGGGACTGATCCTGATCGTTATAGGGGAGTTCATGACGGAAGGCAACCCTTTCCTTTACTACGGAGTACTAATCCTGATAACGTCCCCGATGTTCGCAGTTGTGACTGCATTCATAGGCCTTATCCTCGAGAAGGATTGGAAATGGGCTGCCGTGGCAGGCGTCGTTGTGGCGATTGTTGTCTCTGGTGCATTCCTGGCCATGATGTGACCACGCTGGATCGACGGTTCGTATATTGTATTTAGCGAGCCAAATTATAATGATGATTTTGCCACTTTTTCCGCATATATTATGAATTTACATGATTTATTATGTTCATTTATAGGAAGTACTTACTTTAAATGAGTTTTATTTCTAAACTTTAGATTGTACAAAATCAGCTCAAACATCGATGAAAAACAACGTTACAACGAACCCCCACAACGGTCCAGGTAAGAGAAATGGGGTCCGATGAAGCGAGAAGTACTTTCGCCGTCACAGCGGTGCCGCTTATGTTAGTGGTATACTCAGTACTGATGATGGAAGAGTTGGATGCAGGGGATTTACATCTCCGGTCCGACTCTAATCGTATCAAAACCTTGTTATCGAACGCAACTATGTACCTGCACGGGTTAACGGCCAATGTTTCCGACCCCCTTTATACGCTCCTATGACGTCCCTTTACCCATGACCGAAGTAGCATGCAACACGTCCAAATCCATCTGTTCGGCCAGCCAGTACAGGATAAGGCTGGAAGAGAAGCTGAAAGCCCTTCTGGGCGAAGAAAGGATAGCCGGCACCCTCGACCCTTACATCAACAGGGCGGCCGATTCCGGGAAGATCAGCGCAGAGGATGCGGAGACCCTTCTGAAGATATCGAAGTACATCGACCATTCCTACACAACCTGCGACGGCTGCAGGCTGATGACCTTCGACAGGCTGAAATCCTGGTCGGAGGTCGTGGAGAGGATCTGATCCGATCATCAATCACACTTACGGATGCACAGCATCCTTTTTCAGCAGATCCCCTGACGCTGAATGCCCTGCCGATGGATCAGGGTGTGAACTCGTAAAGGAGAATGAAGTGCACCAGGAATATTATCTCGAATGCCCACAGGACCAGTGAGATGTCTCTCCATTTGCCCTCTGCCACCATGCAGATGATGTAAGCGAACGTTCCCAGAGCGATTCCATTGGTTATCGATCCCGACAAGCCCATCATGAACAGCGTGACGAACACCGTTGCGATGGTGGTGTAATCGTTCCATTCTATCTCCCTCAGGGCGGTGATCATGGCCAAACCCACGAGGAACAACGCACCCACCGTACATGCCGGCGTGATTATGGCGAATGCCGGTACGAAGAACAGCATGGCCATGAACAACAGTCCTACAACGACCGCCATCAGTCCCGTCCTGGCCCCAGCGGCTATACCGGTGCTTGACTCGATGAAAGAAGTGGTGGTGGAAGTACCTGCGACGGCACCGAAGACGGTCGCTACCGCGTCGACCTCCAGGGCCTTCTCGTTGCCCTTGATCTCCCCGTCCTCGTCCATGATGCCGGCGGAACGCGAGACCCCGACTATGGTCCCCGTAGTATCGAACATATCGATGATCAGCAGAGATATGATGGATACTATGAACGCCGACCACATCGTGCCCTCGATCGACCCTATATCGAACACGACACCGAACAACCCGAAATCAGGCATACTGATGAGATCCGTTATAGCGGCCGTTCCCACTCCTGGGATGAGCTGCGCCCCGTTGACGACCGTATCCCAACCGAACAGGGCCCCTCCGACAAATCCGATGATGATGGTCGCTATGATACCGATCAGGACGGCTCCCCAGCTATTCCTGGCCCAGAAGAACATCGTTATGACGATGCAGGCCAAGGCGAGAAGCGTACCGGGTGCAGATAGGTCGCCGAGCTCCAGAGCGGAACCGGTCGCATGAATGATAATTCCTGCGTTAAACAGTCCGACGACCACGATGAAGAATCCTATACCTGCGGTGATCGCCAGTTTCATCACCATCGGTATGGCCTGAAGGATCTTCATTCTAAGACCGCTGACCGTCAGGATGAAGAAGGCGATACCGGAGATGAGGACAATGAGCAATGCCTGGGGATAGCTGAATCCCATGCTCAGGACGACTGTGTACGAGACGAATGCGTTGATACCCATTCCGGGGGCCAAAGCTATCGGGAATCTCGCATACAGCCCCATGAGTATACATGAGACGCATGAGGCCAGTGCCGTGGCGGTTACAAGCTGGCCGAACAGTTCTTCTCCCGCAGCCGGAGCCAGAATACTCGGGTTGACCGCGAGGATGTAGAACATCGCAAGGAAGGTTATGACTCCTCCCTTGATCTCGGTCTTCAAGTCCGAGCCCCTCTCGGTTATGTGGAAGAAATTGTCTATCTTGACCGACAGCTCGGACATGAATAATAAACCCGCCTATACGCTATAAATTGGTTATGTCTCGCTCGTGACAAAAATGAACAATATGGTGTTATGGAGAACGGATTGCCAGTACGATCGGACATTAAATGGAATAAATGATGCAAGGGAAGGTTTGCACAACCCCCTAGCATTTCCGAAAAAGCACCAAAAACACCGATTTTTGACCCCAATCACATCGAACGTCTTGCACCAAAACCAGTACCATTTATTAGTGCAAAGCACACCCACTCCAGTCACAATCCGACCATCGAGTAGCGAGCCTCCTGCGAGTATTTCTCAGGACAAACGAGTGAAGAAAAGGTCATATTCGCAGTCATAGCAGCGCTGATAGGTCTAATCAGAGAGAAGGACTGGTTCCGGGCACTCATCGAGATCATAGTCTTGTCCATAGTAGTATCTGGAACGGTACTAGCGGCGCTGTGATCTGACCTATAATTCTATTCGATTCGGGTATAACGCAGCTCATGTAGACTTGATGCCCCATTAGCAGGAAGGAATGGCCAGTAACAAAAATATGCGGTAATAACGCTCGCTTTTGTCAAGTAAAAATGAAGGGCAGGACCGTCTGGTCCCGCCCTGAAAGGTTTCACTCTGCCAGTTTGAAGACATTGTTGAAGATCATGTAGGTGCCGGCGGCGTTATCCGCTGTTCCGACAATCGTGATCTTCTTAAGGTCCTTAGATATCGTTCCGAAGTAATATCCCCAGAACGTTTCTCCGTTGTTATCGTAGACCGATTCCATATAGAAACTGTAGCCAGATTCGTTGGGGAAAAGCATCGCACCAAAATAAGAATCCCCCTCGGGCGCAAACAAGGTGACCTCTATAACGTTAGTGTTGGGATCGACAAAGTCGAACGTTATGGCCACTTCGTCCTCCATAGACCTCAGAACTACTCCATTCTCCTCGACATATGCGTTGAAGGTTCCCTCGTAACGCTTGCCCCAAAGGGTGCTGGGGGCCTTCACGACTTTGCTCTCGTCACCGTAACATACCTGCCAAAGTTCGATATCGCCGTTGGTATTGTCGTAGGATGCTGTATATATGACCCCGTCCTCGATATGCACCATATCGATAAGGCAGGTGTCGCTATCATAATCTGAGATTGCCATCCAGTCATTAGGCGATACCTTCACCGCGACGAAATCGAGGTCGGTTTGGTCACCGTGAGAGTTGTAGAACATAATACCGGGCTTGACCCCGTTGATCGTCAGGTAGCGGTTCTCGGAAAGGTGGTCGATGATACCATCTTCGGTGTACTGGTTCGCAATGAAAGCCTCGTACACATCACCTTCTTGGAATTCGTAGGAATCTCCCCATGAAGCCTCCCTCGATCCCGCCACGAGCCTGTCACCGGGATCCTGACGCTCGAAGATCATTCTGGCCACACCGATATAGCCGTCAAGGAACGATGAGACTATGATTGTATCCTCAATCTTGGTCAATATGGACGTGTTCGTGAAATCCCAAATGCCACCAGTCATCATCGTGTTGCCGTTGGCCACACAGATATATTCACTGCCATCCAGATGCATGGAGTATATCCCGTCTCCGATCTCCTCGAAGGTCGCGACCTCGTCCCACAGATACTTCGGATCGTACGTCTCATATACGGTGCTGCCGTCATCGTCATAGTACCCTTCGGCATACGATGCTAGATGCCAATCGCCATCCAGATCCATCTCCTTCTGTCCGCCGTCGTAGACGATAAATGAAGCAAATAACACCAGCACAACTGCCGCCACAGTCACCGCAAAAGGCGAAATCTTGCGCAGTTTTCCAGCATTATCAATCTGTTCTGTCATGAACCTGTGTTAGAACTACATCGGTTAAATATTATGCTCGATTAGGTCATAATCAAAAGTGGTGCAAGGGAAGGGATTTGAACCCTCGAACTCCTACGAGAATAGGCCCTGAACCTATCTCCTTTGGCCAGGCTCGGATACCCTTGCACGTCAGGCCAATGACTGTGAATACATCCTTGTATAAAAGTAAGATGGAAAGGCCCGCCCCGTTCCCGGGACAGGGTTTCGAGGTTCTGAAGAAGTTCAGAAAACCATCAGGCTTTCATGATCTTCATCCAGCCGCCGGACTCGTAGATTGCGAGCTTCCTCTTTGCAAGGATCTGCTCGAACTCCGACCACTCGATGACGTCAAGCCTGTTGTTCTTTCCCTTGGTAAACTGAATACCAGAGGTTCCCTTCACTTTGCCGGGCTTCAATCCCTTGTTCTTCGCAATTGTCTTTGCTTTTTCCAGGTCAATGCGTTCCATAACCAATAGAATGCCCCCAGAACAAGTATCCGATTAGTCGGTATTTAAAGATTCTTTAATTTTTTGATATCTGGCTCGACTATTATGGCCAAATAATCATCCAAATGGGGAATACTGAACAAAGGTAAGTGTATCGGTGAAAGGTTGTCGACTGTTCCAGTATTGCATAGGTATTAACTGGAGTTAACATCCAATTTTACGCTAACACTCTACCGTTAGAAAGATAGATTACTTCGTCCGCCTGATTGATCACGGCTTGGTTGTGACTGATCATTATGATGGTGCGATCCTTCTTCAATTCCTGGAGCTGATCGATGATCGCCTGACCGGTGATCGGGTCCAAACCCGCTACGGTCTCGTCGAGGACGAGCACCTTGGGATCGCTGATAAGCGCACGCGACATAGACAGCATCCTGCGCTGTGCCAGAGGAATACGATGCATATCCTCTCCGACCATCGTATCGTATCCGTTGGGAAGCGTACCGACATAGATGTTGAGCCCCGTCCTCTCGGCTACCCTGACCATCTCCTCCTCGGTCAGGTCCGGGCGGTTGTAGATTATGTTCTCCCTGATCGAACCTTCTATCACCCAAGGATACTGCATGACGTAGCAGATGTCCCTGCCTGTGGTCTCTCCGCGTATCCTCTCGATATCTACGCCGTCTATCCTGACATGGCCTGAATCGGGTTTGTAAAGGCCCATGAGAAGGTTCGCAGTGGTAGATTTGCCCGAAGCGGTAGGTCCCGCTATGACGGTGAACTTGCCGGGCTGCACCTTGAAAGAAAGATTCCTCAAAATGGGCTTGCCCTCCACGTATGAGAAGCAGACATCGTCGAATTCCACCTCCCCTTTCCTGATCCCGTATCCACTCCCGGGATCGGGTTTGGGCTCCTCCGGTGCGTCCAATATCTCGATGATCCTCCGGACCGAGATCATCTCGTCCTTCACACTGTCGTAGATGGTCACGGTCATCAACAAGGGGGTGTTCACTACCCTGACGTAAATCATAAACGTCAGGAACATACCTATGTCGAGCTCACCGTAGTACAGGAGCACCGCACCGATGATCACGGTCGTGAGGTAACCTGAATTGACCATCACGCTGACGATAGGGGAGATGTAACTCGAGCGTATGTTCGACGACACAAATGCCTTGGAGAACCCTTTGTTGGACTCCTCGAACTCCTTGAGGACCTGCTCCTGCATGTTCTCCACCTTGATGGTGCGGTGTGCGGCGATGATGTCGCTCATCTTGGAGTTGATCTCCGCGACCCTCCTCCTCTGTTCCTCGTAATCCTCCATCGAATGCTTGGTCAGACGTTTGGATGCGAAGAACACCACCGGCGTCAGCAGCAGATAGAAGGCCGCCAGGACCGGGGACGTGATCAGCATCATGACCGCTATGGCCAGGATCATGGTGATATGGACTATGAACCCCGTATAGTCCGCGGATATGAGCTTGGACACCTTGGGCATGTCCGAGGTGAAACGCGACGACAGGTCCCCGGGTGGGAGCTTGTCGATGTAGGATATGGGCATCCTCATGAGCTTGTCATTGATCCTGTCCCTCAGGTTCCTTGAGAACATGAGAGACAACTTAGACATCTTGCTGGTCGCATGGGCGGTGGACACATACCAAAGGGTGATCATCAGGATTATGATTGTGCACATGTCCAGAACGTCGGCTAAGTTGATGAAGCTCCCCTCCTTCAGCTTGGCCATGAACCCATCCATCATCCAACCGCAGATGTACGGGATTGTGTACAGGATGACGGTTGCCACCAGGGACAAAATGGCGCAGAAGCGCATGGTTCTCCTCTCGGAGCCGATGAACTCCTCCAGGCGCAGAAGGGTGTCGATGCCATTCCTTATCAGGCCCATGTTCCCTGCCCTCCCTTGGCGTGGACGTACATACTCCTGTAAAGCTCGGATGTGTCCATCAAAGCCTGATGGCTGCCTTCGGCCTCCACGCGGCCGTTGTTCATAAGTATGATGTCATCGGAAATCTCGCAAGTGGAGGTGTCGTGCATGACGAATATCACGGTCCTACCCCTGCAGATCTCCCGAACGGCATTCAAAGCGAGATTTTTGGTCTCGGGATCCAGCGAGAAGAAGCAGTCGTCGAAGACGTTTATGTCCGCGTCCTTCAGGAGACCGCGGGCCATGATGACCAAAAGCCTCTGTCCCCCGGACATGGTTTCATCATCGATCACGGTGTCCAGATCACCGGACATCATCCTGGTCAGTCCGACACGGTCGCACACGTCCATTATCTCCTCGTCGGTCTTCCTGCCGCGGGGATCCAGGTTGTACCTCAGCGTCCCCCTGAAGATGTTCATGTTGTTGCCTGAAAACGCCATCCTTTCACGGAGGACAGCAGGATCCACCTTTGTCTTGTCCATCCCGTCGATGGTTACGCTCCCGGAATCCGGCTTCCCGAAGCCCCAGATTATCCTCGACAGGAAATAGACCCCGCTGGTGGTGGTTCCCAGTATGGTGACCGTCGATCCCCTTCTGATCTCCATGTTGACATTGTCCAGACTCTTCCTTCCCAGGTTGTCGATGAGATTCAGGTCTCTGACCACCAGCTGCTTCTCCGTGATAACCGGGGACGCAGGCTCCTTCGCCTCCTCGACGGCAGAACGGATGATGTTGTTGATACGGTCGAAGCACGTACGGCTCCTGGGGGATTCTATGCAGAGGTAAGGGATTATGACCAGGGTCGATACGATGTAGGTCGCGTACTGCATGAACACAATGATGTCCTCGGGGACGATCGTCTCAGAACTGTCCAATGCTGCCGCCAGGAACATGAATGTTATGAACGCCCACATGAAGGCGGTCGATATGTTCGGTATGAAGTAGCTGTTCAGGGTGACCTTCCAGTTCATCGCCCCGAATTCCGTACTGGCCTCGCTGAACTTCTTGTTCTCGTAATCGTAAGCGTTGTATGTACGGATCGTACGGGCTCCGGTCATTTTCTCCCTGAGGAGGAGGTTCACCCTGTCCATCTTCTCCATCTGTGTGCTGTACAGCTTGTTTATACGCGCCGTGGCCAGATATGTGAGCAGTATGACCACGACCAGCGTGGAGATCAGGATGAGTGCTATCTGAGGATTGATGTTGTATGTATACCAAAAAAGGACGGCCATCAGGAACGGCATCGGCAAGTACGTCCTCAGTGTCTCGAAGACGTATCTATGTACGTAATTTACATCGTTGATGAGACAGGTCATGGTGTTGGTGGTGCTTCCCAGCGCCTCCAGGTTCTCCGTCCTCACCGCGGCCTCCATTATGTTCTTCCTAAGGAACTCGGAGACCGCCATGGACACCTTGGATGCCATGTATGATGTCGTTATCAGGACTATGGCCGATATTATCGTCAGCACTATCAGGATTATTCCGTAGTGGAGTATGCTCCCCATATCCTGGTCGTAGACCCCTTGATTGAGCATCGGCTTCAACAGGGTGATGGCCATAACCTGTGAGAAGACCCCTATGACCTGAATGACCGCTATTATGATTACAGCGGGAACGAACGGCTTCAAGAGCCTCACGAGCGTCCAGTCCTCAGGTCTCCTCATCGGGCCTCAATCCTTTATCGCCATAATAACGATATCGTCACCGCCAAATATCGGAACGATTATGGGGAATCCATGAAAGAGGAGCGCCCTTACATCGCCAACTATGCTATAGGCATGATACTGGTAATGGGCGTTAACATGGCTTTTACCGCCATTTCTTGCTACCTCTATCCCGAACTGTTCAAACCTACCAGGGTCACCTACGAGATGTTGCTCGCTTTCTACATCGGAATGACGATTTGGGAGGTACTGTTGGCAGTCACCCTGTTCATCGGATCGGGCATATCATACAAGCTCTGCGTCCTATCACTCTTCCTCATCCTGGCTCTGACGTTGACCGATATGCTCATGCAGGGCAGCTTCGCATTCGACATATGGCTACAGATTGTCCTATCTGGACTCGCGATCGTCCTCCTTCTGCAAAAGCCCGCTAGAGCGTACTATAACAACTGGTCCCTGGGAAAATTGAATGAATGGGAGATAGAATGAGACCGAAAACCTTTTTTCTACCTGTCGTCACTAACGAGGGAATATGGAGCATTCGGAAAAGCTTCTTCTGAGGTCATCACCCTCGGAGGATGTCACTCCCGAGATGGGCATAATTCTCGGTCAGGCCCTGGCCATCTACTATGACAAGGTCGTCGTGGGAAGGGACCTGATGCAGAGCAGCCCCATGATGAAGAACGCATTGGTCTCAGGACTCGTCTCGAGCGGCACCGATGTCATCGACATAGGTGAAGTGTCAGAGCCCGTGGCAGGACTGGCAGCATCCATGGGAGACTGCTGCGTCTACGTCACCGAGTTCCGCCAGCAGGACCTGATGAGCGGATACCTTCTCATCGAGAAGGACGGCAGCTTCTTCAGCATGGACCAGGTTAGACGCCTGGACCGTATTTTCGAGGTCGGCAGGAAACGCCCTCCGTTCAAGGAACTGGGAACGGTCAAGAGATACTACAACGCCATCAACGATTACAACATGAGACTGATGGCGCTCTCCAGATCTGCCACCGGAGGGTCGCTCGTCCTGGACTGCAACTGCGGACTGGGGACCGATTCGGCTCCGCAGATCCTAAACAAGATCGGCACCGACATCATATCGATCAACGCCCAGAAGGACAGTGAGTTCATCTCCAACCCCCTTTCCACCAAAGAGGCCGACACCCGTCACATGAAGGCGCTGGTCCTCGCCAGCCCCGGATCCACCGGCATATCAATGAACCGTGTGGGAACGATGATGAGGGTGTTCGATGAGACCGGCGAACCGATCACCGACGAGCAGCTCCTATGCCTTTTCATCCTCTACCTGAAGCCGAAGAAGGTCGTCGTCCCTATGGACGTCACTTGGCTGATCGAGGATGTATTCAGAGGGAAGGTGACCGTGGAGGTCGATTCTCCCTTCCCTGACCCCGATCCAGAACAGATGGAGTTCGTCGTCGCCAACCCTTCGGTCGGACCCATCCACAGAATGCTGGTCGAGAAGGATGCGGACCTGACGTACTACCAGGGCGGATTCGTCTTCAAGGGCATTTCGTGGTCCCCTGATGCGATCATGGGATCCGTTCTCCTGTCGCAGTTCTCAAGCTCCAACAACATGAGCGAGGTGCTTTCCAAGCTCCCGACGTACTTCTCCGAGAAGAAGACCTTCAGATTCTCCTGCAGCCAGGCGGACTTCGCCCGTATGATGGACGCCAACCTGCCCGACATCAACCCGATGGCTGTCTACGAGGACAAGTGCTGGAGGGTCGACATGGCCAGCGGAGGATTCTTCGTGGCGTTCGACAAGGACCAGGAGGATGTCGTCAACATCTTCGCTGAGTCCAACGACAAGCTTTACCTGATCAGCCTCCTGGAGGTCATAGACGGCCTCATGGAGAAGTGCGAAGCGGGTCAGTAAATAATCTCCAGATCCACGGGCTCTCCGCGGGAATCGTATGCCACCCAGCTGTTGCGGTCGTAAGGCTGGCAGGTTATGAAATGGACACCGCCAGTGTTGCTGAAGAAGTCCTTGTCGGCATCAGAGGGCTCGTTGGAATATCCCGGGTGCGAATGCGCTGATCCGGCTATGGAGTAATCTATTGGCTCCATCCACTGGTTGAGGAAGCTGTGCTCATCTCCGAACACCGTCCCGGGAAGCATGACCATCTCTGAGATGACCCCGTCAATCTCCCTGTGCATGCACAGGAACTCATCGGGATAGGCCGATTTGGCGGCCTCATTGAAACCATCGATGAAATGGATGCTGACTCCCTTGATCTTGTTCATAGCGCATTCACCAGTTTCTCGCGGACGCGGGAGAAGAAGTCCATATCGAACCTGATGAACCTCGCCTTCTTGTCCGAGAGCATGAAGTCCACCTTTGTGCGGCCTTCCATCGGGATCTCCTCCTGACCGTCCAGTACGATGACGCAATCCTTGTCCAGGACAGACTCCACCGTTATCTTGCTGGATGCAGGCACCACGAACGCTCTGGAGGTTGACTTGTATGCCGCCATGGGCACGACCATCAGCGCATCGACATGGGGGTCCATGTAAGGCGCACCGAGACTCATCGCGTAGCAGGTCGATCCGGTAGGGGTTGAGATTATCACTCCGTCGGACCTCATCTCGCAAGCGAGGACATCGTCGACGTAGATCTTGTAATGACGGATCTTGGCCACGGACGAGGTGTGTATCAATGCCTCGTTGACAGAGTCCTTCAGGTACTCTCCGTTGTACCAAGAGCTGAGCTTGAAACGGGACTCTATCGTGTAGTCCCCTTTGATGAGACGGTCTATGCCGTCCTTGATGTGATCGCGGTCGATCTCCGCAAGGAATCCGACGCTGCCGCCGTTGATCCCGATTACCATCGCATCGGTGTGCTGGAGTACCCTCAGCAATGTGCCGTCTCCTCCAACTACTATGACGATGTCGACATCCATGTCCTTCAACGGCGTACCTTCGATGCCCATTATCTTGGCGATCTGATCGTCAACAACGTATTCCTGGCCCTTCAGCGCGTCGATCACCTGCTGCGTGTATTCAACAGCCTTGGAGAGTGAGGTGTTTGCATAGATTCCATACCTGTGGCCCCTGACAGGGTCCTTTCCCCTTACCAGGTAATCGAACACGGTCTTGTCGCCTACAGCAACGGTGTTGCTCCTGTGCTCGAGATCGTACTTCATCTCGAGGACGTTGCCTT
The DNA here is from genome assembly GCA_015063125.1 of Thermoplasmata archaeon. GTDB lineage: Archaea > Thermoplasmatota > Thermoplasmata > Methanomassiliicoccales > Methanomethylophilaceae > Methanoprimaticola. The sequence goes on from SUTB01000004.1 coordinate 43,330, forward strand.
CCATGTCATAGATCTCGCCGCCGGCCTCCCTAAGGATCAGCACAGCGGCCGCGATGTCCACAATCCTCTCGCAGTGGACGTAATTAGCCGAATACATGCAGAACGCATCCGCCTGTCCCTCCGCGACCTCCACGATCTCTAGAGACGAGCATCCCATCCAACGGCTGGACGATGCCTTCTTGGACATCAGGAACGCATCTGGATGTGCGTGCTTCCCGATGTAGTTCATGATGAACAGGTTCTTGAAATCGGGCTTGCGGACATGTATCCTCTCGCCGTTCTTGAAAGCGCCCTTGCCTTTCTCGGCCCAATAGGAATCCCCGGTGACCAGGTTGCGGATGTATCCGAGCCTCATCCCCGACAGGTTGTCCTTGCCGACTCCCAATGACACGGTGTAGTAAGGTATGCCTGCGATCGCATTGTTGGATCCGTCTATCGGATCCAGCACGAGGGTCTCCTCCCCTCCCCTGTCGACGAAGCCTATCTCCTCGCTCAGGACGTTCAGCGGCACACCGTTCCTCTCAAGGTACATCAGGACGGCGTTCTCTGCCACCTTGTCTATCCTGGAGGTGGGGGTGCCGTCCGCTCCTATGCATATCTCGTCGCCCTTGCAGTTAGAGTCCGGGATCTTGCGGATCTCCTCGAGGACTGCGTCCGAGATAGCCGAGAGGGTATCAATCGTGATCATGGTCACTCGATTGACAGGATTTTATAAAGAATATACCATGGACAGGACGATGGAGCCACTGAACTTCACTTCGGACAGGGTTTTCCTCGACAGGGGAAGGCTTTACACGGAATCCCTCTGCCCTGGCAGGAGGATCTACGGAGAGAGGCTGTTCACCATCTCCGGTACCGAGTACCGCGAATGGGATCCTAGGAGGAGCAAGCTCGCTGCCTATCTCACTGTGGGAGGGAAGCAGTTCCCGTTCAGGAAGGACTCCAAGGTCCTTTATCTGGGAGCTTCCAGCGGCACCACTCCGTCGCATGTCGCAGATATCTGCGCTGACGGGAAGGTCTACTGCGTGGAGTTCGCCCAGAGGATGTTCAGGGACCTGGTCGGAACTTGCGAGACCCGCCCCAACATGATGCCCATACTCGGGGATGCCACAGTGCCCAGTGAATACTCCATGTTCGCCGACAGCGTGGACGTGGTCTACCAGGACGTGGCCCAGAAGATGCAGGCGAAGATTCTATGCGACAACATGGACGCCTTCAACGCAGAGTACGGGATGGTGGCAGTGAAGGCGCGCTCCGAGGATGTGACCGCGTCGCCGGAATCGATATTCAGGGATGCGGAGAAAGTTATCCGCGACAGAGGTTACAAGGTCATCGACGATGAGCCTTTGGACCCGTACGAGAAGGCGCATGCCATTATAGTCATCGGAAGGGAATGATATGCGCACCGCCTACGCCATAGCATTCTCCGGAGATAGGTTCCTGATGGTCTGGCACAAGAAGCGCAACGGGTGGGAGATGCCGGGCGGTCACGTCGAGGAAGGAGAGACCTCCGAGCAGGCTGCAGCAAGGGAATTCCTTGAAGAAGCGGGGTACGAGATCGAGATAGTCTCCACACGCGACATAGGCTACTGCGATGTCTGCGCCGCAATCCTGAAAGATAAAGTCAAGGGTGACTGCGAGATGGAATCCGAGCTATTCAGCGATCTCCCTGATCAATTGTCCTTCGACAGGGAGGAGTATGAGGACACTGTCCCCTGGGCAAGGGAACAGATACGTCTTCATTCCTGATCTTCCGTCATCTTCAGCATATCCGGTTTCTTCACCCTCAAATAGATGAGGATGACCGTCAGCACCAACGATGCGGCTGCGAATGCTATCAGCAGATACAAGGCATTCTTCTCGATGAATGATGGCTCAGGCTCTGCGCCCGAAAGGTCCTTTGCGACATCCAGATGCTTCAGCTGCCTGTCCAGTTCCGAATCGTCCTCGTACACGAGGCTGAGGTGGGCCTTATCGAGGGATGCCTTCAGACTGTCTTCTCTCTTCAGAACTGCGGATACTTTCCTGATGTCCAGCTCCACATCCGAGAACGCATTCAGAACGACCTCGTGCGAATCCTTGTAGATCTCCACTTCGGTGGCTGTCAGGGAAAGCCTCGTATCCAGACTGAAATCGTTGTGGGCCATCTTGTCGACCATGGCCAGTATGCCCTCGGTCATGTAATCGTAACCGTCGATGGCCAGATTGCCATGGGTGAGCGTCAGCGAGGCATCGTCCCCGACGATCCTGAAGACTATGTCGTAATAGGTCACGTCCAGCATCCAAGGCATGTAGAGGTTGGCGGAGAATGCTATGCCGTCCTTGAAGATCATCGAGAACGCACCGGCCAGATCGTTCGTGCGGAAATCGATGTTGGCGGTACCCTCGGGATCGGAGTAGGTCGCTTCCCTCTGCAGTATCAGAGTATAGCCCACCGCGGAAACGTTGCCCCTTATGGCCGTCTCTCCCAGATACTTGGAATAGTCGATGGACATGGTCAACGATGCGAACTTGGGGGAAGAGTCCGAGGACTTGGTGCTCTGGATAGTGTACGATCCCTTCTCATCGGGATACTTGATGACGAATCCGGCGTTGTAGAGCTGGAATTCCGAATGGGCGTCTTCGGTGAAATGGAAGCCTTCCGTGAACGCATCCAGACAATCCGAGAGAGAACCTTCCGATTCCATGTATATCTCGGTCTTGTCGATGTGCATATCAGCTGTGCTAGCGCCGTATTCCACCTTCGTGGTCAGCTCGTCGAAGTACACCGTGGCCGTGTTCTTGCCCCTGGTGTCCACCTCGAGGACCATCCCGAAACTCAGAGCAGTGGTATCGGTCCTTCCATCTCCGTCCGAATCCTCCTTGAACGAGGTCATCGAGAGGCTAAGCTTCTCGCTGTTGTCGAGGAGCTGCTGGATGGTCAGCTTTCCTTCCTTGGAGTATATCGTGTACAGTGAAAGGACATCCAAATTGTCTGTGAAGATCTTTAGCTCCTTCACTTCCACATGCATGATGTTCGCTCCGGACTCGGTCTTGTCGAGGGTAACGTACGGGATGGTGGCGTCGAGATCCACGACCAGACTCCTGGTCAACGCCATCGACGTTATATCCGCCTTTCCGGCCACCATCGTGTTCACCACACCGTCTTCCGTGAATTCGAGACTTAGGAAGTTTGTAGCAGTGTCCCTTCCATCTATGATGAGTACGATGTCCGTTACCGTTTTGCTGCTGCCGGAAGCCTTCTCTGTCGTTCCTATCTGTGCGGTGGTTTTCATGTACCTGAGGATATCGACCCCTTCTCCTTCTTCGGGGAACAGGAGCTTCTTAACCTCTGTCAAGTCCAGTTCCGCATTGATTGTGGTGGTAGTCAGTGTCGTCCTCGAGTCCATCGTGCCTGCCGTGGTACGCTCGATCAGGACATTGGTCGCAGACGAATCCAAGGTCACTATGAAGTCCGAGTTGCCCGTGATCGTGGTGATGCCCATGCCGGCGATATGGAGCACGCTGGTCACATCGGAATCCTCGTAATGGGTGGTGGATTTGATCTCGGAGAATCTCATCGTTCCGTTGACTGCGCCGTTTGTCGTGATCGTTGTGTCCATCGTGTTTTCCGCGTCGTATGCGACCACATTGATGGTGTTGATGGACTTCAGCTTCCCGTCATCGTAGGTCCTCTCTATGATATCCACGGTGGAGAAGCTCAGTATCTCCTGTGTGGATCCCGAACCCGAGCTGGCAGTGTATTTGTAAGTGAACTTCGGATCGTTGATGAACATGTCCGTGGTCTTCCAGGATACCTGGATGGAATGATCATCGGTGTCTGGAGTGAAGGATACTGTCGCGCCGCGCCCGGTTATGCCGGTGTTGTCTACGGTAACCGTTCCGTCGAATGTATATGTTATCTCGTCAGGCATCCCGGGAAGGACCGCACCGACGAGGATGAAGCTGGTCCCTTTGCCCAGAACGAGCTCGCCGTACTGCGAGATTATGGTGGCGTTGCCCAGGAATATTACGTTGGAGTCAGCACCGAAATCCATGGTGTATGTGGAGATGTCCAACCTGGTGCCCAAAGCTATGGTTATCGTCGATCCGTCATCGAAGGTCTTATCCTCCGTAAGGGTCACGTCGCCGCTTATGGTCACAGCCCCATTGGACATCTCCCTGATATCCGCATCCGACTGATCTTCAATCGGGGCCAGGCATAGGACCATTGCAAAGACTGCTATCAGAATGAGCGCTGCCCTCAGCATCATATGTCCTTCTCCCTCCTTAACAGAAGAAGTGCGACGGGCAGTCCGATCACCACGAACGCTATCGCGCCCAGAGTGAATGCGTAGCCGACTCCCTCTGCAAATACTTCTGCTATCTCGTCGGTGAGTCCCGGAAGCAATCTTATCGCATCCCCCAGCGGGGTTATCAGCAGGTTCGCCAGAGATGTGTTCGACGGCAGTTCGAACGGCAGTATGGAATTCCAATGATCCACGATCGAACTGATCTTGGATGCCATGAAGGCATCAGTGACATGTTGGTAAAGGTTGTATCCCAGCCACAGGGCCACGGTACGCATCATGATCGCGAACGACATCATCGCACCGTTGTTGTCCTCGTTGGTCCTGTTCTGGATGGTGGCGTTGAGCATCGAGACCAAGCATCCTATGGCCAGACCGAGCAGGAAGAGATGTCCTGCGAATATGTAGAACGGATCGTCGGCACTCAGGTACTGCATGGATACCAATGCTATCGGGGAAAGTATCACGCTCAACAGGAGCCACGGGAGATGCCCGGTCCTGTCGATCGTCTTGGAGATGCATATTGCGGTGACCGCCGCTCCCAAGACCATGACTATGAAGAATGGCGCAGCCTGGCTGACCGACATCTGGAAAGTGAAGAACGCAGTCTTCACCATGAATCCCACTGCACCCATGTCCAGCACTCCGAGGAGCACGATGAACACCATGGAGACACTGACCAGCCTCTTGTTCCTGACCTTCCTATGGAACATGGAATCGGGGTTGCGGACCTCGGCCACCATGAAAATCAGGAACAGCATGACGATGAATGCGATCGCCGCCTGTGCGATCGTGTCCCTGATCGACCAGTTCAGATAGAACTCCTGGAGGAATATGACGAAGACTGCAGCCCAAATCGTCAGTATGATCGCTCCGGGCAGATCCGCCTTCATCTCGCTGTTCTTCCCGTTCTTCAGCACCTGCAGGGCAGGGAATGTTACTATTGCCTGAAGCACGGCCATGGCCCAGAAAGCGACCGGCCATCCGATGGTCTCCAGTACCGCCTTACCAGCGAACAATCCGACGAGCATTCCCCCTCCAAATCCGAGGGACATTATCCCGTTGGCCATGTAGCGGTCCTTGCGGTCATCTATATCGAAATAGATCTGAGCTATGCATGTGACGATGATCAGCCCGGTTCCGAATCCCTGGACCAGACGCGATATGTTGAACACCATCATGTCGGTCGCCATCGCGCATACGATTGATGATGCCACGAACATCAGCGATCCTGCCAGATACGGCATGCGCCGGCCGAACCTGTCCATGGTTCCGGCACAGAGGCCCATAGCCGCGCATTCTCCGGCGACGAACATGGGGAAGGTCCATGCATAGCTGTTATCGGGGAAGGCGTTGAGGTCTAGCATCAGGTTGAAAGATATTATCTGCGTGAAGGCTGCTGGCACACATACTATGAACGTGCTGAAAGACAGCAGGCACAGACCAGGTAACATCTTCTTTGATTGCTTCTCCATTTACCTTCCTCGGGACGACTTACCAATCGTAAACACTTATAAATTTGATGCGTTTGGCAGGAAAAAGGGACGGATGCCTTCGGTCCCTCGAATGTTTATATACTTCTTCTATAATCGCATGCGTAGCCTCGCCGCCTAGATATGATTCGGAGGATCACACTATGGCAAGAATGCACACAAGAAGAAAGGGAAAATCCTGTTCAAAGCACCCAATGGTTTCCGAGAATCCCGCATGGGTACCCCTCAACGCCACCGAAATCGAGGACCTCATCGTGAAACTCGCGAAAGACGGAATCATCTCCGCCCAGATCGGACTTATCCTCAGGGACCAGTACGGAGTACCTGACGTTAAGCTCGCTACCGGCAAGACGATCACCGAGATCATGGCTGAGAAGGGAGTCGCACCCGCTCTTCCCGAGGACCTTTCAAACCTCATGAGGCGCGCAATCTCACTGAACGTTCACTTGAAGAACAACAGGGGAGACGTCTCCAACAGGAGAGGCCTTCTCATGATCGAGGCAAAGATCAGGAGACTGGAGCGCTACTACAAGAGGAACGGAGTCCTCCCCGCAGACTGGAAGTATTCTCTCAGCAACGCGGAACTCATGCTTAAGTGAGTTATATGGAGACCGAGGTCCCCTCAAAACTTCTTACAACCTTATCTCATGCCGCGGACATCGTCCGCGGGCATGAGTTTATCCAAGTCTATTCTCACTACGATGCTGACGGCGTATCTGCCGCATCGATCATCGCACAAACCCTGCTCCGCGAAGGGAAGGAGTTCCGTGTGACCCTTTTCACAACGCTCAACGACTACAACATGGACATCATCCGCAGCACCAAGACCGACTGCATAATCATCACGGATCTCGGTGCGTCTTACATCGACCAGCTGGATGCCATGAAGAACGACATCGTGGTCCTTGACCACCACACCATCATCTCAGAAGCGCAGCGCGTATGCTACGCCAACCCTCACCTCTACGGAATCGACGGAATGACCTCCGGATGCGGAGCCACCATGGCGCTGCTCTTCGCGGTGACCATGAACGAGGCCAACTGGGATCTCGTCCAGGTTGCTTTCGCAGGCATCGCCGGCGACAGGCAGCACATCAACGGCCTGTCCGGTCTGAACGTGTACCTCCTCGAGGAAGGGAAGAAGAGAGGCTTCGTGGAGGAGATGCCAGGATCGCTAATCCCCGCAGGAGACCTGATGACGCAGCTCTATCTCACCACCGATCCCTACATCCGCGGGATCAGCGGCAACGAGGACGGTGTGGCCAAGATACTGGACGATGCCGGGATCGACCACGGCAAATCCTACATGGATCTCAACGAGGACGAGAAGAGGAAGCTCTCGTCGCTCATAGCGGTCAGACTCACAGAGCAGGGCATGCTCGAATCATCGCTGAACGAGATCGCCCGCACAAGGTACTTCCTCACAGGATTCAAGATGGATGCAGAGTACCTCTCATCGGTGCTCAACAGTTGCGGCCGCGCAGGATTCGGAGGCATGGGCATCTCCGCTGGAATGGGAGATGTCAAATCCATCGAGCTCGGCGCCAAGCTGATGAACGACTCCAACAGGGACGTCGTCCTCAACATGGTGGAACTGGACAAGAAGGGCTTGAACCAGAGGAATCACTTCCAGTGGTTCGACAGCACCGATTCCGGTTTCACTGGAATGCTCTGCGGAATCGCGATGCAGTGCATCGGGGATCCCGACAAGCCCACCATCGGAATGAATCAGTCCAAGGATCCCGTCAATCTCTCGTCGAGAGGGATGTGGAAGCAGCTGGACAGAGGAATCGACCTCGCTGTCGCCATGAGGGAGGCTTGTGCATCCGTCGGCGGAGAAGGCGGCGGTCACAGGATCGCTGCAGGCGGTTCCATCCCTGCCGAGATGGTAGAGGGCTTCTTAGAGAACCTTGATTCTATTCTGGAGAAGCAGCTCAGCTCCTCCAAGTGACGTCGACCTCGTCAGTCCTGAACCTTTGGTTGACGATCGTGTCGTTGATGTCCATCCTCACGCCGGACTCGTACATCTCGCTGCCGAGCCAAGCGATCATTGCGCCGTTGTCCATACAGAACCTGCGGTCGGGACAGTACATCTCAGCTCCGCGGGCCTCCGCCATCTCCCTGACCATCTCCTTCAGACGGTTGTTCTGGGCGACGCCTCCACCTAAGAGGACCTCGTCCTTTCCGATGTGGGCCATTGCCCTCTCGGTGACCTCTGTGAGCATGGCGTAAGCAGTCTCCTGGACGGACAGCGCGATGTCCTCCAACGGAACTCCCTTCCTCTGAAGGTTCAGTGCAGCCGTCATAAGGCCTGAGAATGCCACATCCATGCCTTTCACTGAATAGGGGAGCTCGTGATACTCCTTGCCTTCCTTGGCCAGCTTCTCGAAGATCGGTCCGGCGTAGAATCCCATGCCGAGGTCCCTTCCGAGCTTGTCCAGCATGTTGCCGATACCGATGTCCTGCGTCTCTCCGAAGATCCTGTACTTGCCTTCGGCGAAGGCGATGATCTGAGTGTTCCCGCCTGAAGCGTACAGCAGGGCGGGGTCATCGCATCCGCATAGGGCCCTTCCGATCTCCACGTGGGCGACGCAATGGTTCACTCCCACTATCGGGATCCCCATCGTGAGGGCGAACGCCCTTGCAGCCGTTGCGGCGACACGCAGACAGGGCCCGAGTCCGGGGCCCATCGAGAACGATACGACATCGATGTCACCGGGTTTCAGTCCCGAGGCGTCGAAGGCCTGCTGCATCACCGTGGAGACGACGTCCACATGATGGTTTGCAGCTTCCCTGGGGTGGAGACCGCCGTTCTTCGGCCTGAACATGTCGAGTTCGTTGGCTAGGACGTTGTGATCCGAATCCACGATCCCGACACCCAGCGTGTGGGCGGTACCCTCGATGCCTAATGTGATCATCGACCTTCAATCAAACGCGTGACTAAAAAGCTTTATGTACTGCCAGTCTATCGTCCGTACATCGGACCCGTGGTCTAGGGGTTATGACGTCGCATTGACATTGCGGAGGTCGCCGGTTCAAATCCGGCCGGGTCCACCATGTTTATCCAACACCTATCCTGAATCATCGTTCACATCTCTATGATCGATGCTGACAATTAAGCTCTAAATGAATCACAGTTAGCATAGGTCAACGATTATTGACCAAATTATTCGATATCAATAGAATTTCTACGAATCACAATAATTTTTTTCGATTTTGCTTATTTTTCGCAGTAGTTTTTTCGATAAATACAGCAAAAGTACCTATAATTACGAAAATCGAATAAGTCTGACAATCTTTATATTAATTAAATGAGGATGGGGTGGTCATAGATTGATGGTATCTCTTAGATACCATTCGCAATCGTAACTCAATTGAGGTTTAACTCATGGGAATAGCAGAAACCCTGTCAGATATATTCGATCCCCTCAACACATACATTTGGTACATCGCCTTCGTATGTCTGATCGGTCTCGGATTGTACTTCGCTTACAGGCTCAAGGTGATGCAGATCACCCACATGGGTGAGAACGCAAAGCTCGCCCTGTCCGGAGTCAGCGAAGGTAAAGGAGATAAAAGACTGTCATCGTTCGAGGCGTTCTGTCTCGGAATGGGTGCCCGTATCGGTGTAGGAAACATCGCCGGAGTGGCAACCGCCATCGTCACCGGAGGACCCGGAGCGGTCTTCTGGATGTGGATCTTCGCACTCATCGGTGCGGGAACTAGCTTCTTTGAGTCCACAGCGGCTCAGATCTACAAAGAGAGGAAGTCGGACGGAAGTTACTACGGTGGACCTGCGTACTACGCTACGAAGGGACTCAAGAGCAGGAAGCTGGGAATCGCCCTGGCCTTCATGATCTTCGCGACCTTCGGAATCGGATTCGTAGGAGTCCAGGCCAACAACTCCGCTGATGCGATCGCAACGGCATTCGATGTCGACCCCACAATCGTCGGTGCTCTTATCGCGTTCCTTGCGGCCATCATCATCTTCAGCGGAACGAAGATCGTCGGAGTGTTCTCCTCCAGGGTCGTTCCCGCAATGGCCGTCCTGTGGATCATCCTCGCACTCGCAGTCATCTGTGTCAACTTCCAGAACGTCGGAAACGCAATCTACATGATCTTCCAGTACGCCTTCTCCGGTCCCGCGATCTTGGGTGGAGGAATCGGAACCGTCATCATGATCGGTCTGAAGAGAGGAGTGTTCTCCAACGAGGCTGGACTGGGTTCCATCGCCAACATCGCAGGAACCGCACACACCACGCACCCTGTCAAGCAGGGACTCATGCAGTCCTTCGGTGTCATCGTCGATACCCTCATCGTCTGTACCTTCACCGCTCTGGCCGTTCTCTCATTCGGAGACTGGTCCCAGATCGAGGCGCTGTGTTACAACGCAGACCATGAGATCATCCTGCAGAAGGCCCCCCTCGTCATGTACGTCGCATCACAGGCAGTCGGACCCTGGGCATCCACAGTTATCGCCCTGTTCCTGTTCGTCTTCGCATTCACCAGCATGCTCGGATACTACACCATGTCCGAGGCCAACATGAGGTTCATCAAGGACAACAACCTGCTGATATTCGTCATGCGTTTGATCATCGTCGTTGTGGCGTTCGCATCCTGTCTCATCAACGTGTCTCTAATGGATACAATATCGGATACGTTCATGGCAGCAATGGGAGCCATCAACGTAGTGGTCGTAGCACTTCTGGCCAAGCCGGTCATGGAGGCCTACCACGACTACAGGGAACAGAAGAAGAACGGCGTCAAGGAGCCTATCTTCACCAAGGACGTTCTCTCCGACCCCTCGGGTGTAACCGAGTGGGACTCGCCTCAGGAAGAGGGAGTAGAGGAGTAAGCACAAACTTTTACGGGGGAGCGATCCCCCGATCTTTCTTGTTTATTTCAACGGCGCAGTTATGCAGCTTTGATGAACTTTGATCAGAGGACAACCAGATTCTCTGAGATTATTGCTTCCTTGTGATCCTTGCGTCCGAGAATTCCCTCGAGCTCCGCAGTATGCTTGCCGGCTATCGCCGACATCTCCTTGGAGCCGTATCCGGCTATGCCTTTGGCGATCCTGTGGCCCTCACAGATGATGTCCACGACCTCACCCTTGTCGAAGGTGCCTTCTACGGAACGAATCCCCACAGGGAGCAATGACTTGTGGTCCAGGACAGCCTTCTCCGCACCAGGGTCGATGACGAGCCTTCCGGATGCATGAGCGGACTTGATCCATCTGCGCTTCTTGGAGATCTCGCTGTCGGAGACGAATATCGTTCCGATGTCGTCGCCGGTAGCCGCCCTGTAGATTGCATCGGGCTCCTTGCTGGATGCGATGATCATGCTGCAGCCTGCATCCTTGCATATGACCGCTGCGTCCAACTTCGTCCTCATGCCGCCGGTTCCGAGACCGGTGCTGCTCTCCCCTGCCATGGAACGGACGGATGCGTCCACATTGTGGACCACCGGAACGAGCTTGGCGTCAGGATTCTTTGTGGGATCGGAATCGTACAGTCCCTTGACATCCGAGAGGATGATAAGGAGGTCCGCATCCGTCCTGCTGGCCACTATCGCTGACAACGTGTCGTTGTCACCGAACTTGATCTCCGTGATGCAGACAGCGTCGTTCTCGTTGAAGATCGGGATCACGCCGTTGTCCAACAGTGAATCGATTGTGTTGTTGAGGTTTATCGCACTGTCCCTGTCGGAGTATGTGTCGAGGGACATCAGGATCTGCCCGACGATCATCCCCTGCCTCTGGAAGCTGTCGGCCCACCTCTGCATCAGTATGCTCTGGCCGACGGATGCCGCTGCCTGCCTTATCGGGATATCGTTGGGATTGGCCTGGACCTTCATGGCCTTGAGGCCGACTCCGATGGCCCCTGATGTGACTATCAGGACCTCCTTGCCCTCATCCTTCAGCGCCTTAACCTGCTCCGCGACGGAGTCCATGAAATCGATCGATATGGACTTCCTGCCCTGCATGAGGGATGTGGTCCCGATCTTGATGACCACGCGTCCGACCTCTCCGAGAATATCCTTCCTAGACATCGTATCACCTCAAAGGACACTCCGAGTCCAGTCTCTTGTGCGTGAACGCCTTGGCATCCCTGCCGACGTAGTCCTTGACGACCTGGCCGTTGCCTATGAGCACGTACTTGTAGATCATCAGGCCCTCCATTCCCATGGGGCCGCGAGCATGTATCTTGTTGGTGCTTATCCCGACCTCGGCTCCCTTGCCGAACCTGTAGCCGTCCGCGAAGCGCGTGGACGCGTTGACGAACACGTCAGCGGAATCGACCATCTTGACGAACACCGATGCCTTCTGCATATTGCTTGTGATGATCGCATCGGTATGATGCGAGCTGTGAGAGTTGATGAAGTCTATGGCCTCCTGGAGCGAATCTACGACTTTGACCGCGACTATTAGGTCGCCGTACTCCTCGTACCAATCATCTTCCGTGGCCTGGACGGCCTCCTTGACGATCGACCTCACACGGTCGTCGCCCCTGATCTCCACTCCCTTCTCCGTGAGAGAGGAGGCGAGCTTGGGAAGGAACTCCTCCGCGATCTTCGAATCCACGAGGATGTTCTCCACCGCATTACAGACAGCGGGGTACTGCACCTTGGAATCCGTCGCTACCTCCACCGCCATCGACTGATCGCATTCCGAATCCACATAGATGTGGCAGATGCCTGCTGCGTGACCGAGCACCGGGATCCTGGTGTTCTCCTGGACGTATTTCACGAAGCTGTTGGAACCGCGGGGGATCAGGAGGTCTATGTAGCCGTCCATGTCGAGAATCTCCCTGAAGTCCTCCCTGGACTCCAAGAGCACGAATGCTGAATCGCTGACGCCAGCTGTCGCCGCAGCCTTCCTGAGGACATCGAATATCGCCTTGATGGTGCGATGGGCCTCGCTTCCTCCCTTGAACGCCACGCAGTTGCCTGACTTCAGGCAGAGGGACATGATCTGGGGGACGACGTCGGGGCGGGATTCGAACACCACGCCCAGCATCCCCACGGGACAGCTGACCTGATAGAGCGTGAGACCGTCGTCCAGTTCAATGGTGGACATCGTGCCCCCTACGGGGTCCTTCAGGGATTCCACGCTCCTTATTCCTTTGACCATATCGTCGATCTTTGCGTCATCCACGACCATGCGCTTGTACATCGGCTTAGGTATCTTGTCCCTCGCTTCGTCCAGGTCCTTCCTGTTCTCCTCGAGGATGGTTGAACGGCTCCCATCGAGAGCTACCGCCATTGCCTCCAGCGCCCTGTCCTTGACTTCTGTGGACAGGACGGACATTCCGACTGTGGCCGCTTTCGCCGCTTTGATCTGATCGGTGATATCAGTCATTAGACAGCGATAGACGAAGATATTTAATAGACTAATTATGTCGGGGCATCTAAGCCGAGATAGCCAAGCCCGGTATGGCGGCGGTCTCGAAAACCGCTGGGCCTCGCCCTCGGGAGTTCGAATCTCTCTCTCGGCGCCATTATTCCATAAAAAATGACCCGCAAAGGTTACATTGTCATCGATTTCTGGTAAACATTGGCATAGCTTCTGCCAGGATACGGTGCAAAATGACGTGGTTTGAACTGTTCGGTCCCTTCTCACGACCCAGACATCATTTTATTCTGCGTCCATACGCACGTCCACATCGTCGATCCTGTATCTCACAGCATCCCAGATGCCCGGGACGTCCTGCCATTCATCGATAAGCTGGGGGAGGTCGTCCTTGAAGATAAGGGTAGGATCCGTCATGGCCAGCCTGCGGTTCTGATAGTTCCCTTTCGGATCGGCTATGAGGATAGCGCTATTGCAGCAGTTGTATGACGTCCAGGTCTTCCCGCACCATTTGGGCCCTGTGATATTGACTGCACCGAAGAGAGACAGACACCTCTCCACTTCGCTGTCTATGAGTCTTGGGACGTATCCTTCCTTCTTCAGGGTCATGAACGTAGCATCGGTTGGACAATATACATTATTGATGATTTTTCGGATTGATTATTGATGATTTTTCGATATAATCGTTGATGAATTTTTGTATCTATCGACGCTATTTATTCCGTCTCTACATACATTCGTCATCGTCCTTCGGAATGTTGCGTACTGTCGGGCGGCTTTTTGAAAACTGAGGATGCCGACAGGCATACCCATCGAGACCCGCGTGCGGATTCTCGTCAGCGCCCGGAATTGATTGTGAAAAAAGAAAATATTCCAACACAGACAATGTTTAAACTGTTAAGACATCAGAAATGACCATTAAACAAATGGAAGCTGGAACAAGAGCATACCAAAGGATTGAGTAACATGTCCAAACATCTCAGCAATACGAAGTTAATAATCGCCATCACAATCGTGATGCTCATATTCTCCGCATTCATGATAATGCCCGATGCGGAGGAAGCTGCCGCCGATCCCGGTGAGGATGGTCAGAATGCGGTGATAACCTTTGGTATAAACTGGACGGCACCATCCTGATCGTGGTCGCGGTAGCGTTCTACGTCATCAGGTCCAAGAGGGCCTGAAACCGATTAAGAAACGGGGGCTCAGCCCCCAATCTTCCTTCTGATCCAACGGACGCGTCCTACTTGGTGCCTCTAAAATGTAAATTCGGACCAATAGGACAAGGTCTCTGCAGCCTGTCAGCGTATGTGCTCTGCGAGCTCACTGAGGAACCCGTCGAACTCCATTACTATCTGATTGACCACTTTTCCGGACTGGTATTCCGCATAGGTGGTCCCGATTGCAAATCCGTCGCCGTGAGGTACGACGACTGAGTGCATCCTGAACGGGGAACGTGACAGTGCGGGCAACTGTCTGGCGGCCAGTCCGCCTCCCATCGAGCCCTCCGATTCTCCTTCGCCGATCTTGTAATTCTCGAACTGGATCACCACATCCGGATATATCGTGGGACGTGCTTCGAATATGGGCAGCAGCGGGATGTCCAGATACTGGAGGGTCCTGTCGACCTGTTTGACCGCACTCTCTACATATCCCATCAGATCGTCGGAGTCTTTGGTTATCCATATCGGATGGAGCCTCATGAACACTCCGACCGAATCTTCCACATCGACCTCTCCCCTTCCGTCCTCGATGATGTAGAACATCTTGTCCTTGCCGTACACGCGGTTGAGCGCATATGCCTCCGCCATATAGAACACGTCCGCCGGGCCGCAGTTGAGCTTTTGCGTGATATCCTTCATATCCGCAGCGCTTATGGAAAGGGGCATCTGGACTACACCACTGTCATCCTCACTCACCACTCCGTCATCATAGGTATCGTCGCTTCCTTCCAACGTCTGGAGGAACTCTTCCGACCTCCTTTTGAACGTCTCGGTCAGCATGTATGCATTGTCATATCCTGCCTGACGGATCACTCCGTCATCGATCGGAGGTATGGTGCCGGTCATTATGGACTGTATGCGCATCGCCAGAGGAGCGATGGAACGCCC
Source organism: Thermoplasmata archaeon (assembly GCA_015063125.1). GTDB lineage: Archaea > Thermoplasmatota > Thermoplasmata > Methanomassiliicoccales > Methanomethylophilaceae > Methanoprimaticola. The sequence continues at coordinate 58,574 of SUTB01000004.1, forward strand.
GTCGAAGGCCAAATGGCAGATGTCGATGAACAGGGTACATTGCCCCTCCCATTCCACTACCGCGAATCTCGACAGACACGGGCCGAACGGTGTGAAGGGTCTGACGAAGGTCTTTGCGAACTCCTCCGGGTCGCATTGAGCGGTCTCGATATCGATGTGCGCATCGTATCTTACGGTCACGTCCCTCTCGCTCTTGGCGATCATATGCATGCGGAGGTCGGGAGTCGTCTGTATCAAGGCTTCAACAGCCTTGTACACCATGTCGAAACTGATGAACGGTGGCAGAGTCACCATGGTGGCGATGTTAAGGCTGAGATTCGATACCAGCATGTACTTTATGACGTCCATCTGCGAGAACGAAGGAGGATGTCCCTTGTCCATGTCGTAGACGAAGCTCTGTATCTTGTCCTTGGCTTCCTGCTCTGAAAGAATCGCCCTCACGGTGCGCTTCCTCATGATATCGCGGGCGAAGACATGCTTGCCGGATTTCTCGTTGAAGATCGATGCGATCCAAGTAGCTTTGAGCGAATCGCCGCCCAGACGCTGGAAGTCGTCATCGATTCCCGCTCTTTCGAGACCTAAGGCCTCAGCGAATGCTCTGCAGAGGATGCGCTCATCCTCATCCCTCGGCTCCGAATAATCGGAGCTGAGCACGGATAGATCCGGCTCAGGCAGTGCACGTTTGTCCACCTTACCGTTGACCGTCAGAGGGATCCGGTCTAGCTTGATGACGAACGACGGTACCATGTAGTCCGGTTTCCTGTCTGAGACGAACTTCTGGATGTCGGATACAGATGTCGCAGATGATGCGACCACATATGCGCAGAGCTCCTTGGTTCCGCTTGCGGAGGCTATCGGCTGCACAGTGACACCTGTTATCTCAGGCATTGCCTTGATGCATGCCTCCACCTCCGTCAGTTCGACACGGTTTCCGCGTATCTTCACCTGTCCGTCCCTTCTGCCTATGACGCCGAGCGTACCGTCCGGGAGCAGCCTGAAGAAGTCTCCGGTAGCGTACATCCTCTCGTATCCCTCCTCATCGGAGAATGGGTTGCCGAAGAACGCCTCGGCGTTCCTTTCGGGATTGTTGAGATAACCTGATGACAACTGATATCCTGACAGGAACAGTTCTCCTACCGCTCCCACAGGTACCCTGCGATGGTCCGCATCGAGTATGTATCCCTTAACGTTCTGGATAAGATGGCCGACAGACGAGCTATATGCACGTTCGTTTACCGGGATCGCCGCACTGACCGCAAGATTCTCCGACGGCCCGTACGTCTCCAAAGCACCGATGAAATCCGGTGCAGTGAATTCGCCGAGTTTCTCTCCTCCATAGGCCAGGCAACGCAATGTGGACGCTTTGACACTAGATGCGAACATCTTCCCCAAGTTGGTTGTGATGAATGTATGCGTCACTCCGCGGGACACGAAATGCTCATTCAGACGATGGATGTCCAGACGGATGTCCTCCGGAACTATGTCCACCGAACCTCCGGTGAATATCGGCGGGTACAACGACATGGTATGCATATCGAACGCTACCGATGCGAACAGCGCGAACACATCCCCGCTCTTGAAATCAGTGTAGGAGGAGGTCCATTCACTGAAGTTCTCCAGTGACTGGTGCGGTATCTTGGAACCCTTCGGCTTACCTGTGGTACCGGACGTGTAAAGGATGACTGCCGTATCGGTCGGCAAGACTGATACCGGCGTGAAATGGGAGGGTTCTAACCCTTCACAGCCTACGGTCGGGAGTCCGGTCAGAGAACCGCAGCGTTCTTTGGTCTCTCCTGTTACTACAACGGCTTTCGAGGATGAGTCGTTCAACATATGCGATATACGCTCGTCAGGATACGATATGTCGATAGGGACGTATGCCGCTCCTGTCTTCATCACGCCGATTGCGCAGATAAGATACCATTCCGATCTCGGAACCATGATCGCTACATTATCTCCTCTGATCACGCCTGATGACTTTAGGGTGGTCGCTATGGAATCCGAGATAACATCTACTTCTGTGTAGGTGTAGCTACGATCCATGTAGGTAAGGAGGGTCCTGTCCGGGTACTCCGAAACCGAATGTCTGAACGCTTCCAGGATATTGTTGAATCTCAGCGGAGCAGCTGTGTCGTTGATGGAATCGAGGATGTCTATGTCCTCCGAAGATGTGTATTGGATGTCCGACAGCCTCTCGCAGGCTATCAGACCCTTTGCAATCTCATTAAACGCATGCAGGAAACGCTCGCACGTACTTAGCGAGTACCTTCCGGAATGCTCCAATGATGCCATGAAACCGTCATTGGATTCGGTAACATAGATGGCCAGGTCCGATACCCAATCAGCCGAATAGATCCCATGGCCGGAAGAATCTCCGCTTGCAGCCGATGTTATCGAGCGTATGCTGGAGTTGATGTCTGCGAGGAACTCGAAGGAAACTTTCATGGTCAATCCGTAGCGTCCTGCAACATCCATGAACGGGACCTTGGAATGGGACATCGAGGAAAGGATCGAATCCATCGATGAGTTCAGGAACTCCGATACCGGACGGTCGCTACAATCGATCGATACAGGGAATGTATTGACGAACATGCCCACAGCATCCTCGGTGCCCTCGGCGTTTCTTCCCTTCTCGGTCATCGGAAACACCGCCTGCGTGGAACCAGTGAATCTAGACAGGGTGTAACCGAACACAGCTGTGAAGAATCCTCCAGCGGTCATGCCCGAAGGGATGTCTCTTGAAGTGATTGGGATCGGCATCTCGAATGAACCTTTCACACCGTTGCCGTCCTCCACAGGCAGTTCGATGTCCTCTATGACGCCATCATAATAAGAAAGGGCATCCTCCTGGTAATCCGCATCAGGCTGGTCTGCGGCGGATGTCAGGAATCCGTATTCCGCCGGTATCTGGACTCCTTCAAAGGCCATTCCGAGATCGCGGATGAGTATTCTTCTTGACTCTGCATCCATTATCACATGGTGGACGTTCCACTGAATGTATCCGGGCACTATGCGGAACCTGCACAGGGATTCAGAGAAGTTGAACGGACGGAGGAACTCGTCATCCGATGATTTTTCAATAATCGGTCTGTTACCGGGCACCAACCACGGTTCGCCTCCGACCTCGGATATGTGCATCGATAGGACGGGGTGTGCATCCAGAACAGCGTCTATCGCATGGAGAATGTCGTCATCGGATGCTCCTTCCGGAATCGGGAACATTCCGGGAGCAGAGTATGCTGTCCCCTTGTCATTGGCCATCTCGTCGAGATACACATTGAGCTGTGGTCCAGAGAGCGGGGCCGATAAAGATTCCGCCAAGGCCTGCAAGATCGATCCCAGCCTGTTCTTTATTGTCTCGAAGATCGGCAGCTGCATCGGACATCTGCCCGATATTATGAGGCCGTCATCGGTCTCTGCGATATTGAATGATAGCAATTCGCCCATGTCCGGGGGTTCCTGATAGCTGATAGGTAACCTAACAGCCTCTAGGAGGCTGTCAGAATAGCTGAAGGCCGAACTGAGATAATTGAACGTTATGGGCGGAAGATCGTTTCTTAGATATCCGTATCCCCTGCCTCCCTTCGGTACGGAGCGTCTGGCCTTCCTCACAGAGAAGACATCGCGTACAGGATCGCCGGTCGTGGACAGCACCAGCGGATACATGCAAGTGAACCATCCCACGGTGCGCTCGACATCGTGGTCCCTTCCGTGACCCTCCATCCTCAGCACCAGATCTGTTCCCGTGATATCCTTGAAGGATTCAGCGAATGCGGTCAGCAATATGTCCTGTTTCCCGATGCCGTAGCGGTTCTCGGCAGAAAGGGGCAAGCTGATGGAGAACGGCTCGGACTCCAGCTCGGGAACATTGGCATCTATCTTTACCTTATCCCAGTAGCGCCTCTCGGATTCTGTCGGTTGGTATCCCCTGGCGATCCAATCCCTTATGGGCATGGTCCTGGGCGGCAGGGACGGTTCCCTTCCGTCAATGGCTGCAGAGATGCATTCGGACAGGTCCGACAGTATGATGTTCCATGACACCCCGTCCACGGCTATATGGTTGATCATGAGGCGGATGTATCTCCTGCCCTCGTACGATATGAGAAGACATGCCATCAGCCTGCCCTCTGAAAGTGACAACGTGCTTAACGCGAATGCTGAGGATGACAGGATGTCGTCCTCCGAGAATGCTTCCACCAGCGTTACATCGCAGACCCTGATACCCTGGTCCCTTATCCTCGGCCTTCCGTCGTAGATGGCACGGAGCATATCATGTCTGTCCGTGACGGCATCTATGGCATGCTGGAGGATGCCCTCGTCCAAAGACTGCGGACAGAGCAGATCCATGTGCTGTACGAATGTGTCCCTCTGATCAGCTGTGCCCGATTTCAGGAATATGCTGTGAATGGGTATCTCCCCGATATTTCCTACAGAGGAGCCCATATCGGCGGCCGACGATACTGTGGAGGAGATAGCGCGCACGGTGCGCAGGGACACCACGTCCTTCGCCTTGATCTCTATGCCCTGCGACCTGCATGATGATACCGCTCTGATCGCTTTCAGGGAGTCCCCGCCCAAACGCATGAAGTCATCGTCGATACCTATGCCTTCAATACCAAGAGCTGAAGAGAATGCATCGCACAGGACTTTCTCGATATCGTTCCTAGGCGCTGTGTACTCCTTCCTGAGGCTCGATATATCCGGCTTCGGTAGGGCGCGCATATCGACCTTACCGTTAACGTTAAGCGGGATCTTCTCAAGGATTATCACGAAGGAAGGGACCATATAGTCGGGCTTGCGCTCGGCCACGTACGACCTCACGGATTCCCCAGAGATATGCTGGCCTGATGCTGAATGCAGTACGACGTATGCACAGAGCTCCTTGGAACCGTCGTTCTGGACGATAGACTGGACGGTGACATCGCCGATGCCTTCCATGGATCTTATGCATGCTTCGACTTCGGTAGGCTCCACACGGTTTCCGCGTATCTTCACCTGTCCATCCCTTCTTCCTATGATGCCGAGGGTGCCGTCCGGGAGCAGTCTGAAGAAGTCGCCTGTGGCATACATCCTCTCATAACCCTCCTCATCGCAGAACGGGTTGTCAAGGAACACCTCTGAGTTCTTCTCCGGATTATTGAGGTATCCTGAGGAAAGCTGGTATCCTGAGACGTACAGTTCGCCCACGGCACCGACAGGTACCCTGCGGCGTTCGCTGTCCAGGATGTACACTTTGGAATTCATATTCGGTATTCCTACGGAACTGCTGTAATTACGTTCCGAGACCGATATCGATGACGTGCAGGCGGTGTTCTCTGTCGGGCCGTATCCGTCGATGACGTTGACATCGGTGAACACATCGAACTTCCCCAACGCCTCCCCGCCTAATATCACATTCCTGAGCTTTACCTCTGGATGCTTCTCGATGAGCAGTTTTCCGAGCTGTGTCGACAGGAACATACCCGTTATACCCGCACCCTCTATGTGGGAATACAGAGAATCGATGTCAAGACGGGACTCCTCGGGGACGATGTCCACAGCAGAGCCTGTGAGGAACGGGGCGAAGAGGGCATTGAGATGGGCATCGAAACCGAAACTGGAATGCATACCCAATACGTCCTCTGACGACTGGGAGAAGCGATACGCGGTCCATTCCGATATGTTCTCGACTGCACGATGCGATATGAGGGTTCCCTTGGGTCTGCCCGTGGTACCCGATGTGTAAAGAATCAGTGCGACATCGGTGGGCTGAACCGTCATAGGCTTGAACTCTGATGGCTGAATACCATCGCATCCTATAATCAGCCTGCCTGTCAGGGATTCACAGCGACCTTTGATCTCAGAAGTGCACAGGACCACTTTCGCGGATGAATCATCTATCATGAACGATATGCGCTCGTCCGGATAGGATGTATCGATTGGGATGTATGACGCACCGGCTTTCATAGCGCCCAATGCACAAAGGAGGTACCATTGCGACCTAGGGACCACGATGGCCACCCTATCTCCTATGCCCACACCCTGTCCTGCCAGTGAGGACGCGATGGAATCCGTGATCCTATCGACCTCCGCATAGGTGTATCTGCGGCCCATGTACGATAGCAGAGCTCTGTCCGGGAATTCAGATACTGAGTGCCTGAATGCGTCCAGTACAGTGTTGAAATTGAGCGGTACTGCGGTACGGTTGATAGAATCCAGAATATCTAGATCCTCTGCCGAGGTGTAACCAATCTCGGAAAGATACGAGCATGACATCAATCCCGAAAGGATATGATCGAATACATGCGCCATCCTCTGGACCGTACCCTCCGAATATCTGGAGGAATGAACGTACGCCAGAATGTACGATCCGTCTGACTGAATAAGGTTGAATGTAAGGTCGCCGATAATGTCGCTCTCTTTCATTTCAGAAGACACAGCATCGCCGTACTGTTCGACTCCGGTAAGATGGTTGAACACCACGCCGAACCCTATGCCGAGATTCTTGGCTATGCTATGGAATGTGCAGAGCTGGTTCGATATCGTGCCGAAGATCCTCTCCGATGCCTCCGAGACGAACTCACCCACAGTACGGTCCCTGCAGTCCAATGCAAGCGGGAGGGTGCGAACGAACATTCCTGCGGAACCCTCAGAACCTGTGAGGTCCCTTCCGTTGACGGTGTGGGTGAAAACCGCATCGCGAGTTCCTGAGAACCTGGATAGAGTGTATCCGAACGCTGCACAAAGGAGATTGGCCGGAGTGGTACCGAGGGATCTGGCCGACGAAACTATCCTGTCAAGAGATTCGGAGAGTATTATGTGCCCCGCACCGAAATGTCCGTCCGGACCTTCCGTAAGAATGAAGTCCGTATCAGATAGCATATCGCTGAAGAACTCCTCCGATTGTTCGGATGATGCGTAAAGGGAGGCGTCCTTCAGGAATCCGACATCCTGATCGGGAATGATTCCATTCAATATGGATTCGAGCGACTTGCCTATGATGCTCGATGTGAGGCCGTCAAATATCGTATGGTGGAATGCCGCCTGCACATACTTTCCCGAAACGATATGGAACCTGCTGAGAGATTCGGACAGTTCGAATGGCCTGCGGACATCATCCACCGGAGAATCGGAGACTGTGATCTGCGGTTCTGAATCGATAGAGAACCACGGCTCCCCTTTATCGACCGTTATCCTGGACCTCAGGACCGGGTGGACATCCAAAAGAGTCGATATCGCCTCCAGTGCCTGATTGTCGGTTGTACCTTCGGGCATGGGATATGTCGCATCGATGATGTAAACTGAATCGGACCTGCCGCTCTCGATGTCCAGATATACATCGAGGGAACCGCCTGTCAGCGGACATCCTGTTTCCAACGAGTAGATGTTTTCAGTATATGCTGAGACTGATGATGCAGCGATAGTTCTGGGGGTACGCTTGGTCAGTATATCTGAAACAAGGATTTTCATTCCAGACGACCTGCACACTGAAACCGCTTTAACCGCTTTCAAAGAATCTCCGCCCAGGCGGATGAAGTCGTCGTCTATGCCTATGCGATCGATGCCCAGGGCCACAGAGAATGCTTCGCACAGCGCCTTCTCTGTATCATTCCCAGGTGCTGTGAACTCTGCTTTAAGTTCGGATACGTCCGGCTTAGGCAACGCACTCTTGTCAACCTTTCCGTTAACATTCAAAGGTATGCGATCCAGGACAACGACGAACGAAGGCACCATGTAATCGGGCTTACGCTCCGATACGAACGACCTCACCTGTTCTGTAGGAACAGAAGGCGCTGATGGAGAGATTGCTATGTAAGCACAAAGCTCCTTGGAACCATCATTCTGGATGATGGGTTGGACAGTGACATCATCGATTCCTTCCATGGATCTTATGCATGACTCGACCTCCGTCAGTTCGACACGGTTTCCGCGGACCTTCACCTGTCCGTCCCTTCTGCCCATTATTCCGAGAGTACCGTCGGGGAGCAGTCTGAAGAAATCCCCTGTGGCGTACATCCTCTCATATCCTTTCTCTTTACAGAAGGGGTTGCTGAAGAATGCCTCAGCATTCCTCTCCGGAGCATTCAGATATCCGGATGACAGCTGATATCCCGAGAGAAACAGCTGGCCGACCGCTCCTACGGGCACCCTGCGGTGCTCTGCATCGAGTATGTATCCCTTGATGTTGGACTGGAACCTTCCTACAGACGAGGGGTCTTTCTTATCATTGACCGGTATCTGTGTGACCAATGCAAGCGATTCGGTTGGACCGTACCCATCCACGACCTGGTACGGGGTACTGGCATCGAACTCGCCAAGCTTCTCCCCAGCGACGAACAGTACCCTGAGATCGGATTCGAGACCTAGCTCCGCCAGCATCCTGCCCAGATGCGTGGTCATGAAGGTATGGGTCGTGTGAGCTTTCACAAAATGATCGTTCAGCACATGCATGTCCAGCCTTATGTCCTCAGGCACTATGTCCAAGGATGCTCCACAGACTAAAACGGGGTACAACGCTAGGGCATGCATATCAAAGGTATAGGCGGTGTAGAAAGAATAGACGTCGTCGGGCACCATGTCCGTGCATGATACATACCACTCCGAGAGATTGATCAGGGCCCTGCGGCCGATCACCGCACCTTTGGGCTGACCGGTGGTTCCCGATGTGTACAGCACGATGGCCGCATCTTCTGGAGAAACCGTTACGGGTTCGAACTCCGCATCAGCGCATTCGGAGCAGCATATTACTGTCACCGATGAAAGCCTGGAAGCACGATCCATGGTCTCAGCAACGCATAGGATTGATTTCGCAGATGAATCGTCGATCATGAACGATGCGCGCTCGTCCGGGTAGGATGTGTCGATGGGTACGTATGCCGCACCCGTCTTCAAAGCACCTATGGAGCAAAGCAGATACCATTCCGACCTTGGGACCAGGACCGCAACGTTATCCCCCTTGTTCACACCGGATGCCCTCAGGGCGGCTGCTATGGAATCCGTTACCCTGTCAACCTCTGAATACGTGTAACTGCGGTCAAGATAGCTAAGGAGCCTCCTCTCAGGATACTCCGACACCGAATGGCTGAAGGCCTCAAGTATATCGTTGAATCTCAGCGAACGAGCCGTATCGTTCAAGGAATCCAGTTTGTCCAGGTCCTCTGATGTGACGTACCTAATTTCGGACAGACGCGAGCATGACATGAATCCTGAAAGGACAAGATCGAACGCGCGCACCATACTCTGGACCGTACTCTCCGAATACTTGGAGGAATGAACGTACGCCAGAATGTACGATTCGTCTGATTGGATGAGGTTGAATGTCAGATCCCCGATGACGTCCCTCTCTTTCATTCCGGAAAGGACGGCATCGCCGTGTTGCTCAACACCTGTGAGATGGTTGAATACGATTCCGAATCTTATGTTCAGATCATTAACTATACGGTGGAAAGGGCATAATTGGTTCGCTACCGTGCCGAAGATCCTCTCCGACGCCTCCGTTACGAATTCCTTGACAGTACGGTCTTTGCAGTCCAACGCCAGTGGGAGGGTGCGGACCAGCATACCTGCAGAATTCTCAGAACCTGTGAGGTCCCTTCCGTTGACGATATGTGTGAACACCGCGTCGGACGTTCCGGCGAACTTTGATAGAGTGTATCCGAACGCTGCGCAGAGGAGATTGGCCGGAGTGGTACCGAAGGATCTGGCAGACTCGATTATCCGCTCCAGAGGTTGCGATAGGGTGACATGTCCGAAACCTATCTCGCCTTCCAGGTCCTCTGTCAGAGTGAATTCCGTGTCGGAAAGCATCTCGATGAAAAACTCCTCTGATTGTTCGGATGATGCATAAAGGGAGGCGTCCTTCAGGAATCCAACATCACGATCGGGAATGATTCCATTCAATATGGATTCTAGGGACTTGCCGACTATATCCGAGGTAAGACCGTCGGATATCGTATGGTGGAATGCAGCCTGAACATACTTTCCCGAAACGATATGGAACCTGCTGAGAGATTCGGACAGCTCGAATGGTCTGCGGATGTCTTCCACAGGTAAATCGGAGACTGTAATCAGTGGTTTTGCATCGACGGCGAACCAGGGCTCGCCATTCTGAATGACGATTCTGGATCTCAGAACAGGGTGGACACCGATAAGCGCGGATATCGCATCCAGAACCTGCTTATCAGAGATACCTTCTGGTACAGGGTATGTCGTATTGATGACGTATACCGAATCCGATTTGCCGCTTTCCACATCCAGATATATGTCGAGTGAACCGCCTGTCAACGGGCATCCAGTTTCCAATGTGTAGATGCATTCTGTATGAATGTGTGATATGGATGATGCAATGCTTTTAGGGGTACGCCTGCCCAGGATGTCCGAAACTTTGATCTCGAGTCCGAACGACCTGCATGCGGAGACCGCTTTGACAGCTTTCAAAGAATCTCCGCCCAGACGGATGAAATCATCCTCTATGCCTATGCGGTCGATGCCCAGGGCCACAGAGAATGAATCGCACAGGGCCTTCTCAGTATTATTCCTCGGTGCGACGAATTCCCTTATGAGTTGGGATTCGTTGGGCTCTGGCAGCGCATGTCTGTCCACCTTTCCGTTAACATTCAAAGGTATGCTGTCCAGGACGACGACGAACGAGGGCGCCATGTAGTCGGGTTTGCGCTCGGATACGAACGCCCTGATCTGTTCAGCGGTTATCTCGGAAGAGGGAGAGGTCACGATGTATGCGCAGAGCTCCTTGGAGCCATCGTCCTGAACGATGGGCTGGACGGTAACATCGTCAATGCCCTCCATCGTTCTGATGCAGGACTCGACTTCTGTGAGCTCCACACGGTTGCCTCTGATCTTTACCTGTCCGTCCCTTCTGCCTATTATTCCGAGAGTACCGTCGGGGAGCAGTCTGAAGAAGTCCCCTGTGGCGTACATCCTCTCGTATCCCTTCTCCTTACAGAACGGATTGTCGAAGAACGCTTCAGCTTCTCTCTGGGGATTGTTAAGATATCCTGATGACAGCTGGTATCCGGACAAATACAGCTCAGCTACGGCCCCGATCGGGACCCTGCGGTGTTCCGCGTCCAGCAGATAGACTGCGGTGTTCTGAATCGGAATACCCACCGATTCGGTGTATGTCCTCGCGTCCAGAACCTGATAGGTGACCGAGACGGTGGCCTCTGTGGGACCGTACTTCTCCATGACAGGGTAGTCTGGGAGGACTGCCATGTCCATGAACTTCTCGCCTCCGACCACCAGATATCTCAGTCCGCATTCGGGATGCTTCTCTGCGAACATTCTGCCGATGACTGTAGGCAGGTGGAGGTTGTCTATGCGATGGTCGGTAACATAATCGTACAGAAGATCGAGGTCCAGCCTCACATCCTCGGGTATGATCTCGACCGATGCACCTGAAATTATGGGGGAGAACATGCTCTCCAGATGTACGTCGAAACCGAAACTGTGGTAAAGCGCCACCTTGTGGTCCGGAGATATGCATGTTGCCCGGCTGTAGAATTCTGAATAGTTCTCGACCGCAAGATGCGTGATGAGAGAACCCTTCGGCGTTCCTGTGGTTCCGGATGTGTATAGTATGACGGCAGTATCAGTCGGCGAGATCGACTTGTGCCCGAAACGGGACGTCTTGACCTCGTCGCAGCTGACGATAGGAATCTCTGAAAGCGATTTGCAGCGTTCTCTGGTCTCGGCAGTGCATATGACCGCTTTAGAGAACGAATCACTGAGCATGAATGATACACGCTCGTCCGGATAGGATGTGTCGATCGGGACATATGCCGCACCCGTCTTCAACACACCGAGGGCGCCGAGGAGATACCATTCCGACCTAGGGACCATGACGGCCACACTGTCTCCGCTGGTCACACCCTGACCTACGAGTGCGGATGCTATGGAGTCCGAGATCCTATCGACCTCGGAGTAGGTGTAGTTGTGATCTAGATAGGTCAGCAGAGTTCTGTCGGCATGTTCCGATACGGACTGTCTGAATGCTTTTGTGATGTCGTTGAACTTCAGCGGAACAGCGGTATCACTGATGGAATCCAAGATATCGAGCTCTTCCTCCGAGGTATATCCTATATCGGACAGTCTTTCGCATCTTATCAATCCTGCAACGATTCTGTCGAAGGTCTCGGCCATCCTCTGGACAGTGTCATCCGTGTACTTTTGCGAGTGCGTACAGGACAGATTATAAGTGTCCCCGGATACGAACACGTCGAATGATATGTCGGCGACGATCTCCCTGTCCTCGAGACGCACCGTCTCCAGACCGGACAGATGGTTGAAAACCACGCTGAAATCCATACCGAACTCACTGGCGATGGCATGGAACGGACAGCGCTGGTTCGATATCACCGATATGATCGTATCATTCGTCTCCCTCAGGAATTCGGCCACGGACCGATCGTGGCAGTCCACGACCAAGGGCAAAGTGCGGGCGAACATACCTACAGAGGAAAGCGAGCCTGTGATGTCCCTTCCGTTTACTATGGTACCGAAGAGAGCTTTCGATGAACCGGTGAATCTGGACAGGGTGTATCCGAAAGCCGATGTCAAAAGGTTGGCAGGGGTCGTTCCCAATGAACGGGCACGTTCCGCCACCTGTTTTACACTTGATGTGAGACTCCTGCCCACGTGTCCGCTGGCGCCGTTGGGATCGGGTACCGGTTCAGGGATATCATAGATGTCGTCCAGTAATCCTCTGAAGAATTCCAATGATCCCTTGATGTCGAAATCCGCATATGAGGATGCATCCCTCAGGAATCCGATGTCCGCTTCCACGGAAAGACCTGAGAACAACTTCTCCAATGCTTCATTCAGGACCATTATGCTGAAACCATCGGAGATCGTGTGGTGGAACGCTGCCTGTATGCAATCGCCCGACACTATGTTGAATCTCGCAAGACTATCAGAGAGGATAAAGGGCCTTCTGATATCATGCACCCTTTCTTTCGATACGGTAACCTCCGGCACGGAACCGAAAACGAACCTCGGTTCTCCGCTCTTATCCGAGATGCTGGCCGTAAGAATGGGATACACCTCCAGAAGCTTCCCGATCACCGCTCTTGCATCTTCGTCTCTCACACCCTTGGGGATAGGATGCTCAAGGCTGACTATGTATGGTGCGTCCGACCTGCCGCTCACTATGTCGAGGTAGACATCCAATGCTCCGCCTGTGAGAGGGCATCCGGTTTCGAGCGTGTACAGCAGCGTTTCCGCCAATCCTCCGGAAGATGCGGCCAAGGCCCGGGGGGTGCGCCTGGAAAGGATGTCCGCGATACTCACTGACAGACCGTGATCCCTGCATATGTACGACAGCTTAATCGCCCTGAGGGAGTCTCCACCCAGACGGATGAAGTCATCATCAACGCCGAGGCCTTCTATTCCGAAGACCTCGGAGAATGCCTCACACAGCGTCCTCTCCGCATCATTGCTTGGAGCAACATACTCTGTCAACAGTGTCGATTGGTCGGGCTCAGGCAGTGCATGCATGTCCACCTTGCCGTTGGAGTTCCTCGGAAGGGAATCCATTCTGACGAAGCGCCTGGGAACGAGATAGGAATCGATCTTGCTCATCAGCTCGCCACGGAGCTTCTCTGGTTCTATCTTTCCAGTATAGAAACCGCACAGATATGGGCTCCCGTCGGGTCTGTGGAAGACGGCAACTGCCGCATCGTCAACACCATCTATGGTGGACATAGCATATCTGGTCTCGGCCGGTTCGACCCTATGGCCGTTAATCTTCACCTGTTCCCCGATCCTGCCCAGGATGTGTATCCCATCCTCCATCCTCTTACCGATATCTCCGGTGTGCAGGACGCGTATGGGCGTCTCCGGATATCCTTCGGACATATCGTCGAGATATCCCAACAAGAGGCCTCTGCCACGGCAAACGATTTCACCCACATCAGCAGGGTTGCCATCCTCGTCCTCCACAGTTATAGAACTACCAGCTGGCGGTTCTCCGAGGGGAGGGTCCAGATCATAGTTTGTTACCTCGCCGATGCAGATTAATCCTTCAGACAATCCATAGGAGTTGAATAGCCTGACACCGTCAACACGGGATTGAACACCTGCCTTGTCTCCTCCGAAAACCACATTCCTGATCGATGAGGGTCTTCCCAGAGCATCGTAGTATCTAGGTATGAGGATCATGTAATCCAGACGTACCTTGTCCAGAAAGGCACGCATGCGAGGGATGTCGCCTCTTAAGGCATCGTCGATGATGTAAAGAGAAGCACCGCCGTTGAACGTAGGGTAGAGATCTACATTTGAGACGATGAACGATACGCTGCTGATCGTTCCGACTTTGTCCGTCGTTTTTAACGGGATGGTCCCGATCTGTGTCTCGACCAGATTCGAGATGCATTCCCTGGATTGAAGCACCCCTTTGGGCGTTCCGGTGGAACCGGATGTGAAGACGATAAATGCAGGTTCATTATCGGATATAACCTCTGGTTCGAAATCTGATTGCAGACCTTCAGGCAGCGAAAAATCCCTTCTGATCACGAGCTTAGCACCGCTTGATGCTATCATCATCTCGGCACGCTGCTCCGGAACTGAGGGATCCAAACTGAAGTAGATCGCCCCGATATTCATGCATGCATATCTAAACGCGAAATGCAGCGCGCTACGCCCGGTATTGATAACGACAACATCTTTCCTTAGTATGCCGCCATCTTTGAGATAATTGGTGCATCTGCCAATCATAGCGAGGAATTCTGAATTGGAATAGGATTTGTCCCCATCCGTTTCATACACGCAGAGTTCGGTGGGGTCCTCTCTCATCTTACGGTACGTCGTTGAGAGGATTTCCTGCGCTGTCAGCATATCTACGCCCAATGCAGATATTATATTAATGAAATGTGCTCAACCAGCCATATTTTAGAATACTCAGCCAATAGTTTAACTCATACAAATCTTGGATCGTCCTCAGAGAGATCGTGAAGGCCCTTTCCTGAACCCCACGACGTTGTCCCTCATGGGAAGGTGCTTGTTCCTGATGGACTGTGCTGCTATTCCGAATGTCTGAATGACATCATTTCCTATGTTTCCTGTTGCCATGTCTATTCCTCTCAATTCGTTGATTTAAAGGGTTCAACATCCGGAATTAGGTAATTTCACATCAGATCGCATAACAAAATGAATCTTGAGTTGTAGATTTCTGCGAGCCATGGCGTAGAAAGGTTGCTGAACAACTTTCCAAAACCCACCGAAATGGTGAATCGCGCGTTTTCGCTGGGCTGGAGTGTTCTGCATCTCTCTCGGCGCTATTCTCACCTTATGACAACCCGTCAATCGGAATTCGATTGAGCCCTTCTGATCATCCCATAGTGCTTGATGTCGGTTCCTGGGAGCTTCCCCACTTCCGCCAGTTCGAAACCGAAATGCTCATAGAAGGGAACGTTGGATGCATCATGGGTTTCCAGATAGGCGGAGCAACCTATGTCGTCAAGGTAACCGAGGAAGGGGTCAAGCATCTTCCTGGCCAGGCCCTTACCCTGATAGGCGGGCTCTACGGCCAGATTGGATACGTACCATGTGTCCCTGTCTATGTACCTGTTCATCATGTCTACGCAGTAGTCCTCATAGGATGACAGCTTTGTCAGGACACTGAATCCGTACCTCATGCCCAGCCTGAGGCCTCCTTTCATGATGAAATCGAATGTCCCTATCTTCGATCCCGGAGGACAGAGGGACAATATGCCGTGCCCGTCGACAGATATGTTGATCCCGTCCCTGCAGGCGATCATCTGCAACGCGCATATCTCTGAGATGCAATGATCATCATAGCCTTTCGGCAATGTGTAGTCGAAGCACGGATATCCTCTATAGCTCTCACCGCAGAACCTGGTTTTTGTGCGCTCATCGCCCTTGCGGATTATGGATAACCCTTCTGTCCTGGAGATGATCTCGATCAGATCAGAATGAGCGGCCTTCATGTCACTTAATTGGATTTCCGTCTATTATACTTATGCGACGAGAGTCCGCTTCTTCTAGATGATATGCTATGAAAAATTGAATTTTATCCCTATTTTTCCCTCATAAAAGTTGTGAAATTGTCCTATTTTTTCCTCATAAAAATTGAATTTATATATGTCCAGATCATTCATTCATTCGTGAGACGCAAAATTACTGAGAAAATGGCTTCATGGAAGGACGATTCCCAAAGGAAGGCTATCTTGATCCGCGGCTGCCGCCAGATTGGGAAAACGTACATCATACGTGATTTCATATCATCCAATTACGAATGTTACATGGAGTTCAACCTGGAAGAGCGCAAAGACATCGCCCAGCTCTTCAGGGATAAGAATCTTACAGCCCCTGCGATAATCGACCGTTTGATATTCGACTCCCCCGATATCAAAAAGATCGTACCGGGCAATTCAGCAATCTTTCTGGACGAGATCCAATCGTGTACTGAAGCATATGCGTCCCTGAAGGCTCTCGCCGACGATGGCAGATTCGACATATTCGCCTCCGGATCGCTTCTGGGGGTCATGTTGAACGATCTTCAGGATCAATCCCCGCTGGGGTATGTGAACATGATAGACATGTATCCCATGGATTTTGAGGAATTCCTGTGGGCAATGGGGATCGATCCCGAATATACGGAATACATCAGGAAATGCATCCTCAGATGCGAGAGGATCGACGAATTCATACTGACGAGAATATCGGATCTGTTCAGAAGATATCTCGTGGTCGGAGGGATGCCTGCAGCCGTCATCGATTACGCCTCCAAACAGGATTACTCCAGCGTGCGCTCGATCCTCGGTGATATAGCTGAGCTCATAGGACAGGATGCGCAGAGATATTCCAAAGGTGCGCAGAGGATGCACATAGATGCATGTCTGAAATCCATTCCGGAACAGCTTGCAAAACCCAATAAGAAATTCCAATACACCCGCATAGAGAAGAGGAAAGGCGTGGGAAAGAGGATCTACGGCCCTGCGCTGATGTGGCTCAAGAATGCCGGTCTGATCCACATATGCAACAATGTCACGGAACCGGTGTCCCCTCTAAGAGAAAGAACCGTCGCTGATGTATTCAAGATCTATTTGGCCGATACGGGCATACTGATGGCGCTGACAGAGGAAAACATCGAAGGGACGATCGTCAACAGGGATCCTCTGGCCAACAACGGGATGGTCATGGAGAACGCCGTTGCCTGCGCCCTTAGATCCAAAGGATACACCCTGAGATACTATGAGAAAACCAACAGCACCTTGGAGATAGAATTCGTGGTTAACCTTCAGGGAAGCATTACGGCCATGGAGGTGAAATCCGGTAGGAAAAAGAAGTCCAAGTCACTGAAAATGGTCTTCACAACGACTCATACCGTGGACAGGGCGATCAAGCTTTCCGAGGGCAACGTATTCAAGGATGAGAACGGTGTGGAGCACTACCCGTTGTTCGGGGTCTGCTTCTTCCCTGATGCTTCGTACAGCGATCTCGGCCCCATCGATTATATGGACGACCTGAAGGGAAGGCTCAGAATGATCGGTGGAAAGGATGCGCCCGATGAGAGCAGAATCGCCTTAAAAAGATTGGGAATGAGAAACAGCGCAAAAGATGCTTAGCACGGATTATATGATAGAATGACCGGCGAACGATGAATGAACTGCCTCGATGCGATGCGAAATTCGTTCCGAAAAAATGGACTCTGATCCGATATGCCGGATCAGAGTTTTTGTGATCTGTTCAAAACAGCTTCTTGCGTGACTTCTTGGTTGTCTTGGAAGCGGTGGAGTCCAGCTTGAGCAGGAGCTCCTTCTCCTCATCGGTGACCGATTTCGGAACGTTGACGAAGACACGAACCATCAGGTCGCCTCTGGAGGATGAGTTCATCCTCGGAAGTCCCTTTCCGGGGACCTTGAGGACGGTTCCCACCTGCGTTCCCGAAGGGATGGTTATCTGCACCTTGTCACCGTCGATGGCAGCGACCGTCTCCTCCCCTCCGAGGACAAGCTTGGGGTATGTGGTGGTGACCTTGGACCATAGGTTGGCCCCGTCGCGCTCGAACTCCTTGCTCTCCTTGACATGGACCACTACGAACAGGTCCCCTGCGGGTCCGCCGTTGTATCCTGCGTTCCCCGCTCCAGGGACTCTGATCCTCATACCGTCGTCTATCCCCTTGGGGACGTTCAGGTCGATATGGGAATCGGTGGTGTACCTTCCGTTGCCGTGGCAGCGGGGGCACTTCTCCGCAGAGGTCTTACCCTTACCGCGGCAGTCGGGACAGTCGGATACGGAGACCATGTTCCCGAAGGGGGTCCTCCTGACCATCTGCACCTGACCGGATCCTCCGCACTTGGAGCATGTGGTGACCTTGCCGTCCTTCCCTCCCGTTCCATTGCATGCACTGCATACGACGGCGTGGGGGATGTCCAGCTTGACCTTCTTGCCCTCGAACACGTCCTTGAGGGTGATCTCCAGGTCATATCTGAGGGAGTCTCCCTGGGACGGTGAGTTGCGGGATCTGGAGGACCTCATGCCGCCGCCGAACATGCTTCCGAAGATGTCTCCGAATATGTCGCTGATGTCGTCGGCACGCGTGAAGTTATCCCAGGTGAATCCGCCCTCACCGAACTGCTGTTTGACTCCATCGAAGCCGTACTGGTCGTACAGGCTCCTCTTCTCCTGATCCGAGAGGACCTCATAGGCTTCCGAGATCTCCTTGAATTTAGCTTCCGCTACCTCCTTGGGCTCGGTGGATACGTCAGGGTGGTACTTCTTCGCAAGGGAGCGGTACGCCTTCTTTATCTCCTCGGGTGTCGCGTTCTTGTCGACCCCGAGGACCTCATAGTAGTCTCTCGGCATCAGTCTCACTCGTCATCCACGATCTTGTAGTCTGCATCGACGTAGTCGCCGTTGTTGGATCCGCCGTTTCCGCCCTGCTTGGGCTCCTCTCCGGCAGGTCCCTGCTGGGCCTGCTGCTGCGAGGCCTCCTGGTAGACCCTCTGGCTGATGGGGCCCATGGCCTTCATGAGCGCGTCCATCTTGGCCTTGATGTCGTCGATGTTGTCTGTCTTGTTGGCAGTCTCGAGGTCGGAGATCGCGGGCTCGATGGATGCCCTCTCCTCCTGTGTGACCTTCTCGCCGAGCTCGTCCAGGGACTTGCGTACGGTGTACACCGCGGTCTCCGCCTGGTTGTGGACCTCGACCAGCTCCGCCTTCTTCTTGTCGGCGTCTGCGAACTGCTCTGCCTGCTTGACCAGGTCGTCGATCTCTTCCTTGCTGAGCTTGTTGGAGGATGCGATAGTGATCTTCTGCTCCTTTCCGGTTCCCTTGTCCTTCGCGGTGACGTTGATGATACCGTTTGCATCGATATCGAAGGTGACCTCGATCTGGGGCACTCCGCGGGGTGCGGGGGGTATTCCGTCGAGGATGAACTTTCCGAGCGACGTGTTGTCGGCTGCCATCTGCCTCTCTCCCTGGACGACGTTGATCTCCACGGAGGGCTGGTTGTCGGCTGCGGTGGAGAACACCTGCGACTTCTTGGTCGGGATGGTGGTGTTCCTCTCGATCAGCTTGGTCGCGATACCTCCGAGGGTCTCGATTCCGAGGGACAGGGGCGTGACATCCAGAAGGAGGACGTCCTTGACCTCTCCGGAGAGCACGGCTCCCTGGATCGAGGCTCCCATGGATACGCACTCCATCGGGTCGATTCCGCGCTGGATCTTGGGTCCGACGATGCTCTCGACGAAGTTCTGGACGATGGGCATCCTGGTGGGTCCTCCGACCATGATGATCTTGTCAATCTTGTCGTTGGACAGGTGCGCATCGCTGATCGCCTGAGTGATGGACTGCTTGCACCTTGCGACGATGGGCTCCACGAGCTCCTCGAGCTTTGCACGGGTGATCGTCTGGACCAGGTGCTTGGGGCCTGATGCGTCGGATGCGATGAAGGGCAGGTTGACCTCTGTCTGCATCGTGGTGGACAGCTCGATCTTCGCCTTCTCACATGCCTCTCTGACCCTCCAGAAGGCCATGTTGTCGGCTGCGAGGTCGACTCCGGTCTCCTTCTGGAATTCCTTGATGACATACTTGGTGAGAGCCTCATCCATATCGGATCCTCCCAGCTGGGTGTCTCCGGATGTGGACAGCACCTCGAACACTCCGTCGCTGAAGTCCATGATGGTGACATCGAGGGTTCCTCCTCCGAGGTCGAATACCATGATCTTCTGCTCGACATCGGACTTGTCCAGTCCGTATGCGAGTGCGGCTGCCGTGGGCTCGTTGATGATACGAACGACCTCGAGTCCGGCGATGGCTCCTGCGTCCTTCGTCGCCTGCCTCTGGTTGTCGTTGAAGTATGCGGGGACGGTGATGACTGCTTTGTCGACGGTCTCGCCGAGGTAGGACTCCGCGTCCTTCTTGATCTTCTGGAGGATGAATGCGGAGATCTGCTGGGGTGTGTACTCCTTTCCGAGTGCGGTGACCTTCTCGTTTCCGCCCATCTTCCTCTTGACGTTCTTGATGGTTCCGTCAGGATTTGTGACGGCCTGCCTCCTTGCGGGCTCTCCCACGAGGAGCTGTCCGTCCTTTGTGAATGCTACGTACGAAGGGAATGACTTTCCTCCGACGCTGGTTCCCTCTGCGCTGGGGATCATTGTCGGCCTTCCTCCCTCCATGATGGAGGCGGCCGAATTGCTTGTTCCTAGATCAATTCCGATGATTCTTGACATACTGCTCACCTTCCTTTGTTTTAAGCCGTTTTCTTTGTGACTTTCACTTTCGTGAACCTGATTACCTTTCCGTTGAGTGTGTATCCCTTCTGGAACACCTCTGCGATCTGATCGTCCTCCTCTCCCTCCACGGACATCAGGGCCTCGTGGTAGTTGGGATCGAACTTGCCGTCTGCGGGGATCTCCTCGAGACCGTTCTTCTCCAGGACCTTCATCAGATTCGCTCTCACTCCGCGGATTCCGGTGACGAACACGTCGTCGCCCTCCGCGTGATTCAATGCGCGGTCGAGGTCATCCACCACCGTGAGGAGGTCGGTCACGATTCCTGCCGAGGCGTACTTCTTGAAGTCCTCGTTCTCGCGCTGCGCCCTCTTGCGGTAGTTGTCGAAGTCGGCCTGGATCCTCCTTGCCATGTCGAGGTACTTCTCAGCCTGCTCCTGGGCCTCCTTCAAGGGATCGACCTGGGGCTGCTCCTCGATGATCTCGACATCGTCGTTGGATGTTTCCTCCTTCTTCTCTTTAGACTTTCCAGTCATGCTGTTACCTTCTGTAGTGCGCTTGGATAAGTGTAGACAGGGGGCACTGGCCCCCTGCCAGTGTTCATCGTGTTTACATCATGTCGCTCATGTCGGGCATGTCCTGGGGACCGGGTCCGCTGTGCGTTGCAGCAGCGATGACATCGTCGATCCTGAGGATCATGACTGCAGCGTCGGTGGCCGAGTTGATGGCCTGTGTTCCGATTCTGTAGGGCTCGATGACGTTGAGCTTCTTCATGTCCTCAACCTTTCCGGTGTAGGGGTTGAATCCTGCGTAGACCTTCTTGCCCTTGTGCTGCTTCCTCATCTCGATGAGTACGTTGATGGGGTCCTGTCCTGCATTCTCTGCGAGAGTCGAGGGGATGGCCTCCATTGCGGAAGCGAATGCCTCGATGGCGATCTGCTCCCTTCCGCCTACGGACTGTGCGTAGTCGCGGAGCTGCATTGCGATCTCCATTGCGGTGGATCCTCCTCCGGTGACCATCTTTCCGTCCTCGATTGCGACCTTGACGACGGACCATGCATCGACCAGTGACCTCTCTACCTCGTCTGCGACGTGGTTGGTTCCTCCCCTTACGAGGATGGTGACGGTCTTGGGGTCCTTGAGTCCGGAGATGAATGTCATCTGCTCCTCTCCGACCTTCTTCAGCTCGACGCAGTCTGCGTATCCGAGGTCTGACTTCTCGAGGTCGTTAAGGTTGTTGCAGATGTTTGCACCGGTGGACTTGGCGAGCCTCTCCATGTCGGACTTCTTGACACGCCTGCATGCGTAGATGCCTGCCTTTGTGAACATGTGCTGGGCGGGGTCATCGATTCCCTTCTGGCAGAAGACGACATTCGCACCGGACTTGATGACCTGGTCGACCATCTTCTTGAGCATGTTCTCCTCTTCCTTGACGAAAGCGGCGATCTGCGAGGGATCGTTGATCTGGATCTTGGCGTCGATCTCGGTCTTCTTGACCTCGAATGCCGAGTCGATGAGGGCGATCTTCGCCTTCTTCACGCACTTCTCCATGTTGAGCTGGACGGGCTCCTTGTCGATGACGAGACCCTTGACGATCTGCGTCTCTTCCATATTGGCGCCTGCCTTCTTGACTGTGGTGATGTTCTTGAGGTCGATCTCGTAGCCCTTGCCCTTCTTCTCGGCGATCGTCTTGATGGCGTCGACGACGATGTCTGCGAAGAGCTCCTTGGACTGGTTGACCTGCTTGGAGATCATCGCGGTCTCTGCGATGAGCTTGAGTGTCTTCTCATCGTCGATGGAGACCTTCATGGCGATCTTGTCCAGGATCTCCTGGGCCTTCTCGTTCGCCATCCTGTATCCCTTTGCGATGATTGTGGGGTGGACGTTCGCGTCGATCAGGTCTGTTGCCTTCTTGAGGAGCTCACCTGCGAGGATGACGGATGTTGTTGTTCCGTCTCCGACCTCTGCGTCCTGTGTCTTTGCGACCTCGACGAGCATCTTTGCTGCGGGGTGCTGGACATCCATCTCCTTGAGGATGGTAACTCCATCGTTGGTGATGATGACGTCTCCCATGGAATCGACAAGCATCTTGTCCATTCCCCTGGGTCCCAGGCTGCTCTTGACTGCTCCGGAGATGGCGACCGCTGCTGAGATGTTGTTCATCTGAGCATCCTTGCCCTTCTCCCTCTTTGTTCCTTCTCTAAGGATGATGACGGGTGCGTTACCCATTCCCATTTTTCTTCCTCCGATATATTCCATTACGGAATGACTGAAACGGATAAAGTTTGTTCTTCTATATAAATCTAATCCGTTGTACTATCGGTGGGACCGTAGCATCCCGAAGCGATGGCCAGATGATCTGGTCAGCGGATGAACAGGAGCTCGCGGTACTTGGGCAGAGGCCACATCTCGTCGTCCACGATCATCTCGAGGTCGTCGACGAGCACCCTGATCTTCTCGATGTAGGGGATGACCTTGTCGTGATAGGCATTTGCCTTGGCGTACTCTGACTTCGCGGTGTTGGCCTTGTCGCAGGCCTTCTCCATGTCCATGGCGAGCTTGCGTGCCTCGGACAGGTCCTCCGCTATGGTCTTTATCATGGCGACCTTGCCCGCCGAGAGCTTCTTGTAGTCGGCCTCGGAGAAGATATCCTTCATCTTGGACACGTTGTCGAGCAGCCTTGTCTCGTACTGGGTGGCGATGGGCAGGATGTGGTTCTCGGTGAGGTCCGCGAGGATCCTGGCCTCGATCTCCACCTTCTTGCTGTAGATGTCGCAGAAGGTCTCCTTCCTCGCCTCCAGCTCCGCCGCGTTCATGACCCCGGTCCTCTTGTACATCGCGACCGTGGCCTTGTCGGTCAGGGCACAGTAGGACTTGGGAGGTGATGTCTCGCAGTCGAGCCCGCGCTTCTTGGCCTCCTTCTTCCACTCCTCGGAGTATCCGTTTCCGTCGAAGCAGATGTTCATCGATGCCCTGTACGTCTCGCGGGTCTCGTCGAGGATGGCCTGCATGACGGGTGTGCCTGCGGCGACCTTCTTGTCGACGGCTTTCTTGAATATCGTCAGCTGGTCCGCCACGATGGTGTTCAGCGTGGCCACGGCGTTGGAGCAGTTCGCTGAGGAACCGACCGCCCTGAACTCGAACCTGTTACCCGTGAATGCGAAGGGCGAGGTCCTGTTCCTGTCCGTGTTGTCCAGCAGGAGCTCGGGCACCTGCGGGATGTTGAGCTTGTATGACTTCTTGCCATTCAGCTTGACCATGTCCGAGGAGTTAAGCAGGTCGTCGAATGCCTGCATGAGCTGGGCTCCCAGGAAAGTGGAGATTATCGCCGGAGGGGCCTCGTTGGCGCCCAGCCTGTGGGCGTTGGTCGCTGTCAGGACCGATGCCTTGAGCAGCGCGTTGTGATCGTATACGGCCTTGAGCACGTTGGCCACGAACATCAGGAACATCAGGTTCTCGCTGTCGGTCTTGCCGGGTGTGAACAGTCCGATTCCGGACACGGTACCGATGGACCAGTTGCAGTGCTTACCGGATCCGTTGACGCCTGCGAAGGGCTTCTCGTGGAACAGCACCTTGAATCCGTGCCTCTCCGAGACCTTCTTCATCATGGCCATCAGCAGGAGGTTGTGGTCGTTAGCGAGGTTCGCTGCCTCGAACACGGGAGCGATCTCGAACTGGTTGGGTGCGACCTCGTTGTGCCTGGCCTTTATCGGGATGCCGAGCTTGTAGCACTCGAACTCCAGGTCCCTCATGAACGCCAGGACCCTCTCAGGAATCGATCCCAGGTAGTGGTCCTCGAGCTGCTGGTTCCTGGCCGCGTTGTGGCCGATGAGCGTCCTGTCGACCATTATGAGGTCGGGGCGCAGAGAGTACAATGCGGAATCGACCAGGAAGTACTCCTGCTCCCATCCTAGATAGGAGACGACCCTGTCGTCCTTGATTCCGAAGTACTCAAGGAGATCCTCGGCTGCCTTGCCGACGGCGATCTCCGACCTGAGAAGAGGCGCCTTGTAGTCCAGGGCCTCCCCGTTGTATGAGATGAAAATCGTGGGGATGCACAGCGTGTCCGCGATGATGAAAGCGGGCGACGACGGATCCCATGCGGTGTATCCTCTGGCCTCGAAGGTGTTCCTCAGTCCTCCGTTGGGGAACGACGATGCATCGGACTCCTGCTGGCAGAGCAGCTTCCCTGTCAGCTCCTCGATGGCCTCCCCTTTCCCGAAGGGCTCTATGAAAGATACGTGCTTCTCGGCGGTACCGCCTGTCAGAGGCTGGAACCAGTGGGTGTAATGGGTGGCTCCCATCTCCATGGCCCACTTCTTCAGACCTGCAGCCACATCCTCGGCCGTGTCCCTGTCGAGGGTCTTCCCCTGCTCGCTGGACTCGTAGATCTTGCGCCTTGTATCCTCGGAGAGGTACTGCCTCATGGCCTTCCTGTTGAAAACGTTGCATCCGTAGTAGTCCGATGTGACCGCTGCCGGTGCATCGACATGCACAGGCATCTTCCTGAACGCTTCATCGACGGCTCTGAACCTGCTGCTAGGCATGTTCAGACAGATTGCGACTGACTTAATATATATTATCAAAGTCGCGAGAATTGTTGTACCTTTGACAGAGGTACGATGGATGACAATGGGGATTTATACCAATGATGGAATCACCGCCCATGGATTATTGGGAAGGCGTCAAGGAACGCATGGATAAGCCCCAGATCATCAGAGCCATCGCCTGTTTCATAGGCATAGGCTTCCTTGGAATACTCTGGGCCTTCCACGACCTTCCGCTGCTCATAGCATCTCTGGGATCAACAGCGGTGACCCTGTACGGCCTTCCAAAGGCCCCGGCCGCTAAGCCCAAGAGCGCAATTCTCGGACAGTTCTCATCCGCGATCTGCGGATGGGTTGTGCAGTACCTGCTTGGATCGGAGTGGTACGCCTGCGCAATAGCCGTAATGCTGTCCCTGATCGTGATGGTCCTGCTGAACTGCGTCCACCCGCCGGGAGGAGCCACAGCGCTGAGCGCGGTCCTCATGCCCATGCCCTGGACATTCATATTCGCACCAGTCCTAGTAGGAGTGGTGTTCCTGGTCATCGTCGCATATTTCGCGAACAAGGCCTGCGAGAGGTACGAACCCAAACCTGAGACCGCCAGTTGAGGTATACCATGACAGAGAACAAGCAACACAACATCACAACCGGAGCGGCGTTCGGCGTCGCCATCCTGCTGGGGATCTTCATAGGGATCAACTACGGCATAATGAACGGCGTATTCACCATACTGATCGTCTCTGGCGTCTATCTCTCCGTATCGCTCTACCTGAAGGATAAGGAGGAGAACACCGGAGGGCCCTCAGAGCTTGGCGCCGCGATAACTGGCGGCATCCTTCTGGCAGGGATAGGCGCATGCGGTTTCGTCTACAGCTTCACCGAGAGCGTGGTCATCACGGTCGTCTGTCTGATTGCAGTGATGCTGCTGTCCTCCGCCATCCTATTCTCCCGCTACAGGAAATACCTCTGAGAGGAGCACGTACATGAGGCCATTCTTCACCATCGACATGGAGGACTACGATGATTCCGATCCGGTCCTCTACCAGCCGGCATCCAGGGGGATCATCTGGAAGAACGGTAAACTTGCGTTGATACGCAGTGTGAAGTACGGCTACTACAAGTTCCCCGGAGGGGGAGTCGAAGAGGATGAGACTCTGATCGATGCGCTGATCCGCGAGGTCAGGGAGGAGACTGGGCTGGAGGTCATCCGCACGAGCATCCACGAATACGGGATGTCCAAGCGCAGGGAGAAGGGGATTTGGGACTACGTCCTCGACCAGGACAGCTACTACTACATCTGCGATGTATCGGACAAGACCTACAGGCAGAAGCTGACCAAGCACGAGAAGGAGGCCAAGTTCGTCCTCGAGTATGCCGATCCGGAAACGGCCATCGAGGCCAACGAGAGATACCTCAAGAGGGACCATAAGGTGGCCATCGACAGGGACACCCGCATCCTCAGGATACTGGCCCACGAGCACTGACGGGTCCTCCGCTGGCATTATTTTATTTAGGTTCGAACCATTGCCGAATCCATGAAGCAGTTAGCCGACTATGTCACGACAATCCCCAACTTCCCCAAGGAAGGGATCATGTTCAGGGACATCACAACTATCCTACAGGACCCCGAGGGACTGAAGATGGCGATCGATCAGCTCATCGACCACCTGAAGGATTTGGACTTCGACGTCGTAGTGGGATCCGAATCCCGCGGATTCCTCTTCGGAGCCCCCGTCGCATACGCTATGGGAAAGGGATTCATCCTCGCCAGGAAGAAGGGAAAGCTCCCGAGAGAGGTCATCAGCCAGGAATACGATCTGGAGTACGGAACGGCTACGATCGAGATGCATAAGGACTCCATCAAGCCCGGACAGAAGGTCGTCATCATCGACGACCTCATCGCCACAGGCGGAACCACCGAGGCCATCGTCAAGCTCGTCGAGAGGCTGGGCGGAGAGATCGTCAGCATGGGATTCGTCCTGGAGCTGGCTGGACTCAAGGGCAGGGAGAAGTTCGCGAAGTACAACCCCTTCGCACTGATCACATACCCCGGAAACTGATTAGAATCAATTATGGTGGCCCTACTGGGATTCGAACCCAGGTCAGCGGAGTCGAGGTCCGGCAGGATATCCAAGCTACCCCATAGGGCCACCACATCGTAGCACCATCGCCGATTAAAGGTTTTATATCGACTATCTCAGAGAGCCTTCTCGAAGTTCTCCAGGTACTTGTCCTTCGACAGGAAGGAATCGTCAATGTCCGCGACCATGCGCTGGTAGAGCTTGAAGGGCACGGCGAACGAAAGCTTGTCCTTGTCAACGAAGCGCCTTGCGTACATGTCGGTCATCCCGATGATGGCATGCGGATCGTCGCTCTCACCCTCTCCCCTGGGCAGGGCATAGACCTGCTGACATGCGAAACCGTACTGCATGATAGCGGCGGGGCCCGGTGTGGTCTTGGAGAATGCCGCGAGCTGCTGAAGGAGGCTGAGACGGACAGGATCCACCAGGAATGCAACGACCTCTATCGGCTTGCCTTCCTTGAGCGCCTCGTCTAGGTCCTGGAAGACTATGGCATCCTTTCCATCGCCGTAGTTCTTCACCTTCTCCAGCTGCATCATGGCGATCTCCGGCGTCTTGAAGTACGACATCCCCGAGCTCTTGTGGGCGATGGTCTCCCTTACCTCCTCAGGAATTGTAGAAGCAGACCAGGCGGACCTCTGACGGTCGGATATCCCTCCGAAACCGAAACCGCTCTTGGAACCGTGACAGGGCGAATGCTCGGAATCCGCGGCGCACTTGTCCCCTAAGCGCACACAGCGCATGAACAGCGAAGGTATGGTGCAATGACCCTGTTGGGGAACGCAAGCGTCCTCCGGGATCTTGGCCTCGCGATAGATGGCGACGGCATGGTTCTCAAGCTTCAGTATCTCGGACAGTCTGCTCATGAACGATGAACGCCGATACAATGATATAAACCAGATTGGAACAATAATCCAAAGCTCCGGGTGGGCAATGCCTTTATCCAACCTATCCCATTGTGCGAACTATGTCGAAGGTGATCATGAATCACGGCGCCGGCGGAGAGCTCATGCAGGAGTTCCTCAGCAAGCACATCACAAGCCACTTCCCCAAGATGAAGGCGGAAGTACCTCTGGACTCCATGGACGATTCCGCTGTAGTGGACGACGTGGTGTTCACCATCGACGGGCACACAGTCAAACCTTTGTTCTTCCCCGGAGGGGACATCGGAAAGATCTCCGTATCCGGAACTGTGAACGACATATCGGTCATGGGTGCGACGCCCATCGCCCTCGCCTGCTCAGTCATAATCGAAGAGGGGCTGGACCTGGATGTCGTGGACAAGGTCATGGACAGCATGGGAAAGACCGCCGCAGACTGCGGAGTCCCCATCGTCACCGGCGACACGAAGGTCGTCGAGGCCGGAGCGATAGACCAGATGGTCATGTCCACATCTGCAGTCGGAAAGAGGTCCCCCTATCTGGATTCTAACCTCGCCAAGGCTGCGGAGTACAGGAAAGTGGAGAACAGATGGTGCACGGACTCCAGCGTCAGGCCCGGAGATGCCATCATCGTCTCCGGTTACCTCGGTGACCATGGTGTGTCGCTGCTCTCGTTCCGTGAGGGCTACGGATTCGATGCGGACCTGAAGAGCGATGTCGCTCCTCTGAACAAGATGATCGCTGAAGGCCTGAAGACCGGAGGAATCGTCGCCATGAAGGACCCTACCAGGGGAGGACTGGCCAACACCCTCAACGAGTGGTGCTCCAAATCCCACATCGGTATGGAGATCAACTATGCTGACATCCCCCTGAGGGATGCCGTCGTCAACGGATGCGACCTTCTCGGTATCGACCCCCTGAGCATCGGAAACGAGGGAAAGGCTGTCATCGGAGTCGTTCCCGAGATGGCCGAAGAGGTCCTGAAGACCCTTAGGAGGACTCCTGAAGGAAAGGATGCGGCCATCATTGGATACGCCACCGACGGTCCCGAGAGGGTCGTCCTCAAGACCGAGATCGGAGGAAAGAGGATACTTGAGGCTCCTGCCGGAGACCCCGTTCCCAGGATCTGCTGAACTTAAAGATCCCGATGGTCTATCATTTCGGCCTTCAGATATTTTCTGTTCCATCCCACGGACATTACGATATCGCCAGGGCCAGCGTAGCGTCTGTCCCTGATCTTACGGAATCCTTCAGCGACCAACAGGTCCAGATTATCGGTGCCTGCCTCAGCGGATGTCGTTATCTCTATGCATACGCGGGGCATCCTATCCTTCTTAGGTATCAGGATATCGCAGAAACCGTTCCCTGACTCGGCTTCCGCATTCGCCTCAATCCCGGAATCCAGAAGGCGGTTCAGCATCCACTTCTTGCAGTCATCATGGCTCCAGCTGTCCCTTATCGAATTCCTGGCCAGATAGAAGTTGAAATACTCTGTCACACCGGCCGAGTCCTTCCTCGCTATCATCGGCATCGGCCCGGTACGATACTCCGCTCTGATGCCCTCTGCCCTCCTGATCAGATCCCTGTAGGATTCCCTTACCTCCTCGTTCGGCAACGAGATGTCGCAGATGTACGTCCTTATCCCTCTTTCAACGACCTCGGCCCTCAGATATCCTGTGGTGACCAGTATCGAATACAGATGGGTGCCTTCGAAATCATCGTCGTTCAGA
The DNA here is from genome assembly GCA_015063125.1 of Thermoplasmata archaeon. Lineage (GTDB taxonomy): Archaea > Thermoplasmatota > Thermoplasmata > Methanomassiliicoccales > Methanomethylophilaceae > Methanoprimaticola. The sequence goes on from SUTB01000004.1 coordinate 88,503, forward strand.
TCCCAGTATGATACGGACGGGTCCACCTCCTTCCTGACCTTGAATCCGTCTGTATCCATCAATGCCGCAATCTCGTTCAGGATCCACCTCGGTGCCCGATTCAGCATATCGTCGAGGAATGCGTTATGGCGTTGTTGATCCCAATATGCCCTGGGAGGATGGCCGAACGTCCCCTCCGATAGGTACATGTTCACGCTGCGGGGGTTGTAGATCTCCCTGCCGCCGAACACGTATCCGTCATAGGCCTTCTTGATCGCGGCCTTGACTGACACCCTGTCAGATTCTTCTGGAATCGTCCTGTCCAGGAGATCGTCCAGATCGTCATTGGTGTAACCGAAGCAATCCCCGGTCCTCTCATCGAAGATGTCGTGGATGACAGTATTGTTGAGACCGCTGATCATCCCGGTCTGCGATAATCTCAGAACACCTGTAACTACCCCATATTCGAGATTGTCGTTGTGCTTCAGAGTCGACGTCATGAATCTGGAGAGGATGCCCAGGACAGAATCCCGGCCGCTGTTATCCCCTCCCATCGTCTGGATGAAGGAATCGTATTCGTCTATCAGGATTATCGCCCTCTTCCCGTAGCAGGAGAAGATGCAGCTGGAAAGATCCATTATCGATGTGGAGATGTCCTGTTCGGATGCCGTTCCGTCGATGAACCTGTCGAACCAGAAACGATATGAATCGAACTCCGGGAACTCGCTCAGCCTTTGCCTCTTCCTCCTGAAAAGATCGGATACCATGTTCCCCAAAGAACGGTTGACGGCGTCGGCATTCGACGCATCTATGCTGCCCATGTTCAGACGTATGACCGGGAAGCTTCCTTTGTACCTCCTATATTCCGTGTAATAAGGACTATCTGTTATCTTCATCCCATAGAAGTAGTCCAGAATACCTGCCGTCTCGATGTTGAAGAAGCAGTCGAGCATGTCCAAATTCAGGGTCTTCCCGAATCTAGTGGGGCGAGTGAAGAAGTGGACGGACCGCGGATCTGAATCGAGGATCTCTGCGATGAGGCTCGTCTTGTCGACATAGGCGAACCCGTTTTCAAGCAGCTCTCTGAATCCCATCGCCGAAGTGGAGAACCTTGAACTCCTGTGATGAACGAAATGCTCTGTGATCTCTCCAGAAGGGATGAACATCTCTCCGTAGATGTAACCGATAGTGGCTCCGTTCTTCTGCTTGCCGTCACTGTCGATTTCCTTGATCCTTACCGGATACCTCCCGTCCTTGGAAGGCGGGGTGACTACAGTGTTCTTAGGTCTCTTGACCTTCCTGATATTCTCCGGGATTCTGACCATAGTACAATTTGATCGCTTTTGCCGTATATAATTGTACTATTCTTTGTACTAAATGACATTTTAAGCACCAAAATCTTGTACTCTTAATATCTTCAATGAATAGAAATATACATTAATGAACATTAACATTAAATACAGGACAAATTTGACTCCTAATCATGGCAATACCGAAAGATGCAAGAATCAATCTGTCGCCAGAGGACATCCCTAAGAGATGGTATAATCTGGCATCCGACCTGACCGACCTCAAGCCCCCTCTAAACCCGGGAACCGGCGAACCTGCCAAACCCTCGGATTTCGAGCCGATCTTCTGTAAGGAGATCATCAAGCAGGAAGGCAGCACGGAGAGGTACATAGACATCCCCGAAGAGGTCCGCGACAACCTGATCTACCTGAACAGGCCCGCACCCCTCCAGAGGGCATACAGGCTGGAGAAGGCGCTGAAGACGCCCGCCAAGATCTACTTCAAGAGAGAGGACATGAGCCCCCTCGGAAGCCACAAGGGAAACACAGCGCTGGCACAGGCATACTACAACGCTGAGGCCGGAATCCACACCCTGACCACCGAGACCGGTGCGGGACAGTGGGGAACCGCTCTCGCAATGGTGTCCAACCTCTACGACCTGGACACGACCGTCTTCATGGTCAAGGGCAGCTACATGGCGAAGCCCCTGAGGAAGACGATCATCAACACCTACGGTGCGAAGATCTACGCCTCGCCCAGCGAGTACACCGAGTTCGGAAAGAAGGTCCTCAAGGAGCACCCGGAGACATCCGGATCCCTGGGAATCGCAATCTCCGAGGCTTGCGAGCTTGCGGCAAAGGACCCGGGAACCAACTACTCCCTGGGAAGCGTGCTGAACCACGTCATGCTCCACCAGACAGTCATCGGTCAAGAAACCATGCAGCAGATGGAGATCGGAGAGATCACCCCTGACTACGTCGTAGCATGTACCGGAGGAGGATCCAACTTCGGAGGAATGGTCTTCCCCATGCTCGGAAAGAAGATCAGGGGAGAGGGCTTCAAGGACACCCAGTTCGTGGCCGTCGAGCCCAAGGCAGCACCCAGTCTCACCGAGGGTCAGTTCAAGTACGACTTCGGGGACACGGGAGGATTCACGCCTCTGCTGATGATGTACACCCTGGGAAGCGAGTTCATCCCCAACGCGATCCACGCAGGAGGACTCAGGTACCACGGAATGTCGCCCTTGGTCTCTGCAGCCTACGACTCCGGAATGATCTCCGCAAGGTCATACGACCAGACCGCGACCTTCGAGGCCGGTCTGCTGTTCGCCAGGACCGAGGGAATCATCCCCGCGCCGGAATCCTGCCACGCCCTGAAGGGAGCCATCGACCTGGCGCTGGACGCCAAGGCAAAGAACGAGGAGAAGACCATCGTCTTCTGCCTGTCCGGACACGGTCTGCTGGACCTGTACGGATACGAGCAGTACCTGGACGGAACGCTCCCCTCGTCGGACATCCACAGCTGAAACTAATTCTCCCCTTCGGGGGAGTTCTTCTACTATCGACTAATCGATTCAATTAATACGTCCTACGGACATGGGCGCCGCAGAATCAGAGGGATTTGATGAATCTTGACGAACTCAGGGACGAGATCCGCAGCAAGGATGAGGAAATCATCAGACTGGTATCAGAACGCACCAGGCTTGCGGAGAAGGTAGGCGAATACAAGAGGGCCAACAGCCTCCCCATCAGGAACATCGAGGTCGAGAAGAAGGTCATCGCCAGATACGTTGACAGCGGCTCCAAGCAGGGTCTCAGCAAGGAGGTCATGGAATCGATCTCGCAAGCTGTCATCAAGGAAGCTGTCGATGCTGAGGCCAGACTTCCAAAGAAGTCCGAGCCCAAGATCGTTGCTGTGGTTGGAGGAGCCGGTAAGATGGGTGCCTGGTTCGCAGAGATGCTCAAGGCATCTGGTCACAAGATAATCATCATAGATCCTGCAACCAACAACGGCCTGACCCTGAAGGACTGCAAGGGCTGCGATATCGTCATCGTCTCCGTGCCCATGCACCTGACCTACACCACTCTGGCGGAACTGGATAACATATGCTCCGATGATTGCCTGATCTTCGACCTCACTTCCCTGAAGACGCCTCTGATCGGAAGGCTGAAGGCCATGGCTAAGACCCGCAAGGTATGTTCGGTTCACCCTATGTTCGGACCGTCCGCGACATCGATGTACGGAAGGAACCTGATCATCTGCGACTGCGGCAACCAGGAAGCTGTCGACATGACCAAGGATCTCTTCGACGACAGGGGAGGCAACATAAGGGTCATGGACGTCTCGGAGCACGACGGATACATGTCATACGTCCTCGGGCTGACGCATGCCGTCAACATCGCGCTGTTCACGGTCCTCGAGAGGAGCGGATACAGCTTCGAGGATCTGCTGACGGTCTCATCGACAACATTCAACAAGGGACTCGATACCAACAGATCCGTGGCATCCGAGGACCCGATGCTGTACTACGAGATACAGCACATGAACGCTCACAGGGACGAAATGTGGACCTTGTTCACCGATACTGTAAATGAGCTCAAGGAGAAGTCTCTGGACGATGATCCGGAAGGGTTCGTGACTCTGATGAACGTAGGCCGGAATTACTTTGAGAGTAGGTGACGTAAATTTTAATACAAACGAGAATACAATGGCGTGAGGCATCGACATGATGTATGGAAAGAGCATTCGTATGGAAAGGATAATGGACAGGAAGACCGGAAACGCGGTCCTCGTGCCTATGGACCACGGAATATCCGTCGGACCAGTGAACGGACTCATCGACATGAGGAAGACGGTGGATGACGTCTCTAACGGCGGCGCAACGGCCGTCATCATGCACAAGGGACTAATCAGATACTCCTACCGTCAGTCGGGAAGGGATGTCGGTCTCATCATGCACCTATCCGCCTCCACCGACCTCGGACCGAACAGGAACAGCAAGGTCCAGATCACATCGATCGAAGAGGCCATCAAATACGGTGCAGACGCGGTTTCCATACACATCAACTTCGGTTCCGAGGACGAGCCCAACATGCTGGAGGAGGCAGGAAAGATCTCCGAGCAGTGCAACGAGTGGGGAATGCCCCTCATCGTCATGGCCTATCCCCGCGGACCCGAGATCAAGAACTCATTCGACCCCGATGCCATCGCACACGTCGCCAGGGCCTCAGCGGAGTTGGGTGCAGATATCGTCAAGTGCAGCTACACAGGAGACATCGACTCGTTCAGAGATGTCTGCAAGGGCGCACTCGCACCCGTCGTCATCGCAGGCGGACCCAAGATGGATTCCGACATGGACATCCTGAATATGGTCCACGATTCCATGGAAGCCGGAGGACACGGAGTGTCCATCGGAAGGAACGTCTTCCAGAACAAGAACGTCATGGGAATCACCAAGGCGATTTCCAGTATAGTTCTGGACGGATTCTCCGTCGAGGAAGCCGCCAAATTCCTTTGAGTGATCCGATGAAGAAGCTGATCGTGAGAGCCGACAGGTCCGATGACCCGAGCAAGAGGAAGGACTACGTCACATGCGGTCTGGAATCCGGGATGACCACATTCATCCTGAGGAAAGGGGACGAGGGTCTGGAGCAGCTCGGCAAGATGGATGCCCTCTACACTGAGAACGGTTCCTTCGCCGACGGTTCCTATGAGTACGTCGATATCGACACCCCCGAGACACAGGCGCTTGCGATGTCCCTTGCCGGGAAGAAGAAAGCGGTCATCGTCACGACCTCCGACTGGACCATAATCCCGCTGGAGAACATGATCGCCAAGTTCGGCGGCACGGGCACCGAGATATACGCCTGCACATCGGACATCGACGAGGCTAAGCTCTTCCTCACCACTATGGAGAAGGGAGTGGACGGCATCGTCATCGACATCGCAGATCCCCTCAAGCTCCACGGCTTCGAGACTCTCGCCTCCACCGGAAAGGAGAACCTCACAGAGGTCACGGTCACATCCGTCAAGGCGGTGGAGATGGGCGACAGGGTCTGCATAGACACCAGCAGCATGATGGTCCCCGGAGAGGGGATGCTCATAGGCTCCTATTCCAACTGCCTGTTCCTCATCCAGTCCGAGAGCGAGGACAACGGATACGTCGCCAGCAGACCGTTCAGGGTCAACGCCGGCGCAGTGCATTCATACATGGAGGTCCCCGGAGGAGGGACCAGATACCTTTCCGAGATCGCCAGCGGGGACACCGTTCTCCTTTGCGACAGGGAAGGCAACACCAGGATCGCATCCGTAGGAAGATGCAAGATCGAGAAGAGACCGCTCCTCATGGTCACCGCCACAGACGGGGACAGGGAGTACACGGTCATGCTCCAGAACGCCGAGACCATTAAGATGGTCGGGAAGGACGGCGCCAAGTCCGTCACAAAGGTCGTGCCCGGGGACAAGTTCCTTGCCAAGCTGGACAAGGGCGGCAGGCACTTCGGAATGGCCATCGAAGAGACCATCTCGGAGAAGTGAATGAAGGTCTGCACCACATACGGCTCCGACATCCCCCTGAGAAAGGGTGCGGAGATGCACGAGATACGCCTCGATGTATTCGACAGGATACCGGACGGTGTGGGCAGCGAATCCTTGGTAACGCTCTGCGGCAAGGACATCTCGGCCATACCTGATGATTTCAATGGGCTGGTGGATGTCGCCGACAAAGATGTGGCCACCTCGCACAGGAAGATCAGGTCCATACATGATTTTGAGAAGACCCCAACGGCAGACGAGATCGTGAAGATGCTCTCGGAAGGGGACCAGGAGATCTCCAAGGGTGCGTTCGTAGCATCGTCGTTCAGGGATCTGATGTCGATACTCGACGCCTCGAAGAGACTTGAGAGAGCGCATGTGTTGCTCGGAATGGGTCAGATCGGAGAGGTCACCCGCATACGCCAGAAGACATTGGGCAACGAGTTCACGTTCGGCTACGAAGGGGTGTCCACCGCCCCGGGACAGCTCAGCGCCGAGAGGATGGAGGAACTGGGGGACGACTGCTCGCTTGTAGGCATAGCAGGCCATCCGTTATCGCATACCAGCTCCCCGAAGATGCAGGATGCCGCCATGAGGTCCGCCGGGATCAACGGGAAGTACCTTGTCTTCGATTCGCCAGACCTCGAGCGCATGGAGGACGTCATCCGCGGATACGACCTCAGAGGAATGAACGTCACGATACCCTACAAGCAGGATGTCATCCAACATCTGGACTGCATCTCTGCCGCGGCCGAGAAGATCGGCGCTGTCAACACGATAATCAACGATAACGGAAAGCTCAGAGGCGACAACACGGATATCGTCGGCATAGAGTACGCTCTGCTTGATGTCCCGCTGAGGGGAAGGAAAGCCTTGATAATGGGTTCCGGAGGGGCTGCCAGAGCGGCCGCATTTGCATTGGATTCCCTGGGATGCGAACTAAGCGTCTCGGGCAGGAACGAGTCCACCGTGAGGGACATCTGCGATTCCTTCGGTGCCGAGATCCACAATGGCTCAGCGGAAGGTTTCGATCTCATCGTCAACTGCACACCGATCGGCCTCGTGGAAGGAAGATATCCCTCGGACATCACCACGCTGTCCCGGGATCAGGCCGTATTCGATATGGTTTACGGAAGGGACACTCCGCTCATATCATCCGCAAGATCCGCTGGATGCAGGATCGTCGACGGCAAGGAGATGCTTGTGGGCCAAGGGGCTGCATCGTTCAAACTGTGGTTCGGCAAGGAACCGGACTGCGATGTCATGAGGGGTGCGCTGGAATGACCGGTTACGGCACATCTTACGGTGCGATCTCGGTCATGAACGCCATACCATGCGGCATAGGCTCGACCATAGGAATATCGCTGAGGACGGAAGCGGTCTTCGAGCCTTCAGATTCGACAACAGTAGAATTGATCGACAGACCGGATACCGACGATACGCTTGTACGCACATGCGTGCAGAGGACCCTGGACTGGATAGGCCAGAAGACAGGATATCGTCTCACCGTGAGGACCGACATACCCCCTTCTATGGGACTGAAGAGCTCCAGCTCCGTATGCAACGCGGTCATATCGGCTGTCCTGGACCATTACAGGGTCCGGAAAGACCGTCTAGAGGTCATCAAGCTGGGGGTGGAGTGCGCCAAGGAGTGCAAGGTCACGATAACCGGCGCCTTCGATGATGCATGCGGATGCCACCTCGGAGGACTGGTCGTCACCGACAACAGGGACAACAGGATCCTTCTGAAGAAACCGGTCCCCCGCTACGATGTGGTCATCATCGTCCCTGACAAAATGATACCCAAGAACAAGGTGCCAGTGGACAGATACAAGGAGTTCTCATCCGAATACGAGAAGATGGTCCCCACGATCGGGGACAGCTATCTCAAGGTCCTCACCAAGAACGGCGAGGCCGTGGGCTCCATAGTCGATGACGGCGGTATCGCAAAGAAGGCCATGGCGCTCGGTGCCTTGGCGGCAGGCGTCACCGGTACGGGGCCCGCTGTCGCCATAATAGCCGAGGAGGGGCAGGGCCACCGTATAGCCAAGAAGTTAGGGCGTGTCAGCATAATGACCACAACCAGATCGGAGATCGCATTCCAATTCGACGAGGTCAAGGGAAAGGTGGATGTGCCTCCCTCGAAGAGCTACACCCACAGAGCGATCCTCATGTCCGCACTTTCAAGAGGAAGATGCGTCATATCGAACCCTCTCGATTCATTCGATACCCGCGCCACGATGGATGCCGTCCGTGCCATGGGCGCGGAGGTCATCGCTGACAGCGGAAAGATAACGATAGATTCAACGAACCTCCATGCACCGGACAGGACCATCGATGTGCTCAACTCAGGCACAACGATGAGGCTGATGACGGGGATAGCGTCCCTATTCGACGTACCGATCACGATCACCGGCGACGAATCCATCAGGAAGAGGCCGATGAAGTCCCTGCTGGATGCTCTGGAGGGATGCGGGGTGAGATGCATCTCCGATGAGGGGAAGGCCCCCCTCACGATCAAGGGTCCGATATCCGGATCCGAGATAAGGATCGACGGCAGCATCAGCTCTCAGTTCGTATCGTCTATGCTGATGATGGCCCCTCTAGTGGGAAGGCCCGTCGACATCATAGTGGAAGGCAACCAGGTGTCCAAACCGTACGTGGAGATCACGGTCTCCATGATGAAGTCATTCGGCGTCGAAGTGCAGAGGACCGGTTCCGGATTCCATGTGGAACCGCAGCAGTATAGACCCTGCGATTACACCGTCCCCTCCGATTTCTCATCGGCGGCATTCCCGCTGGTCGCCGGAGGCCTGGGCGGAAGCGTGACGGTCGAAGGGCTGGACATGGAGGATCCCCAAGGGGACAAGAGGATAGTTGACATCCTCAGGGACTGCGGATGCGACGTTAAGATTGAGAACGGCACGATCACCTGCTCCCGCAAGGGCAGGCCGAAGGCCCTGGACATAGACCTCTCGGACATCCCTGACCTGTTCCCGATAATAGCTGTACTATTGAGCACTGCAGATGGCACCAGCCACCTCTACGGCGCGCCCCAGCTGAGATTCAAGGAGAGCGACAGGATCGCCTCCGTGGAGAGGATGCTAAGATCGCTGGGTGCGGACATAACAGGCACGGACGACGGATGCATCATAAACGGGGTGGAGAGGCTCAAGGGCGGCAGGATAGAGCACCTGGGAGACCACAGGCTCTTCATGTCCGCAGCAATCGCATCGTTGATATCCGATGGATTCGTTTCCATGGATAACGACGGATGTTGGAACGTATCCTATCCGGGATTCGTGGATAAGATGCTCCAGATAGTCCAGAGATGATACCGTGTACTCCATAGGGAACAAGCTCAAGGTCAGCCTATTCGGCAAAAGCCACAACGAATGCATAGGTTGCATAATCGAGGGGCTGCCCAGAGGCATGGAGATCGATTTCGATAACATACGCGAGCAGATGGCCCTGAGGAAGCCTTCCATGGGCATCGGTACCGCCAGGAAGGAGGACGATGTCGTCATCTTCGAGGAAGGCGTCGTGGAAGGCAAGGTGTCCTCGAACAGCGTCTTGCTGAAGATAATGAACCGCAACACCGACTCCTCATCCTACTCACAGTTCAACACCAAGCCGAGGCCGGGACATGCGGACCTTCCTGCGCTGATGAAGTTCAAGGACTTCGACGTGGCCGGAGGGGCGCAGTTCTCCGGAAGGATGACCGCCCCGCTTGTAGCGGCCGGAGCGATTGCCAGGCAGTGCCTGGAATCCTACGGAATACAGATCGCGGCCTACACAAAGCAGATCCACTGCGTGAAGGATGATGGAAAGCACTCCTTCGACAAGATTCAGGGTTCCCACATGTTCAGGACCCGTGCCATCGATGACGCGTTCGATCGCCTCATGGGGGACACCATAGAGGATGCAGCCAAGGAAGGGGACAGCGTCGGAGGGATCGTGGGATGCATGGTCATCGGACTCCCCATAGGATTCGGAGGCATCTGGTTCGACGCCTTGGATGTTTCAATCGCGAAAGCGATGTTCTCGATCCCCGGAGCAAAGGGTGTAGAGTTCGGAGAAGGATTCGGACTTGCCTACATGAAGGGTTCCCAGAGCAACGATCAGTACTGCATCAGGAACGGATTCGTTTCCGCATCCACCAACAACATGGGCGGGGTGTGCGGAGGCATGAGCGACGGAATGCCGCTTACATTCAACGTGGCCTTCAAACCTACTCCCTCGATATCGAAACTCCAGAACACGGTCAACCTCGATACGATGACCGATGATGTGCTGGAGATCAGGGGCAGGCACGATCCCTGCATAGTCCCCAGGGCCGTGGCCGTCGTGGAGGCCATGACCGCGCTGACAATCCTGGACCAGAAGATGTCATTCGAGCTTGACCAGTGAGAACCTGGTCATGTTCTCCTTGTTGTCCTCGACGTTCTCGTTATCCAAGTAGAGGCCGTAATGCTCCCCAGCATCCCTGCGGCATACTGCGGCCGATCCTTCCGGAAGTTCCCCTTTAGAGAGCATTTCAGCCGCATACGCGGTGTCCTCGCACTCGACGAACTCCGCACCCGGATAGAGCCTCCTCAGGTTGTTCTGCGACTGCATGAGGGCCTGTATGTGGGAGACCAGACTCCTGACCTCGTCGTCCTTGTTCCTCTTGAATACGCAGTGATGGATCGGGGACCACATCAGATCGAGCTCCTTCAGGTTCCTGACCCCGGCCTTGGCGATCCTGGACTCCTCGACGATGCCTGCGAACTTGTTCTCCACCGCCAGCACGCCGTAGTCGACCCTTCCTGCCACCAGTTCGTCCATGACATTATTGGCAGACATCAGAGGGACCAGCTCCGCATCCTTGAGATCGAACTTCTTCGAGAATATCAGGGCCATCTCCTCCGTATTGGAGAAAGGTATGCCCATGTAGCCGATCCTGATGATGCGAGACATCTTGTTCCGGCCATTCGCATGCATGCGGACGGTATAAACCATTCTACCCAACAATGGAATTATGATGTGGTCCGTAAATCGAAGACGGCGGTCCATAGAGAGAATCATATCCTACCGATGCATTCCTGTCCTTGAGGATGCACATGGGCACGGCAGTCGAGAACGAGTTCAAGTTCACAACCGATCAGAAGCTCAACGCAGCGGATACCATCGAAAGCCTTGAGACGTTCCTCAAGGACCGCGGTATCCCGTACAACAAGAAGAGCAGGCAGTCCACCGACACATATTATGACTCTAAGGATCTGGCACTCTTCCGCGGAGGGTGCATCCTGAGGCAGAAGAACTCCTCCAACGGAAGGATCAAGCTCACGGCCAAGAAGCCCATCTCCAACGCAGAGGAGATGATGTCAAGGGAGGAGACGGAGATCCTCTCCGACGGAACCTTCGAATCCTTGGAGGCCTTCGGGAAGGAATGCTTCCCCGATCTCACAATAGGAAAGGAGCCTGTCCTCACGATAGAGACCGAGCGCACTGCCATCTACTACATCGACGGCGCCGACATCATGCTCTCGTTCGATACCTGCAGATACATCTCCGGGGAGAACAGCAAGAGGTTCCTGGAGATCGAGATCGAATCCATGGGGAACACCACCGAGAGAGGTTTCGACCTCATAGGGATGAGGGACTTCACCAAGCAGCTTTCGTTCTTCCCAGTGACCAAGAGCAAATATCAGAGGGGCATCGAGTGGATCCAATCCCTCAATGCACAAATATGAGCACAACATCAAGTATACTGGTGCAACGATGGTTACATTCCTTCCATTCGCCGGATACAGACCGAACCTCAGCAACGGGGAGCACGAGGTGGACCGCATCTCTCCTCCCTACGACGTCATCAGCGACGATTATCTCAAAGAGCTCCAGTCTCACCCCCACAACGTGACGAACCTGACGCTCAAGCAGGATCCTGACAAGAGGTACCATTCCGCAAGGAAGGAACTGGACTCCTGGATCGAGTCCGGTGAGCTGAAGAAGGACGATGATTCCTTCTACATCTACGAGCAGACCTTCGACGACAAAGGGACCAAGAGGGTCCGCACTGGAATCGTCGGCATCCTGAAGACGGAGAAGTACGAGGACGGGAACATCATCCCCCACGAGGAGACCTTCTCCAAGGTCAAGGCGGACCGCCTCAACCTTCTGAGGGACATGGAAGCGCACCTTGAATCCATATTCGGCATCTTCGAGGGATTCACACCCGATCTCAACAAGAAGATCAACGACAACGCCAGGCTGATCTACATGTACAAGGACGATGCCGGCGTCGAGCACAAGTACTACAGGCTCTCCGACCCCGATATCTGCAAGGAGATAACCAAGCAGCTGAAGGGACAGAAGATGCTCATCGCGGACGGTCACCACAGATACGAGACCGCACTGAACTACTCGCTGGAGAACCCTGGAAACGAGAAGAAGTCATTCGTCCTGGCGACCCTGGTGGCCTCGGACAACGAGGGACTGGTCATCTGGCCCACCCACAGGATGGTGAACACCGAGAACATCTCCGAGAAGAATGCGGTCAAGGGCATCTCATCCGCGCTGAAGACAATAGAGGTCTCCAGAGAGGAGATGGAAGCCCAGCTCAAGGACCACATGATGGGATTGATGTTCAAGTCCGGAAAGTGCATGCTCGCCGACTTCGACGGCGATGAGCCCCTTTGGAAGCTCGATACCTACGTCGTTCAGGAGAAGATCCTCAAAGGAGTCTACAAATCCGATGAGGGCAAGGCGACGATATCCTATGACGCAGAGTACGATTCCGTCAAGAAGCAGATGGACGAGAAGAAGCACGACCTCGCCATCATATTGAACGATCCCAAGCTCCAGACGATTTGGGACCTCTCCATGATAGGAAAGAGGATGCCCAAGAAGACCACATTCTTCTTCCCGAAGATCTGGTCAGGATTCGTCTTCTATCTTATGAGATGAGGGGGTTACCCCTCTCTCAGAAAACTCGTTTCTCATCCTTTTGCAACCTTTGAGAGGAGCTCTTCGTAGGCTTGATGGGTCAATTCATCCGTCAACTGGTTGAATGCGAAGTACCTCTCGCCGTAGAGGAAGAACACACAAGGCTTCACCTTCGTGTAGGACATCAGCGTGTAGCTGCCCAAGGCGTCGTTCTTGAACGTACCGCTGCATATGTAAGGGGTACCGTATCCAATCAAACGCTTTCCCTTGTCGAAGTTCGGATCCAATTCGAGCTGCTCAATCTCATCGTACTTGAATGTCCTGTCCACCATCGGGGCACTTATGTGCACGCCTTCATCGGTGAACTCCACAATCACCGTATCGGATGTCATTTCAGCTCCCGCCAATCCGACGGCCGGAACCATGGCCAGCAATGTCACTGCGATGAATAACGCCACCTTGGTCCCTTTGGGCCTCGCTATAAACTGTTTGGACTCTGCCGTCTCCCTCCTGACTACAGGGATCATCATGATGATCACTCCCAGGATTATCAGGAATATTCCGAACAGCATGTACCCCAACATTATGTTGATGGCGAAGATCATGACGATGGAACCCACCAGCATGTACGCTCCCCAGTAGGAGACCGCGTTGATGCGCCCCTGTTCGGTCATCGCCTCCCAGTCCATTCCGTTGACCCATCTGTAATTCTTCCCTTCCAGGAACATGTACAAGGAAAGGATCACAAGCGGGTAGAGCGCGAAGATTGAGACCAGCGGCAGTATGCACTCCTCGATCGCAAAATCGGTGAAGACTAGGACCAGTATGGTCGATATGATCATCACCGTCAAGGCCGAAGTGAGGTAGGACTTCAAGTCAGGATCCATGATATGTGTATCGTGATAGAAGATAAAAGAGCCGTTGGAGGGAATCGGACCCTCGACCTACGCCTTACCAAGGCGTCGCTATACCCCTTAGCCACAACGGCATGTGTATTCGTGGTTAAGCAAGGACCATATAAATAGCTGATGGATGGCAGCCAGCCACCGTCTCATTGGTCGATGTGCTCTTGGGCCTCGTACCACTCCGCTTCCCTCTTCAGCTTCCTGAACTCAGCGACGGCGAACCAGGAAAGACAGGCCGCACCGAAGATGTGGACGGCCACCATGATGTAGATGATGGCCTCGAATGGATCGATCCCGAACAGCCCGTATGCGGCGATCGCATAGAGGCACAGCTTGAAGAAACCCCAGAACATGTAGTAGTACATAGGGATCTTCGCCTTCTTCATGACCTGGAGCATGGACGATGCCACGCCCATCATCATGGCGAAGGGTATGAGGAGCACCGATGCCTGCAGGGTCCAGACGAACATCGGGAGGATCTCGTGCATGGACTCCTCGTAGGTCATTATGGACATGAACGGCTCGGCGAAGACAAACAGTATGATGCCAAGTACCGTGCCGAACAGGAAGACCAGCTTGGTGGAGTAGATGAATCCTGTCTTCATCCTCTCCAGATCCTTCACTCCGTAAGCTGCGGAGCATACCGGCAGCATGGCCATGTCCACCGCCCTTCCAGGTAGGTTGACCAGACCTATGTACCTCCAGGTATAGTTGTAGAGCATGACGGCGACCGTTCCTCCGGCGATGATGAGGAATATCCTCTGCAGGAAATCCGTTAAGCTCGTTATCATCATCTGGACGGTCTTCGGACCGCCTATTCCAAGGACCTCCCTCATGGCATCCTTGTCCGGGCGGAAATTGGAACGGTTGACCTGGATGATGGTACGCCCCCTCAGATACCAGAATACTCCGACGAGGATCGCTATCAGCGAGGATACGACGGTTGAGAGGCCGGCGCCGAACACACCCATTCCCATCATGTAGATAAGGATCGGGTCGATGACCATGTTCAATACGGCGGATATGGTCTGAATGATGGTGGACTTTGATGCAGCGCCTTCCGCTCTCAGCATACCTCCGAAGATCGACAGCAGAGTGATGGTCGGTGAGAGGAGGATGTACGGTATCATGTATTGGATCGCTTCCTCGCGGACCTCATCAGCGCCCATGAAGTCGATGATAGGATTGAGGAATATCGCCACCAGGATAGATGACAGAATGGCGAAGATGATTCCGAGGATTACCGAATTGGACGCCAGCTTTCCCGCTATCTCGTATTCTCCGCGGGCTAGGTGCGCCGCACCTGTTGCGGTGATCCCTGCTGCGACACCGATTCCGGCACAGGTCATCAGACCGTAGATTGGGATGATGGTGGAGACCGCTGATGCGGGTGCTATTCCGAGTCCGGACACCCAATACGTATCCACGAACTGATTGACCTCTACGATGGCCAATGCGATCAGGAATGGAAGAATCATGTTACGGATTGCGGCCTTAGGCTCACCCAACATCCTCTGGAGGTCTGTTTCAGCCGTCATTCCGATCTTATTCCTCTACCTTGGCTCAGTATTTAAATTAATACCATTTGATTTTTGATAATACTAAAAATCCCGGGTCCCCCGGGAGATTGGTTTCAGCGTCTCTTGTACCTAAGGGCGCGGGCGGAGTTCAGAACCGCAACGATCATGACTCCGACATCTGCGATGATGGCCAGCCACATGTTCACGATTCCCACCGCTGATAGTCCGAGGAACAGGAACTTGATGAGCAATGTACCTACGATGTTCTCGTGGATGATCTTCATGGCCTTGCGGGAGATTCCCATGGCGGTAGCGACCTTCCTCGGGTCGTCGTCCATGATTACAACGTCGGACGCCTCGATGGCTGCATCGGATCCAATGGCACCCATGGTGATTCCGATATCCGCTCTGACCAGCGACGGTGCATCGTTGATTCCGTCGCCTACGAACGCGACCTTGGCGCTGGTGTCCTTCATGATCTTCTCGAGATGCTCGAGCTTGTCACCGGGGAGAAGCTGGCTGTGGACTACGTCCAGACCGATGTCTCCCGCCACCTTCTGGGCTACAGCATCGGTATCGCCGGTGAGCATGACGGTCTTCTTTATGCCTGCGGCCTTCAGATCCCTCATCGCCTCTGGTGATTCAGGTTTGATCACATCAGAGATCGTAATGGATCCCGCATATTTGCCGTCCAACGCGACATAGACGGTGGTGCCTATCATGGGGACCTCCTCGAACGTGAGGTTGAGCATCTCCATGAGTCTCTTGTTTCCGACCGCGACGGATACACCGTCGACCTTGGCGACTACTCCCTTTCCGGGGATGTCCTCCACATCGGTCACCCTTGAACGGTCGATATCCGCACCGTGGGCACGGACTAGACTCGCTGCTATCGGGTGAGGCGATGACGACTCCGCTGCCGCGGCCATCTCGATCAGCCTCTCGCGGGGCACCTCATCGCTAATGACATCGGTTACCTCGAAAACACCCTGGGTGAGGGTTCCCGTCTTGTCGAAGACGACGGTCTCCACATCGGAAAGCATCTCGAGGAAGTTCGATCCCTTTATCAGGATGCCTTCCCTGCTGGCTCCGCCGAGACCGGCGAAGAATCCGAGTGGGATGCTGATGACCAGAGCGCAGGGGCAGCTGATGACCAGGAAGGTCAATGCACGGTAGATCCAATCCGCGTAGTTGGTGTCGAGAAGCTCGATTCCCGTGAGGAAGAACAGGGCCGTCGGTATGACTGACAGCAGAAGTGCAGCTGCCACGACGAACGGGGTGTAAACCTTGGCGAACCTGGTGATGAATGCTTCAGATTCCGATTTCCTGCTGCTGGCGTTCTCCACCATATCGAGGATCTTGGAAACCGTAGACTCGCCGAAGTCCTTGGTGGTCTGAATCTTCAAGACGCCTGAGAGGTTTATGCTTCCGCTGAGGACCTCGTCGCCGACGATGACATCGCGAGGGATGCTCTCTCCGGTGAGGGCAGAGGTGTTCAGGGACGAGGAACCCTCGATGATGATACCGTCGATAGGGATCCTGTCACCGGGCCTAACGACGATGGTGGTTCCGATGGCTACCTCGTCCGGAGAGACCTCGACGAGCTCTCCGTTCTCCTCCACGTAAGCGGCGTCCGGACGGATCTCCAGAAGCTTGGAGATGCTGGTCCTGCTGCTGTCCACTGCTATGGACTGGAAGAGCTCTCCGATCTGATAGAATATCATGACGGCGACGGCTTCGTCGTAGTCACCGGTGTAAGTGACTCCGAGGATCATCGCACCTATGGTGGCGACGGCCATGAGGAAATTCTCATCCATCGCCTGACCGTGGGCTATACCCTTGGCTGCCTTGATCAGGATGTCGTAACCGATGACCAGATACGGGATCAAATACAGTACGAACATCACGTACTTCAGGTTCTCCTCATCCACGGGGATGATGTTGAGGTAGGAGCAGAGCGCGAAGATTATGGTCAGCGCCGAGGCTATGATTATCCTGTACAGCATCTTCTTCTGCTTCTTTCTGAGTTGGACCAAGGTCTCACCCGTTGATTGTTATGTTAGTGATCAGAATTCGATCTCACAGTCGCTCTCGACTTTCTTGCAGTTCTTGAGGACCTGCTTCATGACTGCGTCGACATCGGCTCCGTCCTCGAACTCGACGTTCATCTTCTGGAGCACGAAATTGATGGATGCGTCCTTCACACCCTCGGTCTTCTTGGCGGCATCTTCCATCTTGGTTGCACAGCTTGCACAGTCGACTTCGATCTTGTAGGTCTTTTTCATTTTGGTCACCTTTGCTTGTTTAAACAATTAAGCAATTGTTTAATTGTATGATTGAACGAATATATAATAACGATTGTAGGAAGATCTGACCAGTATAGTCATTTTTAATATATCTAGGAACAAATCACAACCCTGGTGACATAATGAACGGGAGCACGCTTCCTCATGACCACGGAGATATCAAAGATATCGACGATTTCAAGACGCTTCTGTCCGAGACCTCCGGGTTCGACGATGTCGCCAAACTGCTCTCGAAGATGGTGGACGAGACTAGGATCCGTATATTCTGGCTCCTATGTCATTACGAGGGATGCGTGATCAACATCTCCGCTATATTAGGCATGTCCAGCCCTGCCGTTTCCCATCACCTTCGCAAGCTCAAGGACGGCGGGCTCATAGAGAGCAGGCGCGAGGGGAAAGAGGTCTACTACAAAGCCGTGGATTCTCCGGAAGTCAAGTTCCTCCACAAGATGATCGAGGACCTGATGGAGATAACCTGCCCCAAGAAATGATCAAATGCTTCGGATCAGCACCAGCAGTCCTTGCATTCTTCCCTGACGACCGTCACGGGACATGCCGAATTCAAGATGATGCTCTGAGTGACCCCTCCGTGAAGGACGTCACCGGAGCACCTGCTCATGGTACCCATTATCACGAGATCGTACATCCCCGACTGAGCGGTGATCGCTTCTGCGGGATCGCCCTCTCCGATCATCATAGTTGGTTCGATGCCTTCTGCCCTGCATCTGTCCGCGATATCCTTCAGCAGGGATTCCGCATCCACACCCTCTCCTCTGATTGCGAATACCGTGAGCCTTCCGTTGACCTTCTTGACCGTGGATACGGCCACATCTATCGCGGCCTCGTTGATGTTGGAAACGGGCATGAGGACTTCCTCTATCCTCCTGGATCCGGATTTTATCGTGATGACGGGACAGTAGCTCTCCTCGAGCACCTTCTCGACGGTCTTCCCGATGCGTCCCATGCCGCCCTTACCTGTGACGCTGAGGATGATCTGGTCATAGGTCTTTGATAACTTGACGATGACCTCCCAGGGAACTCCCTGGACGATCTTGGTCTCGTAATCGACACCTGCATCCTTTGCCCTGGAATCCACCCTGTCGGTGGCCTTCTGTCCCTCGGTCTGGAGCTCCAGGATCTCATCCACGTTGCCGACGGTCCCGTACTTCATGTTGGAAGAGAAATCTACAACGTTCAGAAACGTCAGCTTGGAGCCGAAGAGCTTTGCGGAATTGATCGCGACCTCGGTTGCGATATCGGACAGCGGGCTGCCGTCCACAGGGACAAGAATCTTCTCGAATTTCATCTGAACACACCGCAGGGTACTGGATGTAAATCCAGTCTGATAACCGTATGACTGCGATATAATTGTAACCGATGCTGGAGAGATCGCAGGCCAGAAAGTATTACTCGAACTTTATCTGAAAAGGTCCAGGGCGGAATACCGCCCTGGTTTTGATCATGCCTTCTTCTTGGCAGGCGCTTTCTTGACGGGTGCCTTCTTAGCAGGAACCTTCTTTGCCGGGGCCTTCTTGGCGATTGTCTTCTTGACAGGCTTGTCCTTCTTGAAGCAGAGGAACCAGTCATAGCAGATCTTGTCAGCCTCCTTGGTCTCGACCCTGTCCTTCGCGGTTCCACAGGATCCAGGTGCGGGGAGGATGACATCGTCTCCGGGTCTCCAGTCTGCAGGGGTTGCGACGTTGTCCTTGTCGGCCTTCTGCAGTGCGAGGATGACCCTCTTGATCTCATCGAAGTTCCTTCCGAGTGACTGGGGGTAGTAGATCATAGCCCTGATCTTTCCGACGGGGTCGATGAAGAACACGGCCCTGACAGCCTGTGTCGTGGAGACCTGGGGCTGAATCATTCCGTATTTCTTTGCTACCTCCATCTTGATGTCCTCGATGAGAGGGAACTTGATCTCAATATTCTTCTTGCCGTTCCAGTCGATCTCCTGGATTTTCCTCAGCCAAGCGATGTGCGCATAGATCGAATCAACAGAAAGTCCTACCAGCTGAACGTTGAGGGCCTCGAACTCCTTCATCATGCTCCCGAAGGTCATGAACTCAGTAGTACATACGGGAGTGAAGTCGGCAGGGTGGGAGAACAGGATGATCCACTTTCCCTTGAAGTCTCCGGGGAAGTTGATCTCGCCCTGGGTGGTGTTTGCCGTGAAGGCAGGTGCATCGTCCCCGATCATAGGGGGTTTGTTCTTGCAGCATTCGCAAGTGCATCCGTTGCAGCATTCACATCCAGAGTCGTTGCAGCATTCACATTCTTCATTCTTTGTCTTCTTAGGCATAGTTCACCTCTGAAAAAATGAATCATTTGTAGATACAAAAAGGGGATTGCCGAAAAACGCATTGTTCAATGACGTTACGGAAAGACCTATTCTTTTCCCGTCCGATCACTTGGATTAGTCCTGTGGATACAACAATCATCTGTCGTGATGATCGCAAGGATTCGATCCCTTATGTGGATGTATGCGATTGATCGCCCGTTGCAATCTATAGTCATCCTGCCCATGATAATCGAATGAGCCAGAATGTGCAATCGGACACTGGTTGTTAGCAACAAAATAATATTATTTTCATTACTAATTTTTTAGTCAAGATTAAATATCACGCCAGCACCTACATGACTGGATTAAATATCCAAGTGATTCGATGGACAGAGGACAAATAGCACTCATCACGACCATTGCAGTCATACTAGTCGTAGGTGCAATCTTCACTCCCATGGAGGGTGAGGAATCCGCTGTCAAAGAAGAACTGAAGAACGTCCTTGAAAGCAACTACAACGCAGGTGCAGACTATCCTGCGCGCCTCCTCATTCTGGGGAATGCTGACATGGACAGCGATTTTGATGAGGATGACATAAAGGTCATCGAGATGCTCATCGCCAATGGCTACGATTACATCAAGGACTACTTCGCGGACGCCAACTACGACGGCGTGATAGACCAGAATGATATCGATAAGGTCAGGGCGATGATGGACTACGACAACTTCAACGGGATCGCATACTACCACGATGTGGACTACAGGATCTCAAGCTATGATATGAGCCGTCCGCTGAATGTCGCCAACATCCTGACGCAGACACTGGAGATGGAATGCATCCTATGTCCGGAGAACATCGTAGCCACCGACGAGAGATGCTCCTATCAGAGTTCCATGGGGAACTTCTACAAGGAATTCGAGTACGTGATCGACTACGGTCCGGACGGAAAGAACGTAGGTAACATAGGATCCCACAAGGCCCTAAATCCCGAGACAATGGCCGCAGTAGCCGCCAAGTACGCCGGCGGGAACCTCACAGTGTGGATGAACACCGTCCGCAGCTACAACCTGGACATCGAAATGCTTAGAAGCTCCGGGGTTCAGCTCGTGGCCCTGCCCTCATGGGAGAAGGCCGCCATGGTGAACGGAATACTCACCGCGGGCTACCTCTTCCACAAATGGGAAAGAGCGAACGAGTTCGTGGACTGGTATGACAGCATCAAGAACGATATGCTGCAGAAGGCCGCAGCGCTTGACGATTCGGAAAGGAAAGGCGTCCTGGTGGCATACATCCAGACGACCGATGAGGTCGGTGACGGATACCAGCTCTGCGTCTTCAACGACGGTTACTACAGGAACATGCTGCAGATAGGGATAGTCGACATCAACAAGATGTACATCGAATACAAAGGGGATGTCCCGCAGGGTTACAAGTACGACATAGCAGAGCAGGACCTTGTGCAGATCCTCAGCATTTTCGATGTGGACCTCATCGTAGGTCTCTCGTCCGGACCCTACAACATCACCAAGGAGAAATTCCAATCCGAGTACGACATCCGCATAAAGCAACTGAGGAACTACTCCGAGGGGGACAACACCGAGCTCCTCGAATACGGATGGATCTACGGTACCGGGCCCAACGACCTTGCATTCCTGGCAAGCGTGGGGAACGTCCTCTACGGATGGGATTACGATGTGGAGGAGATCATCAACAAGAGCCTCGAGTTCCTCGGGATATACGGGGACGAAGAACCCGGCCAGTGGAGCTACGATTCCCTCAAGGACACTTTGATACTTTACGATCTGGAAGCTTGAATGATGGACATGACAGAAAACAACGACAATAACGTGATGCTGACCGTTGCTCTGGTCGCACTTCTCATAGTGGGCTCTGTCATGACATTCATGATCACCGACCTGTGGAAGAACATGACGCCAGACCCTCACGACTATTCCTCAGAATATGTTGTGGAGGGATTCTGCTACGGCGAATCCTGCAGCGGTTCAGGCGTACTGGAGTACACACCGGAGAACTCAAATTATTACCTCTACCAACTCAGCATAGAATGCTCCTCGGACAACCACTCCGAAGAGCTGAAATTGGGTCTGATTTTCGGCCTGGACGAGAACCCTCTGGATTCCGCCTACAAATATGTGGGGAAGGAAACCCTGGACAACGTCGAGACCACGGTTTGGAAATACAACGAGAAATCAACTGAATACACGGTTTACATCGGCGAAGCCTGCAAGCTCATCGCATTCAAGGTGGCATCACAGAACCTGGATCTGAGCGGTACGATCGCTTAAGAGAGGATAGGAAATGACCAAGATAAAGTACAGGAATATGATCAACAACATCGCCCTGAAACTACGTCTTTCAGGCAATACGATAAGCAAGCTGCGGAGCACTGGAGGACAGTCCGCAAGTGCGATGATAATCGGTCAATACCGTGCCTACAAGTACTCCAAGATGCTGATGCTCCTTGCGGTGCTCATCTTCTGTCTGATCTTCTTCGCGGTGGATATTGCCCTCGGACCTTACGATCTGGATTTCATCAAGGTCTACCAGCTGATCTTCAGCAGGCTGTTCGACTGGGATCAGGACATGACCACGCCCATGTTAGTCGTATGGAATCTCCGTATGCCGCGTGTCCTTGAAGCGCTGATCGCAGGAATAGGTCTGGCGATGGCGGGTGCTGCGATGCAGAGCATGATGAAGAATCCTCTCGCGGACCCCTATACCACCGGAATTTCCTCAGGAGCCGCGTTGGGTGCCACCCTGGCCATCGTCATGGGCATCACGCTCATCCCCGGGGGACTGGGGACCGTCTTCAACGCATTCGTGTTCGCGCTCCTCCCCGCAGGATTCATCATCCTGCTTTCTACCGTCCGCAAGCCCTCGCCAGCGATGATCATCCTATCCGGAATCTCGCTGATGTACATCTTCAATGCCGTGCAGTCCTACATCATGCTCATCGCGAATCCAGATGCCGCAGCCGCGGTATACACCTGGACCGTCGGTTCGCTCAACACAGCGAAATGGGCGAACATCCCCTATCTGCTCGAGTTCTCGCTCATAGGCGGAATCGTACTCATGTACATGGCAAGGGTGCTGAACACGATGAATTCAGGTGATGCCTACGCCAAGAGCATAGGTATCAACGTCGAGAGGGCACGCATAATCGTCCTTGTGACGATATCCCTCATCGCCGCAGGAATCGTCTCCTTCACCGGAGTCATCGGATTCATAGGTCTGGTCGGACCTCACATCGCACGTATGTTCGTAGGATCGGACAACAAAATCCTGATACCCGCGGCGGGACTGATGGGAGCGGCCGTCATGCTGCTTGCCGACAGTCTCGTCCAGATCGTCGGAACCAACGTCCCAATAGGAGTCGTCACATCGCTTCTAGGAGGGCCAGTGTTCATGTTCCTCATCCTGAGGCAGAAGAAGGAGGTCTGGTGATATGGCTGTACATATCAAAGCTGAGGACCTCGGTGCATCCTACGGTGACAATGTCATCTGGGAACACATCAACCTCGACATAAATGAGCCGGGACTGATCAGCATCCTCGGGCCCAACGGAGTGGGAAAATCCACCTTCATGTACACCATCAACAAGATCCTGGAGCCGAGCTCCGGAAGGATACTCCTAGATGGCACGGATGTTCTAGAACTCGGATACAAGGACATCGCGAAGAAGGTCGCGTACGTCCCCCAGGCATCCGGAGAGACGTTCGCCATGACCGTTATGGACACCGTCCTCATGGGAAGGTATCCCCATTCCGGTTACTCTGTGACGCAGGAGGATCTGGAGATCGCCGCCGATTGCCTGCAGAAGATGAACATGGGAGAATTCGCATTGAGGAATTTCAACGAGCTCTCCGCGGGACAGCACCAGAGGGTGATGATCGCACGCGGACTTGCCCAGCAGCCGGACCTGCTGATGCTGGACGAGCCCACATCGAATCTCGATATCTACCATCAGATCTACACCATGAGGTTGCTCCGTGACATCGCGCACGAGAAGAACATGACGGTCCTTATCATCTGTCACGACCTCAACATAGCCTCGAGGTTCTCGGACCGTGTCATCGTGTTCCGCAAGGGTTCCGTTTACGCCGACGGCACGGCACAGGAGGTCCTGACAGAGGAGACCATCTTCAACGTCTACAACGTCAAAGCGGACATACAGATAGTGGACGGACGCCCGTATGTGATCTTCCATGCGGACGACAGCATCGACGATCCCGATTTCCAGTGCGGGGTCGTGGACACCGTCTCCAAGGAGGATCTGCAGGAAGCCGATCCGATGGACGAATGATGAAAACAGGAGGGCAGTGCCCTCCTTTCTCCCTTTTCTCCATCCTATATCCCGACATAAGGATGCGACCTTTTATCACATAAACGGCACTAACCCTCCATCATGAAGAAAGAGATGAGTTCCTTCGACGTCCGTTCCATAGCGACGGAGCTGTCCGCTCTGGAAGGTGCCCATATGGACAAGATCTTCCAATGGGGTGCAGGGAACGTGCTGTTCCGCATCAACGTCCAGGGCGAAGGCAAGAAGGATCTCTTCCTCAAGGACAAGAAATGGCTGTACTCCCCGGCTGCGAAACCGGAGACTCCAATACAGCCCACCTCGTTCGCCACATACCTCAGGAAATACCTTGACAATGCTCGCATCGGCAAGGTCAGGCAGGTCGGATTCGACAGGGTCGTGGAGATGGAATTGCTGAAGGCCGATTCGGAGTACAAGCTGATCTTCGAGATCTTCGGAGGAGGAAACGTCCTCCTCGTGAAGGACGGCATCATCGACACCTGCCTCATCCAGAAGACGATGAGGGACCGTAAGGTCCGTCCGAAGGAGCCCTACATCTGGCCCCAGCCCAGATTCAATCCGGTTGAATCAACCGAGGCGGACTTCATCCAAGCTATGAAGGAATCGGAATCGGACTGCGTCAGGACCCTCGCCACTGCGGTGAACCTCGGAGGCCAGTATGCCGAGGAGGTTTGCAAGCGCACCGGAGCGGACAAGACCATGCCCGCATCGGAAATCCCTGACGACATGCTCTCCAAGATGTACGCCCAGGTGAAGGACATCGTGAAACATGTGATCGATGTTCCGGAGACCACCGCCTACATCAAGGACGGAAAGATAGAGGACTTCGCACCCATCCAGATGCTCTCCCACGACGATCTGGAATCCAAGCCATTCGGCAGCATGTCCGAGGTCATCGACGCCTTCGTTCAGCAGATGAAGGAAGAGGAAGAGGAAGCCTATGTCGACCCCGAGGTCGAGAAGCTCAACAGGAGGATCCTCAAGCAGGAGGAGACCGTCCAGGAGTACAAGGAGAGGTGCGAGGAGCTCAAGAGGAAAGCCGAAGCTCTGTACACCGACTACCAGAACGTATCTCAGCTGCTGGGGGTCCTGAACGAACAGAGCCAGAAGCTCACATGGGAGAAGCTGAAGGAGGGCGCCATGAAGATTCCCTACGTCAAGGACATCGACCCCTCCAAGAACCTGGTCACGGGCGAGTTCGCAGGAGAGACCGTCACCCTCGATTACACCAAGGGACTGGACGCCAACGCATCCGACATCTACCAGCAGAGCAAGGATATCGGCGAGAAGGGCAGGCACGCTGAGGATGCTCTCAACGACAGCCGCGCGGAGCTCGCCAAGAAGGAGAAGGGCATCGCAAAGGAGAAGGCCGCGATGGCCGGCAGAGCGCAGCCTACCAAGCAGTTCTGGTTCGAGAGATTCAAATGGTTCTTCACATCCGAAGGCAAACTGGTCATCGCAGGAAGGGACGCCCACACCAACGACGGCGTAGTCAAGAAGCATCTCAAGGAGAAGGACCTGTACTGCCATACCGACATCCACGGAGCACCTTCCACCATCATAAAGGACGGCGCATCAGCATCCAATCAGGAATTGAGAGAGGCCTGCCAATTCGCTACGGCCCAGTCCAAGGGATGGGTCGGAGCGGTATCCGAGGGAAGTGCCTATTGGGTGTACCCTGACCAGGTCAGCAAGACCCCCAACCCCGGAGAGTTCGTCCCCCGCGGCGCGTTCATCATCCGCGGAAAGAGGAACTACGAATACCACCTGCCTCTGGAGCTCATCGTTGGTGAGATCGATTACCAGGGATCAAGGAAGGTCATGTGCGGCCCAGCATCTTGCTTCAAGGACTGCGAGAAGTACTTCGTGATCCGTCCCGGGAAGAACAAGAACCGCATCTCAGGAGATATGGCGAAGCGCTTCAACGTTCCCGAGGAGGAGATCTCCAGGATCCTGCCGCCGGGAGAGAGCGAGATCGTGAAAGAGGTCTGGCCTAAGGACGATGAGTCCGAGGAATGAATTCCGGAACTCATTACTTTATACTACGATTCGCATCGAAAGGCCATGGAAGAACTGAAGTATAAGTTCAATCTCGTCGCAGTGATAGCCACGATAGGGGCCGTCATCGCGTTGATCGGAGTTATCCTGGCTTTCAACAACCCTCCGGGAGGAGCGGACTTATTGGATTTGATCGTCTTCGTCTTGGTGACATTGACATCCGCTTCCACCATCAAACCCAACCTCAATACCAAATCAGCATTGCTGAACGTCGTGGTGGGTGTGCTTGCCATAGTCATATCCGTGCTGTGCTATTTCCGCATAGCCGAGATAGTTGAAGCGGCCGGATTCATGGATGTTGGGATCGGCCCGTGGATGATGATCGCAGGAAGCATCATCTTCACCATGTTCACGCTTTCAGACTACCTGTACAAGAGGAAGGCTAACTGAACAAAAACGGGGCATACAGCCCCCTCTTTTCTTCTAATTTTCTGAGAAATCAGTACGATGGTGCCCGCGCCGGGATTCGAACCCGGGTCAAGAGATCCGCAATCTCACAGGATATCCAAGCTACCCCACGCGGGCAGAATATGCGGTACCTTAAGGTAAGGTTAAGAGGTTTTCATGCCTCAGGGTGCGACAGGTAGCGGGTGATGTAACCAGCGATCCTGTTCCTCATTGTCACTGATGAGACATCTGTGAGGGTCGCGACCATCTCCTTGTTGCCCTCGAAATCCTTGGTGAATGCCTGAGGATACTTGTTGAGCAACTCGATGGAGACTCTCTTGATGTAGGTGGGTCTTATTCTTCCCATATCGTTCACCGAATTGAACCCGATTAAGCCGATACCCTATATAATCCTATTTGAAAGCATCAGCGGTTTCAAAAGTAACATCTGGTAAGGTGTCTGGAATTTCAATCTTACCCTCGCAAGACTCGACTTGATGGCTGTTTAGGAACGGGCGGGCATAATCATATAATATCATAATGTTATTTTTATTATTGAAAGTGACATTATAATGATACTATATCACGGATCCAACCAGATAGTCTCGTCCCCGATATTCGGATACGGCAGGAAGGACAACGATTACGGCCGCGGATTCTACTGCACAGAATCGATAGAGCTCGCTAAGGAATGGGCTTGCCGCAACGGGTCGGATGGTTTCGTCAACACCTATTCGTTGGACTCATCAGGGCTGAAGAAGATCGATCTGAATTCCAAGGACAGCAACATCCTGAATTGGTTGGCCGTGTTGATCGATAACCGTGTCTTCGAACCCCGCAGCCAGACCTCGGTGTTGGGGAAGCAATACATCCTCGACAACTACCTGATAGATCTAGAAGGATACGACATCGTCTGCGGATACCGTGCCGATGATTCTTACTTCAATTTCGCCAGGGACTTCCTAGAGAACGTGATCCCTCTGAGCAAATTATCCGAAGCGATGAACCTGGGGGATTTGGGCAGACAGGTGATGCTCAGATCGGAGAAGGCCTTTGACAGGATGGCCTTCAGCGGATGCGAGAAGGTTCCCGCATCAACATATGCGATCAGACGCAGGAATAGGGATTGCGCCGCACGCGATGCTTACGGGAAAATGGTTGCGATCCCGCCGAAAAAGGACGACATCTACCTGATGGACCTCATCACCGGGAGGGCTGAACTATGATCCATCCTTACAGTGAAACATATCTCGATCTTGTCCAGCGCAATGTCGGGGTTGTGTTCGATCTGCTGCTCAGACAGGAGCGTATGGACGAGTCGGAATTCTCCCGCCTATTCTCTGGATCGGAGGTCGCCCAGGGCATTGAATCCTCCCATCCGGACTTTCTCGCCGGTCGTTCGGGACAGGAGCTTGCCTCCATCATTATCGACCGCCCCATTCGCTATCCTGACGGCTACGTGATGATCGCCGGACCCGAATACTGGACAGGCTTCGTGGTGGCCTACCTTCAATGGAAGTTCTTCAGACCGTTCAGCATCATCCTGGAGAGATATCCCGTATCGATGCTCCTCGACAATTACGAGCGTCTGCATTCGTCATCGCTGGATTACATCGCTGACGAGATCGGGACGTATCTGGTGGAGGACAACATCATCAAGACACGCAGGAAAGCTCTGGGCTACACACAGTCGGAGCTCGCGGGATTCGCCAATATGAACATCAGGACGCTGCGCGGATATGAACAGGGGACCTTGGACATCGGCAAAGCGGGTGGTGACACGCTGTACAATCTTTCCCGCAGTCTTGGATGCTCGATCGAGGATCTGCTGAAAAGATGATTGCATCTTCAAGCGGACTGGATGCAGCCTCTCACATCTTCGCGATCTCTGCCATGATCTGCGGAGAGATATGACAGTAACCGTTCGGTGTCCGGTCCAGATAATTCTGATGATTCTCCTCGGCCCTGGTGAAGTTCTGAAGGGGCAAGACCTCGGTATAGAACTCCGAATAATGTTCCGCTATGCTGGCGACCTTGCGAGAGACCTCTTCGCCTGTCTGCTCATCGGTCCAGTAGATTCCGGTGCGGTACTGTATACCCCTGTCGTTACCCTGCCTGTTAAGCTTCGTGGGATCTATGATCATGAAGAACGCCTGAAGTATCCTGTCCAGAGCAACGATGGATTCGTCGTAGACTACCCTGACGGTCTCTGCGTAACCATAGCGCCCAGAACAGACCAGGAGATAATCTGGGGTTAGATGGGGATCGCCGTTGGCGTATCCGCACTCCGTGCCGACCACGCCCTTCAGCAGGGACATCGCCTTCTCGACGCCCCAGAAGCATCCGCCTGCCAGATAGATCTCCTTCATAGGTCGGTCCTTGGCTGACCGCAGGTCTTCTTGCCCTCTGGGCAAGGTCCCCTGACACAGGGCGGACCAGCGTTCTTGAAGATGATAGGCGAGATCTCCTTGCATATCCTCAGCATCTGATCGGACATCTCCCTGATCTCCCACTGAGCGCGGTTGCAGCTCCTGAGGGAGAAGAAATGGAGCAGTTCCCTGGCGTTCATGGTGATGGTGATATTGGTCGTGCAACCGTTGGGAAGGAGGTATCTCGCATCCTCCACCGGGATCCCCATTTCCTCGAGCTTCTTGTATGCATCCCAAATGGTGTCCATGACGGAATCGTAGAGCTTTACGGCATCCTTGTTGTCCTCAACCGTGTGGGGTGTGACGAAGGCCGCCTTATCCATCGAAACATACCTCTGGCTCTGCTGAGAATAGGAGGCTACTCTGTGCCTCACAAGCTGATGCGTGAGAGCGCGCGAAGCGCCTTCCACTGAGAATGTGAAGACCGCATGCTCGATGACGGAGTGGTGCCCCATGCCGACGATCCTCGAAAGGGTCTTCTCGGGATCGATGTCCTCGACGATCTCTGCGGAGGACCTCTCCGAGTAACATGAGTTCCCTGCCGCCGCGCATATCCTGTCCGCATTCTGTGTGCATGCCAATAGCTTAACCTTCAAGTGTCTCCCTCCCGTCCCAAACCATCTGACGGATCCTGTTCATCTTCTCACGGTCCATGATGTCGCTCAGCCTGATCTTCCTGATGTGCTCCTCCTTGAGGAGCTTGCACAGACCCTCGACGTGGGCGTCACCGACGACCACGACCATGTTCTTGTACTTCCCGGAGAGTTCGTTTATCTGGTCGGCCATGTAGACGTTCCTCTCGTCGATCAGCTTCCTGACCAGCGTAGGATACCTCTTGCGCATGCTCTCTACATAGTCCTCCTCGTTGGCGGCGAACTTCTTGTGCGTGTTCTCCACCTTCTTGATGCCTCCGAAGGAGTCCTTGATTCCGGATAGACGGTAGCGCAGCCTCTCGGATGCCGACATCTCATCCCACATCTCGTTCATGACGCGCATGGCATCGGTGTCGATCGGGATTATGTCGGCGTTGACCAGCTTGCCTGTGTTCACCGCTGCGAGGAACTCGCCTCCCAGCTGGCTGCCGCTCTGCTCGGACATCTTCTGCTGATACTTGGCGGTGTTGGCGTAAATGGCGGACATCTTCTGATCGCCCTTGGGCTTCACACCGTTGTAGTCGTTCATCATGGTCTCGTAACGAGCCTTGTCCAACTCTATGAGCACCGCATCCGGCCATGTATTCTTCACGATGAAGGATACGGGCTCCGCAAGATTGAACACGTGGCCCGTGCCGATTATGGTGATCATGAGTATCCGAAGGAGTCCGAGAGATATAATGGCGATGAGGCGGCAATCCTTTTTCTACGTAGACCAGGATACCTTGGAACATTAATCCAACGGAGTTCTGAAGATGAGCCCGAAGAAGAAGGACAAAATCATCACCCTGATCACCATCGTCAGCGTAACCATCGTCATGATAGCTCTGGCGGCCATCGTCTATCTCTGTTCCGCGGGAAGCATAAGCGAGGAGGCCATGCTCATGGGCAGCACGATGCTGTCGGGACTCATGTTCGTGATCGTCATCCTCTTCGGTGCATACTCGTACTCCGTACGTCCGAAACTTGTCGCCCAGTACAGGATGGAGAACGGTCTCCCTCCCGTCGATGAAAAAGACAAGGAGAGACCGTAATCAGTTTTATCCATGTCCTGCATCGGGTATCATACTGAGGTGCCTGAATGAACAAGTACGATCTCGTCTGCTTCGACATGGACGGAGTCCTGACCAAACTGAGGAGCTCATGGTGTTGGGTGCATCAATGTTTCGACGTGGACAACGAACCCACGTACCAGGCCTACTGCAACGGGGAGATAGACGAATCGGAGTTCATGAGGAGGGACATAGCCCTCTGGACAAACAAGAAGCCGGACGTCACCATCGACGAGATCGCCAAGCTCTTCCAGGACATGCCCCTCATCGGAGGCATCCAGGAGACGGTGGCCTGCCTGAAGGAGAACGGCGTGAGATGCGTCATAGTCAGCGGAGGGATAGACAAGGCCGCTCTGCTGATCAAGAACGAGTTCGGCTTCGACGACTTCGCCGCGGACGAGATCTGCACCAATCCGGACGGCACGCTGACCGGAGAAGGCAAGCTCATCGTGGACCTGAAGGACAAGGGCATCAACGTGCGCCATTTCATCGAGAAGTACAGGACCACTCCCGAGAGGACGGTCTCCATCGGCAACTCGTTCACGGACATCCCCATGTTCAAGAACTCGGGCATGTCCATCGCATTCAATCCGACGGACCCTTACACCAGCGATGCGGCCACCTACACAGTGGTCTCCGATAACATCGCTGACGTTCTCGATTACATCCTCGAAGAAGAGGAATGATCATTCGTCATCATCGTCGATGATGTAGTCGTCCTCGTCGAACTCCTCGTCATCGTCCTCGAAATCAAGGACCTCGTACCTCTTCTTCCTGATCTTGCCGTAGATCCTGGTGATGTCCCTGGCCTCGGCAACGCCCTTCTTCACAAGGCTGTGCTTGGTCTTGATGGCGTGGATCAGACAGTCGAAGTCCTCGAAGGAAAGCTGCGTACCGACAACGAACTCGTCGTCCGGCTCGGCCTCTACCCTGAGAGAATAAGTGTGGTCGTCATCGTTGACGGAGACCTTGATGGTCAGGATGTCGAACTGCTTCACCCACAGCTTCTTCACATCTGTGGCCAGCACCTTCTTCCTGTACTTTCCGTCCTTGGTATCCACATGGGTGACGCAGACCCTCCTTCCGTCGTCGAGGAAGAACTCGTCCTCCTCCTGGATGATGTCGTTGCTCTCGATGGTTGTCCTGACAGTCTCTGAGACGTCCCCGTCGCTGAAGACGACGGGCACCTCGATGAGCTCGGGGATCTTGATTGTCATCGAGGAGATGCGGTTGCAGGAGGTGCACCTGAAGGTACCCTCTATCGAGGCCTTGCCCATCCTTCCTTTCAGGATCTGATGCTCGGTCTCCTCGTCGCAATCGGGGCAATCGAAGTAGATCGTGTCCGGCATCTCTCTCTTGATCATCTGCATCACTGTTCCGTCATGAACGGGAATCCATGTCCCGGTATGATTACGTCTGCGTAGTCCCTTATCTTCTTAATACTTTGCAGTGCGAGCTCGGGGTCAGTATTCAGACGGGGAGGGATGTTCTTGAAGAAGTTATCCTCCAGAGGGATCGTGTCGCCGGCTATGACATAATGTCTGTCCGCGTCGACGAACACGGAGATCTCCTCCGGGCAGTGCCCTGGAGTGTGGACCAGCTTCACACCTTCGCAGAGATCGTACTCGTCCTTGTCCACGATGATGGCTCCCGGGATCTCCTTCTCGGCACCGCTGTGCACGTAGACCTTCGCTTTCGGGAACATGTCCAGGTTCTCGATGTGATCTTCATGTGTATGCGTGAGCACCACGATATCCACATCCCTGACGAACACCCCGATCTGCTGGAAGGACGTCTTGAGGAACGGCTTCATGTACTTCGTGCTGGGATCCACCACTATGGTGTGCTTGGGCGTGCGGACCAGCACGCTGGTGGAATCTGCCTTGAGTATGTTCCCGTCCTCGTCCCTCTCCAGGTAGCCGACGGCCAGAATGTCCAGTTGGATCATGTCCATTGATATCTGGTACGAGGATTTAGCCGTGATGCTTCGAACGGAATCAAATACGACCAATTCCTTCCAGTACTCATGAGGATGCTTTTCTTCGTAACCGGACTCACCTGCCAGGAATGCGCCGACAAGCTCGAGGCCCACATCCAGAAGATGCCTGGAGTCAACGGTGCCGCGCTCATGGTCAACGGAAGGTTCATCATCGACTGCGACGAGGACAGGGCAGAGGAGATCGCCAACGAAGTCCTCACCTCGGCACCTAAGGCACAGGGGGAAGTTGTGGCCAAACGCATCCAATAAGGGATAAGATATATCCGACGATCCCTTTCCACCATCTATGATAGAGTGCATGGACTCTGAGAACATCCACAAGCGTCTGAAGAAAATCGCCGGACAGGTTGCCGCGGTCGACCGTATGATCGACGAGGACGTACCCTGCGAGGAGATCATGATTCAGATCAATGCTATCAAGAGCGCCATACACAGCGTGGGCCAGATCGTCCTCGAGGGACACATCAACCACTGCGTCAGGGACGGCATAGAGCACGGCGATGCGGACAAGACCATAAAGGAGTTCGCAGAGGTCGTCAGGCAGTTCTCCAAGCTCTGAAACACAATCCCCACCGTCCGTTCCTTCTGCATTAACAGTCCTAGGCACTGGAAAGTAGCATATTGTATCCTGCCGATACAGCAGCATGGACTACGATCCCGAGATCCGCATATTATCCGACCCAGATGTCTATCCCCCGTCGGACGACAGCATCCTGTTCATCCAATCGCTGAACGTTAGGAAGGGTGAAAAGGTGCTGGAGATCGGTTGCGGTTCCGGCGTCGTCTCCATCCATTGTGCGAAGAACGGATGCATCGTAACCTCCGGGGACATCAACCCCAAGGCCGTGAAGCTCACGAAGAGGAACGCCGGAGAGAATGGGGTGCATATCACCGTGGTGGAGACGGACGTCTATTCTAACATCGAAGGAAGATTCGACACGATCCTGTTCAATCTGCCCTATCTCCCTGTGGACGAGGACGGACTGCTGGCCAGATCATGGTCCGGAGGACCCGACGGCCTCGGACCTTTTCCGGACCTCCTCGACGGATCTTCTGACCATCTGAATCCGGAGGGCAGGATAGTCGTGGTCATCTCGTCGCTGATGGACACACAGGCGCTCTGGGATCTTCTGGACGATTACGATGTAGAGAGCATCGGGGAGCTCAAGCTGTTCTTCGAGAAGCTAGCGGTCCTGGAAATCAGGCCTAAGGCACAGTGAGTAACAACCATATAGATTGCTCAGAATGGACAGTTCATGACCTCATACTCCGAGCATCTCGGTATCATTGCCGCATTATCCGCGGGTATAATATGGGGTCTCCTCGGATTGTTCGTTCGCACCTCGGACGATCTGGGCATATCTCCGATGCAGCTCACCTGCCTGCGCTACATGATGATCTTCGTAATCGTCTGGGCGTACATCATGGTCAGAAACATGAAGATGTTCAGGGTCGACAGGAAGACAGTGGGCGTCCTACTGATGATGGGTCTGATCGGTACTATCCTGAACTCCTACACCTATCTCGAATCTATGACCCTGATATCGCTCTCGCTGTCATCGGTCCTACAGTACGTCGCTCCCTTCTTCGTAATTCTGATATCGGTCCCCGTACTCAAGGAGAAGCTGACCAGGAACAAGGTGCTGGCCGTGATCGGCGCCTTCATAGGGAGCGTCCTGTGCACAGGGGTTCTGACGGACCCTGGTTCGATGGATCTCTGGGGCATATTCCTGGCAGCGCTGTCGGGATTCTGC
Source organism: Thermoplasmata archaeon (assembly GCA_015063125.1). Taxonomy (GTDB): domain Archaea; phylum Thermoplasmatota; class Thermoplasmata; order Methanomassiliicoccales; family Methanomethylophilaceae; genus Methanoprimaticola. Next base: position 122,917 of record SUTB01000004.1, read on the forward strand.
TTCAGCATCTACACCATCGGTTCGAAGATCATGAGCAGGGACGGATACAGCGTATCGACCGTTCTTTTCTACACCTCATTGATCTGCTGGGTGGGGCTGGCCCCGTTCTGCGACCTGCCCGGAGCATTCGATCTGATGATGCATTCAGCGGATGCGTTGCTCATCGTGGTCGGCATGGGATTGTTCGTCACCCTGCTGCCGTTCGTGCTGTTCAATTACTCCCTCACAAAGATCGAAGCGGGGAAAGCATCTGTACTGACCTACGCGGAACCTTTGGCCGCGACTGTGATAGGGCTGATAATCTACGGAGAGGGCGTCGGGATCGATACGGCCACGGGGATAACAATGATCCTACTGGCCCTGATCGTTATCAACAGAAAGGAAGACCCCGGGAACACTCACATGGAATGATGATTCAAAAGAGGTTTATGACGATCTGCCTGACTTCGACACAGTACGCTCTGTAAATGTTTCGAGAACTATGATGGATATGAATCCAACGGATGACTGTGTTTCTATCAACGATATCGTTTATATCAAGAATTTATTGGATATATCCATTAGATTCTGTTTAGACTTTCAGGATCCTTCATGAACTCGATTACATTCATGGTCACAACCCCGTCCTCGTCTATGGTCTTCGGTGCATCCCCATCGACGATGATGATCTTCCTGAAACCGTCATTCATCTTCAAGAAGGGTCTGACCTCCTGTTTCCTCTTCGAATCGTCATCTATGCGATAGGCCGATTGTATGTAGTACCTCTCGCTCCCCTTGTTGGCGACAAAATCGATCTCCAGCTGCCTGTATTCACGTTTGCCTTCTATGTACTCCCTGAAACCTATGATGCCTACATCAACGGAATATCCCCTGTACCTGAGCTCGTTGTATATCGCATTCTCCATAAGATGGTTGAACTCCGTCTGCCTGAAGCCTAGTTTAGCATTCCTGAGTCCGAGATCGGTGGCGTAGTATTTGGAAGGGGTATCGAAATACGCTCTGCCTTTGAGATCGAAGCGTTTCGATTCCTCGAACAGGAAGGAATCCTTCAGATGGTCTATGTATTCGGACACAGTGGTGCCGGCGACATCTACGTGATGGCTGCGCAGCGTATCGGTGAGACGATTCGGATTGGTCAAAGAACCGATCGCCGAGGAGAGGACGCTGAACACGGAATCCATCACATCGGGCATCCGGATCCTTTTCCTCTCGATGATGTCCCTCATGTACACGACATCGATCAGTTCGGATAGATATGCCATCCTATCCTCCGTTTCCAGATCAATGGATTCCGGAAGCCCTCCATAAGTCAGGTAATCATACCATGCTGTGCGTTCATCCTTTCCAGAATAGGGAAGGTATTCGGAGAAGGACAACGGCCTCACGTTTATTTCCGTCCCCCTTCCGCGGAACTCCGTGACAATGTCGGAGGAAAGAAACTTGGAATTGCTGCCAGTGATGTACACATCCACGTTCCTTCTCCTCTTCAGGCTATTAACGACCTCCTCAAAGCCTTCTACCAGCTGTATCTCGTCCAAGAGGATGTAATATTCTGAATCATCGGTGATTAGAGACGATACTTGTTCATACAGTGCTACAGCGTCACGAAGATGAGCGTTCTCAACAGAGTCCAATGCTATGCAGATGATGTTCCTATCGGGTACATCTATTGACAGGAGATAATCCTTGAATAAGTTGAACAACAGATATGACTTCCCGGAGCGTCTCATACCGGTGATGATCTTCACACCTCCCTTGAATCTCAGCCTTATGAGCCTGTCCAGGTACCTTGGTCTGCTAATCTCCATGATATCACTGTGAATTTGTTGGATATATCCAATAAATTCTTGATATTAATAATCTCGTTGATGTTGACATAAACACATATCGGATTCATGCACTTCCCAACTCCCGGTGCAATTCCGGAACTCGTTCCGACCGTCCAAAGTTATTGGAAGCTATCCAAAAGAGGGTCTCCCAAGAGACCTATGGCCATAACACTCAATCCTGTGTAAAATCGGAAAGAGAATGCACTCTGATCTCTTCAATCACGATACTAATCGCAAAGAATCCACGAAATGACCAGCGACTAAGACGGGTATTGTGTCACCCGTAATCGTCGCTGGTCATGTTTTATCAACAACTCGCGGACCGCTAGGGCTTCAAAGGATCTTCTTTATGGCTTCGGTGAGGAGCTCGTTGGCCTGCTTACCGTCGATCTTTCCTCTGAGTGCACCCATGACGGGACCCATGAGACCGCCGATCGCTGCCATTCCCTTCTCCTTGACGAAGTCCGCACGCTCGTTGACGATCTTCTCGATGATCTGCCTCGCCTCGTCGGAATCCACAGCCTCGAGGCCGAGCTTCTTGATCGCTGCCTCGGCATCGGTTCCCACCGCCATCTCCCTCAGGAGCTTGGGCAGAGCCTCCTTTGCGAAGCGGTTCTGCGCCAGCATATCGAAGACCAGGATGAGGTCCTCGTCTGTGAGAGCGGTCGTGTCTATTCCGTCATGCTCCATCTCGCTGTAGACGTTTAGGAACATGGTAGCTGCGACCGAAGCGAAGTCCTTGTGCTTGGAGACGATCTTCTCGAAGCTCTCGTCATAGGATTCCCTGACGAGCTGCCTGGCCTGCTGGGCGTTGATGCCGTAATCCTTCACCAGGCGCTCCTGTATCTGCTCGGGGAACTCGGGCATGTTGGCCTTGATCCTGTCCAGCCTGTCCTGCATGATGGTGATCGGGGGGACGTCCGTCTCGGGATACATCCTCGCCGCTCCAGGCAGGGGCCTCGAATACTTCGTGGTTCCATCCGGGAGGGGGTCCCTGGTCTCCTCCGGGACTCCGATAAGGCCCTGGTTGGCCCTTCCGACGGCCACTTCAAGGGCCTCTGTTGCCTTCTTCTCCTTCGCGGCGCAGATCACGAACGCGTCGTGCTCGCCGGTCATTCCGAGGAAGTTCCTCAGGTCGTCGACGTACTTCTGGTCGATGCCGTAGTTGGGGAGCTCGTCGGAATGGAAGATTCCCTTGACTCCCTTGGTCCTAGCGTATCCCGCCATCTCGGATCCGAGCCTGAGGGTCTTGTTGTCACCGTTCATGACGCCCGCGAATCCGGGGAGCTTGACGGCGATGACCTTTCCCTTGTCGTCCAGAGCGCCCTTGATGACCTTGGACTCGCATGTCTTGAAGATGTCGGTGACGTCGATGGGCTCGAACGGCACGGCCTTTGTGCCCCTCTCGTTCAGGATGTCCCTGACGCGGATGAGCATCTTCTGCCTGGTGACCTCGTTCCTGACGTAATCCGGGATCAGCTTCAGGTCTCCGACTCCCTTGAGCTCTATGCGGGCTCCTCCGGGGATGGAGATGTTAAGGTCCTGACGGATGGTTCCGAGACCTCTCTTGACCCTCCTGGTGGCCCTCAACAGGGTTCCCAGCCTGAAGGCCACTTCCATGACCTCCTCGGGCGTCCTCATGTCAGGTCCGGTAGCGACCTCGATGAGGGGTATTCCCAAACGGTCGGTCCTCCAGAGGACCTCGCTGGTGTTCGCCTCGACCTTACGGCTGGCGTCCTCTTCGAGACATACGGACAGGATCGAGATCTTCCTGTCTCCGACATCCACTGAACCGTCCGTTGCGATTAGTGCGGTCCTCTGGAATCCGGATGTGTCCGATCCGTCCACGACGATCTTCCTCATGTAGTGGATCTCATCGATGATGTTCGCTCCGAGCATCTCGGAGAACGTCAGTGCGATGTCCATGGCATCGGGGTTGCACTCGTGGGGAGGCTCCTCGTCCAGTTCAACAAGACACGAGGATCCCTCGCAGCACTGGTATCTGTAGCCCAGGTGCTTCTGGAACTGCATCAGAGCGGCCCTGTCTATCTCTCCCATCTCGGATGTGGTGGGCCTCTGCCTCCTGTATATGGCGCCGGTACCCTCCTCGTGGAGGATGCTGTCGCACGAGCAGAAGAGCTTCTTGGTATCGAGCTGCTGGTGGATCTCGATACCGCACATCATCTCGTATTCCTCAGACATCGATGGTCCTCCTGTCAGACATCTCGCCTGCGAGAGGCGTCTTCATCAGCTCCTTGGCCTCCTCGACCGAAGATGAGTTGGCGAGCGCCCACATCAGCTTGACGTAGGCGGTCTCCGGGAGCATATCCCATACCGTGATCACTCCGGCAGACAGCATGTCCCTGCCGGTGTTGTAGACGTTGAGGTTGGTCCTTCCGTTGAGGCACTGGGAGGTCATGACGATGACCGTTCCGTTGTCGCATGCCTTCTTCAGCAGGGGGACCATGTTCGAATTGACGTGCCCCAGACCCGATCCGGCGATGACGACCCCTTTGGACTTCATGATGATGTCCTCGAACAGCTTGGGGTCCATGCCCGGATAGTACTGGAGCAGGATGCACGACTTCTCCATGTCGGACTTCACGACGGTCTCTCCCGACCTTACGTCGTGGCCATCGATGTGCATCTCGATCTTCCCGTCCTTGTCCAGATGTGCGACGGGAGCTACGTTGATTGAATGGAACGCATCGCGCCTTGAGGTGTGCATCTTCCTGACCCTCGTTCCGAGATGGACGGCGAAGGAATCGTCACCGGAGGTGTCGTGCATGATGACGTAGACTCCGGACTTCTTCCCGTTGACGCAGAACCTGGCGCATGCCATCAGATTGCTGGAAGCATCGGAGGACGGACGGTCCGAGGACCTCTGTGCTCCGACGAGCACGACAGGTTTGGGAACGTCGCCCAGCATGAACGACAAAGCGGCTGCGGTGTATCCCATGGTATCCGTACCGTGAGGGATGATGATACCGTCGGCTCCGCCGTCGATCTGCCTCTTGACCTCCTGGGCTAGCTCCTGCCAGTGGTCCACGTCCATGTTCTCCGAGAATATGGAGAAGAGAACGGTCGCATCGACATTGGCGATCTCCCTGATCTCCGGGACGGCGTTTACCATGTCCGAAGTGGATAGCGCAGGGTGCACGGCACCGGTCCTGTAGTCCACATAGGATGCGATGGTACCACCGGTACCGATGAGGACCAGCTTGGGCAGTCCCTTCTGGAATTCGACGGGGACGTCCTTCCTGACCCTCTCCATGGGCTTCTCCAGGACCTCGATCTTCGTATCGGGCGTGATCCTGATTCCGACGTTGTATCCGCTCTTGACCTTGATGATCAGTACGTCGGGGGCGCTGAACTCGTGGTGGGGCATCAGTGTTCCCACGGAGTTCCTGCCGTCCTTCGTGACGGATAGTTTGGAACCCTCGACCGCGCCGAGGGCCTCCAGCTGCTTTGAAAGCGAATCTGAGTACATGCTGTTCAGCGACCGATAGATGTAGCCGTCTTAAAACTGTTCGCGTGCGCATCCGCGTGTCCGCACCCGTGCATGCACGGCCGTTAAGGTTTTCAATCTCGTCATTCTCAATCAACTGGCACATGATAGCGGCCCTCGCACATGGGTGTTACCGGTGAACGAACCCCTTAATAGTGAGTGTTGCGTTCCATAATCCATGCATATAGTCCAGCCAGGTATGGAGATCGACGTTCTGAAGGAGAACGGCAAGCTCGCCCACGAGAACTACAAGCTTCTGAAGCAGCACGGGATCAAGTCCGTGGACTTCATGGGATCCATCGGAGCCGGCAAGACCGCTCTGATCATCAAGCTCGCCGAGAAGCTCAGGGCCAAGGGTGTCCGTGTCTGCGCCATAGCAGGCGACGTCACCGGCGTAGACGACTACACGAGATTCGAGCAATCTGGACTGAAGGCATTCAACTGCAACACGCAGAAGGAATGCCACCTGGATGCACACCTTGTGGAGCACACCCTGGCGCAGATCAACCTGGACGACTACGACGTCGTCTTCATCGAGAACGTCGGCAATCTGGTGTGCCCCGCGGACTTCCCCCTGGGAACGGACTACAGGGTCGTCGTCATCTCCACAACGGAGGGCGACGACATGGTGAGGAAGCACCACGATATCTTCCTGCACTCGGACATCGCGGTGCTGAACAAGATGGACATATGCGACGCAGTGGGAGTTGACCCCGAGGTCATCGCCCAGGACTACAACAAGCTGACCGGAGGTCTCAAGCAGATCTACAAGTGCAGCGTCAGGAAGGAAGAGGGCCTGGACGAGATTCTGGCGGCCCTGAACCTGTGAGGGATTGAAATGAAGGTACTAGCAGTCGGAGGCGGAGGAAGAGAGCACGCAGCAGTGGAGGCGCTGTACAGGTCAGGGGCTGAGATCTACTCGGTCATGAAGAACGCCAACCCCGGCATCATCGCCAGATCGAAGAAGCACCTGCTCTGCAGCGAGAAGGACCTGGACCAGGTATGCGCATTCGCCAAGGAGAACGGCGTTGAGGTCGCATACATCGGACCGGAGGCCCCTCTGGAGGTCGGTATCGTCGATGCCCTTGAGGCCATCGGCGTCAAATGCGCCGCGCCCACCAAAGCGGCTGCCAGGATCGAGACTTCCAAGACGTTCATGAGGGAGCTCGTGGACAAGTACAAGATCAGGGGCAACCTGGGATTCGCCCACTTCGACAACGCCAAGGACGCAGAGGCTTACCTGAAGACCATAGACCACGAGATCGTGGTGAAACCCGTAGGTCTCACAGGCGGAAAGGGAGTGAAGGTCCAGGGAGAGCACCTGCACAACATGCAGGAGACCATGGAATACATCAACGAGATCTTCGACGGCAACATCGGCGGGGCCGGTGTCATACTCGAGGAGAAGGCTGTCGGAGAGGAGTTCACGCAGATGGCGTTCGTCGACGGCAAGAAGGTCGTCCCGATGCCCCTCGTGCAGGACCATAAAAGGGCCTACGAGGGCGATGTAGGGCCGAACACCGGAGGAATGGGTTCCTACAGCGACTCCAACCATCTCCTGCCCTTCATAACGGAATCCGAGAGGAAGGAGGCGATAGCGATCATCCAATCCGTCATAGACGCTATGGCGAAGGAGGGATGCCCCTACCGCGGACCCATCTACGGACAGTTCATGCTCACGGTCAACGGACCGAAGATCATCGAGTTCAACGCAAGATTCGGGGACCCCGAGGCGATGAACGTCCTCACTGCATTGGAATCCAGCTTCCAGGACATCTGCCTTCAGATGGCCACTGGAACGCTCAGCGACGATGTGAAGTTCTTCGACAAGGCCACGGTGTGCAAGTACATCGTGCCCAAGGGATACGGCGTGAAGTCAGAGTCCGGTCACGAGATCACAGTCGATGAGAAGGGCATCAAGGACAGCGGTGCGGTCGTGTACTACGCCAATGTGGACCAGAAGGACGGCAAGCTCGTCACAGGCACTTCCAGATCCATCGGAATCGTCGGAATCGGAAAGGACCTCGAGGAGGCCGAGCAGAACTGCGAGAAGGCTCTCCAGTACGTCAAGTGCGATGCCATCTTCCTGAGGCATGACATCGGAACCCGCGTCCTCGTTCAGAAGAGGGTCGACCACATGAAGGAACTCCGCTCGGCATGAAGAGAGTGGCAGTCAAGATCGCCTACCTGGGCGAGGGATTCAACGGCTCCCAGATCCAACCTTCCGGAAGGACGGTGGAATCCGAGGTTCTGGACAAACTGGTCACGGTTTCCAAGCTGACGCCGGAGGACCTGGACCTCAAGTTCTCGAGCCGGACCGATAAGGGTGTGAACGCCCTCGGCAACGCGATCTGCTTCAACTCCGTTTTCACACACAACACAACCCTCCTGAAGGTATTGAACGCCATAGGAGGGGACATCTACTTCAGATCAGTATGCGAGGTGACTGAGGACTTCAACGTCCGCTACGCAACGAGCCGCATCTACAGATACATCCTTCCGGCCGAAGGCCTGGACATAGACCTTGCCCTAGAATGCGCAGACATCTTCCTGGGAGAGCATGATTTCGCGAGATTCTGCAAACCTGACAACAAGCCGACCGTAGCCAAGGTGGACAGGATCGATATCGATGTTCAGGGCGACATCATGATCCTGGAGTTCGAGGCCCGCTTCTTCCTTTGGAACATGATCCGCAGGATGGTGGCAGCCATAGAATCCGTCGCCAAAGGAATCCATGACATGGAGGACGTACACAGGGCATTGGACGACCTTGAAGAGATCAACTTCGGCGTAGCAAGGCCCGACGCATTGACCCTGGTCGATGTGAACTACGACTGGCTGAGCTTCGAACCGGCTGATCAATCCCTTTTTGAGGAGAGGAAGAACGAGGATTCGTTCGTACGTGATCTCCGCAAGAACTTCTTCGATTCGCTGTGAATCGATTGCATCTTTCTCAAGAGAAGTGCAAAAAAGTAAGGTGGGAGGGTCTCCCCTCCCTTGATTTTAAGGTTTTCAGCGCCTGGACTTGGGCTTACCGAAGTTCTTGACGGGCTTGCGGTAGACCCAAACAGCGGCTGCGATCAGAAGGATCAGCAGCATGAATGCCAATGCTGTGATCCCGCCGTAGTCGTTGTCGTTGGCGTAGAAGACGTGCACCTCATCCAGACCGGTGATCATTCCCTCTCCTCCGATAGACTTCACGTAGAACGTGTGGGTGCTGTTGGGCTCGGGGTGTGCGATCCAGTCATATGTGACCGATCCGGTACCGTTCGAGGCGAGAGTGATGGTGGTGTAACTGTCATCCATCTTCTCATCGTCGATGTAGAAGTAGACTCCGAACTCCTCGAGGTTGAGGGTAACGTCGTCCGCCTTCAGGTTGACTGTGAGCACGATGGGGTTGACTGCGTAGAAGGTGTACTTCTCTTCGCTGCCGACCCTGACCTCATCCAGCAGGAACTCGACCACGATCGTGTACTCGCCTGCGGTCTTGGGGACCGTGAGGGTGAGGGATTTCTCCACTCCGTCCTCGAGGGATCCGGTGCTTGGGGAGATAGCGCTCGCCTGAGCCTCTCCGGCCTTGTTGACGACCTTGGCGTTGAAGGTAAGAGCTCCCTCCTGGCCCTCTTCAAGATCGTATTTGATCTTGAAGGTCTCGGAGGTTGAGACTTTGTACACTCCGTCACCGTCGGTGGTAATTTCGCCGCTAGCATCGAGGCTGACCGGCACGAGGCAGACAGCTGCCAGGGCCAGGAAAGCCATCATTCCGAAGATTGCTTTATTCATCTGCGTGAGAACACCCCCCTCTTGGAGCCCATCCAGACAATGAGGATGAGCATGATGATCGAAAGACCGAAGATGAACCAGATTCCCATGGGGATTCCGGACCTCTCGTCCACTGCGGTGTCTCCGGAAACGGTCATCGAATCGATCTCGAGGTCGATGGTCGACGGGCTGAGCGTCTTGGAGCCCAGATCTGTCGACACTGTGATCGAAGGTGCGGTGGTCATCTGACCGGTCATGGTCATCACTTTGGCGTAGATCACGGTGGTGGTCTTTGCGGGGATGACGAACAACCTGTCCTCGGCCTGCTTGATCAGTTCACCGTTCTCGGTCATGAGCACGACGGTGTATCCTGCTCCGACGCTCGCACTGATGTCGAGAGCGGTAGCGGCCCCATCGTTGACGAATGTCAATGCATACATGTACTCCGATCCGGACATCTTGTCCTTGTTATCGCACTCGCTGGCGGTCTTCATCGTGACGCTGCTGTATTCGATCTCGGCCCCTCCGTCGAGGATGTGGACCGTCTTGGAAGTGGTTCCGTTGAAGTCCCTGACCGTCAGGGTCGCTCCCTGCGATCCGATTCCCGACGACTTCTCGTCGTAGGTTCCCTCGACCGTGATGCTTCCGCTCTCTCCGGCCTGCAGGATGATCTGGTATGTTCCGTCCAGGGTCCACGCGCTGCCTGCGGTGATGACGTAGGTCTTCAGCGAGTCGGTGTTGTTGTACACCGTGATGTTGGCATCCGCGATTCCTCCGACGAAGTTGGCGTAGTTGAACTTCACCTGCAGGTCTCCGCTGGTGTAATCGACCGCGGCATCGTTGTTGTACACAGGTATGTTCACGACTCCGCTTGTCAGATCAACATTGGAGACGGATCCGATGTATCCGTAGACCTCGCCGTCGATGGTCTTTGTGACCTCCGCTTTGACTGCCGCGACTGTGATGTTGTCGGGGATGTCGATTGTGAATGCTCCGTTCTCGACCTCTGCCTCGACGACCACTCCACCCTCGTAGGAGAAGTACACGGTTCCGTTGGCGATAGCGCCGACGTATCCGGTTATGACGTTCGTCCTGGCGTTGGTGGTCATGTCAAGGGATGCAGGCACGCTTCCCGTCTTGGTGGGGTTGAGGTAGCCGTTCCTGATCATGCCGGTGCTGGGGTTGGAGGTCTTCAGGTAGTAGTCGCAGTCGTACTCGAAGTAGTAGATGTCGTCACCGTTGTAGTTGTCGTGAGTCTTGTCACCGGTGATGGTGAGCTCGTCGAGGCTTCCCTTGACGATCTCCACTCCGTATACCACGATGGCGTTCAGTCCGGTGAAGGATGTCTCTCCGGGGTAGACGTAGACCGTACCGTTGAAGTAGCTGCCGGTGGCAGGGTCGATCTTAGCGGTGTACTGTCCAGGTGCAAGGACCGCGACCCTGTCGAACTGGATGTCGTCTCCTCCTCCGTAGGGAGTGAGGGTCATCTTATAATCGGCCCTGACGGTCTGGCTGACGACTCCGTCCTTACCGATGGTGATGGTTGCGGATGCGTCGCTGGTTCCGTCGTCGACGGTCTTGCTGAGCGATGATGAGTTGAAGCTGCCGTTGTTGACCGATCCGTTGGCCGCGGTGACTGTGACTCCGGTTGCGTCCTTGGGGACGACGAATGTCGCCTTTCCGCTGGTGTCTGTCATCGCAGGCAGGGTGTAGGTACCGTTTCCGATCTCGCACCTGAGGCTGATTGGAGCGTATGCCAATCCCACGTTGGACGAGCTCGTTCCGGATGCGTAGTTGTATGTTGCCGTGATCTTCTTTCCGTCTCCGAGGGACAGCGTTCCGAGGTCCTTATCGCCGGTGATGTTCTCGGTTCCGAGGTATGCCTTGTTGCTGTCGTTGTACGCATATACGACATAACTGAGGCTGGGCAGGAGGATGCTGAACTTTCCGTCTGATCCGGCTGTCGCCGTGAAGTACATGCTTCCGTTGACGAAGATGACGGTTCCCGCGGATCCGATGGATCCGGTGACCTCGCAGGCCTTGCTGCTCTGGAGGGAGATGGTATTGGATGCTCCGGTGTACTGTCCGTAGTAGACATTCGTTCCGTCGCTGCCGTAGATCATGAATGCGGTCGAGTTGGCTCCGATTGTGACCGGGAGATCGACGATTCCGAAGCTGACCGTTGTGGTGAATCCTCCGCCGTATGCGTTGAGGAGCAGTTCGTTCGCGTCCCTTACCGAGACCCTGTCGGACTCGTATGCGGTGACACTGATGGTCTTCGCGCTGGTCACAGACTGGGATGATGTGTAGGTGGTGACGTATCCGCCCTCCATCTTGACGGTGTATGTTCCGCTGGGGACGTAGATGTACGTGTCGCTTCCCACGTTGGCCGTGGTGTATGTCTCGCCGGTGGAGGTGTTGGTGAGCACGAAGGTACCCTCAGAGACGGCCTGTCCGTGCGAGTCGGTCGCCGACAAGGTGACCTTGTAGGATGTGGGGGATACCATCAGTCCATTGTTCTCTCCGGGGTACAGCGTGATTGTTCCGGATGCGACCGCGGCTGCGGAGGTGTTGCGGAGCTCGTAGCTGTACACTCCGGGCTTGATCAGAACCGAGTTGCCCTGTTCGTCGACCGCGGATGCGCTGCTGATCATTCCGATCACGGACTGGAGGTAGTACTTCTCATCGCCGGAGTCGAGCACGTAGAGGTAATCCTCCATGATCTCGAAGGAGCTTCCGAGCATGACCAATCCGATGAAGCTCGCACTGGGGATGGTGTAGTTGACTCCCTCGGTGGCGGTGAGCTCGAGGCTTCCGTTCTTGAACACCAGAGTGTAGTCTCCATCCTCGGGGACCATGACGGTGAACTCTCCGTTGGAGTTGGTCTTGGTCTCGTAGTAGACTGTGTTCTTACCGTAGTAGTCGTTGTATGACTTCACCTGGACGGTGATTCCGCTCAGGGGCTCGTCGTTCTCATTGGCGACGCTGGAGGTCATCAGGGATGATCCCGTTCCGACGTACTCGTAGACGATGATGGACGAGAGGTAGTTGATGATTCCTCCGTCCTTGCTCTGCTTGGCCACCGCGTCGGCGTAGTCCATGTACTCCCATCCGTCGTCGGATGCTGCAGCGTGAGCGTCGGGGTTGTACTTGACGTACCAGCTCATGATCTCGTATCCGGCCAGTCCCTCGCCGGGAGTGGGTTTGACCTTTCCGTTGCTGGAAGCGAGGTCGTAGAGGTACGAGAACGATGATGAGTATCCTGCGTCCTCGGGAGTGTTTCCGATGAGCGCCTTCCAGAGGAAGGTGCCGTAGAGAGCATCCGTCGCGGCTGCGGGATAGTAATTGGAATAGTATGTGATAAGGGAATAGAACTGACTAGCCGCTCCGTATCCATCAACGGTGTAGCCTGCGAAGTAAGCGATAGTGGAGAGGATGTCTCCGTCGCCGTACATCAGGGGGAGCATGGATCCGTCCAAGACGTAGTATCCGATCTGCTGACCGGTGAGCGCACGTGCCTTCTGGTAGGTCTCCATGATGTCATATGTGCTCATGTTGTCGGTGATCTTCTTGATGGATGCAAGATAGACCGCGTTCTCGTCGGTGATGTCGGCTTTGACATTTCCGAACGATGAGTCGTTGAGGACGATGTCCTTTGCGACATCAGGGCTCTGGATGTAGTCGCTGATGCTCATTCCTACCCTGCTGAAATCTCCGAACGCTGTGTTGAAGGAAACTTCAGGGTTGGCCATCATCAGACGGACGATCTGTGCCGCGGTGGCTCCTGCGCTACCCTGTGCCAGATACATCTGGGCTACTGCTGAGGCGCCGCTTCCCGTAGGATCGTTCACCGTCATGAATCCCCTGGCTTCCAGATCTGCGGCGTAATCGATCCAAGAGGCGAATGCGATGTTGTCGCTGATGTGGGGCAGGAGGTTCTCGTAGATGTAGCTCATGGGGTATGAGTCGTCGTTCGTCTCGACCGTGTAGGTCGTGTTTCCGTATCCGAAGTAGTCGTAGTCCTCGTTGGAAGAGATTCCTGCGTCGACTGCGTTGACGATGCAGGGTGCTGCCACGAGGAAGACCGCGATAACCACTGAGAGGAAGGGCAGAGGCTTGATCATCTTCCTGAGGAATCCGGGGAATCCGGCACCCCTCATGCTTGCGTACCATGCCTTGAGGTCGGCCTTCGTGATGACCTTGACCAGGACGATGGCGGAAGCGACTGCGAACACACAGCCCATTGCGGCTGCGGTTCCATATGATGTCCAGGCTGCGAACCAGAGGACCAAGAGCCACATTGTGTAGGCGAGCTTGGTGTGGGTGCGCTCCTTCCTTGCGTATTTGTAGAACTCGTAGATTCCGAGCATGGCAGGCATCCACATGAGGAGCCATCCGTAGTAGGCGGACATCTTCGAGATGGACACACCGACCTTAGCGAGCTCTTCCATAAGGGAGTTGCTGTAGATCGAGTTTCCGAATATCAGGGCATTGCAGTAGTCGGGTGCTGCGAAGAACAGCACCACGGCGATGATGATGAATGCCGCGACGAGGCCGGGGATCGTGAAAATCCAAGGCTTGCTCTCGAGCGCCTTGAAGATGAATCCGAATGCCACGGCGATGATTGTGATGAGAACAGGTCCGGAGAAAACCGCATCCCAAAGGCCTGCAGGTATGTAGTAGGCCGCTCCGATTGCGATACCGATCAACATCATGATCGAGTAGCTGTAGAGAGGCACCTTGAAATCCTTGCTGTTGAAGCGGTCTATGACGAGCTGGATGACCATGATGATGATCAGCATCACGAACACTGCGCGGAATCCGTTCCACGAGAGTGCTATCAGACCGAGGATTACACCTGCGATGGCAATCTCCTTGAAGGCCAACTCATTGTCGTTGACCTTCCTGACGACCTTGATGAAGGCCAGTGTGAAGATTGCAACTAGGAATGCTGCAAAGGCGTATTCAGTTCCGTTGGAGAATACCGAGGAACTGATGGGTAACGCCATCAGACCGTAGAGGAGTGCGGTAACGAAGCCGATCTTGTATCCTCCCAGCTCCTTCCCGATGAAGTACACGGGGAAGACCGTGAGTGCGCCGAATATCGGTGCGAGGATGGCAAGGGCGAACGACGCCGAGGATATAGCTCCGATTGCGGCAGCGATCATATCGTAGAGCGGCGGGTTGACGTTCAACCCTCCGATGGGATAGTTGATAGCCGCGTCACTTCCAAAAATGAAGCTTCCATCGAGTATGCTTTCGACAACGTGCAGATGATATTGTGCATCAGAACCGCCCGACAGCGCGAAGTCGCTGCCTGCGGAAACGCCGTACACGAACACCGTCCTCAATACAAAAGCGAGTATCGCGACGATGCAAACGGCGATAGCACAGTGGTTCTGCAACCACCCTGTACCGCTTTCGCGGTCAGCCCCTCCTGAGGGGCCGGCTGAGTCCTTTCCGAATTTGCGCATTCTATAAGTCTCCGTCTTATGAATGGCGTTGATACTCGGTTACATATTAAATCGTTTGTGCGTGTAATTTTATTATTATAATAGGGGACGGAGCTCAAAGCACCGTCTTTATGTCCTCGGCGAAAGCCTCCGCCGCTGACTTTGGGTCGTCGGAACCGTAGATCGACCTGCCGACTATGGCGTAGGTCGCACCGGCCTTGATGGCATCGGATGCCTTGCCTCCTTGGGCTCCCACTCCGGGGGACAGGATCTTCAGGTCGCCGACCACGCTGCGGATGGCTGCTATCCTGTCAGGACGCGTGGCAGGTGCGATGAATCCCTTCGCCCCGCACTCCACTCCGAGCCTTGCCATCTCCTCCGCATGCTGGGCGGTGAACATCTTCGCGCCGGGATGACTCATCTCCGTGACGGCGTAGATCTCCGCATCGCCTGCAGCCTCGACTGCTGCCTTCAGCGAATCGTCCCCGGTGAATGCATGGACTATGACGGCCGATGCTCCCCTGGAAACAGCATTCTCGACGATGAGCTTCACGGTGTTCGGTATGTCCGCGACCTTGAAATCGCAGATGACATCGGATAACTCAGACAGCTTCGTGATCATCTGCGGCCCTTCAGAAAGGACGAGGGGCCAGTTGATCTTGATGGCATCGACGATGCCGCTGACGGATTCCGCCACTTGCAATGCCTTCTTCCCGTCGGTCTCGTCCAGCGCGAGCACGAGTCTGCTGTCTGTCTTCATGCCCACTCTAACCACGACAGGGGTTATAAACCATCGGGCCGTACGTCAGCACATGATCAAGAAGATGGAGTGCGGTTCGGCATGCAACGGCCATGTGGCGGAAGGATGCGAGCACTGTATAAACGGATCCAAGATGGTCCTGCTGGTCACCGGCCAGTGCAAGTGGAACTGCTATTACTGCCCCGTCTCTCTTGAGAAGAAAGGCCTTGATGTGATCTACGCCAACGAGGCCAAGGTGTCCACCGACGAGGAGATCATCGCCGAGGCGGAATCTATGGATGCCACCGGTACCGGGATAACCGGAGGGGATCCACTGCTGGACATCGACAGGACTCTCCATATGATCAGGCTCCTGAAGGATACATTCGGAAAGGACCATCACATCCATCTGTACACCGCTACATTCGATATCGACAAGGTGAAGAAGCTGGAGGAAGCCGGATTGGATGAGATCCGCTTCCACCCGATGATACCCATGTGGACCCATATGCAGGACACCTGTCTGAAGGACATCATCGCATCCACCGAGATGGATGTCGGCATCGAAGTGCCCGCGATCCCAGGGAAGGACGAGGAGCTCTCCGCTCTGGTGAAGTACGCCGATTCGGTCGGCGTGAAATTCATCAACTTCAACGAGTTGGAATTCTCGGAGAGCAACTGGGGCATGATGGAGGAGCACTCCTTCGAGGTGAAGGACGACATATCCTCCGCTGTGTCCGGTTCCTACGAGACCGCAATGGCCGTGATGAAATCTAACAAGAAGGCCAACATTCACTTCTGTTCCTCGGCCTTCAAGGACGGAGTGCAGCTGAGGAAGAGGCTTATCCGCCGTGCGGAGCATATCTGCACCGACTATCAGGCGGTCACCGACGACGGCACCCTCGTGAGGGGCTACGTCTACGGAGGGGACCTGGATTCCATCGTCTCGAAACTGAGGGAACTCAATGTTCCAGATGAACTTTTTATCAAACTGGAGAACAAGGTCGAGGTAGCTCCTTGGGTGCTCGAGGACATCGCCGACGACCTCGGTTTCAAATGCTACATCTCGGAGCAGTACCCCACAGCGGACGGCCTCGAGGTGGAGAGAACACCTTTGAATTGATTGTAAAAATAAGTGGTTTGAAGTAAGAGGTTTGAACTGATTCCCAAACCGCCGATAGGCAGATCGTAAGGGGGACCGTCAGTCCACGCTGATGCTCTGGATCTCGTGATGCCTGTTCACGATATCCCTGGCGATGCGCAGATTCTTGCCGGCCTTGCCTATCGCACGGCCCTTGAGCTTGGGATCGACTGTTATTGTCGCATGAGTGATGTTTCCGCGCTGCTCGATAACGACCTTCTGAGGACCGTAAATGTGGAATACGTTCTTGACGAACTGCTCGGGATCATCTGAGTACTCAACGACCTGGATGTTCTTTCCGGTCTTGTCCTTGAGCTTGATCACATGCTCCCCTTTCTTTCCGACAGCGACGTTGCCCTGTCCTTTCTCGACGACGAACACGAGCTTGTCCTCAGTGTCCATACAGTCGATGGCGTTTGCCTTGGTGATCTGCTCGAAGAGAGCGATGTACCTGAGCGTATCCTCGGTAAGTACGATATCTGCGGACATGTTCCTCACAGCGTTAAGATGTTGGAGCTACCTTTGTCAATGATTGCAAGGGCAGAGACCGAGAAAGGCTTTCCACACAGAGCACCGAGCTCCATGTTGTTTCCCTCGTAAATGTGAACCTTCACATTTGCGTCCTTAAGGTCCTTGCACGGACAGTTCCTTGCGATGATGATCATCTGTGCCTGTCCGGCCTTCACTGCTTTCAATGTCTGATCCAATCCGAACTGCACCTTTCCAGTGGTGATAGCGGATTTCAAAGCTCTGCTTATGTCTACTTCGCTCATTCTTTATCCCCCTTTTTCTTGGGTGTGTAAATAAGGTTTACAGCACCGGTACCTAAGGTGACCGGCTGTCCAACTATGATGTTCTCGGTAACTCCCTCAAGGTGGTCGACCTCTCCTACCATAGCTGCGTGCAGAAGGTGCGCGGCGGTGATCTCGAAAGCTGCCCTGGCAAGAACCGAGGACTTCTTTCCGGACACTCCGTGCCTTCCGATTGCCTTCACATAACCGTCGTTGGTCATGAGATCGGCGACAAGCATGATGTGACGGATGTCGACATCAAGACCTGCCTCTCCGAGGGTTCCCATCGCTTCGTGGATGATGGAGTTCCTGGCCGCCTCGATTCCGAGGACGTCCGCGACCTCCAGGATGCTGTTCGTCATGACGTTCGGAGCATCCACTCCCTCAACGTTGAGGACCTCTTTCAAGTTGCTTCCTTCCGTGACGATCTTCCAGTAGCCCTCTGTCTTGGACAGGACGGCCCTGTTGATTCCGTCAATACCTTTGATCTTCGCGGTCTTGACGGCGTCGTACATGGATTGTAATTTCTTGTATGAAGGCTCATCCGACTGGATCACGATGTCGTATCCAGACAACTTGACCATTCCGCGAACGGCTTTGACCTTGTTGAGCCTGTCGACGAGCTCGTCCATCTCCAGGTGCCTGTCCTCCATCTTGCGGACGTCGGGCCTGACGATGAGCGTCATGTTGGTGATGTCCGTGTCGATGGTGGCGACGTCCAGGATGGAGGTCGTCTCGATGTTCGATGCGACGAGGCGTGCTACGCTCTCGTCCTGGGCTGCGATCCCCTCGAGAGGGATATCCATCGAAGGAGTGCTGGGGATGCGCCTTGCATCCACGATCTCGATCAGACGGGGCAGTCCCTGGGTAACGTTGATGTTAGCGACTCCAGCGTAGTGGAAGGTACGCATGTTCATCTGGGTACCGGGCTCTCCGATGGAGTGGGCCGCCATGACTCCGGCGGACTCGTTCTGGTCCATCATGTGCCTCTTGTACATGTCGTAGGCCTTGGTGAGCAGCTCCTTGCACTTGGCATCGCTTACCTCGTGTCCCTCGATGCGGGCCGCGATGTCCACGATGACCTTCATGGGCAGCTTGATCTCCAGCTTCTCCATGAATCCCTTGAGCCTGAGCTCGGTCTCGTTGTAGGTGTAGAAGTTAGTGATCTCCTCCATCACAGCCTTGACCTCAGGCTCCTCGTCCTTCTTCTTCTTGGATTTGGTGGCGGATGCCGTGCTCTTCTTGGTGGTGGATCCGACGCTGGAGAGGACGTACTTGGCCTCTTCCTCGTTGAGTCCGAGCTCCACGAGCTCCTCCTCGGATGCACGGGCGATGTCGCTCAGGGTGCTGAACTTGGTGAGGAGCAGTGTTGCGGTCTCCTCGCTGATGCTCCTGTTGAGCAGTGCCTTCATGGTGTCTTTCTTCGCCATTATCACTCACCTCCTCCATCGTAGTCGAGATCGAGGTCGTCCATGTCCTCTCCGTCTCCCTCTTCCTCGATGTATTCCATCTCGTCCTTCTCGAGGGATCCGTAGTCTCCTCCGACGTCCTTCTCGACTTCCTGGTTGAAGTTCTCCGCCTCGTCTCCGAAGACCTCGAAGAACAGGTCATCCAGATCGATGGCCTTACCCCTTACTGTCTTCGCAGGGTCGACTCCGTCCTCTCCGTACTTGAACTGGATGACGGTTCCCACGGTGTTCCTGACGGTTCCGTCGGACGTGAGCTTCAGGTCCTCCAGTGCCGAGACGAGCCTCCTCTGCATGTATCCGGACCTAGAGGTACGGACAGCGGTATCGACCAGTCCCTCTCTTCCTCCCATTGCGTGGAAGAAGAACTCGGTGGGTGTGAGTCCAGACTTGTATGAGTTGGAGCAGAAACCTCTGGCGTATGCACCGAGGTCTCCCTTCTCGAAGTGCGACAATGTCCTGTCCCAGTATCCTCTGGCCAGCCTCTCTCCACGGACAGCCTGCTGTCCGACACAACCTGCCATCTGAGACAGGTTGAGCATGGATCCACGGGCTCCGGCCTTGGCCATGATGACGGCGGGGTTGTCCATACCGAGGTACTTTCCTGCGATCGTACCTGCATCATCACGAGCCTTTCCGAGGACCTGCATGACGCTGACCTCCAGGGTCTCCCTGAGGGAACGTCCGGGCATCTGCTGGAGGGTACCGGAGCGGTACGAGTCCACCAGAGCGGTCACCTTGTCGATGCACTCCTGTGTGTTGTTGTTGATCTGCAGCGAGGCCTCCTTGGGGATATCCTCATCGCTGATACCGGTACTGAATCCGTGGTTCATCAGGGCACCGAGGGCGAGCCTTGTGACCTGGTTGATGAACAGGGCGGCCCTCTCGGAACCGTAGTCGCGAGCGATACGGTCGAGGATCTTTCCCTTGCTGTTTCCGATCGCCTTGACGTCGATGGTACCGCAGACCAGCTCTCCGTTGCGGATGATGACGTATCCGTCGTTGGGGCAGTTGCCCTTCTTGCACTCCGCCTGGTTGGTGCAGTTGCAGATGTTGGCCCTGAAGCTTGTGTTGAAGTCCTTGGGCAGGATAGTGCTGAAGAGCTGCTTTCCGGTCCAGTACTTCTCTCCGGTCTCCTCGTCCACCATGGGCTCGGGGAGGGGCACCTCGGGCAGCTTGAACATGATGTTTGCTGCCTCCTCTGCGTTGAAGCGGGGGTTGTTGTGAGTCAGGAAATACGCTCCTGTGATGTGGTCGTGGATGGCACCGATGATGGGTCCTCCGTACCTGGGGGACAGGATGTTCTCCTGGACCTGCATGATGATGCGTGCCTCGGCACGGGCCTCGTCGGACTGCAGGACGTGTAGGTTCATCTCGTCTCCGTCGAAGTCGGCGTTGTAGGGAGGACAGACGCACAGGTTGAACCTGAATGTCTTTCCCTCCATGACCTTGACGCGGTGCGCCATCATGGACATCCTGTGCAGCGAAGGCTGCCTGTTGAACAGGACGACATCTCCGTCGACGAGCTGTCTCTCGACCGTGTAGCCGATGTCGAGACCCTCTGCGACCTCTGCCGCATTCCTCTCTGTGACCCTGATCTTCCTTCCATCGGAACGGATGACGTAGTTCGCTCCGGGGACGTAGGGGAAGTTCAGCTGGTCCTCCATCGGACCGCGCCTGACGATCTCCCTGACCTTCTCGATGTTGTACTGGTTGACACGGAGGGGGACTGTGAGCTCCCTTGCCGCGAACGTGGGCACTCCGACATCGTTGATAGAGAGCAACGGGTCGGGCGAGATGACGGTACGGGCCGAGAAGTTGACACGCTTTCCGGACAGGTTGGATCTGAAACGTCCCTCCTTACCCTTGAGCCTCTGCTCAAGTGTCTTGAGGGGACGTCCGGACCTGTGCCTCGCGGGAGGGATTCCGGATGTCTGGTTGTCAAAGTATGTGGTGACGTGATACTGGAGAAGCTCCCACAGATCCTCTACGATCAGCTGGGGTGCTCCCGCGTCACGGTTCTCTCTGAGCCTCTGGTTGATCCTGAGGACGTCGACCAGCTTGTGGGTCAGGTCATCCTCGGACTTGTCACCGGCCTCCAGTGTGATGGAGGGCCTGACGGACACAGGGGGCACTGCGAGGACTGTGAGCACCATCCACTCGGGCCTGCATGTCTCGGGGTCGATTCCCAGGGCCTTCAGATCATCGTCGGAGATCCTCTCGAGCCTCTCGCGGACCTCCTTGGGTGTGAGCTTGTGGTTGTCCTCGACCTCCCTGAACGTGGTGGGCTTGTCGAGCTTGATCTTGATCTGCGTCTCGTTACAGTAGGGGCAGACGGTCTTTCCGGATGCATCCTTGGCGGTGTCCTTCGTGAAGAGCTTCTTCTCGATGGTTCCTCCTCCGAGCTCCTCCATCTTCTCCATGCTGTCCATACGGTCCTTGATCTGCTCCTCGGAAAGCATGAGCCTTCCGCACTTGCAGCATGTGGACTCGAGAAGCATCTTGATGTCCTTGATGAATCCGACGTGGATTACGGGCAGGGCGAGCTCGATGTGTCCGAAGTGTCCGGGACACTCGTCGACCTTGCATCCGCAGGTCTTACAGCGGATTCCGGGTTCGATGACTCCCATGTGGGGGTCCATCAGTCCGCCGGGGTAGGGGTAGCCCTCGTCGTTGTACGTGTCGGGGGTGATGACCTTGATGGCGGACATCTTCCTGATCTCCTCGGGGGAGAGGCAGGAGAACTTGATCGAACCGATCCTCTTCGTGATTCCGTATGTCATTTCAAATCCTCCAGCTGAAGCCTCATGGCCACACCAAGGGACAGGAGCTCATCCATCAGCAGCTTGAAGGCGTAGGATGTCTGAACCTGGTAGATGTTTGTATTATTCTTACAGACAGGACAGTAAAGGGAACCGTGCCTGTCCATGATCGCGATGTGTCCGCAGGACGGGTTGCCGCAGATCCACTGCTGCGTTCCGTCGGACTCGTCGAGGAGACGGTCCTTGATGACCATGGATACTCCGTGACCGATCAGACAGTCACGCTCCATCTCTCCGAACCTGAGACCTCCCTGCCTGGAACGTCCCTCGGTAGGCTGCCTGGTGAGGATCTGCACGGGTCCCCTGGACCTGACGTGCATCTTTCCGCTTACCATGTGGTGCAGCTTCTCGTAGAAGATGACTCCTGTGTAGACGTCGGCCTGGATCATCTTTCCGGTCCTTCCGTCGTACATGATCTCCTTTCCTGTGTCCTTGAATCCGTTCCTGACGAGGCCGTCACGGATGGACTCCTCGTTCTCTCCGGAGAAGGCGGTACCGTCGATGAAGCGTCCCTCCATCGATCCGACCTTACCGGCGATCATCTCGAGCACGTGACCGATGGTCATACGCGACGGGATACCGTGGGGGTTGACGACCAGATCGGGTGTGACTCCGTCGGCCGTGAAGGGCATGTCGCACTGGTCGACGAGCCTTCCTACGACTCCCTTCTGTCCGAACCTCGAACAGAACTTGTCTCCCAGCTCGGGGATCCTCTGGTCCCTGACCTTGACACGTACGAGCTTCCTTCCGTCAAGGTCCTCAGTGATCATGACTGAGTCGACGTATCCGCTCTCTCCGTGCCTGACTGTGACGGATGTCTCCCTCCTCTTCTGAGGAGTGAGGAAGTCTGTCTCCTCCTCGTTGAACCTGGGAGGCGATGTCTTTCCGACGAGAACGTCGGAGCTTCCGACCTGAGAACCGGGCAGGATGAGACCGTCCTCTCCGAGCATGGAGTACTTGTCCTCCTCACGTGCACCGGTGACGTCGGGCTGAGGGATCTCGAACGCATCCTCGGTTCCTCCGGGGTAGCGGTGCTCCTCTGCGGAATAGGACCTCAGGAATGTCGATCTTCCGAGTCCCCTCTGCACGGAGCTCTTGTTCATGACGAGCGCATCCTCGATGTTGTATCCATGGTAGGACAGGACAGCGATACAGAAGTTCTGTCCTGCGGGCCTGTGCTCGTAGTGCATGTAGTTCATGGTCTGTGTGTAGACCATGGGCCTCTGGGGGTAGTGCATCAGGTGACCCCTTGTGTCGGGCCTGATCCTGTAGTTGGAGCACGCGATTCCCAGAGCCTGCTTTCCCATTGCCGCACCCATTGTGACACGGGGTGCGGAGTTGTGCTCGGGGTAGGGAACGATACCGCATCCCACTCCGATGATGATCATGGGGTCGACCTCCATGTGGGTGTACTTGGGGTCGAGCTTGGTGGGGACGACGAACTCATCCTCGCACCACTTGCACTTCAGGACGACATCTCCCTCTTTTCCGGGGTTCATCCAGTCGGCATCCATGGGCGAGAGGGCGTGGTTACAGCAGGGACACCTGCTGGGCACGTCGTATGCGTCGACGAGGACGAGAGCGTCCTCCTCTTCCTCTGCATCGATCCACTCGATGATTCCCTCGCGGAACAGGTCGTTCCATTTGATCTTCTCTTCACGGATGTTCTCGATGTGCTTCCTTGTGAGCGCGAGCCTTCCGTTCTTCACGATGAGCAGGGGCCTCCTGAGACGTCCCTCATCGCAGTTGATGATGACCTCGTTGGTCTCCTGGTCGAAGCGGACGTTGATCTCGCCCGAGATGAGACCGCATCTCCTGCGCTCCCTGATCTCGCTGACCAGCTTCTTGGCGTCCTCGTGGACACCGACAAGGTCCCCGTTGACGAAGATACGTGTCTCGTCAGCGGACTTGACAGATTTGATTCCGAGCTCCCTGAGCATCCACCTGATGTCCATCTCCGGGATTCCCTCGGAGATCTCGATGATCAGTGCGGCGTTCTTCACCAGACCGCAGTTCTGTCCCTCAGGCGTCTCCGAGGGGCACAGCCTTCCCCACTGTGTGGGGTGAAGGTCACGGGCCTCGAAGTGGGGCTGACTCCTCGTGAGCGAGGAAGTGACCCTCCTGAGGTGCGACATGGCGGACAGGTTGGATGTCCTGTCGAGAAGCTGCGATACTCCTGCACGTCCTCCGACCCAGTTTCCTGTGGCGAGGGCGTGGATGAGCTTGTGCGTAAGAAGCTCTGTCCTGATCGAGGAACGGATGGAATTGATGTCGAACTTCTCGTTCTTCTTCCTTCCCCAGTTCCTCTCGATCTGGTACTTCAGGTCCTTCATGAGGCTGCTGAAGCTTGTCCTGAAGAGGTCCTCCATGAGGTCACCGGACAGCTTGAGCCTCTTGTTGGCGTAGTGGTCCTTGTCGTCCTCGTTCCTCTTCTCCAGAGAAAGCTCAAGGACTGAACGGGCCACACGGCCGAGGAAGATGGCTTTCTTCTTCCTGTCCTCGTATGTGTCTCCCAGGTGGGGGAGCAGCGAGCGGTCCAGGATGGATTCGACCTTCTTCGTCCTGTACTCCTTCGCCTGACCGGCGGCGAAGTTCCTCTCAAGGAACAGGATGGCGTCTTCCGTTGTGTGGAATCCGTTGGGGGCGTACGTCTTCTTGTCGTATGCCGCCTCGATGTTAGCGTAAACTGTGTTGGCCATGAGGTCGTCGGAGACGATGGTCTCGTAGATCTCCTGATCGGACTCCATTCCCAATGCCTTCATCAGTGCGATGAGGGGGATGGATCCGGAGACAGCGGGGACGGATACTGAGAGCATTCCGTCCTTCTTCTTCTCCACGAGGGTCAGAGCGCGGTATCCGTCCTTCTGTGAGAAGACCTTGGCAACTTCGACTGCCGCGCCGTATTTCTCGTTGTATTCGACCATGACCCTGTTGGGTGCAAGGTCCTCGAGCGTGATGAGAACCCTCTCGGTTCCACCGACGATGAAGTATCCTCCGGGCTCCCTGGGGTCCTCTTTCTCCTTGACGAGCTCCTCCTCGTATTCCTCGGGGGTGAGCTGACGGTCGAGGTGGTGTTCCAGATTGTCCTGGTATAGGCTGCATCCCTTGGACTTGACCATGATGGGCAGGTCTCCGACCCACAGCCATCCGGATGCCTCGGGAGCATCTGATTCCTGCCCGTCCTCGATGATCTCGAAGAAGACCTCGACACGGGAGGCGTAATTGAACTTTCTGAGCCTGGCCTCCATGGGAGTGGTCCAGTGCTCGCATCCGTTGGCCTCTTTCACATAGGGCTCTCCAACACGGATGGTCGGTCTAGCGTTGACATCGATGTGTCCGTCCTCGTCCCTCTTCCTTCCCAGGCGGATCTCGATATTCCTGCCTCCGGTGCGCTCGGGATCGAGCTTGATGATTCCACGGGACGCGTCGTCCGTGGGGACCCTGATGTCGTCGACGATCCTCTGCATCCTGCTGTTGGGGTTGTCCTCGGATGCGAGGAAGTCGTTGAAGGACGAGAGGTGGTGGTTCACGATGTTGTGTTCCGAGAAATAGAGCTGTACTAGGTCCCTCATGCTCATCCCCTCGTTACGAGCCTGTACGCCACGAATTCCTGGGCGGTCTTGCTCTTCCTTACGATCTTGATCACACGACCCTCTTCGATGGGACCGTGAATGCTTTCCAGGACTTTGACTCCTGGATCACTTTTTCTTATCTTGGGGAGCTGCTCCAGTTTGATTCCCTTTCTGTCGAGAACCGCCTGTGCCTCTTCCTCTGACAAGAGGTGATGCTCGGGCACCAGACAGTGCCTGAGAACATTGAACGAGATGTTTTCTGTTGCCAAGTTTTCACCTACTTTTTTTCCAGACCGGTCATCTGGGGAAGACGTTTGGATTTGAGAAAAAGTGTGTGCCTTTCCTCATACTTGATCTGCCGTCGATCTCTCATGAAGTCCATTGGCGGGCCTGAAGGGATTCGAACCCTTGACAGCCTGATTAAAAGTCAGGTACTCTACCTAGCTGAGCTACAGGCCCTTATGGATAGCTTTCAAGCTTGTAATTCGGGTGCAATATATACTATTATAAAAAGGATTGCTCCCCTATAAGGCGCGTTTCTATTACTTATAGGGGAGGATGGCATAAAAACCATCGTTTTCAGTCCATTTCCGTCTCCGAACACTCTCCGATTGCCTAAAAAGTGGTAACAGTCGGTGATGCGGATTATCCTGATGACCGTTTTCCCGACCCGTCCGATGGCGATTGTGTCTGATCTATCCATCGGACGTGGGATGATCGAAAGGCCAATTGTGCTTCAGCTATTGTCTTTGGCTGCGCCCATCACCAGGACGTGAGGGCTGCCGTAGTTGTTGTCGACCACGATCTCTACACCGTACACCAATCTGATGTTGTCCGGCGTGATGACCTCCACCGGAGTGCCTGCGGCCAGGATATTTCCTTGGTAAAGGAGGATGACCTTATCGCAGTACTTCATGGCCAATTCCAGATCGTGCACTATGGCGCACGCACCCACGTTCTTCTCTTCGACGATGCCGCGGATCGTTTCCATGACCTCGATCTGATATCTGATGTCTAGATTGGAAGTTGGTTCGTCCAATAGGAATATCTGCGCTTCCTGTGCGATGGCCCTTGCCATCAGCACCCTCTGCGTCTGACCGCTGCTCAGCTCGTTGAAACGATGAAGAGCCAGATGATGAACGTCCATCTCCTCCATCGCCTTCCATACAGCATCCTCGTCCGTGGAATTGGCCTTCCAGTTGCCGAAGGGTCTGCGCCCCATCATGACTATCTCGTACACGGTCGGGTAGCTCGTCTCCATAGAGCTGTTCTGCGGAACGTATCCCATGTACTTCGCGACCTCGTGCTGCTTCAAGGACAGGACATCCACATCATCGAGCAGGATGGATCCCTGATGGGGAGTTAGCAACCGGTTTATGCATTTGACGAAGGTTGTCTTTCCCGATCCGTTGGGCCCCAGGACACCTACCACCTCTCCCGCGGATATCTCCATGCTCACATCATTGAGGACCGGATTGGAATCGTAAGAGAACGCTACATTGCTAGCTATCAATCTCATTCTTAACACCTCAAGCCGACATCTCGGTCTTCCTGCGCATCAACAGGTAGACGAGCAAAGGCCCTCCTATCAAAGCCGTTATCGCACCCACCGGGAGTATGACCGGCGCCATTATCGTCCTTCCTATAGTATCCGCTGCCAGCAGGATAATGGCCCCGAGGAAACCTGACGCTGGAATCAGATATTTGAGGTCCCCTCCGATGAACAGTCTGCACAGATGGGGGGAGATGAGGCATACGAATCCTATCGCTCCAGTGAAGGATACGGCCACGGCCGTAGCTACGCACGATACGATCACCCCGATCATCCTGGACCTGCTCACGTTGACTCCCAGTGATTGGGCCGTATCGTCACCCATCTTCATGATGTTGAGATCCCTGGACAGGTACATGGCGATGACCGCGAAGATCAATGCCGCCACAGCGACATAGGGTATCATCCACAGGGATACGGTGTTGAGGCTTCCTACGGACCAGAACACAATCTCCTTTGTGGTGTCGCTGGAGGTGAAGTATTGAAGGATGGTGTTGCACGCTCCGAATATTTGGGAGATTGCGACACCGCAGAGCACCATCGTCACAGGAGTGATCCCGCGCCTCTGTGCGGCAAGGAGGATGGTCCCTATAGGCACCAATGAGAATATGAAAGCGCTCAGGATGACGCCCATCGTACCGCTGTTTATCGATACTCCGTAGGCCATCGCCAACGCTGCACCGAAGCAGGCGCTGCTGGAGACCCCCAATGTATAGGGCGTGGCCAATGCGTTCCTGAGGATGCTCTGAATCATGCACCCCCCTATGGCCAGGATCATTCCTACGCACAATCCCATCAGAACTCTCGGTCCACGGATGTTCGTCACGATGTTTACATGGCTGTCGGTGAACCCCTCGAATGTTCCCGGGAACAGCTGGTTGATCAGGATCTCATAAGCTTCGAGGAAACCGATATTTGCGGAACCTACGGTGATCATGAATCCTACGCACAGCACCGCGATAATCCCTAACGCCGCCGTGAACAGCAGACGATGGCGGAAAAGGGCCTCTATCCCGTTCCTGTAATGCGATGAGCCCGTAGCTTCCTTCTTCTCATTGATAGATTCCGAATTCATTGGATCCCGATCCATTGGTTATGTAAGAGGTTTATAAGTGGTTTAAAAGTAGTTTGGCGATACTATGGACTCAGTCATTGGTAGGTCTGCCGCCCCATGCGATCATCGCATCTTCGTGGGCTGCATAGTCATAATCGCTCACACCGAGCCATTTGACGATGAACTCCTTCATGTATTTGTCCGGGTCGAAGTTGTTCTTCTTGGCGATTTCAGGATAGAAGGCCTGGAAGAGGTATGCGGCGGTCAGGATGCTTCCGTGGCTTCCGTTACGGTTCTCCTGGGGAAGCATGATGATGTTATCCTCATCGATATCGATCAGCGGACGGCCTGCGATGGTGGAGATCCAATCGTACATCCCTTCGGGATCCGTAGCAGTGTATCCTCCCTCGGGTGAGGTCAGATCCAGTCCGGTCCATGCATAGCGCTGGAAGTGGACGGTCGTGAAGTCGATATCGACGGTGTCCATCCACTCGAGTTCAGGTCTCTGAGAATAAGAGGTGTCTGAATCGTAATTGGGCAATCCGCGTGCTACGTTCTTACCGCCGGCAAGGGCCACGGCCTGACTGACGGCATCGTTCTTGGTGTATGCGACGACGCTCTTAACGTCCTCGCTGGAGTAGTATGTATTGGAGAGCTGACTGACCAAGACCTCGGGCCTATCAGAATCCGGAATGTCCTTCACATAGGAATTTATCTCGTCCCTGATGTCCAACAGGAAATCGAGGTAGCCTTCTGCCCTTTCCTTCGCACCGAAGATGTATCCGGCCTTCAGGATCCCCTGGGCATAAACGGATGATTCCATGTCGGCGATCCTCGGATAGTACAATCCAAGGTACACGACATCCACATTGGGCAGTTTCTCGGTCGGTGTTGCAATCTGAGTGGGTGCGAACACAAGGTAGAGATCGAGATTCAATTCGGAGAACCTCTCGTAATCTCCGGAGAAGTACTGGACATCATTGGGGTTGTCTGGGAATAACAGGGGCTCGTAGTATTGGATCGGAGGCCCTCCTGCGACGATCTTGTCCCCGTATCCCATGATGGTCGCCAATTCGGCATTCTGGACCTGGAACGCATAGATCCTCTGGGGCTGGCATTTCACTTCCATCTCGGTTCCGACACCGTCTTTGATCCATACTGTCTTTGCTGTATTATTTGCGAGAGCCTTGATTTGGGTGACATCCGCCGCAGTTATCGATCCGTCATGATTCGCATCCGCGTACGGATTGTCCGTCTTGCTCCATGTCGTCTTACCGTCTACTATCGATTGCACGAAATCCGCATCGGAAGAGCCGATCGTCCAATCGTTATCTGCATTACCGTAAACTTCCAGAGCACCGTCAAGCAGAATCCTGGGATCCTCCTTGTTCGAAGTGATGAAGTAAGCGGCCGCTGCAACGATGACGACAACGATCACCGCTATGATAGCGATCTGAGTTTTTTTGTCCATTGAAATCCCTCTAATTGGAAGATATGTCCAACTTGTATACACATTTTTTATTGTGAGATTTGAAACTTGCATCGGATAACGTTATTGCATCAAAAAAATTTGATATATTGATAGTGATTTATAACCACATGGTCCAAGAACTGCGCCAATTTTGGGAAGAAAACGCTGAAACCTTGGGAAAAATGACCCGTGAGAACCTATATGGCGATTTTAACCTCGAACACATACTCCGCTCTCTCCCGATACCTAGCCGCCAGCTGAAGATCCTAGATCTGGGCACCGGAGCGGGTAAAATTGCCGTTCAGGCATCATTGCTCGGACATACTGCGGTCGGTGTGGATTTCAGTAAGGAGATGATCAAACAGGCACGCCTTACAGCGATGCATTTCCACACACGTATCATGCTGGTCGAAGATGATGCCGAAACCCTCCATTTCCCGACCGGTCTTTTCGATGTGGTGATCGCTAAGGATCTCCTGTTCTGTGTGGACGATGCGAGCGCGGCCATAAACCGTTGGAAGGACATATTGAATCCAGGCGGTTTCCTGATAATAGCGGACGGGAACTACGCATTCCATTACAAGAATGAATGGTATATGAACAGACATGAACAGATCCTCCGCAGATACGGTGAGGATGACATGCAGATGATGCTGGGGCCGGACATCGACGGGGAAAGATTGGGCCTAATAGTGAAAGATTATTACTCCAATGGTGTGAGACGCCCCAACTGGGAACTATGGTTCCTCCCTGGCATCGGATTCGAGGATTTCACGATCAAGTACAGGGATGTTGCGGACACTAGCATTCTGGTGAGAGGAAAACTGATCGTCATCCCCTGCCGTTATGTAGTAACTGCATGCAAAAAAGCCCCCGATCAGGACCGTAGCAGACCGGAAACCTCGGAACATCCCGTCTATGATGTCGATGACAAGGTATTCAGTGCCTTGGGCAACAAAATAAGATTGCATATCATCAGAATACTGGAGATAGGAGACATGAACGTGATGGAGATCTCCGAGCAGCTGGGCATCCCTCAGAACGATGTCTCCTATCATCTGAGGATATTGCGCGAAGCGGACATCATCGTTTCGAGGAACGAAGGGAAGAACAAGGTCTACAGACTGCAGAACCCGAAGCACATCTATTCTCTGCTGAATACATTGTACCTGATGAGGAACGGATTATGATGTCACGTCTGACGATTCCCATATTAGATAGATCACGCGCACGTGTTCTTCCGCCGAACTGCATCTTCCTGCCGATCGTCGGTATCGCAAAATCATTCTTCATATCCCGGGCGATAATTGATGTCGGTAGGCTGACCGCACCTGAATCTCATCATGTTGTTGAATACCTCATCGAGGATGTATCTGCAACCTATGGTGCCTACCAATGTGCGGCCCATAAGGTCTATGGCTGAGCTTCTGGGCATCATGATCCCCACATGGGCCGTTATGCTGGGCTTCATCCTGCCTTCCAAGGCATCCATGCCGTCCGAGAAGACCACATCCACGTTTCCATCGGTCACCGATTCCATTCCGTTAAGACCGAGCACTTCCAGATATTCTTTGATCTCTCCGGAGTACTCTCCGTCGACCGTCGATACGCTCCTAGGGATCATCCCGAAGGATCCGGTCATCCATTTCAGCAATGGATACACCACGGATGACTCGCCTTTAAGGGCCACGCCTTTGGCATGCAGGGATGCCGGCAACTTGTCGTAATTCATCAATATCTGGTGCACGGATATCGCCTCGCGGTCTATGAAATCCATCGCCGGACCCGGATCTGCATCCATCCTCTCTGCGACTTCCGTCACGAAAGCCCTTGTCGCATCATAACCTATCGGTGCACCTTCGGTTAGTCTGATGTGATCGGTGCCGAACCTTTCCCTGAGCATCCTTGCGGTTTGGATCGAATACTCGGGATGTATCATGATGTTGAGTCCGGATCTTCCTATGGCCTTCAAAGACTCCTTATCCGGAATGCAACCGGGCATGCAATTGACCTTCAGATCCATGAGCTCCAGAAGATGGCATAGATGATCGGCTCCGGTCTCCCATCCTTGATCCATTATCCCGTAGCCGAGTATGTTGACGAAACCGTCTTCTCCGTCGGAATCCGCATCCATCGATCCCAACAATGTGCTCATGGTGGAATCGTATCCTTCGGCCATCGTCATGGCAGAGAGATCGTCCTCTATGATTATCGGATCATAGCTCTCCGTTCCGGTCAGACCCGAGTAGTCGGTGCATATCAGGGAAGCCCCCAGTGTGTCCAGCAAAGTGACCCTCCTGCCGGTTATGGATGATGCCGATTCGATGCCCTTCAAGACCTTGACTGCAGAACCGTGGATGATGTCGTCACCGTTCAGGTAGGTGCATGGAAGGCGGGATTGCCTGCTGAAATACTTGGAACGGCAGCAACCTGAATTCTCCGGATAGTATCTGGGGATGAGGTCGTGAAGCATTATCTGCGACCTGGAACGGCAACCTCCTGCACCGTTGATCATGGTATCCGTCAATCCGAGTGATTCCGATGCCATTATGGCACCCAACATACCGTCGGCATTGTTCATCATAGTCCTCTCTCCCATGTAGCATCCTGGATATGCATGCAGTCCCTCAAGGTACGGCACCACTCCTCGACGCCCTTCAATCCGTATAGACGGGAAGACAACGGTGCCCATCTGTATCCCTTGCGGGATACGCGGCCATGATCGTTGGTGATCACAAGATCGATGCGCTCCCTGGATACCAATTCTGCAAGGTCGCACAGAGTGGCCTTCTTCATCACGGGGATCTCTCCATAGTCCGGTTCATTCAGGTTATGATCGATTATGTCCGTTTCCACGAACATTATCGATACGACCTCGACCCCCAACGACCTCAGTGTCTCCACCTGCCAAGCAAGATCCCTGACCATCAGGCAGTATATGACCACCCTCTTTCCCTGAAGATCCTTTCCGAACCTCTCCAGCATCCTCTCGTGACTCTTCTTCAACGAGGATTCGGCAGCCGGAAGACGTTCGTTCAGATCGGGATAGTGCTGGGCAAGGGATCTGACCCAATGAAGGCAATCGTCCAGCCCCATCGGGATGTCCAGGGCAAGGGCCTTCTTCCTGCCCGTGACCTCATGGATCCTTTCGGATATCCTGTCATTGAACTGCGAGCATCCGACCTGTATATCGTATTCGGCTCTGCAGAAATCCTCTATCTCCGACATGGTGCTGAAATCGAGGAAGTTGAATCTGATCCTCAGACCTATCGTGGACAGGATGTCCTGCAATGATTGCATGATCTCATCCTTCCCTGTTCCGTAGAACCATCTCGCTACCAGATTTACTGTATCCGGTTCGACCTCTCTTGGGGACATCCTGCCTATCAGTGCATCGAACAATCCGAATGATCCCCCGAACTTGCTCCCGAGGAATGCTGAATCCGGCTGAACGGATATCACATCGACAGCATGTCTCTTCGACATCCTCTCGGCCAATGCGGACAGGTCGGATCCGATGATCTCGGTCGTGCATGTCGAGACCAGGAACATATGTTCATAGCCATCCTGCTTAGCACGGATTATGGCGGATTCCGCACAGGAATCCGGGTCCTTGAAGACCTGCTCCGAATCAAGGCCCGTACTGTAAACGCCCGGTTCCGGAGGATGCTCGGACCTCTCTGTGGAACCGTAGAGTACGCGACGTCTGAATGCGTATTCCATCAGGAATGCGCAATTCCTCGGCCCGTGGAGTATCACCGCCGCATCCCTGATCCTCATCGCTCCGTCCACTGCACCGTGTGAGGTGCAGGCGGGCATGACGTAATTCCCCACATACGACAGGTTCCTCTCCGAATCGAAACCGTCGAAACTGCACTCTTTCGTCTTTTTGGTGATAGGTGCGTCACGGATCGCCCTGCCGGCTGCCAGATCCGTCATGGCCTCGTCTGATAACGGTCTTGGATCGTACCTTGCCTTGGAATTCCTGATGCGGTCGGCAAGCCCCGTCAGTATCCTGGATTCATCCGAATCCGGGAAGATTGAACATAACGTCCCTCCTTTCAGTTCGGCTTCGGCGAAAAGAGGTGAGAACGGCACCTCGCAGATTACAGGGATGCCTGTGGCCTCGGAGAATTCCTGGACCATACGCCTCTCGTCATCACCGCCCCTGCTGTTGAACACCAGCCCCATTACGGATTCCTCGGGGTTGATGTTGGTCAATCCTCTGAGGATGTTGTTCGAAGCGAATAAGGACATGAACTCACCGGAAGTGACGATTATGATCGCGTCCGAATTCAATCTCCTCGCCGGTATTGAGAATCCTCCGCAGACGACATCTCCGAGCACATCGCATATGCGATAATCCGCATCTATGTCCGACAGCCTGGAGAACAGGAGCTCAAGACCTTTTCCGGCACAGCCTTTGCCGGGGTCGGCCCCTCCGCATTCGACACAGGATATGCCGTTCACACCTTCATGGACAGGATTCTCGTTGATATCGGAAAAGAATGTCCTGATGTTGACCCCGTTCGTGAGGAGTCTGGTGGAATCGTGTTTGGGATCGCAGCCGATATGCAGGACCTTGCTGCCATCCATGGACAGCAGGTATGAAAGATTCGCGGAAATGGTTGATTTCCCTATACCTCCCTTTCCATAGAAAGCTATCCTGAACATGGTTCAAAGTAGGATATTGGATATATAATCCCATTCGCTGATCGGCACGGTTGATTCAATCTTTTTTGATATGATGTGCTTCTAGTGAAATCTGGAGCATGATACGTATTCAAAATATCGGATTCGTCATCTAATCGATGTCTGATTGCAATACTCGGGAAGAAACTCCCCTGTGGAATGCATTCTGTTCCATAGGGGAGGATGGTGTTTAAACCATCGTTTTCAGTCCATTTCGGTCTCCTCGAACTGGGAATCGTACAGCTCCTGGTAGAAGCCGCCCTTGGCGAGGAGCTCGTCGTGGGTGCCCTGCTCGATAATGCTCCCGTTCCTCATCACCAGGATGAGGTCGGAGTTCTTGATGGTGGAGAGCCTGTGGGCGATCACGAAGGAAGTCCTGTTGGACGCCATCCTGTCCATGGCCTCCTGGATGATCATCTCAGTCCTGGTGTCGACAGAGCTGGTGGCCTCGTCGAGGATCAGCATCGGGGATGTGTCCAGCATCGCCCTGGCGATGGTGAGCTGCTGCTTCTGTCCTGCGGAGAGGGTGTCGTTCTCGGTGAGCACGGTGTCGTATCCCTCGGGGAGGCTGGTGATGTAGTGGTGGATCCCCACAGCTTTGCATACCTCCTCCAGCCTCTCGTCCGAGATGCCCTCCCTGCTGTAGACCAGGTTCTCCCTGATCGTGCCTCCGAACAGCCATGTGTCCTGGAGAACCATGCAGAACTGCTCATGGATGTTCTCCCTGGTGAGGTCCTTCACGGACACTCCGTCGATGAGGATGTCACCGCTGTCCACCTCGTAGAACCTCATGAGGAGGTTGACCATGGTGGTCTTACCGGCACCGGTGGGGCCGACGATGGCGACCTTCTGACCCGGTTTCACTTCAGCAGAGAAACCGTGGATGACCTCCTTGCCGGGGACGTATCCGAAGTGGACGTCCCTGAACTCGACATGACCCTTTGAAACGATGGTCTGGCTCTTATGGGATTCATCCTCGAATTCGGGCTCGTCCAGGAACCCGAATATCCTCTCTGCAGCGGCCGCGACGGACTGCATGACGGTGAGTCCCTGCGACATCTGCTGCAACGGGGTGGTGAACAGTCTGATGTATATCATGAAGGCCACGATGGTTCCGATGTCCGTGGTACCGTCAAGGACCATGATCGCTCCGACGACGCACACCGCGACGTATCCGAAGTTACCGATGAAGTTCATGATGGGCATCATCGTTCCGGCCAGGAACATGGCCATGAATCCGCTGTGCTGGAGATTGCCGTTGATCTCGTCGAACTCCTTCCTGGCCCTCTTGTCGCCGTTGTAAGTCCTGACGATCTCATGGTTGGTGTAGGTCTCGGTGACATGTCCGTTCATAGCTCCGAGGTAGTTCTGCTGTGCCTCGAAGTACTTCTGAGATCTGGACATGATGACTATCATCAGCACGAAACCGATTGCGGTTGAGAGCACGGCGACACCGGCCATTGTGAGGTTGGTGATCATCATCATGATCAGCGATCCGAGGAACTGCGTGATAGCAACTATCATCGTGCTGACGCTACGGTTGGTATCCTGGCCTAACGAATCCGCATCATTGGTGACACGGCTCATCAGATCTCCGGATTTCGCACTGTCGAAGTATCTCAACGGGACATGGTCTATCTTCCTGGAGATGTCGTTACGGAGGTTACCTGCGGTCCTCTGGGCGATAGTGGCCATTATCAGACCCTGGGCCACTGATATGATGGCGCTGGAAGCATAGAGGATGACCAGCCATACCGCGATGGCCACGATGCCCTCCATGTCTATGTCGCCGGTGAACAGGCCGTCCTTGATCAGATTGGTCATGTCGCTGAGCATGTTAGGGCCAAGCAGGGTCAATGCTGTTCCCAAGATGGCGAAGATGACCGCTATGATGAAGAGAACCTTGTACCTTCCCATGTATTGGAACAACCTGCTCCAGGCCGCTTTGAAATCCTTGGGCTTCTCGGTCGGCATACCGGGGCCGTGCCTGTTCCTCCTGTTGCGACGTTCCTCGGCGCTCATCTTACCAGCTCCTCCTCTGAAAGCTGTGAACTGGCGATCTGATGGTAGACCTCGCAGTCCCTCAGAAGGTCCTGATGCTTTCCCATACCGACGATCCTGCCCTCGTCCAGGACGATGATCTTGTCGGCATCCATTATGGTACCTATCCTCTGCGCGACTATTATCGTGGTCACGCCAGCTGTCTCCTTCTTCAGCTTGGATCTGAGGATGCGGTCCGTCTTGTAATCCAGGGCGGAAAACGAATCGTCAAAGATGTAGAACTCGGGCCTCTTGCACACGGCACGCGCTATGGAGAGACGCTGCTTCTGGCCTCCCGAGAGGTTCGTTCCTCCCTCGGCGACGCTCGCCTCATACTGGCCCTCGGCCCTCTCGACGAAGTCCGTCCCCTGAGCTATGGCCACGGCCTTCTTCACATCGTCCATATCGCGCTGGTCCTCGGTATCCCCGTAGTTCACGTTGGATGCTATGGAACCGGCGAACATCACCGCTTTCTGGGGAACGTATCCGATCTTCCTGTGGAGAGCGTCCAGATTGTACTCCCTGACGTCGATTCCGTCGATGGTTATGCTTCCCTCGGTGACGTCGTAGAAACGGGGGATCATCTTCACCAATGTGCTCTTACCGGAGCCGGTGGAACCGATGATGGCCACAGTCTCCCCCTTCTTGGCGTCGAACGATATGTCCGTGAGCGAGTCCTGAGGAGATTCCGGGTACCTGAAGGACACATTCCTGAATGACAGCTGTCCCTCCTGCCCCTCGTTGCCTTCATCCCTTCCGCCGTCCGTGACGGTAGGCTTCACATTCACAACCTCGTCGATACGCCTGGCGGATACCAGAGCGCGAGGCAGGACGATGAAGACGATGATCAGCATCATGAACGCCGCTATGACCTGCATTGCGTAGGACGAGAACACGATCATGTCCGAGAAATCTGTCAGTCTGTCCTGAAGGGTAGGTGCGTTCGAGATGATTATCGCACCCATCCAGTAGATGCCGAGGCTGAGCATGCTCATGACCGTCATGATCGTCGGTGCCAGGAAGGCCATCGCACGGGTGACCGACACATGGGTGTCGGTGAGCTTATTGTTGGCCGCGCTGAACTTGGCCTCCTGATATCCCTCGGCGTTGTAAGCATGGATGACACGGATCCCTGAAAG
Source organism: Thermoplasmata archaeon (assembly GCA_015063125.1). Lineage (GTDB taxonomy): Archaea > Thermoplasmatota > Thermoplasmata > Methanomassiliicoccales > Methanomethylophilaceae > Methanoprimaticola. The sequence continues at coordinate 159,948 of SUTB01000004.1, forward strand.
GCCCTCCTTGGTTATGCGGTTCACGTCATCGTTCATCCATTGGATCTTCTTGAAACGGGGGAAGGTGAACCAGATAATGACCGCTATACATGCGATCATCACCAATAGGGCGATGAGGGTGACCTCTACCCAGCCAATGTTCTTGGTGCTGATCTTCATCAGCGCCATAACAGCCATCATCGGAGCTCTAATCATAACCATGAGACCGATGATGAAGGCCATCTGCACCTGGTTCACATCGTTGGTGGAACGGGTGATCAGACTGTAGATGGAGAACTTGTTTATCTCTGCTGAAGAGAAGGTCTCCACGTTCTCGAACTGTCTCTTGCGCATGGCCTTTCCCATATTGGTCCCGATGTAGGCCGTGATCAATCCGACGATGACGGCGGATATCAGACTGCCCAGAGCGCAGCCCATCATCCAGACACCTTCATCAAGAACATCCTGTCCTGTTCCTCCGGTGGTCATTATAGTGGTGATGTTTGCCATGTATCCGGGTATCTCAAGCTCCAGGTACACCTGTATGTAGACCAGAACTATCGTAACGGCCAGGAGCGCCCAGTCGATCTTCCTGAAGTAGTTGAATATCATGCCTGGGCCTCCCTGATCTTCTGCGATATCTTACGGATGATGGAATCCATGGCATCCCTCTCCTCAGAGGTGAGATCCTCCAGAAGATGCGCCCAGGCTTCATCCACGATCCCCTTCACCTTTGCACCGGTCCTCTCTCCCTCTTCGGTAAGCCTCAGGCTGTATGCGTGGCCGGAGGCTGTGTTCTCCACCAGACCTTTCTCTATGAGGTCGGTGACCGTGCGGGTGACATGGGATTTGTCCACCGAGAGAAGTTCAGAGAGTTCCTTGAGGGTTGCACCTTCGTGATGATGGATTGCTCCGAGGAACTGGGCCTCGGCTACTGTCACGCCGAGTTCCTGGAATCTGCCTGCAGTGACCCTGTCCAGATATGTCTTTATCATCCTGGGGCCGCAGGAAGGGTTGACCGTGATTTCCATGGAGGCGGTTGAGTCCTCAACTTTTATTTAAACTTGAGTCCGGGGCATACGGCCAGGACGAAAAAAATCAGTCTTCGCTGATGACTTTGAAGATCTTCTCCATGATGACATGCATGGTCTCCCTCTCCTCGGGGGTGAGGCTCCCGTACAATCCTTGGAGCGCATCGTCTGTAACCTTCCATGCGCGGTGCGACAGGTCCTTGCCCTTCTCGGTGAGTACGAGGGAGTATTGATGGCCCTCCGCAACATTCTCTACCAGACCATCCTGTATCAGCTTGTTGGCCATCCTGGTCGTATGGGCCTTGTCGACCAGCATCATCTCCGAGAGACCTTTGAGCGATATGCCCTCATTGTGACCGATCTTCATTAGGAAGGCAGCACTTGACGGTGTTATGCCGATCTTCTCGAGCTCCGGAGAGGTGACCCTGTCCAGATAGGACTTCACCAACCTCGGTGTAAGAACGTGCTCGATGCTGCCGTGCATACTTTCACAACCCCCTCGGGATATATAAAGCGAGTCTTTAGGCACTATAATTCGGCGACGATATTCTATATAGTAAATGAAAAAATCATACCTCGTCAGGGTAGAAGTCCGACCATGGAGGACTTCTCCTGGTTGGGCTATCAACCTTGATACCGTCTTTGGAGGTCCACAAGAATGGATGAAGAAGATGGGCCAAGGGATGTATAGTTCCACCTTGCGTCCCTGGCCCTAGAGATAGGTCGGTTTCTGATCGACCTAGCGATACTGGTGCTCGCCATTAGTGAGTACCTGTCGTGAGCGGAATTAACCGCACAAACCTCTTCCCCTTCGGGGAGGAGGTCTCTAGGTTATCTCAGAACCTAATTGTTCTAACATCTGAGAAGTATTTATTGTTACGCTCAAGAAATAGTGACGGGCCAAGGGATGTCTGGTCCCAACTAGCGTCCCTGGCCCTAGAGATATGTCGGTTTCTGATCGACCTAGCGATACTGGTGCTTGCTACTAGTGAGTACCTGTCGTGAGCGGAATTAACCGCACAAACCTCTTCCCCTTCGGGGAGAAGGTCTCTAGGTTATCTCAGAACCTAATTGTTCTAACATCTGAGAAGTATTTATTGTTAATAGTGACGGGCCAAGGGACAATAGTTTCCAGCTGGCGTCCCTGGCCCTAGAGATAGGTCGGTTTCTGATCGACCTAGCGATACTGGTGCTCGCCATTAGTGAGTACCTGTCGTGAGCGGAATTAACCGCACAAACCTCTTCCCAATTCAGAGGATGTCTTTAGGTCTATCATCACCTAACCATTCAGACAAATTGTGAAGTATAAATGACTATACCTGGGAATTCACACTCGTGCCGTTTTGCGGGCGAAGATTAGGTACCCTGTGTGTCCGAGCATCTCGAACGAAGGCCTCACTCCTCCAGGGTGTACCTCAAGGCCGCGCTGCATGTTCTCCAATGCATGCACGTCACTGTATCCATGCTCCCTCAGGGAATTGACGATGGATTCCGCCTGATTCATGTTGGGGACGTATGCACAGAGCCTTCCTCCGGCCCTCAGATGCTTCTCGAGATTGTCAAGGGCGAGCCACGGGTCGGGCATGTCCATGGTCAGCGCATCGGCCTTCCAATCGACATCCACGTTCATCTCCCTGGCATCGCCGATCTGGTAGGACCAATATTTGTCCAGACCGACCCTGGCCGTGTTCTTCTTGACCCTTAGGGCGTTCTCCTCCTTGAGTTCTAGAGTGAGTACCTGTCCAGTGGGTGCCACGGAATGGAGCAGGGCGGTGGTGAGCCCTCCGGATCCAGCTCCGACCTCGATGACCCTGTCGCCTGCCTTGATGTCGCAATGCAGAAGGATGGTCGCAGCGTCTTTTGGAGTGATGACCTGAGCACCCCTGTCCAGGGACTCCATGAGCTCCAGCACTCCGGGTCTGAAAACCCTGTACTCACGACCGACTATGGTGACCGAGTCCCCTTCCTCCAAGTCCTTGAACCTGGAACCGTCGACCGTACCCAGCGACTGGACCTTCATCATACCGTCTGCGACCTTGAGCCATATCCTCTTCCCGGAGGCGTCCTCCAGATAGATCAGCTCATTCTCAGCGAAAGCCATGAGATCACATCGTGTGTGCGGCGTAAGCGGGTGAATCCGTATCCTTTCCGCACATTATGCACTTGCCCTTGAACTCCTCTTTGAAGTAGGGCCTTCCCAGGATCTTGAAACCGGTTGTGTCCTCGAACTTGTGGCCGCACTCGTCGCATCCGCACCATCCGAACCTGAGGATCTTGTCTTCAGGGATGTTCTCAAGGGAATCGATATTCTGGGTGCGCTGTTTCTGTATCTCGTTTGCCTTGTTGAACATGCAGTCCGAGATATCATCAAGGAGCATCTGGACTCCGGGAACGAGGTTGGCAACGTCGATGGTTCCCTTCTCCCCGGAATCCCTCCTGAAGAACGAGACCACCTTGTTCTCTATGTCGCGTCCTCCGAGCTCGAGCCTCAGCGGGACACCTTTCATCTCCCACTCGTAGTACTTGGCACCGGGACGGTCGTCACGGTCGTCGAACTCGACCCTGAATCCTGCCTTGGACAGGATGGCCTCCATCTCCCTGGCAGCTGCCATCACGGTCTCCTGGTTGTCCTTCTTGAAGATGGGGATCAGGACGATCTGGTAGGGTGCTATTCCGGGAGGCATGATGAGCCCCTGGTCGTCCCCGTGCACTCCGATGAGCGCACCGACCAGCCTCTCGGACATTCCGTAGGTGGTCTGATGGACGAACTTGTGCTCCCCGTCCTTGTCCTCGTAGGTGATCTCGTAGGGTTCGGAGAAGTTCGTCTTGTAGTGGTGGATGGAACCCATCTGGAGGGTCCTTCCGTTAGGCATCGACGTGTCGATACCGACGGTGTAGTACGCTCCGGGGAACTTGTCCCACTCGGTACGTACGAGGAGTGTGTACGGGAGGCAGATCTTCTTCGCGATCCTGGCGAGGATCTCGATATCCTCGTCGATCTGCTTCTGGGCGTCATCGTAATCGGTGTGGCAGGTGTGCGACTCGAAGAAGTGGATCTCGCGGACCCTGATGAAGGGCCTGGTCTGCTTGGTCTCATAACGGAAGGTGTTGACGATCTGATATGTCTTCAGCGGGAGGTCCTGGTGGGACCTGATCCACAGTGCGAACATAGGGTACATGGCAGTCTCGGATGTGGGCCTTACGACGAGCCTCTCGTCGAGCTCGTCCAGTCCCGCATGGGTGACCCAATAGACCTCGCTGTCGAATCCCTTGATGTGCTCCTTCTCCTTGGCGAACTGACTCTCGGGGATGAGCAGGGGGAAGCAGACCTCGTCGTGCTTCGTTGCGTCGAACTCCTCGCGTATGTAGGAGTCGATCTGCCTCATGATCCTCCATCCGTAGGGAGTCCAGACGTTCATTCCCTTGATGGGATACCTCTTGTCCGAGAGTCCTGCCTTCTCGACGATGTCGAGATACCACTCCGCGAAGTTCTCCTCCTTGTTGGACATCATCATCCCTTCCTCACCGCATCGGCGATCAGCTTGGCGACGGAGATCTGCGACTGGGAGTTCTCCAGAGTGTTGCAGCACAGGACCTTGTCCAGGGCACTGTGGGTGAGCTTCTCTATCGCTCCGTTCACGAACACACCGTGAGTGCAGGCCACGGAAACGCTCTTGGCTCCGGCGTCCCTCAGTGCCTGCGCAGCGGTCATTATGGTGCCGCCGGTGGAGATCATGTCGTCAACGATCAGGATGCTCTTGTCCCTGCAGTCCATGTGGGCGGGGGCGATCTTAACCTCGGTACCGGACAGGCGGGTCTTGTTGAGGTGATCGGAGGGCTTGCCCATGGTCTCTCCCACCAGCTGGGCGCGGCCTGCCGCGCCGATGTCCGGGGACAGGACCAGGTCGATGCCCTTGTCCTTGAAGTACTCGGCGATGACGGGTGCGGCCTTGAGGTCTGTGTGCTTGCACGTGAAGGCATCCAGAACGGCCTCCTTGTGGATATCGACGGTGATGACATGATCGCACGCCAGCGAATCCAGCAGCTTGCACATGAGAATGGCCGAAGCGGGCTCTCCGGGGTTGAAGAGCCTGTCCTGTCTGGCGTATCCGAAGTAGGGGATGACCAGGGTCACCTTCTTTGCCTTGAGCCCGGCGACGATGTCCTGTAGGAGGAACATCTCCACCAGCTTGTCGTCCGGGAAGGTGTTCTGTACGATGACGACGTCGTCGTTGAACTCCTCGCTCTCGACCCTTGTGTACACTTCCCCGTCGGGGAACTTCCTTGTGCCTGCCTGAATGTACCTGCATCCCAGCTCCTCGGCGATCTGCTTCGCCAGAGCCTCGGATGTGGACCCACCGATGACTATCATGCTCCGTCGTTATCCTATACTAATAGAAAAAGTTTGGAGATTCTTCAGTGGAAAGATATTGATAGAGCGTAGTTTCCACTATACCGCTCGGACAATATCATAAATATTACCCGAAAAAATCTCGTGGCACCAGGACTTGGAATCCCACCGCGGATTCCTTCCGTGGTTGGGATACCTATCCTGAGAAGCTCTGATCGGAGGATACAAAGTGTCTGATGAAAACGGGCCGAGGAACAAGGCACTCCAAACCGCGTTCCTGGCCCTAGAGCTCGCCCGGCGCATAGCCGAGCTAGCAATAGCAATCCTGACTTTCAGGATGCTGTTGTGAGGAGGAATCAACCTCCAAAAACCTCTTCCCCTTCGGGGGAGGAGGTTTGCTCTAGGCTACATGCCTTGCAACCATACGATTCTGTTGTCAGTATAAAAATCATTACCGGATCCGTTCCAAACACGTCTCGTCCGTGCATTCATTGATTGATTAATGCCACCGTGAGGTGGCGTGTTGTTTGTCAGGTTATTTGTTCCTGAAGAATCTGATCAGCAGTATCGCAGATACTATGACGAAAGCCAATCCAACGTAAGGAATCACTCCTATGATATGATACAACGGATTAAGGTTCAGCCAGTCGATGGTGGTATGATTAACATCGATTATCGCCTGAAATATAGCCGAGCCGAAGAACATGATCCAACCACTGATGAACGCCATGCCGCAAATCTGTACCTTATTCTCGTCCATTGTCACACCCTAATGCCATGTCATCAATTTGGATTATTTATCCAACACCTTATCAGATGGTAACCTGAGAACGCTGATTGCCGAATATCACGTCAAGGACGGATCGATGGGTTGATCAAAAAGCAAACATTTGATGGACTATCAAATAAACTGAACCAAATGTCGGATGAAAAAAGGGTGTTACGTAAGCAAGCGGTTTCGCTCAGCCCTTCTTCTCTGGGCCGTCGTTTTCGAAGAGTTCCTTCCTCTTGCTGAGGATGTCTATCCTCCTGGCCATGAACTCGCGCATCGCGGCGACTATCCAATCGGTGCGGCTAGAGAATTCGCCCGAGGTCTCCACATCCTTGTCCACGAACTGGAGGATGTTGGGTGGAATCTTCACCGATGTCGGTGCTGTTCGGATTTTGCGTTCCATGATACCTATGATTGTTCGTGTGTTCTTTTTATTAGGTATTTTAAATGAAATACTTTTATCGATGATAACACTATTAGAACATCATGGAAGACGGTCGCTCCAGCATATCCGCCAAACATCTGGCTGCGGTGTTCCCCATAGGAATCCGCCTAATTATGCCGTATTTCATTAGAAATATCGCTGCGGATACGCCGGAAACCTCCGGTTTTCCGGGGAGGATGACCCTGTGAAGGCGGAGAAGGCGAGGACGTCCATCCCCATAGGGCAGAAGCTCGACGACAGGGGGAACGTTTGGGAGAATCCGCATTCCTACGACGAGCTGCCGGACGAGGTGAAGGAGTTCCTCGCCAGGAAGCAGAAGAGCAAAAGCAGGGACGAGAGGACGGCCCTGGAGATGCTCGAGGGGAAGCACGTGCTCTCCCTGCTGCTGTACCTGAACACCATGTCGCCGGTGACCAAGAGCGACATCTACAACGACGTCGCGAGGCAGAACATGGCCGGGAAGATCGAGGACCTGCGGAGACTGGGGTTGGTGCAGGTGTTCTTCACCGGGAGGACCAACGCGAACGTGGTCGTCATCACCGAGAAAGGACGTGCCGCGGCGGAGTTGCTGTCGGAGATCCTCGACATCGTAGAGGGAAAAATGGATCCCTGAAAGATTGCGTCTTTCGTGCAGATTCATTGAATATACTTCCTGGACTCAGAGTTTTGGACGTGATTTTTGTCCCTTCTTAATACTGCGATGCGATTCGATTGTTTCGACCGTTCTTTTCGATCCAAGGGAGGTTAGGGGCCCGAGGAGAGGGAAGTGGTCGGGCGGTGAAGGCCCGCAGGGTCCATTATCTAGGGAATGGGAACCTGCAAGTAAACGGAGATTTTTCGACATCTTTCCCTTCGTGAGAGGGGGAAAACCCGGATCAGAGGCGAGTGTTCACCGCTGAAAAGGAATGATATATATGAACACAAAGACAACTAAGTTCTTGGCTGTCCTCGCCGTATTCGC
>SUTB01000001.1 GCA_015063125.1 Thermoplasmata archaeon
GCCAACAAGGGCATAGAGGCGCTACAGAGCATGTCCCCCAAGACCGGAAGGATCGTGGACGGCGAAGCGGTAACCGAGGTGCCCGTTGAGGAGATAGCGATAGGTCAGATTGTAAGGGTCCTGCCAGGGGAATCCGTTCCCGTTGACGGAAAGGTCATAGCAGGAGAGACATCGATCGATCAGTCCGTGATCACCGGGGAGTCGCTGCCAGTGGACAAGCTCGTAGGCGACAAGGTGTTCAGCGGAACCATCAATCAGATGGGATCGTTCGACATGGTCGTCGAGAAGACCTCTGACGATTCATCCTTCCAGAGGATGGTCGGTATGGTCTCCTCCGTGGATGCTGAGAAGACGCGTATGGTAAGGGTGGCAGACAAATGGGCCACTGCATTGGTGGCGATTGTCATGGTCCTTGCTGCTGCGACGTATCTCCTGACCAACGACGCCTACCGTGCAGTCACCGTGTGCATCGTATTCTGCCCGTGTGCTTTCATTCTCGCCACTCCGACCGCAGTGGTCGCCACTATCGGAAACCTCGCAAAGCGTGGAGTCCTGGTCAGGGACGGGGATTCTTTGGAGAGGATGTCGACCGTCGACACCGTCGCATTCGATAAGACCGGTACGATAACCGAAGGCAGACCGAAGGTCCTGGAAGTCTACTCAGCGGGCGATAATACCGAATTCATATCGGTCGTCTCATCTGCGGAATCGGGATCCGAGCATCCTCTTGCGAAGGCATTCGTATCGTTCGCGGACGAAAGAGGCGTCAAGCATTCGAGACCGGACACATTCAAGATGACCGCGGGACGCGGAATCGAGGCTACAGTCGCAGGCTCCAAGGTCCTCATCGGAAACGCAAGAATGATGGAGGAGGCCGCTATCACCATCCCGGCCGACGCATCAGAGCGTTCCGAGGGCCTTTACTCCCAAGGAAGCACCATCGTCTTCGTTTCCAAGGATGGAGCTTTCGCAGGTTTCGTAGCATTCTCAGATTCCATACGTCCGACCTCCAGGGATACCGTAAACCAGCTCAGCTTCATGGGCATCGGATGTGTTCTGCTGACCGGTGATAATGTACGTGCGGCAGCCCACATGGCATCGGAAGCCGGAATCGGAGAGTACATATCCGAATGTACACCGGAGACGAAGGTATCTGTAATCGAGGACAAACAGAGCGAAGGCAGGAAGGTCTGCATGGTGGGAGACGGTGTGAACGATGCTCCCGCACTGAAGAAGGCATGGGTCGGCATCGCAATGGGCTCCACGGGAACAGATATCGCTGCGGATGCATCCGATATGGTCCTGGTCAAGGATGGACTAGAGTCGCTACCGCATCTGTTCGGTATCTCGAAGGAGATGATGAGGAAGGTCAGGTTCAACATAGCTTTCTCCATGTCCTGGAATTTCCTGGCTGTCGCGCTGTCCATGTTCGCCGTGCTGAACCCTGTCACTGGTGCACTCGTGCACAACGTCGGATCCGTGGCCGTAGTGGTCAATTCTGCCCTTCTGCTCATGTACGGAAAGAGAAAATGACATCAAACCTAACAGAACAGGCCACCGGTCTTATAAACTGTAGGGAATGAGTTATATCCGAGAATGTATGACCAATCATGATTTGGATCGCGATATGTCTCATCGCAGGTGCCGTGATGCTCTACTTCGGATCGGAGTGGCTGGTCCGCGGAGCGAAAGGTCTGGCATTGAATCTGGGAGTGGCACCGTTCGTCATCGGTCTCACCGTCTTGGCATTCGGTTCCTCAGCCCCCGAGGCCATAACTTCCATAGTGAGTACAAGCAATCCTCAGATCATAATAGGAAACGTGGTTGGCAGCAACATCGCCAATATCGGTCTGGCCATTGGATTGGCAGCCGTATTGGGCCCCATGGCAGCCATATACAAGGACATGAAGTTGGAGATTTGGGTTATGCTTCTGGCGAGTGTCCTTCTCTGCTGTCTGGGCCTTATCGGATCGGTGGGTTACATAGTCGGTATTCCACTCATCCTTTCCCTGTTCGTGTTCCTCTATGTCGTCTTCAAGAAGAAGAAAGCGGACAAGGAAGGCCGTGCAGTCTATGAGGAGGAGGTCACCATCGACACCCTCAGAACACCGGTGCTCACATTATTGTGCGTGGTCGGTCTGGTGCTCTTGTATTTCGGTGCGAAGTACTTCATCGAGGGAGCTAAGGGCCTGGCCCAGATCCTGGGCGCATCCGACTTGATAATCGGTCTGGTTGTCGTCGCAATCGGAACCTCGCTTCCCGAGATCTGCATCAGCCTTCTGGCGGCACGTCGCGGAGAGGCCGATCTGGCGGTAGCGAACATCGTTGGAAGCAACATATTCAACATACTGTTCGTGCTCGGCATCGGAGCATCGCTCGTCGATATCCCGATCTCTCAGTCGATGGTCGGATTCCACATGCCCATGATGCTGCTTCTCTCGGTTACCATGTTCCTGATAGTGCGCTTCAAGAACAGGATCGACAGGAGATCAGGATTCGTCCTTCTGGGCATATATGCTGTTTATTTCATAGCGATAGCCCTTAATCCGAGCCTGATGTTTTGATCACTGCCAGTTGATCAGCGGCCTAGGCTCATCCTTGGGCTCGCCGTTGTAAGGTGCCCTGCCTATGGAAACGAGCTTGTCAAGGACCATCCTCTTGCCAGTATCGGTGACGCCGTAGATCTGAATCTTGTTGCCTGCCACCAGCACGTCCCGCGTCTCCGCTTCCCTTCTGATGGGTTGCGATGCGCAGGCGGTTATGATGTCGCAGTTATCGAACAGAACCTTCGCTCCTTTGCAGTTGGTGTGGCTGGTATGAACTCCTACTATAAGCGCACGGTCGCCGTAGATGTCCCTTATCCTCTTCGCATCATCGGCGATGGCTACCGTCACAGCGAACTTATTGTATCCCTTGGAATCCGCAAGTGCGGTACCTTTGATCATGTCGAGAGGGACGGTATCTGGATCCAAGACATTGTCCCTTCCGACGGCATCGAGGACCACTTGGAGAGGGGAGGTCTCCACCAGTCCCGAGATCCTTCCGCACAGGCCCTGGAGGAGAGCAGGTTCGGTGATGACCGCCGTACCGCACCCGTCCGCCGCAATTACCGCAGCGTCGATATCTCCTTTCTCCAAAGCCAGGCTCAGAATCTCGGACACACCGAAGGTCACATAGTCATCGGCACGTACGACTCTGTTCTCGGTGCAGAAACCGAAGTCCCTGATGCGGAATTCCACGTTCTCGCGTATCTTCTCCGGGGAAATGTCCTCCATACCGCAGAGCTTCTTGAACAGCGGGCAGAACTTGATCTCGGGCTGTCCGATCTCTGCAACCTCGCCGTCGATGATGACCACACGTGTCATCCCCAGCATATCGAAAACGTGTCTTCCGCCTTTGCCTGCCATTATATCGGGATGTCATCTGATTGCAGATTTAAAATCAGTCCATCGCATAGGTGAAACGGTAAAATACCGTTCATCGATTCAGTGGCATGAAAACATCAACCGCATTGACCGTGGCCGTTATCGCCGTGGTCGTATGTCTAGGATTCAACTACCTGACAAACTATGAGGTGGACAACACCGAGGACTACTCTCTTTTGGCATCCTCAGATCTCAACGAAGGATTGACAATCGAGTTGGTGGCCGGAGGTCACACTGAAATGGAGAAGACAACCGTGTTGACAAAGGTCTCCGGCAGCGATGTTACTGTGAGCATCGATGCAGAGGAGTCCTACATGACATCATTCAGTCTCTATTACTTCTCCCCCGATGTGTATCTGCCGATAGACTACACTGATCCATCAGCCATTCCCGAAGGGGTTTCCGTCAATGTAGAGGGAGACCTGTACATCATAGACGGCTCATTCGAGCAGAGGCCGGGACAGATATTCGCATTCAATGACCTGTGGATCACCTATGATGGCGAGGAGGTATCGGATGTCGACGGATCCTATCAGCTGAAGGTCGAAGTCGACAGGGCGGGGACTCAAGTCCACATGGTGACAACCGAGGAGGTCTGGACAGAGGATGGAGAAGTCCAGGTGAAGGTTACTGCCGCCATGGAAGCAACGGGAACGGTCGATAAGGATGTGGCCCTCGCCACTGCCCTGGAAGTTTTCGATGAGGACATTTATCATGACTGCAGCAAAAAGGTGACCAACGGTAAGCTCGGAGGACTCAACGTCAAGATCTACACCTTGAACGGTGAGAACTACAGGGACTACAAGCTCTACGTCTACAACGGTTACGTCCTGAAGTCCAAAGGTACGATCGTTTATGACGGAATCGAATACGAACAGTACTTGGACACCAAGGTCTACATGCAACTGCTTTGATCAAAACTTCCGCCGGGTCGGATCCCGGCGGATCACTTCATCCATTTTCACAGGCACTGACATTCGCGCCATTATATTGTTCAATCTTCTAAGCCCCTGTTTATTATAGGAGCTGTGGAATCGGCTAGCACGGATTATCTCGGTCTGAGCGACGATGAGGTCAGCACACTGCTGTCCAAACTGACTTCGTGAGCCCAACGAGGTCAGTTCGGAGCGAATAGCTCTCATTGGATCGGCAGCATAGCAAACCGTCGTTCAACTCAATCGTCAACCTCTACAGTGAACGATTTGTTGGGATAGTACTCGATCTCGACGAAGCTTTCCCTGACCTTATCCGGGATTGTTCCAATCGAGTAGTTTGCCGGCCATGATTTCGAGGCTGAGGAAATAGAGAACAGGCTCAGATCATACGAAGAGAAATACCGTGATGATTATGAGATTGAGGACCCTGAAGCTGCTGAGCAGAAAGCCTGGGAAGAGTATCAGAAGGACAAGGTTGCCAGACAAGCTTTGAAAGAGAAGAATTCGTGAATTCTTCACGATAGCAATATCTGCCAATTCCATTTTTTCTAATATCAAGGTGAGGAATGACTTCTACAGCATCTTTGGATGAATCCGGGAATGTTGGTTCCCAGGGCAGGTACTTTGTGTTATCAGCTCTGATTGTGAAGCGTACAAACGATCTGAACAAATCATTCAAAATTCTAGACGAGATGAGAAAGAAGAGGAACAGCGCCAAAGGCTCTGACCCTGAAGTGAAGTTCAGCAATTCCTATCCGGATGAAAGGATAAGGGTGCTTCAGTCACTGTCAGAGAGTTCTGTTTCCATTGTCTTCGTCGTTATCGATAAGAAGAAATCCAAGTTGTACAGCAATACGCACAACTGTGATTTGTATAAGGCAGCCATTAAAGAGATACTCCCTCTGGTCGGAAAGGCACTTACGACCAATGACGTTGCTCTGAATTTCGACGAGAATCTCTGCATCAGTATGAAGGATCTGATCGAGGCTGTGAACAACAACCTTCAGAACCGTAATGTCAAATCTGTGAAGAAAGTTAGATCCTTAGCCGACAAAGCGGTGCAGCTAGCGGATTTCATTTCAGGATCTATCCGTGAGAAGTACGAAAACGACGATGAGCAGTATATGGCTGTAATCGAAGAGAAGATATCCATTGCCCATGAGACATAATGGCTGCTCACTTGCAGCCGACTCATGGGTCTTACTTGGATACGTATCCATTATCGTTTGTCATATTTAAATTGAACTCGTTCTGTTTCGAATCATCAATACAAGATGCTTTAGAATTGTGGTTCGAATGAGGCTTCTCCATACTCTATTTGATTGGTTAACCGGATAAGAGGAATTCCCGACCGGTAAGTCGCCAAATTCCGAAGATGCTGGATAAGGATGGTCCCCACTCCCTGATTTGAACAGGGGACCTGCTGATTTCAGCGGCTGTATCGGGTTTTACCGAAAACACTCTACAGTCAGCCGCTCTAGCCAGTCTGAGCTAAGTGGGGACTTAGATTCGGGGATGCTTATACATTATAAAATAGTATTGGTCTTGTTTCCAGAGCCAATTATTCTCCCAGAATCGTGCTTCATAATCATCGATATTCATGCAGAATATTGTTGTTTTCAGACTTAATAATTCGACGAGATCGATCCTAAAGATCGTTCATCTGAAGTACGAAAGATCCTCGGGACTGGTCTCTGCAAGCGCCTGAACCTCATCGTTGATCTGCTCCACCTGTTGGATGTCTGCCTGCATCTCGGAAGTGTCCAATTCGATGCCGAGTATTTTGCATAGGACATCTACGACGCATTTGGCGCTCTTGTGATCGATGATAAATCCGGAGGTCTCTCCCATGATACATGCAGCATCTATGTCGTACTCATCGGCCATGACTAGGAACATCGCCGCAGCGCCTATGATCCCGCCCTGAGGCTCGTTGGCCTTGAACGTGACGCCGGCCTTCTCGAGCCTGGTCTTCAGCTTTGAGTCGTTGACCACCCCGAGGACCTGAGGTTCGGTAACGACCTGGCCCAATCCGTAGCCGCCCAGTGTGATGATCAGCTCAGGATCGTACTTCACGATCTTCTCGAAGATGAATTTGTTCAGTTCGAACTGTCCCTGAGGCGTCGAAGCCTGGAATTCTCCCTCTAGGAAGATGATGTCATGTCCGTTGACATCCTTCGCATACCAGAGCTCCTCTGAAGCGGGATACGCGATGCTCTCGTTGTCGACGAACACCTGCGGAGGGAGGTCGCTGGAGAGGATCGTGGCGAATCTCTTGGTCTCGAGTTTGTAGCTGATGAAATCAGCGGCTATCTTGCCCACGTTGCCGACACCCGGCAGTCCCTCGATGAAAATCACGTTATGGAAATCGGGCCTGCAGTCATAGGTGATCGTGTTTTCCATTCTCTCCATACTCCTGAATGATGGATCTGCGCCTGTACTCTCCCATGCGGTCATCCGGGGAATACCTGGGGGGTACCGGACATACCGTGGGCTTGTGACAGTATTTGCATTCGGACAGAAGCGTGTATCTTCCGCATTCGGCGCATTTGCGGATCTCGCTCTTCATCTCACTTGCTCTCACGTTTCAGCACTGCTGTGCCGTCGTTCGACGTCAGTGAATCGATGGCCGTCGCGGTGACAGCCTTCATGATGTCCTCGGCCTCTTTGTACTCGGCCGCATTGACCACGACTCTGTACCTGGGGCAACCTACGCAGGTTATCTCCACGGATGAGCCGTCCGCCGCCGCCAGTCCCTCCATGAGGGCGTTCTTGATGAGCTCCATGCCGTTGGGTGCCGATGAGCTCATCTCGAGGATTCCGTCGATCTGCACCGTGGGTGCCGCGACGTTCTCCTTGGCGACTTCCATAAATGTATCTACCCACTTGCCGCTGAACTCCGATGTGAAATCCTCGGGGTATGCGACAGCGGATTCAAAAGCACTGTAAAGTGTCTCGTAGGCCTCAAGCAGGTCGTTTCCGAACTGCTTGTAGGCCTTGTCGATGTCAATGTTCATCCTTTCAGCGACGATCTCGAGAAGCTTCTCTGCCTTCTTCTCGTTCTTCCACTGCTGGATTTTCTCCCTTTTCTGATGATCATTGACCGATTTTAAGGAAAGGTCGATGTGACCTTTTTGTGAATCAACGCCCAGAACTTTGCAGACGATCTTTTGGCCTTCTCTGACGAAGTCCCTGATGTACTTAACCCAGCCAGTTGCGACATCCCTGACGTGAATGAATCCTTCCCTGTCATCGTACTCGTCGAGAGTAACGAATGCTCCGAAGTTCTTCACGCTCTTAACGGTGCAGACTACAAGCTCACCGTTCTCGGGAAGGCCCCTGACCCTAGACATCAGTTGACGACCTCAACGATTTCGCCCTTGATCTCGCCAACTCCGCCCTTGGGGACGATGAGTGTGGCTCCGCAGACGTGGCAGGTGACCTTGGTCGCTGCCTTCTTGAATGCGATCTGCTCGTTCTCGCAGTCGGGACACTTGATTTTGATGAAATCTCCGGTCATGATAATCACTCCGTGAGCTCGAACTTCTTTGCGCGGATGCAAGGCGAGATGTTGGCCTTCTTGCACTGGGTGCATCTGTACCTGAGGTTGATCCTCTTGGTGGGCTTCTCCCTTCCTTCCGGCTTGGGCCTGGGGAATCCTCCGTAACCTGCGGTTACCTTTCTGAATCTCCTCTGTCCCCATTTGAGTTCGCTCGCCTTCTTCTTCTTGACCCTCTCCACCTCTTGCTCGGTGTGGGCCTTGCAGGTAGGGCAGTATCTTTTGATTGTTCTGGGCATTTTCATGGTATACACCTTGAATTGAATCGGGCGACCTATTATCGAAGTTATATAAAAACTTGATACCCCATTGGATGCGCGCGTATATAGGGTATTTTAGAGAAGGATGTTCGGACCGTCCGGATTCTGAGCGGCAAGGGCATCTGCCATGCTGTAGACGCTTCCGTCAGGCTTGGCGATCAGTACATCGTAGGCGGTGTTGAGGAACAGTCCGTTCTCCACCACTCCGGGGATCCTGTCTATGGCGGCCTCCAGGAAGAAGGGCTTGCTGATGGATTCGAACCTGCAGTCGTAGATGTAGTTGCCCCCGTCAGTGACGAACGGTTTGCCGTCCCTCATCCTGAGCTCGGGTTTGCATCCCTGCTGCTCCAGGGCGTGCTTGGTGTGCTGATGGCCGAACTGCAGGACCTCCACTGGGAGAGGTGCTTTGGTTCCGAGCACATCTACGAGCTTGGAGTCGTCGGCGATGATGATCTCCTTGACGGTAGCGGCAGCCACGATCTTCTCTCTGAGGAGCGCTCCTCCGAGTCCTTTGATCAGCTGCATCTGGGGATCCACCTCGTCGGCTCCGTCGATGGTGATATCCAGGTGATCGATCTCATCCAGATCCACGACTTTGATGCCGAGGCTCTTCGCCAGTTCCTCGCTCTGCACGGAGGTTGCTGTGCAGGTGAGGTTGTACCCCTGCTTGACGAGCTCTCCGATCCTCTCGATCATGAACTTCGCGGTGGATCCGGTACCGAGTCCTACGAACATTCCGTCCTTGACGTATCTGTTCACAGCCTCCTCAGCCACCAGTTTCTTCATCGCGTTCGCGTCGAGGGTCATATCAGTCACAAGCCCCCATGCCGACAGGAAGATAAATGATTATTGGGGCTCAGTAGATGAAGGCTCAAGTTTTATTATCGGACACTCGATGGAAGGTCCATGAGGCTAGCATCCCTGTACTCGGGCGGGAAGGACTCCACGTTCTCGTTATATCTGGAGGAGCAGATGGGCCATGACGTGCCCTATCTGGTCAACATCATGCCCGAGGACAAGGCATCATGGATCTTCCATACTCCCAATCTGAATGTCGTCCCGCTTATGGCGGAGGCCATGGGCAAGGAGCTGATAACTGCACCTAGTACCGGCACGGAGGAGGGGGACATGGAAGGTCTGCATAATGCCCTCGAGGGATTGGATGTGGACGGCATAATCACAGGTGCGGTCTGGTCCGATTACCAGTGGGACAGGATGAATCTCGTCTGCAACGACCTCGGCCTGAAGGTGTTCTCTCCGCTGTGGAGGAAGGATCAGGACATGGTCATGGATGCCTTCCTGCAATCAGGCATCAAGGCGATAATCGTCGGGTGCTACGCAGAGGGCCTGGGCCAGGAATGGCTCGGCAGAGAGCTCAACGCCGAGACCGTGGCGGAGCTGAAGATGCTCCGCGAGAAGTTCGGGATAAGCATAATGGGGGAGGGCGGAGAGTATGAGTCCATGACCCTGGATTCCCCGATGCATTCCCACCCGCTGGAGATAGTCTCCTCCGAGATTTCCTGGAAGAGGGACAACGGTACCCTGAATGTCACATCGGCGAGATTACGCCAGCGATCTGGGTTTGAAACCCCTCATCCTCAGCGCGTTGGACACGACCGATATCGACGACAGTGACATCGCCGCAGCGGCTATCATCGGCATCACCATCACGAGGTCGGTGTATCCGAAGAGCACAGGAAGTCCCGCAGCGATCGGTATGCAGACCGCGTTGTAGAACAGTGCGAAGAACAGGTTCTGTTTCACGTTCTTCAGTGTCGCCCTTCCGATCTCCAATGCCGCAGGTACAGTCCTGAGGTCGTCGTTCATCAGAACGATGTCGGCAGATTCGATCGCTATATCGGTTCCTGAGCCGACCGCCATCCCCACATCCGATTGTGTGAGCGCAGGAGCATCGTTGATACCGTCTCCAGTCATGGCCACGCGGGCCTGCTGAACCTGCAGCTTCTTGACGATGTCAAGCTTATCCTGGGGTCTGGTCTCAGCAACCACTTCCGTCAGTCCTGCCTGTTCCGCTATGACATCCGCGGTATCCTTGCGGTCTCCGGTGACCATCATGACTCTGACGCCCATGTCCTTGAGGTCTCTTATTGCAGCAGGGCTCTCGTCCCTTATGGGGTCGGAAACGACGATGGATCCTGATTGGATGCCGTCGATGGCCACGATGATTCCGGGGGAGTCCTGGAATTCGATTCCGTTTTCGGTCATCAGTGCTTCGTTGCCTATCTGTACATCATGACCGTCGACCCTGCAGTATATTCCTTGACCTGTGATGGCCTTGAAATCGGAATGCGGAGGAATCTCTATGTCGTTCTCCTTCGCGTAGTTGACTATCGCTTCGGCCAGAGGGTGCTCCGAATCGGATTCGGCAGCAGCCACAACGGAGATGAATTCCCTCTCGTCCTGTTCCGTTACGATCTTTGTGACCGTCGGGTGCCCTTTCGTTATAGTACCTGTCTTGTCCAGGATCACCGTGTCTATGTTGGCCGCAGCCTCTATCGATGCGGCGGTCTTGAACAGTATCCCGTGTCTCGATCCATTCCCTGTGCCGATGACGATCGCCAACGGGGTCGCGAGACCGAGTGCGCAGGGACATGAAATGACCAGAACGGAGATGGCAATCGTGAGACAGAATTCCAAGTCGTAACCCGCATCGGGAACGAACATCCCTGCCACGAACCATGCTATCGCCGACAGTGCCGCGATTACTATGACCGCAGGGACGAATACGGCTGCTACCCTATCCGCAACATGGGCCACGGGAGCCTTCGTTCCCTGCGCCATCTCCATCATCCTGGCTATTTGGAACAGAACGGTCTCTTCACCGGTTTTCTCGATTCTGATCTTCAGGCTTCCGTTACCGTTCACAGTGGCTCCGTAGACCACAGAATCTATTGTCTTGGAGACAGGGATTGATTCCCCTGTGAGCATGGATTCGTTCACCGCAGAGTTACCTTCGATGACGACTCCGTCCGCAGGTATGGACTCTCCCGGACGGACCAGGACGATATCCCCTACGATGAGCGATGAGGCCTCTACCTCGTACTCCTTGCCGTCCACGATGATCGTGGCCTTGCTGGGAGCTAGGGACAGCAGCTTCCTGAGGGAATCGTTTGTGTTATGCTTGGAGCGCGCCTCCATGTACTTCCCGACGCTGACTAGGGCGATGATCATGCCTGCGGAGTCGAAGCTCAGCATTATGTGCATGTGCTCATCGGTCATGAACGCCAATGCGGTGTAGTACAATCCCATCAGAAGCGATGCGGTGGTGCTCAGGGCGACAAGCGAATCCATGGTGGGGCTCTTGCTGAACAGTGCAGGATACCCTTTCTTGTAGAAGCGTCTGCCCGAGTACATTATCGGCAGGAAGATCGCTAGCTGTATGATGCAATCGACCCTCATGCCCCACGGGCTACCGAGAGCGGAAGACCAGGGCATCTCGAGGCCCAGCATCGGCCCCATTGCGATTATGCTCAGGGGTATGACGAAGAGTATGGAGATGATGAGGTCCCTCTTCTGAATTCTGAGGGCCTCCAGCTCCTGCTGCTCAGCTCTCTCGCGATCGTCGCTGATCATCTGGTAGCCGGCAGAGGTGACCGCATCGGCCACCATCTCATCCGTAACCTTCGTCTCATCATAGGTCACCGTGGCGGTGTTGTTCCCGAAGTTGGCGACCACAGTCTGCACTCCGGGGATCTCGCCTATGGCGCCCTCTATCCTGTTGGAGCAGGCGGCGCAGGTCATCCCGCCTATGCGGAACACACGTGTCTTCATGAGAACAGGCCGTGCTTGGCGGATGCCCTGAATCCGGCATCGACGACCGCACCGATGAGCTCCTCATCAGATGCACCGTCGTGCTCCACGACGGCCTTCCCTGCCTTGAGGTTCACATCCACGCTCTTGACCTTGTCGAGTGCTGAAAGCTTCTCGTTGACCTTGGCAACGCAGCCCTCGCACATCATTCCTTCGATTTTCAATGTAGTCTTCATCTCAAACCCTCTCTATGGCATCGATTATGCCGGCGATCTCCTTGTCCGGATTCTTCCAGAATCCGGGAGTCCAGACCCTATGGATCTTCCATCCCCTGGATTCCAGGTACTTCTGCCTGTGGTAGTCCCTCTCCCTGGTGGAGTCGGACATCTCGTAGAGGCGGCTATCGCACTCGATACCGAGTATGTACCTGTCGTTCTGTTTGACGGCCAGGTCTATCTGGTATCCTCCGATACCGACGTTCCTCTCTACCGTGTAACCTTTCCTGAGCAATGCGTTGTAGACCTTGTCGGCTATGCGTCCGGAGTTGAACTCCTCGGGCTCGGACCAACGCTGGTCACCGAAGGAATGGAGGATCGCATCCGCCAGATCCCTGTTGCCGCTGCTGATTGCATCAGCGTACTGGAGGTACTTCTTCAGCACGCGGGGACCATCGTTCTTGTTGTCCTCGACCTGGAGCTCCTTGGGCTCGAAGGACGATACGATGTAGATCTTCTTCTTCGCTCTCGAGATAGCGACGTTGAGACGGTTCTCACCGCCGCGGTTGTTCAGCCAACCGAACCTCTGCATGAGCTTACCGTCGGCATTCTTCGCATATCCGATGGAGAAGATTATGATGTCACGCTCATCTCCCTGCACACTCTCGATGTTCTTGATGAACAGACCTACATCCTCACCGTTGTCGAACCTCTTCATCTCGTTCGTGACGGTCTTACCGAACGCACCGTCCTTGGTGCACTCGTCATCGATCACATCGTTGATCAGATCCCTCTGGGATGCGTTGAATGTGATGATTCCGATGGTCTCGTCGTTCTTCCTCTCGTTGAATATGTGCTTCAGGAGCTCGACGACCTTGTTGGCCTCCGCTATGTTCGATTTGTTCTCCCACAGTCCGTCAACCCTGATGGTCTCTATGGGCGGCTTGGGAGGATCTATGACGTTGGGGGAGACGTACAGCCTTCCTCCGTAGAACGCATAGTTGGAGAATGCGATGAGTTCCTCGTATTTCGACCTGTAATGGAAGTTCAGCAGGATGGAGTCGTACCTGGCCCTGGCAAGGTCCAGAAGGGACTCCTCTTCCAGCGCTGCGGATATGTCGTCGTCAAGGTCGTCCTCGTCGGAATCGTACTCGATCCTTCCGACTCCGAGGCTGGAGGGACGGAGCTGCTTGTGATCTCCGGCCACCACGACCTTCTTCGCACGGTAGATTGAGGGTATTCCCTTCTCCACGTACATCTGCGACGCCTCGTCGAAGATGAGCATATCGAACACACCCATCTCCAGCGGCAGTATCTCGGATACCACTTCAGGGGTCAGCAGCCATACGCGCACACCCTTGAAGAGCTCGTAGCCGTAGCGGTTGATGAACTTGTTGAGGTTCCATTTCCTCTTGGATTCGATGATCCTGTTGATGTCCCCGCGCCTCTTGGACTCGGAGATGTACCTGAGGTTGTTCTGGAGGATCTCCTCCACCTTGTCCTTGCACATCAGGCGCTTCTCCTCCATCTTCCTGTCCATGTCGCGGATGATGCTGTCGAAGTCCCATATCTGCTGCATGATGTCTTTGTGCTCGGCATCGAACTTCATCAGGTGCTCGTTCAGCAGCCAGCTGTACATCTTGTCGTTGCTGTCTGTGAACCTCATCTTAGTGGAATTGGAGATGGACAGTATATCCTCGCCGTAAAGCTTCTGGTCATCGTTCATTCTCTTGTAGACCGTGGACAGGGAAGCGAACTTCTCGTACTCGTCCAGTCCGTCGACGATCCTCCTGGGGTCGTCCATGAGATAGTTGAGCAGATGCTGGTTGTAGTTCTCGAAGTACTTCGAGGCCATGACAGTTGCCTCGCGGTTTACCTTGCCTTTGGAGAACAGCCTTCCCATGAATCCCTTGGAGTTGAAGTCCTTCATCTGCATCTCCAGATCCATGAGGTCTGCCTTCATCTCCCCGATGTTGTATTCGGACAGGTCGGTCCTCATCTGAGTGATCCAGGGCAGGGATGATGACAGCGACATGTAGTCGCTGAAGTTCCTCATCAGCGCTTCGTTGCCGAACGTCTTGTGCAGCTCGGTCACGACCGGGTACTTCAGGCCCAAGAGCTTGGGGTCGATATGGTCCTTCAGGACCTTGTACTCGCTGAACTGGCGTTCGTCCGCCAGATTGGTCTTCTCCATACCGTAGAGCTTGTAGGGTGCGATTCCGAAATCACCGGGAGTGTACATGGTGTCCGCTATGCGCGTGAGCATGTCCACATCGTCGTCGATGCTGTCCGATATCCTCTCGAGGTCGGTACCTCTCTTGGGAACTCCGGATGAGAGCATGACCTCCAGCTGTCTGTAGAACAGGTCCTTGTTTCCCACATCGTCGATCAGCAGGCAGTACTTGGACAGGTTTCCCAGACGTGAATAGACGACATCTAGTGCGGTCTTCTTTTCGGAGACCATCAGGACGGTTTTTCCTTTCACCACGGCAGATGTGATCAGTCCGGTGATGACCTGCGACTTACCAGTTCCCGGGGGCCCCTGGACGACGATCTCGTCATCAGCATCGATCGCGGTGAGGATGTTCTCCTGAGCGCTGTTTAGCGAATTGATGTAGAACAGGTTCTTCTCCGATGCCTGGATTCCCTT
This sequence comes from Thermoplasmata archaeon, assembly GCA_015063125.1. GTDB lineage: Archaea > Thermoplasmatota > Thermoplasmata > Methanomassiliicoccales > Methanomethylophilaceae > Methanoprimaticola. Next base: position 14,816 of record SUTB01000001.1, read on the forward strand.
ATTCTTGATCTCGTCGAATGACAGCGGGTCGGGCTTGTCCGACAGGAAATCGGTCTTGTCCAGGTTCTCGACCAGATCCATCAGGATACCGTTGATCTCCTTGCCGGAGAGAATGGCATCGAAGTCCCTTTGGATAGAACTCGAGTATGTGGGGTACTTACCTACCACGATGTTGGGCACCAGTTCCATGTCCCCTGGCAGGTAGTCGGGGAACTCCCCGGCCTTGTAGTCGATGAACTCCATCGGCTCGGCGTTCTCGCACTTGATCTCGATGCCGTTCATCTTGAAGAAGTGGAGCGAGTCCTCGATGAATGTGTCCCCGTTGTATTCCTCCAGGATGTTGTTGGGGAGGGGCTTGTTCTGGCCTGTGGCCTTGATGTACGCCAGGATGAGCGTGTTGTTGTACATCGCATCGCGGGATGTATCGAATGTGAGCGTGATGGAACGGGCATCCTTCTCCAGTGTGACAGGGAAGAGCGCCATGGGTGCACGGATGTCGAAGTCGCCGTCGGGCATCTTACCCTGGACGAACGGGTATCCGATGTAGAGATCGTACTGTCCCTTCTCCCTCATCTCCCTGTTGACCTCACGGATGACCTGGTTGAGGTGCTTGTAGACCTTCTCATCCTCCTTGCTGTTGGTGATGTCGCAGAGCTTCAGCACCCTCTTCTTTCCGAACAGCAGACCGAGAACATCCTGGTCCGGGAGAGTCATGAGATCGAAGGTGTTCTTGACCGAGATCTTTCCCTGGTAGAGCAGACGGTTGCTCCTGCTTATGTTGATGAGCTTCTTCTCCAATTCCCTGAGGGTCTTGGCCGTGTCCGTTGCCAGATCGGATCCCTTGGCAGCCGTGACAGCGTACTTCCTGGTGATGGCCAGGAACCTTTCGCCATATACCTCGATGAACCTCTGGCCCACTCCCACGATGGCTACGAAATCCTCTATCTTCGTGGGTACGCGGTGTGCCATCTCCATGAGTGCCTCATCGGGACAGACGTTCGGGATCCTTCCCGTTGCCATTCTGCCCTCTTCCCTGAGGCGCTCCCTCAGTTGGTACAGTTCGTCGTACAGCTGCTCTTCCAATCCCATAGAGGGCATATTATTTTCATTGTAGTAAAACAATGTCGCTTGGACAGGAAAATCTACCTTGATTTTTTTGTAAGGATGTTCAGCAGCGGACCTCTGCATCCAACTAAATATGCCGATTCCATCATCCACGTATGCTGAGCACGGGAATCAAGGGTGCGCAATCGGTCGAGGTCACCGAGGACAACACAGCCATTTCTTTGGGTAGCGGGGACCTTCCCGTTTTCGCCACACCGGCCATGATCGCATTGATCGAGAAGACAGCTTCGCTCAGCGTCGCACCGTATCTCGATATCGGCACATCGACAGTAGGCACCCATCTGGATGTGGCCCATTCTTCGGCGACACCGGTAGGGATGACCGTTGTCTGCGAGACAGAGCTCACGGAGATCGACAGGAGGAGACTGGTCTTCTCCGTCCGTGTATACGATTCCAAAGGCGAGGTCGGATCCGGAACCCATGAGAGGTTTATCGTAGATTCTGGGAAGTTCATGCAGAAGGCGGAGCTCAAGCGCTCTTGACCTTCCTCTCGTCGATTATTATCGCAGTGATTATCGCCACTACCGATAGGATTATTCCGACGTACATGCAGAGCATGTAACCGTCCATGAAATCCTCAGGAGATATGAGGTCGACCGGAACCCCGATCGAACCTGAACCGTAGCTGACCATGGTCGCGAACAGTGCGGTACCGAACGACCCTCCCACGTAGTACAGGAAGTTCGATATGGTCGAGGCCATGCCCTTCTCCTTCTCCGGGGACAGATCGACTATGCGGCTTGCAAGAGATGCCCCGCATGATCCCCAGAATATTCCGCAGAGGAGCCCTATGGGGATGAAAGGCAGCCACCCCATATCTGGTCTGATCAGTGCATAGCCTACAGCCGATGCCAGCATGCTGACCGTGCATATTATCGACAGGTTGCGCCTGCCGTGGGTGTCTCCGTAATGTCCAGCAGGGATGCTGATGATGATCGTGAAGATGCTGGGGATCAGTACGATGAATCCCGCCAACGTGTAGCTCATCTCCAGCTCTTTGATGAGGTAGAACGGGATCAGATAGGCGATTCCGACGTATGCGATGCTGGTCAGGAAGTAGGTCAGCATTGCCGAGTCCAATCTCCAGTCGCGGAACATGCTGACGTTGAGCATTGGGTAGGCAGCCTTCTTCTCCGCACGGACGAACAGTACAAGGGAGACGATCGCAATCACGCCCAGCACCATGCAGATAGTCGCCTGTCCGTCCTTCGCGAACATCTCCACGATATAGACTGCGCAGACTATGGCGACGAAGAGCAGCGCACATCCGGTCAGGTCGAGCTTCGCACCTTTGACCGGGGTCTCATCGGGCAGTGCGCGGAATGCGAAGAGGATAGCGAATATCCCTATCGGGATGTTGATGAAGAATGCCCAGTGCCAGGATAGCACATCGATGAGCACTCCCCCTACCGCGGGACCGGAGCAGAAGCCCACAGCTCCCGACAGCATCAGAACGCTCATTCCGAGCCCTAGTTTGGTAGGCGGAAGGAACTTCACGCATACCATCGGGGCGACAGCTCCGAGCATAGCGGCTGCTATGCCCTGAACGGTCCTTGCGAATATGAGGATCTCGAGATTCCATGACAGTCCGCATAATAGCGAAGAAGCCGCGAACAATCCGAATCCTATGATGAATATCCTCCTGATGTGCCCCATGTCGGCGATCCTGCCGAAGGTGAGCATCATACCGGCGATCATCATGAAGTATGTGACCGCCACCCAGGCAACTGCGTTGGCATCGGCTCCGAAGGATTCCGCTATGGAAGGAAGGGCGATGTTGACGATACTGCTGTCCAGACCGTCCATGAAGACCGCAAAGGCCATCGCAAGGAGCGCCAACAGCTCTGCTCTGGTAAGGTTCACGTTCCTGTTCTATCAATTGGATGTATATCAACATTACATGATTAGCGACGGAAGTATCAGACAGCCGCAGAGGACGGTCTTACCCATGTCGTTTGACACAGGGATGAAACCGATGGCCAGTGCCACCCCCAAAACCACCAGTCCCCAGAATCCGGTGGATAAGGTTGTCATCCCAACGAGGAATGCGATGACCAGTTTGTTGATTCTTGTCATGTCCATCCTTTCCAAAAAGGAGGTCATGGCCCTTCCGCTCATGATTGTTAGATGATATCCGACAAGGGATGCTATCGCAGCAGATACCAGCATCATGACAAGCGGTTCAGAGGCGAACCCTCCGATGGAATCTCCGAGGATGGTCCCTATCACGATTACCGTCCCGGAACGACCGCCCCCGGTCACTGACAGGGTCACGAGGGACAGGACCGTGGTCACAGTACCTATCGAGGCTACAGTGGATATGAATCTCTCCGGCGTCCTATCCGGCATGAGCGTTGCGGACACTGTGGCCCCCACGGTGGATGTGATGCCGGGGAACCAGCCGGCTATCGCCCCCATTATCACTCCCTTGAGTCCGGGAATAACTCCTACGGGATCTTTTCCAGCATCCTTTTGCGCAGGTATCCTGCCACCGGTATCCGCTTCCAGCATGACAGGCAGTCCGAATAATCCTGTCAGCATGGGCATCAGCAGGGTCCCCTCTCCCAGCAGACCAGTGCATGGTATCGGCAGCTCCATGACGGCATAACCTAGGATCCCGGATAGCACGAAAGCAGCCGTGCCGTAGAAAGCATGCCCTTTCCTCCATTCGTTCAGCAGCAGGATCCCCGATACGAAGATCAGGACGCTCTTAGTCATTCCGTTCAATAGATCGGAACCGCCCATTGACATCACAGCCTGCAGAGGTATCGCAAGCAGCACGGCAGAAGAACATCCGATCAGGCTTCCGATGGCGGCCGCACGGACCGCCCTCATGCCTTCCCCGGCAAGCAGCAGACGATGTCCAGGCAATACAGATATGGCATCCTCTGCATCTGGAGCGCCTATGTACACGGATGGGACGAAGTCCACATAAGAATGGACCACCGACGCCGACATTATGGTGCTGCAGATCGCAACTGGAACGTACTCGCTAGATATGATGCCGGAGAGTGTTTCCTGCAAAGGAGGTAGCGAGATAAGGAGTATCGTTGCGAGCGTGTTCACATGGATCCCGGGAACGAGTCCCGAGAAGAGTCCCATGGTGCATCCTATCAGGGAGAATACCGCTACGATCAATATCAGCGTCGGGTCCACGGAAGCTTTGAGTTCTCTTTATAGAATATATATCTAGTATGTAGAAGTCATGCTGACCATTTCTCTACATCTAACATTTTGAATGATTGTTCGTGTTAAAAAATAAGGCCGGTCGTTAGGAGGTCCGACCAGCCTTTGGGTGGTGTTAACGCGTTGTTTAGGCGAGTATTGATAATGAGTAGTCAATTAGTGTATAAATATTATTTGATAAATCAATCTAATTTAATATCATATAATATTTATATTTTATTCTAAATTACTAATTACTATAAAAATAAAAAGTAAAATCATAATTTGATTAATCTTTATAACATCACATTTTCTAAAGTTATAGATTGATACGTCAAGCTATAAATAGAATTGATTGACATATCAAATTGTAGAGTGCAAAGCACTCGTTTGGACACATCCAAAACGGAGGAATTACAAATGGAAGAGTATGAAAAGATGCTGCATGACGCGATGGTGGGCTGCAAGGTCCCCGAGATACTCGGAGCAGTAGACAAGTCTTTGGAAGCCGGAATGACACCCGTTGATATCATCAACGCTATGTCTGCAGGAATGTCCGATGTGGGCGTCCTGTTCGAGAGGGGAAAGCTGTTCCTGCCCCATGTTCTCTCTGCAGCGGCTGGAATGAACAAGACAATGGAGAAGCTTACGCCTTTACTCGAGAGCACAGGCGGATCATCAGGTCCGAAGGTCTCAGTTGTCATGGGTACTGTCGAGGGCGATGTCCACGACATCGGAAAGTCGATCACATCCACAATGCTTCAGTGCGCGGGATTCGAGATCCACGACCTCGGAAGGGATGTTCCTCTTGATAATTTCATAAAGGAGTGTAAGGACAACGGATGCACGATGTGCGGAATGTCCGCACTTATGACTACAACGATGACCGGAATGAAGGTCGTCATAGACAAACTCCAGCAGGAAGGAATCCGTGACAAGATCACGGTCATGGTCGGCGGAGCACCTGTTACTCAGGGTTATTGTGACAAGATCGGTGCAGACCTCTACGGAGAGTCTGCCTCCGAGACTACTCAGAAAGCAAAAGCATTGGTTAGTGATTGAAATGACGGCAGAACACCGCATGCGTATGGGTGACGGAGCCATCCAATGGATGACAAAGGAGCAGATACGCGCAGACGTAGAAGACGGAGTGAACAACGCAGTTGATTGTGCAGAGGTTCCCGCACTTACAGAGGACGACATCTCCCGCATCGTGGACATCATGTGCGAGAAAGGACGTACGGTCTCGGTTGAGCCTGGAGAGGAGGTTATCTTAACTCAGGACGGGGGAGAGTTGAAGCTACTCATGGACAACGGATCGTCAAGTCCCGCTCTTGAGATGAGTCGTACAGCTGCCATCCAGGTGCACGAGCGTGCTCTCGGAATGGATACCTTTGAGGTCGCATACTTCGACCCCAGCACAAAGCAGATTAAGCCTGTCATCGGAATGGAAATGGCCCACTGTCAGAATGTCATGGCCAACACCGTCATTCCGATGTTGTACATGTTCATGCCCAATATCGGACTGTATTACCAGCCCACCGGACCATTCGGAAACCCTCCAGACCTTATGAGGGAGTTCAAGATCGATGAGGCCATGGAGGCCGGAGAGAATGCAAAGAATATGATGCGTGACGATATCGTCTACATCGGTGAGAGGATTCTCTCCACCGGAATGGATGGAATGGACTTTGATACCACCGCTTCTGGAGGAGACCTGGACTTCGTGGGTTCACTCGAAGCAGTTGAGGAGATCCGTAAGACATACCCCGACGCAGACATACAGATGGGAATGTCCGCTGAGTCCGTTCTTGGAATCAACGGAATGTGCGAGTACAAGGGAATGCTGGCTGCAGGATTGTACCCCCACCAGCAGGTCAAGCTCGCTGAGGCCGCCGGAGTATCCACCTTCGGACCCGTCGTCAACACCAACTCTTCAAGATCCACGGCATGGAACGTCGCTCGTGCAGTCACGATGGTTAAGGAGTGCTCCAAAGTCTCCAAGATCCCGCTGCAGGTCAACATGGGAATGGGAGTGGGAGGAACCCCGATGTTCGAGACCCCTCCAATCGACGCCATCACCCGTGCCGACAAGTGTATGATCGAGATCGCTCACGTGGATGGACTTTAGGTCGGAGTGGGGGACCCCATGGGTCTGATTTCCCACTACACCAGTTCAGGTCTGGGCGGTATGCGTACCACCGGAGATTTAGTAGGAAGAGTCCAGCTTCGTAAGAAGTGTAAGATTTCCGAGTCCAAGAAGTATGTGATGGACAAGCTCGGAATCGGATATGAGGACCTTTCCGATGAGTGCTTCATGAGGAATTTCCGCGAGGAGCACGGAATGGGTGTCATCACCACCATCGGAGGAGCACCCTATGGAATGGAGGCTAAGTTCAACATCGAGGAAATGCTTGACATGGACATCGCATGTTGTAACCATCTCAGAGAGGTGGCTCGTCTCCACCGTTGATTAAACCTTTCAGCCGGGGAATCCCGGCTTTCTCAAGGTGATAACATGACTGATATCGAAAGTATAATCAAGAAACAAAAGAGCAACCGTGTCAAATGGGGTTTCATCTGGGCCATCATCTGTGCGGTTCTCTGGGGTCTCGGTTACATTCCTCTGACAGTATTCTGGGGAGTGACCCCGTTCGCAGATCCCGAAGTGGACTACATCGCGGCTTCAGTCCTCATCTCAGCTTTCCAGTCGATTGTATTCGGAATCGTTCTGGCACTCATCTGGGTTGCTGTCAATGGAAAGATCAAGGAAGTTGGAAAGACTGTCAAGAAACTGGCAGTCTCCAAATGGCTGTTCACCGGAGCGATCTTCGGCGGACCCATGGCATTGTTGGGAACTGCACTGGCCATCGGATACATCGGAGGAGCTTTCGCTGCCTCGTTCACCCTGCTGTGTGCAGTAGTCGGAACAGTTCTCGGAAGGCTCGTTTACAAGGAGAAACTGTCCATCAAGACGATCGCAGGTATCATTCTGATCCTGGTCGGTTGTGTGATCATCCTCGATCCTCAGGGAGTCATCGATGAGATCTCGGCCGGCGGATCCATCATCGGATACATCGGCGGAATCATGGCAGCGGTCGGATTCGGTACCGAGGGTATCTTCGCGTCCAGGGCAATCGATGTCACGGATTCCGATTCCAGTGTCATCGTCAAGTACATCAGCGAGTCCATCATGTGGATCTGTATCGCATTCCCCATCTCGTTGGTGATCTTCCCCGGATTCGGCGACCTTCTGGTCTCTACCATCACCTCCTTCGACTTCATGTTCTGGATGGTGATCGCGGCGCTTTCTCTCGGAATGTGCTATGTAGCAATGTACAAGTGCTACCCTCTGATCGGAGTGGGACGTACCGTCAGTTTCACGGCATTCTACGTGCCTGTATCCATCGTTGCTCTCACCGTATTCCTCGGACAGTCGATCTCGATGTTCATCATAGTCGGTGCGATCATCGCGATCATCGGTATGTTCGTGATGTACTGGGAGAAGGATTCCATGGCCGACTCCATGCGTGAGGGAGGCGAGTGAGATGTCCTTGCCATTGAAGTCCGTTATGCTCACCTACCTGAAGGATGGCGAAGCACATTGGGATTACGAGCTGGTAGAGCGCCTCATGAACGAATCCGGTAAGAACTCGGAGTACTGGAAGTTCCAGTTCCGTTTCTGGCTGATGGAGTTCCTAGGCTGCGGTCTCATCACCGATGTTGGGTACGAAGAGGACGATGGAACCAAGTTCAAAGCAGAAAATGTGCTCTCGAAGTACAAGATCACTGATCTCGGACTCCAGAGAATCGAGACCATGCTGGAGTGATATCATGGGCGGAGAAGAGATATTCGCTTTCGATGGTGGATGGATCGCATTCATCGCAGTTGTTTTGATACTGGATGTCGCGATGTTCTACATAGGAAGGAAATTCACTAGGAAGATTTGATCAAACCATTTGGCCCCTTCGGGGGCCTCAAATTGTTTAGCTTATCAGGCGGACAGGCATGAATTCTTTACTATCGGAAAGAAATAATAACGGGCCAAGTGATACAGAACGTAACATGGCCGGCAATTCAGAGATATATTGGAATTCGTACCTGCCCATATTCTTCGATAGGATGAGCATGGCCATGCGCGACCATATGACTGATTCAGTGGCAGATTACGGTTTAACCAGTGCCCATGCAGTGTACATGATTGCCATAAGCCTTGAAGGTCCGATGTCGCAGAAGGAGCTGTCCAAGTTTCTCGATATGGATCCGGCCAACACCAATCGTGTTGTCAAAGTACTCAGGGACAAGGGTATGATCTATGATGATCGTGTGAGGGAGGATAGCCGCAACTACAAGATCCATCTCACCACGATAGGGAAGGAATTGGCGGAGAAGGCCATGAACGATACTTCTGAGTGGATGGAGGGCATAATGTCTGATATCCCGCTAGAGGACATCATGAACATGAGGAATACATTAATCAAAATCTTAGGTAAGATGAATGTGGATCTTGAAGGTTACATGGCCTCAGAGTACACCAATCCATTTTACACATATTTGTCCACCAATCCTCCAAAAGATGGTTGGCTGTACCATAGGTCTAATTTATCTGAAGAGTGATATTGACTCGTCAAAAAGGAGGATTGACGTCATGTCGAATATTGTGGTGATTTTTTCCAGCCCAAGAGCAGAAGGCAATTCGTGCACTTTGGGCAAGGCAGTGATGGGAGGAGCTATGGGGCTTTCCATGAACACCATCAAGATCCACAGGCTGAATTCAATGTATTCGGTGCGTGGATGTCAGAACTGCGACAGGTGCAGTGATGGATCCCCCTGCTACATAGAGGACGACATAAAACAGGTCCTCGAGGATATCAAGGAATGCGATTCTCTCATCATATCGATGCCCATGTACTTCAACGGACCGTGTGCTCAGTTCAAGGTTCTGGAGGACAGGCTGTTCTCCCATATGACTCCCGATCTGAAGCCTCGTTATCCCGGAAAGAAGCTGGTCATCATCCTGACGCATGACGACAAGGAATGCGACGGCATCGCCGATATGGTCATGGTGCAGTTGAAGGATGTATTCGAGCGCAAGCTCGGTTTCAACATCATAGGCACCATCAACTACAGATGCGACCGCAACCGCAACTCCGCAGCATCCGATAAGGAGCTCTTGGACTACGCCACGAATCTCGGCAAGCAGTTGTGAAGGACAATACCGGTACACACTGTGTCCCGCCAACGCTTAATATAAGCGGACCGTTGCCACCTTTGATATTCATGAATGTAGACGAAAGGCTGGCCTTGGTGACAAGGAACACCGAAGAGCTCGTGACCGAAGAGGAACTCCGTGCTCTCCTCACGGAGAAAGAGGAGCCCACGGCTTATATCGGATTCGAACCTTCAGGAACGGTCCACTTAGGCTGGGTTCTCGTCGCGCAGAAGATCAGGGATCTCTGCGACGCAGGTTTCAAGGTCACCATCTTCTGGGCAGATTGGCATGCGTACATCAATGACAAACTCGGCGGAGACATCGAGAACATCAGGACCTGCGCCAGGTACATGCAGGACTGTTTCATCGCGCTCGGTGTCCCCAAGGACAAGGTCGAATTCAAGTACGCCAGCGACCTGTGCTCGGAGATCGAGTACTGGGAGAAGGTCATCAAGGTCGCGAAGGTCACATCTCTCTCAAGGGTCAAGAGGGCCATGACGATCATGGGAAGGTCCGAGGACGAGGCAGAGGTCGACGCATCCAAGGTGCTGTACCCCATCCTCCAGGCCACAGACATATTCTTCCTGAACTGCGACGTCGCTTACGCCGGTATCGACCAGAGGAGGGCTCACATGCTCGCCAGGGACGCCGCCGATAAGCTCGGATGGAAGAAGCCCGTAGCATTGCACACACCGCTGCTCCCCGGACTCAAGGGAGGCAACAGGATGGATCCCATCGAGAACAAGATGTCCAAGTCCAAGCCCGAGGGCAACATCACGATCCACGACAACAGGGACGACATTGCGAAGAAGATGAAGAAGGCGTACTGCCCCATGGACAAGCTCGACGCTGAGGGCAACGAGGAGGTCAACCCCGTCCTCATGCTGTGCAAGTACATCATCATCCCCAGGAACGGATCCCTGTTCGTTGACCGCCCCGAGCAGTACGGCGGACCCGTCACATACAACTCCTACGAGGAGCTGGAGCAGGCATACTTCGACAAGAAGCTCTCGCCCTTCGACCTCAAGACCGGAGTAACCGACGGAATGGCCAAGACTCTGGAGCCTGTAGCGGAATACTTCGCAGCACACCCTGAGAACCGTGAGGCACTCGCCAAGGTCCTCGAGGGACTCACCAAACTCAGGTGAGGATCACAACTCTTTCTCAAGGAGGTCTTTGGTCTTCAAATCCCTGAAGACCTCCATTGTTCTTTTCATACAGATGAACAGCATGGCCTCGACATCCCCGATCCCGGAGAGTCCTGCCGCTCCACCGTGTCCCCCGCCGTCGGTGACCGTCTCCTTGCCGATACCCTGAACGATCTCCCCGAGGTGCAGTCCCTTGCGGACGACCTCCTGGGTAGCTCTGGAGCTTATCCTGAAGGTATCATCCCTCTGTGATCCGACGAAGACCACATCCGCCCCGGCGTTCATGATCGCCCTGCAGGATGATGCCTCGAAGCTCCCTCCGTACGCGGTGGCGACGATGTAGTTCCCTACACGGTCGAACTTGGTCCTTTCGATGGCCTTGAGCATGGCGATCTTCTCGGACATGCTGACCGGAGCCACTGTGAAGTTGTAGGCCTCGTCCATGTCAATGTTGCAGCGCCTCATGAGGTCAGCAAAGGCCTCCAAGAGCCCCGGTTTGGCGAATTGGAAATGTCCGCTGTCCGTTATCATTCCGCCGATCAGCATGAGGGCCATATCACGGTCTATCGGGGTGTTGCTCTCATCGAGGATCTCTTTGATTATCTCGCAGCAGGATGTCCTCTTGTCATCGCAGTAGAAGTTGTACCCGTCCCATTTCCCGGTGGGGACGTGGTGATCTATGATGATGGCATCCTTGGGGATCTCAACCTCGGTCTCAAGCTGTTCCGGGGACGAGGTATCGACGATGACGACCTGATCGTATCTCGATATGTCGCAAGATTCCAGAATGGGCACGTCCATCTTCTCGACGACAAGCCTACTGATCCTGTCGATGCCGTTACCGGCGAAGATGTCCGCCTCGGGGAAAGCCCTCTTCAGAGCATAAGCGGAGCCTATGGCATCCATATCCGCATTGCCGTGGACCAGGATGACCTTCCTCTTCCCTTTGAGTTTGTCCGCGATATCCCCGAACATGTCCGTGACATATCTAGGAATCATAAATAGGTTGACAGAAAGAGCCGTCGACTAAAATGAAGTCTAGACAATATTTTATACTTATATTGTTGTAACAATATTGTTAAGACAATATTGCTTATGCAATATAATCGGAGGCAAGGAAAATGAAGAATCTGAAAGTGCAGGTCCTAAGCGAAGATGAGATGAGAGACATCCATGATGCGACCCTTAAGGTCCTGATGGAGCCAGGAATACTTGTGAACAACAAGGAAGCACGTGACATCTACCGTAAGGCAGGATGCACAGTGGATGACAACACCAGAATCGTCAAGATTCCCAAGGATGTCGTCGAGAACGCGATAAAGAACTGTCCTCCCGAGTTCACTATGTATAGCCGTGACGGTAGGCATAACGTAAGGATGGTATCCGACGGTTCAGTGGTCAACGATATGACCTTCGGTGTCGGAACCCGTATGATAGATTACGTGGACCATGACGAGTTCAACTGTCGTGACAGCACACTCGAGGATATGGCTAGGATTTCAAAGCTGGTCGAGTCGTGCGACAATATAGATTGGTTCTGTTCACCCGTTTCAGCGATCGATCATGCTCTCGATCCCGTACGTTCTCTGAGGGAGGTCAAGGCGATTATCGCAAACTCTTCCAAACCTATGCTTCTCGATCCCGATCCAGGATTCATGCAGGAATACTTCGACATAGAGGTCGCATGCTACGGCGGGAACAAGAACAGGGCAATGAAAGAGCCCTTTTTCCTCGTCGGAGGATGCCCTTCAAGCCCTTTGCAGCTTGATGATGTCTTCTGTCAGCTCGCTATCAATGCGCCCGAGTATGGTATGCCCTTCATGTGTCTGAGCATGGCAATGGGAGCAGCATCATCACCGATCTTCATCGCGGGAACCCTTGTCACCCACAATGCAGAGGTGCTCGCGGGAATCACACTCGTACAGCTCGCACACCCTGGAGCTCTCACCTTCTACGGGTCATCCACCACATGTTTCGACTTCGTCAACGATGCTGCGCCCGTAGGATCGCCCGAGCTAGCGCTCATCAGCGCATCTGTCGCACAGCTGGCACACTTCTACAAGATCCCCTCGATCGTCGCAGGAACCTAGTCCGATGCAAAGACTCCCAATGCACAGGCAGCACATGAGAAGACCATCACCGGAATGATGCCCTCCCTCGCAGGAGCATCGAACATCTACGGCGCGGGAATGCTGGAGCTCGGAATGTCCTTCTCCCTGGAGCAGCTGGTCATCGACAACGATGTCATAGGCATGTTCAGATATGCGAAGAACGGAGTCGAGGTCAATGATGGGACTCTTGCATACAAGTCGATACGCGAGGTAGGAATCGGAAACAACTTCCTCGATTACGAGGACACCATGCAACACATGGATCTCCCTTCCAAACCCGCCGTCATAGACAGGCGTATGTTCGATCCTTGGGCCGCTGATGGAAAGAAGGATACCGTGGACCTCGCTCACGAGATCGTTATGAGGATCCTAGAAGCACCCGTTGTAAGCCCGCTCTCATCCGAGGCAGAGGCGGCCATTGATGCAATCATCACCAAGAAGTTCAAGGAGCTTGAGGAAGAGAATGCTAACAAGGTCGAGGAAGTCCACGAGTATAAGAAAAACGAGCAGGTTTCCGAAGCAGCTGTCGCATCAGTGAAGTACGAGACCAAGGACATCGGAGAAGAGGCACAGGCAGCATTCATCAAGAGGGCTTACGACGCTGTCGTTTCTTACAATGCCAAAGAGGCTAAGGCGGTTGCAGACGAGGCTGTCGCTGCGGGAGCCGATCTTCTATCCCTCATCCAGAAGGGATATACAGAGGGAATAAACGCCGTAGGCGCCAAATACGAAGCCAAGGAGGTATTCCTGCCTCAGATGATGGCCTCCGCCAAGGCCATGGATGTGGGAATGGAGGTCCTGTCCCCATACATCGGATCATCCTCCGATTCCGAAGGGCTCGGAAAGATCGTGATGTGCACCATCGAGGGAGACATCCACTCCATCGGTAAGGATATCGCAGCCATCCTGATGAAGGTCGCTGGATTCGAGGTCATCAACCTCGGAAAAGATGTTCTGGTGACGGACATCGTTCAGGCTATCATAGACAATGATGCAGTAGCAGTCGGAACCTCAGCTCTGATGACCTCTACGATGATCAACCAGAAGACCCTTGAGGATGCCCTCAGGTCCGCAGGAATCAGAGAAGGTCTCGTGACCAATGTTGGCGGGGCGCCCGTTACACAGGGATGGGCAGACGAGATCGGCGCTGATATTTACGCTGAGACCGCGACTGAGGCTGCCAACAAGATGGCATCCGCTATGGTGGACTGAGAACGGTCATAAAACCCAACATTTGGCCCCTCGGCCTGTAATCGACCGGGGGGTCGACATTGTAAAATAAGGGGGAAATCATCCCTTGAAGCGCATGAAAAAGCAGGAAGAGAAGAAGTCTGTTGTAGAATCCGACCACGGGATAGAGTATACGACTGCAACTAATATCCTAGAGGGAACGGAAGATCTGAACAACATGTATTGGAATTCTTTCCTGCCGATCTTCTTCGAGCGTATGACTTTCCTCATGAGGAAAGCGATGAACAAATCCCTTTCCCAATATGATCTGACCAGTTCACATGCTTTCTATCTGATCGCATTGAATCTTCAGGGCCCCCAGACACTTCTGGAATTATCTGATTTCCTGGATATCGATCCTGGGAACACCAACCGCGTCATCAGGTTGCTCACAGAGATGGGGCTTGTCGACGACGACAGGGAATCCCCCAGGTCCAAGAAGTACCGTGTGTTCCTTACCGAGAAAGGCAAAGAGCTGAGCGAGCAGGTCATGCGCGATACAAACGCACAGATGAATGCTTACTTCGACGGGATATCGACAGAACGCGTTCAGGATCTCAGGACCACTCTGGTGGACATTCTGCAGAACGTCGATCCTGAGTTCCGCACGTATGTCGATTCGAAGTACATCAATCCGTTCTATACATATCTGGGCGTCTTCACAAAGGACCTGGAGTTCACGGCTTATCCGCGTCGTGTCCGCGACGATAAGAAGTCCAACTGAGAAAAGTAAGGGGGATGAACCCCCTGAAATCATTTCTTGCGCTTGTTGCGTCCGGTCAGCTTTTCCACGTACTTGTTCTGCCCGAGTCCTGTGATGAGGATATCGGACTTGTACAGCCTGACGGTGATGAATATCGACACCAATGCGAACGCCGCCATGTAAACCAGACCTGCCAGCACCAACGTCATGTCACCGTTGAGCAGTGCCTCCGGAGCCATCATGGGGTGGCTGAAAGGTATGACGAACAGCACAGCTTTGATGATGATGTTGGAGCCGTACCATCCTGAGAACATCGTGATGAACATGGGGATGATGGCAAGGATGCTAAGAGGCATGGTCATCGTCTGCGCCGATTTGTAGTTCTTCGCAAACGCTCCGAGGATCATGCATATTCCCAATGCGCATGCGATCGAGAGGAACATGGACAGTCCTATCAGTGCATAATCGGTGAGTCCGAGCGCCAGACCGAACGACCCTATGTCTATTCCGCTGCCGCCCACGGCCATCGCTGTGACCGAACCGATGTAAAGCCCCATGCCGACCATGTAGGCCAATCCGAATATCAGTCCGACAGCCGCTGCTGCGATGATCTTACCGGTGACTATGGTGGTCCTGCTGATCGGCAGGGTCAGCAGCGTCTCCAGAGTCTTGTTCTCCTTCTCGGATCCCATGGAGCTTATGACGATGCTTCCCACCATCATGATGATGATCATGATGATCATCGGGATGAACATGGTCTGACCTGTCAACGCCTCGCTGATGTCGGAGGGAGTGACGTCCTCGTAAGGCTCTCCGTTGATGTAGGTGACGGTATGCGATCCGTTCACAGGGGTCTTCAGGAAGTTGATGAATCCTGCATCCTCTCCGAGCATGAGGAAGGCCGAGAGGCTGCTGTTCATGTATTGGACGATGTACGACGTGGTGGTCGAGGACACGGTACCTCCGATCATTCCCGAGGGCTGGTAGAGGTAGTACTGGTAGATGTCTCCCTTCTCGTAGGGTCCTCCCTCGCCGGATGTGGCCGCATCCATGCTGTCCTCTATGTTCTTCTTGAAATCATCACCAAGGACCAGGACCACTGAGGCTCCTGTGGATTCCATCTGTTCTAGGATGTTGCCTTTATCCATCTTGATGACGAAGTCCTCGACGTTGGAGGGGGTGATCCTCTTATCGCCGCTGCTGAGGTAGAAGCTGATCAGGAAATCGTATGCATCCCATGAGCCGTATTCCGTCTCGATGTACTGGTCCTCGTAGTTCGCTATGCCTATGGTGGGCAGCACGGCGCTCTTCTGCACCTCTTCACCTATGAGTCCGCCCAGCCCTGCGAAGAGGACCATCATGATGATCACGGAAGCCACGGATCCGGGCGTGAGGAGTTCCTTGACCTCCTTCCTTACGATGTTGGATAGATCGCTCATGCTCCTTTCACCGCCGCTACGAACACCTCTTCGAGGTTGTCCTTTCCGTATTTTTGCTTGAGCTCTTCAGGGGTTCCGACCTCGATCAGGTTCCCCTGATCGATCATACCTACTCTGTCGCACAGCATGTCCACTTCGAACATGTTGTGAGATGACATGATGATGGTCACACCGCTCTTGGAGATCTTCCTTATGACCTCCCTGATCTCGTAGGCGTTGATGACATCCAGTCCGGACGTCACCTCGTCCAATATGGCGAGCCTGGGGGATGTCATGATCGCCCTAGCGATGAGGAGTCTGCGCATCATTCCCTTGCTGTAGGTGTCGATCCTGTAGTCGATCTTGTCACCGAGATCGGCGAGGGCGATGCCCTTCTCCACCATCTCGTCCCTCTCCTTTCCAGAGACGAAGAATTCCGCTATGAACGTGAGGTATCTCCTGCCGGTCATGTCCTTGTACGCCCCGGCGTCCTCGGGCAAGTAGCTGATGAGCTCCCTGACGTCGTCGGACTCCTTGGTGACGTCTTTTCCATAGACCTGGATTGTCCCGGAGGTGATCTTGAGGATGGTTGATATCATCCTGAGGATGGTGGTCTTACCGGCACCGTTGTGGCCGATCAGACCGAACACCTCTCCTTCCTTAACCGTCAGCGAGACGCCGTGCACGGCTTCCCTCTGACCATACGTCTTACGGACATCCGTAAGGACGAGTGCATCTGTCATGCACGAATAATTATAGTGATGTTATAAGAAAAATATCCCGGAATGATCGATTCCGGGATGAAATTGTTATCGGGTTTACTCTTGGGCGGTTCCCATGGCCTTGTTGATGGCCTCCTGCAGCGAGGTGTACTTCTCCTTGAGAGAGGTTTCCTGGCGCTCCAGGGATCCGATCCTGACCTCGAGGGTCTCGATGGACTCGTCGAGCTCGGATTTGAGGGACTCCACGTCGTCGACCTTGATCATGAAGGCACCGGAGGTCCTGTAGACCGTTCCCGTGGACTTCTCCAGTTCGTCCTTGGTCTTCACGAGCTCGCGCCTGTTGGCATCCATCTGCATCTTCTGCGATGTGACCGCCTGGAGTTGCTGCTGCACCTGCTGGAACTGGGTGATCTGGTTCTGAAGCTGTGGGCTTATTCCGTTCATTGGTTCACCTTTGTCAGATTTCCTATGTCTTCTATCACGCGTACGCACTCGAGATACGAGTTGATCGCCGCCCTCATGGCTGTGGTGTCCGTGGCCCTGATGTGTATCAGGGCCTCGTCACCCTTCAGTTCCACTTCGGTCTCCGTGCGGGGGAGTTCCCTCCCTGCCTCGGGGGAGATCGTGGGGACTGTGACCGACGCTATTCCGCCGGTCAGCCTGAGATCGGCCTCGATCATCTCAATCGGTGCTGTAGACCTTCTTGTCGACAGGCCTGTCCTTCAAGAAGATCTGGTATCCGCACTTCTCGCACTGGAGTCCGAGGGAGTTGACGTTCTGGGGCTCGTTACACTTAGCACATCTGTATTCGCCTGCGCTCATTGTAATCACCGTTCAGATCGTCTCACTGCTCTGAGACCTGCGAGATGTCCTTCTTTGTGTCGGGGCTGTATGCTGCGGCTGCGAACTTTGTCTCGCAGCGGCTGCAGTACCAAATACCGGAGCTGACCCTCTTCACGTTCATGTGGTGGCAGACGGGGCACTCGTGCTTTCCCTTCTGCTGGGCCTCGATGGTCTTGATCCTGTTGCGTACGATAACTCCGTACCTTGCTCCGAACCTTCCGGAACTTCCTGCCTTCTCTGTTCTCTTTGACATAGGTTTCACCCGATGAGTTTCCTGATCTCAGCACCCTTCTCAACAGCCCTGTCGAGACAGAGGCTGAGTTCGTCGAGTGTGATCGATCCGCATCCGCCTTTCTGCATGGCTCTGAAGTTGCCGATGTCGTCGGTCGTAACCGTCAGACGGGCGGTTGAAATCTGCTCTTCGTCGAAATTAGGGTCTACTATTAAAGTATTACCTATTTTGACCTCAGTGATGGATATGGGGGTGCATGTGATGGGCAGGGGCTTGTTCTCTCCCTTTCCGTACTGCTCTCCCGGGATGGTAGCCGACTTGAGTGCGCATACCGCAGCCAGGTTGGCAGCGTCGAACAGGTTGCCGTCATAGTCGAGGGCGTATATGTCGACGAAGCACATCCAGACCTCTTCTCCGGGTACGATGCACAGTGCCTCGACATCGACCATGCCTGACTCACGGATACCGCGGTCGACGACACGGGCGAGCTCGATCGCATCCTCTCCGGGCGGTCCGGACTCGAATGTGGGGTGTGCCATGGGGATCAGCTCGGCACCGGTCGTGAGCACTCCGATGTTGGGGGTGTCAGGGAACGGTGTTCCGGGGATGATCTTGACTCCGGCGATGACCTCGGTCTTTCCCATCTTGATCCTTGCGGATCCGTCTGCGCTCTCGATGACATCGGTGACGATGCTGATGTCACGGACGTCGGTGACTCCGCGTCCGTCCAGTCTCTTGCCGTCGGCGATGAGCTTCATCATGTGGTCGCGCTTGATCTCGGACATCATCTCGGTCATTCGGATGCCTCCTCTGCGTTCTTGGAGTAGCGTCTCTTCAGTGCGTCCACCTGGAGCTCATGGAGCTCGTGGCAGCCTGCGACGGCCATCTTGATTCCGTGGTCGAACTCCTCGCGTGTCATGTTTCCGTCCATCTGCAGGAGAACGATCTCGTCAGTGGAGGGGATGATCGCGATGGGCACATCCGCCTGTCCGTAGTTGTCCTCCTCCTTGTTGAGGTCCAGGAGGACGTGTCCGTCAGCCTTTCCGCATGCCAGTGCAGGGACGATGTCCCTCATGGGGATACCTGCGTCGGCGAGTGCGACGGATGCCGCTGTGAGTCCTGCGCACCTTGTTCCTGCGTTAGCCTGCAGGATCTCGATGTAGACATCGATGGATGCACGGGGGTAGAGCTCTGTGAGGACGACCTTCTCCAGTGCCTCGGAGATGATCTTGGAAATCTCGATGGACCTTCTGTCCGGTCCGGGCCTCTTCCTGTCGCTGACAGAGAAGGACTGCATGTTGTACTTGCACTGCACGATGGCCTTCGTAGGGTCCTGCAGGTGCCTGGGGTGGCATTCCCTGGGTCCGTAGACCGCTGCAAGGACCTTGTTCTTTCCAATCTCCACGTATGCGGACCCGTCCGCATTGTTGAGGACTCCTGCCTCAATCTTGAAGGGCCTGTGCTGGTCGGCGGTCCTTCCGTCGATCCTGAGGCCGTTATCGTCAACTAATACCATATCTGTGTGTCCGCTCATGGTCACTCATCCCCCTCATCATATTCCTCGTCTTGAGGGATCTTCTTCTCGATAAATTCTTTAATCCTGTCAGTCAGGTTGCTGCTCTGGGCGAGGTCCTCGATCATCTTGATCGCCTCGACTGCCACGTCAGCTTCCTCATCCTCGCCGTCCACCCATATCCATCCGTTCTGTCCGACGGTGATACGGCAGTCGGTCATGTTCTTCAGCATGGAGATCATAGATCCGCTCTTGCCGATGACCCTGGAGACCTTGGTGTGGGAGATCTTCACGAGCCTTCCGCCCTCGATCTTCCTCAGTCCCGAATCCTTCATCGTGACGGAGATCTTCTTGCTCTCGTCCACTGCGAGCACCTTCAGGAGCACAACGTTCCCGATGGTCAGGAACCTGGATGTGTCTCCGAACTCGACCTTCCAGGGTACTTCGCTCACATGCAGCGGTGCAGGGTAAGGTGCACCGATATCCACCAACCAGTTGGAGGGTCCGATGTCCACGATGACTCCGAAGACGGTGTCGCCGGATGTGGGCATGTATCCTCCCCTGAGGGGAATGACTCCGACAGTGTTCTGGAAGACATTCCTTACTCCCATAACGCTGGCGCGAACCTTGCCGTCCAGCACGTATGCGTTCTCTCCGGGCCTCATCCCCGTTCCGTCGAGGATGTCACCGGGCACGACAATCTGACGTGTCTGTCTGGCGTTTCTTTTTTCCATTTTATCACTCTCGCGAATGTCAATTAATCAATTTCACGGATGCAGAGCCCTTCGTTTTGTGCTTGAGCTTGTCCGTGATCTCTGTTATCAGGCCTGCAGGTATCTCCATGACGCCTATCCATGAACCGTCAGCGGTCCATTCTTCCTTCTCGACGATACCGTAGCTGATGATGTCATCGAAGCAGCGACCGTAATCGGCACCGTCCAGTTTGATGGCGATATGGGATTTCTCGAACCTTATGGGAAGGAGAGGTCTGAGGAGTTTCATAGCCTCGTCGATCTCCTTGTCCAGCGGTTTGAAGGGGTCCACGTGGAACTTGGCCTCCTCCAGCGCCAGCTGTATCCTCAGCGGCGGGTGGGGAGTCTTTGTCTGCGGGTTGATCGCATTTGCGGCGATGTAGGTGATTATCTGTTGCTTCTTGGCCTCCAGCATCTCCTTGCGCTGTTCTGCCGTGATTTGAATCTCACCCTTCTCGACGATCTTGCTCGCGATCTCCGCGACGTCCTCTGTCCCGAAGGCCTCCTTCAGTTTGTCCTCTGCCTGCTTGGTCCCCTTGCTTGCGTTCTTGAAGACCTCCTCCACTGCCATGTAGTCGACGATGTCGAAGGACTTTCCCTGTTTGATCAGGTCGAATACCTTGGGGTCTAGGAGGATCTCGAATGTCTCTCCGTGACTCTCAAGCTTCGCTGTGATCGCGTCATCAAGGCTGACCATGTTCCTGCCTCAGGCCTTTTCCTTGGATTTCTTCAGCAGTGCCTCGATCTCAGATTCGGTCAGTCTCCTGAACCTCTTTCCGACCTCGGCAACACCGATCTCTGTGGTCTCGGCGCTGGGCTTCTCCTCGATGGCTGCCTCCAACGCCTTCAGTCCGAGCTTCAGTGCCACATTGGCGGTCATGTCGTCCTTGTATTCCTTCTCGAATACATCCATGACTGCGGGGCGTCCGCTTCCGATTCCGGTCGCTTTGTATGCGACAAGTGCTCCGGAGGGGTCGGTCTCGAAGAGGTGTACTCCGAGGTCATCCGTTCCAGCTACCAGGAGGGCTGTTCCGAAGGGACGTGCCCCGCCGTACTGGGTGAACTGCTGCTTGTAATCGCAGACCTTCTTGACGAGCATCTCGACGGAGATGTTCTCGCCGTAGCTGACCCTGTGGACCTGGGCCTCATGCCTGGCCTGATCGACCAGCACCCTAGCGTCCGCAACGAGTCCAGAAGTCGCACATCCGATGTAGTCATCGATATCGTGGATCTTCTCGGTGGATTTAGGCTCCAGGAGTTTGCTCATCGATCTCTTGTCGACGATGAGGGCCACTCCGCCTTTGTACTTCAGTCCGATGGTCGTGGAACCTTTCTTCACGGCCTCACGGGCGTACTCTACTTGGAAAAGTCTTCCGTCAGGGGAGAAAACTGTGATCCCCCTGTCATAAGCCATTTGTCCGGGTTGCATAATTGCTGCTCCTTTTTCTTTACGCGGGAGCATTCTTAAAGTATTATAAAAGGAAGAGGTAGGAAGGTTCAGCGTTTCTTCTTCTGGGAGACCTTAAGTTCGGGATATTCCTCACGTATCTTCCTGAGAGTTCCTGATGTGATGAGGGATTCGCACCCCGGATAGGCTGCCTTCATGGCCTCCGTCACGGCCTCCTTCTCAGAGGGGTTGCATCTAACTACAGCCTTGCCTCCGAAGCTAGTGATGACGCGGAGATCGGGCATGAATTTCTCTAAGCTTGACAATGCTGAGAGGACATCGGATCTCCCTGCGGATTCCGGCACTGTGTAGACGATGTAGCGCCTTCTTCCGCGGACGGCTTTCACGACCATGGACCAGGGTACAACGTCCTCTTTCTTAACATCTTTCTCGTCGTCGCCACCACGGTCGATAATCGTTGTTTTCCTATTGTTTTTTAGCTCTTCCTAAATAATTTTAGGTCTTTAGATGGATGAATCATGTATCCATCATCAATCTGATAGCCAGACAAAAATTGTACGCAAAAAATCCCCATTTCCGCACTATTTAAAAATTATTTTAACATCACTTAATATGAAGATATAATTTTATTTCGCCTAAATACGAATTAAAATTCAAAATTTAACTAAAAATTTGGTAGCATTATCATAAAGGATGAGATAAATTAATGTCAATAAAAGAAATGCTGGCACATGAAATAACAATTAATTTTTAGCAATTTTTTGATTTTAATCAAAAATCGACTTCGACGGTCTTTGTAATAATTATTAAGAATATTTATCGCTTTCGTAAAAGCCCTTAATATACCAATAATTCATGCCTTAATTATTCCTTATACGGGAGGCAATGATTTGACAAAATCGGCATTGGTTATCGGAGGAGGAATTGCGGGTATTCAAGCATCGCTTGATCTTGCAGACAGGGACATTCATGTCTACCTTGTGGAGAAAGACCCCACAATCGGTGGAATCATGTGCCGTCTCGACAAGACATTCCCTACGAATGATTGTTCCGCATGTATCCTCTCGCCTAAAATGGCGGATTGTAACGGACATCCCAACATTGACGTTCTGACCTACCACGAGGTTCAGAAGGTCGAGGGTAAAGCAGGAGATTTCAAGGTGACTGTCCTCAAGAAGGCCAGGTACGTCAACCCCAACGAGTGTACCGGCTGTGGAGACTGTCTCGCAAAGTGTCCTGTTAAGAACATCCCCGACAAGTATGAGTTCGGGCTTACAACAAGGAAGGCAATCTACATCCCCCACGCACAGGCTGTGCCCAGGGTTGCAGTTATCGACGCCAGCGTTTGCATGAAGATCAACAAAGACAAATGTGGAAACTGCGCCAAGGCTTGTGGAAAGGGCGCAATCCACTACGATGATAAGGATGAGCTCATCACACTCGAAGTCGGATCCATCATTTCTGCGATCGGATTCAAGGTATGGGACGCACACATCGCCAGCGAGTACGGATACGGCAGGTTCGCAAACGTCGTCACCGCCATCGAGTACGAGAGGATCATGTGCGCATCCGGACCTCACAGGGGTCACATCGTCTGCCCCTCCAACGGAGAGGCACCCAAGAAGATCGCCTACATCCAGTGCTGCGGATCCAGGTCCCAGAAGAAGGGATGGAAGAAGTACTGTTCTTCCGTCTGCTGTATGTACGCGACAAAGCAGGCAATGATCACAAAGGAGCACGGAGATCTCCAGGAGGACATCTTCTTCATGGACATCAGGTCCTACGGAAAGGAGTTCGAGGCCTACATCGAGAGAGGCCAGAAGGAGTACGGAATCAACATGCACCGCGGTGCACGTGTCTCCAACATCGAGGAGGACCCCGAGACAAAGAAGCTGCTCATCAGCTACACCGACGACAACAACGATGGTGTAACAGAGGAGTTCGACATGGCAGTCCTCTCAATCGGTCTCACACCCCCCGAGGGAGCCGAGGAGTTCGCCCAGACACTTGGAATCGAGCTCAACGAGTACGGATTCTGTAAGACCACGGTCTTCCACCCCCTCGAGACAACCAGGCCCGGTATCTTCGTAACCGGAGCCTTCGCGGCACCCAAGGACATCCCCACATCCGTCGCCGAGGCATGCGGATCCTCCGCAAAGGCCGGAGCATGGATCGTCGGCAAGAACTTCGAGCCCTGCGCTCCCAAAGTCTACCCCGAGGAGAAGGAAGTCATCGGTATCGAGCCCAGGGTCGGAGTATGGGTCTGCCACTGCGGTATCAACATCGGATCAGTCGTTGATGTCCCCGCCGTCACAGAGTACGCGAAGACACTTCCCGGAGTCGTCATCTCCAGCGAGTCACAGTATGCATGTGCACAGGACTGTCTGGATGCGATTTCCACAGCAATCAAGGAGCACGACCTCAACAGAGTCGTCGTCGCATCCTGTACCCCCAGGACACACGAGCCCCTCTTCAGGGAGGCATGCAGGAACGGAGGACTGAACAAGTACCTGTTCAACATGGCCAACATCCGTGACCAGTGCTCGTGGATCCACATGCACGCCCACGACGAGGCAACCGCAAAGGCAAAGGACCTTCTGAGGATGGCCATCGCAAAGGCATGCTTGCTCGAGCCTCTCGAGGGATCCGAGATCCCCGTCACCCAGGCAGCAGCCATCATCGGAGGAGGAATCACCGGAATGAACGCTGCACTCGACATCGCCGCACAGGGATTCCCTGTCCACCTCGTCGAGAGGGAGAAGGAACTCGGAGGATTCGCACGCAACTTCAACTTCAAGGAGGATGGAGTTTCCGTTAAGGATTACCTCGCAGAGACAATCAAGAAAGTGCAGAACGAGAAGCTCATCACAGTCCACACCGGTGTTACCGTTAAGGACATCCCCGGATTCAAGGGTAACTTTGAGCTCCAGCTCAGCGACGGTACCAAGTACCCCGTCGGAGGAGTCCTCTTCGCCGTCGGAGCTGCCCAGTACCAGCCCACAGAGTACGGATTCGGAAACGATGAGAAGGTCACAACCCAGATCGCACTCGAGAAGAAACTCGAATCCGGAGACTTCAACGGAAAGGACGTTGTATTCGTCAGCTGTATCGGATCCAGGAACGACAAGGTCAAGTACTGTTCACGTGTCTGCTGCGCTTCCATGCTCCGCAACGCGATCAAGATCAAGTTGAAGGACCCCACAGCGAATGTCACCATCATCCACAAGGACATCAGGACATACGGATTCCGTGAGGAGATGTACCTGAAGGCATGCCAGCTGGGAGTCAGGTTCCTTAGGTACCCCGTCGAGGACGAGCTGCCCAAGTACAACGGAACCTACATCAACGCATACGACGCAACACTCGGAGAGGATCTCGACGTCCCCGTCGACACCCTGGTGCTCGCTACCGGTATCGCACCCCTCAGGGAGGAGAAGGAGGAGCTCGCCAAGATGGTCAAGGTCCCCATCTCCAAGGACGGTTACTACTTCGAGGCCCATCAGAAACTGAGGCCCGTCGACTTCGCAACTGAGGGAGTATACGTTGCAGGAACCGCACACTGGCCCAAGTTCATGGACGAGTGTATCGCTCAGGCATCCGGAGCAGCCTCCAGGATGCTGACCGTCATCTCCAAGTCCAAGTACATTTCCGAGGGTATCGTAGCTACCTCCAACCCCGACCGCTGTGACGGTTGCGGTGTCTGTGTAGGATGCTGTGATTACAACGCCATCTCGCTCGTCGAGCAGCCCAACGGAGCCTTCAAGAGTTTCGTCAACGCCGGTCTCTGTAAGGGATGCGGAAGCTGTGTCGCGTCCTGTCCTGCAGGTGCGATGGAGCAGAGAGGATTCAGGAACAAGCAGATCTGCGCTGAGATCGACGCATGTCTCGATTTCCCCGTAGGAGGTCAGTGAAATGGCAGACTTTGAGCCAAGGATTGTAACATTCTGCTGCAACTGGTGTTCATACGCCGGTGCAGACGGAGCTGGAGTCGCAAGGCTTCAGATGCCCACAAACTTCCGTATCATCAGGACAATGTGCTCCGCACGTGTCGACCCCGAGTTCGTTCTCAGGGCCTTCTCCAAGGGAGCAGACGGAGTCATGGTGCTCGGATGCCACCCTGCAGACTGCCACTACATCGGCGGTAACTACAGGGCCAGGAGAAGAATTGCTCTGCTGAGGATGGTCCTCGAGCAGTACGGTTTCGACCCCAAGAGACTCAAACTTGAGTGGGTCTCCGCATCAGAGGGAGAGAAATTCCAGAAGACAATCGTCGACTTCGTCGATGTGATCAAGCAGCTCGGACCCACACCGCTCAAGAAAGAGGAGGCGAACTGATATGGGATTCTTCGATAAGTTATTCAAGAAGGGAGAGAAGAAAGAGGAGCCTAAGGCAGCAAAGGCAGCCGCGGCACCCAAGGCAGCAGCTGCACCCGTCGCAGACGGACCCAAGGAGCCCATCGGACTCCAGGCAGCAGACCTTGGAGAGCTTCTCCCCGGAGCACCTCCAGGAGGAAAGTTCAAGCTCGCTATCTACTGGGCAGCAGCCTGTGGAGGATGCGACGTTTCACTCCTCGACACAAACGAGAGGATCCTCACCATCGGTGACATGGCAGACATCGTAATGTGGCCTATCGCAGCCGACGGAAAGGAGAAGGACATCGAGGCAATGGAAGACGGAGAGATTCTCGTCTCCATCATCTCCGGAGCAGTAAGGAATTCCGAGAACGAGCACATGGTCAAGCTTCTGAGGAAGAAGTCCAAGGTCGTTGTCTCATACGGAACCTGTGCATGCTTCGGTGGAAGCCCCGCCCTTGCAAACCTCGTCCCCGGAGAGGGAAAGGAGATTCTGGAGTACGTCTACCAGAAGACTCCCACGACAGCCAACTTCCAGGCGGATTACCACGCCGGTGCACCCGTTGTCCCCCAGACCTCATACCAGGCACCTGAGGGAGAGCTCACTCTGCCTGTGTTCTACGACACAGTCAAGACACTCGACCAGGTCATCGACGTCGACTACTACGTCCCCGGATGTCCTCCCCTCCAGGAGTCCATCAGCGTCCTGCTCAAGGCAGTCGCGGACTTCGCTTACAGGGGAGTTCCCCTCCCGCCCAAGGGAGCCGAGATTGGAATCACCACCAAGACCCTGTGCGAGGAGTGCCCCAGGAAGAAGGAGAACCTCAGAATCGAGCACATCTACGAGCCCCACGAGATCGATGTCAAGCCCGACGTGTGCCTGATGGACCAGGGAATCCTGTGCCTCGGACCCGCAACAGTCGGCGGATGCGGTGCAAGGTGCACCAAGGTAGGCCAGCCCTGCCGTGGATGCTACGGACCCACATCCGATGTCCAGGAGCACGGAGCAAGTGTGTTCACAGCTATCGCTTCGATGTTCCCCATCCGCGAGGACGACGGAATTATCGGAGAGAGCGAGATCGTGAAGATCATGTCGGAAGTCAAGGACCCGCTCGGATACTTCTACGCATTCACTCTCGGTAAGTCATTGATTAGGAAAGCAGTTGTAGAAGGAGGTCAGTGAAATGACAGGACCTATCATTTGGGACGAGAAGCAGAAGGTCACCGGAAACAAAGTGACCGTCGACCCCATCACACGTCTCGAGGGACACGGAAAGATCGAGATCTTCCTCGACGACAAGGGAGACGTTGCCAACGCATACTGGCAGGTTCCCGAGGTCAGGGGATTCGAGAGATTCTGCATCGGAAGGAAAGTAACAGAGCTCAACCAGATCACAGCAAGGCTGTGCGGAGTGTGCCCCGGAGCACACCACATGGCCTCGACAAAGGCGATTGACGGATGCTACAACACGAAGCCCACAGAGGTCGCGTACCTCCTCAGGGACACGTTCTACAACGCCCACTTCGTGCACAGCCACATCGCGCACTTCTATGCGCTGGCAGCACCCGACTTCGTCTGCGGACCCGCAGCACCTGCCGCGGAGAGGAACGTTCTCGGAGTCGTAGCCCGCGTAGGACTCGAACTCGGAGGAGCAGTCCTCAAGACACGTGCGGAGGCCCAGAAGGTTCAGGCTATCATCGGAGGAAAGCCCACTCACCCCGTGATGGGAGTTCCCGGTGGAGTCACCACTGCTATCACAAAGGAGCAGCAGAAGGAGATCATCGGCTACGCTCAGGGAATGATCGACTTCGCAAAGACCTCTATGCAGGTCTTCAACGATGTCGTTCTCGGAAACAAGGAGTACATGGACATCGTCCTCAACCCCGACCTCTACTACAACGAGACATACCACATGGGACTCGTCAACGAGAGGGGACAGTTCGAGATCCACGACGGAAAGGTCAAGGTCGTCAACCAGAAGGGAGAGGACTGGGATCTTTACGACCCCTACGACTACCTCGACCACATCGGAGAGGCAGTCGAGCCCTGGTCCTACGAGAAGTTCCCCTACCTGAGGAAGCCCGGATACAAGGGACTCGTTCCCGGACCCGACAGTGGAATGTACAGAGCATCGCCCCTTTCCAGGCTCAACGTCGCGAAGGAGATGCCCACACCTCTCGCTCAGGAAGAGTTCGAGAAGTACAAGGGAATCCTCAAGGACGCTGGAGTCGAGGGACCCTGCCAGCACACACTGGTCACTCACTGGGCAAGGCTTATCGAGCTGCTCTGCTGCGCTGAGAAGTGTTTCGAGGACGCACAGTGCCCTGACCTGACCAGCAGCGACATCAAGCAGAAGGACATCCACGCCGGCG
Source organism: Thermoplasmata archaeon (assembly GCA_015063125.1). Taxonomy (GTDB): domain Archaea; phylum Thermoplasmatota; class Thermoplasmata; order Methanomassiliicoccales; family Methanomethylophilaceae; genus Methanoprimaticola. The sequence goes on from SUTB01000001.1 coordinate 43,125, forward strand.
GACGCGGAGTAGGATGCGTCGAGGCTCCCCGCGGAACCCTGACACACGACTACACCTGTGACGAGAACGGTATTGTCACTGCATGTAACCTTGTCGTCGGAACGACCAACAACAACGGACCCATTTGTATGGACGTTGCCAAGGTCGCAAAGGGACTCATCCACAACTATGAGGTCTCCCCCGGTCTGCTGAACATGGTTGAGATGGCGTTCAGGGCATACGACCCCTGCAACTCCTGTGCAACCCACAGCCTGCCTGGACAGATGCCTTTGACAGCAGTCATCAGGAACTCTGACGGATCTGTCTACGACACGGTCACCAGGAACTGAAAACAATAAAAGGGAGGGGGCAACCCCTCCCGCCCGCAAAACCACTTCTTACTTCTGCGTTTTGATTATTGAAAAAGATCAACTGTACTTCGCACGGCTCTGAGGGCCCTGTTTGAATCTGGTGTTTTCCCTTCCGGATATCATGTTGTTCGATCTCTTTCCGAGATCTATGCCGTCCAGAAGATACAGGTGCGCATTGTCCAGATCCAACAGGTCACTGTTCAGAACAGGCCCCAGAAGATCCTCTCCGATGACGTTCACCGGAGAACCGCCAAGCATCCTGTTGAACGCAGGGACCACGATGAAGTTGCGAGGCAGCTTCTGATACTTCTCACCCTCTGTCTTGGCGAAGGTTCCCTTGAACCAGCACGGTTCTGTCATTTGCCTTCCGACACCGTCTCTGAACATGACCGCAGGGTGGTTGTGGCCTAAGATGAGGGTGTCGCAGTCCATGACTTCCTCCGAGGGCCACGTATGGCCGTGGATGAGCCCAAGATCATCTATCTTGAGACCGGTGGCAGGGCGTATCCTGACTTTCGACGGGAGGAATTCCTCAATCATCGTGTCGTGGTTGCCCCGCACAACATCTATGGAATTGAAGCGTTCGAACAGGCTCTCGAAGAAATCCGGAATCTCAGCATACTCCTGTTTCGTGGATCCGGGAACGGAGTCCTTGACGTCGCCTATGACCACAAGTCTGTTGATGTCATCATCGGCAGCATCCAGGATGGCCTGATGCATATCAGAGGTATGAGATGTGAGATGGAATCCTTTGGCTCTGAGATGGGATTCCAGACCGATGTGTAGGTCGGTGATCACAAGGCTGTTTCCGGCCTTGAGGGCGGGTATGCCGTAGACCGGTTGAAGGTCCATCTTCACCTCAGGTTGTCTCTCAGAACGTGGGGGATCTCCTCGATGATGTCGGTGGCCACCAGTCCGTAGGACTTGTCTTTGAAGGCATACTCTCCAGCTTTTCCAGACAGGAAGGCACCGAGCGATGCAGCCTCCATGCTGCTGAGTCCTTTTGACAGGAGTGCGGCGACGGCTCCTGAGAGGACGTCTCCGGTTCCTGCACCGGTCATCGCAGCGGTTCCGGATCTGTTGTACCTTGTCGCGTTACCGTTGGTGATGGTGTCCACATGGCCCTTGACGAGCAGCGTGACATTCATCAGCTGGGCGAGGGGCTCAGGGCCTCCGTACTGCGAGTCGAGTTTACGGAATTCTCCCTTGTGGGGGGTGAGGATCGTAGGTGTGGAGATCTCCATGCCGATGATGGCTGACAGCGCATCTGCATCGACGACCATAGGCGTCTTGCACTTCCTGACGAACTCTTTGACGGCCAGCATGGTGTCCGGGTCCTTTCCGATACCGGGTCCGATAAGGACAGCATCGTAATTCATGGATTCCGCCAGGAGCATATCGACCGATTCTGTGGTCAGGTGGTTCCCCGGAAGGGGAGTGATCATGAGGACAGGCGAATACGTCGCAGCGATGGATGCGACATTCTCCGGTGTGTAAAGCCTTACTATGTCCGCTCCGGTCCTGAGTGCTGAAAGGGAGCACATGACCGCAGCACCGTAGTAGGGTCCTCCTGCGATGATCATGAGCCTGCCGTTCTCTCCCTTGTGACTGTTCTCGTCCGGAACAGGGTATCTGAGGACATCCCCGGGTCCGATGAACTTCATGGCATCGACGGGGATGCCCACATCGGCAACAAGGATGTTCCCGCAGTTGTCATCGTTCATTCCGGTCTTGACATCGTGGAAGGTGATCGTAGTCCGGGGTACGATGGTGACATCGGATCCGAGTCCGGAAGGGACATCGACCGATACGATGGGGAGGCCTGACGCATTCGCCTCCAGTATGAAACTTCTGTAGGGGTCCTTCACTTTGCCCCTGATTCCTGTGCCTAGAGCACAGTCCACTATGACATCCGCCTCGTTGAGAAGGCTTGAATTGTATTCCTCAACCCTGCACTGAAGCTTCGAGTATCTCTGCTTGGAGATCTCAGAGTGGATTGTGTTGGATTTCTTGAGGAGCGCTACGGTGACCATTGAAGGGTCCATGAGCAGCGCTGCGGCGAATCCGTCACCGCCGTTGTTTCCGGGACCGCAAACGAACAGTATGCGGCTCTGAGGATAATGTTCGATAAGGAAGCTGGAAACGACCTTCCCCGCGTTGTCCATCAGAGTGGATACGGGGATGCCCAAGGCTTCCGAGTTGGCATCGATCACTCTTGAATCAAGACCGGATATCATTGACATCACCTTCCCTGGTTCTTCACCAGGACCTCTGCGATCTTGGGCAGAAGCTCGGTCTTGGACATGTCGGTCCTCTCCACTTTGACGCATCCGTGCTTCTCACGGGGGAACTTGGGGTAGGACATGTCCTCGCGTATCTCGAATTCAAGATCCAAAATCATCGCACCCTTTGCGATGAGGTCGAGATCAGGGTTAGGCACGCACAATTCCTTGGGCAGCCTCCTTCCCTGTGCCCTGGTCAGGTTAGCGTCGAAATACTCTGGCCATAGCGTAATCGCAACATCCGGATCGTATGTCATGGCTGTAGGATAGAAGTCGGACTAATAAGTATTTCCGAATTGTTGTTAGAAAAAGAAACATCCTTACCCCCAGAGGGGTAAGTAAGTGGTTTGTGTCAATGTGATTACTCGATGAGCACTGCGTTAATTGCTCCATCCTGGCCAGGCCTGGATGTGATGATGGCATCTCCGATCTCTGTGGAGATGGTGGCTCCCTTGTTCATGATGTTACGCTGAACATAGTTGGGATCCGAGGGGTTGGACTTAACGGTCAGGATCTTTGCCTTTGTGACCTTGTTAGTCTTCTTGTCCATTACATTTGCGTACTCTGTGCTGAGCATACCAACCTTGACACTTCCGCCCATTCCGCGATACTGCTTGAGATTCGTTGCACCGATCTTGGTGTACTGCTTCTCTCTGCTGATCTCGAATTTTCTCTTTCCCTGACTGGGGACGAGTCTGCCTCCAGTGGGCTTTCTGTTGGATTTACCCTGCCAAAGTGCCATAGTAATCGAGCCCTCTAATTATAGTGCTCTATATAAAAGTTATCAGAAATAAGATACCAGGAAGATCCGGGAGAGATGAATCTCCCGGCGAAACCCCGAATGTCCAGAGAGATTGTCGATGATGACCGATCTCGCCATCGGCCACGAGACACAGAGTGGTTGAACTGGACATCCTCGAGTCTCTACCCCATTGGATGGGTGTAGCACTATCTGATTGCATTCTATTTAACTATACCTATAGGGGGTATTGGTTGTGCATAAAAAATCAGAATTCTTGTGCGCTACCAGTATTTATCAGCAAACCGATTTCCAGTCATGGAATTGATATTCCTGAATGAATCCGATGCCGAATCCATCTCGGAGTACATCCACGATATGTGGGTGGACACGTATGCTCCAATCATCAAGGGCGGAAGGCAGCACGCCGAGGACATATTCGACGATTGGGTCGGCCCGGGGAGGATCAGGAAGGATATGTCAATGGGCCATTTCTACGCATACCCTGTCAAGGACGGGCGGATCCTGGGCCTGATGTCCGCCGGCAAGGAAGGCGACGAACTATTCATCAGCAAGGTCTACATCGCTCCTGAGCACAGGGGCGAGGGTTACGGCAGCGAAGCTGTGAAGCTGGTATTGGATTACGGTAGGGCCAGGGCCTGCAAGAGAGCTGTTCTGGAAGTGAATCCCAAGAACGAGAATGCAAAGAGATTCTATTCGGGATTGGGATTCAAGAAAGTGGGCGTCAGAGAATACGAGAGCGGTGCTTACACAGATCTGATGGTCGTCGCAGGTCGACGGCCATCAGTTGTGAAGTTCATTCTTTGTGGAGCATCATCACATCGACGACCTTTCCGCCGTCCACAGTGATGATCGCGCTGTAACCGTCCTTTGCAGGACCGGGGTTGACGAAGACCGTTCCGTCGATCTCCTTGCATCCGATCGCTTCATGGATGTGTCCGGACATCGCCAGAATAGGTTTGTACTCATCGACGATCTTCTTGATAGCAGGGCACCCGACGTGCGCTCCGGAGGGAATCTCATCCAGGATTCCATAGGAAGGTGCGTGAGTCATGAGGATCATACCCTTCGAGGATATCGGTTTCAGACTGTCGTATATCTCGTCCTCCTCCAGTTCAAAAGGCGAATCGAAGGGACTCCTGTTCCCGCCGCCCAGCCCAACTAGGTCGTATCCGTCGATGACGGTCCTCTTTTTGTGCATGTCTATGGCGATATCTCCGATCTTGGACGGCATGTCCCTTGCATCGCAGTTGCCCGGAAGGACATACACCTTTCCCTTGATCTTGGAGAGAAGCTCGACCGCTTCGTCGGCCGTGCCCATGTCCGTGACGTCGCCTAGATGGATGACGAAGTCCACCTTGTGCTCTTCGATCTCCTCGTTGATCCAATCCAGAGCCGATGCGTTCTGATGGAGGTCTGTGATCAGTAGGAATTTCATGATACGTAATCAGGAGTTCCGTAATTAATCATTCTGGGGATACTCTTCCTGTAGCTGTTCTTCCCACTCGTAGATATCTAGGTCGGCAGTTTGGAAGAATCTGGGCTGCACCTTCGGTTTGTCCTTGATGCGTATCCTCATGAAGAAGCCTTCATCCCCGTACAAACGGAGGTACAGGCCCTCGCTGGCCTGTTCGAATGAATGGTAGTTGAGAGGGAAACCGGTACCGTACGGGCGGGTCTTCAGATCCTCATCGACGCTGATCCTGATCCTGTTCTCGCCTCTCCACTTCTTGGAGGTGAGCAGCAGGGATCTCTTGCCGTCGTGGACTGTGGCTGTGTACAGGGCCTCGATCGGGCAGTCTAGACCAGTTACATACCATTTGCTCATGTCCATTCCTAGGAGGGGATAGACCTCCTCCGTGTAGATGTACGCCCCGGGCCCGGAGGACAGCAATGCATCCGTGGCCTCTATGCCTCCTCTGAGCTTCGAGCCCATACTTTCCTCACGGACGTCCCTCTGGATAAGGAAGAGCGTGAAGAGGAGATAGATGAAGACCGATGAAAGGTTGTACACTGCAAGCAGCATCAGATCGACTTCCAGGCTTAAGATGGCGATGATGAGGATCATGAAACTGGCGGCCAGATTAAGAATCATCATGGTTATGCTGACGTATATCAGACGGGTCACACTGTGTTCGTCTCCGATGAAACAGTGAATTCCGCTCACCATCATGACGAGATCCATGAAGAACAGGATGGCCATACCGGGTGCTTCCATCAATTCGGGGATCAAGGTCCCCATTTCAATCACCGGGATGCAGACTGCAATCGTCAGTATAGCGAACCTCGGCGGCCTGTTTATGTAGCGTATGACAAGGATTGCGGGGATAATGTACGCGAGTGATGCCCACTCTGTGGTGATATCGAACACTTCCTTCGGGACGATTATCAGGATCAGTGTCGCGACGAAGATGGACAGACAGCCAATGGCTATCAGGACAAGCAACACCTTGGGGAGTACGGACATATGTCTGCCAATCTTGCTCCTGTTCATCCCGTTGTTCAGGATCTCGCCCCCTTGCTGAGACCGACTATGAAGTCGGTACCGTCTTTGCCGTACATGTGGAGGACGTTACCCTCTCTGCGAACAACGTCCACCTTTATCCTGTTGGCGTGTATGATGGAACCTGGGTTGGAAGAGATGGTCAGATATATGCCGTCATGCCCTTTCCATATCTGTGCGGTCACGTTCGCCTCCATGGTATTCCCGGTGATGGTGAACGTCATCTCACGGTCGACTGGGCCGTCGTTGTTCCTTATCCAAAGATTTCCGTCGCGGTTCAGGAGATTCTCCGCTACAATAGGGTTGATATGTGCATCGTCATCCATGCGGTAGTTCTCGCGTATGCGGGTCAGGTGGGTGACTATCCGGCCTTCCGATGTTCCATAACGAATGAACTCCGTATCTAGCAAGATGAGCAGCACCAGGTACATTATGCACTCTACGAACCTTGTATTGGTGTCAATATATGGTGTGAAGGGCAGTATGCTCTGGGATCCATTGGCGACCAGCATGAGCAGATCGATCATTGCGAGTATGATGGATGTGATTGACATGGACAGGCGCCTGATGACCCTTCCCATGCAGAAGGATGCACCGGTGTACATCAGGTTAATCGCCAGCAATATCATGACACAGTTGATGGCCGCGGGCACCATGTCATCGAAGTCCAATATATCTAATCTCAGGGCAAAACGGGACAATCCTAGGGAAACCGCATAGAGTCCTATGCATCTTATCAGGTCTCTTCTTCCGACAATGATGATGAACAGTCCTGAAATGGTCATAATAATGTGTGCGATGACAATCAGCGAGGAAGGTTCGATGGAGACGTAGACGTCTTTGTAGAGGAGGTATCCTCCGTATGCTAACAAGAGAATCCCCATGGCTATGCCTAGGGCATAGGGTAGAATCTTGAAGGCTTTGAGAGCTCTCATTCTCCAATTCCGTTTATCCATCGGACCACTTGTTGCGGAGAGGAATAGCGATGATTCTAAAAGTTGTTTGCGGAAGAACGGCCGACAGCCTAGGGTCATTTGTCAGATAGAAGAGGTGAGAATGGCGTGGAGGACGTGATTTGAACACGCGAGCGCATAGCGCACTAGCTTAGCAGGCTGGCGCCTTACCGGGCTGGGCCACCTCCACTTGTATTCTGGGGAATGATATATCTCTAATAAAGGTTTGGTCGCATCACTAATTCTCTTCTTACTTATATTATAGAAAAGATGATTATTGGAGAGGATGCCTATCCAATCAGAATAAGCTGTGAAATAGAAGATGGAATGTTATTTTTGGATAGTATCATGAACCTTTGAAACTCCCTGTCCTCAATGTTTTTATAATATGTGAAAATAGGGGGGGTTGCGCGATGAGGCGGCGACCATCCAGTGGTTGTCCGGACCGATTTGCGATGATGATCAACCCCTAAGATTTGAGGGAAAAGAAGTCTGTCAGGAATTCTTATATACTCCCTCAGATTACACGGGGTTGCGCGATGCGACGTCAGGTCGACTCCCAGAGTCACTGGCGGTCAAGTCACGATCCACGTATATGGCTCGGGAGCCTCCATATAGGCTTATATACTTGAGCAATATACAGGGGAATGCGCGGTCCGATATGGCCGCAATCATGGAGAATCATGATCCCCGACAGGGAAACACCATCCTGTCGTGCTCTCATGAATTCTGACGTTCGATGCTACGAATGTTCCGTTAGACGGAATATTCGAAAGAGTGTGCCGTTTAGCGGGACAGCGGTGAAACATGGTAAACTGCCAGTTTCAATTTCATCCATCAGAGACGAAATAAGTCAATGATTTGACTCCGGTTGATCCTGCCGGCGGCCACCGCTATAGGATTTCGATTAAGACATGCGAGTCGAGAGTCGTTATGGACTCGGCGGACTGCTCAGTAACACGTGGAGAACGTGCCCTTAAGTGGGGGATAATCTCGGGAAATTGAGGATAATACCCCATAGATCATGGCATCTGGAATGAGTCATGGTTCAAAGTTCCGGCGCTTAAGGATCGCTCTGCGGCCTATCAGGTAGTAGTGGGTGTAAAGTACCCCCTAGCCTACGACGGGTATGGGCCTTGAGAGAGGGAGCCCAGAGTTGGATTCTGAGACACGAATCCAGGCCCTACGGGGCGCAGCAGTCGCGAAAACTTCACACTGGGGGCAACCCCGATGAGGGAAATCCTAGTGCTAGGACATTTGTTCTAGCTTTTCTCAAGCGTAGATAACTTGAGGAATAAGGGCTGGGTAAGACGGGTGCCAGCCGCCGCGGTAATACCTGCAGCCCAAGTGGTGGTCGATTTTATTGAGTCTAAAACGTTCGTAGCCGGTTTGGTAAATCTTTGGGTAAATCGGGAAGCTCAACTTTCCGACTTCCGAAGAGACTGTCAAACTTGGGACCGGGAGAGGCTAGAGGTACTTCTGGGGTAGGGGTAAAATCCTGTAATCCTAGAAGGACCACCGGTGGCGAAGGCGTCTAGCTAGAACGGATCCGACGGTGAGGGACGAAGCCCTGGGTCGCAAACGGGATTAGATACCCCGGTAGTCCAGGGTGTAAACGCTGCCGACTTGGTGTTGGAGGCCCTTCGGGGGCATTCAGTGCCGGAGAGAAGTTGTTAAGTCGGCTACTTGGGGAGTACGTCCGCAAGGATGAAACTTAAAGGAATTGGCGGGGGAGCACCGCAACGGGAGGAGCGTGCGGTTTAATTGGATTCAACACCGGAAAACTCACCAAGGGCGACTATCACATGAAAGCCAGGCTAACGACCTTGCTTGATTCTTAGAGAGGTGGTGCATGGCCGTCGTCAGTTCGTACCGTAAGGCGTTCTCTTAAGTGAGATAACGAACGAGACCCTCATCTATAATTGCTACTTCACCCTCCGGGGTGGAGGCACATTATCGAGACCGCTGGCGCTAAGTCAGAGGAAGGAGAGGTCAACGGTAGGTCAGTATGCCCCGAATCTCTTGGGCTACACGCGCGCTACAAAGGGCGGGACAATGGGCTACGACGCCGAAAGGCGAAGTCAATCTCGAAACCCGTCCGTAGTTCGGATTGAGGGTTGTAACTCACCCTCATGAAGCTGGATTCCGTAGTAATCGCGAATCAAAAACTCGCGGTGAATATGCCCCTGCTCCTTGCACACACCGCCCGTCAAACCATCCGAGTTGGGTTTCAGTGAGGTGGCCCCTGATTAGGGTCTTCGAACTGAGATTTAGCAAGGAAGGTTAAGTCGTAACAAGGTATCTGTAGGGGAACCTGCAGATGGATCACCTCCTACGCAGGGATGGGGTTCGCCCCATCCCTCTCAAAATTAACGCGTAACAATTGCAAGGAAATTCGTAAAGGATTTCCCGCAATTCCTTGGCAGCTTACCATGCACTAAACGTAGCATCGAACGTCACTTCATTTCTATCAGGTACTTTCAATGACAATCGTTGTTTATTCCTCTAAAACAGGTTCTTCAAAGAAATACGCAGAGGCCTTCGCTTCTAAGAAAGGTTATTTGTGCTATTCGGTCAAGGACGAATACGATCCGAATGAGATGATCGTGTTCTTCGGATGGCTGAGAGGACCTGCAATAGTGGGAATAGACAAGATCAACAAGCAGAGGCTCCTGGCCGTGGCATCCGTCTCCCTGGAAGAAACTCCGGAGTTCGGGTGGGCAAAGGTCAAGGACCAGAACAGCATCAATGTCCCGTTCTATCATCTGAGGGGATGGATCGACCGCAAGAAGCTGAACATCTTCGATAGGCTCTTCTTCGATTTCCTCTGCGCATTCTACAAGCTGAGGGGACTCGATGATCGCACAGGCCCATTGTTCGATGCTATGATGAATGGCGGCAGCTTCTATGACGAATCTGGTCTGGAGCCGCTTTTCCTGTTCACAGAGAACAGATGATTTACCTTTTGGCGATGGAAACCCCCATCGAGAATGCTTTCTTCAGCTCCTCGGGGAACACTTTCTCCCTTCTCTCGATTCTCTCTTCTGCATTGAAGAACGTCCAGCTGAATTTGCTGTAGTCGTTGACCTGCATAGTGTTTCCGGATATCAGGGTCTGGGTGGGACCAATGAACCTTTCGATGGTTGCCTTGTAACCGTTAATTTTGTCCATATACATCGTGTCATCTGCGTTGCTGGTCATCACGAGCATAACTGGGATGAAATGGTCGTTGCAGCATGGCCTTTCCAGGTTATACGTGAGGTACGGGAAGATCAGCCTCTAGTAGAAGAGTTTGAATTCGGCACACAGGTCTCCAAAATAGTTGGGAGCACCCATTATCAGTCCGTCAGCGGTCTTTATCGAATCCAAAACGGGTTTCAATGCATCCTTGAAGATACATTCCCCTTCATGATCCTTCCTCTTGCATCCGAAGCAGGAGACACAGCCGGAGATTCCTCCCAGCTTGTAGAGGTCGTACTTCTCCACGGTCGCCCCTTCCGATTCAGCTCCTTTCACAGCCTCTTGGACGAGCATGTCCGTATTCCAGTTCTTGCGCGGGCTACCGTTGATTGCAACGATTTTGGTCATGGTTGAAGGTTAGTCAGTATTCAGAATTAATCTTTCGTCCTAACACGGATTTATAAGAATTGATGATGGTAGTCCCGTCCGGGTTCGAACCGGAGTCGCCGGCTCCAAAGGCCGGCATGATTGACCACTACACTACGGGACTCTGTGTCCAGATGATACAGTTGTCTTATTACAACCTTTGTCCGAACAGATATGTGGGTCTGCAATCGGTGACCTCGATGTCGACGAAGGTTCCGAGCGGGATGTCCTCCCTGATGACTACTGGACGGTAATACTCGGTGCGGACTATGGTTCCCTCCTTGCCCACTTCTGTCGCTAAAGCTCTGAATCTCTGACCGATGAGCCTTTTGTTCACTTCGTACTCCACTGAATTCTTCAGCTCTGTCAGTTCGGTGGATCTCTCTTTGAGTATTCTGCCGTGGAGCTGTTCCATGGAGGCAGCTTCGGTACCCGGTCTCGATGAGAATCTCGTGATGTTGAGGGTATCTGCGTGAAGATCCTTTATGAGCATCTTGGTCTTCTCATGATCCTCATCAGTCTCTCCGGGGAAGCCGGTTATGATATCTGTGGCGATGCTGATTTCTGGTATGCTGGCACGTAGGGTGTCAACCAATTCCATGAACGTCTCTGCGGTGTATCCTCTGTGCATGTTCTTGAGCACAGTATCGCTTCCGCTCTGAACCGGGATATGCAGGAATCTGTACATCCTGCTGTCATCCATAGTCTCTATGAGGCCGTCGACGATCTTCTTCAGATGGTTGGGGTTCATCATGCCTATGCGCACCCTGTAATCTCCATCTTTCTGTAGCATCGAACGAATCAACGAAGGCAGATCAGTCTTACTGTCCGCACCATAGCAGGCGGTGTCCTGAGCGGTTATGAGGACCTCCTTGGCTCCGTCATCAATGAATCTGTTGAATTCCGAAACAAGCTCATTCTCAGGGTAGCTCTGAAGCCTCCCTCTCGCGAACTTGGTGATGCAATAAGTGCAATTGCCCAAGCATCCCTGAGCTATCGGCAGAATGGCATCCGTCCCTTCATGCACTGCAAGAGGAGGCCCGGCTATTCCGTATCTGTCAGCGACCTCCTTGGCGAAACGATGGTAGTCAGAAGGCGCCAGAACGATGGATTCTGGAAGGCGTATCTCGACCCTCTTGGGCTGAACCTTAGCCATGCATCCGGTGACGATGACCTCCTTCTTCATCTTCTTGAGCTCGGAGATCCTCGAGAGCATGTGCTTCTCGGTGGTCTCTACAACTGTGCAGGTATTCAGGATGACTATGTCCGCGTCTTCCGGCGAGGATGCCTCCTGGTAACCCATGGACGCCATGTCGCGGGAGAGCTTGCGCCCTTCCCCGTAGTTCATCGTACAGCCGTACGATTCAACGTAGTACTTCATCAGCGGGTGCAGGGCTCGGTGGTGGGGACTGCGAAAGCGGTCTTGGCCGAGATCTTGGTGATCTTCGCGTGGACCGTTGCGCCCTTGACTGTTCCGGGAACGACGACCAGGTAGTCGAAGACCTTTCCGACCCCATCGCCCTTCTTTCCAACATCGGAGATTGTGACCTCGATGATGTCGCCTTCCCTGATGGTGTTGGCGGTGTCGGCCTTGACGGATTTCCTGACGGTGATGGGCCTGCGTGCACCGCATGCCTCGCACTCGAGCATCAGTGTCCTTCCGTCCTTGGTCATCTTGGTGTCGGGCAGGCCGCACTCGGAACATATAACATAGGTCTCGGTGTACATTTGGATCTTGTCGTTGATCTGCTGGGGACCGATCTTGGCTTTGAAAACAGCCCTGCGTCCCTCAATGTTTCCGGGGGTTCCCAGTTCCTTGAGCATGAACTGGAGCAGGTGCTGGGGATCCCTCCTCAGCTTGTCGGTGATATCGATGAAGTTCCTCAGAACTGTGATCTTTCCCTCTTGGAGGACATCCATCTCAGGGAGTTCGAACCTCTCGTGGTTCTCGATCGTCTCAGGACAGGCAATTTTTGCTCTGTCGAGCAATGCCAAGTAATCATCGTCTCCGGCCATGTTATACACCTTGGGTTGGGCTATTGGGGGTTTACTTATAAAGGTTTACATACGCGCGCGTCTGAGCTATATGAGTCGAAATATCGCGAATCCTCATCGTTTTTTGCTCTGAAACGGCGGACTTTGAAGAGAGTATGTGCGAACTTTCCTATCCACCCCTCCCCAAATATTTTAGATAGGAGCGACATTGGGGCGTGAGTGAGATTATGGGTGACCAAAAGGACATTACCGATATGAGTTTCGAAGAGTTCTTTTCCGAGTCCAAGACCAAGGCGGAAAGAGAGGCCAACAGGAAGGCTGAAGCAGTCAAGAAGGCCAATCCTGAGGCCGTGCCTGCGACTGGACGCGGATTCATCGGATCCGGTCCGAAGATCAACTTCAACAACGGCAAGTTCTTGCTTTACGTCCCCAGATACAAAGGTCTAGAGAACGATCGCTTCAACGTTGCGGTGGAGTTCGGGGACAACGTCATCCCGATGCACCGCCTCGAGTCGGTCAAACAGGGAGGGGGAAGAGTCACACGCCCTTCGACAGTGGATCTCACTCCTGCCGAGGTCACTCCCATGGACGACTTCACCATAACCATCGACGGCGAGAAGGCGTTCGTCAACAAGGCCCACCCCATCTCATTCTACAACAGCGTCGGATCCCCGGTCGTCAGGCCGATGGGAGAGGTCACCGCAGTGGCCAGGGCCGGTGCTGAACTGAAGCTGTTCAAGACGGAGCTCCTGGAGAGCACCGTGAAGAACGGTCTGTCCATCTTCAAGCTCAATGTTCTGGTGTCCGGTACCGCCAAGGTCGAGGGCATTTCCGAGGTGCCTCCAGAGGAGGAGGTCAAGGAGGTTCCCAAACCGGAACCCGAGCCTGAGGTCAAGGAGGTTCCCAAGAAGAAGCCCTCCAAGAAGGCAGCCAAGGGAGAGTTCACCTTGTCGCAGCCATCGGCCGATGCCGATGTCATCTACGACGGGGAGAGGCTTCCTCTGTACGCTGAGAAACCGATCATGTCCGTATCTGTCACCGGATGCGAGCCTTCCGAATGCATCGTCCGTGCCGTGGGCAAGGACGGGGAGATCCTGAACACGTCCGCAGCCGCGCAGATGTATGTGGACACCGGCAAGTATGGTGGCCCCGTGGCGGTCACATTGGAGAAAGGCAGCAAGAAGCTCGCTTCGTCCAAATACTTCATCATCCCCGGGTTCAGCTGCCAGTATGCTGGAAAGGGAGACATCACAGACGATCTGCAGGTGTCCTACAACGTGTTCGGTGAGAAGGGAACCAAGGATGTATCCTCGGAGGACCCGTACACCTTCACATACGACGGAATGACCTTCAAGGTCGTCTGGTGCGTGCCCTACGTCACATATGACATCGGTAACGGTCCACAGCCCTTCGACACCGTGGACGTGGATGTCCTGGAGCTCAAGGACAAGATGACGGTCACAGTGCGCGGAGCTAGGAAGAAGGCAGTCTTCTTCGGAGGCGTCACAGGAAAGAAGAAGGACGTGACCCCTGACTGGGAAGAGGAGAGCTACGACATCGATCTCCAGCCCATCATCGATGAGGTCATGGCGGCACCGTCGTCCACCTTCTGCTTCTACATCACGGTCAATTCCTTCCCCAACAGGAAGTTCATGACCATCAAGAACCCCGTAAGGATCAGCGCCAAATTCGAGGAGGGCAACATCGTAGCCGAGCTCGACCCCTCCGTCAAGGACTGCGTATGCCGTCTCTACAAGATCGACAAGTCGGTCCAAGAGGTGCCCATAACATTGGATAATCCTAATGTGCCAGTATCTCAGGATGTAATCGAGGCCGAGGTCATCGAGATGTACAAGGGACAGCCTCGTACGACCATAGTCGTCATGGTTCGCACACTGCCCTTCCTGATCAAGGATTCGATGGGCGACAAGTGGATGTACGTCTCCAAGGACAAGCGCATCCCACTCCCCGGAGAGCTCTACAAGGACGGACAGCCCGACACCGCCGCCATCAGGTCATGGCATGAGAGGATCGTCAGGATGAACCCCGAGCTCAAGGGCGTGACGTCCGAGATGATATTGAAGGCCTTCAAGGACTTCGAATGAAAACCACGGGGGATTCCCCCTCTTTTCTATTATATACACGCGACTTCACGCGTGCTACTTATTAAATACCACTTGTGGCTACGCAGATTGCTTTGAGTACATCCTATGGAGGATGACCAACGCACTCATGATCAATTGGAATCGCAAGGTTCTGAAGGTGAAATTATGGGAAATGGCTTGTACACAGCAAGAAAAATGAAGACGGACCGTCAGAAGTTCCGCTGGTTAGACAGGGGATACAAGAAGAGGGTCCTCAAGCTCAGGGAGAAGTCCGATCCTCTCGAGGGATCCGCCCAGGGCCGTGGAATCGTACTGGAGAAAGTCGGAATCGAGGCTAAGCAGCCCAACTCCGCTATCCGTAAGTGCGTGAAAGTCCAGCTCATCAAGAACGGACGTCAGATCACAGCTTTCGCTGTGGGAGACGGTGCTATCAACTTCATCGATGAGCACGACGAGGTTATGATCGAAGGTATCGGAGGAAGGATGGGTAGGTCCTACGGAGATATCCCCGGAGTCCGTTACAAGGTTATCAAGGTCAACAACGTGTCCCTCGACGAAATGGTCAGGGGAAGGATCGACAAGCCTGTTAGGTGATTACCATGGCAGACGAGATCATCACACAGAAGGCCCTCATGTTCGGCAAGTACGACTCCACAGAGGTCGTCGTCAACGACGGAGGACTCGCAAAATACATCGACCTTACGCCCACCAACGTGCCCCACTCCGGTGGAAAGCACGCCAACAGGTGGTTCGGAAAGTCCAAGCTCAGCATCGTCGAGAGGCTCATCAACAACATCATGAGGACCGAGAAGTACACCGGAAAGAAGATGAAGGCGTACAAGGCGGTCTCCCAGGCCTTCGACATCGTCGCAGCAAAGACCAAGAAGAACCCCATCCAGGTCCTCGTCGAGGCTCTGGAGAACGCAGCACCCCGTGAGGAAGTCACAAGGCTGCAGTTCGGTGGAATCTCCGTGCCCAAGGCAGTGGATGTCTCTCCCCAGAGGAGGCTCGACATCGCCCTGCGCAACCTGAGCACAGGAGTCGTCAACGCTTCGTCCAAGAACAAGAAGCCCATCTACGAGTGCCTTGCAGACGAGATCATGCTCGCTGCCAAGGGTGACATGACATCGTTCTCGGTCGCCAAGAAAGAGGAGATCGAGAGGGTCGCTCAGTCCGCTAGGTGATTCTCCAGGTGAGTGAACATGGGACGCAGAGAAGACAACGCAAAGAAAGCAGTAGAGCTGATGAAGGACCAGACCCTCATCAGGAACCTCGGAACTGCCGCTCATATCGACCACGGAAAGACAACCTTCTCCGACAACCTGATCGCAGGAGCCGGAATGATGTCCTCCGAGACAGCAGGAGAGCAGCGTCTGCTCGACTACGATGAGCAGGAAGCAGCAAGGGGAATCACCATCAACGCAGCATCCGCTGCAATGGTCGTTCCTTACAGGGAGCCCAAGACGGGAGAGCTGAAGCACTACCTCGTTAACCTCATCGACACACCCGGACACGTCGACTTCGGTGGAGACGTTACCAGGGCAATGAGGGCACTGGACGGAGTATACATCCTCTGTTGTGCAGTCGAGGGAATCATGCCCCAGACAGAGACTGTCATCAGGCAGGCAATGAAGGAGCGTGTCAGACCCATGCTGTTCATCAACAAGGTCGACAGGGCCATCGTCGAGCAGCAGCTGACCCCCAAGATGATGATCGACAAGTTCTCGAAGATCATCACACAGTTCAACCAGAAGATCATGGACATCCTGCCCGCACCCCTCAACAAGGAGTGGCAGGTCAGCCTTCAGGACGGAACCGTCGCACTGGGATCCGCCTACAACAACTGGGCAGTCTCAATCCCCTACCTCAGCAGGCCTGAGGTCAACAAGAGGGCCATGGACCTTTGTCCCGAACTGAAGGACCAGCTCGCATCCAAGCCCTTCAATCTCAACACGGTCTTCGACCTGTGTGCTCAGGAGGGCGGACAGGAGAAGCTCGCCAAGATCATCCCCATCGCAGATGTCGCATTGGAGATGGCAATCAACCACATCCCCAACCCGACCGAGGCACAGAAGGTCCGTATCCCCACCATCTGGAAGGGAGACCTCAACTCCGATCTCGGAAAGCAGATGCTGAACTGCGACCCCAACGGAGAGGTCGCACTGATGGTCACCAAGATCATCATGGACAAGCAGGCTGGAGAGATCGCTATCGGAAGGCTGTTCTCTGGAACCGTCAAGAAGGGAATGACCCTTTATGTATCCGGAATGCCCGCACCCCAGCGTGTCCAGACCGTCGCACTGATGGTCGGAGCAGACAGGACACCCATCGAAGAGTGTAAGGCCGGAAACATCGTCGCGGTCACCGGACTGAAGGACGCAATCGCAGGATCCACCGTGTCCACACTGAAGGACATGGAGCCCTTCGAGAAGATGACTCACTACTCCGAGCCCGTCATCACAAAGGCCATCGAGGCCAAGAGCATGGCGGACCTGCCCAAACTGGTCGAGGTTCTGAGGGTCATCGCAAAGGCCGACCCCTCGCTGAGCATCGAGATCAACAACGAGACCGGGGAGCACCTCATGTCCGGAATGGGAGAGCTGCACCTCGAGATCACTGAGTACAGGATCGTCAACGAACAGGGTGTCGACATCGTCTCCTCGCCTCCTATCGTGGTCTACCAGGAGTCCGTCAAGGGACCCAACCCGAACGAGTTCGAGGGTAAGTCACCCAACAAGCACAACAAGTTCTACTTCATCGTGGAGCCCCTCGAGGACGGCGTCAAAGAGGCCATTCGCAAGGGAGAGATCGACACAGAGGCCAAGATCAAGGATCCCAAGGAGCTCGCAAAGGTCCTCGTCGACTGCGGAATGGACGTCGACCAGGCCAAGGGAGTTGTCGGATTCAAGAACAACAATGTTCTGATCGACTGCACCAAGGGTATCCAGTACCTCCACGAGACAATGGAGCTCGTGAAGCAGGCCTTCGAAGAGGCCATGATGAGGGGACCTCTCGCAAACGAGAAGGTCGCCGGACTCAAAGTCAAACTCATGGATGCAAAACTCCACGAGGATACCATCCACAGAGGACCCGCTCAGATCATCCCTGCAGTCAGGGACGGTATCTACGGAGCAATGTGCCAGGCAGGAAGAATCCTGCTCGAGCCCATGCAGAAGGTCTTCATCAGCGTTCCCCCGGATTACATGGGAGGCGCAGTCAACCTGATCAACCAGCGCCGCGGTACCATCCTCGAGATGGGACAGGACGGAGCAGACTCGACCGTGACAGCAATCTGTCCTGTCGCCGACATGTTCGGATTCTCATCCGATATCCGTGGAAGCACACAGGGACGTGCGATCTGGTCGATCGAGAACGCTGGATTCGAAAAGCTCGTGCCCGAATTGCAGAAGAAAGTGGTCACAGAGATCAGGACCCGTAAGGGACTCAACCCTGAACCCTATGACGACAAGTATTACTCAGGGCTCTAAACCTTTTAATATGAAACTAGTTTACGCATAAAATAAGATTCCATTGGAGGAACAAATATGGCAGAGAAAGAACACATGAATCTGGTCATCATCGGACACGTCGACCACGGAAAATCCACCCTCACAGGAAGGATCCTGCTCGAGACCGGTGCAATCGACCCCCACTTAGTCGAGAAGTACAAGAAAGAGGCAGAGGAGAAGGGAAAGGGATCCTTCTACTTCGCATGGGTCATGGACGGACTCAAAGAGGAGAGGGAGAGAGGAGTTACCATCGATGTCGCTCACAAGAAGTTCTACACAGACAAGTACTACTTCACCGTCATCGACGCTCCCGGACACCGTGACTTCGTCAAGAACATGATCACCGGAACATCCCAGGCAGATGCAGCAGTCATCACCTGTTCCGCTATCGAGGGACCCCAGGCTCAGACAAAGGAGCACGTCTTCCTCGCAACCACCCTCGGTGTCAAGCAGATCATCGTCGCCATCAACAAGATGGACGCTGTGAAGTACGACGAGGCCAAGTACAACGAGGCCAAAGAGGCAATGACCAAGCTGATGAAGATGGTCGGTGTCAAGACAGATGAGGTCCCCTTCATCCCCGTATCCGCATACGAGGGAGACAACGTCAAGACCGCATCCCCCAACACCCCCTGGTACAAGGGACCCACACTCATCGCAGCACTCGACAACCTTAAGGTTCCCGAGAAGCACACAGAGAAGCCCCTCAGGCTGCCCGTTCAGGACGTCTACACTATCACCGGTATCGGAACCGTTCCTGTCGGACGTGTCGAGACTGGAGTTCTCAAGCCCAACATGGATGTCATCTTCAACCCCTCCAACGTGAAGGGAAAGATCAAGACCATCGAGATGCACCACGAGCAGCTGCCCCAGGCACTGCCCGGAGACAACGTTGGATTCAACGTCGGTGGAGTCGCAAAGAACGACATCAAGAGGGGAGACGTCGCAGGACCTCTCGACAGCCCTCCGTCTGTTGCTAAGTCCTTCACAGCACAGATCGTCGTCCTGAACCACCCCTCCGTCATCACAGTCGGATACACACCCGTGTTCCACTGCCACACCACCCAGACCGCATGCAGGTTCGTTGAGCTCATCAAGACCATCGACCCCAAGTCTGGACAGGCAAAGCAGGAGCACCCCGACTTCCTGAAGACCGGAGACATCGCAATCGTCAAGGTCGAGCCCACAAAGCCCATGGTCGTCGAGACCGCTAAGGACTTCCCGCCTCTCGGAAGGTTCGCCATCCGTGACATGGGACAGACCGTGGCTGCCGGAATGTGCATTGAAGTCCAAAAGGCTTGAAAGTGATTCCGATGTCACAGCGCGCAAGAATCTCTCTCAGCGGAACCGACCCCGCAAAGGTCGACAGTGTCTGCGCCCAGATCAAGGGAATCTCCCAGAGGACTGGAGTGGACATCCGCGGACCCGTCCCCCTTCCCACCAAGAAGCTGAAGGTTCCTTGCAGGAAGAGCCCCGACGGAGAGGGAAGCGAGACATGGGATCGCTGGGAAATGCGCATTCACAAGAGGCTCATCGATCTGGATGCCGACGAGCGTGCCCTCAGGCAGCTCATGAGGATCCAGGTGCCCGATGGAGTCAACATTGAGATTGTGCTCCGCAGCGCTTGAACAACAAACCCTTACGAGGGGGTTCGCCCCCTCATTACCTTCTATTTTTCCCTTTGATTTGACGTCTGGATGGGCTGACCATAAGGTTTATATCCATTATTCAAATAGGGGGGATTACTGGGCAGTTAGATCAGCTGGAAGATCGCCTGCTTTGCAAGCAGGAGGTCGTGGGTTCAAATCCCACACTGTCCACTTATTCCATCAAAAGTGACTTGAGCGCAGGCTATAACCTATAAATTTTGGAAACAAAAAACATAGCTAACGCTAAAGATAAGTCAAAAAAAGAACAGTTTGTATAGTTCAGACCCTTCTCACAGCCCAGACATCATGTTATTCTACGATTATACGCATGAAACGCAAATCTCGGTACCGCTTTTCGATTATCGTACTGTACTGCGTTATGTTATCTCTCGATCGACATCCGGAAGGATGTGATCACGATGGGTTCAACGATTATTTCCCGTACGATTTCTGGCGAAGTGTGATCCGATCTAGTACCGTATTTGAATGAAGAATCACAAAGTATGTTATTATCCCTATCGTCAATCTGCCCGCAGGGCAGCTTATGAACGGGTCAATTTATTGACCCGTGAGTCACTTTTGATTGGGCGGTGTTATTCCATCAAAAGTGACCCGCAAAGGTTACATTGTCATCGATTTCAGCAATGTCCACCATTTTTGCGGTTCTGTCCACCTTTTTTCTGTGTCTGTCCACCAGTCACAGTTGGCCCATTGTCCGCTCGTTATCGTAACTCCCCTCTCCGGTGGGGTTAAGGGGGGTTTCGGAAAGGGTTTCATCAGAGGCATCGGACCAGGTCTTGCGGACCGCATCATGGCGAGGATGCGCGGAGAGGAGACCGACGGGTACTCCGAGGGGACCAAGGACTGGCTGACATCCCACGAGTTCAGGATGCTGAACCAGGAGAAGTACATCGGGCGCAGCAGATCGATAGACATCGGCTCCGAGGACACGGATAAGCTGTGGGACGCCTACTACAGGCTCGTGGACAACGGGCTGATCGAAGAGATCGAGGACCTGAGGCTGTTCTGGTCCAAGGGGGAGTCGGTGTCCAAAGCGGGACAGTCGAGCTGCCTGATGAGGACGGTGATCATGAACAGGGGGTTCCTGGACGACAGGGTCTCGAAGGAGGTCCTCGATTACTGCCTCTTGCACGAGCTGGCGAACATCCTGATCCCGTTCGGCATCGACAACGTCGAGAGGAACAGGGAGGTCAATGAGATTGCGGACGGATTCGCCGGGGCCGAGACCGCCAAACAGTGGCTGGACCAGGTGATGATGGAGGTCTGATCCGGACAAACGGGAGGATGGGGACATCCTCCCTTTCAAAGGATACGATGATATGTTAGCAGATGTATCAAAGAGACATAGCGCAAGCGGTCGCCACGCTGATGACGATCGCTGCCGGAGGTCTGAAATGAGCGACAGAGGGAACGGACGGCACGGATATACCGCGGACGAGATGGCATCGATAGTGGCGCCGATAGCGGAACGCCACAACGTAACCGCCGTGTATTTGTTCGGATCGAGGGCGACCGGCAGGAACGGGCCGGACAGCGATTATGATTTCATCCTCGATACGACCGATGACTTCTCGTTCTCAGATTACTGCGGGTTCACGGATGAGCTCTCGGAGGCGCTCGGAAGACCGGTGGACATCGTGGACCGCTCATGTCTTTCGGACGATGGGTTCAGCAGAAGGGCCAGGAGGGAGGAGGTCCATGTCTGGGGGAGATCGTCGTCCTCGTCATCCTCGACAGGCTCTTCGTCATCCGGGAAGTCGTATGCCCGTTGTCGATCATGGTCTTCCTGAACGAGACCGCATCGCACACCTTGTCCTCGATGTTGGAGACGAGGAATCCGATATCCTCCTCGTCGTTGCCTGGTTCCATGGTGAAGACGTAGAAGTCGACGAGGGCGTTCATGAGGGCCTCGAGGATGATTGGCTCGCTGCCCTCGGTGAGCTTGTCTGCGGTGTTGATGAGCACATCCTCTAGCTCATCGGGGTCGACTATCGGAAGGTTCGAGATTATCTGGTCGTGGAGAACCACTGTGATTGTATCCTTGATTTGTTCTGACATTTATGGTCACTTTTCCTCGCGATGCTTAGGAGGGATCGCGGTCCTCGTGACCTTCGAACGGGAACGGGCGCTTGCGCTGGGATGATGTTCCGGACGATACCTTACTCTATGATGCCGGATGCTCAGAAATGGTACGGGCCGACGCCGATGAGCATCTCGAATATTGCCATGGATGCCTGTCTTCCCGTTGACCGCAAACGGCTGCAGGAAGGGATATGCGAGGATAGGATATAAGGTTCTGCGAGAGAGTTCGCGGATTGTCCACTACAAAAAGGGAATGGGCCCTTGCGGGCCCTGTTTGTCTTTCGGTTATTGGTTCTTGTTCGACATCGTTCCGAAGTTACCTTCAGCTCCTGTTGAGCCTGAGCGCGACGATGACTGCCATGACGGCGATCAGGATCACGAGGATGACGAGCAGGATGGTGGTGATGGTCCACTCGGACTTCTCTTCGGGTACGGGGTCGATCTCCTCGATTCCGACGAGCTGGAGGGTTACGGTTCCTTCGTTGTCTCCGGAAACGGTGAAGTTCATTCCGAGGATGGTCGCGGTGACTCCTTCGGTGGCATCTACGTACTGGAGGATTGCGGTTCCCTCGTGTCCGGAATAGAGAGAGAAGGCCACAGTGTGGGTACCTGCCTCGAGGTTGGCAACAGTCGCGAAGGTGTCGGTACCAGTCGCTTCACTCCTCAGGAGGACTCCGTCGATACTGACGTTCTTGACTCCCTGGTCTGCCAGAATGATCACGGCATAGATGTCGTAATCCAATACAGCATACAGGGCACTCTTGGCTCCGATGGTGGGCGTGTAGTAATTGGGGTTAACAGCGGTTCCGAAGTTGTAAGCGGCACCGCCGTTGGTGGTCGCCCATCCGTCGAGAACTGCGTTGCTCACAGAGACTTTGTCCACTGTAACTGTACTAGCCCCGTCCCCGATAAGGTAAGCGGTGAACCAGAGTGCTCCTTCCACGTAGAATGCGGTGGTCGTGGTGCCGAGGCAATCAGTGAAACTGCTGTCAACGGAGGCTCCGCTGCCGATGAACACACGGGCATCATCAGCGAATGCTACGGGTCCCGAAACGGATGCTGCTGCAGAAGTCTGCATATCCTTCTTCGTGATTCCGATGTAGATGGTAGCTTCATCCAGAACGTTGAAAATACCGGGTGCGGAAGACGCAGAGGCCTTGGCAACATCCAGGGTTCCTTTGATGGTCATGGTCTTTTCTGCCTTCAAGTTCAGTGTCTTGGAAGCAGGTACGCTCAATGTTCCGTTAACAGTAACATTGTCCAGTGTGGTTGCTCCAGCGACCTTGAGGGTTGCCCCTTCGTTGATCGCCATGGATGAATTAGATGCAAGGTTTACTACGAAAGCCGTTGCAGGACTTGCTACTCCAGTTGATACTTCTCCAGATACGATGTTCAGATAATCTCCCTTGAGTGCGGTTGCTGCGGTACCAGTCAGGGCCATCGCTCCAGTCGAACTGACAGAGACGGTCATTCCGGATACGCCTTTGACGGTTATATCCGCCTTGGAGGACGCTATGGCTCCAGTGACTGATCCACTACCAATAATCTTAGCTGAGGATACTCCTGAGGGACAGACGATGGTCAGCTTCTCGACTGTGAGAGTGTTTGCCACAGGTTTGTTAAGTCCAGCAGGGTATGCGTCATAGGTGAAGTTCACACCGTGAACGGTAATCTGGTTGACGTACTCGGTAGCAGCGAATGTCACGTTGCCCGCGGCAACTGCTCCGTAGACGGTGAAGTTTCCGTCGATGTCCTCGATATTTGCGAGGGCGATCTCGAGGCTCGAGATAACATGGTATCCGTTAACGGTGTAGTATGCTCCGGCGATGATCGCACCGCTATCAGCGGTCGAAGAAACAAGTGACTTTCCTGTCCAGTCATCAGCGGTAACCTTCTTCGTTGTCGTACCATAATTTCCATTTCCATACACTATGTTGGCAGCAGATGTGAGCGATCCGTTGACGATGATTGCTGATGAATAGATACCGTTACCATCTGTGTCGGTCACAACATTGTAGGCGACTAGGTTGAAGTCCGTCTGTGCTTTGATGTCAGCTCCGGATCCGATCACGACTGCACCGTTGACAGTCAATGTCACTCCGTTGAAGAGGACGAGAGGTGCTGCGTTACCGGGGATGTTCAGTGTGACACCTGCAGGGATGGTCAAGTTGGACGCGATCGCGACATAATCCTGGAGGGGGTTGTCGTTGGCCCTGGTGATGGTGACGGTACCGTCATCCGTGCTGTTGATGGCTGAGATGATGTTGGTCCATTTGGCCCATCCGTCCTTGACGACCTTGCCCTTGGAATCGAGCTGGACCGTCTTGACATCTGCGGAGATTTTGTCCTCGGAAATCTTCACGTTGGACTTGTTCTCTGCGAACATGGTTCCATCCACATAGATGATGCCTGTTCCCTTGAGCTCAGCACCGTCCTTGATTGTCAGGGTGATGCCGTCGGAGATGTACAGGACACCTGCATCGATGAGCTTGTCAGACGCATAGAGGTCTGCGGATTCGGTCATGACGTTGATTCCCAAAATGGTAGCCTCGTTCGCAACATCCTCGGCGCTTGCAAGGTATTCGAGAGCGTTGTCGATGGTCACGTAGGTGTAGACCTTGACGGTCCTGTTGGATACGGGTGTGGGAATGACCAGTTCGGTGGCATTGATTCCGGCCCTCGCGTTGAGGGGGACTCCGTAAATCTTCGCGATACCATCGCCGACGACGGTGAAGGTCGAATCGACGGATTTGGTGAAGGATCCCGCTGTGGATTCCGTTGCTATCGCTCCGGAAAGGATCATGTTTCCGGAAGCGAGCTCGAATGCGGAGTTGTCCTTTACAAGAAGGACTCCGGTTACGGTCATGTAATCAGCTCCGTCTGCTGCGGAAGCGGTTACCTTCGAAGTTGCTGTGTAGGTCGTGGATCCGGATCCGGTGGTCGCAACGTAGGTGTATCCCACGTCGATGGTTCCGGAAACGTCCATGGCCTTCTCGTAGTAGTTGGTTCCATACTTGACTCCTTCCTTTCCGACGTTGTCGATGACAACAGAGGAAACAACGGTCAAGTTGGCGAACTCGAGCACGTAGTCAGATGTGATGTATGCATCACCGTTCATCAAAGCAGCTGTAATTGTCACGGTGTTGACGTTCTCGGAGACCACATATGCCTCATCATGGAGTGTCGAATCCCTGTATGTGTAGAGGTGCATTCCATCATCGGTGATGATGAGTCCTGCATTCGTGTATCTAGACACGTCGATTGTATAGAGGTTGACGTTGACGATAGCTCCGTCTCCCATCTGATAGATTGTGGTGATGTCCCTTGCCGCGTAGTCACTGTTGATGGTAATGGTACCAAAGTTGTAGACTTTAGCAGAATCCATCTTACCGAGGTTCTTGAGCTCTGCTCCCTTTGCTACAGTGAGCTTGGAAGCTGCTCCGGTGCTGATCGCTCCGCTGTCCTCGTTGGTGAGGGTGGCCCCGCTGAGCAATGTGAAAGTCTGGTTGTCATCGATGACGATTGCTCCGCCGTTCACGATCTGTCCGGATACGTATACGGCACCGCTCTCGTTGACAAACAGTCCACCGTAGTAGCCATCGGTAGCCTGGTCATCCTCATCCTCATCAATGATGATCTTTCCGTAGACCTCAAGGACTGCAGAGTTTTCAAGGACGAGTTTAGCTCCATCCTCGATAACGAGTGTGGATCCCTCAGGAACTATGAGCTTTCCAGAAACATAAATGTCTGCAGGGTTAGTGTAGGTATAGCCTGCAAGAGTCCAAGAACCATCGACGATAAGGGTCTGGCTTGCAGGATATGAGTGGTGTCCCAGAGCTGTGTCGTACACATACTGGGTCTCCATGGAGTCATCGGTGATGACTGTGATCTGGGATGCGATTGCAGGGTGTACAGTACCGGTAGCCGTTGTCTTGACAATGGCCGTTCCTCCAACATTGTCAAAGGTGGCTGTATCGCTGACATCAGCCAAGGTAAGGTTACCAGCGATGTTCAGAACAGAGTTGTTACTGAGATCTATATTCTGGTCGTTACCGATTGTCAGGGTTGCATCCTTGTCGATGTTGAGCGTGGTTCCAACGAGAGTGAGCTCTCCTGCGGTTTCAACTACACCAAGGATATCGAATGAACCGCCAGTGATGGTGGTCTCGATGATCTTTGTAGCTTTGATTCCCTTAATGAAGGAACCGGCAACATTGGCGTTAATAAATCCTCCGACGTCTATGGAATCTCCGTGTGCGATGGTCGCATTTCCAACGCCACCGGTAACATCTACCATTATCTTCTCATTGACGGTGGTTCCAGTCATGAAGGTCATGGTTCCTGCATACCTTCCGCCATTCTGCACTTCAAGGTTCATTGAGATTGCATCTGCCTGAGTCAAATCTGAAATCAGAACTCCAGTGATGATGATCTTACCTGCATAGGTAAGGGGGATCTCGCTGACAACCGTTAAGCTGATAGTGGGGGCGCCACCAAACGTGAATGTTCCGCTTCCGGCCACGTTCAAGTTGTAATCGATCGCTCCATCATAGGATTTAGCATATGCATCCTTATCGACTGTCAGAGTACCGTCTGCACAACCTGCATCGATAATGACATCTTTTCCAGAGGCGGCTTTAACGACTTCAATGTCTCCAGCTTTCCATTCAGAAACAGTTACGATTCCTGCAGCAGAAACTGTGAGTTTTCCAGTGAAATCGGTGATCTTGACCTTCTGGTCACCGCCAGCCTGAGTGGACGTGATTGTTCCGGTTGCCTCGTAGTAGTCGAAGACTGATACGTCTCCAGATGCGTTCCACATCGTACCGAATGCATCAGTGGTGTGCATGACGGCGGAAACCACTGGGGTCTCGAGGTCAGCTGTGGAAGCATAGGTTATATGGTTGTATTCTGTGAACTTAAGTGTCACGTTGTCCCCTGCAGCAACAGCAAAGTTCTGGTTGGCGCATGTGGCGGGGTCACCATCTTCAGATGCGACTATTTTGGGTACTGTGTAATCTTCAGCTTGTGCCCATGCCGTCTTAATGGCGGTGCTAGAGTAATCTCCATGCAAAGAAAGCACATTGCCGCTCTTCGTCACACCCAATACGTGCACGTAGATTGTCGTTGCACCGTCTGAGTTGTCCATATTGACATCAACTGTCGCCCCGTTCTCGAGCAACAGAAGAACAGCGCTTCCTTCGACTGCGGTTTTTGTGATCTTAACCGACATGCTGGAAGGCACATAATAGTATGTTCCTGCTGTCAGCGTGAGTCCATCTGTGGCAGTCAGAACAAAATCGTCGTTGATGGTCAGAGTGTTTGGATCTGCACTGAAGTTCCAAACGGTTGTTGTAGCCGTTGCATCATCTGTCTCCGCAGGTGCGACGACAGCGAATGCGGCGAACGCCATAGCCAATACAGCCAGGACTGCCAGGAATTTCATTCCTTTTGTATTCATATTTCATTTCTCCTTTTCAGCGGTGATATTACCTCTGATCCGGGTTGTCTTCCGAAACTCGGAAGATGATGTCGAAAAATCTCCGTTTACTTGCAGGACACATGCCCTATACATTGTCCCGCGGGCCTTCACCGCCCGACCCTCTTACCTCATCTCGGGCCCCTAATTCCCTTGACGGAGAAAGATACGGTCGATGAGTTGATTCGGGACGGAGTATTAAGAAGGGGTCAAAGGTTCGATTTCGGGCGCTGAAACGGGCACAGATTGGGCGCTCCCGATTATGTGCATCTTGTGTCTTCACCAATAGCGTTGAATTAATCGGGAATCCATGCCCGCTTTAAATCCTCGTCCTGGAATCATCATGCATGAGAGACCAAGACCGCTTCCTGCCGGGATCCGGGATGACGCCGTCCGACTATCGGTCGGCGGATCGGGATGTTGTAGACTCGCGGAACCCGTCGGGACCGTCGCCGGATCGTGAGATATCATCCGGGGCCGAGGGCGGGGGGACGCAAGAGGGGGGGGGGGGGCTGTGCGGTCCCTTCGTCTGGGAGAGGGCATAGACGGCCGCTCCAACGTGAAGGAGGAGCCGCACGACTTCGACGACCTTCCGCCGGAGGTCCGCGAAGCGCTGCTCAAGCGGAGTGCGACGAGGAATCCTGAGCGCTCCACCCTGTCGAAGCTCGAAGGGAAGTACATGATGGCGCTCCTGATCTACCTTGACAGGATGTCGCCCGTTCTCAAGTCCGACATCTACAACGACATCTCCCGCAGCGGGAGGATGACCGACAAGCTGAACGACCTGCTGTCGATGGGATTGATCGAGATGTATCGCACCGGGAGGACGGATTCCAAGGTCATCGTCATCACGGACAAGGGGAGGAAGGTCGCCGGCATCATATCGGAGATGATCGGGATCATCGAAGGCGATACGGCCAAGAAGGATTGAACCTCGGTATCCATTCAGTATCCAGTCATCCGAGGGGTCCTCGACATGATATGGCTTGAAAAGGGACGATTCACGATCCCCCGATCGGACGGAGGCTCCGCTGGGGAATGCCCTTGCCTGGCGTCTCAGGAAGAAGATATCCGGCTCCGAGAAGGGTCCGTCCATGACGAGGTCGTTGTTCTTCGGTGCGAATTCCAGATCTGATACTGCGAATGGTGTGAACTTTGCAAAGTCCGTCAGTGTCTGGCCGTTATCCTTCAGGCGTTCCTTGTTTCTCAGATAGGTGGTCATGACCACGCTGTAATGCTGCGCGAAGCAGACCACCTCGTTGTCCTGGATGTACCTGACGTAGCTGCCGATTGTGTCGTGGACACCCTCGTATACCCTGAGGAGCTCTCCGCATTCGCTGCATCTCCTGATCCTGTATCGCGACGGTGAATGGATCGATTGGTGCGACGAGATTGACGATTACGCAAATGATTTTAACGAATGTGTCCTCGATAACTTCTGGATAAAGGCCTATGCAACCTTGGATTCAGGAAAGGTTGACAATCCGTTATACGATGCTCTGTTGATCCTGATAGTGGCGGGCGTTTTCGCATCATACATAGCGGTCCGCAGAAGGTAATCAGCCGATGTGAAATATGGAAAGACAGGGTTTTCGAGAAGTGCTAGCAAACCTTGTGCACCCTCGCAATCCTCTTCCTTCGGTTTCTCTATTCATCTGGCCCTATGCGTCCTCATATGCTCGGCAATGGTGCGAATGGTGTCCCTGTCGATATCGTATCTATCCAAGGAGTCCATACCATACCTTTTCCTGATGGATTCCAACCGATCAGTCAGCTCCGAGTCGTCTTTATCTGTTCCCAGAAGAGAATCCAAAGTGGTCTGGTTAGGATTCGATTTCGTCAGGTTGTACACATTGATGCCTATGCGCCTGATTGGACGGAAAGGAAGCTCGTCAAAGAGCGACATGGCGACTTCGTGCAGCTCTATCGGATCATCACATGCCTTCATGGATCTGTTGGCCGAGAATGTGGTCCTATCGGTGTACGAGCCCATGATGAACATACCGTTCCCGAATTTACCGTACCTATTCAGATTGTTCACTATATCAACACACATCAGGAACATCACGTCTGAAAGAAGCCAGTAATCATCGATATTTCTCAGAAAAGTCAGGCTCCTGCTGATGGATTTGGAATCCTCCGGGAGATGCGGCGTCACCACCCTGGAGTCCAGACCTTCGGCCAAGTCAAGGATCCTCTGTGCCTGAGAGCCCAACAAACCAATGACTTCGGCTCTATGCTCGCGTACGTCCTTAGGTGTGATCAGACCGATCGAATGAAGTTTCTCATATGTCTTCGGACCGATCGAATTTATCTCTCCGATATCGCGTCCATCCATCAGATCCATGAACTCCTGCGGGGACAGTATCTCGAAGTATCCGTCAGGCTTCATCTCCTCACTTCCGGCCTTCGCGGATACCATATTGTACCCCAGTCCAACGGAGCATCCCATGCCCAGTTCGTCCCTGACGCGTCTCTTGATCTCATGCGCGAACCGTCTGGCCCCGTCCAAGTCTCCTGCAGTATTGGTAACGTCCAGGTATGCTTCGTCAAGCATCACAGGCTGCATGACGTCCGTATATTCCGACCAGAGGCTGTGAAGCTCCTCTGTTGCTGCACGGTACTTCTTCATGTTACCGTTGATGAATACGGCAGTGGGGCAGATGCGCTTCGCTTCCTGAACGGAGATGCCCGAGCGCAAGCCCGCCTCCCTGGCAGGATAGTTGCATGTTCCCACGACCTGAATCTGGTCCGAGGGGGAGAGTACCACTACGGGTTTGTCCCTCAGAGAGGGATCGTCCCTCATCTCGACAGATGCGTAGTAGCAGTCCATATCAACATGGATGATCATGCGATCCAAACAATCCCACCTGCATGTGGATGGAGTGCATGTTATGATAACTTTATGTGCATAATCAGTGCCTCGGGCGCATCGTATTATGCAATCCTCACCATCCCTCGGGGACTTTGGAATCCAGTATCAGATTGAACGATTCCAATGAGAAATCGGTCTTGAGAATTCCGTCTCCAGCCCGAAGGATTCTATCTCCATTCTGGCCTTGAGCGCAGATGGGCCGTCGAACGCTACGAATAGCGGGATGATGCGCACCTTCTTCTTGCCAGAATCAATAATGTCCCTCATGGCTTCCGATACCGTCTCCCCGTTGCGGCAATAGCACGTCTCTGTATCCCATCCGGCATCTCTAAGGTATCCGGAATAGAATTCAGCGGTTTTCGAGGATCCAGAAGCGCTCAAAGAGGCCGTCAAAGGATTCATGGGCATGTTCGACCGTGAGATCTTCGACTGCATCGTGACATGCAAAGGAACGTCCAGCATGTTCGCGGCTATTATGGCGGATAGGCTGAACAGTAGTGTGCTGATCGGAACCGAAGGTATCGCCAAAGGGACCAAAGTGATCGTGATAATGGATGAGCTCAGGTCCGGTGAATGCGCAAAGAAACTCATCACTGGAATAGAGGCCAAGGGCGGAGAAGTCATCCGTATAGGTTTCATCTCGGAGATCGTATCGGAAGGCGCCAGGAAGAGTAAGATTCTAAGAGGTTATCCCTTCGAGGCGCTTGTAACCATCTGAAACCCCTCATCAGCCCCTTCCCCAACATTTCGGGGCTGGGCAATCATCTCTTCATTTTGATATATCGGGCTGACGATTTCCAGGCCGATGATCTGTTATTTCTCAGCAACCGGGAACAGCAAGAGAGTAGCCGAGCGTATCGCCGAAGCAATAGGCGAGGATGCAGTCTCGATAGAGGCACTGGATCCAGCCAAGGTCAGTGGAGTGAAACTGTCGTTGGTCTCTCCCGTGTATTTCTGGACGATGCCTGTTATCGTGAAGGAGTTCCTGGAGAAGGTTGATCCCAAGGAGCTGGGATTCCTGATAATCACTTACGGATCAACCACGGGACATTTCAAGCACGATGCGGAGGCGATCCTGAAGAGCGAGTTCCAATCCAGCTACGAGATAAGGATGCCGGATACCTGGACACCGGAATACGATGTCAGCGACCAATCCTCGATCAAGGATCAAGTGGCGGCTTCTGAGAAATCCATAGATGATCTGATAGCATCAATAAAGAAGGGCGAGAAAGGAAACTTCATCACGAAGACAAAATCATCCCTCACAAGGGCGCTCTCCGATAAAGCCTTCCATCTTGCCAGGGCTACCAAGAACTTCCATCTGGCGGACGGATGTACCGGATGCGGGCTGTGCGCTGACAGATGCCCCGATAAGGCGATAGAGATCAGGGATGGCAAACCGGAATGGGTGAAGGACCGCTGCGAGATCTGCTTCAGATGCCTTCATCACTGTCCCGAGTTCGCTATACAGTACGGCAACGGGAAGACCGAGAAGCACGGGCAGTACACAAATCCGTATACGAAAATCTGAAAGGAAGTGTGGCCGTATGGCCACATAGTTGTTCTGATCTCATGGGTACTGGGCCCACTGGACGCGAAGGCATGCAGGGGGCTTGTTACCTTTTTGCACATGGAACTCCACGCATTCGCGGCAGTTACCGTGACGGGGACAGTCCTTGTTGGGACAGATGCAATCCTCTTTGATGTCTACCATGCCGAAAAGATAGCGGTGATGGATTAAACGATTATCGGGAAAAAAGGATGTGGCCATAAGGCCACATGATGTTTTCAGTCGAACTTGCCGACGACTGCCTTGATACGCCTGACGCCGGCTGCGGAGCTCTCTTCCTTCTTGATCTTGAATCCCTGAAGCTCCTTGGTGTTCTTGACGTGAGGTCCTCCGCACATCTCTGCGGAAACGTCGCCGATCCTGTAGACCTTGACGATCTCGCCGTATTTTGTGGTGAAAACTCCCTCGACTCCCTCGTCCTTGGCCTGCTCGTAGGGCATCTCGATGCACTCCACAGGGATCTCGGCCTTGATGCATTCGTTCACCCAGTCCTCGATCTGCTTGAGCTCCTCGGGCGTGACCTTCCTGTCAAGGTTGAAGTCGAATCTGAGCCTCTCAGCTGTGATGTTGGATCCCTTCTGGTGGATGTCCGGCGATACGAACTTCCTCAGAGCCGCGTTGAGAAGATGTGTGGCGGTGTGCAGCTTGGTGGTCTCCTCGCTGTGATCGGCGAGACCTCCCTTGAATGTTCCGCCGTCTCCCTTTGAGACGTCCTGGTGCTTCTTGAACCTGCCGTTGAAGTCGTCCATGTCGACCTTCAGGCCCTTCTCAGCCGCCAGCTCCACAGTCATTTCGATGGGGAATCCGTAAGTGTCGTACAGCCTGAAGACGGTCTCTCCGTTCAGTACAGGGCTGTCACCGTTCTCGGCGACCATCTGGTCGAATCTCCTGAGTCCCTTCATCACAGCCTTGTGGAACTTGAGCTCCTCGTTGTTGATGTTGGTGAAGATGAAGTCCTTGTTCTTCTCCAGCTCGGGGTATGCCTTGCAGTAGTTGTTGACGATGACCTCTGCGATCTTCTGCATGAAGGGCTCCTCGTAGCCGAGTTTGGACATATACCTGGAGGATCTCCTGATGAGCCTCCTGAGGATGTATCCCTGTCCGATCTTCGCCGGAACAACCCCGTCGCCCAGGATGAATGTGGCGGCCCTCATGTGGTCCGCTATGATCCTGAATGCCCTGGTGTCATCGTCGTTCTCTCCGTACTTCTTTCCGGTGATCTCCGCGATCTTGTCGATGATGGGGGTGAATAAGGGGGTGTCGTACACGGTCTCGTTGCCGTTGAGGATACGGAGGATCCTCTCCAGACCCATTCCGGTGTCGACGTTCTTCTGCGCCAGAGGAGAGAAGGTTCCGTCAGCGTTCTTGTTGTACTGCATGAAGACGTTGTTCCAAATCTCGGTGAATTTACCGCAGTGGCATGAGGGTCCGCAGTTCGGTCCGCATTTGGGCCTTCCGTCGTCGTAGAATATCTCGGTGTCGGGTCCGCAGGGTCCTGTCTGTCCTGCAGGTCCCCACCAGTTGTCCGACTTGGGATAGAAGTAGATCTGCTCGTCGGTGAGTCCGTGGGATTTCCACAGTTCAGCCGTCTCAGTGTCCCTGGGCGCGTCAGCGTCTCCGGCGAATGCGGTGACGGACAGCTGTTCCGGTTTGATGCCGAGGACCTTGGTCAGAAGGTCGTAGCTGAACTCGATGGACTCCTTCTTGAAGTAGTCTCCAAGCGACCAGTTGCCGAGCATCTCGAAGAAGGTGAGGTGGCTGGCGTCCCCTACCTCATCTATGTCCCCGGTCCTAACGCATTTCTGGAAGTCCACCAGTCTCTTGCCTGCAGGGTGCTTCTCTCCGAGCAGGTAGGGAACGAGCGGATGCATTCCCGCGGTCGTGAACAGAACGGTAGGGTCGTTCTCAGGTATGAGCGAGGCAGAGCTGATGTAAGCGTGCCCCCTCTCCTTGAAGAAGTTGACGAAAGTCTCTCTCATCTCTTGAGCGTCCATGATGTACACTCCTATCTAACGAGGGTGGCTATCGCACCCTTATTAATAATATATCGCAAAAAGGAAAGGTCAGGGGCAGAAGCCCCTGATGTCAGGTTTCAGGCGAACAGGTTCGTTCCGATAAGTTTGTAGATCTCAATACCCACATCAGTTTCGAGATAATCCTCTTCATCATCGTAATAATCGACTGTGTAGCTGTACTCGACACAATAGATTACATCGTTCTTTCCCACCCACAGCTTATAGGCGGAGCTTCCCTCGAGGCCGTCGTCTACAAGATCGATCTTGTAGGTGTACACGGTGGTGTCCCTTATGCCGAAGGCAGTCTCTATCCTCTCATCCTTCTCATCTGTCTTGACAGCGTCTTTGCTGACGTATTCGAGGAATGATTCGAGGGATATGCCCTGGAGGAAATAGCTCCTGTCGCCACTTAATTCCACGGAGTTCACTTTGAAGTCGATGTTACCGTCATCGACGGATGTGACCTGGTAGCGTACAGAGTCGGTCAGACTGCTGACGGTGGTCTTTCCGTAGATTGTCCTTCCGTCGATGGATTCGACCTCGTAATGGGTTGTGAATCCATAGGGTGGTTCGTTGTGCTTTACGATCACAAAGGTCCCTACCTGAGGCGGATCATCCCCGGGGACCGAGTCGATGTCCAGGTTCGTGTCCGTGACCTGCTTGACGATCCGGTCGTCACCGGTGCCTTTGACAGTCTTGTAGATGAATCCGGAATCTGCGTTCACATAACAGATCTCGTCCGATAGGTTGGTGAATCTGATGCAGTCGATCTCCTCTCCTTTGAACTCGACCCTGTCCTCAACGCCGCCGACTATATCATCCAGATCGACGAAGTACTCCTCGATAAAGTGGGAGACGGACATGTACCCTTCGAGATTCTCGTCGAGGGTGTAAGACATCTCGTAGTAGTCGCCCACTTTGATTTCCTCCTTCAGTCTGTCGCCCTGGTCACCGGGGTTGTACAGCATGTATGTAGCTAAGCATGCTATCACCACGATCGCCGCTATGACGACTATCGCAATCTTGGAATTCATATTGAATGAACCGGGTCGCAAATATATACCAGTCACTGGGAGAATGTTTGTCTGACAGCTTCGTTGACATCGCCGCCAGAGATCACGACCTTGATCCCAAGGCTGGCAAGGATCTTCGACGGCATGGGGCCGATCTCCTCGACAATGACCGTTCCGCACTCCCCGATCTGTTTCACGATGGATTCGATATGATGCCTGTGATCCTGTCCCGCAACGGTCTCGGACCTATCGATAGGCACGGTCCTTAGGAACCTGACCGTGTTCCCATCGGTAGCGTATATCCTGAACTCCGATGCGTTGCCGAATCCGGAATTGACCGTCTTTCCGTCGCTGGTTGCCACAGCTACCTTGGACTCGTCTTTCTCGACTTCGATGGAGACATTGATCGGATTATCCTTCAGCCCGCATCCTTCTATGTGCGTGAATTCCTGGGAACGGTCCTCGCCCAGAAGTCCGATGGCATCCGCACGGCATTGCCTGCAGTGACGCATCATCTTCATGTCCAGACCGCAGCGGTCCATCATGTCCCTTCTCTCCAAGGGAGTAGGTGCCTTGAGGTCTGAGAACTTGGTCCCTTCAACAGGGATGAGCGGGAGGATGTTCACGATGTACACTCCCATCTCCTTGACCTGCTTCACCAGGTCGGGGATGTGGTCGTCGTTGATCCCGGGAACCATGACGATGTTGATCTTGACCAGCATCCCCAGGTCCACGCATCTTCTGATGCCTCCGAGCTGTCTGTCCCTGAGGATGGTCGCACCTTCGACACCGGAGTGCTTCTTGCCTTCGAAGATCACGGCATCGTAGATCTTGGCCCCGATCTCCGGATCGGTGCAGTTCATGGTGACCGTCACGAACCTTACGTTCAGGTCGTATAATCTCTGGGCGCAGTCCGGGAGCGCCAATCCGTTGGTGGATACGCAGAGCGTCAGCTCCGGCATCTCTTCTCCTATAAGCTCCAGAGCTTGGAATGTGTTCTCGTTGGCAAGCGGGTCTCCAGGACCAGCAATTCCGATGACCGACAGCTGGGGGATCTGTTCCTTCACAGCCTTCACCTTGGCCAGTGCCTGCTCCGGTGACAATACCTCGCTGGTCACACCGGGCCTGGACTCGTTGCAGCAGTCGAACTTCCTGTTGCAGTAGTTGCATTGGATGTTGCACCTAGGTGCCACCGGCAGGTGCATCCTCGCGAACGTATGATGGGCATCCTCGCAGAAGCAGGGATGCTCCGATAATGCTTTCTTGATGTTCTCGGGAATATCCATGGCTCGTTTCACATCGCGGACTCTCTTAAAAAAGATACTGTCTTCCAGTAGATTATTATCGTACTAGTCAATCGAAGGGGGAGGGAGGCAAATGGTGCAGCTGCTCAGGTCGGACAGTAATGATTTGGACACACTGTTGGGGGAACCTAAGAAGGCCATCCGCAGCATGTTCACTCCGTTCCTGATAGCATTCGCGATCATCGAGATCAACCAGTTCGTGGACACGTTCTGGATATCAGGATTGGGAACCCAGTCTGCAGCCGCCATCTCCACGATCATCCCTTTCTACATTCTTCTGATGTGCACAGGCATAGGGATATCCGTAGGTTCAACGACCTCAGTCGCGTTCCGTGTCGGCCGCGGGGAGATTGAGGACGCATCAAAGCTCGCATCCAATGCGCTGTTGCTGGGGATCGGGATGTCCATGGTAGCATCTCTGGCCCTGTTGCTGATATTGGACACGGCCATAGACGTGCTCGGTGTAGACAGCATCAGACAGAATT
Source organism: Thermoplasmata archaeon (assembly GCA_015063125.1). Classification (GTDB taxonomy): domain Archaea; phylum Thermoplasmatota; class Thermoplasmata; order Methanomassiliicoccales; family Methanomethylophilaceae; genus Methanoprimaticola. The sequence goes on from SUTB01000001.1 coordinate 79,681, forward strand.
GCTGGGATTACCTTCTACCGATGATATTGCTGAACGCACCGATGACCCTGCTCACGGTCATGGGAGGCAATCTCAGGGGCGAGGGTGCGGCCAGGAGATCCATGATCATACAGATAACCGCAGCCCTTCTGAACATGGTCTTGGATCCGATACTCATATACGTGTTGGGGATGGGCATATCCGGTGCCGGTCTGGCAACCGGTCTGTCAGCCACGATATCTTTGATGATCGGGCTGTCATGGTATGTGAGGGGCAAGACCCTCATCAGGATGGACCCTTCCACCCTCAAGGCGGATAAGGTCATGATGAGGGAGGTCCTGACCGTGGGCGGACCAAGGACTGTCAATGAGCTCATCGGCAGCGCCATGACCTTCATCCAGAGGATCTTTTTCGTGGTAGCCGGAGGTACGGCGGCAGTGACGATGTACAACTATCCGTGGAGGTTCATCTCGCTGTTCATGCTTCCGGGCAAGGCCTTCGAGAGCAGTCTGATCCCGGTGAGCTCCGCAGCACATGGCCAAGGCGATACCGACAAGATGTGGGCGGCATACGTGTACAGCTTCAAGCTGACTGCTGCGATATCCATTGTGGCCACCGTTCTGATATTCGTGTTCGCTGAACCGCTGATGTCCATCATGACCTATGAGGAATCCATGCATTCCCTGCTGGACAAGCTGGTCTGGTGCCTGGAGCTGTCCTGCATAATACTGCCATTCATGGCGCTGAGAGGAGTCGGTGCCGCATTGCTCCAATCAATGAAGAAGGCGAAGATACCGATGTACTTCGACCTGTTCTGGGGTTCCGTGCGCATGGTGCTGTATGCGCTGAGCGCCTATGGGCTGCTTGGAGTGGATCCCTTCGACGGGATCATCTACATCATGGTTATCGTGTACTCCCTGAGCGGAGTGATAATCAACGCACTAGCGGTATGGCAGTTCAAGAAATTGAGGCGTATCATCCGCTCTAACGAATGACGATCCGATTCTTCTCTTATTATTATAATAAATATAATATGAACATTGGGAGACACATGGTGGATTTCCTAGCATCGGTCATGTCGGAGCTCAATTTCAATCTCGCCGTCGGCAAGAGGACGATAGAGCAGATGATAGACTCTAGTGATTACACCTACCGCACGAAGAGCGGTTCCGTCATCGATATCCCGAAGGAGCAGATAGATTTCATTTGGAGCATCTGCGATGAGTCGGAGAAGATCAGGCTGAGGCTTCCGATCTACGTCTCCACGGATATATCCTCAGATTCGGGGGCATGGAAGGTCGAGGGAAGTCCGGATGCAGATGTTGTAGCTAGGATCCTGGGCAAGAAGATGTTCAAAGAGGGTCTAGTTCGTCTGTATCATCCTGATTTGAAGGACTTAAGGGCTAAGATCCCTGATGCCATCATGATGGTCTTCACACCCTGAACACAAGGGTTTTATATGACTCCAGAATACACGACTTTGCGCGATGAGACCCATCGTGTAGTTGACAGCCAGTGTGTCTGTCGATTGAGATAAGTTCGAAGGTTCGAGCTACCCCAAAACGTGGTCCTGCTAAGCTTTAAGTACTTGGTTCGATTACAGGGGGTTGCGCGACTCAACCAGTCGTGTGGCCAGTGCATAGCACGTTGGTCAAGATCGAATCATTTGAGAGAAAGACCGGCCAAGCAAGAGTTAAATACTTCCTGCTTGTACGGGCATTTCGCGCATGTCAGTAATGGCAGCGATTCAAATCGAATGTAACATGCACCCGAACAGAGGTCCTGTCTCGGGGAAGTGGTGTAGGGCCCCGTAAACGGAGGATGAGAGCGGATCAGCCCAGTGATCACCGATCATACGAAACCTGGACGTGTGCTAGATCATACGCCAGCGGCGATGCTACGCCGTATGGGGGATGGTTCGGCTAGAGCGCTGAAGAGGGTCGTGTCAAGCAGCGATATGCGTCGGGTAGGTGCAAGAAGCCTATGATCCGACGATTACCTAATGGGACTTCCTATTCTTCGGAATGATCAGTAATGATCGGGAACGCGGGGGATTGAAGCATCTTAGTACCCGCAGGAAAAGAAATCAACAGAGATACCGTTATTAAAGGCGATCGAACGCGGTATAGGGCAAACTGAATCCCTTATCGAAAGGTAAGGGAGATGTGGTGTTGCAGGCTCATTTACTCCTTAGCTCGTATACTCGAACTTGTCTGGAAAGACAGGCCGTAGAGGGTGATAGCCCCTTAGAGGAAAACTTGTATGGAGATTTTTGATGTCCTTGAGTAGTCTGTGTTGGATATCACGGATGAATTTGGGAGGCATTCACTTCCAACCCTAAATACGTCTCTAGTCCGATAGTGCAGTAGTAGCGTGAGCGAAGACTGAAAAGTACCCTTAACGGGAGGTCAAAAGACCTGAAACCATACGGTCAAAGATTTATATGGCATCAAAGGGAAGAAACCAATTTGGTGGACCAGTGTTATATTGTTCGTTTCGAAAAACGATCCAGGGAGTTCTGGTCATTGGCGAGGTTAACTATTCAATTAGGGAGCCGAAGGGAAACCGATTGTCCGCAGTTTTTTACGAGGGACATCGTGTGCTCGCGAGGAGTCAATGGTGCGGATACCCGAAGCCGGTCGATCTATGCCTGAGCAGCTTGAAGCCCCTCGAAGGGGGGGTGGAGGAGCGAACCAGTTCTGATGTGCAAATCGTTTGGATGACTTGGGTATAGGGGTGAAAGGCCAATCTAGGCCGGAAATAGCTGGTTCCCCGTGAAACTAGTCGCAGCTAGACCTCGATCGAGGCAGAACGTGAGGTAGAGCACCGATTGGGTGCTTAGGGGAAGAAATTCCTCGGCATCTTGTCAAACTCCGAACTTGCGTTCACCGTAGACGTCGGGTGTGAGGCCATCCGGGGTAAGCTTGGTGGCCATAAGGGAAACAACCCAGACTACAGTTAAGGTCCCTAAATATCGGTCAAGTGTAATACGAAATGGCGTCGGCGGTCTAAAACAACCGGGAGGTGGGCTTAGAAGCAGCCATCCTTCAAAGATAGCGTAACAGCTCACCGGTCTAGATCGTGGGCCCAGAAAATGGACGGGGCTAAACCGATTACCGATACTGTAGAAGACAGAAATGTTATTTGGTAACGGGGCGTGGTGCATGGGTAGAAGCAGGGGAGTGATCTCCTGTGGACCGTGTACCAACGAGGATCCTGGAGTGAGTAGCAGCAAAGCACGGTGAGAATCCGTGTCGCCGCAGGGGCAAGGGTTCCTTGGCAATGTTCGTCAGCCAAGGGTTAGTCGATCCTAAGGTAACTCTTAATCGAAGTTATCGAATGGGAATCAGGTTAATATTCCTGAACCAGTAAGATCTTTGCCTACGTTGTTGGATCAGGGTAGTTGTTGCAGGCCCGTCAGCCTGTCTAAGTACCGAATCTGATGAAGAACCGTAATGGTGAGAAGTTGGAGAATGTACGATGGGGCGAGCGTAAGCTCGCTTATGATAATCCCCGGTCCCCGTGAAAGCAATGTAGTTACAATCTTATTGTTCGTACCAAGAACCGACACAGGTGTCCCTAGGTGAGTAGCCTAAGGCGTGTTAGCATAATCGTGGCGAGGGAACTCGGCAAATTAGCCCTGTAACTTCGGGAGAAGGGGTGCCAGTACTGTGAGGTACTGGTCGCAGTGACAAGAGAACACCGACTGTTTAATAAAAACATAGGTCTCTGCTAGTTCGAAAGGATGTGTATAGAGGCCGAAGCCTGCCCAGTGTCGGCATCTGAAAATCTGTTTCAACGGATCGAAGGACCGATAAACGGCGGGGGTAACTATGACCCTCTTAAGGTAGCGTAATACCTTGTCGCTTAATTGGCGACTTGCATGAAGGCTCAACGAGTGTTCTACTGTCCCCGCCATGACGCTAGTGAAAACAATCAGTCTGGTGCACAATCCAGACCCCTCCATCTGAAAGCGAAGACCCCATGGAGTTTCACTGCAACCTGTTGTTGTTGTAGGAAATGGTATGTGTAGGGTAGGCGGGAGACGTTACCCAGGAAGGTGCGCTAGCATCTCTCCGAGTCACCGATGAAACACCGCCCTTATCATTTCTTACGACTCACCTCTCCGGAGGAACAGCTATAGGCAGGCAGTTCGGGTGGGGCGCCACGCCCTCAAAAAGATAACAAGGGCGCCCAAAGGTTAGCTCAGGTAGGTCAGAAATCTACCGAAGAATGTAAAGGTAAAAGCTAGCTTGACTCGGAACCAGACAATAGGGTTCGGAGATAGGAAACTATGGCTTAACGAACCAATCAACCTCCTGAATGGGGGTGATTGATATCAGAAAAATTACCCTGGGGATAATTGAGTTGTCACGAGCAAGAGTTCATATCGACCTCGTGGCTTGCTACTTCGCTGTCGGCTCTCCCTATCCTGGTGGTGCAGCAGCTGCCAAGGGTGGGGTTGTTCGCCCATTAAAAGGGATCGTGAGCTGGGTTTAAAACGTCGCGAGACAGTTTTGTTGCTTTTTGATGGAGGTGTTGGTACCTGATGAGAAGGACCCTTTAGTACGAGAGGAACAGGGGTTCGTGGCCTCTAGTTTATCAGTTGTCTGACAAGGCATGCTGAGTAGCCACGCCGCAGCGGATAAGAGCTGAAAGCATCTAAGCTCGAAGCCGCCTTAAAAAAGAGGTACCCATATAACGCTCATAAATGATGAGTTTGATAGAAGCCGGATGTAAGTATCGAGGTTCGCCGAGATATTCAGTCCTGGCTTACTAAAGTTATTTTGACGTCGCTGGAGTGTGATCTAGCAGTTAAACAGGTTTCGTATGAATTAATTCTCATCCTCAGGAAATCCTTTACCTTTTCTTCATCTCTATTGTTTTATAGGGTTCTACCGTTAGTGGTCTTGATGATCCATAAGATAGGTCCGTACATGGGTGCGGACTCCAATATCTACCTTCTTACCGGCGATCGTAATGCCATAATCGATACCGGTACCGGTCTCACCACCAGCTATATCATCAATGCGATCAAGCTGATAATTGGTGATGCTGGCACTGTAGATGTGATACTTCTTACCCATTGTCATTTTGACCATATCGGCGGTGCCCCTGCGATCATGAACGCTTTTGGATGCAAGACATATGCGGGAGCCAAGGATGCTCCTGCTGTAAGGGAGGGGGATTCCCTATACACCCTAGCAAACGATTTCGGGCTCAATATCCCGCCGTATCCTGTCGAGGATCTATTTGATGGAGACATCATCGATCTAGGAGACCACAGGCTACGTGTCATCGATACCCCAGGCCATACTCGGGGAGGGATTTGTTTCTATGATGAGATCTCATCCTCGCTATTCTCAGGCGACACTGTCTTCGAGGACGGGGTCGGCCGCACGGATTTCAACGGCGGGTCGATCAAACTCCTGAGAAATTCTATAAAATACTTGATAGACATGCCAATCAAGGGATTGTATCCCGGACATGGCAGCACGGCTACTGATGGTCATGCCGCCATAATGAGAGGAATGGAAATAGTAGGTGATTGAGTGAAGATAATCAAGTGCGACTATTCTAGCGGTTTCGGTGTTCAATGCGAAGAAGCGGTAAAGGCGGCTGCCGAAGACATCATGGCAGGAAAGCTCGTCGTCTACCCCACAGAGACCGTGTATGGTATCGGCGCAGACATCTACAACGAGGCCGCTGTGAAGAACCTCTATCTCGCGAAGAAGAGGCCCTTCGACATGCCCCTCTCCGTCGCGGTATCCGACAAGGCCATGATCGAAAAGGTCGCCGTTCTTAACGAGAATGCAGAGAAGCTCATCAAGGCATTCCTCCCGGGACCTCTCACACTCATAGTCAAGAAACAGCCCAGCGTACCCGACATAGTGACCTCTTCATCACAGAAGGTCGGGATCCGCATACCCGACAACAGGTTCGCACTGGAGCTCATCAAGCGCACCGGCCCCATCATCACCACATCGGCCAACCTGCACTCCCACCCTGATGCGATCAGCGTCAACGCCGCAATAGAGGATTTCGGGGATGCTGTAGACACATACATCGACGCAGGTGCCTGCAATCTTGGGAAGCCGTCGACCATCGTTTGGTTGATGGATGACCAGGTTGAGATCATACGTCAGGGCGCCATATCCGAGAAACAGATCATGGAAGTCTTAGAATGTTGACGAGCGAAGAGTTAGAGAAGCTGCGCAAGGCAGGAAGGGTCTCCGCAGAGGCCAGAGAGCTCGGGATGTCCATGTGCAAGCCTGGGGCCAAGCTGTACGATGTCGCTCAGGAAGTGGAGGGGTATATCCGCAGTCACGGATGCAAGCTCGCCTTCCCCTGCAACATAAGCAGGAACGAGATCGCTGCACATGCAACGCCCAGCTGCAACGACAACACAGTATTCGAGGTAGGGGATATCGTCAAGATCGATTGCGGAGGGATATTGGATGGTTTCATCGGAGATACCGCAGGAACCGTCGAGGTAGGCTCCCGCAGCTATCCCGATCTCGTGGAGATCAGCAAGACCGCCAGGAACACGGTCGCAGAGTTCATAGGCGAAGGCGTCCCTCTGAAGGACATCGGCAGCGCCGTTGAGAGGACCATCAGGGGAGCAGGCTACGCACCCATCGTGAACCTCTGCGGTCATCAGATCTCAAGGCATCAGCTTCATGCTGGATTCTCCGTGCCCAACTACGACAACGGTGACGAGACCAAGATCGAGGCCGGCATGACCGTGGCCATCGAACCTTTCGCCACCAATGGTAAGGGACAGATCAAGAACGGGAAGCCCGGCAACATCGTCCGTATCATAAGGGAGAGGCCGCTCGCCGATCCCAAGGACCAGGAGTTCTACGAATACATCAAGGAGGAATTCTTCCAGCAGCCATTCTGCGCCAGGAGCTGCGAGTTCCCTGATGCTGAGAAGCGTGTGAAGAGCCTCATGCGCCACGGTGTGCTGTCCTGCTATGCAGAATTGGTGGAGGTCTCGGGAGGTTTGGTCTCCCAGCACGAGTATACATTCTACATCGATGGAAAGCGTGGCGAGGTCACTACACTTCCATAAACGTTTTAACCAAACTCCCCTTCTCCCGCATTAAGCTGAAGTTGCCAAGCCTGGTCAAAGGCGAGGGACTCAAGATCCCTTCTCGTAGGAGTTCGCCGGTTCGAATCCGGTCTTCAGCACCACTTTCTTCTAATAATATAAATTGGATAAACTTGATTTCGTTGGCGGTAATTACAATCTAATCATCTTTGACCGACCGATTTTCAGGGATAGAAAAATCGGTAAAATTTTCTCTCTCCATCGGTCTTAAAAGCAGATATATATGGATATTACATACATCCATAGTATTATATTAAATATAACCTATGAAAAAAGTGATAATTTGTGATTTTTTATCAATAAACCTATTTAAATATATGTTAAAAATCCAATAAACTTTAAATATTTGAAACAGGTTAGAAATGGTATATCATTTGGTTGATTAATTCTTCTATATAGACCTAATTACATATCCTTATTAATCGACGAGTATTGCTCATACTCAAGCAACCTATTGCTAAAAAAAGGAGGAAAACAAATGGCTTATGAGGAGGAAACAAAGAAACTTCAGGATGCTTTGGTGTCCTGTAAGGTTCCTGATATCGCTACAGCGGTGCAGGCGGCACACGATGCCGGCATGCCTGCTGAGGATATCATCAATGCCCTCGGAGCAGCAATGTCCGACGTCGGAGTTCTGTTCGAGAGGGGAAAGCTGTTCCTGCCCCACGTACTCAGTGCGGCAGCAGGAATGAAGAACGCCATGAATGTTCTCGATGCTGAGCTCAAGGCCGGTGCAGGCGCCGGACAGAGCAAGGGAACTGTAGTTATGGGTACAGTCGAGGGAGACGTTCACGACATCGGAAAGTCGATCTGCTCTACGATGCTCCAGTGTGCAGGATTCGAGGTACACGATCTCGGAAGGGATGTGCCCCTCAAGAACTTCATCGAGGAGGTCAAGGGCGGCTGCAACTTCTGCGGAATGTCCGCACTCATGACGACAACCATGACTGGAATGAAGACAGTCATTGATAACCTCAAAGCCGACGGTATCCGTGATAACGTTACCGTCATGGTCGGAGGTGCACCTGTCACGCAGGGATACGCCGATAAGATCGGAGCAGACCTCTACGGAGAGTCCGCATCCGAGACGACCAAGAAAGCCTCAGCATTAGCTTCAGACTGAAATAGGTGAGTAAATGAGCGAGTATTACACAAGAATGGGTGACGGAAAGAGAGTCACCATGACCAAGGAGAAGATCCTCGACGATATCCATGAGGGTACCGCCGATGCAGCAGACATGGCTTCCATCCCCCAGTTGGACGCGAACGCTATCGAGCACATCGCCGAGATCATCATGTGTCAGGACAGGGTCGTCGGAGTAGAGCCCGGCCAGGAGGTCGTCCTTTCGTACGATATCGGACAGCTGGACTTCACAGGAGACAACGGAAACTCTGGAAACGGAGTCGACATGGGAAGGCTCGAGGCAGCACTGCTGCACGAGAGGGCACTTGGAGCCGACACATTCGAGCTTGCCCACTCGGACTATTCAGTCAAGCCTGTCAAGCCCATCATCTCCATGGAGATGCAGACCATGGAGGAGATCCAGGCTGAGATCATCGCACCGTTCTTCTACGGAGCTATGCCCAACCAGGGACTCTACTACGCCCCCGACGGACCCTACGGAAACCCCGCAGACCTCATGAGGGAGTTCAAGATCGAGGAGTCCATGCAGCAGTCCGAACTGGCTTCTCAGCACGTCACAAGGGATATCGAGTACGTTGCAACAAGGCTCCAGGCAGCCGGATCCGATGGATTCAACTTCGACACAACCGGTTCCGCAGGAGATGCGGACTGTGTCGGAACACTCAACGGAGTCAAGATCCTGAGGGAGCAGTGCCCCGAGGCATACATCCAGGTCGGTTTCGCTGGAGAGTCCATCATGGGAATCCACGGAATGATCGAGTTTGAGGGACAGGTCGTTGCAGGAATGTATCCCCACCAGTACGTCCACCTTGCAGAGAAGGCAGGAGCAAACGTCTGCGGAACAGTCTGTAACTCCAACACCAGCAAGTCACTTGCATTCAACATCGCAAGGGCAGTCACATTCATCAAGGAGGCTGTCAAGACATCCAACATCCCGATCCACGCGGACATGGGAATGGGAGTCGGAGGAATCCCGATGTGCGAGACGCCCCCGATCGATGCAGTCTCCAGGGCCAGCAAGGCAATGGTCGAGATTGCAGGCGTCGACGGTATCTAGTGCGGAGTAGGAGACCCCGCCGGAATGGACCTGCCTCACTTCCTGACATCGGGAATGGGAGGAATCAGGACCACCGGAGATCTCATCGCCAGGATGCAGTTCGGAAAGAACATGAGAATCAAGGATGCTAAAGAGTACGTCGCGAAGAAGCTCGGTGTCACCGCCGTAGAGCTTGCAGACGAGTTCGTGATGAGGGACCTCCGTGAGGAGCTCGGAATCGGGCTTGTCACCGGAGTGCCCGGAGCACCCCGCGGAATCGCAGCCAAGATGAACATCGAGAACCTTCTCGACATCAAGATCAACAGCTGTGAGAAGTTCCGCGAGAAGACACAGAAACGCTGATATCGACTAAAAAGGGGAGTCGCGGAAAGCGATTCCCCTTACAAGTCCTCATCTAGATGAAAAACGACTTCGAAACGTCTTTAATCCAAAAGGAGGAAAACAAATGAAACAAATCCAGTACCCTGGAAAAATCGGAATGAACGGTATCAAGATGAACCTGTTCACCCATGATGACTGCGTGTCAATCGACCTTGCAACAAGGGATGTTCTCTGGAACTACGGAGTGCAGGTTTCTGACGACGAGTGTATCAAGATCTTCGAGGACGCCGGCTGTATCGTCAACTACGAGACAAAGATGGTCAGGATCCCCGACTTCCTTCTGAACAAGGCACTCGCATCCGCCCCCAAGACATTCTACCTCTACGGAAGGGATGACGACCACACAGTCGAGCAGGCATGGAACGGACGTGTCCACTACACCTGTTTCGGAACCGGAATCCAGGTATGTACATACCTTGGAGACGGAAAGTACGAGACCCGTGACTCCAACAGTAAGGATCTCGCAGACATTGCAAAGCTGTGCGACTGGGCAGACGGAATCAGCTACTTCTCTCTCCCTGTCTCCGCAAGAGACTTCGCAGGAAAGGGTGCAGAGGATGTCCATGAGATGTACATCTCCATCGCCAACACTGTCAAGCACTTCCACCACATCGACCCCGTCGCTGAGCACGTGAAGTACTACTGGGAGATGCTCAAGGCATACTACGGAGGAGACGCAGAGAAGGCCCGCGACAGGCCCCTGATGTCCATGCTCGTTTGCCCTACATCACCTCTCGAGCTGTCACACAATGCAGCACAGGTTATCAAGCAGGGAGCAGAGTTCGGAATCCCCGTCAACGTCCTGTCCATGGCAATGGCCGGAGGATCCTCGTCCGTTCACCTCGCAGGAACACTCGTCACCCACAATGCAGAGATTCTCTCTGGAATCATCCTCGCTCAGATCGTCAAGCCCGGAGCACCTGTCTACTACGGATCCTCCACTACGATCTTCGACCTCAAGCACGGAACCGCACCTGTCGGAGCACCTGAGCTCGCTCTCATCTCCGCAGCTGTAGGAGAGCTCGGAAGGTACTACGGACTTCCCGTCTTCACGGCCGGTATGTAGACCGACGCCAAAGTCCCTGACTCCCAGGCAGCCCACGAGAAGACCATCACTTCACTTCTCCCCGCAATGGCCGGAGTCAACATGATCTACGGATCCGGAATGCTCGAGCTCGGACAGACCTTCTCCATGGAGCAGCTCGTCATCGATAACGACATTATCGCGATGGAGAGGAAGGCACTTGAGGGAATCGTCGTCAACGATGAGACCCTGGCAGTCCCCGTCATCAAGGAGCTCGGAGTCGGAAAGGACTTCATCGGACACCCCACCACCATGGCAAACATCGACCTTGCATCAGACCCCACCGTGTTCAACAGGGACATGATCGGAGACTGGAGAGCACAGGGATCCAAGGCATGTGTAGACGTCGCCCACGAGATCGTTGTTGATGTACTCAAGAACCACGTCGTTGCACCCATTGACCCTGAGATCGCAAAGAAGATGGAAGCAATCGTCAAGCAGGCCGACGATGATTTCCTTAAGGGAAAAGAGTGAATTGAAACATATTTGATTTGAAGGAGGAATAGTAAAAATGACACTTGCAGAAGACGCAAAGAATGCAATTATGAAATACGACAACAAGGGCGCGGCCGAGATCGCCAAGAAGGCGGTCGCAGAGGGAGCAGACCTTGTTGACCTGATCGAGAACGGATACTCTGCCGGAATGACAGAGGTCGGTGCACTCTTCGAGGCAAAGAAGCTGTACCTGCCCCACGTCATGGCAGCAGCCGCAACAATGAACGCTGCAATGGAGATCCTCGAGCCCGAGATCGCAAAGCTCGGCGGAGACACCGGAACCGGACTTGGAACAGTCGTCATCTGTTCCATCGAGGGAGACATCCACTCCATTGGAAAGGACATCGTCGCAATTATGCTCAAGGTCGCTGGATTCAACGTCAAGAACATCGGAAGGGATGTACCTCTTGACACGATCGTCCAGTCCTGTATCGACAACAACGCTGTCGCAGTCGGAACATCCGCACTGATGACATCGACCATGGTCGGACAGAAGACTTTCGAGGAGAAGATGGCAAAGGCCGGACTGAAGGGCAAGTGCCTCACCAACGTCGGTGGAGCACCCGTCACCCAGCAGTGGGCCGACGAGATCGGAGCAGACCTGTACACAGAGAACGCCTCTGATGCAGCTGCGAAGTTCGCCGCCGCTTTCGAGAAGTGAATTAAAAAACCAATTACCAAGGGGTGCTACGGCACCCCACACACTACATTAGGAGGTTAATGTATGGATGTTAATGAAATAAGGCACTTGGACCACGACAGGAAGAAGAAGATCGGACTGTTGATGGGAATTCTCTGTGCCTTGTACTGGGGAGTATGGTACGTACCTGGTTACGCGATCTACGTATCCCCGTTGATTGATAGTGTATACTACAACATGATGGATGCAGGAGCGGGAGAGGATCTTTCACTGGTCTTCCAGGCATTGTTCCTGACATTCATCAACGCCGTAGCTTGTGCGGTCCTCTTGTTCATCTGGAACGGAGGACTTGGAAAGAACAAGGAACTGGCAAGGACGTTCGTTCAGTTCAGGGCAGTTACCAAGTATTACGTGATAGCAGGAATCTGCGGAGCATGTGCCGTTTCCGGTACCTATATCGCAGCTCTGTTCCTGAGCCCCGGATTCGCTGCAGTAGCAGGACTTCTGTATCCCATCGTAGGAACCGCCATGTCCGTTCTCTACCTGAAGCAGAAGGTCTCCAAGAGGGCATACTACGCAGTCATTGTCCTGATCGTCGGAGGTATCACCCTCTACGCAGGAAGTATCATTGCCGATCCTACCGTGCAGATCTACGGAATCATCGGAGGTCTCATGGCTGCGTTCGGATGGGGATTCGAGGGAGTTGCCGCCGCCAAGGCGCTGGACCTTACGGAACCCGATATCGGTATCCACCTGAGATTCATCTTCGAGGCTCTGTTCTGGACCGTCGTGATGATCATCATCCTCATCTGCGGATTCCCGATCTTCGACACTATCGGATGGCTGTTCGACCCGACCACTTTCCTGATGGTCCTCATGATCGGATTCTCATTCGCATGGTGTTATGTTTCGTGGTACAAGTCATTCCCGATGATCGGACTCGCAAGGGGACAGGCAATCGGATCGCTGTACGCTGCATGCGGAGTCATCTTCCTTGCTATCTTCCTCGGTCCCGAGGCAGGTCTCGGATACACTGATGACACCATGGTTATGATCGTCGGATCTACCATACTTGGATTGATAATCTGTCTGTTCGGAGCCTATCTGTTGGCAACCGAGGACTCAGAAGAAATGGCATCTATAAGGGACGGTAATTGAAATGATGGAGAATACCCCAGTCAAGTTCCGTATCCTCGAGTTCTTAGAGGACGGCCCCAAGAGGACCGACGAGATCTGTTTCGCTCTCTCCAAAGAGTACAAGGGATACGACAACGCATACGGAAGAGGAATGATCAAGTTCGACTGTATCGAGTTGGCATCCTACGGTCTGATTTCTGACGACGGCGCAATCGTTGATGAGGAAGGCATCTTGGATAAGGGAAAGCTTCTCACTACCTATTCCCTTACCAGTTATGGATCAGATTATCTCGACTATCTTAAGAAGACCGTCAAGGTCAAGAAGGTGTGAACATGGCAACCGGAGCAGAATATGATGTTTGGCAGGCCGCTGTAGATTACTTGGAGCCCGGTCTCTTCGGAGGAGTCGGCGGAATGATCATCATGACCGTCTTCATCCTTGGTCTCTGTGCCTACGGACTCATCAAGTCCAGAAAGATCTACAGAGAAGTCTGAAACTCGTTAGGACGAAAGTCCAAAGGAGGGGGAGACCCCTCCTCATAAACATCTTCCAAGGGGATTTCCCCGCTTGATAATAGGCTGATAAAATGGATGTAATCTGGGCATGGATCATCCTGATAGTGGCCAGTATCATAGAGCCGATATGGGTCACCTGTCTCGATAAATCCGAGAACTTCAAGAAGAAGGGCTGGGGAGCAGCAGCAATCATCCTGGTCCTTCTCTGTCTGTATCTTCTCTCCATACCGTCTAATCCAGAGAATATAGGTCCCGGAGTCTCGTACTCCATATTGGCAGGTGTCGGCGCAGCCGGTATCGTCATCATCGGAAGGGTCCTGTATAAAGAGAAATTGACTGCAAGGAAGCTGGTTTTCATAGCGATGATCGTCGTTGGGATAATCGGTGTGAGGTTAATCTCAGGGTGATAGGATGGACGATAGCTGGAAGACTAATACGAAGATTGCTTGGCTTCTGATCATCCTCGGAGGTTTCCTTCAGTTGGGATGGTCGGTAGGTCTTGCCTATACCGAATCTTTCACCAACATCGCATGGGATATCGTTACTATCGTGTTCCTTGTTCTGAGCATGATCTGTCTGGAATATCCAATGAGGATGGGTGTTGCATTCACGACCGCGTATGCGGTGTGGATTGGTATCGGCGTGTTCCTCACGGTGGTGATCTCCTATATCCTAGGATTGGAGAGCACAGGGTTCTCGTGGGGAATGGGCATATGCCTCGCCCTTATCATCGCCGGTGTCATCGGATTGAAGATGACGCCTGTCGAGTATGTCGACGAGGAGAAATGATTTCAACCGGGGCGTCCGAGAAGGACGCCCCGATCCTGTTCATATGATTTTCGCGTTAGCGGTACGCACCAGATTGATTTCCTCATAGGTCTCTATGCGGAGATCGTCCAGAGTGTAGTACTTTGCATGAAGGGCATTTGCGAATTTCACCGCGTTATGCTCCACATCCTCGCGTTTCTCAGTATCGATGACGATCCATTTTACCGTGGGGAGGTTGACTTTCTCGGCCATCTCCAGGGCCTGCTTGAGGGGATCAGTTTCCTTATCGTCCGGATCTAACGGAAGGTTGGCATTTCCGTCTGTGACCAATACCACATAGCAATCATCGTTGGGACGTTTCTTGGTGTACATCGCCATATAGTTGCTGAGGTATTGTATAGCACCGGAGAGCGGGGTCTTCCTGCCTATGGCCAGATCATCAAGCATCTTGTAAATGACCTCCACCTCTCTTGAGGGTTGCAGAAGCATTGTGATGGCCTTTTCGTTGAAGGTCATGAAACCTACGCGGTCCTTCTTGACATAGTGTTCTTTGAGCAGGGAAAGGATTGCTCCTTTGACCGCGACCATCCTGTTACGGATAATGAGCGAACCGCTTGTATCCACTGCGAACAAGAAGGTTGAGGAGCTCCTCGTCTCCCTGATCTTCTCCCTCATGTCCTGTTTCTCGATGATGACGGCCATATCGGTGTCATTCTCCTTATGGCGTTTCATCTGATAGGGGGCGCTAGCGCGCACGGTCGCATCGAAGGCGAGATCAGGATTCTTCTCATCGGTGACTCTGGAACCGACGTATCTGCCGTTCCTCTCTTTGGTCTTCTGCTGGAATCTCTTCCCATTGGCAGACGCTTCGCCCTTTGCCTTCGCAGTGTCCTGTTCGAAAAGATCGATGGTCTTGAACGTCTCTCCGATCTTAGTGATGACGTCCTCTGTTTCTTTCCTTTTGAACTTAGGTCCGTTACCTTCTTCCACAGGCTGGTTGGCCGACATATCGGTGATGCCGTCGCCCGACAGATCTACGTTGTCTTCTCTGTTGGTGAACAGCTTCTTTGCAGCTTTGGAATCCGTGTTGAATCCGACGGTTGACCTGGCCAGTTTCTGCTTCTTGTCAACCCTTCTTCCTTTGACGACTTTCACTCTGTGGTTAAGACAGAGGACGGACGCTTCCATGATGTCGGATTCGTTTGTCTCCGTTCTTCCATCCAGCGCAGCCAGAGTCATGGCGACGTTTGCTGCAGAGAGGTCTCCGCGGTGGCCATCGATGCCCATGTTGTTGCACACGCCGGCTATGGCCTCCATCAGAGCCTCAGAAGGCTCCTCATCCTTCAGGATATCCGAGGCACGGGTTATCCTGTCGTGGACCTCATCATCCGCCTCGCGGTACTTCTCCATGAATACGTCAGGGTCATCGTCGTAGGCGATGCTCCTCCTCAGGATCTCTTCTCTCCCTGCCGAATCTTCTGGATAGTCCACGGTGACGCACATGTCGAAATGGTCCAGGATCGGAGGGGAGAGGTACGAGTCACTGTTGTTCATGGTGGCGACCAGGATAGTGTCCACCTTGTACGACGTGGACATGTTCTCCCTTTCAATCCTCACCTGACCTGACAGGACAGCATCAATGACTCCTGTGATGATCCTGTGTTCGAATAGGTTGATGTCATCCATGTACAGGATGTTGTGGTCACCTCTATTGAGCAATCCTTCCTGAAGAGATAGCTTCCCTTCTTTGACCGCCAGTTCTATATCGAGACAGCCGAACAGTTGCTCATCGGTGACATTCAGCGGAATGTTCACTATCGATTTTCCGGAAATCTGTCCGAGCGAACGTGCTACCAGTGTCTTCCCGGTACCGGACGGACCTCTGATTAGTACTGATTTGATGCGTGGATTCGCTATCGCGCACATCAGTGCTTTCTTGGTCTGATCCATCCCGTATACTGCAGAGAAAGGATAGTAGGCCGTCTTCAAATTCCCAGACATACATCCAACTCCTTCTCATCGAAGGTGACGTTGTCGAATGCACGTTTCTTGAGACGGTGTGACAGGACCAGGGGAGCGATCTCGCGGAGGTCTTGTTTGGTGACCTCTTTCCTCCCGTCCAGCGCGGCATTGGCTTTGGCAGCCCTCATCATGGTGATGTCGGCTCTGTGCCCTTCCATCTTGAAGTGTATCGATACCATGACGATATCATGGATTATCTTGTCGTCGAGCTTCACTTCAGAGAGAGTCTCTCTTGCGGTGACGATTTTCTTGCGGAGCTCATCTATCTCGTCCTTGCAGGATTCCAGGTATCCTTCGGGATCCTTGTCGAACTCCATCCTGCGCTTGATGACCTCCATCCTGGTGGGGACCTCCTTCTCTCCCTCGATATCGACACAGAGTCCGAACCTGTCCAATAACTGGGGCCTGAGGCTTCCCTCTTCGGGGTTCATGCTTCCGATGAGAATGAACTTGGCAGGATGGGAGAATGATACGCCCTCCCTCTCGATGTAGTTGACACCCATCGCGGCGGAATCAAGGAGCAGATCGATTATATGGTCGTCCAGAAGGTTGACCTCATCCACATAGAGAACGTTCCCGTTTGCCTGTGCGAGAACTCCAGGTTCGAACTTCTTCTCTCCTGTTTTGAGGACATGTTCCAAATCCAACGTTCCGGACACACGGTCCTCGGTCGCACTCAGAGGGAGTTCCACAACGGTCATCGGCATTTCCTCGGATTTCAGTTCTTCCCCTTTCGAGAGTTTTTCGCGACATTGGATGCACATCCTCTTGGGATATCTGGGGTCGCAGTGGAACGGACAGCCGATAACGGTTGGTCTCATAGGGAGAATCTGTGACAAGGATCTGATGGAGGTGGACTTCGCCGTACCCTTTTCCCCTTTGATCAAAACCCCGCCGATTCCAGGGTCGATGATGTTCAGGAGCAATGCTTTTTTCATCAAATCCTGTCCGACTACACGGACAAATGGGAACATAATCGATTCCGTTGTCATATTACCTGCGGGCTAGATTCAATAGTCGTTAATAAAGGATATGTCGAATATAACCAGATTTTTATATGTTAACTCCGTCGAGCGTTTCATGTCCAGCAAGGCTCAAGATTATTCAAATCTCACAGATGAAGACATAGAGAAATTGATCCTTTAGAAACACGAGAAGGATGGAATCAATCCGAAATCCATCGAGGAGCTGAAGGAGAACAGAGCCTGTATAGAGAAGATCGATGAAATCCTGATGCCCTATGCGGATCGCGTCAAAGAACTGGATAATTTTGTAGATGAGGCAGAGCTTATAGAGCACTTCCATCTGGACAGTGACGATCCGGAAGTGCTTGACAAAGGCCTCAAGGACATGTGGCAGCGCGTAGGGATGTTGGAGAACGGTGCGGCAAACGCCGCAAAGAACGGCAACACGAGGGAGAAGGTAGAGCTTGAGGCAGAGGTACGTGCTCTCAGTAAGCTTAGGGCCCAGACCCTCCAGAAGATTGAGAAACTCAAAAAATCCCAGTGAGAAGATACCATGGAAGTAGACATCGGAAGGAAACGCTTCTCTTTCACTCTTGACGACAGTCTCTCCAGGGAGGAGATGAAGAAGATCGGCCGTGCAATCCAATACAGGAATCAGAAGAAGATGATCGCTACTGTTTTGGTGATCTCCATCATTATCGTTTTGGTAACCCTTTACGTCAGTCGCGTCGCTATATTGCTTTACATAGTCCTACTGGTTCAGGTTGCGGTATACCTGGAGTTTGGATCCAGGAGCATCGTCGACAATCTGAAGAAGAAGTTCCCGATCAGCTATGATTTCTACGAGGACGGTCTCATCGAGCATGAGGAAGGGAAGGATACCCTCCTGATGTACGATCAGTTCAGCGGCATAAACATGAATGAGTACGTCTTCACAATGGTCGGAAAGGGAAGCGAGGTCGTCGTGATCCCCAGGAGTCGTCTCGATGAGGAATCGACAGAGTTGGTCATGAAGCTCGGAAGGATTCTTGCCAGAAGGAAGAAGAGGGTCCTGAAGACCTCAGGCAAGAACTCATCCTGAGCAGTGCACTCTAACGGTCCAAGAGGATTTCAGAGGCTTTATATCGTTCAATCCTGAATGACCATACATGAGTTACCAGACGTATCTTCCCGCGATCTCGCTGATTGGCGGCATAGTAGGGATTTGGGCATTCCTGAATCCATGGATTCTGGGTTTAACCGGAATGGATCTCATAGACAGTTCCTATGAGGATTTCCAGAAGTATCTCCCGATGGTGGCTCTGATCCTCTGCGTTGCAGTAATGTGCCTATCGGCCTTCAGCATCGTTCTGGGTACGCCATGGTTCATGCCGTTCCTGGTCCTATTCCTAGGCATGGCCGTGCTTCTGGCAACGTCGTTCTTTACCATGTGGGTCCCAGCGGAGGCAAAGATGGCGCAGGACATGGGCATATGGATCTCATATCTCGCAGGCGCACTGATAATGTTGGGCTCGATCGTGCAGTATATGACTGCGATGAAGAGAGTTCGCAACTTGTAATCCTTCATTTCTAGAAAGGTCGAACTCGCGGGCGGAATTCTAATTGGATATATAGTCCAACTTTTATATACCAATTTACCCTTTTAATACGGATCAAAAATCATTAAATACAATGGTAAAAACTGATTCTGCAGTAATTGATAATTTTTAATATGGTAAAAATGAAATTGAAAGAAAATGAGGCCATTTTCCTACAACCATATAAATAACTATGCCTGATTATGAGTTATCTTTTTAAACCATCAATACAAATTCTAACCAACTGAAAGGAAACTGACAGTGTTAGGAGGAAATTCAATGGCTAAGCATGGAGTAAGGATCCTTGCCGAAGGTAACAGCCACTCTTTTGGAGGAGGTTTTACCGAGGAAACGGGTCTGGTCAAATCCATCGACTGGAGGCAGGGAGTCATCATCGCAATGGGTGTGCCCATCCTGATCCTTCCGGGTATTTACGATATTGCAGGAACCGCCTGGGGACTCAGTATCTTCATTTGGACCATCTCCGTTATCCAAGGTTTCGCTCAAAATCTTGCCATCGGTGAGTTGGCAGCTGCACTCGAGACACCCGGTATTGGTGGTTGTGCGCAGAAGATTTTCACGAAACCGAATGGAGGGAGATTCGGTGTTGGAAAATTCATGGGAGCGTTCACGGCATGGTCGTATTGGTTCACGTGGACCCCTGTTATCCCGATTTTCACTTGTACTGCGATCGATTACATCACCAAATATCTGGAGTATGGTCTCGGAATAGGACCGTTCGATGACAACATTATGTTCGCATTCCAGATCCTGTTCGGTATCGCAGTTTACAGTCTGATTATCTATGTCGGTTCCAAAGGATTGTCCGGCGGAGCGAAGATGGGACTCATCCTCGCTTTGATCGCTATCGTCCCGCTGCTCGTCGTCGTCATAACGCCGTTGATCGGTGCTACCGTAGGCGACGCATCGTCCGGCCTTACCGGATTCTCCCTGGACAGGATATTCGAGAACCTTGTCCCCGAAGGATGGGGCTGGGGTGCCGGCGACTTCATGATGGTCTTTGGAATGTTCGCGTATGCTCAGTGGTGTGCATGCGCTTGGGAGTCCGCTGCAACCTATGGAGCAGAGTACAAGACCCCTGGAAAGGACGTACCGAAGGCGCTCATCTCCGCAGGTCTCATCTGTCTTGCATTGTACTTCATGGTACCGTTCGTCGTATATGGAATGATGACTCCTGGTCAGATCGATGACTGGGGAATCTCCACCATGTACCCGATCGCACAGTTCGACTTCGGAAGCATCGGATTGGTCATTGCGCTGATCTTGTTCACCGCAGCGATGATCATGCTTATCCAGACCGCATTCCTCGGTTCCTCGAGGACCCTGTACTTCATGGGTCACGAGGGTAACATGCCCAAGATCTTCACCTACACCAATAAGAACGGTGCGCCTCTCGTGGCCATGTTCTTCCAGTTCACCATGGGTGTGATCTTTGTCATCATCATCCACTTCGGTTCTGTGGGAATGATCCTGGCAGCATCCTCATTCGGATTCTGTTTCGCATTGGGTTCTGCGATGCTCGCATACATCACTTCGTACAGGAACCCCAGGTTCAAGGACCTCGAGAGGCCCTTCAAGGCCCCCAAGGGATGGTACTATGTGGCCTGTTTCCTGTGCATCTATCAGTGGTTCGTCCTGATCCCCTGTCTCGCATTCTGGTGCATAAACGGCGGAATCGAGAACGGATTGTTCTCCGTTGTCATCGGTGCCATCATCCTGTTGATCTATGTCCCTGTCTGGGTCATCCTCCAGTGGAGGGCCGGAAAGGCTGAGGAGAGCTGCTACATCTGCGGAAAGTCCGTGGAGGACTACAACTCCTACATCCTGAACGACTCCCACCGCGACTTCGCGGAGCACCAGGACAAGATGGATGAGATGGATTCTCTGCCCATCGTACTCGTCGGAGACATCTACGTCAACATGTGCCCGATCTGCTACGAGCTCACTTTCGGTACCGCCAATGTCGATGGCAAGGGCTCGAAGATAAAGAACTACATGGATGTCGAAAGGTATTACGACAAGGAGTGAAACTGTTTCGAGGGGGAGACCCCCTCGTCCAACCCCTTTATAGTAAGATAACTCTTACGCGACCTACTGTTTTATAAATAAGAAGAACATCCCGCCGTTTACGTAAACTCAGGACCCACTCTCTAAATGGGAGTGAAAACTGAGAGCCCTTTCCGGAAGGAAAAGAGCTTGATTGAATCCCTTTGGGGATCATTTACGGAGGAATGAAAAATGGCCAAAGCGAAGAAAGACTCGCAGCAGACCGAGGATGAGAACTTCAACTACATCGTCCGTATCGTCAACTCCGATATCGACGGTCAGAAGAGGACAGTCATCGGCCTTCAGAGCATCAAGGGAGTCGGAAAGAGGGTCGCACAGATCGTTGCCAAGAAGGCACAGGTCGACCCGTCCGTCAAGATCGGATCCCTCCCCGACGACAAAGTGAAAGAGATCGAGGCACTCGTCAAGTCCTACGTCGAGTACGCCCCCACATGGGCTATCAACAGGCAGATGGACTACGAGACCGGAGCCGACATGCACCTGTTCGGACAGGACCTGGAGATCATCCAGAAAGAGGATGTCAACAGGATGAAGATGATCCGCTGCTACCGCGGAATCAGGCATGAGACCCACCACAAGGTAAGGGGTCAGAGGACTCGCTCGAACGGAAGACACGGACTCACCATGGGAGTCTCCAAGAAATGAAGGTGGTTTGAATGGGAGATCCTAAGTTTTCAAGAAAGACATATGACACCCCCTCGCACCCCTGGCAGGGAGAGAGGATCAAGGCTGAGGTCGAGGTCGTCAACGCCTTCGGACTCAAGAACAAGAGAGAGGTTTGGAAGGCTCAGACCGTCCTCAGGAACCTGAGGGGACAGTCCAGGACACTCCAGGCACGTCTCAGAACAGGCGATGCGCAGGCAAAGATCGAGGCAGACGCCCTTCTCGCGAAGTGCGGAAGGCTCGGATTCCTCACCACTGACGCTACCCTGAACGACATCCTCACACTGAAGGACGAGGATGTTCTCTCACGCCGTCTCCAGACTATCGTCTACGAGAAGGGACTGTCCAGCACAATCAAGCAGGCAAGGCAGATGATCACTCACGGACACATCTTCGTGAACGGACACAAAGTCACCGTTCCCGGATACATCGTCACCAGGAAGGAGGAGTCCTCAATCGAGTACAACCCCTCCTCGCCCTTCACCGACGAGATGCACCCCATGAGGATCTCGGCAGAGCAGGCAGCAGAGAACGCCGCGATCAGGGCCAAGGCGGACGCAGAGGCAGAGGCCGCAGCCGCCGCAGCAGCAAAGGCAGACGCGGAAGAGGCAGGAATTACAATCGAGGATGGTGAGCAGTGATGGCCGCAAAATGGGGAGTCGCTAACATCTTTGCTAGCTACAACAACGTCATGATCACATTGACAGACATCACCGGAGCAGAGACCGTTGCAAAGGTCACCGGTGGAATGGTCGTAAAGCAGGCGAAGGACCAGTCTTCGCCTTACGCGGCACAGAGGGCAGCCGAGAAGATTGCCGAGGTCGCTAAGGAGAAGGAATACGTCGGAATCCACGTCAGGGTACGTGCTCCCGGAGGAAACAAGTCCGTATCGCCTGGACCCGGTGCTCAGGCCGCAATCCGTGCTCTCACAAGGGCCGGACTCAAGATCGGTCGCATCGAGGATGTCACACCCATACCGCACGACGGAACCAAGAAGAAGGGCGGACGCAGAGGACGCAGGGTCTGAGGGGGATATCCCATGGACATAGAGATTATCGAAATGGCCGACAGGAAGGCAAAGTTCGTACTCAGGAACTCTTCCCCGGCCATGGCGAATGCGCTCAGGAGAACGCTCCTGTCCGACATACCCAAGATGGCTATCGACAGTGTGGAATTCTACACCGGTAAGATCGAGGGTGACGACGGTAAGGAGTATGAGAGCATCACGCCCTTGTTCGAGGAGATCATCGCCCACAGGATGGGAATGCTCCCTGTACCCACTGATCTTGATCTGTTCGTACCCAAGAGCGAGTGCGAATGCGGAGGAGAGGGTTGCCCCAGCTGTACCATCATCTACAGCCTGAAGAAGACCGGACCCGCAACGGTCCTGTCCTCTGACCTGCAGCCTCTCGGACCCAACCCGGAGAAGCTCAGGATCGTCGATGAGTTCATCCCGATCGTCGAGCTGACCGCGGATCAGGGCATCACCGTGTACGCGAAAGCTGTAATGGGAACGGCCAAGAAGCATGTGAAGTGGCAGGTCTGCAACGGTGTCGGATACAAGTACATGCCCGTCATCGAGATCGACCCCAAGCACGCTGCCGATCTCCAGGTCGTCAAGTGCGCAGAGCTCTGCCCTGCCGGACTCGAAGTCAAGGGAAAGAAGCTGGTCGTCAAGGACCCCGTCGCATGCGGATACGCAAGGGGATGCCTCGAGAAACTGGACGAGACAGAAGGAATCACCGTCAACTGGGATGACTCCAACTTCCTGTTCAAGTACGAGACAGACGGTTCCCTTACCGCTCAGCAGGCGCTCGATATCGCTTTAGAAGTCCTCTCCAAAGAGGCAAAGGACTTCGCAGGCGACATCGCTGCACTTTGAAACATTTCACCCCTCCGTAAGGAGGGGCTTATTCTCTATCCATTATCAATATTGTAAGCTCAGAAGAAATCGGAGAGCTTGCACTTCTTGATCTTGTCGTTCTCGAAAACCGAGTTCATGTTCATCTCGAGGATATCGATCCTCTCCCTTGTGTAGGGGTCGAGACCATACTTCTCGCCGATGTTCTTCGAGATCTCCAGATACTTCTTGACGGATGCCTCGTGAACGGTGAGGTTCAGAGGGTTATTGCACTTGTAGCAGCATCCGCTCAAGGTCATCCTGCGGTATTTGGCGCCACAGTTGGTGCATCTTACGGTCTGCGTGGAGAAGCTCCTGAGGTTTCCGATCATGTCGGGCATGAAGTGCTTGTTCAGGACACGGACGGCCACATCCTTCTCGTCGACGGCGCGAAGCTTCTTCCCGAGCATTAGCTGTGCATCCATCTTGTCCTTCATGGATTCCAATGTGGTGTATGCCGAGTACTTCGGGCCGTTGGCGATGTCGTTGGTGTCATGTGTGAATCCGAGCCCCTCGTATTGCCTGTATGTCCCGATGCGTCCTGCGATGAGGTCCATGCACTTCTCTATCTCCTTGGGTTCCTTCATGGCCATGGCAGCCTCATAGAGCTCAAGCGGGTATTCCCTCAAGCAATCCACGTTGTGGGCCTCCTTGTCGATCTCGTTAGGATCAAGCCTGGTGGTCAGAACCAGAGGTGCATCCATGAGTCCTCCTCTCCTGTCCGGCAGGAAGCTCCTGGAGAAGTTCAGCAAAGCGTCCAGTCCGAGCATGAGACAGTCCTCGTCACCGTCGCAGTTCCTTCTCTTCGCAGCGTGGAAGAATGGGTGTCCGTAACATCCGCGGACATCCGCATACCCTATGATACGGCACAGGATGCAACCGGAAGTGTGGGGCGCGAGTCCGAAGACCAGGTTCCCTATCAGGTCGGTCCTGTTGTTGACGTTGTAGTAGCGCGGGAGGTGATACAGCATCTCCAGCTCGTCATCCAGATATGTGGCGACCCTTGCAAGGTAGTCCCCGCAGTCCTTGGCGGGAACGACATCCTGAACTTTGATCTCGCAGATCTGCTCAGGGTCCACCAACGGGTCTCCGTTCCAATCTGTGGTATAGCCGAGCTCATGAGCCTTCTCGATGGAGAGGCCGATCTCCCTCGGTTTGAAGTGTGTGAGTGGGATGTCGGTCATATCGAAACGGACGGTACCGTCCTTGAACACAGATATGCCGTTCTTGCTCCTCAGGATTCCCTTCTCCAGAGGCTCGACCGTTTTCAGTTTGGAGATGAGGGTGTCGGTGCACTTGACGTCGCCCGGGCTCTTGATCCCGAGGTTCTCGCAAGCTGCATCCAGCTCCTGTTGGAGGTCGATCTCCATCTCGGCAGGTCCGGATCCTCCGAAATCGGATTTCACCGGTGTGTACACTGTGTGGACTTTGCAGTCCCTGCACCAGTTCCTGAAGGTCATCTTTTTGCATTCCGGACATCTTCTGTTGCCCACGGTGGCTCTCAGCTTGGCAGACCTGCTCTCGCTGCGGAGAGTGGATGAAAGCAGGCTGATGGCAGCACCGATCTCCCTGCCCGCCTTGGGGTCGTCCCCAACGGGGAACACACAGTGCAACTTGGGCTGAAGCTCACGCTCCTTCGCTTTCTCGGGGCGGCCCATCCTAGTGCCTATGCGGGTCATGGCCCTTGCCCTGACCTCGTATCCCGCAGCCTTGCTGACAGCTTCCAATGTGGAGCTTCCTTCGAGCTCCGGGCCTGCGGTGAGCTTTCCTCCGTCATGTTTGATGCCCATGCCGTCCAGCATGGGTTCTGAGTATCTCTCGTCGATGATGACCTTCTTCTCGACCACGCGGTGGGGTACGCAGATGTCCTGCAGTACTTTCTTGGATTCCGGCTCTAGGTCTACTGTCAGGTTCTTTCCGTCGAACGTTCCCGTGGCGATGACATGTTCCCTCAGGAGCTTGATGTCGTCCAGCTGCATATCCGACCAGAACATGTTGAACTTGGGATGAAGGGGGACGCCGAGCTGTGCGCACATCTCCTTAGCACGCTCGTACGTGGGATCCATCCAGTCCGCTGGAAGGTCTCCCTTCCTCTGAATCTCCAGCTTATGCCATTCCACAGGGTATCCGCAGGGCACCAATGTATGGTTGTTCTCGCAGAACTCTCCGAATGGGACAAGGATCTCTCCGTTGTCCAGGATCTCGGAGATCCTGCTTCTGACTGCAAGAACCTCTTCCTTGGTCTGACAGTATACGACGTCCCCGTTCTTCAGGAGGACCGTCGGCCCTTCCAGGACGTCACACGGTGTGACGACACATGCCTTTCCGGGCCTCTCGATCTTTAGCTGTGTACCGATGGCCATGAAGTCGTCCATGACGTACATGCTGGCGGTGCTGTAGGCAAGGGAGGCAAGACCCGATGTCCTGGCCCTCCCGTATCTGAGTCTGAATCCTCCTACGCGGCACGGATGACCGAAGATCGGACGGCCTGCGACGATGTCCCTGAGGTACTTGTCCAGAGGCTGCACCTTCTTCTCCACGGGCTTATCTTCCGCCTTTTTCTCAGGCTCCTTGGTCTTGTGTGCGTCAAGGTACTGTCCGATGAACTCCCATCCTGGGATGTTCAGCTTGTCGACGTGCTTCTTCAGCTTCGCAGCCTTTTGACACATACCCTCGGCAATGACCAGAACGGCTCCTCCCCTGACACGGTTGGTGTCTATCCTGGGCAGGTCCCTGAATCCTGAGATCTCGATCTGTTCCGTTCCTTCTCCATCGACGCATATGGGGCAGTTGCTGACGATGAGGTGGATCTCTTCTGCCGTGGGGGAGTACTGAAGGTGCTGACATTGCTTGTAGAGCGGGATCTCCTCGTCGAATCTCTTGATCTCTCCCTCTGTGGGGATGTACTTCCCGATACCGAGCTCCCTCCTCACGACGTCCGCGATGAGGACGCTCATTGCCTGGGCGGTTCCTCCCGCGGCACGGATGGGTCCGGCGAACAGAAGGTCGACATAAGATGATCCGTCGTCGTTCTTCCTTATCCTCGTCTCCGCTATACCTTCAAGCGGAGCGACCAGGATTCCCTCGGTCAGAACGGCCAATCCCACCCTTGTTGCCCTGTCCAGAGCCTGCTCCAAACTGTCAGCGGGCCATTTGGCGACTTCCTTGGCGGTCAGCAGACAGGCGACCTCACGGTTTCCTGCCTCCTTGGTCTTCTCCCTGATGATCTCGGCCACGCCCTTGACGTTGTAATCCTTGAGTAGCTCCTCGCATCTGGAAGCAAGGTCCTCAGCCTGAGGGACATCCACATAGTCCTCGGGATCGTATCCCATCGCTCTCGCTTTGGTGGCGATCGCGTAGATCTCATCCTTCTTGGCGTTGAGTTCCGTGAAGTATTGGGCCATCGCCTCGCTGAATACCGGGCCGGCCATCATTCCACTTCCGCTTCAACCGCTTTCCTGCGGGTGATCTCCCTCATCTCTTTGATGACCGTCTCGGTGAGAGCCTCCATGTTCTCTCCCGACTGGGCCGAGAAGAACAGCCTTCCGTCCCCGGTCTTAAGAATGTCGCTCTTGCTCTCTGCGACTATGATAGTGACGTCACCGAAGTTCTCCTGGACGTTGGCCAGCAGCTTCTCCTGCACATCGCGGTTGAAGCCGCATGTCTCCGAGGGGTCGATGACGAAAAGCATGACATCGGTCAGGTACCTCAGTGCGAGGACAGCCTGCTTCTCGATGTCGTTCCTCTTCTCGAACTCCCTGTCCAGGAGTCCGGGGGTGTCGACGATCTGGTATTTCCTCCAGTCGTCCTGAATGTGACCTACGATGATTCCCTTGGTCGTGAACGGATAAGGTGCGATCTCAGGCTCTGCCGTCGACATCACAGTGACCAGATTGCTCTTTCCCACATTGGGGAATCCAGCTACCACGATCGTGGGGATGGCGGGGTCGATGGCGGGAAGCTTCCTGAACTTGTTCTTGGCATCTTGAAGGAAGAGGAGGTCGTCGGATATGCGATCGACGTAGGAGTTCAGCCTACCGTAGAATCCTCTTCTAAGCGACTCGATTATCTCCGGGTCCTTCGTGCGGCGGATGTCTCTGAGTGTCTCGTTCTTGAGCTTCTCGGCCTTGGTGGCGCACCAGTTGACTGCTCCGAGAGCCTTCTTGTACCTGTCGATGCCTATGACGATGTCCACCAGTTCTGGGAAGAAGTCTCCCTCCTTCTCCATCCTCGGGAATCTGTCGACGTATCCCTGGAGAGCGGTGACGACGATGTCCCCGGCAGCGGTTACCTTCGCCAGGGCGGTCTTCTTGCGGGTATCCAAGGTGTTGGTGCCGTTCTTATAGATCTTGGATGCCCTGTGGAAAGCCTTCTCCATGAGCTCTTCCGACGTCAAAACAGTGGGTATCTTGAAATCTATTCCGGCCATGTTTACAGGATTCCCTACCTATAAATTAAGGTTGTTGCCACTCTCTCCATCACGCCCATTCTATGTTGATCCTGAAAAGCCATAGATCGTGGTCCATGCCCTTCTTCGGGGATAGTTTGGAGGGAATAATCTCGAGCGGACAGTCTATGATGCGGATCCCGCACTCGATCCCTGGAGTCCCCACATCTTTCCCATAGATCCTGCTCAAAGCGGATACATTGGCCCTGAATGTCACGCCCAGATCCACCTTCGGAGCATCATCGAGCGAACGGGCCAGCAGACGCGGGTACTGTATCCCAACATCGAATGTAACCTCGAGATCTATGTTGTCTGTGAATGCGGCCACACCGTCGATCCTGTAGGGGTTCTTCATCGACAGCGCTACGGATTCGATCTTGCCCGCTATGTACTTCAGCACATCCTCCACAAGCTCGGAGTCGCATCTCAGCGCAACGCGAACCCCTGATTTGGCAGTGGAGGTCGGGTCGGTGACGTCCACTTTGATGAATACCGAGGCTTCCACCAGACAGCCGGCCACCTTCTTGATGACCTTGTCGATCGAGTTTTTCACAGTGAGCTTGATGACCTCCTGCAGGGAATCGGTGTCTGTTATCGCACCGACCTTGTCGAACGCTGACTGGACGGAATCCCATACGATCTCCTTGGCGATCTCGCAGGTCATCAGGTTGGTGGAGATGTACGAGCCGTTGGAGCGTCCCATGGTCCCTTCCTTGAATTCCCATTCCCCTGAAGCGTCGTAGGTCCTCTGCCAGGTCTTCCCGTTGTCGGATTCATCCTTATGCGTGCCCGTCCGGTCCACGATGTTCCCGTCCGGATCCTTGAGGGTGAGGCCCTCTCCGTTCTTCGTCGTCTTTCCCTGGGAGTTCACCATGAGAAATGTAGAATTGAGCACCAGGAACTCGCCTGGAGATATTGTGCCAGATAAGGTCATTTTCTTCTTTGAGAAGTCCGAAGAAGCTACGATGCTGTACCCATCCAAGTCTATGGTCTTGTCAGAATTGTTGAACAGCTCTATCCATTCCTTCCCCGAGTCATCTCCTGCAGGATTGGATTCGTATTCGTTGATCAGGATGCCCTCCGCCATGGGCGCGGTGTACTTTATCCCGATGCCCGCATCCAGCCCTATGTTAACCCCGAGTCCCGGTAAGGGGATGCTGCTCAGTGCCTGACCTATCCCGGGGATTTTGCTGAGAGTCACCCCTATCTCGTTGTAGTCGTCCAAATCCGGCAGGATCGCCGTGATGTCTGCTCCGCGGACGTTTGCCGATACCGTCAGCAGATGCTTGCTGCTCTTCATAAGCGGATCAACGGATATTTTGACCTTCCAATCCTCATTTTCGACGGAGGCCTTTCCGGTGACGAAGGTGTTGTTGATGTGCATCTCGCCCTTCACCTTAGCTGTGATCTCTGCTTTCAAATCCATGCCTGCGACCGGTCCGGTCAGCGATGCCACGAATAGAGTCTTGACGTTAGAAGTCAGAGAGGCTGCATCGAACTTCAGCTGGAAGGTGTATCCTAGGTATTCGAACCCTATGGTCTGCTCCTTGAGATTGAGACTGTAGAACATGTCCAGTACATCGTCACCGAATATCTGCGATACCATGGTCTCCAGCCATTCCGCCATCTCCGTCAGCGGGGCCGTAACCCTTTCGAACAGTCTCACGACGATATCGGAAACATATCTGGAGATCTCCATAATGCAGGCGTTTATCTCATCCACTATCTCCTTCACGATGGCCATCACCTTGCGGAGAGGCTCAATGATCGGCTCGAGATAGACGGACAGCTTGTTCCAAATGTCGTCATAAATGGTCTCACTGGCCTTGTACTGGACGCCTGCCAGTGCCCAGCCGCTGGCGACGCTTATCTCCAGCACGATGTCGTTCGTAAACATCCCTTTGCAGGCGGCAGTGACGGAGGAGCCCATGGCGGAGGACAGGGAGTTTGATGATTCTATGCGGTAATCAATGCAGTCCCTGAGGCGTATCTCGAAGGTTGTGGAGTATCCGGCGCTCATGGATTCCCTGAATCCGGTCATGTGGGTGCATTTGCTTGTGACCACGGTCGGTGCGCTGATCACAGGATCGGAATCGAAATAGAAGTCCAGTCTCTCACGAGTGAGGTTCCCGGCCCCATCCGCCAGGATGAACCCGTCTGTTCCCCTCATCCGGACTATCTCCGAATAGGGGTTAGAGGACATGTTGTCGATGACCTCAGACAGCAGGACATCAACTCTGTCCTCGACCAGCTCCTGCAACCCGAGCGTTCCGATATAGCCTGATGCAATCTCAGTGAGTATGCTCTGGAGGATGCTTGGACCATTTCCCTGGACATACCTCAGCGAGTCGTAGACCGAAAGATCATCATGCAGCTTCGCTGCGTATCCGTGAATCGCGCGATCTATCTCCTGTGAGGAGATCAGACTTTCTGCATCGTCTCCGAACAATGCGAACAGTTTCTCCTCAATGGATCCACGGAGAGCAACAGTATCGCAGAGGTCGTCCGCATGAGACATCACGGTCTCAGCTATGGATGCATAGAATGGATCGTAACTGTCCTGCGATGCTATGGAGTCAACCAGCACGGCGTTCAGGCTGTCGGAGAAACCATCTGTCATCCCTCTGTATGCTTCGGACACCTCCCTGATGAAAGAGATATCATCATACGGATCGGTATGGATGATGACATCCTCCAGATCCTGTTCGAATAATCTCGCAGCGGCCGTATTGAGAGCGCTTCTAAGTGTGTCCGTTATGTAATTCTCCGTGAGCCTGTAGTGGACATTGAAGAACCTGATCCATCCCTGATCCAATATGTCTATGACGGGATTGTCGACAGTCAGAGTGAATCCATCAATGGTCACTGAAGTGGTCCCCGATCCCGGGAAACGGTACCTTTGCTCCTCGATGCCATGTTCGTCCATGAATCTGACGATGTAATCCCCTGCTCCGAAGGCATCCTCTCCAGTGAAGAACTTCACCAGACATTCGGCCGCTAGTGTGCGAAGACCTCTCTCCCTGTCGTTCTTCTCTGTGATGTAGTCCAACCGCAGATAGTCGTACCATTTCAGGACGGCGTCGTCCAAGATCGACATCAGGCACTGTCCGTAGAAAGCCGACCTGTCTATCACGACGGTGCCGCATACGATGTCTGCGGCATCGATCTGTTCGATCTGCCCGTTGCGGAAGCACATGGTGCCTATGATGTCCAGCGCATTACGGTATGCCTTCGAGACGTCCGATTCGGTGATGATGGACATCGTCCCGGCAACTCCGAACTGAGTCCTGGACCCGTAGCCGTTGAGGACACGGTACTGCGCCAATGATTCGAGTTCATAGGACATGATCTGCGAGATGGAGATGCCTCCGTCCTCGACCATCCTCTCGAACAGAGATCCCTGTTCCGCCGCAAGGGGGAGGGCATAGCTGCCGTCCGTGGAGATAACGATATCGCGGACGGAGCCGCCGAATCCGGATGATGCGCTGACAGTCATCGTCCCGCTTCCTTTGAGATAGGCGGGGATGTACCCGCCAACGGGGCTTTCTCCGTTAAGGACCTCCATGGATTCTGCTCCAAGGTCTACGCTGACGTCCACAAGTTCTGTTCTGACTCCGTTGCTCCTCATAGGGAAAGTGTAATCGAACCAACTGTCCGACCGCTCCTTGAACACCGTTGCTCTGTCCTCCAGGGAGCCGAGGTCACCGTCCCTAGATATATCGAGGATCAAGACTCCCAGCTCTTGGTTGACGTATGATGAGATCTCTTCCAACGAGGAATCCAACGCCCTGGTCCCCTCAGCCGTCTCTTCTACGCCGTTCCCGGACCTCATGTGGTCCGCGACAACGATCCCGGCGACCGATGAAAGCAGCAGGATCGTTACTGCAATGACCGAGAAAGGCATGTTTCCACGCTTGTCTCCATACATGACTGCCTCTTTCTTCGTAGGGGTATAAAAAACGCCGATACTGCAGTCATGCTGACCGCTACTGGCTGATAGGTGAAAAAAGGATACGCCAAATGTCGAAGTTTATTGGGTGTCTATTTTATATTATTAGGGTATCGGCTCTTATAGGGTACTATGACTAGAACGTCAGTTGAATACACGGCAAAGACTGGTCTTCCCAAAAAGACAAAGTCAATTTGCCCTGAATGTGGAAAGATTATCGAAGCCACCATCCTCGAGAAGAATGGAATGGTCATGATGGAGAAGGACTGTCCGGAGCACGGTCACTACAGCGACAAGATCTGGACCGATGTCGATCTCTACCTCAAGGCTGAGAAGTACGCAACCGACGGAATCGGAATCCACAATTCAATGAACGAGACAATCAAGGACAACGACGACACCGCACGCATCGTCATCGACAACGAGAAGATCGACATGCTGTCCTGTACGATGATCGCCAACGTCGATCTGACCAACAGGTGCAACATGCACTGCCCCATCTGTTTCGCAAACGCGAACGACCAGGGATATGTCTATGAGCCCTCCTTCGAGGAGGTCCACAAGATGCTCGTCGCACTCAGATCCGAGAAACCCATCGCCAACACCGCGGTGCAGTTCGCCGGTGGAGAGCCCACGGTCCACCCCAGGTTCATCGACATCATCGCAGATGCCAAGAAGCTGGGATTTGCCCAGATCCAGGTCGCCACCAACGGTCTCGAGTTCGCATACCACTACGATTTCCTCAAGGCCGCCAAGGAAGCAGGTCTCAACACCATCTACCTCCAGTTCGACGGAATGGATGACGAGATCTACCTCAGGGTCAGGGGAAGGAAGATGTGGGCCAACAAGCAGAAGGTCCTCGAGAACTGCAGGAAGCTTCAGGAAGACGGTCTCCACAGCCCTTCCATCGTCTTGGTCCCCGTCATCATCAACGGTGTCAACGACAACCTGGTCGGCGACATAGTCAAGTTCGCCTTCGACAACTCCGACATCATAAGGGCGGTCAACTTCCAGCCCGTAGCGTTCACCGGAAGGGTGACGAAGGAGGAGCTCGAGACAGGAAGGTTCACCCTCACAGACCTTGTCGACAGGGTCGAGAAGCAGACCGGATACGCTAACAAGGACGATTGGTACCCCGTCCCTGTCGTAGCCCCCATCTCCAAGTTCGCTTCGATCCTGCTGGGAAAGACCAAGGTCACTTTCACAACCCACCCCCACTGCGGAATCGCGACATATCTGTTCCAGGACGAGAAGGGCAACGTCGTCCCCTTCCCCAGGTTCGTGGACATCGATAAGTTCTCCAGAGAGCTCAACAAGATCTCCGACAAAATGGAGAAGGCTAGGTTCAAGAAGCTCTACGCGATCAAGCTCATCAAGCTGCTCAACAGTTGCATCGATGAGAGCAAGATGCCCGAGGGACTTACCAAGAAGAAGTTCGTCGATATGATCTCAGGCGTCATGGGAAGCGATTCCAAGACCGCTCTGGCAAACTTCTCCTGGAAGATGATGCTCCTTGCAGGAATGCACTTCCAGGACAGCTATAACTACGATATCGAGAGGGTTAGGCGCTGTGGTGTTCACTACATCACACCCGACTGCCGCCTGTACCCCTTCTGCGCTTACAACAGCGGCCCCGAGTTCCGCAGGGAGATCGAGGCGAAGTTCTCCATACCTCTGGAGGAGTGGAAGAAGCTCCACAAGGAAGAGGCCGACAAGATCGACGCGGCACTCATCGTCCCCGAGGACGAGAGGGGCCCCGAGTGATCAAGGAGTGATAACATGATTCAAGTCAACGTGGACAAATGTCTCCATTGCGGAGGGTGCGTTGGTTCGTGCCCCAAGAACGCGATCTACCTCAACGATTTCGTCCTTGAGTTCAACAGCGATTGCATCAACTGCGGTATTTGCGTGAAGCTCTGCCCCGTTGGTGCCCTTACGAAGGTGTGATAACATGAAGACCTACACATGCGACGCGGTCATCGTCGGGGCAGGACCCGGCGGAAGCATGGCGGCCAAGTACTGTGCCCAGGGAGGCATGGATGTCATTCTCATCGAGAAGAAGGCAGAGATCGGTGCACCCCTCAGGTGCGCAGAGGGAGTCTCCAAATCCTGGCTGGACGAGGTCGGCATCAAGCCCGACTCCACATGGATAAGGGCGGACATGAAGGGTGCGATCATCAAATCCACCAAGGGAACCACATACCAGCTGGACGAGTCCAAGGCAGGAAACGAGGTCGGATACGTGCTGGAGAGGCACCTCTTCGACAAGGCCCTCGCCAGGGATGCCGCCAACGCCGGTGCCAAGATCATGATGAGGACATCATGCACAGGTATCATCCGCGAGGACGGCAAGATCGTCGGAATCAAGGCGAAGAGCATGGGCGAGGAGATCGAGATCCGCGCCAAGGTCGTCGTCGCAGCCGACGGATACGAGTCGCAGGTCGGAAGGTGGGCCGGAATCGACACCACACTGAAGCTGAGCGACATCGACTCATGCATCCAGTACAGGATGTGCAACATCGACATCACGCCCGACTACTGCGAGTTCGTCATCGGATCCGCAGCGCCCGGAGGATACATCTGGGTGTTCCCCAAGGGAGAGAAGGTCGCAAACGTCGGTATCGGAGTCGCCGGACACCTCTGCAAGAAGGGTGCCGACGCCAAGTACTACCTCGACAAGTGGATCGCCGAGGATCCCAGATTCAAGAACGGACAGATCCTGGAGATCATGGGAGGATTCGTCTCCACATGCCCCGGACTCGACTCCGCAGTCGACGACAACATCGTCCTCGTCGGAGATGCCGCAAGGATCATCGACCCCATCACAGGCGGAGGAATCTGCCACGCATGCAGGACTGGTATGTACGCCGGTCAGGTGCTCTCCGAGTGCAACAAGACCGGAGACTTCTCCAAGAAGGCGTTGCAGCCCTACGAGAAGAGATGGAGGGACAGGATGGAGGACAAGCTGTTCAGGAACTGGATGGCCAAAGAGAAGCTCGCCACCCTGGACGACGACACCATCGACGACATCATCAAGATGGTCAAGACCTCAACGATCTCTAACGTCACCGTGTACAACCTCCTCAAGGCTATCAAGGAGAAGTACCCCAAGGTCGTCGAGGGATTCGAGGACCTTATCTGAAACCTTTCAAGGGGCTTCGGCCCCTTTCACTCTCTCAAGAATACATCATTTCCTTCTGACGTATTTCTCGACCAGGCCTTTCTTTCCTACCAGTTCGACGTCCACGGCGCCCTCGTTCTTCGCTATGGCCTCAAGGAGCTTCTCCTTGTATGCCTACTGATGGGTGATGTGTCCCTTAATGGCGTGAACCGTGAAAGCAAGGAAGAGCTGGCGGAAGAATTGTCTGAATCTGAACCCGAGTGAGGTTCACCAGCGCATTCCCTTGGATTCCTTGGGGATGAAACCTTCGAACCTCGGTTTGTAGAATTCCTCTTTATCCGGTTCTATGGGGATGTTGTGATACTTGAACGTCTCTGTGTGCCCTGCAGCCCAGGCCACAAGCTCCGAGAGGAACAGAACGGGCATCCCGTCCGTTTGGGCATCGTATTTCGTGAAGCACTTGGGACAGGCGACGATGATCATGCATCCGTTGCCGCACTCCTTCTCCCTGTCGGCCATCATGGTCTCGGCCAGTTCCGTGTCCTTTCCGCAGCACCCCATCCCGTTGTCCACGAACTCGCATCCTAGGGCCTCGACGATGGCGATCATGTTCTTCTTCAAGGGCATGCAAGAGCATCCAGGCTCCAGGGCCACCTTGAACTTCCTATCGAACTTCGGGAGCTTGTCGATGTTGTTGTACAGGAACTCGATCATGTTCGTGGTCTTCTGCCCCTCGCTGACGAGCGCATCGGTGCATCCCCCGCAAAGGGTGATCAGCTCCTTCCCTTGAGCGTTGGCGACCATCTTCACGACGGCGTCATGCCTGTCGGTACCTGCCATCTCCCTGAATTGGGGAGGGCGCATGCAGCATCCGGAATCCTTCAGTTCCGAGCACGTCTTGCCGACAGTCTTCACTGCTGTCAATGCAGCGTATTCCAGGTAGGGTGCCTTGCACTTGACGACGCATCCGGGCATGATGTAGGTGTCATCCCCGTTCCATTCGTATTCTAGCTCGGTGCGCGAGGGATGGTCAGCCTGAGGCATGGCTAGGCCCGTCTGTTTGTAAGCATCGGATACATGGAGGTTGTTGGCCAAAGCCTTCAGGTCCCTCATGACGGTGAACGGATCGCTCCTCCTGCATACCTGAGAGCAGGTACCGCATAGGATGCACTTGGACACGTCGTCCTCTCCCCCTATCATGATCTCGTGGGGATCCACACCTCCGTATTTGTGGGAGGGGCAGTATGGTGTGCATTTTCCGCAGCTGATGCATTTCTGCATGAGTCTGGCGATCTCGTCCTCGATCATTCCCATAGTATCACTTCATCATCGGGACATCCAAAGGTTCTCCCTTTGCCATCTCCGTCTCCATGCGGGCTCCTTCCGCCCCGCTCTTGATTATCATCGGCATTCCGCCTCTCGATGCGATGGCTTCAGCCACTTTATCCGGCTTGTCCGTAAGGGCGACCATGCACCCTCCGCCTCCGGATCCGGTTAGCTTCGCCCCGTAAGAGTATGGGAGCGATGCGTTGACCAGTTTGTTGAGTTCCTTGCAGGACACTCCCAGGATGGACAGCAGCTTGTGATCCTTGGTCATCAGACGGCCCAGAGCTTCTTTGTCGCCATTCTTGAGGGCCTTGTATCCTTCCAACGTGAGCATCCCGATCTCATCGATGATATCGGATGCGAAGCTGTTCCTGCTCATGTATCTTCTGACCTTGTCCACCTGAGGTCCTGTGGGTGCTTTGACTCCGGTGTTCCCGATGACGAATGACAGGTCAGGCACTTTGATGTCCGTGACCCTCCATGTGCGCTCTCCGCGGGATATGGTCCACAGTTCCTTGGAGTCATCGTCCATGTTGATGGCGACTCCTCCTCCGTGGACGCATGCGGATGCATCCATAGGCGATCCGCCTCCCTGGGCATGCAATTCTGCGCCGTACGCCTCTTCTACCAGCGACAGCTCAGTGGGGAACTCTCCCCTCTCTGTGCGGATCGCCAGTGCCAAGGCGGCCGATAAGGCGGCAGAGGAACCCATGCCTGCTCCCGAGGGCAGTTGGCTGGTGGTGAGGAAATCGAGGGCGTAGTTCATCCCTCTGGTGAGATAGTTGAAATGGGGCTGCCTGCTCAGGTCGAGACTGTCACCGTTGACCGTGAACTTCCTGCTCCTATGGACACTGCAGTATATCCTGCGGTCCGTAGCAAGGACGATGGCCGGTTTGCCATAGACTACTGAATGCTCTCCGAGCACCACGAACTTCCCGGGAGCAGAGGCGGTCACCCATTGCGTCGTCATCACTGATTCAATCCGTATTTGTTCATCTCTTCCCTGATGGCATCGTTGGGGTTGCGTCCGTTCAGGAGAGGCTGGGGGATGTTCCACCATGCCTCCTCCATGTCCATCAGTCTCTTCTCGAACATGTCGTCCGATTCCCCGGCCTGGGGCTCGATCTTGCTGAGCTCCTCCATGACCGTGTTGACGAGGTCCACTCCGAATCTCTGGTTGACCAGGTTCAGTCCAATGAACGAGTCCAAGCTGGTGGCAACCTCTTCCCTGTACTCAGGCTGGAGGCTCTCCATGATCATGTCCAGCACCCCGTGCACCGTGGCCTTGAAGACGAAGGACATCTTGCCTTCGACCGGCAGCTTGTCGTCGGCCATGGTCTCGTCCATGAGCCTCTTTCCGAACAGTGTCTCGATGGCAACCGCCCTGTTGGGGTTCTTTCCGAAGGAGTACTCGTTC
Source organism: Thermoplasmata archaeon (assembly GCA_015063125.1). Taxonomy (GTDB): domain Archaea; phylum Thermoplasmatota; class Thermoplasmata; order Methanomassiliicoccales; family Methanomethylophilaceae; genus Methanoprimaticola. The sequence continues at coordinate 117,471 of SUTB01000001.1, forward strand.
AGTATCTCTTCCGGGCTCTTCTCTGGTTCGGGCTCTCCGAAGAGGCCCGCATTGGGGTCGAAATCGTTAGACATTATCTCACCTTAGTTTCTTGACTGTGGACTCAAGGATGTCCATTCCTTTGTTGATCTTTGTTTCGTCCGCTGCGTAGGAGAACCTCAGATGGCCTTCTCCGTACTTTCCGAATGCCGATCCCGGGGTGCATATGAGCCCAGCTTTGACCAGTTCCCCTGCCAGTTCCTGGGAGCTGATCTTCATGTCGAACGAGGGGAATGCGTAGAATGCTCCCTTCGGAGGTTCGATGCTGAATCCGGGGATCTCGTTTAGCCTCTTGCATATCAGGTCCCTTCTGGCCCTGTAGACGTTCCTGGCGTTCTCCAGGTAAGGGTCTATGCTGGGCAAGGCATCCAGTATGCCGTACATGGCGGGCATGTTGGGGCTAGCGCAGACATGGTACTGCATCTTGATCAGGTACTCCATCATCTCCTTGCTGGCGCAGAGGAATCCCATCCTCCAGCCGGTCACCGCCATCATCTTGGAGAATCCGCTGGCGACAATAGCCTTATCCAGCTGGTTCATGAATGACAGGTGCTTGCCCTCGTAGATGAAGGACTCGTACACCTCGTCGGCCAGGATGGTTATGTTCTTGTCGGCGGCGATGTCGCAAAGGGCCTTGTAGCTCTCCTCGTTCAGAACGCCCCCGGTAGGATTGGAGGGAGTGGTAACGACCAGCATCTTCGTCTTGGAAGTGATCTTCGACTGTATGTCGTCGATGTCGGGCTGGAAGTCCCCGTCCGTGAGCTTGTATTCAGTGAACGTGCCGCCTGCGAGCTGTGCGTGCGGTCCGTAGATGACGAAACCGGGGCTGGGAACGAGAACATCGTCGCCCGGGTTCACCACGCTCATTGTGATCTCCAACAATGCCGATGATCCGCTGGGAGTGATCATTATGTTGTCACCCGTGATGTCACCGTATTTCCTGAACCTGTCGGCAACAGCCTTCCTGAGCTCGGGTATTCCGGCGGTAGGGCCGTACTTGTTACGTCCCTCTGAAGCGGCCTTGTTCATGCCCTCTACGGCTTCCTTGGGCGGTGCGAGATCGGGTTCACCCAGGCCTAGATTGATGGAATCTGGGCCAGCCATGTCGAACATCTTTCTGATACCTGACATCGGGATGTCGTGTATCCTGTTGGAGATCTGCATGGTGCGGGTCATACCTTCTGTAAATAAAAGTAATCGTGGGCGCGCGTTAGAGTTCGAGGCCTGTATCCAGCTTATCCGCAACGAACTCCCTTACAAGCAGGGATTCGGGGATGTATCTGTCGTATTTCCCGTATTTCAGAAGGTCCTCGTCGTAGATCAGCGGAGCGAGGTCCCTCTCCTCGACGTACCTCAGCACCCTGTCGATTATCTGGTCCTCTGACAGTTTGGTCCTGATGTCGATGTAGTAGGGCTGATAGGCCCTGATGGAATCTGTGCCGATCACTTTCTGGAGGATCCTCCTGAGGGTGTCGAACTGTTTCGTCCCCAGCCAGGGGTACATCCTGTATCCGCCTTTCCTCTCCGAGAACAAGGTGGTCATCCCGTTCTCCCTGGCGATGGCCCTGCTCTCTTGGAGACGAGCTTTCGCGGCATCGTCCAGATAGTGGTACTCCTCATCGCTCTCTAGAACCTCCAACATCTTCTTCATGACGCGGTTGTGTGTCGGCGGGGTTCCTGATTTCCAGGGGTTGCACGCCTCTCCGTCGCATTCCTCCACCTCGACCGTAGATTTCTCCTTGGAGGCCTTGATGACCCTCCATACGCGTCCGGCCAATTGGATGAGATCATCTTCTGAGGGCATATTCTGTATCGAACCGACCATGTGGCCGTCGCATTTCACCATGACCTCATTCTTAGTGGTGAACACCGAGCAGAAGTCGCGGTTGAACACAACACGTTCGGCATTCTGGCCAATCAGGATCGTCTGGTCTGACATGACCTCTAAGTGGCCTATGTTGACCAGATGCTTGATCATCAGTTTGTACTGCTCCTTCGAGATGTTTCTGAAAGGGTACATCGATAGTACGTCAGAAGCTAGCAGCGAGAACTTGGCCCCGATCCCGGAACGGAGGTATTCCATCGTCTGATGGTAGAGGAGTCCGAACGGCATTGAGTTCTGCTCTGCCGGTTCGGTCCACCCCTCATTCAGGACGAGCTCCGACATCGCGACGGCCTTGACCAGACTCATGGAAACGCCATCCAAAGTCGCCCACCATTCCTCGGCGTCCTCGTTGCACATGAGGATAAGGTTCTGTCCGTTTCCTCTCCTTCCGGAACGGCCCATCCTCTGGACCAGGCCCGAACATGTGTACGGGGCATCGATCTGGACTATCCTATCCAGATCCCCTACGTCTATCCCCAGCTCCAAAGTGACCGTAGCCACGGTCGTGTTCTTGACCATGGGGTTCTTCAATCTGTCCTCCGCTATCTTGCGGTACTCCTTAGATATGCTGCCGTGATGGATCGTGACTTCGTCTGGATAGCCTTTCTTCTCCGAGACGATCCTAAGGGATTTGGCAGCCATCTCGGCGCTGTGCCTGCTGTTGGTGAACACGATGCAGTTGTAGCCATGCGTCTCCCTGAACAGGTCCAGGTAGTACGATGTGATGGCCTTCTTCCTGTCCACGCTGTCAGTCTCTGGATCCGGAAGAGGGAAGGCGTTGTACTTGATGCATATGTTGCGCTGGTTACTGGCCTTATCGTAGACGATACTGACGTAGCGGCCAGTATCGGCCTTCAGCCATTCTGCGGCATCCTCCCTGTTCGCAATGGTCGCTGAAAGCCCTATCCTTCTCGGATCGCAGTGGGCGAGGAGTTCCAATCTCTGGAGGCAGCACAGCAGCTGCAGTCCCCTGTCGGAATCCATGAATGCATGCACTTCGTCGATGATGATGAACCTGAGGTCCCCGAAGAGCCTCTCCACTTCCTCGGGGTTATACGAAACGATGTTCTGAAGGGATTCCGGAGTGATCTGGAGTATCCCGCTGGGTTCAGCGACGAGTTTGTCCTTGGAACTCTTGGCGATATCTCCGTGCCATCCTGTGATCTTGAGTTCCGATTCCCCTAGAACCGGCCTCATCCTCTCGAACTGGTCGTTGATCAGTGCCTTCAGCGGACCGATGTACAGCGCCCCCACGCTCTCAGGCGGATTGTTGTAGAGCGAACCTATGACCGGGAACATGGCCGCCTCGGTCTTACCGCTGGACGTTCCCGCTGAGATCAGTATGTGGTCATCCGTGGAATAGAATGCCTCGAAGGTCTGGTTCTGGATCTCCCTGAAGCCGGACCATCTGCAGTTGTGGATGTACTCTTTGACGAACCAAGGCAGCTTGTCGAAGTACTCGCTCATACCTCAAGGTCCTCGATGATCTCATCGTCGGGGTTGTCATCGGCCTTGACCAGTCTTCCCTCTATCAGGTCCATGAAGTTCAGGTCCCCGTTCTGGTGCATGGTATCCAGGAGGCTGATGAGGTCCCTGGTGATCTCCCTGGGGGTGATCATAGCGGTAGAGACGACGTTGGACATGATCGTCCTGAGGTATGTCTCCAGCATCTCGTCGGTGATCTGCGATTTGTACTCGTACCTCTGCTCGTGGAGGTCCTTGATTGTCTTGAGGAGGACGAAGACCTCCTCGTTCGTCAGGGGCTTGAGGTTGATGATCGGCCCGAGGTAGTTGTCGAATCCGTTCTCGTAGCGTCCGGCGACGAGCCTGGACCTGAGTGCCTCATAGCTGTACAGTCCCCTGTTGGGGTCCTCGATGAACTCGGGTGTCCCGCAGACGTAGATGGACATGTACTGCGTCTTGCCCTGCATGATGTCGTTGAACATGGTCAGCAGACGCTCGTAGTTGTTGGCCCTGGAGACCTTGTTCTGCAGCTTGTAGAGGATGACCCCTTCGTCGATGAAGACGATGAGTCCCTTGTATCCGAGCCTCTTGAAGATGCCTGACCAGATCTTGATCATGTCGTACCAGTTGCTGTCGTCTATGACGACGTTGGTGCCGAGGCTCTTCCTGGACTCCTTCTTGAGGTCCAGTTCTCCCTTCAGCCACCTGAGGGCGGTGATGTCGTCCTTGCCGTCGAGGAAATCGTTGGTGTAGCAGACGATGACCCTCATGAAGTCCTGATAGTTCTGATAGCTGGAGATGTCCGCGACATCAGCACGCATGGCCTTCTCGATATCCTCTTTGGATGGGGATCCGCCCAGTTTCTCCTGTGTGTTGGAGATCCAGTTCTGGAGAAGGGACTCCAGTGCTCCCCCGTCGGGTCTGGCCTTGTATGCTATGTTCCTGAGGAGCTCCTTGTACGTGTTGAGCCCCTCGCTCTTGGAACCAGTGAGTCTCCTGTTGATGGCGAGATCGGCATCCATGACGACGAAGCCGTTCTCCATGGCGTAGTTGCGTATCATCTGCGTCATGAAGCTCTTACCGTTACCGAAGCGGCCGGAGATGAATCTGAATGCTCCTCCGCCTGCAGCGGTGTCCTCCAGGTCGTTGACGAACGTCTCGGTCTCCTTCTTCCTACCTACCGCGATGTACTCCAATCCCCTTCTAGGTACGACACCAGAGGATAGAGCGTTCATCATTCCGATCAGAGTTCTCTTTGGGACGGTTTCTGTCATGGTAGAATTCCCTTCGGGGCGCCGTATATAATGCGCGCATATACTTTTATCGCTGTTCTGCGGGCATCAGAGCAACGATCTAACGTCGTCCGCATAGTCCTCGAAGACGTTTCCGTCCTCAACGATGCTGTCGCCCACTGAATCCATGGCGAGAGTGTTGATGGCCTCTTCTATCCTGGTCATCAGCAGCCCCTTGTCCTTGAGATACTGTTTCGCCTTGCCTTCGAGAGCGGCTTCGAGGTATCCTTTCTGGTCATCGTCCAGAGCCTCGGAAAGGCCCTGCCATGTGTTGGAAATCGCTCTCACGGGCTCGACAGGCTTGGTGACATTCTCGGGAACTATCTCCTCGTCGTTTCCGACCTTCATCATCTCGGTGACTTCTTTGAGGGCAGCCTGTGCACCAGACACCGCCTCGAGATCCAGTTTCATGTTGCTGGCTCTTTCTTTGATCTCCTCTATGGCCTTATTCTCGTACCATGCGGAAACACTCTTGGATACGATATCCTTGCAGTCCATTCCAAACGCTGCCACCTTGCCGATCTTGACTGCCTTTCCGGTCCTCTTCATGCGCACTGCTGAGAACACGGCCTTGACTATCTCCTTCAGAGAGTCGTCGAACATTCCGTTGTAGATGTAGTTGAGATAGGTGAATCTGGCCTTCCTGATCTCCTTGAAATACTTCAGGCCCTCGAAGACATTGATGACGGTGTTGACCTTCTCGGGGTCGCACAGTTCCTCGATCGATGTGCCTTCCGCTTTCAACGTTGCCTGAACGCCGCGTATGGACATGTTGGTGATCCCGACACAGTCGGGGTCGAACTCCCTGGTCATCGTCTTATCGTTGATGCCCGATAGGAACAGGAGCAGAGTCTTGTCAGGCCTGACGTTCATTCCCTTGAGGAACTGGTCCATGACCAGACAGGCGGTTATGTTGGATTCGCTGATGGAAGGCTCAGGGAACGGTAGCTTGTGGACCACGGAGTACTCGAAGCAGGTCTTTCCGATGAGCTTCTCCTCATCGGCCGAACCGTAGGCCTTGTGGAGTGCTATCAGCTGGTCCAGGTTCTTCTGGGGATCCTCCTTGACATTGATGAGTTCGCAAAGGTACAGCCATAGGTATCCCCAGTCGGTCTCTCCGTAGTTGCCTTTGCGGGTCTGGTCACGCCAGTATACGTAGCATTTCCTCTGAGGCTCGGTGAACGACCTCCAGTCGGGGTTCGTGAATCCGGACGGGATGTACTCCTGCTTCTCCTTGATCTCCACGTTCCAATTCCTCTCGATATCTGTCTTGAGGTGCGGGCTCACATGCTGCTTCTCAGCGTTCTTGTCGATGTTGAGTATGGGCTTAGGCTTCTCCGCGGTTCCGTATTGTGCTTCCAGATGCGCTCCCATATCGACAAGCGCCCTTTCCTTAGAGGACATCGGGACCCTGGTGGTGCCTCTCCATTCCTTCGGGATGCGCTCGTATTCTCCGGGCCCTTCCGAGAATATCCTGTCGACAATTCCCCTGAACTCCTTATTGAACGAGCTGGGGGTGGCAGGGCCCTTCTCACCGATCTCCTTGCACAGGACCTTCCTGGTATACGAGAACAGTCCGAGCATGAACTCTCCGAAGACACCATCGGTGCGGAGCTTCTCATAGGTGACCTGATAGTCTTTGTCCTTTCCGTATGGGAGGTACATGAAGACCTTGAACAGCTCGGAGACCATCCCTTCGGAGTAGGTCTTGGCGATTCCCTTGCCCGTATTCTCCATCAGGAAGCGGTCTATGGCGGTGAGGCTGTCGTTGAAAAGTGAAACATGTCTGAGGTTGTCCACGCCGTCGGCGTGCACCTTCGGGCCTCCCGACAGATACCAGATCAGCTCCCTGTTGAGCCTCCTGGTCGGAAAGGACATTATCTCGGATGTGACCATGAAGGATCTGACTGATCCTTTTCCCAACCACATGATCGGGAGGTCGAGGTCGTGGACCACGGCATAATCGAACATCACCGATCCCAGATCGGACTGGGGCATGCCGTGCATCCTGGTGTTCTCGTAGAGCAGCCTAAGCTCTCTGATGCCTTCGGCAGGATCCATATCGGAGTTGATTATCTCGACGACCCTGAGTTTGGCGTATCCTCTGTCGGATTTGAGGCAGTTCCCGCGGGACAGCTCGTCCCTCCAGTAAAGGTAGTATGCTCTCTGTTGACGGTCCATCACGGAGTAGTCGGCGTTCCTGTGATTGCACCTAACGTATTCGCATTCCTCTCCGTGCCTGTCCCTGTACTCCTCGATCTGGGATAGAAGGTCGTTGACGTTGTATTCGCGTCTTTCCTCGTACGGATTGAATGCCATCAGAACTACCTGCCCCAGTATAGCTCTCAATCATAAAATAACTGTCAGTCCGTGCGTCTTTTATAGGATTCTGCCGTTATTTCTTTGCATGAAGGTCGGTTTCGACAACGACATGTACCTCAAGACGCAGTCCGAACATATCAGGGAACGCATCCAGAAGTTCGGAGGTAAGCTGTATCTCGAGTTTGGTGGCAAGCTTTTCGACGATTATCACGCATCAAGGGTCCTTCCCGGTTTCATGCCCGACAGTAAGATCAGGATGCTCATGGAGTTCGGTCAGGATGCCGAGGCGATCGTGGTCATCAATGCCGAGGACATCGTCAAGAAGAAGATACGCAAGGACTTCAGCGTAGGATACGATTCCGAGGTGTTCAGGCTCGTGGACATGTTCCTCGACAGGGGCATCGGAGTGTGCGGTCTGGTCATCACGCATTTCAACGGACAGGCCGAGGCAGAGGCATTCCAGAAGAAAGCCGAGTCCAACGGTCTGAAGGTCTACAGGCACTACCTGATAGACGGATATCCCTCCAATGTCGACCTCATCGCATCCGACGAAGGATTCGGAAAGGACGAGTTCGTCCCGACCACCAAACCGCTAGTCGTTGTCACCGCTCCCGGACCTGGAAGCGGAAAGATGGCTGTCTGCCTCTCGCAACTCTACAACGAGAAGAAGAGAGGCGTGTCCGCAGGATATGCGAAGTTCGAGACCTTCCCGATTTGGAATATCCCGCTGAAGCACCCGGTGAACATCGCCTATGAGGCGGCCACGGTGGACCTGGCGGATGTCAACATGATCGACCCGTTCCATCTGGAAGCATACGGAGAGACCACGGTCAACTACAACAGGGACATCGAGATATTCCCCGTTGTGAACGCGATCCTCGAGGGCGTCTTGGGAAGCTCCCCCTATAAGTCCCCCACGGATATGGGAGTGAACATGGCGGGCAACTGTATCGTCGACGACGAGTTTGTCAGGAAAGCAGCGAACTATGAGATCATCAGGCGTTACTTCTCGACCCTCAGGGACCGCAGGGAGGGCAGAGCATCGGCAGAGACCCTTCTGAAGTCCGAGATCTACATGAAGAATGCCGGTATCACCCCGGAGTACCGCAAGACCGTAGCAACCGTCAGGCAGCTGATGACAGAGACGGAAAGGCCCATAGTCGCAGCAGAGTTGGATGACGGAAGGCTGGTCACTGGAAAGGCCACCCCGTTGACCACAGCATCCTCATCGCTTCTTTTGAACATGCTAAAGGAGCTCGCGGGCATAGACGATTCCGTTACTCTGATTTCCAAGGAGGTCATCGAATCGGTCCACAGGCTGAAGGTCAACAACCTCGGGTACAAGAACCCCCGCATGCATCTCGATGAGATGCTTGTAGCCCTTTCCATAATCGCAAGGACCGACAAGAACGCGGAGAAGGCATTCGCGATGCTCCCCCTGCTGAGGGGATGCGACGTGCACTCCTCGGTGATCCTTTCTGCTGTGGACGAGGGAGTCTACAAGAAGCTTGGAATGAGCACATCCAGCGAGCCTGAGCATCAGACCAAGTGTCTCTTCCACGAAAGTTTCTGAGAAATATGCGGGGGATTCCCCCCGCTGATTTACAGTTTTATCAATTCGTATTCGCGTGATCCGTAACCCATCTCTGCTGCATGCTCGATGGTGTGGAATCCGCTCTTGCTGTTGACTCTCTCCATGAAGTGTTCTTTTCCGGGGTCATCTGATGCCACGACGAGGTCCAGACAGGCCTGGTCGATGGCAACGGGGTCGAGAGATGATAATATCCCGATGTCCTTCATGCAAGGGGGTTCCGGGGTCGCAACGCAGTCGCAGTCCACGGATAGGTTCTTCATGACGTTGATGAAGGCCATGTTCCCGTTGAAGTACTTGACCACGGTTGATGCCGCTTCGGCCATACCCTCGCAGAACGCAGGATCACTGGCATGGACGTCCCATCCTGCGACGGGATCGGTGGATTTTCCACAGGTGTGTATGAGGATCTTTCCTGTCTTCGAAGCACATCCGATAGAGAGCTGTTTGAGTGCTCCGCCATATCCTCCGTTAGGGTGTCCCTTGAAGTGTGCCAGTACAAGCATGGAATCATAGTTCTTCAGGTTCTTTCCGACATAGTTCTTCTTGAGCTGTTTGCCGGTGGGGATGTCGAATTCCACATCTGGTCCCTCGGCATCCATGAGGTCCACGTCGAAGTACTTGCTCCATCCGTGCTCCTCGAGGAGCTTCCTGTGGGAGTCCGTGTGGTCCCTGACGCCGACGAATCTGTCTCCGTAGGCCGTGTTGCACTCCACGACGCGACCGCCGATCTTGTCGATGACCGGCTTCCAGAACTCGGGTTTGAGGAAGTTGAAGTTTCCCTTCTCTCCGGAGTGGACCTTAACGGCCACCTTTCCCTTCAGTTCTATGTTCAACGCCTCGTACATCTTCACTACGTTCTCGGGCGTGATTTCCTTCATGAAGTAGACTTTCGATTTCATATGTGGCCTCCTTCGAACCGTTCGGTTCCAACGAGGTCTGGACTGAATTGTAGAAATAAAAAAGAAGGGGGAGGCCCCCATGAGTTTCAGAACAGTTTGAACACGTTCTCGGAGTAGTTCAGAAGGTCCTCTACAGGCATTCCGGCCAGGAGAAGCGCCTGATCGAGCATGATGGAGCACATCGCTTTGGCCTTGTCCTTGTCCTCAGCGTATGCTTTCTGCAGGGACTCGAATGCTGCATGGTTCGGATTGATCTCCAGAACACGTTTCGCCTTCACGCCTTCCTCCGGTGATCCCGGAAGGTTGGCGAAATACTTCTCCATCTCGAAGGATACGTCCCCTTCGGAGCTCAGGCATACCGCATGAGTCTTCAGTTTCCTGGAGAGTTTGACGGAATCCACCTTGTCCCCGAGGGCCTCCTTTACGAAGTCCAGAAGCTCCTTGGATTCCTCCTCCTTTGCTTCTGCCTCCTTCTTCTCCTCCTCGGTACCCAGGTCGAGGCCGTTGCTGTTGATGTCGCAGAACTCCTTCTCATTGTAGTTCCTGAGGGTCTTGAGCGTGAACTCATCCAGTTCCTCGGTCAGGCAGATGATGTCGTATCCCTTCTCGCGGACCTGTTCGGCCTGCGGGATCTGCTTGGCCCTGGAGACGCTCTCCGCGGATGCGTAGTAGATCTTGTCCTGCCCCTCCTTCATATCGGTGACGTATTCCTGGAGGGTGATGGGCTTGTCCTTCTCCACTGATGGGAACATGATGAGGTCCTTCAGCAGGTCGGCCTTTGCACCCCAATTCTCCACGATGCCGTACTTGAGCTGGGGTCCGAAGTTCCTGTGGAATGCCTCATAGGTCTCCCTATCGTCCTTCAGGATCCTCTCCAGATCGTTCTTGATCTTCTTCTCCAGGTTGCTCCTGATCATACTGAGCTGACGATCGTGCTGGAGCATCTCCCTCGAGATGTTCAGGGAGAGGTCCGGTGAATCCACGACACCCCTGACGAACCTGAAGCAGTCTGGCAGCAGGTCCTTGCACTTGTCCATGATCATGACTCCCGAGGAGTAAAGCTGCAGTCCGGGTTCAAATTCCCTGCTGTAGAAGTTGTAGGGTGCGACCTTGGGGATGAACAGCATCGCCTTGTAACTGACGGTTCCTTCCGCGTTGATGCGGATGACGGATATGGGTTCCTCATAGTCATGGAACTTCTCCTTGTAGAATTCCTTGCAGTCCTCGTCGGATACGCTCGACTTGTCCCTCTGCCAGATGGGCACCATGCTGTTGACCACGGTGTCCTCCATGTGGGATCTCCATTCCTTCTTGGGGGTGCCGTCCTCATTCTTTTCGCCGGTCTCTTCCATCGCGCCCTTCTCGAGCTCCATGTGGATGGGCCAGCGGACATAGTCGGAATACTTCTTGATGAGGTCCTCCAGGGTATATTCGTCGAGGTACGAGCTGAACGTCTCATTCTCATCGTCCTCGCGGATATGCATGATGACATCGGTTCCGTGAGAGTCCCTCTCGCATTCCTTAATGGTATATCCGTCAGCGCCTTCGCTGGTCCATTTCCATGCCTTGTCCTCTCCGTATGCCTTGGAGATGACAGTTACCTTGTCGGAGACGAGGAACGAAGAGTAGAATCCGACACCGAACTGGCCGATGATGTCCACATCCTTGCCTTCCTCAAGGTTCTTCTTGAAGTCCAGGGAACCGCTGTGGGCGATGACTCCGAGATTAGCATCCATATCCTCTTTGGTCATCCCTATACCGTTATCGGATACGGTGACCGTTCCGGCGTCCCTGTCGATCGTGACGTCGATGCGGAAGTCTTCCCTTGCGACGGGAACGTCGGACTCCGTTATGGATTTGTAATGCAGCTTGTCGATGGCATCCGATGCGTTGGAGATGATCTCCCTGAGGAATATCTCCCTGTGCGTGTAGATGGAGTTGATCATCAGGTCGAGCAGCTGCTTCGATTCTGCCTTGAATTGTTTCTTTGCCATTTCAAGAACCTCTAGCTTCAATCTTCTGAGATGAAATAGAGTTAGAACTTCTATAAAAAAATTATTAAAAATGATTTGTCGTGAACTAATTGTTTTGGATTTTGGAAAGAATCAGCGAGTATTATGGGCGGTTAGGAGGCTCTGAGCCCTTCTTCCAAAGGGGTCGACCTTTCGGGCCTCCGACATCATTCAGCTGATGTCAAGCTTTTTCTACGCCGATGGTTTATGACCATTCGATAACGATGGTCAAATGGCCTATCGTTATAGTCAGCCGGAATCCGCCTTGCGGACTACGGCAAAAGGTGGTACTAAACGTATTCTCACCTCCTGTCAGTCCCCCGGGGTCGACACCCTGATAGGACTTTACTCCGTTTGTACCGGACTGAAAGTCCGGGAACCGGCAGGAGATGAGTTTTTGAATGGGTATCTAGAAGTGAGTTCCAGAATTCACTGTTACCACATAGTGCGCAATTATCCTCGATATGCTTTTAGGCCTTATCGGACATTCGTACCCATGGTCCTAGGCTTGGGGATAGACACCGGAGGAACCTATACGGACTCCGTTGTCATCGACATCGATACGAAGGAGATAGTCTGCCGTTCCAAGGCCCTCACCACCCGCGATGATCTGATCAAGGGGATAGTCTCTTCTCTCAAAGGCCTCTCCAAGACCGATGGGATCTCAATCGTTTCATTGTCATCCACCCTTGCCACGAATTCTATCGTCGAAGGGAAGAGCTGCCGTGTCGGACTGATAGTCCTGGGCAAGAAGTTCGGCCATACCGTGAACATAGCGAATTATGCATACATCGATGCGCAGCTGGACCTTAAGGGCAGGACTGTCAAGAAGCTCAACATGGATGAGGCCAAGGCTGCTGTAGAATCGATGCGTGGAAAGGTGGACGTCCTAGCTGTCGTAGGATACATGAGCGTCCGTAATCCGAGCCACGAAGATACCGTGAGGAATCTGGCGGAGAAGATGCTCGGGATCCCCGTCGTCTGTGCTCACGAGCTGACATCCAAATTAGGGTTCGAGCAGAGGGCCAATACTGCCATAATCAATGCGGGACTGATCCCGACGATCATCGATCTGATCAAGGCGGTGACGAAGGCTTTGGAGGATCTAGGAATCGACGCCCCTTTGATGATCGTCAAGGGCGACGGATCCATCATGAACACCAACACGGCGATCAGGAGACCCATTGAGACCATCATGTCCGGGCCAGCATCCAGTCTGACCAGCGCCATGGTCCATACAGGAATCCAGGATGCGCTCATCGCTGACATCGGAGGAACGACCACGGATCTGGGGATCATCCACGGCGGTTTCGTTCGCACTCTGGACACCGGCGCTCTGGTGGGCGGACACAGGACGAGGGTACGTGCAGCAGACGTCAGCACCTACGGAATGGGCGGTGACAGCCGTATCTCCGTAGAGAAGGGCAACATATCGCTGTCCGCAATACGCATCATCCCCGTCTGCATAGCCGCATCCAAATGGCCCAGCGTCAAGGAATGGGTCGATGGCTTGCAGTCATTGGATCAATCTCCTTCGGATACCGTATCGGATTGCGAATTCTACACGAGGGCATCCAACACCGAGCTTTCGTATCTGACCGAGGCTGACAGGAAGTTCCTCAAGCTCATCGAAGAGAGGCCTTATTCCGTAAGAGAGGCATCAGAGGTGCTGGAGATCCCGTTCGAGAGATTCTGCCTGAGGGATCTGGAATCGGAGGGATATGTCACACGCATAGGCATTACTCCAACGGACATATTGGCGGCCGAAGGGACCTACAAGGAGTACGATACCGAGGCATCGGTCAAGGCAGTATCTATGCTGGCATCGAAGTCGGGCATGTCCACGAATGTGTTCATCGAGTCCGCCAAGAAGGCTATCGTCAAGAAGATCGTCAGATGCATCATGGACCACATGATCAGGGCAGAGACCGGAAAGGATGAGCTGTCGAAAACGGATGAGGCCATCATTGAGGAGGTCCTCAGGGACTCATCGGAATACAACGTGGGGATGAAATTGAAGATGCCCATAGTCGGCATCGGCGCCCCAGTAGGTGCATGGCTGCCAGCCGTGTCGGAGATACTACAGACGGAACTGATCCTTCCTGATAACTACGATGTAGGGAACGCCATAGGTGCCATCTCCAGTTCAGTCACCGAGACCGTAGAATTGACCGTGCGTGCAGGATTCCAGGATTTCTCCGAGGATCCGGAATGCACCGTCTACAACGGTGAGGAGGCTTTCGATTTCCCTGAGAAGGATGAGGCAATAGATTTCGCTGTCCAGGAGGCAACGAGGATCGCCACTGCGAGAGCGATAGAATCCGGAGCCGCAGAGGTGAACATCGAGAGCAAAGTCGTCGAGATGCTCATAGACGTGGAAGGCAAGGGGAAGAAGGTGTTCCGCGGCGCCACCGTAATCGTCAGAGCATCGGGTAAACCGATGATGCACTGGTTCGACTAAATTTATTAATCGGGACTCTTTCGCGCTCTCCAGAGGCCCAAATATGAAGCTGAGTGACGGAGCGTTGATTGTTCTAATCATAATGCTCAGCATGTTCGCTCCGCTGGCCACCGATATGTTCCTGCCGGCTCTTGATGAGATGGTGGAATATTTCGAGACCGACGAGGCCACCTTCAGCATGACGATGTACATGTTCATGCTATTCCTCGCCATCGGTGTCCTTTTCCTGGGCCCTGTCAGCGACAAATATGGGAGAAGATCCGTTCTAATCGGTTCTTTGGCACTGTTCATTGCATCCAGTTTTCTGTGCAGTGTCGTGAACTCCATCGTCCTTATGATTCTGTTCAGAATGCTGCAGGCTGTAGGTGCCGGAGGAGCGATGGCAACGTCCGTCGCGCTCATCAGGGATTGCTTTGACGGCGAGAGGAGATCGAAGGTCCTTACCATCGTTGCTGTGATCGGAGTTTTGGGTCCGGTCATCGCGCCGGTTCTCGGTCAGGTCATGATATGGGCAATGGATTGGAGGGCCACGTTCTGGGCGCCAGCCATCGTGGCATTGATATGTGTGCTCATGGCCCTGATGCTGCCCTCGGAGATCCCGACTGAGAGATACAAGGGATCGATCATGGGTTCCGTGAAGACCATGGTCCCCATCCTGAAGAACGGGGACTTCAGAAGATTCACGATAATGATGAACATGTTCGCCTTCGGAATCCTGGCCTACGTATCCGTTTCCGAATATATCTACAAGGAGAAGGGATTCGATGTCGGCGATGCTTACTCATTCTATCTTGCGGGAGCGATGATCATGGGAGTAGTTCTCATGCTGATCATCGAGAGGTTCAGAATGAGCAACAAGACTCATATCGCGGTCATGTTCGCACTCATCGTCATAGCTACGGCGATCCTCTGGTTGCTCGGAGCCGAGAGCCCGCTCTTATTCTTCGCAGGAATAGTTCCCTTCATCGCCGCATCATCGATCGCTCGTTCCTTCGGTTTCAACATACTTCTGGCGCAGGACGTTGGTAACTCTGGAGCGATATCCTCCGTACTGAATTTCATCCACTTCCTGTTCGCGACCGCAGGGATGATCGTGGTGGTCAACCTGCCCTTCGGTTCTTACATCGAGAGCGTCGCATTCTGCTTCACCCTGTTCTTAGTGGTATATGCAGTCCTCTGGGCTGTCATGAAGATAAGGGGCACTACGCTCAAAGGATTAGAATGAAAATGGGGCGGTTGCCCCGTTTTGATCAGAGTATGCCCATGTCCGTGAGCTTCTCTGGAAGGTACGTTCCGGTGGCGTACTCCAGACCGTACTTGGCCAGCGCTTGCTGCTCAGCCTTCTTGCCCATGTGGAGCATGGCCTGAATCTCGTTCACCCAGTATTCGTCTGCAAACCTGGGGTCGGAGAGCTCTGCGTTGAGCGCACCGATATCCTTGTCGGATAGCTTGTCGGTCGGCAGGTCGTAGTTGAGGATGTCCGACGGAGTGATTCCGATGAACTGTGCCGTCGGCGTCGCCAGATACTCTGAGATGTGTGCTGTCTTGATCGCACCATATGCTACCGATGCATAGATCCTGAATGACCAGGGATCTCCGTCGGTGAACACGGTGACGGGGAGGTTGTATTCCTCGTTGAGTCTCTTGATAAGACGCCTGGTGGACCTTGCTGGCTGACCGGAGAGGTGCACAAGGGCGCAGTTGTACTGCTCTGGGAACCCGTTCTCGATGAGACGGGCGAACATTCCTCCTGTCTCGATCGCCATGATGAACTTCACGTTCCCGGGCTTGATCTTGAATGTGTCTTCCTCGACCTTGTAAGGCACCGCGAATCCCGTCTCGGGGACATCGTCGATGCAGTTGTTGGTCTTCCAAGTTCCCTTGGTGGTTATCGTGGTGAAGTTGAGGTCACCGTAGACGTGGGCTCCGGATTCCTCGGGACGGAGCTTGAAGTCCTCCCTCATGCATCCTGTGATTGTCTCCAGATCCTCTGCCAGCAGGTTGCTCTCATCCTGCGTGTGGAACTTGGCGTTATGCCATCCCTCGGAGATGTAGTACATTTCCCTTAAGGTGGATGACTTTCCCTCCCTGATCATCTCGTTGATGAAATCCGTGGTGTAGGCGGTCCTGAGCATGGAGACCGCTCCCTGCACAGTCTTGGCGGTACGTGCGGTCTTCAGGTCACCGTATGTCCAGACGTTGTGCCTGGAATCGAACTCGATGTTCTTCTTCGACCTCATGGGGAGGTTCATGGCGGGGATGTCTCCGTTGTCCAGCTGATCGTAGATGTTGGAGATGACGCCGGTGAGGCTGTCAAGTGCAACTTTCTGTCTGTCATTCATCGTCAAGGTCTTCCGCCTCCTGTGTCTCCTCCTCGTCATCGGACACGAGGTCATCCTCCGAGGTCTGGACGATGTCCAGTCCCTTTATTCCCCAGTCTCCCGGGAGCATTTCCGCACCCATCACGATCACCGGGTTGAGTCCGGAGAAGTAGATGTCGTCTGCATCGAAGGTGTCCGCCATCTCGCCTGCGAGCTCGAAAGATATCTTGGTGGATGTGGACGGGGCCAGATCCTTGATCTCCCAGTTGGCCTTGCCCTCTTCGTTCATGTCAAGGAAGTACTCTCCCGAGAACAGCGATAGGTTGACGGCCTCTTTCGGGACCTGTGCGTGCAACCTTATGCTGCGGGGTTGTGTAGTGTAATTGTAAACTGTGTAGGTGATGGTGCGGAGCTTCTTGTTCTCCTTCTTCACCTCGGGCTCCACCCAGACCACGTTCATGATCTTGGTGATGGTCCTGCTGAGATCGGGAACGGGCTTGTTCAGATGGTCCGCTACCTTCTTCGCCATGTCGGGCAGGATCTCCTGCACGATCTCGAACTTGGCATGGGTCTTGTTCTTCCTCTCCTGCTTGTTCAGATGGCTCTTGAGGTTCCTGGCGCATAGTCTGAGCGCCAGTCCTATCTCGCTCTGCAGCTCGGGGAACGAAGCCACAGCCTCCTTTCCCTCGGATGTGAACGGAACCTTCGTGGATGCAACATGAACAAGGATGATGGCGGGACCGTACGGGATTCCCTTTCCACCTCTCTGCTCCAGTCCGTACCTCCTCCAGTCCATGTCGGAAATCGCCTTCGTTATGGCGCAGTCTCCCTGTTTGAACAGCAGCGGGACGCGGTTCGCGAACCTATAGATCTGAACCTGACCGTCCGAGGGGATATCTCCGCCGTAGACGATTCCTGCTTCTACTACGAACGGGTTTCCGTTCACGGCCTTCGGAGAACGTGTGACGGGTGTAGCGTAGTATTCGGGCCTCAGTCCGTCCAGGACGTGCATCAGACCCTTCTTGATCAGCGTGTCCCCGATAGGCGACAGGCAATCCGTCGGCGGGGCCATGATCTTGACCTTGGTGATCGCATCGAGGATGGCGATGGCCTCCTCCCTTGTGAGCTTGTCCGGCTTCTTGTCCGGATCCACTTTAGCGATTTCGAATATCTCGGTCGCGAGCCTGTCCGTAATCCTGGAGAAGTCGTTCTTCAGGAAGGCCTTGAGTGTCTTCTGCTGCGTGTTGGCGGCATACTTGAACAGGTCTCCTATCTCCATGCCCTCCGGGTGGGGCTTGATCTCCTTGGGTCTCGGAGGCATGATGTCAGTGGCCCTCTCGAACACGGTCTTGGTGTTGTCGGGGTCGTAGAATGTGATCTGGGCATGGGGGTTGACGATAGCGGTCTCCTTCAGGTATTCGAAAATCGACTGCTTTCCGGTGATGTACCTTCCCTTGGTCGTGTACTCGATCTTGGTACCGTGTTCCTTTCCTTCCCATGTGAATGCCCTATCGTTGGTGATGACCGGTCTGTTGGTCTTCGTGTCGATGAAGATGTCCATCTCCCAGGCAACCTCGTCCTTACCCTCGATCTTGGATATGGCATGGGCGGGTTTGCCGGTGGTGATGTTTCCGTACATGATCGTAGCGGAAATTCCGATACCCTGCTGTCCTCTGGACTGCCTCAGAGCATGGAATCTGGAACCGTACAGGAGCCTTCCGAATACGTTGGGCATAGCCTTGTGGGTGATACCTGTACCGTTATCCTCGATGGAGACCCTGTAGTCCTCGTCGTTGAGCCTCTCGATCCTGACCGTAACCTCCGGCAGGATGTTGGCTTCCTCACAGTTATCCAACGAGTTGTCGACAGCTTCCTTGATTCCCATGAGCAGGGACTTAGACCTTGAATCGAATCCGAGGATCTGTTTGTTCTTCTCGAAGAATTCGGTGACCGAGATCTCCTGCTGCTTCGATTCCAATTTGTGCGCGGTGACCGTCTTTTCCTTCGGTGCGGCTTTCTTAGTAACATCTTCGTTCGAGGGCATCCGCTGGAGTGATGCTTATTCAATGTTAAAACGGTTCGCCTTGGTCATCTCCGAATGAACGATGGCATCTTAACAAAATATGTGTTAACCCCCGCCTAAGCGGGGGAATGAGTTTCACTCGTCGTCCTCGTCGAAGTCAGCGCCGCAGTAGGGGCATCTCTTCGCATTAGCAGGGACGACCTTTCCACACTCCGAGCACTCGAAGGTCTCGTCCGAGACATCCACGGTTCCGTCCGCGTGCTCGATCTCGGCCTCGTCCTTCTCGTCGAATACCGCACCGCACTTGGGGCACATCTTGGCATCCATGGGGACTTCTGTTCCGCACTCCGAGCACTCGAAGAAGTCCTTCTTGTGGAGGACCTTGATCTCTTCGGGGACCTCGATGGGGGTTCCGCACTTCCTGCAGTTTATCTCTCCGGGGAGGACCATCGCGCCACATTTCTTGCACTTGCCGTATCCCTGGGGGTACAGCCTTCCCTCGGCCTCCATCTTCTTGCGGGCCTTCATCGCGCTCCTTCTCATGAGCTCGGAGAAGATCAGCATCACATAGAACACGGCACCGATGTAGGCCAGCATCTCGACAGCACCCATGAAACAGGCGCTGCGGATCTTGTCGGGCGTTATTCCGGTGTTCACCAGCTTCACGTAGATATACGAGTACTGGTCCTTGGTCACGTCCTTCTTGTAACCGACGTAGATGCAGTTGTAGTCATCCTCGACGAGCTTCACTTTCTGCTTGTATTTGCCGTCAGCATAGTCGAAGTCTGTGTATTCCTTGACATTGTCCGAATTGTTGTACGGCCTTCCGAAGGACATCACGGTGATCGTGCTTACCTCCACGACCGGGGACAGATCCTTGTTGTACGATTCGATGACGATGTATCCGTCATCGTAGTAGACGTCTAGGATCTCCGCTTCGGCCAGAGCAGTGGATTTGGATTCCATGTCCTTGAACGAATCCGAGTACGCGAACGTACCGACTATCAGCATTACGACTATGAAGACCGCACCTATGACGGCCTTGATTTTGGGGGACGTGACGCCCATCATGTGGGGGACCATATACAGGAAAACCGCCACAATGAGGAATCCTAAGCATTCCGCTCCCATCCCGAAACCTGTCAGGATCGCGCTCAGAGCGAACGCACAGGCAATGGATGCCCACTGCTTCTTGGTGAGTCCCTTGAACTCATCCAGCAGAGACACCTTGGCTTCAGCGTATTCTGTCATTGCCTACTGTTATCGAACACCGAATAATAAGGGTATTCTTTTTTAGTGGGGATGGGGTAAGGTGTCGCATGACCATCCTCTTGACAAAATGCCCTCATTGCGACTCCAATTTCATGCTCCTCAACACCGAGATGAGCAAGGGAGAGTGTGTGGCCTGCGGAAAGGAACAGGCGTTCAACGAGAAGGAGATCTCGGAAGCCGAGACCAGGCGCGATAGCCTGTCGGAGCAGTACATCGGACGCCTGGAGAAGGCATACGGCGATAAGGACAGGGAGAAGATGTCATCCCTAGCCGAAGAGGTGGCCAACGCAGGGATATCGTCATGGTACGCATGGTTCTGCGTAGGATGGTCTGACCTGCAGGAAGGCAGGACAGGTCCAGCATTCGACGATTTCAAGCTCGCGGCATTGTTCCTGGACGAGGAGAACTTCGACGAGTTCTACGAGCTCGCGATGGACGCCGTGCTGGAATCCATAGAGGATGCTGCCAGGGAGGATAAGGACTGGAGCACCGAGGATACGACCCTGGTGGATTTCACAGGAGCTCTGTTCGAACGCTTCGAGCATCTCTGTGAGCAGGACTTCATGTGCGATCTCATCCTGAGGCTGGGCACCCTGTCGGATTCCATCGAGACCGCAAGGATGGGTGCATCTCTGATAAAGGAGATCATGATGATAGTCATGGACTACATGTCCGGCAACCTGTTCGTGGAGGACCGTCAGAATCTTCTCAACAACGCGAAATCCAGCATCGATTCCGTGGACGAGGCGATGCAGGCGAAGGCACAGGACGGCTCGATGGCACCCAACACCGTGAAGATCTGGGGATCCGGATTCTCGGAGTTCCTCCAGATGCTGATCGACGGAGGGGACAAGATCGTTGCCCAATACTCCGACGAGGAGATGTTCTCCCTCTGCGAGTACTGGGGAGTGAACGATTACGAGGCGGTCTTCGGACTGCTGCAGAATGCCTTCGAGTTCCATCTCGGATTCATGATGTCCGGCAAGCGCAACAAGGGCATACAGAAGAAGAGGGACAAGGCGCTGTCAGATTACGAGACGGCATTCAGGAAACCCCTCGACGAGGGACTTACCTCGGAGATGGAGGAAGGTGCTTTGGACTATGACAGGATCTGCCCCGATTGCGGCAAGTACCTGATAGCGGACGAGGACGGAGTGATCAAGTGCGAGTGTGGATTCAAGAGCAGGATCGCGACCGCAGATATCGATGACCTCCCGGAGAACGTCCCTGAACTGGTGATGATGGGCAGGAAGGCATTCCTGGACAGGGATCCCAAGATGCTCAATAACATCGGGGAGAGGATCCTGGAGTTTGATGAGAACAATTGGTACGGTTTCGTCTCATTGGCTTCGTCATGCGCGATCGACGGCCAGATAGGGGAATCGATAATGCTTTTCACACAGGCATCAGAGCACCTCGACCAGAAGGACAGGAAGGAGTTCAGGGACTGTCTGCTCGACATACTGAGCGAATCCATAATGAGCGGTGACCCCGACCCCATGTCCATGATGTTCATGCATGTGCTGTTCGAAGCTCTGGACCGTTCCCCCGCCAAGGACTGCAACATATCCCTCGCCCTCGTGGACAGGGTATCCAAAGCATCCTTCGATGATTCCGTGAAGGGATTCCAGGCATCGATGATGGTCAACCCGGTATTCTCCTTCGAGATCATGCATTCCACCAGTCTGAGGCACCTCAAGGAGACCTGCTCAAAGCTCTTGGATCTGGTAGATGCCATCAGGGCAGGCAACGATTCGATCAAGAAGGACAGCAGCAACCTCAAGCAGGATGTATCAGACTACGTCAGGACCTACAACGATCTGCTGAGGCACATGTTGTCATCCATAGATGGCCGCACCGCAGGAATGAATGACGAGAAGATAGGATATCTAGCAGGACATTGGGCGGCCAGCATGGACGCATATTCGGACATGGCCAGCAAGGTCAACGAGGCGATGTTCGAGGACGACGATGCGCCGTACAATCCCAAATCTAACCCCATCATGAAGGCGAAGCATGCTATCGACCGCTTCCTGGACGATTACCTGATGAGCTCCTGAACCTTAAATACGGGTTATACATCCCAACGGACAGTACATGGCGACCATCGAGGAGCAAATAAAGGAGTTGGAGGAGCAGATCTCCAAGACCAAATATAACAAGGCTACCGAAGGTCACATTGGAAAGCTCAAGGCGAAGATAGCACGTCTCAATGAGGAAGAGGAGAAGAGGCGTGCCTCCAAGGGTGGCAACACCAAAGGATTCTATGTCAAGAAGGCAGGTAATGCAACAGTTGCACTGGTAGGATTCCCGTCAGTGGGAAAGTCCACCCTTCTCAATCAGCTAACCGGTGCCAAATCCGAGGTCGGGGCGTATCACTTCACAACACTGGATGTCGTTCCCGGAGTCATGGTTTACAACCATGCCAAGATCCAGATCCTGGATATGCCTGGACTGATCAAGGACGCATCCCGCGGAAAGGGAAGGGGAAGGGAGGTCATCGCGGCCGCAAGATCCGCAGACGTCATCCTCCTGGTCGTCGATATCTTCAATCCAAACATGAACGTCCTCTTCAAGGAACTTTACAACGCGGCCATTCGTCTCAACCAGACGAAGCCCGACGTGGTCATCAGCCGTTCTGACCAGGGAGGAATCCTGGTTAAGCCGACCGTGAAACTCACGAAGATCACACCGGAGATCATCAAGGATATGACCGCCGCATACGGGCATATCAACGCCACCGTCGTCGTCCGTGAGGACATCGACGTCGAGCAGATGCTGGATGTACTGGCGGGGAACAGGGTTTACATCAAGGCGATCATGGCGATTAACAAGGTCGACCTGGCGAAGCCCGGACAGCTCGAAGAGGTCCTTGAGATGCACAAGCAGTTCCGTTGCGTTCCTGTGTCGGCGGCAACCGGATACGGTATGGAGGAGCTGAAGCAGGCCATGTACGACACCATCGACATGATCCGCATATACCTGAAGCCTCAGGGGCAGGAAGCGGATCTGGAGGTCCCCCTCATCGTCAAGCGCGGCAACACGGTTGGGGACGTCTGCGAGCTGATCCACAGGGATTTTAAGAACAACTTCAGATATGCTATGGTCTGGGGGACGAGCGCCAAGTTCCCTGGTCAGACCGTGGGCCTCGACCACAAGGTCGCGGACAAGGACATCCTCTGCATCATCGTGAAGAGAACCTGATCCTGGTCCCGATTCCGTCCGTCGATGCTGGTATGTGCGGGGGCTGGGAGGAAGCTTTCAAAGGGTGCGCTGGCCTTATCGATGTTGAAATCGGATCGAAGATAAAGTCCATAGCAGCCACCGTTCACCGTTGTCCGTTCAGATGTCTTGCGACCTGTCTGTCCGTATAAAGAGTTACAGCCAGGATGGAGAACGCACCGATCATGTGGCCGAAGACGAGGGCCCATGCGATCGCCGTCAGTTCCGTCTGCTGGATGGCGATCAGGTAGAATGTTATGAGGACAGCGTTCCTCCACAGGGCCATGATCAGGGACCTGTTGGGATGGCCCATGGCCTGCATGTATCCGGAGCACAGCGGCGTGAATGCGAAGAACCCGATGTACAGGCACATGACCTTCAGCATCTCCACCATCTCGGGACGGTTGTCCAGCATCTCTCCCGAATACGAGAAGATGTAGAGGCTCTGGTCTGGGAAGATCTCCAGGATTATTGCGAGGATGACCACAATAAGGATCCCCCTGGTGAAAGCGAACCTGAAGGATTCCCTCATACGGCCAACATCTTTCTGGCCCAGAGCGGACGATGCCACGGGGACCAATGCGGAACCGATGGCTATCGCAGGGATCACGATCAGGTTCATAAGGTTGTCAGGGACCGAATACAGCGTCAAAGCGTGCGAACCTGCAGCGGACATCAGGACGATGAGGTTCAGGATGGCATCCATGAAGTACATCACCGTGTACTCCAGCATCTGCGGAACGCCTGCTTTGAGGAGCATGCCCATGCATAGTCTGTCATATAGCAGATCCCTCTTCGAAATGGGAAGATAGGTCCTCTTGCTGATCAGCAGAAGTATCCCTACTGCCAATGAGGCTATCGTGGATATGACAGTCGCAATCGCCGCACCCTGCAACCCCATGCCCATGGTGTAAATGAAAATCGGATCGAGGATAATGTTCAGGACTGCCTGGATGGCCATGAGGAGGGTGGAAAATTGGGTCGCGCCCTGTCCGTTCAGGATCCCGCCCACCACTCCGTTGAAGATGATGAACATCGTGAATACGGAGTAGGGCAGCATGTAGACGCATGTGAGCTCCAGTATGTTCTCCTTGCCCAGTATGGTGAGCAGTCCCGTCTGTCCGAAGACCATGATGGGCGTCATCACTATGCCGAATATGACTGCGAAAAGGATCGCCTGAACTGCGGAGCTCGATGCATCTCTCTTCCTTTCGGCACCGATCATTCTCGAGATGACTGCCGATGCACCGACACCGAGGCCGCTTCCCAGGCCGACGAGAGTCATGTACACGGGCATGACCACTGCGATGGCGGACATCGCATCGTCGCCCAGTCCGGCGCACCACGCACGGTCCGCGAGAACGTTGGCCTGGGAGACCAGCAGGGATATGACGATGGGTATGGCCATCGCTACGACGGCTTTCCTGGGATTTCCCAGAAGAATCGATACCCTGTCCTCCGCGGTCATGGTTTAGCCATCAGGTATGTAATAGATAACGATTGGTAGAATTGGCCGGGGCTAGGCCCCGGAAAATGTTTGTCATCACTCCATTACTGGAGGCTCAACCCCTTCAGGGGTATCGACGAGCTTGACTCCTCTGTTCTGGTATTTCTTGATGAAGAGCAGTATGACGACCATGGTCACGATTCCGATGACGGTGACGATGGGGCTCTGCCAGAATCCAGCGATGAGGAAGAACACGAAGGATACTCCTGCGACCAGCAGTGCGTAGTAGACCTGGGTACCGACGTGGTTCAGGTGACTACACTGGGCTCCGGCCGACGACATGATGGTGGTGTCGGAAATGGGCGAGCAGTGGTCTCCGAAGACGGCTCCGGACAAGCAGGCACTGATTCCAACAATCATGAGGGTGGGGTCGTGGATGAACACCGCGTACACTATGGGAAGCAGGATACCGAAGGTTCCCCATGAGGTTCCGGTGGAGAACGCGATGAAACAGGCCAGCAGCATGAAGACTGCGGGCAGGAAGTTCATCAGGGCCTCAGCACCCTCTCCGACAAGGGAGTCGACGAACTCGGGCGCTCCGAGTCCGTATCTGGTAAGGCTGCAGATACACCATGCGAAGATTAGGATGGAGATCGCAGGGACCATGTTACGGAATCCGCGGGGGATGCACTCCATGGTCTGATCGAACGAGACCGTCCTCCTGCAGAGCACGTAAATGACTGTGAGGATCAGCGCGATGAGTGAACCGTATGCGAGAGCGGAGGATGCAGACGCGTCTCCGAAGGCTCCGAAGATGTCCATGTAGTAGTCCGAGCTGGGGTCGAAGAATCCGCCGGACCAGATGAGCATGATGATGCTCGCAGGGACCAGGAACAGGAAGATGGGAATGATGAGGTCTGCGACCCTTCCCTTGGGGTTGCCCTCTTCCACTTTCTCATTCTCGTAGGGTCTCTCCTCGGTTGTGAAGAGGTCACCCTTCTCTCTAGCGTTGGTCTCATGGACTTTCATCGGACCGAAGTCCAGGTCGATGAGGGCAATCGTGATGACCATCACGATGGTGAACAGTGCGTAGAAGTTGTACTGGATTGATTCGATGAAGAGTCCGAATCCATCGGTTCCGTCCGGAAGATAGGAAGAAACCGCAGCCGCCCAAGAACTGATGGGCGCGATGATACAGATGGGGGCAGCCATCGAGTCGATGAGGTATGCGAGCTTTGCACGGGAGATCTGGAATTTATCAGATACCGATCTCATGACTTGACCGACTGTCAGACAGTTGAAGTAATCGTCCACGAAGATCAGGATTCCGAGGAAAGCGGTCATGAGCTGTGCTCCCTTGCGGCTCTTGATGTGGGACAGGGCCCACTCTCCGTATGCGCGGCTTCCTCCGCTGATCAGCAGGAGGCATCCGATGATACCGAGGGCCACCAGGAAGAACAGGATTCCAGTATCGAGCGATCCCAGGAATCCCCAGGTGTCGTCGATGATCTCGATCTCCTCTCCAGTCACTGCATCGATGACAGTGTGTGAGGTGCTTCCATCCATGATGGAGATAAGCGTTGCTTCGAAGTTTCCGTCGCCGACGAATATTGCTGCCAGCACTATTCCGACGAACAGCGATGTATACACATCTTTCGTAGCCAATGCCAAGACGATGGCGACAATTGGAGGCACGAGAGCCCAGAACGTTCCGTAGAACCTGTTCCCTCCCTCAATGGCCGGTGTTGTAACGAACGCTACCACAGCGATCGCTGCAACGAGCAGGCTTATCACCAGCAGAAGCAATGGCTTGTGCTTTGTATTTGTCAAACTCATAGGCATTCACCTATAACGATTCGCGGATTCCTTTTTTGTTTATAATGATAAAGGACAATTATTCGAAATACGATAGTAATTATTCGAAAATCGGAATATATTATACGAAAAACTTCGATAAAACCACGCATTCGGTCTGAATGACATAACGGCGTATCGTATGTATTGGCAGCATTATCCATTGTGATGACTTCTAGAAGAAAAAGACCGCACCCGAAGGTGCGGAATTAGTTTGATCAAGCCCTGTCGGCGATCTCTTTCTGGAGGTCGGCGATGAAGTCATCGAGCTTGACGGTACCCTGGTCTCCTCCGTCCCTCTTCCTGACGGTGACTATGGTTCCGTCCTGGACCTCGTTCTCTCCGAGGACCAGCATGTAGGGGACCTTCTGGAGCTGAGCCTCACGGATCTTGTATCCGATCTTCTCGCCTCTGTTGTCCAGCTTTACCCTGATTCCGGCAGCCTTCAGCTTGGCAGCCACCTGCTCGGCATAGTCGAAGGACTTCTCGGAGACCGAGAGGACCCTGACCTGAACGGGTGCGAGCCAGGTGGGGAACTTTCCTCCGTAGTGCTCGATGAGGATTCCCATGAACCTGTCGATGGATCCGTAGATGACACGGTGGATCATGATGGGCCTGTGCTTCTCTCCGTCGGCTCCGATGTAGTTGATGTCGAACCTCTGGGGCAGCTGGAAGTCCAGCTGGATGGTTCCGCACTGCCAGGTCCTTCCGAGGGAGTCCTCGACGTGGAAGTCGATCTTGGGTCCGTAGAACGCTCCGTCACCCTCGTGGATGGCGTACTCGCGTCCAAGCGAGTCCAGTGCCTTCTTGAGACCGTTGGTCGCCATCTCCCACTCCTCATCGGTTCCCATGGAGTTCTCGGGCCTGGTGGAGAGTTCGATGTGGTAGTTGAATCCGAATTTGGAATAGACCTCATCGACGAGCCTGACGACTCCTGCGATCTCGTCAGGGATCTGCTCGGGGGTCATGAAGATGTGTGCATCATCCTGGGTGAAGCATCTTACCCTGAACAGACCGTGGAGGGTTCCGGACCTCTCGTGCCTGTGCACGGTTCCGAGCTCTCCGAGCCTCAGGGGTAGCTCCTTGTAGGAGTGGTTCTCGTTCTTGTAGACGAGGATGCCTCCGGGGCAGTTCATCGGCTTGATGCAGTGGATCGCGTCATCGATGACAGTGGTGTACATGTTCTCCTTGTAGTGATCCCAGTGACCGGACCTCAGCCAAAGCTGCTGGTCCAGGATGAGCGGGGTGGAGATCTCGTAGTAGTTCTCGCGGGTGTGGAGCTCCCTCCAGTATTCGATGAGGGTGTTTCTGAGGACCATTCCCTTGGGGAGGTAGAACGGGAATCCCTGTCCCTCCTCCATGATGGTGAAGAGACCGAGCTCCTTTCCGAGCTTCCTGTGGTCTCTCTTCTTGGCCTCCTCGAGCATGGTGAGGTACTTGTCCAGCGCCTCCTTGGAATCCCATGCGGTACCGTAGATACGGGAGAGCATCTTGTTGTTCTCGTCGCCTCTCCAGTAGGCACCGGCTATGGATGTGAGCTTGAACGCTTTGACCGCTTTCGTGTATAGAGCGTGGGGTCCTGCACAGAGATCTACGAACTCGCCCTGCTTGTAGAAGCTGATGCTAGCATCCTGGGGTAGCTCGACCACGAGCTGGACCTTGTAGATCTCGCCTTTGGATTTCAGATAATCGATGGCTTCCTGCCTCGACATTGTGTATGTCTCGAGTTTCAGGTTCTCCTTTACGATCTTCTTCATCTCGGCCTCGATCTTCTCGAGGTCCTCGGGGACGAAACCGCCCTCCTTGTCGAAATCGTAGTAGAATCCGTCTTCGATCGCAGGTCCAATCGCCAATTTGGTCCCGGGGTACAGCCTCTGCACCGCCTGGGCCATCACGTGGGCAGCCGTGTGCCTTATGACCTTCAGGTCATCTTCGCACTCGTTGACGCTGCCGTCGTTGTACAAAGCCTTCATTTCAATCACTATCGACCCGTCGACATACCTCGCCGGCTGGGATTTAATTTTGTAAGGGGTGGGTATGTTTCATTGTTTTTATATGTTGTTGGCGGGAGCGCCAGTATTGTGGAAGGTAGAAGATATAAATCCGCTAATGAAGATGGTTGCTTAGTCAACTATAGAGGGGCGATGGACTGAAGAGTGTACTGAGATTCCTGAAACCTTCACACTGGGCACTGCTGGCCCTCATGACCGTAGTGATTTCCACTCAGGTATTCTTCGACCTGGAGATCCCGGGATACATGGCCAGAATCACGGTCCTTCTCAGTCAGAGCAGCCCTGCCAATCTGATCATGGACGAGGGGCTCGCCATGATCGGATGCTCCATCGCCAGTGTGTTCTGTTCCGTCGCTGCCGGAGGCATCGCTGCATATGTCGCATCGGAGTTCGCGAAGATCCTCAGGAAGAAGCAGTTCGAGAAGGTACAATCCTTCTCGCCGGAGGAGATGGGCAGATTCAACATCTACAGTCTCATAACCCGTTCGACCAATGATGTCACCCAGGTTCAGCTGGCCATGGGCAGGACATCCAAGCTTATCGTCATGGTCCCGGTGATGACATACATAGCGTTGAGCAAGGTGGCTACCGGAAGCTGGGAATGGACCGAGGTCACAGCTGTCGGAATCACCGCCATCATCATCGTCCAGATCTTCATGCTTTACTACGTAATACCGCGCTACAGGAAGGTCCAGGGATACACCGACGAGATGAACAGGACCGTGAGGGAAGGTCTCTCCGGAGTGAGGGTCATCCGTGCCTTCAACGCAGAGGATTATCAGAACAGGAAGGCCGATGACGCTAACGATGAACTCACAGAGAACAATCTCTACGCATCCCGTCTGCTGGCGTTCACCCGCCCTTTCAACGGTGTGGTCCAAAACATACTGACCGTGGCCATATACATGCTGGGCGCAGGGATCATATTAGCCGCTTCGGCCGATGACGCGCTCATAGTGTTCTCGAATATGATCGTATTCTCCTCGTACATCATGTACGTCGTATCCGCCTTCATCCTTCTGGCCCATGTCGCGATGGGATTGCCCAGAGCTATCATCTGCGGAAGGAGGGTCAGAGAAGTCATCGATACCGACACCACAATCCTGAACGGAACCGTCACCGAATCAGAGGATACCGATGTTTGCATCTCGTTCAAGGATGTCGCGTTCGCCTATCCTGGCAGCAAGGCAGAGGCTCTTTCCGGCATATCGTTCGATGTGCGCAGGGGAGAGACCGTCGCAGTCATAGGACAGACCGGTTCAGGAAAGACCTCGCTGGTCAATCTGGTCCCCCGCATGTTCGACGCCACCTCAGGCAAGGTGGTGATCGATGGCATCGATGTCAAGGACTATGATCTGGACGTTCTCCGTTCGAAGATCGGTTACGCAACCCAGAAACCAATGCTCTTCTCGGGAACGGCGAGATTCAACATCGGATACGGCAGATCTGATTGTTCCGACGATGAGATGATGGCCGCAGCCCGCGTGGCATGCATAGACACATTCCTGCAATCGAAGGAAGGATTGGATACAGTCGTAGAGCAGATGGGAAGCAACCTCTCGGGCGGACAGAGGCAGAGGATATCCATCGCCAGAGCGGTCTGCAAGCGTCCTGAGATCTACATCTTCGACGATACCTTCTCCGCATTGGATTTCAAGACGGACGCTCAGGTCCGCAGGAACCTGAAGAAGGAGACTTCAGGTTCCACCATACTCATCGTATCGCAAAGGATAGGGACGATAGCCGATGCCGACAGGATAATAGTCCTTTCCGACGGAAAGATGGTCGGTAACGGCAAGCACGAACAACTCATGAAGGATTGCGATATCTACAGGGAGATGGCCAGGATCCAGGACTACGAGGTGATGGAATGATGGATTCCAAGAAGCCTGAGAATTTCACCGAGGCCTGGAAGGACATCTTCAGATACATCAAGCGCTACAAGTATCTGTTCGTGGTGACCGCTGCGCTGTCCGCGATATCTTCCGGACTTGCCTTGCTCGGTCCCTATTACATCAGCGACATGACCAACCTCATCAAGGAAGGGCTAGAGACCGTGATGGATTATGATTCCGTCATATCCATCGGTTACCTGCTGATCACGATCTACGTGGTCAGCGGGTTGCTGAACTTCTTCGAGAACTATCTGATGGCCACAGTGTCTCAGAGATGCGCACAGATGTTCCGCAGGGACATCTCAAGGAAGATGAACAGGATCCCCCTCAGGTACTTCGACCAGTCATCGAAAGGGGATGTGATGAGCCGTGTCACCAATGATGTGGACACGCTCGGTATGTCTATGAACCAATGCATAGGGTCTTTGGTGACCGCCATAACGACTCTGAGCATGGCATTCATCCTGATGGTGTTCCTGGACATCCATCTTACCATACTCTCAGTGGCGATAGCCGTTGTCGGTTTCATCCTGGTGAAGACCATCGCCAAACGCACCCAGAAATACTTCAGGTCGCAGCAGAAGAACCTCGGTGCCATGAACGGACTTGTCGAAGAGCAGTACACTGGGCATGCTGTAGTCACCATCTACGCAGGCCAGAAGGAGGCCATGGACAGGTTCAACAAGATCAACGACGAGCTTGGGCACACCGCTTTCAGGTCCCAGTTCCTGGGAAGCGTCTCAGCATATCTCAGCGGTCTGATCAGCAATGTGGCCTACGTACTGATCTGTGTCGCCGGGGCGCTGCTGTATATGAACGGAACGATAACCTTCGGAGTCATCGTGGCGTTCATGATCTACGTCAAGATGTTCACCAGCGCCTTCTCTCAGATTTCCAATGCCATCGTCAGCATGCAGTCCGTAGCGGCAGCGGCGGAGAGGGTGTTCATATTCCTGGGCTATGACGAGATGCCTCAGGAGAGGGAGGTTGTGGACATATCGGGCATCAAAGGAAAGGTGGAGTTCAGGGATGTCAGCTTCGGTTACGATGAGAAGAAGGTGATCAACAATCTGTCCCTTTCTGTGGAATCCGGGCAGAAGGTTGCCATAGTCGGACCTACCGGTGCTGGTAAGACCACTCTCATAAACCTCCTTATGAGGTTCTACGAGGTAGATTCTGGAGAGATACTGATCGATGGCATACCTGTCAAGGAGATGACCAGGGAACAGGTCAGGAGCCTGTTCGGAATGGTTCTTCAGGAGACATGGACGTTTGAAGGGACGTTGAGGGAGAACATCGTGTTCAATGCCGAAGGCATAACCGACAATAAGCTCGATGAGGTATGCAAGGCCGTCGGCCTCAATCACCTGGTCGCATCGTTGCCGCAAGGTTACGACACGAAGATGGGTGATGCGGAATCAATATCGGTGGGCCAGAAGCAGCAGATCGCCATCGCAAGGGCGATGATCGGCGATCCCAAGATGATAATTCTCGATGAGGCGACTAGCTCTGTGGATCCGCTGACCGAGAAGCTCATCAAACAGGCCACCGACCGCATGATGGATAACAGGACGTCATTCGTCATTGCCCACAGGTTATCCACCATCGTGGATGCCGATCTGATCCTTGTCGTCAGGGACGGAGAGATCGTCGAGACCGGCAGGCATGAAGAGCTGTTGAAGAAGGGCGGATTCTACAAGGACCTCTTCATCAGCCAGTTCGATGTGGCCGACACAGCATGATAGGCTTCCGATTCAACTGTACTCGATAATCTATGATTATCAGAAATAGGTTAATCTATGCTCATGCTGATACGGAACCATGGATCCGTTCATGATATCCTGCATAATACTGATCGCAGGTGCAGCGTTCCTCGTGTATGAGGTGTTCGCACCAGGCGGCTTCTGCGTGATCCCGGGAGTGGTCCTGTTGGTCCTCGGTGTGGTCGGTCTTTTCTGGCCGGACATCCTGATGAGCATCTGGTCTCCCGTGATCGCATTGGTCGTAGCGATACCCGTGACTCTAATCACGCTCAAGGCTTACCAATACCTGGCGAAACCGGAGCCTCCGTCGACAACGGTTGCGGAATCTCTGGTCGGTAAGACGGGAGTGGTCACGGTGGCCACGGAGATGGGAAATATGAAGGGCAAGGTCAGGATCAGCGGCGATCTCTGGTCAGCGACATCCGACGAGCCCATCGAGGAAGGAACGGAAGTAGTAGTCGAGAGTAGCGAAGGCGTGCATGTCCACGTCCGCAGAGCATGAGGTGTTCAAATGGATGAGATGATAATGATCATGACAGCGGTGGTGATCATCGCTGTGGTGCTCGTAATATCGAGCGGAATCAAGATCGTCAGGCCCTACGAACAAGCCATCTATATGAGGCTCGGAAAGTTCGTCAGGGTTCTGAACCAGGGACTGAATGTGGTATTCCCGCTTATCAACGAGGTCGTCAAGATGGATCTCCGTACCGAGGTCCTGGACGTTCCCAAGCAGGAAGTCATCACGAAGGACAACTCCCCCGTGGAGGTAGATGCGGTCATTTACATCAAGGTGACCGATCCCAAGAACGCATATTTCGAGGTCTCCAACTACAGATTCGCAACCGTCAATCTGGCACAGACTACCCTGAGGTCCATCATCGGAGACATGGAGCTCGATGAGATCCTGTCCTCGAGAGAGAAGATCAACGTCAGCCTCAGAGACATCCTCGATGAGAACACCGACAAGTGGGGGGTCAAGATCGAGGCCGTCGAGATCAGGGAAGTCAACCCCGCCAGGAAGGTCAAGGACTCCATGGAGGAGCAGACCTCGGCGGAGAGGAAGAGGCGTGCAGCCATCCTCGAGGCGGACGGACAGAAGAGGGCGGCCATCCTGGAAGCCGAGGGAAAGAAGAGGTCCCGTATCCTCGAGGCAGAGGGTCTGAGGCAGTCCATGATCCTCGAGGCAGAGGGAAAGAGGCTGGCAACCATCCTGGAGGGACAGGGAGAGGCCCAGAAGCTGAGGATCCTCTCAGTCGGAGCCGCGACCATGGATTCCAAGGCCATGTCCGTGCTTTCCATGCAGACCCTTCAGAAGGTCGGAGAGGGAGAGTCCTCGAAGATATTCTTCCCCATGGAAGTCACCAAGCTGGTCGAGGGCGTATCCGAATACCTGGGCACCGCCAAGAACGTTCCTGACAGGGAAGTCTCTGATGTGGATTCCATCCGCAAGGCGGTCGGGGATCCCGACGATGTGCTCGGACCCATCCCGTCGATGGAGGATATCGCTGCAGAATCTTCAAAGGCCAGTGCCGAAGCCGCCAAGATGGAGGACGATGTCCTCCCTGACGACAAAATCTGAAAAACAAGGGGGCCATGCCCCCTCTTTCGATTATAGTCCTTTTATACTCCTCTGATGTTGCTCGGAACATGATTCAGTGTCCGCGCGGTACTAGGGATTTCCTCCCGGATGAGATGGAGAAACGCAGGTTCTATGAGAACAGGCTCAGGCATACTGCGCAGACCTTCGGATTCAGGGAGATTGAGACGCCCATTTTCGAAGACGCTGAATTGTTCATATTGAGGTCGGGACCCAATGTTCTGAAGGAGCTCTATGCTTTCAAGGACAAGGGTGACAGGGACATAGCGCTCCGTCCCGAGATGACAGCTCCTGCGATCAGGATGTTCGTCAACGGTATGAGCAACGACCCCAAACCGATCAAGATATTCTACTTCGGACAGTGCTTCAGGTACGAGAGGCCTCAGAGCGGAAGGTACAGGGAGTTCTTCCAGTTCGGTGCTGAGCTCATCGGTTCGGCTACACCCGAGACCGATGCAGAGGTCATCTGCATGGCAGCCGCCATGATCAAGCAGCTCGGTCTGAAGGATTACAAGATACACATCGGACACATCGGAGTTCTGAGGCAAGCAATAGCGGATGCCGGAGTCCCCAAGGAGAGAACGGCAGAGGTCCTGCAGAAGCTGGACAAGAAGCTTTACGACGAGGCCCGTCCTCTGCTCGAGGATATGGGTGTCGCATCCGACGTCATCGATTCCATCTTCACGCTGACTGAGACGGTCGGAGGAATCGAGGTCCTGTCCAAGGTCCCCGGAGAGGCTGGAGATTATCTGAGACAGGTCACATCGTACATGCATGCCATGGGAGTTGACAACTTCGATATCGATCTCGGAGTGGTCCGTGGTCTCGATTATTACACTGGAATGGTCTTCGAGGCAGAGGCGCCCGCTCTCGGAGCGGAGAAGCAGATCTGCGGAGGAGGCTCGTACACGCTCTCAGAGCTGTTCGGAGGAGAGAAGGTATTCTCCACCGGATTCGCCATCGGATTCGACAGGATCCTTCTGGCCATCGAGAAGGAGGGTCAGGCCTACGAGCCCAAAGGAATCAGTGCTTACGTCGTGCCCGTATCCGACGAGGTCAGGATAAGATCGGCCGAAATCGTCTCCATGCTTCGTGCAGCCGGTGTCCCTTCGGACATCGACATCATGGGACGTAAGATGGGCAAAGCCCTGAAGTACGCATCGGATGTCAGGGCAAAGTATGCTGTCATCGTCGGTGCAAAGGAACTCGAGGAGGACTCAGTGACCCTCAGGGACATGGTTACCGGAGAGCAGAAATTGGTGAAGATCTCAGAGCTCACATCGAGCATCCAGTGATCGGTGTCTGTCCATTTCCTCATTCAGGAGGAAATCGGCGCGAGGGATAAGTTCTTCGGATCTGCGAACGTTGCGGAATCTGACCTTGGGTATCATCGAACACAGGTTCTTTGCATCCTCGTAGAGTGCTTTCATGTCGGGGCTTTTGACCTTGTACTCCCCGTTCATCTGCTTGATAACCAGTTGGGAGTCCATGACGAATTCTGCTTCCGTCCCCTTGTAATCGAGTACCTTGGCGATACCTGCGATCAATCCGCGGTACTCAGCATAATTGTTGGTGTGGGTGCCTAGGTATTCGGCATGCTCGTGCACGACCTCCCCATCCTCTACGACAACAATCGCATAGGCGGATTTGCCGGGATTGCCTCTCGATCCTCCGTCGGAATAGACGGTGAACATCAATACACCAGTTCCCTTGAGATCTTGTTGGTTCCATCCACGAGAAGGACATGGGCCCTGATAGGTTCGTCGGTGAGCTCGAATCCCATGATGATCACCTTGTCGCCCTCTTTGCACAGATGTGCCGAGGCACCGTTGATGGCGATGATGCCCGATCCCCTCTTTCCGGGGAGGATATAAGTCTCGAAGCGGTTGCCGTTGTTCACATCGGCGACCAGTACCTTCTCTCCGTTCCACATGCCGGATTTCTCGACGAGATTCTCGTCGATGGTGATGCTTCCTTCATAATCTAGACGTGTCTCTGTGACTGTCGCCCTGTGAATCTTGCTGCGGAGCATCCAACGCATGATACCTCGATAGTCTGTTGTGATTTATCAATGTCGCGTTACAGTGTTACTTTTGAGTTCAAAATTATTAATAACTAGTATATTTTTTCCTCCAATCAGTGATAATATGAAAACCAAATTCACAGCGATGGCCATGGTGGCCGTTATCATGCTAGCATCCGTATCCGTGATAATCTCATGCGATGATTCGGATGCGGCATTTACAGTCAAGGACGGAGAGGGAACGGAATTCACGCTCAATGGGCCTGTCGATCACATAATGACCATAGGCGTCGGCGCTACAGCCACAGCCATCGGAGTGGGTGCACTTGGTAAGATTGTGGTGTGCGACTCATACTCAAAGACCAACAGCAGTTCCGTGTTCGATAAACTCAGGGAGTATATCGAGGATGGCAAGATAGCCGCCAACGGTAACATATATAGCAGCGGAAAGGCCCAGTTGGAGGCCGATATCGTCGATGCCGCGGAACCCACCAAGGGGAAGTTCGACAAAGAGAAGGATGTCGTCATAGCTGTCGTCTCTCCATCGTACAAGGTCAACCTAGCCTTCCTGGATACATATGGTTTCAAGAACGTTCTCTATTGGGATAGCAGCGTGAAGACCTACGATGACATCATCGCATTCGTAGAGACTATCTCCATGGTATGCAACGGCAAAGTGGATGACAATGCCAAGAAGATGAGCCTCGTGGCGGACACGATCTCCGAAACGCTGTCCAATGTGAACAAGGCACCGAAGGAGGCATTCTACATCACCTATTCGAGTAACGCATACAAAGTCGGGAACACAAGTTCCCTGACGACGATAATGATCGAGGCGGCCGGCGGAAAGGTCGTCACCAAGGATGATTCCAAGACCGCCAGCACGATAGAGGTCAGCCTTCCTTTGTTGAAGGAGACCTATCCGGACGTCATAATCTTCGCGGACAGTCAGATCGCCAGCAGCCAGGAGCATATGAACTATCTGAGGGGTATATTCGGCAATAATCAGACGATCGTCGCATTGGACGGCATATGGAACAACTTCTCCATCGAGAGCGCCACGGGCGTCTGGACCATGGCCTGCGCCATGTACCCCGATCTGTTCAGCGGTGACGTCCCCGAGGCCGGAGGCTCCACCGACACCACGATGATGTACATAATCGCCGGTGCCGTAGCGGTCGTTATTATACTGGCTGTCGCATTCTTCTTCATGAGGTCCTCAGGTAAGGCCTCGAAGAGGAATGACTGATGAACGGGACCAAACTATTCAGGACCAAAGGGTTCGCCATCACTTTGGTGGCGACCCTGGCCCTTACCGTTTTCTGTGTGCTCCTCGACCTGTCTTGGGTCTCGGAGGGCAACTCATACACCTTCCAGGAAGTCATAGACACCCTTATGGGAAAGGGAACCTGGTCCCAGAATATCATCATATTGGGCATCAACGCACCCAGGGTGGCCATAGGCATCTTCGTGGGTGCCGGACTTGCGGTCACGGGAGCGGCCATGCAGGCGGTGTTCAAGAACCCCCTCGCATCACCCTACATCCTCGGTCTGTCCTCGGGAGCATCTCTCGGGGCCGCGATCAGCATGCTCTTCGTCATACCGTTCATACCGGTCGCCATAACTACCCCTGTGCTCGCATTCGTCACATGTTTCCTCACGATGGTCCTGGTGTACACCATGGCCCGCACCGGGAACGTGGTCAGGACCGAGACGCTCATCCTATCGGGAGTGGCCGTCTCGGCGTTGCTTTCAGCACTGGTGTCTTTCCTCACGTTCATCTCCGGCGAGAAGCTGGAGGGCATAGTGTTCTGGTCCATGGGTAACCTTGGCAACGCCGACTGGGGCGAGATAGCCTTCGCTGCACCGATCATCACGGTCGCATCTGCATTGCTGATAACGCAGGCCAAGAACCTGAACGTCCTCATGCTCGGGGACGCCCACGCCATGGACCTGGGGGTCGACGTCAGGAAGACCAGGCTGTTCATCCTCATACTGACGACGGTGGTCGTCGCGGCAGCGGTGTCGTTCGTCGGTGTCATAGGATTCATAGGTCTGGTGATCCCGCACATCCTAAGGATCCTGCTGGGCCCGGACAACAGGGTCATCATGCCTCTGGCGATGGTCGCCGGATCATGCTTCATTTTGATATGCGACTATCTGACTCACGTCATAGTGCCGTATTACGGCACGCTGCCTATCGGAGTGGTCACATCGCTGATCGGAGCTCCATTGTTCATCTACCTGCTCATCAGGAGGAAGAAGGAGGTGGGCTGGAATTGACGCTGGAGACCAGAGGGCTGTCGTACACGTACTCCAAGCGGCCGGTCCTTGAGGATGTGGACCTCCAGGTCAGGGAGGGGGAGATCATCGGGATCCTCGGGCCGAACGGCTGCGGGAAGACCACTCTGCTCAAGAACCTAAACAAGAACCTGTCGCCGCAGACTGGATGCGTCCTGCTGGACGGCGAGGATCTAGAGGACATCTCCAAGAAGGACATCGCGAAGAAGGTGGCCGTGGTCCCGCAGACCAACGAGGTCAGGTTCTCGTTCACGGTCAGGGACATCGTTTCCATGGGCAGGATGCCGTTCCAAGGTCTCATGGAGGGGATGTCGACCAACGATGAGGAGATCGTGGATGCGGCTTTGGAGCGCGTGGACCTGTCCGATTTCGCCGACAGGCACATCAATGTCATGAGCGGAGGGGAGAGGCAGAGGGTTATAATCGCTAGAGCCCTCGCTCAGACGCCGCAGATTCTGCTGATGGATGAACCGACTCTGCATTTGGACATCAACACGCAGTTCGATGTATTGGATCTTGTCAGGGACCTTTCCAAGAATGACGGCCTCACCGTGGTCATCGTGTCTCACGATCTGGGGATGGTCGCAAGGTACTGCGACCGTGTCCTCCTGATCAAGGACCACACGATCTTGGCGATAGGCACGCCGGAGGAGGTCCTCACCCCCGAGAACATGGCCGACGTGTTCGGAGTAGATGCGGAACTGGTGTTCGATGACAAGACCAACGAGAACACGGTGTTCCTGCACGGTTCGGTGAAGAGAAGGTAATCCCTTCACCCGATCCTAATGATCGTGGGGAGCCCCACGAAACAAATCGTATGGATAACTGCTTCAGAACGATGGAAATTTTGATGGAATAGAAGATGAGCGCCCTGGACGGAATTTGAATCCGTGTCGAAGCCTCGACAGGGCTTCATGATAGGCCGCTACACTACCAGGGCAACATTCCAGTGTATAATGGGCACATATATAACTCTTGGGGATAAGCGATGTCTGCCATCCAGCATCCCCGGCTGAGAGCGTTTATAACCGTATTCCCCGATGCTCGTTGCATGCCTTTAGGGGATCCGCACGGAGCTAATTTCGAGTACACGGTGGAAGGTCTGCCGGAATCGATCCACGTATGCACGATACCGGCGAAGGACATCTCAAGGGCCGTGGGTTTCTATGTAGACATACTTTCTATGGAGTTGCTCTCGAAAGATGATGATCAGGCGTTCCTCGTCAGAGGCAACTGCAGGATCATTCTCAAGAGGTCCGATGCAACCGGCATCGATACCGGCCTGTACTTCGGAGTCGATTCTCCATACAACACCCGCAGGCGTTTGATAGACGAAGGTGTGGTGTTCGCGTAGGAACCCAAACGCGGACCGTTCGGCACATTCTGTTCGATAAAGGATGACGATGCCAACATCATCCATCTCATCGAGACGGGTGCTGAATTCAAGAATTGAGAAGAATGGGGCCGAAGCCCCTTGATAGTTTAGTTTCAGTCGCCGACGTTAGCTGCAGCGATGGCTTCGTCGAGCTCCTTCTGGAGCTCTGGGGGAAGACCGTTGATCGATCCTCCTGAGAGGAATCCTTTGACGATCATGCTGACGGCCTCATCCTCGCTGAGCCCTCTGGACATCAGGTACTCGATCTGGTCCCTTGCAACCTTACCTACAGCAGCTTCATGAGTCATCTCGACATCTGCGACGTGTGCCTCGAGCTCCGGGATGGCCAGAGTTGTTCCGCCGTCTTTGAGGATGATGCTCCTGCATTCCAGATGTCCCTTGGCCTCTGGAGCGTTTCCGACCATGCGTCCGCGGGCGCACATCCTTCCGCCCATGGAGATGGATCTGCTCATGATCTCGGCCCTGGACTTCCTTCCGTTGAGGTAGACCATTCCGCCGGTATCGATGTCCGAGCTCTCATGTGCGATGCACATCGTGTTGTATGTCGCGGACGAGTTATCTCCCAGTGTTGCCACAGGGAAGCTCTGGAGCGATCCCACGGGGTTGAGGATGACGTAGTTGTTTGTGTAGTGCGAGTTCTTCCCGACTATGGTGTTGGTCCTCGGACGTACACCGGTGGTCTTTCCCCAGCTGTGGATCATGCTGAATGTGAGGTCGGCGTTGTCCCCGATGTATATCTCGGAAACACCGACGTGAAGTGAATCGTCCGCATGGTGGGCGGTGGAGCATCCGGTGATCATCTCCAGGGATGCATTGTCCTCGACGATGACGATGTTGTGGACGTGCTGTGTGGCCCTGTTGGTGTTGAGGAGCATGCAGGTCTGCAGAGGATACTTGATGTGGTATCCGGACTTCACCCTGACGAAGTATCCGTCACCGTCTTCGAGATAGGTCGTGGCCGTGTACTTGTCCTTGGTAGGGTCCATGGCTTTCCAGTAGTGGTCCCTGAGGCCGTCGTACTTTTCCAGAGCCTCCTTGACCGTTGATATTTCAAGTCCTTCCTGGACCTTCGGAGAGCAGTGGCTGGGCTTGTTGTCGATGAACATCAGTGTTCCGGAGCGTGCGATCTCGTCAGCGACGATTCCGACATTCTCCATGTACCTCTTGTAATCCGACGTCTTCAGGTCATCGACCACAACCTGTTCATTGGCCTCGACATCGTAGTGCTCCAAATCCAGATCCTTTCCGTACGCTGCCTTCTTGTTGAGCGCTTCCTTCACTGTCTGACTCTCTGGCATCCGAATCACTCTCCGTATCCGTGGACCCTGATCTCCTTCAGGAGCTCCATCGGGTCTCCAACGCGGTCGATAACTCCGTCCCTCATGACGTAGCCATACTTCGCACCGATGTAGTCCATGATCTGCCCAGTGTGTGTTATGACCAGTGATGAGACGTGTCTTCCGTTTGAATCCTTTCCCTCTTCCAGCAGGTCGTGGACCTTCCGTCCGATCAGGTCTATGGATTCCAGGTCGACTCCGGATTCCGGTTCGTCCAGGAGCAGGAGCCCCGGGCTCTGCGCTGTGAGCTGGAGGAGCTCTGATCTCTTGATCTCTCCTCCGGAGAATCCTACGTTGACCTCTCTCTCCATGAACTTCTCCATCCTGAACCTGTCAGCTTCGGAGATGGCTTTCTCGGGATTGTCAGCTGTGGCCTTGAGAAGGTCGCCGAGCTTGACCCCGTAGATGTTCGGAGGTCTCTGCATCATCATGCCTATGCCGAGCTTGGCGCGCTCATCGACCGGGAGCTCTGTGATGTTCTTCCCTTTGAAGATGATCTCTCCCTGCGTGACCGTCACCGTGCTGTAGCCCATAATGCTGGCCAGAAGGGTGGATTTCCCTGATCCGTTGGGACCGAAGAGAACGCTGGTCTCACCCTCTTTGACTGTGAGGTTAACGCCTTTGAGGATCTTCCTTCCGCCTGCTTCCACATGGAGGTCGACGATCTTCAGCATGTCTGTCATGGATACACCTTGAATGTCTGTGCGATTGCGTTTTCATATATATTGCGTGCGCCCGCACCTACGAATGTTAAGAAGTTTTAACGCTGTTATTAAGCGTTCGGCTAGGGTTTCCAGCAATCGGAGGTTTTCGCCCGATAATCCTTAATAAAGTCGTGGACGATGGGGAAATCATGAAAGTCATCGCCATCAACGGAAGTCCGCGCCCTATCGGCAACACCAGCAACATCCTCAATGAGGTGCAGGATATGTTCGGCAGGGAAGGCATCGAGATGGAGGTAATCCACATCTACGAGTATCAACTCGTGAACTGCAACGTTTGTCTCACCTGCGAAATACGCGGCGATGGCAGGTGCATGGATGAGGACGATGGCTTCAACGGGATCCTCAATAAAATGAGGGCAGCAGATGGTATCCTGATGGCATCCCCCACCTACGCGGGAGCCTGTCCAAGCGTCCTTCAGACTTTCATGGAGAGGGCGGCATTGGTATTCGAGAAGGGAGATCTGGGTCTCAAAGGAAAAGTGGGTGGTGCTTTCTCAGTCTGCGCCCATGACGGAGGATCCTTGGTTTACAATCAGATGGTGGATTTCATGCTCCGCAACGGCATGGTCGTCTGTGGTTCGAATCCCCTGCCGATAGTCCATGCCTTGAATTCTCCTCAATACGAGGATGACAAGCAGGGGATGAAGGGGGTCTGCGCCCTGGTAGGGGGCATGACCGACCTCATCCTGCGTTTGAACGGTTACCGCTGATCAGAAGAAATACCAGCCGCAACCTTCTGCCACGGAGATCTTGGCGACAGCTTCCATTCTGTCGACTGGTCCTCCGTAGCGGTTTATAAAGACCTTTCCCTCTTTCGGAAGGGCATCCCTCAGGATCTCGACTTCCTTCAGGAGAGCCTCGGCATCCTTGGGTGTGAAGATCTTGTGCGACTTGGACGATTCGGGTGCTGAAGCCGTTATGGGGCAGTTGTATTTGGCAGCGATCTCGGGGAGTTTGCTGGTGTCGGGTCCGAACGCTCCGATGCATCCGCGTCCCTTGTCCCATGACAGCGGGCATTTGGCGCACATCTCGTTCATCTCATCGAACTCCAGCTGATCCCAGCCTGTGATGATGTCGTCTTTGCTGGCGACTTTCAGAACGGCCTGTTTCTTGTCCTCGGGGAGACCCTCCATGGCAATCCATCCGGTGCAGACCTTCTTGGAAAGAGGCTGGAGAAGTGCGATGTCCTCGTCCTTCTTGACCTTGCTCATGTAAACAGCATCGGTTTCCTCGTTGATCCTGTTCCTTTTGATGAAGGCATCCCAGTCACCGACAGCTTTCTTGGCTGTTTCGAGATCGACGATGTCCTCGTACTGCAAGATATCCTCAAAGCCCTCTGTCTTGTCAACATGGGCTCTGATTATTGTGGACCTAAGTTCTCTGCATGATGCGCTCTTCGCTTCCATTTCACAGATGCCGATATTGATTCCCATCGTGCTCGCCCAGCATGATATCGGTGACCAATAATATAGATTATCCGTATCATCATGAGCAATGTCCTATCTAGGAATATTTGTCCATCAGAAACCCATCCAACAGATTTGTAATTTGATGGTTGTACCATCCAACTTATATCCATGTTAGATTATTCTATTCAGGATACTATGTATCAGCTAGCACTTTACGGAAAGGGAGGTATTGGCAAATCCACCATGGCAGCCAACATTTCCGTCGCTCTCGCCAAGAAAGGAAGTAAGGTCATGCAGGTCGGATGCGATCCGAAACATGATTCCACCAGATTGCTCTTAGGCGGAAAGGCGCAGCCTACGGTGCTTGAGTATGTAAGGAACACACCAATCGGGAAGAGAGATCTGAACGATCTCATAATGGAAGGCACCGAGGGTGTATTATGCACCGAGGCTGGGGGACCGGAACCTGGAATAGGGTGTGCAGGGCGCGGAATCCTCACAACATTCGACACTCTGAAAAAGCTCGGCGCTGACTCCTTGGACGTGGATATGAAGATCTATGACGTCCTGGGGGATGTTGTCTGCGGAGGTTTCGCAGTTCCGCTGAGAGGCGAATATGCGGATGGTATAATCCTGGTAACATCCGGGGAATTCATGGCGATGTACGCCGCGAACAACATCATGAAAGGGCTGGCCAATTTTGACACGGGCTCCCCGCGCCTGATAGGTATCCTACTGAACTCCAGAGGGGTCGATGGGGAGGAAGAGCTCGTCAAGAGGTTCGCAGCCGCCACCGGTACGGAGGTCATCGCCGTCATGCCTCGTGACAATCTGTTCGCAGAGGCCGAGGGACAGGGCCACACAGTCAGGGAGATATTCCCCGAATCGGAGATCTCCAAATCGATAGATCTGGTTGCCCAGCGTATCATCGATGTTTCCGAGGGAAAGGTATCCTGCGTCTACCCGCATCCTCTCAACGATGACCAGTTATCGGATCTCGCGGCCGGAAGGGAGATACGCCCAGGAGAGCCCGGGACGATTCGAGATCCCTGCGGCGGATGCACACGGTGCAAGAGGTCCATCAGGGACTCACGCATCATGATGTCGTGCGCCGCATACGGTGCGCTGGCAGCATACATGAAGTTAAGCGATTACGCAGTGGTGCTCCACGGTCCGGAGAGCTGTCTGTATTTCATGGACACGTCCCGCAGCAAGGCCATCCTGGAGCTATATGGTAGGGATGTTTTCAAGACGGATCCCACACATCATCTGAGGTGCACCATGATGGATGATGCCGTATCGATTTTTGGCGGAGTCAAGTATCTGGAGAAGGCTCTCAATGACACAATTGCCGAGGGTCACAGGAAGATAGCTGTGGTCACCACATGCATGCCCGGAATCATCGGCGATGACTGCATAAGCGTCATCGACAGGATGATGAAGGAGAATCCGGGTGTGGACATCCAGTATGTTCCGGCGGACGGAGACATCGCTGGGGAGTACACCGATGGTTTCATGATGGCGGTATCGAACATACTCCAGTCCGTAGACCTCGATGTCAAGCCGGAGAAGGGATTGGTTAACATCATCGCCACATCGTTCTACGATGTCCAGACCAAGAGGAACAGGGAGGATCTGGAAGAGATGCTGGGCAGGTTCGGATTGAGGATCAACTGCAACCTATTGGACGAGACGACTTCCGAAAAGGTCGTTGGATTCTGCAGGGCTTCTTTCGACATGCTTCTTAACGATACCGCGAACAATAGGGAGCTGTACGAACTGGTCCGTGAGAGGACCGGAAGGGACCTGTTCCCTATTCCTCTGCCCGTCGGGCTTTACGATTACGAGGATTGGATGTCCCGCCTAGGCGATCAATTAGATATGATGGATACTGCCAAGTCCGAGATTGAGAGGGTGCAGGCGATCTACGATGTGTTCGTGGAGGAGCACCGCCCTCGTTTCGAGGGCAAGAAGATCATAATCCTCAACAAGCTGTCATTCAATGTCGATTGGCTGATCGACCTGCTCATTGATCTGGGAGCTGACCTGGTGAAGGTAGCTGTCCAGGTTTCCGGAAGGAAGAAGAAGGCCGAACTGGTGTCCAGGCATCTGGACATCATAACGCAGGATTATGATTCTGAGAAG
This sequence comes from Thermoplasmata archaeon, assembly GCA_015063125.1. Classification (GTDB taxonomy): domain Archaea; phylum Thermoplasmatota; class Thermoplasmata; order Methanomassiliicoccales; family Methanomethylophilaceae; genus Methanoprimaticola. Next base: position 162,181 of record SUTB01000001.1, read on the forward strand.
ATGAAGGAGGACCTGAAGGTCCTGAGGCCCGACCTGATAATATCGGACATCGCCAGACCTGATGACGGCATACGCTTTGCCAGGGTCGGAAAGATAGGTATCGGGCTCAGGCCGGTCCTGGACTATGTTCAGTATCTTGAGAACATAATGCGCCTTCCAGTCATGGAGGGATGGAAGAGGGGTGAGATGAGATGAAGCGCACTCTGCCGGATGGATTCGTGGGTGCTGTGATGGCCGTAGAGAGCATATCCGATGCGTTGGCGATGCTTCACGGGCCAGGAGGATGCAGGGTTAGGTTCATGGTGTACTCCAGCGCTGTTTTCCCAAGGATGAGGCTGGAGGAGCATGACGATTACTTCATTCCCTATTTCTATGGTTACCCCAGGGTTCCTGCCACATATCTTGACGAATACGATTTCATAAACGGGGCCTATTATAAGCTGGAGGAAGGGCTTCCGATCATAGATTCCAAGAAACCCGGACTGGTGGTCATTATTAATTCTCCGGGAGCCGGGCTCATCGGAGACAACCATGAGAGGGCAATACGCGAGGCCGGAATGGAGGACCGTGCGATCTGGATGGACGAGGCTCTAGTCTCGATGCCGGTCACTCAGGGTTACGACCATACCCTCCACGAGATAATGGAGCATCTGGATCCGAAGAAAGGGGAGACGGTGAAGGACACCGTCAATATCCTGGGCATGACCGTCCTGGACAAGGATTGGGAGAGCGCTTTGGACGAGTTCAAGGAGAACATCGAGTCCATGGGTCTCAAGGTCAGGAGCATTCCAGGAGCAGGAGCGGACCTGCAGTCCCTGAGGGAATCAGTGGATTCCGAGTACTGCGTGGTCGTATGTAAGGAGGCATGCCACGACCTGTGCGAATTCTACAGATCAACGGGCCTAAAGATCATCGAGTCCGATGCCGGCGCTCCAGTAGGCTTCGACGCCACCGAGGCTTGGTACAAGACCATCGCTGAGGCAACCGGCAAGGACGCGTCCGTACCTTTGATGAGGATCGCCAAGGCCAGGGACAAGATCTATCGCAAGTTCGTAGGGATGAAGTACAATGCTCTACGTATCAAGGGACTGAGGTTCTCCATTGCGGGAATCGCCTCCGTAATAAGGCCCATGACGATGTGGCTCTATGATTATCTGGCACTGGCGCCGATTGCTGTAGATGCGGATCCTGGTTCCGACGAGGGCGAGATCGCCAAGATAAAGGAATTCCTGGCGAGCATCGACTATGGGGATTCGTTCGGGAAGGAGCCTTTGGTCGGTTCCGATGTGGTCCTCAGCGAAGGTATCACCGCACTGACGATGAAACTCAACGGTGAGTGCAAGATTGGAATCCCGATCGGCCACTCCTCTATGGGATTGGATGATGTGATCCCCAGGCCAATCTACGGGATCCAGGGCGCCATGTACATCCTGGACGAGATCCTTCACGGCGTTCGCAATTCATGAGAAAGATCCGGGGTATTCCCCCCGGTAAATATTTTCAGAACTTCCTGGTCTTCAGCAGGTAATAGTTCAATACGAACAGCGCCACCCCGAACGCGAATATCACGATCAGCGATATCCATGGGAAGTCTGGAAGGTACTCTGGCAGACACGCAGCCCTTATGCAAAGGCTGCTGTGGGTCAGGGGCAGGCAGTACAGGATCACCTGGAAGACGGTGTCCAGTGACGATACCGAGAAGAAGGTACCGCACAGGAATGTCATCGGCAGGATGATCAGGCTGTTGAACGTTGCCATGGACTGATGCGACTTGGCCAGCAACGCTCCGGCGATTCCCAGCAGGGAGAACACCTCGCAGCTCAGAATCACAGAAACGATTGCGAGCGGAGTGAGCTGGAGTTCGGGCGCCAGGAACAGGCCCAGAGCGTACATCAGGAAGCATCCGATCATTCCCCTGATCAGGCCCAGTACGCTCTTTCCGAACACTATGGCGGAAAGGCTCACAGGGCACATCATCATCTCATCGAAGCTCTTGTAATACAACCTCTGGACGTTCAGCCTCGTGGATGTGGAGGCGAACGAGGACGATAGCGACGAGAGTGCCATGATTCCGGGGATGACGAAAGCGACGTAGGATGCGCCTATGTCCGTTTCTCCGGTCCTGAGTCCGTAACCGAAAGCTATCAGATAGAGCAGCGGGCTCATGATGGTCATGATGACTATGTTCGCGACGTTGTGCTTCAGGAACATCAGGTCGGACCATGCTATGTGGTAGACCTGGTGGAAGAACCCGTTGTACCTTTTGTATCCGTTGACGGTCTCGCTCATTTCTGATCACCTACCGATTTACCGGTCAATTCCACGAAGACGTCCTCCAGGTTCGTTTTCCTTATCGTCGCATCCTCCAGTTTGTTGTCGGACACGTATTGCTGTGCTTCGGCCATCGTCTTGAAGTACCTGTACTCGGTCTTCTCGTTGACCAGATTCTCGACGGCCAGTTTCCCTGTGTCCTCAATCAGTTTGCTTGGGGCATCCAGGGCGATGATCTTTCCGCGGTCTATGATTCCCACACGGTCGCAGAGTGCCTGGGCCTCCTCGATATAGTGGGTTGTGAGTACGATGGTCGTGCCGGTCTGGTTGAGCCTCTTCACCACATCCCAAAGCAGGCGCCTGGCGTTGATGTCAAGTCCTGATGTGGGTTCATCCAGGAAGAGCACCTTCGGCTGGTGGAGCATCGCGCAGACGATGGCGGCCCTCTTCTTCCATCCTCCGGAGAGCGAATCGACGGGTTTGTCGAGGTATTCTTCGAGTCCGAAGTACTCAGTCAGCTCATTGATCCTTTCGTTCCTCTCCTGATTGCCCATTCCATGGTACATCGCATGGGAGATCATGTTCTCGCGGATACTCAGGTCCTTGTCCAGGGAGACCTGTTGCTGGATGACTCCCATATACTGCTTCGCCTTGACCGGATCCTTCATGACATCCACGCCGTTCACCAGGACCTTCCCCGATGTGAGGTTGGTAAGAGTGGAGACACACCTGACGGTGGTGGTCTTACCAGCACCGTTGGGGCCGAGGAATCCGAAGAGCTCCCCCTCGTGGACCGTGAAGGATATGCCGTCCACGGCTGTCTTCTCACCGAATCTCTTGGTGAGGTTTTCTATCTCGATAATCTCTGACATTGATATCATCAGTTGCTAAGTCAACTGACAATAGGAGTCGTCGTATATTAGGGTAATGCTCAAAAAAGATTGGAATAGTTGGATGGGTAGACCTAGGGGTGCAGGGTATATCATCCAACTATTTGAAACATATAGTAAACCCGTAGGGGGTATCGGTATTTAGTAACACCAAAAACTTTGAAAATATTATCACCGCTTAATATGGATGTTATGTCCTTTATATATCCAGCATATGAATAATCGTCACCATCCACCTTATCTACTATGAGCAACTTCTTTCGCCTACACACCCTGTAAGGAAAGGAGGGCGACAACATAACCAAGAATTCAACAATGATCGTAATCGCGGTTATCGCCATCGCGATAATAGGAGTAGGCGCATACTTCGCTTTTGCACAGCAAAATCCCGATCCAGAACCAACCGGGATCACAATCGTGGACGGCTCAGGAGCCACCATTACGCTCGATGAACCCCTGACATCATGCACCATCGTATCGACAAACCCTGCGATGGCCATGAAGATCCTCGGTCTGACGGACAAAGTGGACAATATAATATTCTACACAGAGAACAAGTCACAACAGTATTACGAGGCGGGATTCACGAAAATCGACATGAGTTCTGACAAGCCTTCCGCCAAGACGATGTCCAACATCGAGTACCTTCAGCAGAAGGGGGTCAAGTACATCATCGAACCTGTCAGCAGTAACACGTTGTCTGCAGCGGCAGAGGCCGCATGCGCCAATGCCAACATCACCACCATCAAGTTGGACTGTTTCGGAGAGACGATGCTGGAGGATATGGAGAAGATGGCAACCCTGTTCGGTAACACCAATGAGATCAAGAAAGCTTATTCCGCTTACAAGGAGCTCAGGAACAAGGTCATCCAGCCCGTCGTCTCCCAGAAGACTGTGGATTCCGACCTCTTCCTGTTCTACTTCTTGGGACTCGGGGCATTCTACAACGAGACCGGGGAGCTGAGCAAGACAGTGGAGAAGATCTATGGCAAAAACGCCACCAGGCTCATAGAGGGACTCAATCCCACGAGCCCGACCACCAAGGCTCCCGAGACGGAAGGAATCTTCGCATCCCTCACCGTCATCAACGAGGAGACGCCCATCAAACTGCTCCTCCTGAGAGGTTCTGCTGGGGACCAGGCAGAGCAGCTGTTTTCCAAGTGGAATTCTAAGTCCATCCATGTTTACAAGTTCGATTACATCGATGGATCGGACAGCAATGTCTTCGCAATCGAGAGCGACCTTCTCTCCGGGCCCATGGACTACATCGCTTATGCCGCAATCGGGAAGATCGTCGGAATGGATCTGGACTTCACCGTCTCGGATCTCGTCGATGAATACAAGCAGTTGTACGGTTTCGGACCCAATACGGAGACCTACATCTGGGAGTTCCAGTTCGACGAGAACGGAGACCTCGCGGAAGTAATGCCTTCGAGCATCGATTGAAGGATCAAAAAGGATGGGGGTCATACCCCATCCAAACCGTTTTATCAAACTGTCGGAATATACAACCAATTCACACAATCCCTGACCCGACTGGTCGGGATGAAGTACGGACCGATAACATGGCTGAGGATAAGAAGGTCGAACTCTCCCGCATAATTCGCAACAAGATAGATGCGGATACCTTCGAGGGGAAGTACGATGCATCGATCCGTAAGAAGATCCTGTTCCTTTTAGCTCTGATCGCGGCATCCATCGTCACGTTCATAGCGGCCATATGCCTCGGTTCCGTGGACATCCCTCTGGGAGACCTGTTCTGCGTTTTCTTCCATCCGCTCCTGCCCGATCTCGTGCCCGAGCCGTCGCAGGATTACTACTATTCATTCGTCTATGACGGAAGGATGCCAAGGGCCATACTGGTCATTCTGACCGGAGTCAGCCTGGGTGCCGCAGGAATGATGATGCAGGCGGTCCTGCGCAATCCGCTGGTCAGCCCATTCACCCTCGGGGTATCCACAGCGGCATCGTTCGGAGCGGCCATCGCTATATTGCTGGGGGACGCCGTGTTCGGCCTCACTTTCATGGGCACCAACTTCCACCTGCTGGGCACATCTTTCACATACGGAAGCCTGCTCAGGGTGCTGTTCGCGTTCCTGACGGCTTTGGCCAGCATAGCACTGGTCATAATGATGTCCAGGAGAGGATCGTCATCCAGGTCGCTCCTGATCCTGTCGGGAGTAGTGGTGAGCTACCTTTTCCAAGCCGGAATCATGTCCACCAAGTACTTCTCGGACGACGATCAGCTGAGGGAGATCACGCTTTGGATCATGGGGACCATGGCCAACAGCTCATGGGGGATAGACCTGATAATATTCCCGGTAATCGTGGCGTGTCTGATCTATCTGTTCAAGCAGTCCATGGACCTCAACGCATTGTCCGCAGGGGACGAAGTGGCTAGCTCTCTGGGAGTCGATGTGGAGAAGCTGAGGAAGAGAGGGTTGATAGTGTGCACCCTCATGTCGGCCGTGTGTCTTGCATTCACCGGAGTCATCGGGTTCATAGGTCTGATGGCACCGCACATCTGCAGGATAATAATAGGCAACGACGCGAGGTACCTGATGCCCGCATCCGCTCTGATGGGGGTGGTCGTGCTCTCGTTGTCCGACCTGTTCTGCAGGCTCATAATCCGTCCGGGCGAGCTGCCGGTCGGCATCTTCCTCTACCTCATCGGAGGAGCATTCTTCATATGGCTGGTCACCAACAGGAAATGGGGGTCGAGACTGTGAAGCTGACCGTGGAAGGGCTGTCGCAGGGATACCAGGGCAAGGTGATCATCCATGACATCGACATGGAGGCCAACTCGGGAGAGGTGGTGACGGTCCTCGGACCGAACGGTGCCGGCAAGTCCACCATGATCAAGACGATATGCAACGTCCTGTCCCCGATGGCCGGAAGGGTATGCATCGACGGCAGGGACATCACCGACATCGATAAGAGGGAGTATGCCAAGATCATCGGCTATGTCCCCCAGACGGCGGTGTTCTTCGGCAGCGCCACCGTTTATGACAATGTCCTCATAGGCCGCAGGCCGTACGTGCAGTGGTCATATTCCTCAGAGGATATCGCCATGGCCGCCAACGCCATGATCCGCATGAAGATCGATGACCTGTACGACAGGCCCATCCACAGACTATCCGGAGGACAGCGTCAGAGGGTCACGCTCGCTCGTGCTCTCGCCCAGGCACCGTCGTTCTATGTGTTCGATGAGCCCACTAGCGCTCTGGACCTCAGGAACCAGTTGGACACCCTCAAGGTCATGCGCCAGGTTATCAATGACACCAATGCTTGCATGATCATCGCCATGCACGATCTCAATCTCGCCTACAGGTACTCCGACAAGGTCCTGGTCCTGAAGGATGGGGAGGTCTACGACTTCGGCGAGACCGAGAAGGTAATCACTCCCGAGATGATCAAGGACGTCTACGGTGTGGATTCAGAGATCGTCGAGGGATCCAAGGGTAAGTTCATCCATTCCTACGATTCGGATCTGGACGATTTATGATAGCTCGGAGATGATCTCTCCAGCCTTGGAGATGACTGTCTCGGTAACGGGTATGCTCTTTCCGGACATCTCCATCGCTGCCTTCACCGTTCTGGTCATGGCGCTGCAGCAGGGGACCTCCATCCTGATGACCATGACCTTTTCGATCGGTCTGTTACGGAATATCTCCACAAGCTTGTCGAATCTCGCCCTGTCATCCAGCTTCGTGCATCCTATGACCATGGGGTCGTCATTGACGAACTTCTTCTGGAAGTTCTCGACCTTGAACGCAGTGCAGTCAGCAGCTACTATAAGGGTGCCCTTAAGGAAATCGGCCATCGGGGAAACAAGTGCGAGCTGTATGGGCCATTGGACACCGGGTACGGACATCATGTTGGGTGAGCTCATCATAGGCAAGTTTCCTAAACCGGGCGATACAGGGATCGTCTGCTTCGGAGCATCCTCGACGAAGGATATCGCATCCTGAGGGCAGGCCGGCAGGCAGTCACCCATGCCGTCGCAGAAGTTAGGTCTCACAAGTTTCGCTTTGCCATCGACGAGAGCTAGAGCACCCTCGTGGCACGCTTCCACGCAAAGCCCGCATCCATTACATTTGGATTCATCTATCTTTATCGTCTTGGCCATGCCCTCAGTAGTGTGATCTGACCATTAAATCGTTATCTTTCACAGAATGGTTTTATATCGGATTATTCCTCCAACTATAGTATGGAATTGAGGTTCAACGGAATGGGTTTTTCGTACTCCAGCGTTCCTGTGCTGGAAAATGTGTGCCTTGACCTTAGTCAGCCACAGTTCATCTCAATCATCGGCCCGAACGGGGTCGGTAAATCCACCCTCATCCATTGCATCAACAAGATCCTCTCACCGACCGTCGGTACCGTTGTTCTTGATGACAAGGAGATCTCGGAATACAACCAGAAGGAGATCGCCCAGCACGTGGGTTATGTTCCTTACACATCTTCGGATACATTCCCTCTCAGCGTCGTGGATACAGTTCTGCTGGGAAGGCATCCTCATGCAGGATGGAAAACCACCGACGAGGATCTTGAGATCGTATACAAGACACTCAAACAGCTGGAGATCGAAGACCTCGCTATGCGTAATTTCAACGAGCTTTCGGCCGGACAGCACCAGAAGGTGATGCTCGCCCGCGGACTGGTCCAAAGACCCGACGTTCTCCTGCTCGATGAACCGACATCCAATCTCGATATCAAGCATCAGCTGGGAATCTCTAAGCTGTTAAAGCATCTGTCAAGAGAAGAGAGCATCATGGTCATTATGATCAGTCACGATCTCAACATCGCCTCGAAATATTCTGACAACGTCATAATGATGCATCACGGAGGCATCTATGCGGTGGGAACACCGCAGGAAGTTCTGACCTGTGAGAACATCAAGGAAGTGTACGGTGTGGACTGTACGATCATAGATGACGAGGGCACCCCTCATCTGATAATGCATGACGACGGTTCACTGGAAGCACCTCTGTGTCAGGATGCGGTCTGTAGGATAACGACCAGTTGATGTGGTTGTACATTCTCGCCAATAATAAATATGACTTAATGGTTGATACATCCAGCAAACGGATAATACATCCAATTACCGAATTGCTTTGAAGTGATAAAATGGCAGCATTATCAAAGAATGCTATCATCGCGATTGTTGCCGTCGCTGTAATTGCGATCGCAGGAATATCTGCGGCCGTCATTATGAGCGGCCAGCCCTCATCACCCACAGTGCTTGTGGATGCAGATCTGAAGGTTTTGGGTAACGCAAACGGTGATAAGGTTCTCGATGACAAGGACGTTTCCGAGATTGAGAAGATTATTAAGAGTGAAGGAACAGCTGACAAGTACCCCCTTGCCGACGCCAACAACGACGGCGTCATCGACAGCGATGATGTGGACTTTGTGAAAGCCATTCTGAATTACAAAGACGGCGATGCTCAGGTACCCGTTTGGCATGTGAACTATCACGACAACGGTAAGGGAGTCATGGCAATGGAGATCGTCCAGACCATGTACCCGATCACATCCACGATCGCTACCGGTTCTGCTAACGGACTTATGATGCTCCAGCTCATGGACATCGTAAGCGAGGTCAAGGGAGCCTGTTACTCCTCCTCTTCCGCGGACAAGGCCCTGTTCGACACCACCTATCTCGACAAGAGCAAGTGTGTCAACCTGGGAAGCAACACCGGAGCCATCACATTCGAGGATGGAAAGGCCGGTTCCTCAGACGTCATCAAGGAGCAGAACGTGACAGCTCTGATCACTGATTGGAACAAGACCTACATCGAGAACGAGGCAGATTTCGAGAAGGGTGGAGTCGATGTTGTAAGGATTGCAGCAGCAGCCGTAGATTCTGAGGCCTATACCCACACCATTCTCCTTTTGGGATTCCTCTTCCAGAAGGAAGACAGGGCCAAGAGCCTGCTGGCGCTCTACGATGAGTGCGGTAAGCTTATCGTGAAGTACAAGGGCGACGGAAGTCTCAAGGGATGCGCATCATCTATGGCAGACCCTACCAAGTATGCTTATGTCTCTTCCCCCAGTTCCGATTATACTGAGGTTCTGATCGCAGCTGGTCTGTCCTTTGGATTGCCCGGAATCGATTTCGGCGGCAAGACATCATACAACACTTGGACCAACCTCGACATCTACAACACCGAGAAGAATCACTGGGATTACACCATCCACATCAGGACGAACATCAACTATGGTGGAACAATCAACGAGGCAACCCTGAAAGGATACACTGATGCATTCTGCAAGTACTGGGAGTACACCGACGGAGAGCACCAGTACCTGATATCCGGAGTTATGCCCGTACCTGTGAGGGTTCTGTTCGTCGAGAGCATCTTCAACGATGGTCTGACTGTCGATAAGGTCAACGAGCTCCATGAGAAGTTCGTGAAGAACTTCTTCATCAAGTCCGACCTGGACATTTCCGAGATGAAGTTCTTCGTTGACGGATCGACCCTTTACTGAAACTATTGCTAAACTCATTACCGGGATCCCTGCTCAGCAGGGTCCCGGAACATTCAGGTGTGTTGATTGAAAAATGGATTCCGATGAACTACGTGTCAAATACGCCAAGGAGCGTCGCAAGAAGTATGCCTTCATTCTGGTATGCGTCGCCTTGGCTGTGGCCGTAACGTTCATTTCGTTGGCAGTGGGAACCAGGAATCTATCTGTGGAGCAGGTTTTTGATTTAGTTATCAACCATCTCAAGGGCGACGTCAGCCCTGAGGATGCATACGATGACAGGATCATATGGGAATACAGGATTCCTCGCGCATTCCTGGCGGTAATCGCAGGATGCATACTGGCGATCGCCGGAACTGTCATGCAGAGTGTCATGAAGAATCCGTTGGCCGATCCGTATACAACAGGAGTATCTTCTGGTGCAGTGTTCGGAATGGCCATCGCTGCAGTATTGGGTTTCAGGATCGGTAACGGTTTTGTCGGAGAATACGCGACCGTGCTCAACGCGATAGTATTCGCGATGGTCCCTGTCGCAGTCATAATCATCATGTCCCCGTTCTTCCGCAAATCACCATCGACATTGATTCTCGCTGGAGTAGCCACTTCGTACCTGTTCAGTTCACTTACGGCACTCCTGTTGGTATCGACTAGTTCTGAGAACCTTGCGCACGTCTACCATTGGGAGATAGGAAACCTTGCAGAGCTAGGCTGGACACCTGTCTACGTTCTGTTCGTGGTGCTGCTGGTAGGAGCAGGCATCCTTTGGCCTATGGCCAATAAGCTGAACCTCATGTCGTTGGATGACAAGGACGCTAAAGCCTTGGGTCTTGACGGCAAGAACCTTCGCATAATCTGTTTGACAGTCCTGTCATTCATGACAGCATGCTTGATCGCATTCACAGGAATAATCGGTTTTGTAGGATTGGTTATTCCCCACATCGTAAGGCTGATTCTGGGCTCCGATAACAAATTCATAATACCCGCCGCAATGGCATTCGGAGCATTCTTCCTTCTTGCCTGCGATTGTCTGGCAAGATGGATGGACCTCGGTGCAACTATTCCGATTGGAGTGGTCACTTCATTCATCGGCGCACCGATTTTCCTGTTCCTCATCATAAGGGAAAAGAAGGAGGTGTGGTGAATGAATCTGAAGGCTCTGAAACCTGTGAAGGATACTCCGCCGGAAGCTCCCGTGGAGGAACACATCAAAGGATACAGGGCAAAGGAGCACCGCAGATTGGTCTACCTGATGATCCTCATAGTCATAATCGCTGCTCTGAGCATCTATTCAGCGACCATCGAGACCATGACGATAACATACGAAGAGGTCTTGGAGATTCTCAGGAAGACCCTTACCGGAACCCCTTACGACAGCCGTATGGAGGAAGTCAAGGCCTCAATCATATTGGACCGCAGTATGCCCAGGACGGTGGCCGCAATCCTCGTCGGTATCTCATTGGCAGTTTCCGGAGCCATGATGCAATCCATCACCAGGAACCCCTTGACGGATTCATACACCATCGGTATATCATCAGCCGCGATGCTCGGAGTGACTATCGGGATCGTATACGGCGTTTGCATTATCCCTGTGTTCACAGGAAACGCAGGCAACATCGTCAATGCCTTCCTGTTCGCATTGATACCTGCCGCAGTAATCACTGTGATCGCATCTTTCAAGAAGATGAGTCCAACCATGATGGTCCTGATCGGTATCGGTATAATGTACATGTTCAACGCGTTCTCCACATTCATCAAGTTCAATGCGGATCCTGATGCTCTCCAGGAGATCTACGAGTGGAGCATCGGAACACTGGCCACCGTCATCGGATGGGATTTCGCTGTCCCACTCCTAGCAGGTACCGTTCTGATATTGGTCATCGGCATAATCCTGGCCAATCACATCAACGTCATGGCCTCAGGAGACTCTATGGCTAAGGCATTGGGAGTCAGACCGATCCTGACTAGGGTCGTCTGTTTTGTTAGCATCTCCATCGCCACGGGTATCTGTGTTTGCTACACAGGAACAATCGGTTTTGTAGGTCTGGTGGCCCCGCATATCGCAAGGCTATTCGTCGGAAGCGACAACAAGATCCTGATACCTACATCAGCCGTTCTGGGGGCATTCATGATAATCTGTGCCGATATCCTTGTCAGAAGGATACCCGGCGGTCTGCCAGCAGGAGTCATAACGGCATTGATCGGTGCTCCGATCTTCCTGTACATCCTGTATAAGCAGAGAAAGAATGCAGCGTTCTGAAGATCGGTCACCGGAAGGACCTCATCTACCCTTGCTGTCAGTCAGCTCCTCGATGATCTCTTCATTCTCCAGATAGATGTCCGATAACTCCTTGAGGAGGTCGTCGGAAGCATCCCACATCTTCCTGTCGTACGCTTCCATAAGGATGTCGATCATATCGCGCATGGCATATGGGTTGGCCTCATTGATCCACTCCCTGACGTCTTCTTTGACGATGTAATCCTTTGCGAGACGGTCGTACATCCAGTTCTCGATGATATCCGATGTCGCATCCCATGCGAAGATGTATTCGAACATGTGCTTGATCTCGGTCGCGCCTCTGAAGCCGTGTACACGCAGCCCCTGTTCGTATTTCGGATTCAGGACCTTGCTGCGGAATATGAATTTGGATTCCTCCTCGATGGTGCGGAATACAGGTCTGGAAGTGTCGGCAGAGCAACCGATCACGGACATGGGCCTCTTACCCGTGACGGATTCCACCGCGGCATTGAATCCACCGAGGTACATGAAGACATCATCGTTGTCGAACATGTCGTACTCGCGACTGGTGCTGTTCTTGACGGTCACTTCTATCTTCGCCATCCTGTTCCTGAACAATCCCTCGTCCAGTACTCCGTTGTTCCTTATTCCGTAGCGGTAGCCGCCCACACCTATGTAGTAGTCCCCGATCTCCTTTCTTTCATCCCAGCAGGAGTTCCTGATGAGGACGTTCACTCCGGCCCCGTACTGTCCCGGTGCGGAACTGAATATGCGGGAGAGGGATCTAGACCTTGCCTCGTCCTCCGGGATTCCGTCGGCAATCATCTTCGACAGGTCCTCGCGGTAGTTGGCCCTGATGTGGTTGCTCTCCTCGTCTTCATCCAATTCGGCCACCATCTCTACGGCCCTGTCGATCATGGCCGTCAAGTTGGGGAAAGCGTCCCTGAAGAGTCCGCTGACCCTTACAGTGACATCGACCCTGGGTCTCCCCAGCTCTTCCAACGGTATTATCTCGAGTCCGGTCACACAATCGCCGGTTCCTGCCCACACTGGGCGTACGCCGAGTAGCCATAGCACATAGCCGACATCGTCGCCCCCCGTCTTGAGGGTGTCAGTCGCCCACAGCACTATGCCTATGCTGTCCGGATAGCGGCCGTTGTCATCCAGGAAGCGCTGTATCATTTGGTCCGCCATGGTGCATCCGATCTTCCAGCTGGCCTGTGAAGGGATACCATCCGGATCGAGCCCGTAGAAGTTCTTCCCTGTGGGAAGTATCTGCGCCCTCCCTCTGGTGGGGCAGCCCGACGGTCCCGGGGGAACATATCCCCCGTCCAACCCATGGAGGAGGCTATCGATCTCATATGTGGTCTTCCTGATGTTCGGATAGAGTTCTCCGCAGATGAAGGTTGCAACCGAGTGCAGGTTTCCGTTGCCGCTGAATTCCGAATCGATGATCTCGGAACACGCGGTATGTTCCCAATCTACCGATGTGCATCTCTCTATGAATTGCATGGTGAGATTGGCGATATCCTCAGCGACCTCCCCGTTGAACCTGTTCGTCAAGGGATCGATGTCCGAGGCGTGATCCTGCAATTGGATCAGGTCATAGCCCTTGGCTTCCGCGATGGATCTGGGAAGCGAAGGCACTGAATCGTTTGGGAGCCTGGTCAGACAGTATATCATCTCTAGCATGCGCTCTGATTCCGGGACCTTGCCGAATATGTGCAGACCGTCCTTGATGATGTTCTCCTTGACCCCTTCGACGTAGTCGTAAAGACGGACGATCGATTCATCGATCTCCTCTGAGGTCGAGTCATCCCTGATCCCGGCCTCGCTCTCAAGGTTCAGTTGCTTTATGAGCTCCAAGACGTTGCTCCTGTACGCCTCCATCTGAACCTGTTGGTTGCTGCCCCTCATCCGCATGAAGGACTGAATCGCCACCTCCAGTTCGCTGAGTTCGTCGTATGAGCCCGCTCTCATGAGCGCAGGTATGAGATGGTCTACCAATGCCGCATAGCTCCTGCGCTTGGCCTGGATCCCTTCTCCGGGGTTGCAGATGACATAGATGTAAAGATTGGGGAGCTGGGAGAGGACATAGTCGCAGGCGCAATCCTCGGACAGTCCCACTGATTTTCCAGGCAGCCACTCCAGTGTCCCATGTGTTCCCACATGGATGATGGCATCCGCCTTGAACTCGTCCTTCAGCCACCTGTAGAAGGATAGGTACTGATGGGGAATGGAGCAGTTGTGATTGTGATAAGTCGCCTGCACGTCCTTTCCGCGAGCAGGTTGGAAACTTAGCATGACATTGCCGTTGATGACTCCAGGCACGGCGATGCGCTTTTTGCTGGTGAGGATCTCTCCCGGCGGTTCGCCCCAATCCCTGATCATGCCTCCCCTCTCCCTTTCGCAGAGGGTGGAGAACCATCTCTCATAGGATTCAGGCTCGATGATTGCGCAGGCCCTCGACAGGAGGTCATTCTCATTCGTCCATTCGATGTCGTTGGTAACCTAGCTCATCACTCTGTCAGAAAGGTCCTTGCGGTCATCTGGAACCCAATCCAGCTTGTACCCTGCCTCAGACATCCTCTTGAGGAGATTGGATATGCTTTCGAAGGTGTCAAGGCCGGCAGCGCTCCCTCCGTTCGATATCTGGGGAGGGTACATGTAGAAGAGGATGGCGACCTTTTTCCTGTCGTTGGGGATGTGTCTGAGCCTGCCCCATCTGATGGCCATCTCGACGACGTCCTTGGTGCGCTGTTCTATGGGGACATGCTTGATCCCGTCCGTTTCATGAACGGTAGAACAGTGCGGTACTGTGATTATCTGACCGTCGAATTCGGGGAAGGCCACATCGTACGCAATTTCTGCGGTGGTAAGGCCGAATATGCTCCCCCTCCATTCAGATTCCGATTTGACCAGCATTGGTGATTGCAGAATGGGGACATCCAGTCTTTCCAAGAATGGATAGTCGGGAAGCGGTGAGTTGAATTTGGCTTCAGTCACAACGGAGGACGATATCGTATTGATAGCTACATCGATCAGGGGTTTTCCGTCTTCCATCAGATACTTGTCTATGATGTTCCTGATGCCAATCGATTGCGATTCTTCCTTTTCTGCGTATGTGAAGAAAACCGTGAGCGGATAACCGCCCTGTTTCTCGATGGAATCCATCAATGAGTCAATAGTGGCGAGATCCATCCCGTTCCAGCGCCTCTGGCTCATGAATATTCCGACAACTGTTTTGCTGTGGTCGATCTACGGTATGTGAGTCTCGAAAGACACGTCTGTGCAACCTGGTTTGTACACGCCCTGTCCGGGAGGAATCTGGGGTTCGGGTAGCTCGTTTTTCTCTCCCGCGATATTGTTCAGTATCCAGAAGCCGATGCCCCTGAAATTGGACGAGCCTCCAAGAAGGGCATAGTTGTAAAGGATCTCGTAGTCCGGATCCGGATAGGGGAACGTGCCCCTATGCTCATCGGCCCTTTCGCGGCTGGCGTTGAAGATGAATGTCGGTATCGACATCCTGGAGGCTTTCTTCAGGGCGATGCTGTAATTCTTGAAATATTCCAGATTCCCGGATACCCATATGTAGAGGAAATCAGTAGAATCTAAGGAATCCAGGAAGGAGGACAGAGTATCGGGATTGTTGTCTATATCTCCGTAGTCGTAATCTTCCACAGATATGTCATATCCCTCGTTCTGCAGTTGCCTGATGGAATTTGCAAGATATGAACCGTCACGGATTCTGACGGATACGATTGTTAACTTCATAGCGACACCCCGCGCCTCATTGTCCCCAGGCGTTCCTCTTCTGTCTGATGAGTATGAGCAGGAACAGCGGACCTCCTACCAGAGAAGTGATGATTCCTACAGGGAGACCGGTCGGGATGATTATACGTGAGACCACATCCGCAGCGATCAGCATGAATGCGCCTATGCAGGCGGATGCCGGGATGAGTATCTTGGCATTGGAACCCACGAATATCCTTGACACGTGAGGGGCGACCAGACCGACGAAGCCTATGGTACCTGAATAGCATACCGCTATTGCAGCTGAAATAGAAACCACGACCATCATGATTAAGCGTATTCTCTGCGGATTCACTCCGAGGGATATCGCGAGCTTATCGCTGGTGGACATGACGTTGATGCTGTTCGCCAGATACATCGAGATCACGACGATGAGAATCGTCGTTAACAAAAGGGGGATGATAGAATCCCAACCCGCTTTTCCCAAGGTACCGACAGTCCAGGAATAGATGATGGCGATACTCTCATCCGTACCGGTATAACGGAATAACGTGGATACGGATGTGAAGAAGTACATCAGGGCAATTCCTATGAGAACGATCGTCGTCGAGGAGATTTTCTTGAATGCCGAGATCAGCAGTATCGCGGAGCACGGGATGAGTGCGAATATGAAGGCCATGGTCATCATGCCGACGCCGGATACGCTCTCGGGAATCAGGGATATGCCGAAGATCACATACAGAGTGACTCCCAGCAGCGCTCCTGACGATATTCCGGTGGTATACGGATCGGCCAGAGGATTCCTTATCGTGGACTGCATCAGGCAACCGCAGACCCCTAGTATTGCGCCTATCAGGACTCCTGCGAGACCGCGGGGAATCAGATTATCCCATACGATGAAATCGAGGAGCTCTTCCTTGTTGGTGCTCGGCAGGATGTTATTAAGGCGGTTGTGGATCACCGTTAAAGCTTCCTCGAAGGATATGCTATATTGGGTGACGCATATTGAATAGGTCGTGATGACTATGGTAATGAGGATTACTGCGACTATCAATAACAGATGTTTCTTCGTAAGGGCCCTGTAGATAGATGTCAGAGGATTCATCACCACACCTCTTTCTTCTGCCTTATGATCAGGTAGAGGAATATCGGCGAACCGACGAATGAAAGGATGACGCCTACAGGTATGGCATCCAACGGAGATATCAGTCTTGCCGCTATATCTGCGGATATGAGAAAAACAGCCCCCAGGGCCATGGATGCCGGGATAACGAATTTGTTGTCAGAATCGATTAGTATGCGGATGATGTGCGGGACCACAAGTCCGACAAATCCTATTATTCCGCAGTAACTGACAATTGATGCCACCATTAGAGAGATGATGAAAAGGCAGACCACGCGCATCATGTCCGCATCCATACCAAGGCTTTTCGCACTAGCATCTCCTAGGGTTAGCACGTTGAGCTTGGATGAGAGCATAATCAACGCTATCGATCCTACAATGTTCACCGATGCCAAGATTGGGAAATCATTCCAGGTCAGGTTGTTACTGAGGGATCCTATCTGCCAGCGATATACGTTGGCCAGGGTCTCTGAATCGGTCATCATCATCAGGATCGTAGTCAGAGAGTTGAAGATGTAAGATATGGCCACTCCAGCTAGGATCAGTGTCGTAGGGGACGCACCAATCCTTTGGTTCAAAACGATGATCAGAAGCATCGGTACGACTGCGAAGATGAATGCGTTTAGGACACCTCCAGTATCGCCCAGAATTGTTCCGGAGCCTATCTCCAGTCCCACTATTATGGCAATGGCCATTCCGAAACAGGCCCCAGAGGATATTCCTGTGGTGTATGGGTCTGCCAGAGGATTCTTCATGACTGACTGCATGACCGCACCGCCCGCGGCCAATCCTGCTCCTGCAATTATTCCAATCAGAGCGCGGGGCAACCTCAGATTCCAAACGACATAATCATCGATGAAATCGATTGTACCTGTTTCATATTTATGACCCATGAGATGGTCTATCAAAAGTGAATAGACTCTGGCGAAATCGATATCCGAGCCGCCTATGTAGATTGAAAAACCAAGTAAGAATATCGACAGGATGATGCACAAGACGATAAGGACGATTTTTCTGACTATGTAGGTCCCGTACTCGTCTCTGAATGATGTATGTTCAGTGTCTGCATTCTCGTTCATTCAATCACTGTAGAAGATCCAGGGCAGATGCCCTGGAAAAATGTTTCAAGCTATAGTGTTCTCCACCATTTCTTTTGTTATGTAGAAAATCTTTCCTTCCAGGTTGATGTCGACTGGATAGAACTTCTCCATAAACTCCTTGTTGAGCTTGTCTGCCCACTCCATGGTGAACAGGTCAGGATACAGCAAGGCTGCGGTGTAAACGACACGCAGGATGATGGGTGCATCACCGGGGATGATGTAGACTTTACCTTCCTTGTAGCAGTCCATCTGTTTGAGGAGTGCGAACTGGTTCTCCCACATATCGACGATGTTGATGTCTCCGGAGTACCATCCGCCAGTACGGATTGCGACGAACTTGTCCACATCCAGGTCGTAAATCCATGTGTCTCCCTCGTTGAAGTAGGCACCGGATGCGTACGTACTGATCTCTGCCAGTTTTTCATCCGACAGTGCATAGTTGGCGCCGGCCTGAATCATTACATCCTTGTAGTCGGAGTTTCCACCAGAGATCCATGCTCTGGGGTATCCAGCGTTTGCAGTCAGGACCGAATACTTCTCGTCGTCCTTGAGCTTGCTAGTCTTTTTCTGAATCTCGTCCATGGTCTTCTGCGTCCAGTCAGCGATTTCACGGCATGCGGTATCCGTCTGGAAGAGGAATCCGATCATGAGGAGCTGTGACTGGAAGCTCTTTGCGTCTACACAGGCAGCGTTGAGCCTCACGACATCGATTCCCATCTCGACCAGCAGAGGTTCCTCGTTCTTCAAGGTGGAGGCAGTGCGGTCCAGAAGCATACAAGTAACACCATAGTCCTTCTGCACCTGGGATGCGAGATCCATGTTAATCTTGGTAGTGGAGGTACCAATCTGAGTGCAGTTGACGAAGGAGGGGAACAGGGCTTTGTTCGGAGGGGATGAGGTCGTGTAGCATATTCCGTGGATGTTATCCTCGATGTGAGCATAGCTGTACATCAGGAGCATGTTCGCGGATCCGGTAGCGATGGCCGATTTCACGGGCCATTTAACGCTGACGACGTAATCCTGGATGGAATGTGTGCTCACTACGTTAACCGAACAGCTTTCGCCTTTGATGATCTTGTTTGTCAAAGCGACATCATCTGAGTTAACCTTGCCGTCGTATGTCGCGTCGGCATAAGGGTAGTCGGCAAAATCTTTCTTTCCGTCAATAATGTCTTCAATGAGTTTTACGTCATTGTTGTCAATCTTGTAATCACCGTCAGCGTTACCGTAAACCATCAGGGCGCCATCGATCTTGTAGGCTCCTCCATGGTTGTTGTTGCCATACATGACAACTACGGCCGCGGCTACTATCACGGCGACAATAACCACGACAGCGACTACCGTTGAGACTTTTTTGTCCATAGGTATTCACCTGTCTCTATGGAATACAATATCGAGTATATATCATTGGATGTTACATCCAATTGTTCATATATTTCGATAATGGTATTGGGGATGTCAAAAGGTTGATTGCCTATGGAAATAGATGCGAACAAGATGTTTTTCGGCTACACGGACCTGGATGTTCTGAAGGACATCAGCTTGAACATCACCGGCCCACAGCTGGTCAGCATTCTGGGTCCGAATGGTGTCGGCAAATCCACACTCATCCATTGCATCAACAAGATCCTGTCTCCAAGCGGAGGGACCATACTTCTTGATTCGAAAGACGTTAAGGATTACAATTACAAGGAAATGGCAAAGAAAATCGGGTACGTGCCCTACACCTCGCCGGATACATTTCCCTTAACCGTGGTGGACACTGTTCTTTTGGGTAGGCACCCTCACGCGGGGTGGAAGACCACCGACGAAGATCTAGACATCGTATATGATACTTTGAAGATGTTGGGCATCGACGATCTGGCCATGAGGCCCTTCAATGAACTCTCCGCAGGCCAGCATCAGCGCGTTATTTTGGCAAGGGGATTAGTCCAGAGGCCGCAAATTCTTCTATTGGACGAACCAACTTCGAATCTGGACATCAAACACCAGTTGGGGATATCAAGGATGCTTAGGGATCTGTCCCGCCAAGAGAAGATTCTCGTGATAATGATAAGTCACGACATTAACATCGCGGCCAAGTATTCGGACAGCATCATCCTGATGCACGAGGGGTCCATCTTCGCGGTCGGTAAGCCCAAGGATGTAATTACCGAGGAGAACATTCTCACCGTATACGGGGTCAAGTGCAAGATCATCGACGACAACGGCAGTCCTCATCTCATCATGAGCGACGGTTTTGACGACACCTTGCCGGAGAACCCCGATTCCTCATGTGATGGATTCTCTCATTGTTGCTGATGTCATCGACATAACACTTTTCCAGCAGTATGCAGCCAAACAGTTGGTTTATAATACCAATTATATCCGAGGTCGTTGTTACAGTCAATCACCAGGTGTAATCATGGAGAAACTCCTATTCCCGTTCGTATCGATCGTAGGCCAAGAGGACATGAAGAGGGCTCTCCTCCTCAACATGGTGGACCCCGGAATCGGCGGTGCGCTCATCAAAGGAGAGAAGGGTACCGCCAAGTCGACCACCGTCCGTTCGTTGGCGCAGATACTTCCCTACAGGGACACTGTTGAAGGTTGTATCTTCAACTGCGATCCTTCCAGGCCTGACAGGCTATGTCCCTATTGCGCAGAGAAGCTGGCAAAAGGAGAGAAACTTGTCCCTGAACAGGTCCAGATGAGGGTCGTGGAGCTTCCCTTGAGTGCGACCGAAGACCGTGTCGCGGGAACCCTGGACATCGAGCACGTACTGAAGACCGGCGAGAAGAAGTTCGAGCCCGGAGTCCTGGCGCAGGCCAACGGGAACCTGCTGTACGTGGACGAGGTCAATCTTTTGGACGATCACATCGTAGATCTCCTCCTGGACTCCGCAGCCATGGGAGTCAACTACATCGAGAGGGAGGGCGTGTCCTTCTCCCATCCGTCGCGTTTCATCCTCGTGGGAACCATGAATCCCGAAGAGGGAGAGCTCAGGCCCCAGCTCCTGGACAGATTCGGATTATCCGTGGACGTCAAGGGTGACAAGGACATGGAGATGCGCATGGAGGTCGTGAAGCGCAGGGTCGCTTTCGATGCCGACCCCGCGAAGTACACTGCGGAGTGCAAGGCGGAGACCGATGCCATGCGCGAAAAGATCACCAAGGCGAGGGAGCTCCTTCCCAAGGTCGTGACCGACGATTCCATCATCAGGGCGATCGTATCCATCACCACCTCGTTCGGGATCGACGGCCACAGGGCCGACATCACCATGATGAAGGCCGCCAAGGCCAATGCGGCCCTGGACGGCAGGACCGATGTAAACAAGGACGATATCAGGGCCGTGGCGGCACTCGTCCTCTCCCACCGCATGAGGCGCAGACCCTTCGAGGAGGCCGCATTCGATACAGAGGAGCTCGAGAGATGCCTCCAGTCGATCTGAGGTCCTTCCCATTCTCAGCAGTCCTCGGCATGGAGGACGCCAAGAGGGCCATGCAGTGCATGCTGGTCAATCCCAACATAAGGACGGTCATGATCAGGGGCGGACAGGGTTCCGCCAAGACCGTACTCGCAAGGTCCGTGGGACGTATCTGCGGTAAGAACATAATCAACGTTCCCGTGAACGTATCCGAGGAGCAGCTCTTCGGAGGGATGGACATCGACGCCACCATCAAGGAGGGCAAGGCCGTCATGCAGCCCGGGCTCCTGTCCAGGGCCGACGGGAACATCGTCTACGTCGATGACGTGAACCTCATGGACCAGAGGATACTGATGTCCCTCCTGAATTCTGTCATCGAAGGCAGGGTTGTTCTGGAGAGGGAAGGCGTCTCCGCGGAATACACCGTGGACACCATGCTGATAGCAACCATGAATCCCAACGATTCCGATGTGAGCTCGCATGTCCTGGATCGCTTCGATCTCTGTGCATATGCCGCATTCCCCCAGGAGGATGACAGGAAGGCGGAGATCCTCAGGCGTAACATGGACTTCCAGAAGGATCCCGCATCATTCGTCTCACTTTACAAAGAAGAAGAGGATCAGCTCATCTCCAACATCGTGAGGGCGCAGAAGATCCTGCCCCTGGTCTCGATGTCCGATGATCTGATGGGAGTATCAGTCGAACTTGCGATGAAGGTGCTGGCCGATGGTTACCGCGGCGACATATGCATGGTCAACACGGCCAAGGCGCTCGCGGCGCTCAACGGCCGCGACGAGGTCATGAAGAAGGACGTCGAAGAGGCGGCAATGCTCTGTTTGGCACACAGGCGCAACTATGTGCAGGAGCCTCCGCCGCAGCCGCCCGAACCTCCGGAGGAGGAACAGGACGATCAGGATGAGGAACCGCCCGAGGATCAGGATCAGAACGACCAGCAGGAGCCCGAGCCCCCGGAGGAACAGGACGATCGGCAGCAGGACCCCCCTCCGGAGCCGCCGGATATGGATTTCCAGCAGTTGCTGGATGACATGGTCTTCGAGATAGGGGAGCAGTTCAGAGTGGTCGATTACCTCAACGACGGTCCGAGGAAGGTCTCGAAGACATCCGCCAAGAAGGGTCGCAGGATGATGGTCGAGAGCTCGGACTCCTCCGGACGCTATGCAAGGTCAAGGATCCCGGTTGACAAGACTCACGACATCGCATTCGACGCCACTGTCAGAGCAGCGGCCCCTTTCCAGAAGGGGAGGGAACACGAGGGGCTGACCATCAACATCCAGAAACAGGACATCAGGGAGAAGGTCCGCGAGATGCGTGCAGGATGCACCATACTGTTCCTGGTGGATGCCAGCGGTTCCCTGGGGGTCAGGAAGAGGATGACCGCCGTGAAGGGCGCAGTCCTATCCATGCTCAGGGACAGCTATGTGAAGAGGGACAGGATCGGAATGATGGCCTTCAGGCGCGATTCTGCCGAGTTGGTCCTTCCTCCGACAAGGTCGGTGGAGTACAGCTATAGGAAACTGGAGGAGATGCCGACCGGCGGGAAGACCCCGCTGGCCCAGGCCCTCATCACCGTCAACGATTACATGACATCCTATTCCCGCTCCCATGTCGGAGAGATGTGCTACATCGTCATCATCACGGACGGACGCGCGAATGTCGCGTTGAGCGAGGGCGCCAATGCCAACGACGAGGTCCTGAAGCTCGCCGAGGACATGGCGATCCCGCAGGTCAAGTGGATCGTCATCGATGCGAGTGCGGGATTCATACGGTTCGACAACGCCGAGAAGCTCGCTCAGGCACTAGAGGGAACTTACTTCAGGCTAGAGGACCTCAACGCGGACAGGCTTGCGGAGAGCGTGAGAGCGGTCATCCGCTGACGGAAGAACCAACCAACAAATACCTATGAAGTGAATCATCCTCTCAGACGAGATGGATGTAGAATCCAATATGACCGGGCAGGGAGGTGCGGACAGGTGCGGTATGTCAATATCTCGATAGGGACCAATGACAGTTTCCTAACGAACAAGGCGGTGCAGGAGGTCTGCGCCGCGGGTTACGACATCGAGTACCGCAACTACGACAGTGCGGATCTCGACGAGGACCCGCTGTGCCTGGCCGAAGCGGTCGAATTCATCTCCGGGGCCGATTTCGTCACCATCAAGGTCCACGGGGACACATCCTACTGCAAGAAGTTCGACAAGCTCCAGGGTGCCATCGAGCTCCATCATGTGTGCATGCACCTGAGCTGTACGGACGACTGTGTCACCGAGGCCTTCAGGAAGCACTTCATCGGTACCGACGAAGAGTACGATCTCGTGATGAGGTATACGGTCCTGGGAGGGGATAAGAACTACGCCTCACTGATGATGTGGGCGCTCAGGAGGTTCGATGGCCAGGATGTCGAGGTCCCCGACCCCATCCGTCCGATCACAGAGGGGATATACTACCCCGGGCTGGAGGACACGTCGTTCTCGGAGTACGTGAGGAACCTCGATCCGTCGAAGCCCAACATCGGGATATTCTTCTATCAGAAGCAGTGGATCAACTCTAACATCGACAACATCGACTGTCTAATCCGTGCGGTGGAGGAACTGGGAGGGAACCCCGTCGCCATGTTCTTCAACACCTACGACAACAAGGTGGACGGTTCCAAGGGGATCAAGAGGCTTCTGGAGGAGGAACTCACCATCGATGGGAAGCCAGTTCTAGATGCTGCGATCAACACGATGAGCTTCAGTCAGACGCTCATCGCCACCCCTGGTGTGGGAGACCAGGTCTGCGAGGACAACTTCTATCTGAGGTACGGTGTCCCTATTATCCAAGCCATGACTCTCACGGCCACGGAGGAGCACTGGCGCTCCCACTTGGAGGGATTGAATCCTGCAGAGGTTGCCTATGATGTCGTCCATCCGGAATTCGACGGACAGATCATCGGTGTTCCCAGCGCCAGCACAGAATCATCCTCCAAGGGAGTCTACTATTACAAGGGGATTAAGGACAGAGCCTATAGATTGGCCGACATGGCGATCATGTGGGCGAAGCTGCGCCACATCCAGAACAAGGATAGAAAGGTCGCGATCCTTCTCTATCAGTATCCGCCGAAGAACGCGGATGCCGGAGGGGCCGCAGGTCTGGATACATTCGGCAGCGTCGTGAACATTCTAAGGAGGATGAAGGAGGATGGATACGATGTAGGGAACCACATCCCGGAGGATTCCAGAGAGTTGGTCGAGATCATGCTCAACGGTCTGACCAATGATACGGAATGGATCTCCAAGGAGGAGGTGGAGAAGCGCTCTCTGGACCTGATAACCCCGGATAAGTACGACGGATGGTACCAGGAGTTATCAGAAACGGTGCAGGAGCACATCGAGAAGGACTGGGGAAAGCCTACCGGTGAATTCTATACGGTCGGTAAAGACATCATCGTCCCCGGAACGATATTCGGGAACATCCTTGTCGGATTCCAGCCCGACAGGGGCAGGGACATTCAGGCGAACTACCACGATCCCAATGTCCTGCACCCCCATCAGTATTACGCTTACTACAAATGGCTGAGGAACGACTTCGGGGCCAACGCGGTGATTCACGTGGGCACCCACGGTACCCTGGAGTGGCTTCCGGGCAAATCGGTGGCGCTCAGCGGGGACTGTTGTCCCGATTACATCCAAACCTCGCTGCCGGACATCTACCCTTATGTGATAGGCAACCCCGGAGAGGGGGTTCAGGCCAAGAGGAGGGCCGCGGCGGTCATCATCGACCACATGATCCCCACCATGACCCGTGCCGGAGGCTACGATGACATCCTCGAACTGGAAGGCATCCTCCAGAACTTCATGGCCGCAAAGACGCAGCAGCAGGACCAGAACCTGCCGTTGATAAGGTCGAAGCTCAGGGAGGTCCTGGCGAGGATGGACATGTACAACGACCTCAGGCTGGAGCCCGACTGTTCCGACGGGGAGCTCGACGATAAGTTCGACGACCTCTACGATTACGTCGTAGACATCAAGGAGAACCTGATCAAGGATGGATTGCACATCCTCGGCGACGTCTCACAGGGCAGGAGGATGGAGGAGGACGTGTACAGTCTTGTCCGTGTGGACAACGGCGAGATACCGTCGCTCAGGAAGGCGATAGCCTCCGCGAAAGGATATGACATCCTCGACATCCAGAACCATGCTTCCGAGATCGATGAGAGGACTGGACTGATGAAAGGGCAGATACTGGAGGATGTGGAGACTACGATGGAGACCATGATCTCCGAGATGATGGGATTCGGATTCGACAAGCAGCGTTGTATGTCCCTGGCGGATGGATACGGAAGTCCGGAGGACATGATGAAGGTCATATCATTCATCTGTGACGAGCTCCACCCCAATCTTCTGAAGATGGGCAAGGAGGTGGACAGTGTCATGGAGGCTCTCCAGGGAAGGTTCATCGAGCCCGGTCCATCGGGATGCCCGACCAGAGGAAGGGCGCAGATCCTGCCCACTGGAAGGAACTTCTATTCGATAGATCCGGACGCGGTCCCTTGGCATTCCAGCTGGGAGATCGGGAAGAGGATGGCCGACCAGATGCTGGAGAGATTCGTGGATGAACACGGAAGCTATCCGAAGAACATCGGAATCGTGATGTGGGCCACGGATACCATGAAGACCGGCGGCGACGACACCGCATACGTCCTTTGGTTGATGGGGATTCGCCCCGTATGGACCGGTTACGCCGGTCGCGTGAAGGACTTGGAGGTCATCCCGGTCTCGGAGCTGGGAAGGCCGAGGATCGATGTGACCCTCAGGATAAGCGGATTGTTCAGGGACACGTTCCCCAATCTCGTGAGGATGATAGACCGGGCCGTGCGCATGGCCATGGAGCTGGACGAGACGGAGGAGGAGAACTACCTTCTCGCGAACCTCAGGAAGGACATAGTCACATCGATTGAGGAAGGCATGCCCGAAGACCAGGCCAGGGAGGATGCGATGATACGCATCTTCGGCGATGCCCCGGGCAGCTACGGTTCTGGAACTAACATACTGATCAGGACATCCGACTGGAAGGACCCTTCCGAGCTCGGAAAGATCTATCGCGACTACGGCGAGTATGCATACGGCATCGGCAGGTACGGGGAGAGGAAGTCCGATGCATTCAGGCACAGGCTCATGAGCATGGACGTCACGGTTAAGAACAGCGTCAGCAGGGAATACGACATGTTCGACAACGACGATGTCTACACAGACCTGGGAGGATTCAACGCAGCAGTGAAATCCGTCAAGGGGGAGCTTCCCATGTCGGTTATAGGCTTCTCCGCCGACACAAGCAACATTAAGACCAAGACGATCGACGAAGAAGGCCGCTATATCTTCCGCAGCAAGATCAACAACCCGAAGTGGTTTGAGGGATTGAAGCCCCATGGATTCAAGGGTGCCCAGGAGATATCCAAGATGGCCGAGTACGTCTTCGGATGGGATGCCACCTCCGATATCATCGAAGGGTGGGAATACAAATCCATAGCCGACAATTTCCTGTTCAACAAGGAGAACGCCGAGTGGTTCAGGGACGCCAACCCATATGCGATGATGGAGGTCACCAGCAGGTTGCTGGAGGCCATCTACCGCAAGATGTGGGATGCGGACGACGAGACTAGGGAGAGGCTCCTGCAACTGTACGAGGACCTGGAAGGGGAGCTGGAGGAGATCAATGACAGATGATTTCATAA
Source organism: Thermoplasmata archaeon (assembly GCA_015063125.1). Lineage (GTDB taxonomy): Archaea > Thermoplasmatota > Thermoplasmata > Methanomassiliicoccales > Methanomethylophilaceae > Methanoprimaticola. Next base: position 189,183 of record SUTB01000001.1, read on the forward strand.
TCAGCGGTAAGGGCATCACTAAGAAGTTCGGGGATTTCACCGCAGTGGACAACATAGACGTCAACGTGAAGAGGGGGGAGATCTTCGGTTTCCTCGGTCCCAACGGTGCCGGTAAGACCACCACCATCAGGGTCATGACCACCCTCACGCCTCCCACCTCCGGCAAGATAATCATCGAGGGCCATGAGGTCAAAGGTCTCGACGACCCGGTGAAGGAGAAGGTCGGGATCATACAGCAGCACATCGCTCTGGACAAGGATGTCTCCGTCAGGGAGAACATCGTGTACCATGCGATACTCCATCATATCCCGAAGAAGGAGGCCAAGGAGAGGATCGACAGATTGGTCGAGATAATGGGTCTGGGCCCGTACATGGACCATATGGCGATCAACCTCTCAGGAGGTTGGCAGAGGAGAGTCGCTATTGTCAGCGCTCTCATCCACAATCCGTCGATACTGGTCCTTGACGAGCCCACCGCCGGCTTGGACACGCAGTCCAGGCATATGCTGTGGGGACTTATAAGGGAGCTGAATGCCAAGGGCACAACGATCTTCATCACCACTCATTACATGGACGAGGCCGAGGAACTGTGCGACAGGATCGCAATCCTCGATCACGGAAGGATCATAGCCGAGGGCTCCTCGGAGAAACTCTGCAATGACCTGGGCAGATGGACGGTCGAGTACAAGGCCGAAGGCGGCCAGAAAGAATATCGCTATTTCCACGACCGTGAAGAGGCGAATGCGTTTAGGGATTCTCTCGATGAGAGCTGTACGGTTACATCAAGGATGACCGGCTTGGAGGACGTCTTCCTGGAGCTTACTGGAAGGGACAACACCAAAGCGACGCAGGAGGTGGAGTTCAGGGTATGACTGTCATAGGAGACTCATTTCGTGTGGCCTGGATAGACCTGGTCTTCATCAAGAGGAACATAGCGGTTGTGCTGATCACATGCCTGGTGACTCCGCTGCTGTACATTGTCGCGTTCGGATACGGATTCGGAGCGGGAGCAGAGGTCGAGGGATTTGACTACATCGCTTTCATGATCCCGGGGGTCATCTCTATGTCCACCATGACGTCGTGCTTCAACAACGTCGCCGTGAAAGTCATGATACAACGCACGTATTTCAGGAGCTTCGATGAGCTGTTCCTGTGTTCCATGAAACCTACGTCCATAATACTGGGAAAGGCATGGGCGGGAATGGTCCGCAGTCTGATCAGCTGCGCGGTCCTGTACTCTATCGGCATGGCTCTCACCCCGGACATGCATCTGACGATTCAAGGTGTCCTGATGATTCCAATATGCTGTCTCACCTATGCACTGCTCGGAGTAGTGGCGGGAATGCTGGCGAATTCCCATCTCACGATGAACCTGTTCACGACTTTGGTAATCACACCGATGTCGTTCCTTTCGGGGACCATCTTCTCGCTCGATGCATTGCCAGATTTCGCGCAGTGGATATTGTACGCATTACCGCTCACACACTCGACCGCATGCATAAGGGCATCCATACTGGACACTGAGTTCCCCTGGATATCTTTATGCATCATCATACTGTACGCTGTAGCGTTCGTGCTCATCAGCAGATATGTCGTGACGAAGGGGCGTAATTGAATGGATAATATCATCGAAGTGAGGGACCTAGTGGTGAAGTTCGGAGACTTCGCCGCCGTAGACGGAATCAGCTTCGATGTCAAGGAGGGGGAGATCTTCGGTTTCCTCGGCCCCAACGGTGCGGGTAAGACCACATCCATTCGCACGATAACGACCATCCAGAAATACGTCACAGGATCCATCACCATCAGCGGATACGACATCAAGACGGATTATCTCGAGGCCAGGAAGCTCATAGGCATGTCGCAGCAGAACATCTCGCTGGACAAAGACCTAACAGTGAGGCAGAACCTGAAGCACCATGCGATTATGCACAAGATCCCCCGTAAGGACATCGACCGCATTGTGGAGGAGACGGCGGCCATACTGGAGCTGCAGGACCATATGGATAAGAAGGTCAGCGAACTATCCGGAGGGTGGAAGAGGAAGGCATCAATCATATGCGCCATCATCCATGAGCCCAAGATCCTTCTGCTGGACGAGCCCACCGCCGGTCTGGACACCCGTTCCCGTCACATGCTGTGGGATCTGGTCAGCATGTTGAATTCCAGAGGGACCACCATATTCCTCACCACGCATTACATTGAAGAGGCGGAGTCCCTCTGCGACAGGGTGGCCATCATCGACAAGGGGAAGCTCATCGCCATAGGCACAGTGGATGAATTGAGAGACAGGATCGGGAGGATTACGGTCGATACCACCAACGATGACGGAAAGCGCCGTGTCGAGTACTTCGGCACAATCCCTGAGGCCAAGGAGTTCTCACAGACTCTTGGAGACAGGATGTACAACATCAGGAGGACGACCCTGGAGGACGTATTCCTGGAGCTCACCGGTGACAGAGGAGGCAGCATGCAATGAGTGTGATCGACGAGACCTACCGTGTTGCCTGGGGTGACCTGGTGTACATGAAGGGCAATCTCATCGAGGTTCTGCTCTCATCGCTCGTAGGGCCGCTGTTGTATCTGCTCGCATTCGGTTTCGGTGTGGGAGGGAGCATGGAGGATCCGGCAGGGTATGTCAAGTACATCATACCCGGAATCATCGCCATGACGACTCTGTCCGCAACGTTCAGCACCGTGTCCATGAAAATTCTCGTCCAGAGGCTGTTCTACATGAGCTTCGACGAGCTCCTGCTATGCCCGCTGCATATATCCGCCATAATCCTGGGGAAGACCATACAGGGAGTGGCGAGGGCGCTCATAAGCTGCACCATCCTTCTGGTGGTCAGTCGGCTCCTGTCGCCGGAGGTGGTGATCAGTCCGTGGATATTCGTACTGATCATCGTGGGAAGTCTCATGTTCTCGCTCCTCGGATTGCTGGCGGGAATGCTGACAAACAAGACGCAGAATCTCTCTCTTTTTACCAGCATTGTGATCATACCGATGACTTTCCTGTGCGGCACGCTGTTCGATGCTAGTGCGCTGCCAGATTTCGCTGCCGCGGTGATCTACGCTCTACCTCTTACGCATGTGAGCATGGTGATGAGAGGCATAATGCTCCCCGACTACACGGTCGGCATGGACTCGATATTCATCATCGCGGTCTATACGGTGGCGCTGTTCGCAATATGCTATTATTTGATAAAGAGTAACAAATGCTGAGGTGAATGACATGTCGGAATCAATGAAGCCTGTAGATAAGAAGGACAGGAAATTGGCACTGGTCATCGTTGATGTCCAGAAGAAGTTCATCATCGGGGCGGACGATTCCACTCTGGAATCAGCCAAACTCCATACCGAGACCATGAAGAAAGTCATCGATATGTTCAGGGAGGCCGGCAGGCCTGTGATCTGGATCCTATACGAGGGTCCTACCTGTATGGAAGGTATCACCGATGATGCCATGCAGCTCCTGGACGGTTTCGAGATCAAGGATTCGGATTTTGTCGTGAGGAAGTATCACATGAACTCATTCAATAACACCAACCTCTCCGACGTCATTCTGAAGAACGATTGTGATGCGGCTCTTATTATGGGGATGTTTGCCCAGCACTGTGTCGTGGCCACAAATTGGGGAGCCTTCGATAAGGAAGTCTCGCCTTACATGATGAGGGACGGCCTGATAAGCAACAAAGAAGACATGATAGAGCTGGTCTACGGACTGTGTAAGACGTACGACCTCCAGGAACTCGAAGAGAACCTGGAGATCCACAAGAAGAAGTGATTATGCCTTCTTCTTGACGTCGTTTATCTTGATGCTCTCAGCCTTGGGCTTCGCCTTCTTGGCGGGGGCCTTCCTGGGCTTGACTTCCTTGACGGGGATGTTCTGAACGAGGTCGTCCGCACCGGTTTTGACCACGTTGCGCACGGTCTTGTCGCGGGTCTCCTCCACTTTATCTACGAATTCCCTCGCCTCGGGCGATAGCGGTGCCGCGTTGATTACTGCTTCGAAGAAATGAAGGAATTCCAGACATCCGGTGATGAAATGCTTTTGGACATCGTCGTCCCCGACGATCTTGAAGATGCCGTCGCTGATGTCCATGGCTTTTGCCTTAGCGCGGTCGAGGTTCTCATCGACGAACTCCTCGGTCTTCTGCTTGGACTCCTTCAGATCATCCTTCAGAATCCTCTCTATTATCTCCCTGTTCTCCAGGATGAACCTCCTGAACTCCTCGGACTTGACATCTGTCATAAGGTTCGGATGGGTTTATCCGTATTTACCGATAAGGGTCTCTTTTGTCGAACGGAGGAGGATTTAACATCATGGAGGTCTTAGGTTGTTGACGGTAGTTTGAGCGGTATATTCTCCTTCGTCAGATTCTTCCGCAGGACGGAATGGGCCCTTTCTGTTCTAGTGGTCCTGATGATAGTCCTGCAGGTATGGTTCGAATTGGAGATACCAAACTACATGGCGGCCATCACAGATGTCATCACATCTCACGGAACGTCGGAGGAGGTCCTTGAGAAGTCGTTCGCCATGGTAGGTTGTGCTGTTGCCACGCTGATCATCGGGTTGCTTGTCAGCAGTACCGTGGGATGGATATCATCATCGACCGCCAAGACCATCCGTCAGGCCGAGTTCGATCACGTCCAGAAGTTCTCCCTGTCGGAGATCGACAGGATCTCCACTTACAGTCTGATCACACGTTCCACCAATGATGTCAAGCAGGTACAGGATTTCATCGGAGTCGCATTGGAATCGCTCATCAGGGCGCCGATCATCTCCATATGGGCGATCCTCAGGATAAGTCAGAGCGATATGACCTGGACCGTGGCCACGGTGATATCCATATTCGCGATGATCCTGCTGGTCATCACCATACTCCGCCTCACAGCACCTCTGTACAGGAAGGTGCAGAAACTGAACGACGGGATCAATGCCGTGACCATGGAGATGCTGACCGGACAGAGGGTCATCAGGGCGTACAATGCGGACGATCTCGAGAGGGACAAGTTCGAAGCTGCCAACGATGCTCTGACACAGAACCACATCCGTGCAGCTAGGATCATGGGTTTCAACGTGCCCATGAACGGTTTCATAAGGAACGGCCTGGCCATGACCATCTACTGGTTGGGAGCATTCATAATAGCCGGGACATCCTCGGAGCCCCTCCGCCTTGAGCTGTTCTCGGAGATGATCGTGTTCTCGACATATGCCATACTGGCCCTGAACGGGTTCCGTACAATGGTGCAGATATTCAATGTGTTCCCGAGGGCCCAGGCATCCCTCGACCGTATCTTCGAGGTCTTGGATACCGATCTGACGATCGTCGGAGGTACGGTGACCGATGGCGATAGGAAAGGATCCATTTCCTTCAGGGATGTGAGCTTCCGTTACATGGGGTCATCAGCGGATGTCCTCAGCGGAATCAGTTTCGATGTGAATCCCGGTGAGACGGTGGCGGTGATCGGTGCAACGGGATGCGGCAAGACATCGCTTATGAACCTCATACCAAGATTCTACGATTGCAATGAAGGAAAGGTCCTAGTCGACGGAATCGATGTGAAGGAGTACGATCTGGATTCACTGCGTTCCAAGATAGGGTACGTCTCTCAGAGGCCCACCATCCTGTCCGGATCCGTAAGGGACAATGTCAATTATGGCAAGGGATCCGAGAACCGCACGGATGATGACATATGGTCAGCTCTGGAAACCGCCTGTATTAAGGATTTCATCGAGGACTCGGGAGGATTGGGCATTAACCTGTCCGAGGAGGGAAGGAACATCTCAGGAGGACAGAAGCAGAGGGTCGCTATCGCGAGGGCCATTTGCAAAGCTCCGGAGATCTACGTCTTCGACGACTGTTTCTCAGCCATAGATTTCCGTACCGATCTGGAGGTGAGGCGCAGGCTCAAGAGACGTACCGAAGGTTCCACGGTGGTCCTTGTTACACAGAGGATCGGCACTGCCCGTGGTGCGGATAGGATCATCGTCCTGGATAAGGGACGGATCGTAGGTCAGGGTACCCATGAGGAGCTGCTCGACGGCTGCGTCCTCTACAGGGAGATCGCTGAATCCCAGAGAACAGGTGATGAGTTATGAGCGGACGCGTCCCGTTGCTCACAGGAGGGTACTCGGAGAAGGGGGGCGTCCGTAAGGATACGCCCAAATCGATGAGGAATGCCTGGAGGATGATCCTCGGGTACGTCTACGAGGCCAGAGGGCTGTTCTTCCTGGCCATGTTCATGGTGTTCCTGGAGTCGGCCCTCACCGCCATAGCTCCTGAATTCGTCGGGAACATAACCGACCTGATATCAGACGGCCTGTACACCGGTTCGATAGATCTGGGCAGCGTTTCCGTCAATGGTCTTATCGCGTTGCTCCTTTACCTCTCCGGCTCTCTGGCCATGTATGCCCGCCAGTACTGGATGGCGGGTATAGCGCAGACCGTGGCAAAGAACATGAGGTCGGATCTGGAGAGAAAGATGGAACGCCTTCCGCTGCGCTTCTACGATAACTGCAGGAAGGGCGATGTGATGAGCAGATTCACCAACGATGCCGACACCGTCGGTTCCGCATTGGCCAGGAGTCTCCCCATCTTCGCACACGGGATAATCCTGTTCTTCGTGTGTCTGTTCATGATGCTGGTCACCGACCTGAAGCTCGCTTTCGTCTCCATCATCGCAGCCTCCGGGGGCATGATCGTCAGCGCCCTCATAGTCAAGTACACTCAGAAGTACTACCGCAACCAGCAGAAGAACATCGGCAAGATGTACGGATTGATCTCCGAGCTGTACAGCACCCACGATATGGTGCTGGCTTATTCGGCTTCGGAGAAGAACAAGGAAACCTTCGATGGCATTAACGAATCTCTGAGGGCCAGCGGTTTCCGTTCCGAGGTCACCATGGGTCTGCTTCCCGCCATAATGCAGTTCTTCGGTAATCTGGGCTATGTGGCCGTGTGCATAGTCGGTTCGGTCATGGTCATCGAGGGGGAGATCACCATAGGCGTGGTCGTCGCATTCATACTGTACGTCAAGATGTTCATGGGTCCCTTGGACATGATAGCTCATTCCCTAGGCAACATGCAGGCCGCCGGAGCAGGTGCGGAGAGGATAGAGGAGTTCCTGAACTCGGAAGAGATGGCTGCCGACACGGCGGGAACAGTGCCCAAGGAGATCAGGGGCAAAGTGGAGTTCAGGGATGTTCATTTCGGTTACTTCGACGGCGTGGATACGATCAAGGGGTTCTCTGCTGTCATAGAGCCTGGCCAGAAGGTAGCCATAGTCGGTGCCACCGGCGCGGGGAAGACCACGACCGTCAACCTCCTGATGAGGTTCTACGAGCCCAGCAGCGGGGACATCCTGGTTGACGGTGTGTCCGTTAAGGATATGACACGCAGGGATGTGCATGATCTGTTCTGCATGGTCCTTCAGGACACTTGGCTGTTCGAGGGCACGATAAGGGAAAACATTGCCTACTGCTCGGAAGCGACCGAGGACGATGTCATGGAGGCGTGTAGGAAGGTTGGTTTGGATCAGTTCATCTGTACCCTTCCCGACGGATTGGAGACCAGGATAGGTTCTAAGAGCTCGCTGTCGGAAGGTCAGAGACAGCAGATATGCATCGCCCGCGCCCTTGTGGACCGTTCCCCGATGCTGATACTCGACGAGGCGACCAGTTCGGTCGACACCCGTACCGAGGTCGTCATCCAGAATGCCATCGATTCGATGATGCACGGGAGGACATGCTTCGTCATAGCCCACAGGTTGTCCACCGTACGCAACGCGGACATCATCCTGGTCATGAAGGACGGAAACATCGCCGAGAAGGGAACGCACTATGAGCTGCTGAGCAGGGGCGGGGTGTACGCAGACCTGTATCACTCCCAGTTCGAGAACGATGATTGAATCATCCGCCAGTGAATGTGGAGATTATGGCGATTATGAGGGACATGCCCATCAGGAACACGCCGGTCACGTACCTGTTGACACCGATGCGAGGGCCAAGCTCATAACCGACGAAGAACAGGATCGCCGATGCGAGTATCTTGGATGCCAGAAGAGCCTGTTGGAAATCCTCTATCAGGAGTATCGTCACGGCGAAGGGGATGACCGTCAACAAACTGAATATGACGCATCCGATGGAGCTCATCAGGTACTCCTTCTTGCTCTCGCGGAACTCCTCATCGGATTCCAGCTTCCTGTCGAGCAGTCCTTCGCAAATTCTTTCCTTCTCATCGTCGGGAAGGACATCCAGGGGTGTACCGCTGAACTCGTCCACAAGCATCTCCCGTCTCTGATCCCTGCTGAGTTCGGTATCGCCCGATATTATCTTCTTGTAACCGCGTTGGTCAAACTCCGCCATGTAATAGAAGATGATTGCATCGATGATTCCCCAGGTGGCATTCATGCCCAAGATCACCAGCACGAACTCGACCGGACCCGAGAATGTAAGGAAACCGAAGCTGGCGGCATTCACGAATATCAGCGCCATGATGAATCCGTACAGTATCTCTTGGATAGCCGTCGACGGACCTGTCATGGAGACGAGGTTGTGAATGTGACCTGCCATGCCTGGTAATTCAATTAGGGGTATATGTGACCGACGTCATTTGTCGGTGAGTTCCTCGATCCTCTCCTCGGCATCGATGTACATCTCCTCGAGGAGATCCCGGTATTCCTGAGTGGCATCCCAAAGACCTCTGTTGATGGCTTCCATAAGGGTGTTCAGGATGTTCATCACCGCATACGGATTCACATCGTCCATCCAGTCGTGGACGTTCTTGTCCCTCAGGTAAGTGTCCACAAGGGATTCGTACATCCAGTCCTCGGTAATGCCCGAGGTCGCCCCCCAGGCCATGGTATACTCGGTGATCTTGGCCATCTCGGATGCACCGCGGTATCCGTGTTCCATCAGGCCGTTGTTGAACTTGGGATTGGTGACCTTTGATCTAAAGAGGAAACGCAGCTCCTCCTGGGTGCTGCGGATCCTGGTCTTCTTCGGGTCGGAATTGTCTCCCATATATGTCAGGGCATCCTGTCTGCCGTAGGTCCTTACGAAGGAGTTCATCCCTCCGAGGTACTGGTAGACGTCGTCGATGTCCAGGATGTCGATCTCCCTGGTCGGAGCGTTCTTGATCGTAGCCTCGACCTTTCCGAAACGTCTCATGAACTCGTTCTTCATGGGTTTGCCGTATTCGCCTTTGGAGTAGCCGTAGCTGCACAGTGCGGCATACATGTCGGCTAGGTCCTTCGTCTCATCCCATTTGCCGGTCTCGATCAGTCTGCCTACACCGGTCCCGTAGGTCCCCAGTGCTTCTCCGAATATCCTCACGGAGTTCCTGGCGCGAGCCTCATCGGGGGACATGCCGTTCAGGACATCCTCCACGATATCCTTCCTCAGGTTGGCCGCAAGGGCGTTCTCCTCATCGGATTCGTCCAGTGCCGCCACCATCTTCACCGCATCGTCTAGAAGATCTATCGTCGCCGGGAACGTGTCCCTGAACAGTCCAGTTATGTTCAGGGTTACATCGACACGGGGCCTGCCGAGTTCCTTGACCGGTATGACCTCCAGGTCCACGACCTGCCCGCCCATTTTCGACCATACGGGTTTCACTCCCAGGAGCCAGAGGATGTATGCGGCATCGTCTCCGCCGGTCTTCATCATGTCCGTCGCCCAGATGACTATCCCGACCTCCCTCGGATAGGTCCCCTTGTCGGAAACGAAGCGCTCGATCATCTGGTCGGCCATTCTCTTCCCGATCTCCCATGAGGTCTTGGTGGGGACCTTCTCCGGATCAAGGCTGTAGAAGTTCCTTCCCATGGGGAGGATGTCAGCGCTTCCGCGCGTCGGTGCTCCCGACGGTCCGGGGATGACGAACCTGCCGTCCACCGCATCCATCATGTGGTCGAGCTCGTAGCTCATCCTGCGGATGTTGGGCACGATCCTCTCGCAGACATACCTTACGGATTCGGAGAGGTCTTCGGAGACCTTCCCGTATCTGTCCAGAAGGTATGATTTGGCCTTCTCCGTATCATAATTGAATTCAGTCCTGAGCTTCTGGATGAATTCCCTTTCCTCTCCGTCGATCCTGCTCACCGTAACGGCATTCAGCTCGCCGTCAGTCTGTTCTCCGGACGGATCGTCTATGGCCGCCTGGAGGTCCACGCCCTGATTCTCCGAGAATGCATCCCTCAGGGATCTGATATCGCCGTTGTCCAATCTTGAAAGCGAATAGACCATCTCGTCGAAGTGGTCCCCTTTCGGTTCTCTGCCAATGATATGCAGGTCGGCCCTGACCAGCGTCTCCTGGACATCCTCCAGGTACTGATGTAGATCGATGATGTGGTCGGCGAATCCTTCCGGTCCCGGATCGTGATCCCCATCCAGGCCGAGGTCTTTCAGCAGATTGTTGGTTTTCACCGCTTCGTAGATCTGCCTCACCAGCTCTGTCTTCATCACATCGGATGCGCTGCCACGGTACTTGAAGTAATCCTGGAGCTGGACCTCTATCTCCATCAGCTCCCCATGTGAATCGGCACGGGCCATGGTTGGGGGCATATGCCCGATCAGCACCGATTCCGCCCTCCTCTTGGCCTGCACACCCTCTCCCGGGTCGTTTACGATGTACGGATAGACGTTGGGGACCGCATCGAGCACATAATCCGGATTGCATTTCTCGGAAAGGCCCACGTTCAGTCCGGGGAGCCATTCCAGGGTCCCGTGGGTGCCCATGTGGAATATCATGTCCGCCTTGAACACGTTCTTGATCCACCAGTAGTAGGCATTGTACTGGTGCTGGGTGAACAGCATGGGGTCGTGGATGTTCTGCTCCATGTTCTCTGCCCAGCCCCTCATTGGCTGGTAGCAGACGAAGACGTTGCCCTTCATCAGGCCTGGGATGATTATCTTCCCTCTGTCGGTCATGAGCTCTCCGACGGGTTCCCCCCAGGACCTCTCGGTCATCATCCTGTCCCATTCTGGAATCTGGTCGTAATCCCTGACATAGTCATCCTTTGACACGAGGTCAACGGCCTTCTTCCTCACAGTTTCCAAAGATTGGTTGTCAAGATCGTTGGTGATGTTGTCCAGGATCTCGTCGATTAACTCCCTCCCCTGGGACGGACAGTTGTCTACCCTGTATCCGAGGTCCCTCATCCTCTTCAGTATGTCAGAGACGCTCTCCACGGTGTCCAGGCTGGCGGCAGAGCCGATCATGCCCGAATTGGGGCGGGACTGCCACATCATAATTGCGACCTTCCTCTCGGTTACCGGTTTCCTCCTCAGTTTCCCCCAGGCCTCGGTGAGACGGCAGAGATGGTCCATCCTCTCGGGGATGGGCTGGTTGATCTTCGGCTTCTCCTTAGATGTGAAAGATACGGGCGGTCCGAGCACATTACCGTCCAGTTCCGGATATATCACGTTGGCTCCGAAATCTGATTTCCTCATGCCGGTCTTCTCCATCTCGAAGTCCAGGAAGGAGTTGTGGTAGGCCATGCCGAATATGACGGGCACGTCCAACAGCCTGCGCAGGCAGCTCTCCTCGTCTATGTTGGGGATGACCCCGTCGGCCCTGTTGATATTGGAGTATGCGGTCAGCGAGATTATGACGTCCACAATCGGGCCGTTCTCATCCATGAAGTATGTGCGGAAGATGCTCTCCGTACCGCCGGGTTTCCTTGTGCATGCGAAAGAGCTCGATACGGGAATTGTCTGCATCCCGCGTTCCTCCAGCATGTCGGTCAGCATATCGATGTACTTGGTGTTGTCATAGACCTTCTGACTGTCGGCGAACACCATCCCGACGGTGATCTTGGATCTGTCCAGCCCGGACAGGTATTCCATGGTGTCAATCTTCCCGGGATATCTGTGGTGGTATATCTCGTGGTCGGGATGGGGTTCAGGTCCCGGGGGTTCCCTGTCGGTAAAGCCAAGGTGTCTTGCCGCCCACCAAAGGAAGCGGAAGTCGTTCTCTGGACACTTGTATACGATGTATGTCTCCAGGTCCTTGAGCTCCTCCATGGTGCCTGTGTAAAGGTCCTCTGTGAGCATATCCACTTCGATGTTCCCGGTGACCGGCGCTATGAACGCTTTGGATTTTCTGAGTACTTCGGAGTAGCGGTCGAATCTGCTGAATTTCCACGGATCCCCCATGCAGCGTATGTGCACCAAGTCGCAGTGCAAGGTATTCCTGCAGAGGTCCTCGTAAATCAGGGGGTCGTCCTCACAATCCTCTTTCGTATAACCTTTGAAGGAGACCTCTATCCCGAGTTCCTTCTTCAGTTTCAGACAGGATTCTTCCAGCATCTTCGGTGCCGTGGAATGGATCGAAAGATAGGCGATCCTGAATGTTTTGGACTTGTAAGAATCGACAGGTTCGTCCGAGGGCATCGGATGGTAATATCATCCAACCGGGGATAAAAAGATTGTTCGACTGATTTTCCAGTAGTAGATGACAAAATGTCTGATTTCACCAGAGCGGTCGAACATCCTGTTGTTAGCTGGTAGTAAATAAAGAATTCGTTTTTCACCCTATTTGGTAAGAAAGATTTACCAAAATAATCCAACTAAATTGTGTTCAGGATAATCGTAGATAAAGTTTAGGTTCTTCTATGATGCTCTTTTAAATACTTACAAACCGAGTTTGAATCTGGTGATCCAGGTGTACAAGAATATCTTGCTGGCAGTAGATGGAAGTGAGAACAACAGCATTGCGGTAAAGGACGCAGTATGCATAGCGAAGTCCATGGGGGCCAAGCTCACAGCCATCCATGTAATGGCAGGAGCGGATCTCAAGCCCAATGCGTTCGGAGGAGACGTCTCCGCATCGGAGAGGGCGGACATAGCCCAGAAATCGGCGAACGAGGCATTCAAAGAGGTCAAATACCTGAGTGAGAAGGCAGGAGTTGAAGTCAAGATGATTACGGTCGGTGGCACCCCCGCGAACGAGATTGTGAAGATCTCCGATCAGTATGACCTCATCGTCTGCGGTTCTCTGGGAGCTACCGGACTTTCGAAGGTGTTCATGGGAAGCGTGTCCGAGGCACTTGTGAGGCATTCCAAGTGTGCTGTCCTTGTATCGAGGAGACCCTGAAACAATTCAATCATCTAAGGGAGGGAGGATCGGAGGTAACCAGCCAGTCTTGCCAGGGCGGTTCACCCCACCTCCCCTTCTCAAAAAACATTGAGAATTATCGGCCCACAGTGACCCGGTCATCTTCCGGACGAATGGCCACGGATTCCACGTATTTCGAAAATAGTTTGCAGCTGGACATTTCTGAGGAGGAGGTGCTCCCTTATGTTTTTCTATACTCCCGACTATTCACCCACATGAGACAAAGGATGGCCGCCCTGACATTCGCTCTGATCGTGGCCGCAAGCTGTTTCGCACCGTTTCTCGTGAGTGAGGATTCGGATGCCATTTCAACGGAGGACTACACGATCTCCGTTCCTTTCCATCAGGTCACGAACCTCATACCCAGGATAGTGGGAAACGGGGAGTCCACTACCTACTCTGTCTACATAACAAACAATTCAGAACATGTCCTCGATGTTGCTTTCTCAGGCGAGAGCAACGTCACCTATCTGACTTGGGATCCTTTGGAACCCATAACCCTGATGCCCGCCGGCGATCCGAAGAACGGTGATTTCGTCAAGGTCACGGTTACGATACACGTCGACGAAGTGATCCCTTCGTTGAAGGGAGGAATGTTCTTCCTCACCGTCAGCATCGCGGATGTGGAGGATTCTACGTTCACGATCTCGCCGGTCACATTCGCGATAGACGTCAATTCCAAATTGGACACTTCGGGAAGTTACAACAAGTTCTTCGGTGTGATACCCAACACCCTCCAGGATCCTTTCAGCACCCCTGTCATACCGTTCCTTGTATCCATTCTTACTGTATTCCTGCTTGGATTGTTCATAGGCAGGATACTGATTCCGTTATTCGCCAGGTATATCGATGAGGACAAGAAGAGATACAGCGGAGTCCTCTCATTGGCAGCCCCGATAATCGCGGTCTTGCTGTATCTGGGGAACGCACTCGAGATCGTCAGCACGGATCTGAACCTCATAGTGGACCTGGAGAAGATAGCCACAGCGGTTTTCATCATGCTGTTGGCCATGGTCGGATGGAAGATCTACGTCCTCATAGTGAAGACGTCGCTGACTAGACTAGGCAAGGTCCAGGACTCTCCACTCGACTTGTCTTTCCTTCCGATATTTACGATGCTGGGCAAGATAGTCCTGTGGGTCGGGTCGATCAGTGCCATACTGCATGTGTTCGGATTCGACCTCACCGCCATACTGATGAGCGCCGGAATAATCACTCTGGGGATCACATTGGGTGCCCAGAACGTCCTCTCGCAGCTGTTTAACGGTATCTCCCTTCTGCTCACCAGGCCTTTCAGGGAGGGCGATTACCTGATGATTAACAACGAGACCTACAAGGTTGTGCGCATCAGGCTCATGAACACCGAGTTAACCAACACGTACAACGACCGCATAATATCGTTCCCCAACAACGTCCTGGCCTCCCAGACCATCGTCAATATGAGCAAGAACGACAGGACGTTCACGATGAAGATCCTATTCCAGATCCCTTACGGGGACGATATGGACCAGGTCGAGAAGGTCGTAATCGATATGGCGAACAAGAGCAAATATCTCGTCCACGATGGGAAATATGGCAAGCCGGAGGTAAAGCTCATGGAGTTCAAGAACACCGGATTGGAGATGAGCCTGGAAGCCACTGTCGTGGATTTCTCCTATGCGGACAACATCCTCTCGGATATGAAGAAGGAGCTCTACATCGCTCTGGCCGAAGCCGGTATCCAGATGCCCTACGAAAAGCTGAGGGTTGGCAGGCTGGATGAGGATGGCTCCTCTCCCCGCGACGGATGAGGGTACCGTCGGAGAACAGTCGTAATTGGACTAATCCGGTCCGGGAAAGTGGCGATCCGCGCGGTCGCACTCAAAAACACATCTGGAAGAAGAAAGATGAGTGCAGCCGCCGGGATTCGAACCCGGGCAATGAGCTTGGAAGGCTCAGATCCTAACCAGCTAGATCACAGCTGCACTGAAACTCCCTTATTGGAGAGAAGTATATAACTCTATCCAACGGCTCCGAGGAGGATCCAGAATCGGAGCAACCATTGCTCAATTGGCATCATCCTCTTTGATTCTCTATTCGTATGCTACGACTGGTATGTTGTTATAAAGATCATATAAATTGTACTTTTTAATTCACTAAATAATATAAATATACAATATTATGAAGATAACATGGAATCCGAGACTACCCAGGAGATCGGGATGTCCAAGAGGATAACCGACTATTATTCACTAAGGGAATCGATTCCCAATCTGGTAGCAGAGAGGATCGGGGAACCGGAGAGATGGCTGGACATCGGTTGCGGAATGGGCGGCTCCATAAGGAAGTCTCTTGAAAGGTTCCCGGGAGCAGCATTCACATTGGTCGATCCTTCTGAGGATAACCTTTCGGTCGCCAAGGATTCCATCGGGGATTGGCAGGGATGCGAGTTCATTCGGTCCACATCCGATGCGCTCAGGCTTGAAGACGGATCTTTTGACGTCATCTCCTGCATCTTGTCACATCATTACTACAGCGACATGGATCTGAAGCTAGAAGCGGTGAGGAACTGCTTCAGGATGCTCAGGAGCGGAGGAGTATTCATCACAGTGGAGCACACCAGATACGATTCATCCCAGCCTGAGAAGGATGCCGAGTGGGTGGATTATATGAGGGGCATGGGCCTTGAGGAGGAATCGATCAAGGAGATGCTCGACCGCAGAGGGACCTTCTATTACCCTTTGACCGAGGAGGAGCATATCTGTCTCATGGAGAAGGCAGGATTCTGTGACATCCAGGTATTCTGGAGGACCTGTTCCGACATAGGTCTGGTGGCGACCAAGCGGTGAAACCGTTATACGTCCGTAATCAATTCATCCCCTATGGACAACCTGCCCGTATTCGGAAGTTCTGAGGAGTACCGCACATGGAAGGTGCTCAACGGCAAGCTGTCCGATAAGAGGTTGGACTCGATCCATTCAAAGATCCTAGAGGCAGACGGTTACGTCCATCCTGCGATCCTAATCGCTCTCATGGATGCGCTGCTGAAGGTCTATGGGTCCGTTTCGGAAACGACCATGAAGTCGATCGTCTCCAAGGCCCGTCCTCAGGACTGTTCGCCTGCCATCAGGGCGACGGAGATATTGGTGTCCGAGGGTGAGATCACTGCAGCGGCGCAGATACTCTCGAGGAACAGCTCCAAGGATATGTTCCACCGCTATCTGGCCGAAGCGGAGCTCTATCACGGTGAAGGGGACAGGCTCAATTCCGTCACAAGCGCCAAGAAAGGCCTCGATCTGGACCCTTCGAGCAGAAGGCTCTATGATATCCTCAAGGAGGATGATCCCATGGGCCAATGGGCGGACAGGGAAGCGGTCCAAAGCGCCTATGAGGGCAAACAGGCCGATGAGCCCAGCGATGTGAGGCTGAGGCAGCTGTACAGGGTATACAGCTCCTGGTTCAGCGGTTACAAGGACAGGGCGACCGAACTCCTGGTATCTTCTGAATTCTACAAGGACGGCGACTGGGAGTTCCAACTGGCCTCCGCCAGGTTATCTGTAGACGAGAAGGATTGGATATCAGCGAAGATGGTCTACGACAAGATAGCGAAGAAGGCTCCCGCATACGTATCCTATGAAGCGGCGGAGACCTATGTTTCCGGTCACGATCCAAGCAGGGCCCTGGACATCTACGATGAGCTGGACCAGATATCTGTCAGGTCGATGAAGGGCAGGATAGCCGCATACGCGCAGCTGGGCTCGGCAAACGATCTGATGAACGCCTTCCATGATTATCTCGATAATGAGTATTCGGGTACCAAGGAGTATTCCGACATCATAGATATGCTGGTATCCACGGGCAACCAGGATCAGGCAAAGGTCTTTCTGGACCGCATGGCTGATTCCAACAGGAAGGACCCGTCTTATCTTGTATCCTATTCCAACTATCTGCTCTCAAGAGGCGATATCCGCGGGGCCAAGAAAGCATCCAAAGAGGCCATGCACCGTGCAAAGGATGATTCCGCGGTCAGGGTCATGGCTGCGAGGATCAAGCTGATCTCTGACGATCTCAAGGGAGCCGAGAGGGACTGCGACAAGGTCCTGTCTGATGATCCGGACGACTGGGAGGCCCTGATGCTGAAGAAGGACATCCTGGTCAAGAAGGAGGACGTCTCCGGAGCTCTGGAAGTCTGCAGGCGCATCCTGGAGCTGGATTCCAACGATGTGAGCACGATGCTCGACCTTTCCAACGCCCTCAGCAGTTCAGGTGACATGAACGGTGCGATGCTGAATCTGAGGAACGTCCTGCGCATCCAGCCCAGCAGGGAGAACGTGGTCGCCGTAGTAGGCTCCATGATAGAATCCGGGATGTACAAGGAGGCGATGTACCTCTGCTACGACCTGGAGAAGGACATACCCGCAGATCCTGTCGTAAGAAGGCTCAGGGGGAACGCGGAGTATTGTTTGGGTGATTACACGAAGTCATCCGTATCGTATGCGGCGGCAGCGGAGCTGTCCCCGTACGACCCCGTGATTTGGCATTCCAAAGGGATGGCCGACGAGGCCAGAGGGGACCTGGAGTCCGCTGAGGAATCATACAACCGCGCGGTCCTTCTGGATCTCAACGAATCAGAATATTGGATATCGAAGGCAGCCATCCAGGAGAAGTTCGAGGACCCCTACGGAGCGATCGAATCACTTAACCGTGCTATCGAGCTGGATCCAGAATCGATCTACCCGATGGTACGCAAGGCAGCAATCCTGGAGAAGGCCGGCAGATACGAGGAGGCGATGTACTTCCTCGACCTCTGTTCGGTGACGCAGCCTGACAACGTGGATGTCGCACTGATGATCTGCAGGGTCTTGAGGGAATCCGGTCAGGAGGAAAAGGCCCTGGAGAGGGCACAGGAGATCCACAACAAGGTCAAATCAGACGATTCCGCAATAGAATTGGCGTCGTGCTATCTGGCTAACGGCCAAAGGACAGGAGCAGTCAGGATAATAGAGGCCGCTATGGAGAAGAGCGATTCGTCCAGTCTGAGGTTGGCCTTGGATGCCATAGAGGGAGGTTCATCAGCCATCGAGACGGAGCCCGAGGAGTTCGTGGAAGAAGTGTCCATGGATGATGCTCCAGCGGCCGCGGCCATAGCGGAATCGCTGCTCGCTGTCGGTGATTACAAGGGTGCACTGAGATCCATCGATAGGGCTATCGCCATCGCCGGTGAGGAGACAGGATACATCTGCATCAAATGCACGATCCTGCTTACTATGGGCGAGCCAAGGACGGCAGAGGATCTCATGACCGATGCCATCAGGAAGGACGAGAAGAACCCGTTGCTCCACGAGGCCATGGGTGATGTGAAGTACCATAAATCCGAGTACAGGGCGGCCTTGCAGGAATACGAGAAGGCGATCAGCCTAGGACTGGCGCTGCCCGAGATCCTCATCAAGAAAGGAGATGCCCAGCAGGGACTGGGTTACTATGACAGGGCCATAGACAGTTACACCATGGCGGTCAACAGGGACACGGGCAACCTGGAGATGAGACTGGCCCTGGCGGAGAAGCTCTTCGACAGAGGATATCTGTCCCGTGCGGACAAGCAGGTGGACATCATACTGGAGCGCAATCCAGGTTATGTGGATGCCATCATACTGATGGCTAGGATCAAGAGCAACCTCAGGAAGGATGCCGGAGTTAGTGAGGCTTACGACAGGTTCAGGATATGCACCGAGGTGACCGATGAGCAGAACAGCGAGATGATCGAGGTTCTGGAAAGGGCAGGACACGACGCCGAGGCCAACAGGCTCAGGAAGGTTGAACCGGAGAAGCCGGAGAGCACCAAGGTCAAGAGGGATGCAGAGAAGGTCCTGCGCCGCGCATACGTCTCAAGATCGTCTCCCACCGATGATGACTTCCTCAATTCTCTGGGATTCGAGGGACAGGCCATGGAGGATGTCAAGAGGTACATACTCAAGGATGCGCCATACGGAGATATCGTTCCCGGTTCCACGGAATTCCAGAAGCAGGAGCGTGCCTCGAACGAGATCATCCTGAAGCTCAACTGGAGGGACCTCGAGACCAGACCTAAGCTGCCGTTGGCGGCTGTGTTCGTATCAGGCTCGTTCAGGGATGTGGACGAGGCAAAGAGGTTGGTGTCGTACATCAACAAGGCGATGAATGCGGATGTGATCCGCGACGATTCTCTGAAGATGGTCCTGGGTAGGGTCCAGGGAACTTCACTGTTCGAGATAATCAGGGCCTGCAAGGTCGGCATCTATCAGGCCAGGCAGATACAGCTGCTGATGGGGATTCAGTAATCGCGCATCTCCGACTTCATGAACTCCCTGAGGAGGCATGTGGCGTAGTTGCCCTTCGGAAGGTTGAACTTTAGGGTATAGCCATCGTCGTTGAGGTTGTAATCGATGGTCTTCAGAGGGCAGAGGATCTCTCTCCTGCTTCCCTTCGAAGTGCATCTGGAAAGCTCCGGGATAACGAAGTCGTCATGCTTGAGTCTGTTCTCCTCGATGACCTTGCGTTCGATCTCCCCCATCTCTCCCTCGGCCAGTTCCCCATCGGAACCGAAGAGGGTGATGGTGACGAACGCCCTTCCTGCCCTGGCCTGTCTGGTGACAAGATCTATGTTCTTAGCGGTGGTCAGAATAGGGTTCTCGTGCTGGGGGATCTTGTTCGCATCCAGAGGGATGATTATGTCCCCTTCGACAGGTGCATTGAGCGGGAGTCCCGCATCCATCCTCCTGCTGAGCATCTCGTTGAAAAGCCATGATTGGTAGGCGTGCACGAACATCATCTGAAGGTTCGTTGGGACGATCTCTATGGCGCCCACCCAGTTCTCTGGGTCGTCTATCAATACTCCGACCATCATCTTCTCGAAAGCCATGGCCGGCGGTATCGTCGGGAAGATAGATTTCCATTCGCTGATGTCGGTCTCTTCCAACTCCTTCCTCTTGAGGCGGAGTTCCTCGGCCTCCTCTTCCGTGGTGAATGATATGTAAGTCCTGACAGCGCCTTCGATGTCGCCGCGGACCAGCCTTTCTCCGACCAGGTGGGTCACAGGCCTCACCGCTCCGAACCTTTGGACGCCGAAGTAGTTGGGGAATCCGCCGGTCTTCTTTATGGTGGCGATGTCCGCATCGACGGTCTCTTTGATGAGCGAGGGGTCCATCGTGCAGTCCTTCACGGTGATCTCGAAATCATTTCCTATGAGATCCCCAATCTGTATGCCTCTGGCGCCTCTGAACACGTCCTTCACTTCTATGTCCTTCAGGTCCACCTTCTCCCAGAGGTCAGGTGTACCGTAGACGGACATGAGCTGAGTGGTTACCGCCCTCTTGTCCTTGGTCCCTGCGAATCCGATGCGATCCCTGGACACGCCCATGCATCTGGACATGAGCCTGACCATACGGTTGGTCTCCCAGTTGCGTGCCGTGACAGTCGCTATAGAATAGTCCCCGTTGTCCTTCTGTCTCGGGGGATCGGAGACCTCCCTGACGATGAAGTCCTCAGGGAGAGTCTTGAGATGGCCGCCGGTACCATCGGTGTCGCACAGGTAGTTGTGGAGACCGATGCCGTTCTCGGCCGTGATGCACTTGCGGTACATCAGAATCAGTTCACATCGTGTAATAATCGGACACCGACTTCGCAGCCTTCTCGATGGCCTTCATGGGGTCGCCCTTCTTGACCTGGACGTAGAGCGCACGGTCCACGAGCTCGGGGTGCTTGTCGATGTACCTAACGAGAACGACGTTGGAATCCTCGTTGAGCGCCTTCATAAGGGGCGTGATCAGCGTGAGGTTCGCTTCTTTGAATCCGAGCTTAACGGATGTCTTGTCCTTCTCGATGACATAGGTCTGCATGAGGGTTGTGATATGCTTGTCCTATAAAAGCACTTGTCGTGTATGCGCGCGAATATCAGCCCAGGAACGTCTGCATGACCAGTATCGTGTCGGTCACGGTCTTCATCTTTTTGGCCTCTTCGACGTCAGCCCAAACGTATGCCTCGTTCTCCTCGTTGATCACGGGCTCCTGATCTCCTGCGTCGAAGTGGAAGACGTGGACCTTGAACAAGACCTTCCCCTCGCGTACGTACAGCGGGCCCATCGTGCCGAGGGGTTCCCCGACCTTGATGGACGTCTCCTCGAGGATCTCCCTGCGAGCCGCATCGACAGGAGACTCTCCTTCCTCGACCTTCCCGGCCACGAGCGACCAGTGTCCGGGGAACGAGCGGTTGGTATCGGGGCGTTTCTCAAGGATGCATTTTCCGTTCCTTGAGACAACAGAGGACACGACCTCCTTCAGGACTATCCCCTCGATATCGACAGTGCCTTCTGTGGCATCCACTGTGACGATGTCCCCGTCCTCGAACAATCTGACCGAGGGGATCTGATCCACCATGGGGATGGAAGAGATGACGGCACCAGTGGCGACGATGGTCTCTGCGGATTCATTGATCACCGCGGCAGGCTCTTTACCGTGAACCATCAGGTCGTACATCACATAGGAACCGACGGTGCTGCCCTTCCCTTTGGGGAAGACCAGGATCTTCCCGGCAACGTTGCCGTCCCTCACGCGGAGGTCTCCGGTGGAGCCGTCGACGCCTCCGAGGAAGCTCAGGGGCTCCTCGAGCTTGATCACCTCTCCTTTGGCCTCGCCCCTGCAGATGCAGCGTCCATTGAAGATCACATTACCAACTCCATGAGTGCGGAGATGTCCCTGCACATGGCCTTCTGTGAACAGAGCGTAGGCAGGTAGTTTCCGGCCTTGGCCGAATTGGTGGCCGTTCTCTGGAATGTGCCCTCTATCGGTGCAACGACCATACAGGTGTCGGCAAGGACTGGACCGAATTTCTCCATTATCTTGACATCCTCTGCGCACTTCTCCCTGATCTCGGTCGATGTGCAGAACCATACCTCGATGTCCTTGTTCCTCTTCTCCTTGCCCTTCAGGAAGGATGCGATCTGATGCATCTCCTTCTCGGTAAGGTGAGGGCAGCCGATGGCGATCAGCTGGACATCGTCCGTCTTGTTGAGCTTGTCATAGGCGTCCTGGAGTTCCTTCTCTCCGATGTGGATCACCTCGAGATCGGATACATCGAAGTTCCCCGCTTCGGGAGTCACGCCGTCCACATGGTAGAGCGCTATGGAACCTGATGCGGCCATCGCAGCGCAAAGAGCCTTGGCTTCCTCCACTTCGGGAGAGATGTTCTTGAAGAACGGTATGCCGGAACCGATGGCCATTCCCACGGCCTGTCCTAGCAGTGAATATGAGAATACCGAGCCATCGATGTCCGCGTCGATGACCACGGTGGGCTTCCTCTTCTCGTCGAGATGGAGCCCGTAATTGGCGGTCTTCCCGAGGATGGCCGCAGCGAGGGCACCGGGACCGCCTTCCCTGTTGGTCCTAGCTCCGATGTACGAGTTGACGAAGCTTAGCGCGGAGGACTCCGCCCAGGCCACATGATCGCCCATCGACGGTACGTTCGGACCGACGTAGGGTGTACAAGAGCAGGTCTTTTTGATCCCCATCTGACCGTAGAGGTCGATGATCCTCAGCTGCTTCTTGGCGAACTCCTCGGAGATATGCATCTCCTTCCATCTGGTCCTGTCCATTCCGACAGGGTTCAATGTGGAAGGCACCGATACCGTTGCGCCTCCACCGACCAGATCTTCCAGGTACTTCAGCCCGCCATCCCCTATGGTCTTGTAGGATGCTCCCGAGAGATGGGCGGATGTGATATCGATCAGACTGTCAGCGCCGTATATCTTCCCAAGCGCTGTGACCAGTTCCATGGCCTTCTGCTTGCCTTCGCCCTGTTCGCCGTTCAGTATGGCTTCCTCTTCTCTTGTGAGATCCATGCTTCGGCATCTACTTGGTCTATATTAAAGAGAAGACGGAGGAGTCCGACAAGCGCCGAACCAGAGCAGGCATGTCAAAGATAAATCCGAGATGTGCAATCGAGATGCCATGATAGTCGGTTTGTTCGAGGCGGCGATGCTTGTTTGCTTCGCCGCATCTTGGCCATTCAACCTTGTGAAAGCGTACCGTGCACGCACGAACGTAGGGACCAGCATACTGTTCATGCTGATCATCCTGATGGGGTATCTGTTCGGCGTTGCCAACAAGATCGTCAGCGACGACATCAACTATGTCCTGTGCTTCTATCTGCTGGACATATTCCTTGTCAGCACCGGTGTGCTGATCTACATCAGGAACAGGATCATCGATACTAACAATGCGAAAAAACAGACAAACTGAAGATAGGTTTAATATCAGTGTCAGCCTACACACTTCCTAATGCAATCCTTAGAGCAATTGACTTCTATGGCTGAAGCGGGGGACGTGCAGTCCTGCTTCGAGCTTGGGCAGATTTTTGCTATCGGAGAGGGAGCGGAGCAGAGCGATTCTGCTGCGTTCGACTGGTATCTGAAGGCAGCACAGAAGGGACATCCTTTAGCAGCCTCCGTTATCGGTATCTGTTACAACAATGGCATCGTCGTTGCACAGGATGCGGATGAGGCCGCTATGTGGTTCTTCCGCGCTTCTCTGAAAGGAAACCTGGATTCATATCTGGAGCTGCTCAACTACTACAAAACGCACGATACGCCCGAAGACGGAGCGGTTTTCGAATATTTCTTAAAGAAATCCGAGGAGGATGCTGATGCAGCATTCATTCTCGGAAGACTCTACGAGTTCGGAGTGGGAACATCCTTCGATCCCGAGAAGGCCCTTGAGGCCTACAGGAAGTCCGAATCCATGGGTAACAGCAACGGTGCCTGCCAGGCAGCGGTCTGCATCCTCAACGGAACAGGAATCAAGAGGGACCGTCCAGAGGGAGCAAAGCTCTTGCAGGGGCTCGTTGACAAGAAGATCGTTCCAGCATACCTGGCGCTCGCGAAGTGCTATGAGTACGGATTCGGCGTCGAGCGTGACCAGAAGAAGACATTCGCTCTGTATGACGAGGCCGTCAGCCTCGGATCCGTGGAAGCCATGTACAACCTTGGAAGGTGTTACATGGATGCTATCGGGGTCGACAAGGACGGCAACTATTCCAATGCATGGTACACGGCTGCAGCGATGAGGGGGTCCCGCGACGGGATCTACGGACTCGCAAGATGCTTCCTCGGCGGAGTCGGGGAGGACAAGAACAGGGACAAGGGAATCCAGTACCTGGAGGCAGCAGCATCCTACGGACAGACCGATGCGATGATCATGCTTGGACAGCTCTATGCTAAAGGCAAACAGGTCCCCAAGAACACCAAGACCTCCGCCGAGTGGTTCAAGAAGGCGGCGGACATGGGCGACGGATATGCCCAGCTGGTGACCGGAGACAACTACGCAGAGGGAACGGGATTCAAGAAGGATGCCAAGACTGCCCTCGAGTACTACAGGATGTCCGCGGCCCACGGCAACACCATCGCCTGCTACAACATCGGTACCGCTTACGCTCTCGGAAGGGGCGTGGAGAAGAACAACGAGCTCTCGTTCGATTGGCTGAACCGCGCTGCCGAGGACAACTTCATGAAGGCCATGTTCTCCGTCGCAGAGGCATACTCCAAGGGAAGGGGAACAGCCAAGAATGCCGAGAAGGCCTTCGAGCTCCACAAGAAGCTGGCAGACAACGGATTCGGAAAGTCGCAGTACCATGTCGCATACTCCTATTTCGAGGGAGTCGGCGTGGAGAAGAACGATAAGCTGGCCTATGAGTGGTTCTCCAAAGGTGCGGAGAACGGAAACGTCCTCTGTCAGTATTACACGGGATACTGCCTCGCCAACGGAATCGGAACAAAGTCCGATGAGAAGAAGGCACTCATATGGTACACCCGCGCTGCCGAACAGGGACACGTCGTGTCCAGGGAGATCGTGGAAGGAGCCACCGGCAAGAGGATCGAGCTGAAAGGCGACGAGTCGCCGTTCCAATCCTATCTGTTCTCCGCCAACAACGGCGACCCCGATGCGATGTTCATCGTAGGGCGCTGCTACCTGGACGGAGTCGGGACCGAGAAGGATCTCGAAGAGGCCAGAAAGTGGTTCAACAAAGGAGCCGCAGCGGGCAACCTCGCATCCAAGAGGGCGCTCATGCAGCTGAGGAATTCCGGAAACTGATTCAATCGGGGCATCGCCCCGATTCTCTTTTGTTTTACGATTTTGCCTTAAAAGAAATTCATTCGCTGTCAGCTTTGCGACTGACCAGCACAGCTAGCACTAGATGATTGATAGGTTCCTTGCGGAACAGGTACGATCCCGGGCGGAATCACTGTGTCAAAACGAAAATGACACCGATGGCAGCGATAACGAGGAATGCCAGGAAAGGCATGGCGTTAACGATCTTGTCCTGTGTCGACATTTTGCCCTGCATGATGTCTGGAAAGTCGTTCCAATATAAATCGTCATCGTGTTATATGGCTAGTCTGTTAGGGGTATTGTTCACATGTGCTTAGTCAACGTCCTTTTCGTCTGTTACGGGAACATATGCCGCAGCCCACTGGCCGAGTTCGTCTTCAAGGACATGGTCGAGAAAGAGGGGCTCGGCGGGAAGATCGATGTCGCATCCGCAGGGACCAGCGGAGAGCATATAGGCGATCCGGTGGACAGGCGTTCTGCCGAGGTGTTGAAGAGGCACGGGATATCATGCGCCGGCAAGAGGAGCAGGCAGCTGGTCCTCAGCGACTTCACTGATTACGATTACGTTATCGGCATGGATTATCAGAACATGCGCCACATGGCCGCCATTTGCCCCAATCCCGGAAGCTGCACCGTGAGACTCCTTATGGACTACGCCGACGGAGGCATAGTCGACGACCCTTACTTCACTCTCGATTTCGACAAGGCGTACGATGACATCGAGAGAGGATGCAGGGGACTTCTGGAAGACGTCAAGAAGAGGATCCAATGAAGATCAGGATGTTCCTTTCCATACCGGTGAAGGACCCTTCGGTTCTGAAGGGTGTTCTCGAGGATGTCGGCCGCATGCAGAATGTGAAGGCATCGCCCATCTCTCAGATGCATATCACCGTGAGATTCATCGGTGACATCGACGACGGCAAGACCAAGAAGGTGGTGAGATGCATCCAGGATGCTGTGGCATCCACGGAGCCCTTCACAGTGACCATCGCCGGAGCAGGCTGTTTCCCCAACGCGAACAGGCCGTCCGTCATATGGATCGGTGCCAAGCCTGAGGGTGTCCTCAAGGGCATCGCGGACAGGATATCGGCCAACCTCAAGGCTGCGAACATACAGTTCGACGAGAAGCCTTTCAAAAGTCACATCACAGTAGGAAGATGCAAAGGCCCCTCGGATGTGAGCGGTTTCCTCGAGAAGTATTCCGCCTCGGAGTTCCAATCCTTTCTCTGTGATGAGGTCCTCGTCATGAGGTCGGAGCTCGGCCCGAAGGGTGCTAAGCACACTGTTCTAGAGAGGGTCCCGATCGGAAAGTCAGCATGACTTCTACACGATATCTTTTATTCTGTTCCGTAAAAATCATCTTCCGGTGACAATTTGCATTGGAATTTGGCAGGTAACAGGAGAGGAGGGATAGAGGGTCTCCCGCTGCAGCTCATGATAGTCATAATGGTGGCGACCATGGGCAGTGCGGTGATAATGGGGTGGATGGGAGGCATCGATACTCCGCATTACATCCATTCCCTCGGAATAGAGGAGAATGTCGTAGTGATAGAGGATGGGAAGATACCGGACATCCACGTATGTGTCCTGGATGAGAATGACGAGCCGCTGAAAGGGGTCAGCGTTGTGATCTCCAACAAGCAGGTTTCCGGACCCGTGGATTATGTCGTCACCGACGGAGACGGAAAGGCGACGTTAAGCGGCTGGACACTATCTAGCTATCCCAAGGACACGATAAGATTGACCGTAACCGCATATCTGGCAGGCTACAACGAATACTCGGAGCAGGTGGAGGGGCTGATCAGATGGCGTTGAACTGCAAGGGGATAATCAGTCTCCCCATCAAGCTCACCGTGTCCTTCCTGATAATCTCCCTCATGGTCCCGCCCATGGTGATGGCGGTGGACAACATACAGCAAGATATCGACCGCAGAGAGATGGCGACCGTTGCAGAACATCTGGCGGATTGGATAGACCGTACGGGGGCCAAGGGGAGCGGTTACTCTACGCACATAGACCTGAGCATCCCGTCAGGCGGATACATCATGCTCGGAGGGAACGAGGGGTATGTAGTCAGGGTATACATGGGGGACAATCAGGTGGACCGTGTGATCCTGGACAGTCCGGTCCTTGGGAACGACATTGTGCTCTACGGTGATGTGATCCTTGAGATGAGAGGGTTCGATTACGGTGTAGAGGTCAAGGAGATATGATCGAATTCACTCTGTCAAGGGTGGTGCTGTGCATATCAGGCATCGTTCTCCTGGCCTCTGTGGCCGGAGGATTATCAGGGATATACGACATGGAGTGCGGTTCCATGGATGACAATCTGGTGGAACGGATCGGATACATGCTTGACGTATTCGAATCATCTAACAGTGACGAGCTCATACTGGATGGGACGATGATTCTTCCGGAAGGCTACAGTCTGTATGTTCACGACCACTTCGTTGAGATGTCGTTCGGTTATAGGACGCATATCGCAGAGACGGAATACGGCGGAAGCTTCAGTCTGCAATGGAATGAGGCTAAGAGGATCACTCGCCGAAGGTCTCGGCGATCTTCCTGACCGTGGATGTGAAGATGTCCATCTCCTCAGGCGTGTTGTAGAGATAAGTGGAGGCTCTGGCGCTTCCGTCGACCGCCCTGGAGACATAGAAGGGATGTGCGCAGTGCATTCCGCTGCGGATCATCACGTTGGACATGCTGTCGAGCATCATGGCGATGTCATGGGATACCAGACCGTCTATGTTGAACGACAGGACTCCGCACCTCTTGCCAGGCTGCTCGGGGCCGACGTAATGGAGTCCCTTGATATCCTCCAGATTGCCCATCGCTCTCTTCATGAGCTCGGTGTCCCATTTCTCCACGTTGTCCATCCCGACTTTGGAGAGATACTCTAATGCCGCTTTCGTCCCGATGATCCCGGCATAGTTCAGGAGACCTGCCTCGAACCTGTCCGGAATGGGAGCAAGGGCGACATCCTCATAAGTGGCCAAACCCACTGTGCCTCCTCCCAGGGTCAGGGGCTGCATCCTCTCGAGGACCTCTCTCTTGCCGTACATCACGCCCATTCCCGAGGGTCCGAGCATCTTGTGCATGGAGAAACAGTAGATGTCCGCATCGATCTTCTTGAGGTCCACAGGCATGTGCGGAGCGGCTTGAGCACCGTCGATGATAACGGTGGCCCCGTAGTCGTGAGCGATCTCCGTGACAGCCTTGACTGGCACAGAGCAGCCGGTGACATTGTTGGAATGTTGGACGGATACCACTTTCACCCTTTTATCCATGCAGGATTTGAAGGATTCGATATCGAACTCACCCGTGTTCCCCGACTTGGAGAAACGGCGCTCGATACCTACCGTGTCCCTTAGCTTCAACCAAGGGACATGATTGGAGTTGTGTTCCGCATCCGTGGTGACGACGACATCTCCTTTCTTCAGACCTAGTCCGAAGGCAGCTGTGTTGATCCCCTCGGTGGTGTTCTTGGTGAACACATAGCATTCCGGATCGGAAGTGCCGAAGAACGATGCCAATTCGGATCTGGTATCGTCGATGGCTAGAGAAACCTTGGTGGCCATCGCATGGACGCTGCGCCCGCCGCATGCAGGGTAATCCTCATAGTACTCGTCCATGGCCCTGATCACCTGGTCGGGTCTCAGGGTCTGACATGCACTGTCGAGGTAAATCCCAACCTTCTTGCGGATGGTGGGAAAGTCCTGACGGAAAGGCTCCATGTCCATGTTTCTCAATCCATGGGGCCATTTATTAACCTTGCTTCACGCGCGGGGACGGACAGACTAATATTGATGGACTGTATCGGTCAAGCATGGTATCCTTGAAGACGGAGATCGGAAGCATCACCCTGCAGAAGCCGGGCATGATCGCTTCCGGAATTATGGACGAGACCGGAGACTCCCTGGTCCGCGTATTGGAATCGGGAGCCGGAGCGGCGGTCACGAAATCCATCGGTATGGAGCCGAACCCCGGTCATGACAATCCATGCTTCATGGAGGTCAAGGGAGGATACGTCAATGCGATGGGCCTCCCCAACCCCGGAATCGAACTCTTCAGGGACGAGATGAGGATTGCAACCTCCAAGGGAAAGATCATCGGTTCCATCTATGGAGCCGGGCCCAACGACTTCTCGACCTTGGCAGGGAAGATGGAGGACTACGGTGCTTGTGCGGTGGAGCTCAATCTGTCCTGTCCTCATGCCAAAGGATACGGCATGGAGGTCGGTACCGACCCCGTCATGGTCAAGAACATCGTCTCTGCGGTCAAGTCCGCCGTATCGATACCGGTATGGGCGAAGCTCACGCCCAACACGCACATCCTCACGCAGATCGGACAGGCTGTCCAGGATGCGGGCGGGGATGCGATAGTAGCTATCAACACACTCAAGGCCATGGTCATCTCTCCCGAATTCGCCAGGCCGATAATGAGCAACAAGTTCTGCGGCCTCTCGGGGGAAGCCGTCAAACCAGTGGGAGTCAGGGCGATCTATGATCTGAAGACCGCATTGGACATTCCCTTGATAGGAGTCGGAGGGATCTCCGATTGGAGGGATGCCGCAGAGTACATAATGGCCGGTGCATGCGCTTTCCAGATCGGAAGCGCAGTCGGCACCAGAGGGCTGGAGGTCTTCCAGGAGATCAACCAGGGATTGTCGGATTTCATGGAGGAGTACGGCTACTCCTCAATCGCTTCGATGGTAGGTGCTGCCCATGAGTGAAGTTGTTCAGATCAAGGAGATCATCGAGGAGGCCTATGACACCAAGACCTTTGTTTTCGATTGGGAGGCCAAGGTGAAGCCCGGACAGTTCATAATGATCTGGATCCCGGGAACCGATGAGATCCCGATGTCCGTATCGGGCATTTCGGAGCACACCAAGAGCATAACCGTCAAGGCCATCGGAGATGCGACCAAGAAGCTGCACGAGTACAAGGTGGGAGACAGACTCTCCATCAGAGGTCCGTTCGGCAACGGATTCGATCTCAGCAGCAACAACATACTGATCATCGGAGGCGGTGTGGGTACCGCCGCCATAATGCCTGCGGTCGTCGAGACCGGTGCAGACACTATCATCGCAGCCCGTTCCAACAACGACCTCATCATGCTCGATACGGCCAGGAAGCACACTTCCAATCTGATGCTCGCAACAGATGACGGCAGTATGGGGTTCCACGGCAACGCGGTACAGCTCATGAGAGAGGTCCTGAAGGAGAGGTCCTACGACTATGTCATAGCTTGCGGACCAGAGGTGATGCTCTACTTCATGTTCAAGGCCTGCGAGGAGCTCGACCAGGACTGCCAACTCTCTCTGGAGAGGTACATGAAGTGTGGTGCCGGAGTATGCGGATGCTGCGTCATGGATGACAAGCGCATCTGCAAGGACGGACCGGTTTTCACCAAGGATCAGATAGCCGAGCTCAAGGAGTTCGGAGTCTCCAGAAGGGACGAGTGCGGGCGCATCGTCAAGTTCAGGCCATGACACAAGCAGATCACATTACAGTCATCCACGGAAGCATGACCGTGGATGTTCCCCGTAAGATTTTCAAGGGCAGGGAATGCACAATCGATTGGGACGAGGTGGAGCCTTTCAAGAGGATCACCCAAAGCAGATATCCTTGGATATCGGATAACGCCATCAAGGTCATCATAAACAAAGCACAGATGGAGATGATGAGGGTAAGGGACGAGGAGACCAACGGTCGCGAGTACAGCAAGACCCTTGCGGAGAAGGGAAAACTCGATGATGCTATAGCGCACTTGAAGCTCCGTTTGGAGCTGAATCCCAACGATGCCAAAGCTTGGTACGATCTCGGTGAGCTGCTGTTCAAGAAGGGCGATGCCAAGGGCGGTTTCGACGCTTTCAAGAAGGGCGATGAGCTGTACAAAAAACGCTGATTAGTATTATATATCCCGAACCAATCCTACTGCCAGCGTCGGGGTAACACAGTGGCTATGTGGCGGACTGCAGATCCGCATACGGGGGTTCGATCCCCTCTCCCGACCCCATTCTTCTTCAACGATAAACAGGATTCAAGGGTCACGTTTGCATACACGATCCTTCAAAAAATAGTAAGTAAAATTCTGTTCTTACATTTTTTTTACCCATTTCTAGTATGTAAACTCTCAATTTACCTGTCGGTGATCTCTTCGATCTTGCCTTCGAGATCCATATAGATGTCCTCGAGCTTCTCCTTCATCTCGTCGTCGGCATCCCACATCTCTCTTGCGATCGCTTCTTCGAGGATCTTGACCACGTTCATGGCAGCGAAGGGATTCTCATCGTGCATCCATTTATACACCTCAGGATCCAACAGATAGGATTCCGCAAGGCCGTCGTACATCCATTTCTCCATGGTCTTAGATGTGGCATCCCATCCGAAGAGGTAGCCTGTGAACTTGGACACTTCGTTGGCTCCTGCGTAACCGTGCCTCATCAGACCCTGTATGAACTTGGGGTTCTGAATCTGACTCCTGAATGTGAGCTTCAGCGCATCGGACGAAGACCTGACCTTGATGTCCGAGCTGTCTGAAGTATCGCCTACATATGCCGAGACTTCCTCATTGCCCGATGACTTGACGAATGCCGTCAGACCGCCGAGGTAACCATAGACATCGTCCATGTCGACAAGACCGATCTCCTTGTCGGGCATGTTCTTTACGATTGCCTCGCTGGCAGCGAAGCGCTTCTTGAATTGTTTGGTCATCTGTTTACCTTCGATGCCCCTTCCGTAGGCGAAGGACCCCCAGTCGGAGTACTGCTTAGCCAGGTCACTGAGGTCCTTCCAGTCGCTGCTCTCAATGGACTTGTTCATTCCCGAACCGTACGCTCCCGGAGGGCATCCGAATATCCTTATCGATGCGTTCCTGCGTGCCTCGTCCTCGGCGAGGCCGGATGCAATGCTCTCGGTGACCTCCCTGCGGTAGTTGGCGGCGATGGCGTTGTTCTCGTCGTCCTCATCCAATTCGGACACCAGCGATACGGCGTCATCAAGGAGTTCGATCAGGTTGTGGAAGACGTCCCTGAACAGTCCGGTTATGCGTATGGATACGTCGATCCTGGGCCTTCCGAGTTCGGATATCGGGATGACCTCCAGGCCGCTGACAGTGGTACCTGTCCAGACAGGCCTGACACCCATCAGCCATAACGCATATCCAATGTCCTCTCCGTTTGTCTTGAGCGTGTCCGTGGCCCATACTATGAGTCCGACATGTCTTGGATATGCGCCTTTCTCGGATCTGTACTTCTCCAGCATGATGTCGGCGTTCTTCTTCCCGACCTCCCAGGCCGACTGACTGGGGACGGTGGCGGGATCCAATCCGTAGTAGTTCCTTCCGGGCGGGAGGATGTCTGGGCCGCTGCGAGTTGGTGCTCCGGATGGTCCGGGCATAACATATTGTCCGTCCAATGCCTCGACGACCGCATCCAATTCCTCCTCAGTGGCATCCAGTTTGTCTTGGAGCTGTGCACATATGTACGATACTATCACATCAAGGCCTGCGGTTGGCGATGGTACCGATCCTCTTGCTTTGGAGATACATTCGTCGTAATCGTATCCTAGTTCCGAGAAAGATGATATGAGGTCCCTTGCCAGCCGGATTTCGTCACCCGTGTATCCTGAATCTTTGAGTGCTCCGGGTAACGAAGGTCTATTGGCGAAACCGATCCTCGTGAAGGAGTTGACATATTCCTCCCTCATCGTTCCCTCGGGGATCCTTCCCAGGATGTGGAGCCCATCGCGGATCAGTTCGTTCCCTGCCTCCTGTATACGGTCGTTGAGTTCCGGCAGGTCTTTTATCACTTGTTCATCGGAGACATCCTCGCCCCATCCCAGGTCCTCGGCCATGGATGTTTTGAATGCTAGTTCCTTCATCCTGTCGATGAGCACCCTCTTCCTGTCCCCTGTGATGTTCTCCTTGTTCTTCAGGTACTCTTGGAGCAACCCTTCCAGTATAGCGGCATCGCCATAGCTGTCAGCCTTGACCATAGGGGTGCAGGTGTATCCCACCAGGACAGCTTCCGATCTTCTCTTGGCTTGCAGACCCTCTCCCGGGTCGTCCATCTGGAACGGGTAGATGTTAGGTATGCCGTTCAGCACGATATCGGGACAACATTTGCCGGATAGTGAACCACCCTTGCCCGGAAGCCATTCTAGGGTGCCGTGGGTGCCGAGGTGGATCACGGCGTTCACGCCGAATCCCTCCTTCAGCCATCTGTAGAATGCTACATATTGATGAGGCATGACCAGCTCGGGATCGTGTATCATGGAGTCGCAGGCATCCAACCAGGACCTCATCGGCTGGACGGTGATCAGGATGTTGCCGTTGACAACACCGGGGATGATGGCCTTGCCCTTCTCGACCATGACGTCGCCCATGGGTTCGCCCCATTTCTCCTCCATCTTTTCTCTGATGAAATCGGGAATCGACGAATACCATTCGGCATAGTCCGTCTTAGGTATGAGGGCGACAGAATTCTTCGCCACATTCTCCGAGGTTGTCCAGTCCAGATTGTTGGTGACGTTGTCGAGCATCTCCTCGATCAGAGCCTTTCCGTCCTCGGGAATGTGGTCGAGGGTGTAACCTTCTTCCTTCAGTCTCTTGAGTATCCTAACGGCGCTTTCAGGGCCGTCCAGTCCGGCGGCGCTGCCTATGGCTCCGAAGTCTGGCCTAGATTGGTACATTATGATGGCGATCCTCTTGTCCTTCCTGGGTGTCCTCCTGAGGTCCGTCCAATTGCCTACGAGGGTCAGAAGATGGTCGATGCGGTCGTCAAGGGGGATGTTGACTCTCTTCCCAGACTTGTCCTTGACGGTCTGTGCTATGGGGACGCTGATGATCTCACCGTCCATCTCAGCCCAGGAGCTCTGGAAGGCGAATTCCTTCGAAGCACCTCCTTTGGAAATGGCCTCGTAATCCTTGAATTCGCCGTTGATCAGCATGGCATTGATGACGGGAACATTGAGGACCCTGCGGTAGAAGTTGAACTCGATCTCGTAGGAGCTGTCCGTCTGGCTGAAGGGTGTGTTCATCACAAGCGTGTCGATTATGACGATCCCATCCTCGGTAAAGTAGTTCCTGACGATCTCCGGAGTCTCCTTTCCTGTGAGGCCGGATGTGGATTCGAAGAACACCGGTATTATATTCAGATCGTTCTCCTCCGCTCTGCGGATGAACGAGTCGATGTGCCTCAGGTTCCTGTAAACCCAGTAGGTGGCTACGAAAAGCAATCCGATAGTGGGCTTTCCGGGAACCAAATGTTTCTTGTAATCCTCTAGCGAGACATCGATAGGGAAATCAGGATGGTACACGCCGTGCTTCCTGGGGGTCTTCGGATCAGGGATCTTTCCCTTCACCAGGCCCATATGGTTCAGCAGCCAGTATATGATGCCGACATCATTGTCGAATCCGCGGTTCGACGCGTATTCGAACAGCAGTTGGAAGTCCTCGTCGGACCCGTTGAAGTACTTGCGGGTCAGCTGTGCCACGTCCGGAGTGGGGCAGAATACCATGACGCATTTGCACCCGGGGAGTCTGGTCTCGATCTTCTTGAAGAACTCGTCATCGAAAGGGTCCTTCTGACATCTGATGAGAACGAAATCCGCTTCCAGCATCCTATTTATGATCTCATGCTGGGCAAGTATGTCGTTCTTTATCTCGTCCGCTCTGCCGCAGCTCACTGCAATCGGGATGCTCTCTGTCTCGGAGACCTTGGCAGCAGGTTCTATGAACGTTGTCGGATCCATCATCCCGAAGGAGACGTGTACGATGTTGACTGTCATGATTGCATTGGATGTATGGTTCAAACAGAGATAATAATCCTCTGTGCCAGAGTATTACTTTTCAGTTTTCGGTATGTTCTTTCAGCATCGCTGCCTGTACCTTCAGAGCATCTTTCACGTCGTCACCAGGTTCCCATATGTTCTCGGCGAATGCCCTTCTATCCAAAGCGAATCCGCAGCCGTCTCCGCCGATGACCTCCATACCTATGAAGGATAGCATCTCGTCGAGGGCCTTGCGGGAGAATTCGGTCTTCTTCCCGCCACCTGCACCGCAGATGATGGCCTTCTTTCCTTTCACTGCAGACACCCTGTCGGGATCCTGTGGATCCAGAGGACGGCTGAGCCAATCCATGGCATTCTTCAGGGGACCAGGGATGGAATGGTTGTATTCCGGGGTGAATATCCAAACCGCATCGCATTCCGCCAACTGTTTCCGCGCTTCCGATACAGCGGATGGAGCAGGGAACTCGACATCTTGATTCATAAGCGGAAAGGTAGAGATATCCATGTAATCCACCACAGCCCAGTCCTTGACGATATCCGCCGCCATCGATGACAGCTGACGGTTGAACGATCCTTTCCGTATCGAACCCACTATGAACAAAAGTCTCCTCATGTTATCACTCAATATTCGATCCCTTTGCGGGCATCGATCCCCTTGTCCATAGGGTGTTTGATAAGCTTCATCTCGGTGATAAGGTCCGCGTATTCCTCGAGTTCCGGAGTCATCCCTCTGCCTGTGAGAACGATCTCCACATGCTTAGGTCTCTTCTCCAAGGAATCGATCAGTTCCTGCGATGTGATCAATCCTAAACGTACCGCATTCATGGCCTCGTCCAGGACGGCTATGTCGTACTTTCCGGAGGAGATCAATTCCTCTGATTTCCTCAGTGCCTCATGAGCCGCGTCGATGTCTTCCTGTTTGGGCTTATTGCCGACGAAATGGGCCAATCCCATGGATACCACGGTGATGTTCTTGAGGCAGGAGCAGGCCATCTGCTCCCCGTATCCCGCGTCGGGTTTCAGGAACTGCAGGAAAAGAACCTTCAATCCTCTTCCGGATGCCCTCAAAGACAGTCCGAGGGCGGCTGTTGTTTTGCCTTTTCCGTTGCCTGTGTAGATCTGCACAAGCCCGAGCTCTTTGCGGATATCCTCGTCCATATGATCACCGAGAAAAGATGGCCCGGTGAGGATAAAACGATATGGTTAAGGGGCTGGGGTCTCCCCCAGCTGAAGAATCATTCCCACTCGATGGTGGCGCAGGGTTTGGGAGAGAGGTCGTAAAGTACACGGTTGACGCCCTTGACCTCGGTCAGGATCCTCTGCGTGATCTTGTTGAGGAGCGGCCAGGGGACCTCCTCTACTGTGGCGGTCATGGCATCCTTGGTGTTGACCGCACGGATGATTACAGGCCAGTCCCAAAGGCGCTTCCCATCCTTGACTCCGGTGGAGCGGTAGTCCGGGACGACGGTGAAGTACTGCCACACTTTGCCCTCGAGTCCTGCCTTGGCGAACTCCTCGCGGAGGATCGCATCAGATTCGCGTACTGCCTCCAGACGATCCCTTGTGATGGCCCCGGTGCATCTGACACCGAGTCCGGGTCCGGGGAAGGGCTGCCTGTAGACCATGTTGTCAGGTAGGCCCAGCTGTTTACCGACCACACGGACCTCGTCCTTGAACAGCAGCTTCACAGGCTCGACGAGCTCGAATCCGAACTTCTCGGGAAGCCCTCCGACATTGTGGTGCGCCTTGACTCCATGACTCTCAAGGATGTCGGGGTAGATCGTTCCCTGTCCGAGGAACTTGCATCCCTCTACCTTCTTGGCCTCCTCTTCGAAGACATCGATGAATTCCTTTCCGATGATCTTCCTCTTCTGCTCGGGGTCGGAGACTCCTGCGAGCTTGTCGAGGAACCTGTCCGTGGCATCCACGTAGACCAGGTTGGCCTGCATCTGGTTGCGGAACACGTCGATGACCTGCTCGGCCTCCCCTTTCCTGAGGAGTCCGTGGTTGACGTGGACGCATGTGAGGTTCTTTCCGATGGCCTTGATGAGAAGCGCTGCGACTACAGAGGAGTCGACCCCTCCGGATAGTGCAAGGAGCACCTTTCCGTCGCCGATCTGTTTCTGCAGGGCTGCGACCTGTTCCTTGATGAATGCATCCGCGAGTTCGGGCGTTGTGATACGTTCCATAGAATCCGGGCGTACGTTGCTGTCCATTTGTTTCACCTTCAGTGAACTGATGGGAGGTGGACTGCATTAATTGTTTTTAGTATGTATTGTGCCGGACGAATGTTCGAAATCATTTCCTGAGTTCGGGTACCATGGCCATGACGACTTTCTTCAGAAGTTCTTCGTCATATGGCTCGGAGAACAGTATCATCTCTCCTCCGCCGTCATAGGGTAATGCGGAATCGTATTCCTTGAGCATGGTGGACGAGGCTTTGGTGATCTTCAGGAGTAGCCTGTCATCATAGATGCCGCCGAACAGGATTCCGTCCATGTACAGGAGGTACTCGCCCATCATCTTGCGGGCAGTTATCTCGGGGAGTACGGATCTGACCTTTTCCAGAGAATTTGCGCCGGATGGCATGTTCACATCTTCTTGAAGCCGCGGAGCATCCATTGGCTGATGGATTTTCCGCCGTACCTGAGGGTCTGATCGAAATGACGGCTGTGGCTGTGAGGCTCCTTGATCTCCCCGGACATGATGTAATCCACGGCCTCTCTCCAGTTGGCGATGGTATCAGGTAACTCCACATATCCCCATCCTATGCGTCCGGGCGTGTGTGCATCGGATCCGGCTGTTATCGGCTTGCCAATCTTCTTGGCAAGCCTCTCCGATTTGATGTTCGCCGAAGGGATCGAGCGTGCATTCCTCGCCTCGATTCCGTCGAAGGGATATTTCATCGTGTTTTTCTCCCCGAGGCCGGACCACCATCTGTAAGGGTGGGCGGCTATGGCGTATCCTCCGGCTTCATGGATCATATCGATGGTCTCCTGGATGGAATACCCGCGGGGAATCAGTCTGTCTATGCCGAGTGCGACTATGTGTCCTTCCTTGGAAGATACCTCCTCGGCAGGGATGATTATGACGTCCTTGTTATCCTTCAGCAGATCGTATGCCTTGAACTCGTTGTGATCGGTGACCGCGATGCAACCAATCCCATGAGCTTTCGCTGTCTCGACCAGCTGCTCCATGGTCGTGTACCCGTCAGGGGAGAACTCGGTATGCACGTGAAGGTCCGCTTTCATCTCACGTCTGCTCCATCGATGATACCCGAATCATCATCGATGGTTATAACGCAATCCTTTCCGTCGCCGAACGGGATGACGTTGTCTCCATCGACTATCGCCGTTACCATTCTCGGGGGGTTTGCAGGGAGCTTGATGTCCTTGCCCATGAATTTGCCGTCCTTTATGGACGAGACCTTGATCGTCACAGCTTCGAACTGCTTCAGCTCGATCCTCGAGGACGAGTTCTCCATTCCGCAGTTGAGCTTCGTTCCGTTGGGGACATCGATGTTAGGCTTCAGGAGGGCCAGGTGGTTTCCGCCTACGGCCTCGTCGTCCGCAGCCATGAGCATTCCGAATGATTCCACGCCGCGGAACTTGGCCTTCTTGAGGTTGGTGATGACCAGGAGCCTCCTGCCCATCATGTAGTCCTTGGGGAAGATGGATTTGATGTTCGTGACCAGCTGCCTGGGGCCGTCCTCTTCTGCGAGATCGACCTTCAGGACGTACAGCTTCTCCGCCTCGGGGTGGTCCTCGACGGACACTATGGTTCCGACGCGGATGTCCAGTTTCCTGAAGTCCGCGAAGGGCCCTGTGAAGTTGGCAGGCTGCTGTTCGTTGCTCTGCTTCTTCTGCTCCTGCTTGAGCTCGGGGATGTCCAGTTTCTTGAAAACAGGGACGGAGTCGTTCAGAGTCTGACCGACCTTCATTCCCTTGAGTGCGCCATCGATGCCAGCTGCCTCAATGGTACCTTCGTTGCCCAGGAATCCCCATACCTTCTCCGCAGCTGCGGGGACGTAGGGCCAGGACAGCACGCAAAGCGCCTGAACGATCCTGAGAACGTTATAGATGACCTTTCCGCAGGCCTCCTTGTCCTCCTTGACCAGTTTCCAGGGCGCTGCATCGTTGAAGTACTTGTTACCGAAGGATGACAGGTTCATGACGGCCTTGAGTCCCTTCTTGAAGTCGCAGTGGCTGAGGCACTCGTTGAACTCCTTGAGAGCATCCTCTATGGCCTTGGTGACTTCGGGGTCATCCTCTCCTGCAGGGATGGTTCCGAAGTTCTTCTTGGAGAAGTCCAGTGACCTGTGGAAGAAGTTACCGAGGTTGGCGACCAGTTCCGTGTTTGTCTTGGTCTGGAAGTCCTCCCATGTGAACTCTGAATCGTGGGTGTCCGGCATAACGGCAGACAGGTAGTACCTGACGATGTCCGCATCGTACTTCTCGAGAACGCTGGGGATGTCGATGGCCCCTCCGCGACTCTTGGAGAGCTTTCCTCCGCCGATCATGAGGTACTCGTTGGCGGGGATGTCGTAAGGCAGATTCATTCCGCCGACACCCATGAGGATGGCGGGCCAGATGATGGAATGGAAAGGTATGTTGTCCTTTCCGATGAAATAGTAGTGCTTGCACTCCGGGTTCTGCCAGAACTCCTTCCAGTAGTCTGGCTTGCCAATCTGCCTGGAGTACTCTACGGATGCCGAGAGGTAACCGATGACGGCCTCGAACCAAACGTAGATGACCTTATCCTCCCAGCCCTCCATCGGGATGGGGACTCCCCAGGACATGTCCCTGGTGATGGCCCTGTCGGTAAGGCCCTCGCCCTGCAGCCAGTTCTGAGTGAAGGTCTTGACGTTGGATCTCCAGTAGTCCTTGTCCTTGACGTAATCGATGAGCCTGTCCGTGAAGGCGCTGAGCTTCAGGAAGAAGTGCTTGGTGGGCCTGATCTCAGGGGTGGAGCCGCACAGTGTGCAGTATGGTTCCTTGAGATCGCCGGGTTCGAAGGTGGTGCCGCATGCATCGCACTGGTCTGAACGCGATTTCTCTGCTCCGCATTTGGGACAGATTCCCTCGACGTACCTGTCGGGGAGGAAGCGGTTGCATTTGGGACAGAAGTACTGCTCTGTCTCCTTCACATAGACGTAGCCGTTGTCCATGAGTTTCTTGAAGATCTTCTGGGTGACCTCGAAGTGCACTGGGCAGTGCGTCTTGTTGAAGAAGTAGTGTATGTTCAGGTCCTCGATCGCTTTCTTGTTGATCTCGTGGTATTTGTCGGCATACTGCTCAGGGGTCATGCCAGCCTTCTCAGCGGAGATCGTGATGGGTGTTCCGTGCTGATCGGATCCTCCCACCATGAGGACTTCGTTACCGAGGAGGAGGTTGTATCTCCTGAATATGTCTGGAGGCAGGAGGGATCCCGCCACGTGTCCGAGATGGATTGGCCCATTGGCGTACGGCCAAGCGATGTTGATGCAAACCTTCGACATTTTGAATCGGCACTCAATCGTGCATGCCTTATTTATGGCTTAACACGCGGGCGAGGCCTGAGTTTCACGCTTGGCCACCCTTTCCAGCACTATCTTGCCGTGGATGATCATGGCGATTCCGCCCAGACTCTCCACAATGATCAGCGCTATTCCGATGCCGAAGAGGCTGCAGACCGTTATGGAGACTATCCAATACGCAATGGTGACAAAGACGTTCCTGAGGAGGGTGTTGACCATGGCGTGGCCCGCCTTTTCCACCGATTGCATCAGAGAGGATCCGACGAAGGTCATCGAGAACGGAGGCAGGAAGATCGCCATCAGGTAGGTGAACATGACCATCTCGTCGTGCATGAATTCCATGTCCTCTGTGCGGATGAAAACGTCCGCAAGTACGCCTGCCAACAAGGCGAATACCAGGTTCAGTGCCAGCAGCATGATTAATGAACGCTTAATCGCGAATCTGTAAGCATCGCGGATCATGTCGAATTCCTTCATGCCGTACTCTGCGGAACAGATGGCGACGAGCGCACCTCCCATGGCCTGCGCCGGGATGACCGTTAGGTATCCTATCCTCCAGACCATGGTGTAGACCGCAAGTCCCGCGGTTCCCGCACACACCACTACGAAGATGTTCAGGAATATGTTGAAGAAATTCATCACCGTCAGCTCAATTGATTCGGGAAGACCAACGTTGAGGATCTCCTTCTGGAGCTTTGTGCTGAATCTGAAGTTCTTCTTCTCGAAGCGCACGTACATGCTGTTCGTATTGAGATACCAGTAGAACGCCATCAGCGATGATATCACGAATGCGATGACGGTGGCCCATGCGGCTCCTGCTACACCCATATCCATCCAGAAGATCATGATGGGGTCCAGGACGATGTTGATCGCTGCGCCGACGACCTGGATGGCCATCGAGCGTCTGGCCGCTCCTTCTCCGCGGAGCATTCCGGACATGACTCCGCTCAGGATGATGAAGAACGATCCGAGGTATATCGGGAGACCATAGGACAGACATTCCTCCACCATCTCTCCCCCGCCCATCAGAACGATGACGGGTTCGGCCGTGATCACTAGGAATACGGTGAGCACTACAGATATCACCAATGTTGTCAGAAGTCCCTGTGCGGCGACACCGTTGGCGTTGTCATGATTCTTCATACCGATATTGCGCGCTATTGCGGCTGAAACCCCGATTCCCAAACCGTTTCCGATACCGATGAGGATGCAGTAAACGGGATATACGATTCCCAAGGATGCCATGGCATTCTGTCCGAGATCGGAAACCCAGAAACTATCAACGATGTTGTTCAGGTTCTGAACGAAGAGGGCTATCGCTATGGGGATGCTGAGGGCAAGCACGCCCTTCCTCTGATCACCTAGCAGGACTTTTACGCCCTCCGTTCCGTCAGCCATAAAACTCTCCATTGACGACGCCTATATTAATCCTCTTAATCTCCGAGCATCGTCACACAGAGGACGTATTCTTTCGAAATTCGTAGGCCCAGATACGAGTATTTGAACGATTCGGACAAGGATTTGACTAAAGAGAGCATACGATGTCTGAATCCAGACATTATGATTAGTGGTGTTAAGTTGACTTTTAACTCCAATGAACGCCGTTTCGGATGTCTTTCTTCTCTCACCTTATTTATATTAAGAGTGAATCGGCAACCCTATGCGGATAGCAGCGGTCCTGATAGACAGGTGTCAGAACAGGAAATGCAACCACGAATGCGAGAAGTTTTGTCCCCTCAACAGGACTGGGGTGGAGTGCGTCACTTTTGGAGAGAAGGGCAAGCCCATAATCTCCGAGGAACTCTGCCAAGGCTGCGGTATCTGCATCAACAAGTGCACCTTCGATGCGATCAAAATCATCGGTCTGGCCGATGAGCTGAAGGAGCAGATGATCCACCAATACGGAGAGAACAGCTTCCGCCTGTACAGGCTGCCGGTGCCCAAGAAGGGTTTCGTGACCGGTATCCTCGGACCCAACGGAATCGGTAAGTCCACAGCGATCAAGATGCTCTCCGGAACGGAGATCCCCAACCTTGGTAACTACGAGAACCCCCCGACCAAGGAAGAGGTCCTGAAGCATTTCGCCGGCACGGAGCTGCACGACTACCTGAAGAACGTCTATGAGGGAAAGGTCAAGACCGCGATCAAACCGCAGTACGTCGACCTTCTTCCTAAGGCATCCAATGGTGTCGTCAGGGATCTGCTGAACAAGGTGCAGGAGCGCATGACCGTGGAGGAGGCCGCCGAGATATTCGATCTGACCGAGGTCTTGGACAGGGAACTGTCCAAGCTGTCGGGAGGAGAGCTTCAGCGTCTCGCGATGGCAGCCACCATGATGAAGGAGGCCGACGTTTACTTCTTCGATGAGCCCACATCCTACCTGGACATCTATCAGAGGGTGAAGATGGCGAGACTGATCAAGGAGCTGAGCGTAGAGAAGCAGGTCATGGTCATCGAGCACGATCTGGCGATCCTCGATTTCCTAGCGGACAACGTCAACGTCGTCTACGGTACCGAGGGAGCATACGGAGTGTTCACCATGGCTAGGCAGGTCAGGACAGCCATCAACGTCTATCTGGATGGATACCTTCCCGAGGAGAACATCAGGTTCAGGGACAGGCCCATCGAGTTCGAGGCATCGCCTCCCAGGGCAGACTGGCAGACTGCTGACATCATCTCTTTCAAGGATCTCAAGAAGGACTTCGGAGAGTTCAAGCTGGACATCTCCGGAGGCGCTGTGAAGATCGGTGAATCCGTCGGAATCGTAGGTCCCAATGCGACCGGAAAGACAACGTTCGTAAAGATGCTGGCCGGTGCCGTGGAACCCGATTCGGGAGATATGGACAACAAGGTCAAGGTGGCCTACAAGCCCCAGTACATCTCAGCGGATTTCGACGGTACGGTTCAGGACCTTCTC
This sequence comes from Thermoplasmata archaeon, assembly GCA_015063125.1. GTDB lineage: Archaea > Thermoplasmatota > Thermoplasmata > Methanomassiliicoccales > Methanomethylophilaceae > Methanoprimaticola. The sequence goes on from SUTB01000001.1 coordinate 232,645, forward strand.
TTAATGAAGTACTACGACACGGTCAATACGAGCTTCTTCAACGGTGAGGTGCTGGAGCCCCTGGGCATCAAGCATCTCATGGACAAACAGGTCAAGAACCTCTCCGGAGGAGAACTGCAGCGTGTCGCCATCACAATGTGCCTGGCGACCGAGGCGGACATGTACCTCTTCGATGAGCCCTCGGCATATCTGGATTCCAACCAGAGGATGAATGCCGCGAAGACCATCAGGAGGATGATGGAGAAGACCGGACGCAGCGGAATGATCGTCGACCATGACATCTACTTCCTTGACATGGTCTCGGATTCGATGATGGTATTCGGCGGCGATCCAGGGCATCACGGTATAGGTGAAGGGCCTTTCGACATGCGCGACGGAATGAACAAGTTCCTCGCTGCAGTGGACATAACATTCAGGAGGGATGCGGATTCGCACCGTCCGAGGATCAACAAGCCCGAGTCCAGGCTGGACAGGGAACAGAAATCCAAGGGCGAGTACTACTATTCCGACGCTCTCCAGCAGACAAATCAGTAAACGGGGGATAATAATGGGAAAAGCCGACACACATCTGCACACTCAGTACTCTGGGTTCTCGAAGCTCGGGGTCATGAAGTTCCCGGAGTCTGTGATTTCTCCGGCGATGCAGGTGGACAAGGGAAGGGAGAACGGGATGGACGTCATCGCCATCACCGACCACGACGAGACCAGAGCAGCGTTCATCGCTCAGGAGTACGCGAAGAAGTACGACGACATCGAGGTCATCGTCGGAGAGGAGATAACCACTCATGACGGGGAGGTCATAGGACTCTTCCTCAATGAGAGGATCCCTGAGGACCTTCCGATCGAAGAGACCATAGACATCATCCGTGAGCAGGACGGGATCGTTATCGCCCCCCATCCCTTCAGTTACCATGTTTTCGGACTGAAGGAACAGATCCTCACCCTGGACATCGACGGATTCGAGACAATCAACGGAGGGCACCCAGATGCCTACTCCAACATGTTCGCCAAGATGGTCATGGACAAGTATCCCAAGAGATGGGCGGAGATGTCCGGTTCGGATGCGCACTCGTTGTACACATCAGGCTACAACTGGACGGAGTTCGAGGGGACCACCGCGGAAGATTTCAGGAAATCCATTCTCAACAGGACTACCAAGGCCATGGGAGTTCCTGCACCCGTCCTTGGACAGGTGCAGTGGAGCATAGAGGTCGCACTAGGAGGCGCTAAGCTCCTCAAGCAGGCTCTAGCAGGAAAGCTGGAGCAGCCCGAGGACGACCATCTCATCGAGAAGATCCTCAGTATAAACGATCTCAAGAAGGTCACCGGGATATTCGCGGCTTATGCGTATACCACTCCATGGATGAGCGGACTAGCAACCACGCTAAGCACGGCCTACCTCCACAGAGGTGCCAAGAAGATGATAAAGCAGATACCGGAGCGTCTGGCGGAAATCGACCGCATCATCAGAGAATATGACGCAAGCAAAGCCTGACATCTACAAGATCGGAGTTAATGTCCCCGCGGAGTTCCTTCAGGGTCTGATGGATTCGATAAATGAGGTCATGGAGCCCATCTATCCGAACTATGACCGTGTATTCTCCTACTGGCCGGTAAAGGGGACATGGAGACCACTCAAAGGATCCAATCCCTATCTCGGAGAGATTGGAAAGGTCGAGGTCGCAGACGAGATGAGGCTGGAGTTCGCTGTGAAGGAAAAGGATCTCGAGGCGGTAATCAGCACGATGGCCGAACATCACCCCTATCAGGAGCCCGCCATCGATATCATTCCGATGATATCCTGGAAGAGTGTCATTCCTTCGGACGCATCGAGAAAACGTTATCGAAGGTCCTCTGCATCTTGTGGATCTTAAGGCTCTGCTTCCTGTAGGGGAGCTCATCGGGCTCCAGTATGCCGATCTCCACGAAGTCATCCAATGCCTCTATCGCGCCTTCATAGTCTGCATAGACTCCGACCATAACGTCGATCAACCTGTTACGGCAGTGGATGACCTTGGGCAGTACCCCTCCATTATCCTCCAGGAATCTGTCCTTGATGCTGGGGAAGAGGTCCAGATTATCGCAGCACGCTTTGTTGAGCTCATCGTATTGCTCGGCACCGAACAGTCCCTCGATGTAAGATTCTGTGACGATGAATCTGTCATAATCCGATAGGTCTTGGGACAGGGCATACTCACCGATCTTGACAGCTAGCTTGTAGTTATGGTCCTCGCTAGTACGGTTCATGAGATCTACTAGGAAGTTCTGCTTCGACGTGGTGTCTATGCAGCCCAGATACCTCTTAACCTTGACCTTGTCTAGGTCGTTGAACGAATCGTACCAGTCGTCCAGTCCGACTGCTGTTATCTCCGCAGGGATGTCCTGTGCCATGGCAGTGAATCAGTCTTTCGTCTTTAAAGAATCGTCGATGGTTATGAGCCTCGGAGGAGTGTGCATCTCAGGAGTCATCAGCATCTCCGCCGTCCATACAAGGTAATGCTGGAAGTCCTCATTCCTGTTGAAGCAGTTCCTGTTGCAGAATCTGCACATCAGCTCATTGCATGGCGTGGGGGTGATGGAGATGTCAACCGTTTCACCGAATTTCCATTTGATCGCTTCGGCGAGTTGCGTTTCCTCTTCGTAGGTATGGGTGACCGTCATATCCTGAGGCAATATCAGATGGAGGTCCACGAACAGTCCATGCCCGTACTTGATCATCCTAAGCCTGTAAACATCGATCCAATCGTCGTGCCTGTACTCGTTGAGAAGATCGGCCAGACTGGCCATCAGCTCCTCATCGTTCTTGTCCATGGAATCGTCGATGCTTTCTCTGATGACCTTGAGTCCGGTGTATCCTATGATAACACCGAAGACGATTGCGATGGATGAGTCGAGCCAAGCCGCATCGTAACCCATGGCCAAGGCGGCGTAGACAACCAGCAGACCTAAGATGATCCCTATCGAAGAGTAGGTGTCTGAGCAGAGGTGCTTTCCGCTTGCAACCAGTGCCGGCGAGCGCGTCTTCTTCCCTTTACGGATGGCAGCTTTTCCTACTGCATAGTTGACTCCAGCGGCCAGAGCGACGATGACCAGTCCGATGTCCAGCTGTCTAATTTCACCTGGGTTGAAGAATGACAATATGGACTCGTAGATGATCAATGCACCAGCGATGAGAATCATCGTTCCTTCTATGGTGGCCGATACGTTCTCGATCTTACCGTGTCCGAACGGATGGCTTCTGTCAGGCGGCTGGGCAGATAGATTAAGGGCGTACAATCCTACGAAAGCAGCTACCACGTTGACGATGGATTCCAATGCGTCGGTAAGGATGGCCATAGAACCCGTCAGATAATAAGCGACGAATTTGATCGCCATCAACGAGAATCCAACAACTGCGATTATCTTCTGGAAATCGTAGTTGCTTTTGGCAGCCGCATCCATATGGAAAGTATTCTAAACCGACTATAAATCGATTGTTTTTAACAAGTCTTATTTAAAATTTTTTAGGCGTTCCTCTAAATGCCGAAGTGATGGTGCCTATGATGCACATTATCAGGCAGACAGTCATGGATGTGCTCATTACCTGCAGGAACAGATCGTACGTCTCTGGCCCGAGGTTATCAGTGGAACCCATTATGGTGGTGATGAAGTACATCGCTATGCCCATGCTCAGCATCATACCGGTCTGCCTCATGACCGCTAGGACTGCAGAGGCCTCGCTGCTGTGCTCTCTCGGTACGGAAGACATTATGAGTGTGGTGTTGGGGGCGGAGAACATCGAGAATCCGATACCGCCTATAGTCATAGATATCAGGACCATCGTGATCGAGGTGTTCAGATCATAGAAGATGTATGTGGCGATGCTGATTGCAGTTATCGCCATACCGACAGTGGGCAGAACGATCTTGTTTTGCATCTTGTCCGTGACCTTTCCCCAGATGGGCGAGAATATGCATTGGACAACAGGTTGGGTGATCATTAGAAAACCTGCCTCCGTGGCCGAAAGTTGACCGATACTCTGCAGATACAAAGCAAGAAAGAACGAGATGGAATACGATGAGCCGTAGCTCATGAAGGCAGCAAGATTGGATCCAGAGAACTGCCAGTTCTTGAAAAGCCCCATGTTCAGAATGCATTCATCGTTGCCTATCTGCGTCTGGACGAAGAGCGCTAGGAGGACCAGGCCGATGACTGTGCATATTATCGCCCAGGTCTGGGGCAGATTCATTATTCCCGCCATTGACAGCAATATGGCGATACCGTAGATGACCGAAGATCTGGTATCGAACAGGCCTTCTGGATCGGCATATATCTCGCGGCGGAACCCTTTGACCATAAGCAGTATAGAGATGACTGCAAGAGGAACGGTCAGTAGGAAGAGAAGTCTCCAACCGATGAGGTCGTTCAGAGTTCCTCCGATTGCCGGACCAAGGGACAATCCCATGTAGATGAACATGGTGTTGTATCCCATGACGGTACCGCGCCTCTCCTTCGGGGTGACATCTGTGATCAAGGCGATGCTCATCGTCGCAAGGGATGCGGCGCCCATCCCGATGATGCTTCTACCGAGGACGACCACCCAGAAGTTAGGCGCCAAGCATGCCACGAAGCATCCTACAACGATGATCAGCAACCCTATGACGAACATCTTCTTCTTTCCGATGATGTCCGCGAGCCTTGCGAAGGGGACCATGAAGATCACCGAAGCAAGGAGGAAAGCGGAATTGATGTAGGCCAGATCATGGGATCCTGTGCCAAATTCCTCTCCTATGTTGATCAAAGAGAGATTCATCATGGTACTCAGAAGCGGAGCTATGAAGCCTGATATGTAGCACGCCAGCACTACGGCCCTTGCCTCCTTATCCGAGTAGTCCATGTAGGTTAGTAGTCCACCCACCTATTATAATTAATTATCAAATAGGCCCAATCTGATTACGGTACCATGGCAGTCTTCAAGAACATCATCGAGACAATCGGTGAGACGCCAATCGTGCGCCTTAACAAGCTCCCCGTAAAAGGGGCCAAGGTCTATGTGAAGATAGAGAGGGGCAACCCTGGCGGATCGATAAAGGATCGCGCTGTTCTGTCGATGATAGACGATGCGGAGGCCAGAGGCGTTCTGAAGACAAACGGTACCATCGTTGAGCCCACTTCAGGTAACACAGGTATTGCCATAGCGATGATCGCAGCGGTCCGCGGATACAAGGCAATCATCGTCATGCCAGATACGATGTCTCTGGAGCGTCGCCAGGCCATCCGTGCATATGGTGCGGAGATAGTTCTCACACCTGGTGCAGAGGGGATGGGAGGGGCTGTGAAGAAGGCCGAGGAGATCGCCAATGAAACCGGCGGATGGATCTGCGGACAGTTCGACAATCCTCTAAATGCCGTCGCACACCGTGTGAGCACTGGCAAGGAGATACTCCGTGACCTGCCAGATGTGGATTATGTGTTCGCAGGTTTCGGAACAGCGGGAACCGTATGCGGCTTGGCAATGGCATTCAAGGATGCCGGTTCCAAGGCGAAGGTCATAGGTGTGGAGCCCGCGGAGAGTCCTCTTGTTTCCGAAGGTAAGGCCGGCCCTCACAAGATTCAGGGGATCGGAGCGAACTTCGTACCAAAGATCTTCGAAAAGGACCTCCTCGCCGAGGTGTTCACAGTCAAGGGAGACGATGCCATCGCCACCACTGTCAGGATGGCCAGGGAAGAGGGCATATTCTGCGGGATATCATCCGGAGCAGCCGTTTATGCCGCATTGGAAAGGGCCAAGCAGGAACCAGATAAGGTGATACTGGCGATACTTCCTGATGGTGGCGAGAAGTACATGAGCACAGGAATATTCGATTGATGCTTATTGGCTGATGGTCTTGGGATTGATCAGCTTGTTGACGATTACTTCCTTGATGTAAGGGTTGTAGACGTCCATATCGGGTTTCTCATCCAGTATCTTCTGTATCTCCGATGATACGTGTGCGAAGATCGCTTTGTAAGCGCGGCAAGAGGCCCCGTCATTCTCCTCGAGGCCGTTCTCATAGCATGCATCCACGCTGCATCCTCCGTTGCAGAACTTGAAGATCTCGCAGGATGCGCATTTGTCACGCCTCTTGATGGATCCGACCAGGATGTTCCTGAACCCTTCCGACTGGAAGGCATCAGCTATTGAGTCGATATGATCTACGTTGCCCATGCAGAATTCCTTGGGGCACGCTTTGGCGCAGGGATACAGCGAACCGTCAGGATACATGCATATCCATTTGGTCAGGCATGACGTATGCGCACAGTCCGATGGAACCGGTTCGCCCAGATAGTTCTGGATGTACTGGAAGAAGGGCATCAGAGGAACCCTTGCGGTCTTATCGTACAGCCATTCATCGAAAGCCTCGATGCTTCCTTTGATGAACTCGTCCGTGTCAGGGACGAAGCATTTCCCGCATCCCGCTGGGATGACCGGGGTCAGCGAGACGCTGATGTCCTTGTCCCTGAAGAAGCGGTATATCTCCTTCTGCTTGTCTGCGGTGTCTTTGGAGATGGTCGCACCCACGGTGTACATGTTCTCCTTCGCGGACAGCGTGTTGAGGGTCTTCTCCACGTCTCCTTCCCTCAGGATGCTGTTGTAAGGGCCTTCGTAGGACACTCCAACATTGATCTTCTTCTCCCTGCAGTAAGCCATCAGCCTCTTGTTCAGAAGGATTCCGTTGGTGTTGATGGTGTTGCCGTACCTCATGGAGTCCTTTCCGAAGTACTTCTCCTCGAAACCGATGACCTCCTTGTAGAATGACATCGGCAAAGTGAGCGGTTCTCCTCCATGCCAGATGAACCAAGCTGTCTGGTATTCCTGGGAAGCCATCTTGATAAGCTTCTCGACCCTGTCGAGAGGGATCTCTGTTTTCACTCTGTCCTCGGGAACATGGTAGCAGTGCTTGCAATCGATGTTGCAGAAAAGTGTGGGTTTGATAACGATGGTGATGTGTGGTTTCATGTTGGTTGAATCCGCCACGGACGATGCACCGTGGCGGAGTTGAATGTAAAATCAGAAGGGCCAATAGGGCCAGGCTCCGAAGAACCCGTCTGTCGCGTAACAGCAGCACGCCAGAAGAATGACGACGCTTCCGATGACACAGAGGTGCCATCCCCATGAGTTGCAGTATCCCTTGTCGCTGCAGCAGCAGTAGTCGCAGGGTGAGAGCTCGCTGTGCTCTGCATCGGCTCCCTTGTCGAAGCGCTCTGCGTGCTCGTTGTCCTGAGGAAGTCCCTCCATGGAGAATGCGATGAATGCATTGGGGGACTGGTTCTCGTACATTGCTGTCAGTTTGTCGATGGATTCTGCATCGTAGGACATGAAATTCACCTTATCAGTGGGGTTCTGATAGGTTGGCTAAGAAGTTGCCACTATATAATTATTGATGGGTGGCTGACATCCAGCGAACCAATCTGGAATGGCCTCTGGGCTAAATCTTTATCATTTGTCATCGATGGTCGTATATGCTCGGGTACACCCTGCCTTACTACAACAGGCTCTCCCCTGCGGACAACAAGATCTACCGCAGGTACTACTGCGAGGGCTGCCACCAGTTGAAGGCAGGTTTCGGTGTCACGAGCACGCTGACCGTCAATTACGACATGACGTTCAACACAATTCTCCTCAACGGGATTGCCGGGGACGTATTGAATTTCGAAGGTACGAGGAAGAGGATCTGCGTGCTAGATAAGCCGAAAGCCGATTCCGATCTCATGAGGGCGATGGCCGCGTACACGCTGATTCTCACCAAATGGGAGCTTCACGACGATGATACCGACAAACCCTCGATGAAATCGAAGCTCGCCTCCACTGCTCTGGGGAAGGGAATCTCCAAGGCGGTATCCATGTACCCCGAGTACGACCGTATGGTCGGAGTGGGGTTCGAGAACCTCCACAAGTTGGAAACGGAGGGCAGCAAGGATGCAGTCCTCATGGGAAGGACCTTCGGAGAAGGTCTCATCGGTGCTCTCAGGGACATAGCCGGGGAGCATGCCAGCGATGATCTCGACAACGTCTTCAGGCAATTGAGCACCGTCGTGTACCTGATGGACTGCATAGACGATCTGGACGAGGATTTCATGGAAGGCACCTACAACCCCCTTCTTCCGGAATCCGGTTTCAAGAACGCTGCGGATTTCAGGATGAAGAAGGTCTACGACCTCACGGCCATGCTGAATTCCGAGATCGGATCCCTGCAGGAATCGTATTCAAGGGTCCGCCCTCAGCTCCGTGCCGGAACTGGCATTTGCGACAACATCGTCTACTTCGGGATCCCAGACTCGGCAAAGAAGGTCATGATGGGCAGTTCGACTGCCAAGACCAGTGTCAAGAATGTCCTGTCCAATCGCAGGCAGAGGATGTCAGAGGGAACCTGAGGGATCGTATTCGGTGCAGACGTCCAGTTCGTACTTCTCCTCGCCGGTGCGGGAGCATACGCCTTTGGAGAAGAATCCGCAGTTCTCGCAGCAGCCGGGGCGGTACCTGTCACAGGTGGATTCTGGTGCCGTGTTCTTCACATTGACTACGCAGATCCACATACCGTCCTTGTGATTGCAGAACCTGCAGGTCTTGCATTTGCGGTACGCCTCGTTGGTCATGGTTCAGAATATATGTAGGTAGGACTTATCCTTTGGCATCATGAGCGATGTTTCCGATGCCATCGAGCAGGACCTGCGCAGCCTGGATGAGATCCTCAAGGAGCTGAACAAGGAGGCCTTGAAGCACAAGACCGAGAGGGACAAGTTCCATCAGCAGGCCGATGTCCTGGCCGAGAAGAGGGACAAGCTCCAAGAGAGGGCCAGGAGGCTTTCCGCCGAAGCTAGGTCGTACAAGGACCAGAGGGATGATATGAATCTCTCCGCGTCGGAGGCCAGGCAGAAGCGCGACGAATGGAACGACAAGGCTAGGATGATGCGTGAGCGCGGCGGTTTGGGGGATATCAACGGCGCGAAGCAGATGGCCGACACCTATCATCAGAAGATGGTGAAGTACAACACCAGCGGCCAGACCCTACATGAGAAGATGCACTCGCTCTATGAGGAAGCGGACAAGCTCAGGGAGCAGGCGCAGGTCTGCCACAATCAGTTCCTGGACTGCAAGAAGGCCGCTGATGCAGAGCACGAGAAGTACATCCAAGTCGTGAAAAGGATAAACAGCGTGAAGGACAACCTTCCCGACTGATCACATAACTTCTATCCCGAGACCTCTCATTATATCGCTGGCCTCGTCGGCCATAAGCGAGTCCCTGGACGCCACACAGTTCTGTCTGACGATTATCCTGGCGTTGGGATTGGAGGATCTGGCGATTATCGCATTTGCAATGATGTCCTTATCAGTCTCCACGCCACAGAGCTCGATCTCACCGTAATGTCTGAGCCTTCCGAAAAGCTCCTCGCATCCGGGAGTGTCCTTGCGGAGGATCTTCGCCTTAGAGACGTAGTTGTTCATCTTACCGAAAAGCTCCTGGCCAGCTGTTCCTCTGATACAGTGTTTGATCGGGTTCCTCTTGCCTTCAGGGGTCTGGAGGTAATCCTCGTTGAACATGTCCATGACGAAGTACACGTCCCCGCCGGCCTTGAGTGTCTCCTCGATCCTTTGGCAGATGTTGCCCTCTATCATCTGGGTGAACCTGGTGCTGAGGGGACCGACCACATAGTCGTTCTGATAATCGATGACGACCAATGCTCTCATTGGACGACTGATGTGATTACATCTACAAATATGCTGGTTTGCGCGTGTGAAAGTACATGAGACCGCGCATCTAGTCATTGTCTGAAATCACATGGTCTAGACGGCTTTGACCAATGTATCCGTGTTCAGAAAACCCTTTTTAAAGTGTATTTATATTACATATCATTGCGGATGGATCGAATTGACATTTTTTGATGTCCCCGATAGGATGCGTGCCTGAGATATGGACACGGTAGTCATACTGTACAGTCTAGCGATCGTAGTGCTGATTGCGGTATCTGCGTTCTTCTCGATGTCCGAGACCGCTTTCACAAGCGTCAATGACATCAAGCTGAAGAAGATGGCCAATGACGGTAACAAGAAGGCCCAGAGGACCCTAAACATCCTCGAAACATACGACAAGTTCCTGACAACCATCCTGATCGGTAACAATCTGGTGAACATCGCCGGAACATCCATTGCGACAACCATGTTCGCATTGCTTTTGGGAGCGAAGACCGGAGCGATCGCATCAACCGTGGTCATGACTCTGCTCTTGCTGATATTCGGTGAGATCACTCCCAAATCGTTCGCCAAGAAGCATCCTGAAAAGACATGCATGGCAGTATGCACTGTGATCCATTGGATAATCATCCTCTTCTCGCCGCTGTCATGGCTGTTCCTGAAACTGACCAATCTTGTCGGCAGTTCCAACGATCAGCTCATTACCGAGGACGAGCTGGAGGTCATGATCGACGAGATCCAATCCGACGGTGTACTGGAGAAGAGCGAGAGCGAGCTGATCAAGAACGCCATGAGGCTTGACGACATAGCCGTCTCGGAGGTCTACGTGCACCGCGTGGACATAGTCGCCATCGAGGTGGATGAGCCGATCGAGGAGCTGGGGAAGAAGTTCGTGACGTCCGGATTCTCTAGGATACCCGTTTACGACGACACCATAGACAACATAATCGGAGTGGTCTATTCCAAGACCTACTTCACCAATTCAGCATTGGGTGTGAGGTTCTCGATTCGCGATATCCTGATGCCTGTGAAGTACATCCCTGAGACCGTTACCGTAGCTAGCGCACTGAATGAGATGCAGAGGTCCAAGATCCATATGGCCGTGATTTTAGATTCATACGGAGGGACCAGGGGCATCATCACGCTGGAGGATCTAATCGAAGAACTGGTAGGTGAGATCTGGGATGAGAGCGACGCTGTCCAGCAGGATGTCAGCGCTGCAGAGGGCGGACGTTACATCGTGAAAGGCATGGCCGACATCGATGATGTCATGGACAAGGTCGGGATCTTCATCGACCGTGAGGATTACGACGAGCCTTCCATGGCCGGATTCATCATGTACAAGCTCCAGAGAGCGCCAACCAAAGGTGACGTAGTCGAACTGGATAACGCTACAATAACAGTTACCAGCGTCAAGGGACACCGCGTGCTGGAATGCGCATTGGTGGTCAAGAACGAGCCGATGGAGGAGACCGGATTGCCTGAAGGAACTCCTCTAGAACCTTGACGGCCACATCCTTTCTTGCCGGATGCGCCTGCACCTTGCCGAATATCGAAATCACGTCGCCGTGATGGGCGACCTCATAGATGCCCTGAACGGCCTTCTGCTTGTCCAAGCGCAGGTAGAACATGTCATCCTCATCGACACGGTTGTCGATGTCATCGAGGATGTAATCCAGGACATCGTCGCCGAGCTTAGAGAACAGGTCAGTGAACTCTCTCTGCTTCGTTATGCGGGTCTCCAGGATCATCATGGTGTTCCCGTGCTCGCTCTCGGTGATCTCCTCTTCGAACTCTATGTCCCCGAGGAGCTCCTTCAGCGTATCCTCGATGAGGTCCTGTCTCTCGGTGGCGTAGCAGAATGTCTGGACCCTTACCCAATGGAATGTGACCTGCAAGCTCATTCCTCCTTGGGAAGGAGAGCCGCGATGGCCTCAGGATCCTTTGTGGACATGTAGTACACCCTCTTGCCGGTGACCTTCAGTCCGATGCCAAGGTCTTCCCCTACGGCGGAGAATGTCCTGTACCTCACACCTTTCAGGTTCCAAGCCGAGTAGTTCTTGATGAGGTTCAGCTCACCGGTTCTGGTATCGATGATCTCCGGAACGGGGATCACGGTCTTCGATACAATGTACCAAATCTCCACCCTGTCCTCGTAGACCGAGATGTTGTACTTCATGGCAAAGATCAGAACCGAGGCTATAGCGGTGATGATTCCGAATCCGTAGACCGCTAGCATCGGGATCCCGTCGTAGTAAGTCATTTTGGTAACCAGGAACGACAACCATGTGATAATCAGGACCGCTACCAGCATTATAGCTAGGTTCTTGGGTAAAAGCATGCGGGATTCCTGATAGGCTGGCTCCATGCCAGGCCATCTATTTCTGAATATAAATCGGTTCCCTGGCCGTCGGACCATTACCCAAACTTTATATGTGACCTATCTATCCTGGGGTATGTTGGTCCCGTAGCTTAGCACGGTTTGAGCGTCCGGCTGATAACCGGAAGGTCCTGAGTTCAAATCTCAGCGGGACCACTCATCTTTTCTACAATTCACAATCCGATGGACGGAGTCTTTCCGTCAGAAAAGGAAAGGGTCCCTTGCGGGACCCAAGGTTTCAATCGTTGCTTATACGCCTTGAGGACAGTTCCTTATGATCGAACTCGTCGGTGCTTATCCTGATTTTCATGCTGCCGCTGCGGTAGTAGTTCGAAGCGCCGTGCTGGAAGCTGACCGTTCTCAACGACCCTTTGAAGTGAGAGTAGAAAACAGCTGCTGCGATTCCGCCGACTATAAGTCCGAAGATCGCACCGCCTACGAAGTCGTCGGCCATGAGGCCCAATGCCAAGGTGCCAAGGACGAATATCGCAGCGAAGATCCCCGCGGTGGCACCGCCGAGTTTCAGCATGTCCGCCGGCAGATTTCCTACCATCTTGCCTGTCTGGCCGTTCATGGCGAATATGAATTTCCTGCCTTCCCAATCCGTGTTCATGAGCCAAACTGGGTAGAGTACATAATCCACCGTGGAGCTCTTTGCGGAGATCTCCACGTTACGGGTCTTCACCTGATCGTAGCCGTTGACTGTCGTCCTGAACTGGTCGGATGTGCCCTCCTGCAGTCTCTTCCTTACCCTGGGGCGGACGGTATCCTGGTCGAGGTCGTATTTGTCCGCGACGTATCCTGAGAGGTATGCGGTCGTGAAATCCTCGGCCTTACCGAAATCGAACGGTTCGATGGATTCCATCAGGTCATCGGGCATTTTGGAGGAACCATCGGCCGGAACATGGTCGAATGACAATTCTCCAGCTCTCCTGACGTTGTAGTACTTCCTCTCGGTGTACTCGGTGTTCCCGGAGGTCCAGGTGCGCTCGTTGACGCATTCGTACATCACGTCGCCGTCAAGGTCGGCGTTGTACACCCAGAACGGGACATACAGCCCTTTGATCTCCTCCAGCTTGTTGTTGAGGAGGAACTTCTTGGGGACGAACCTCTTACCTCCGCAATGCTCCTCCAGCCCGGCCAGGGCTCTCTCCTTGGTCATCTGGAAGGGTATGACCTTATCGGGCTTCAGGACACCGCTGAGGCGCCCTTTCAGCATGACGGCGTTCCCGCAATACGGGCACAGGGTGGCGGATGTGTTCTCATCCGAATAGATGTTCCCTCCGCACGATTCGCATTGATACTCCGAGATACCGTAAAGCTCGGCATCCTTCCATTCGATACCCCCGTTGTCTGCCAATTCGAAATCCGCTGTCAGATCCCCGTCATTGGATGCGACTTCAGACACATCGAACTCGCTGTCGCAGTACGGGCATTTGACCCTTTGGGATCTGATATCGAACTCTAGGGTCGCTCCGCAGCTCGGGCATTTATGGTTGATCACTTCTGACATAGCATCGCCTGTCCAGTGTCCTCTGTATCGTGTACTTGCAATAAAACTGATTGTCCAATCATTAGTTTTTTCTATCAGTAGGACTAGCCAAATCTGAGGCGTTTGTGAGATGGATATGAAGTTAATAGCTGGGATATCGGTCCTGGCGGTGGTTCTGGTCCTGTTCGGGACATTCTATCCTAGTACAGCGGACTCGCAGGGTGATGACATGGATTTCACAATGCTGGAGGGATCCGGGGACAAGACCGTCAAGGTTGGAGAGGAGTTCACCGTCGGATTGCGCGGAAACGTGACCACCGGGTACGATTGGGTACTGGTCTCTGATGGAGGCATCGCTTTGGTAGACGACCTGTATCGTGTGGACGATCCAGGCAACCCTCCGAGGGTGGGGGTCGGCGGAATCCATTATTTCACTCTGAAGGCGGAGAAAGCAGGAACCTATGAGGTCGATTTTGATTACCAGCGCGTCTGGATGGGGTCAGAAGGCAACACCGTGACCCTTAAGATCACGGCGGAATGAGTTTACTGTATGTTCATGGTGGAACCTGTCGGAAGGATGTAGAGTGTGTCGTTGCACTCCACAAGCTCAACCTCAATGCCGAAAACCTCCCTGATGGATTCTTTAGTAACTACATCCTTGGCGAGGCCGCAGTCAAGGATCTTCCCCTTTGAGAGAAGCATTATGCGGTCGCAGAATCTGGTCAGCAGATTGATGTCGTGAGATGCTATCAGCACGGTCAATCCAGTTCTTCTGGTAAGGTCCTTGAGGATTTCCATAACCTGGACCTTGTATTTGATGTCAAGGTGTGCACTTGGTTCATCAACCAACATCAGCTTCGGAGTCTGGACGACCCCCTTTGCTAGCAGAACACGTGCTCTTTCTCCGCTGCTCAGTTCATGGAGTCTTCTCTCAGAGTATTTAGTGATGCCGAGGTCCCACATGGCCTTGTCGACTATCGCCTCATCCTCATCGCTTTCCCACCATAGAGAGTTGATGAAGGGCGTGCGTCCAAGGGATACGAAATCCCTTACCGTTAGTGCGAAGTCCAAGGGGGTGTCCGCAGGGACCGTCGTGCAGATCTTGGCGATGTCTTCCATGGTCATTGAAAGGATATCGTCACCATCTATGTTCACCGAACCGTTATTGATCTTCATGACCTTGTTGATACAGCGCATCAGTGTGGTCTTACCCGATCCGTTGGGTCCCATCAAAGCCACGAATTCACCTGGCTTGATAAGCATCTCAATGCATTTTAGAGTCTCCTCATCGGTGTAACTGAACGCCAGGTCTTTTACATCCAACATCGGTTTCTCATCGTCACATGGCATATCTCTTACCCTCCTTCATCATCAGGTAGATAAAGAACGGAACTCCGACAACCGAGGTGATTGCACCGATTGGTAGTTCCCCGATGGGTCCGGATTTACATATCACATCAGCAACCATTAGGACGACGGAACCGACGATGATGCTAGAGGGGATCAGTACCCTGTGATCGCCGCCGACCACCATTCTGCACAGGTGCGGGACGATGAGTCCTACGAAACCAATGACTCCGCAGTATGCAACACAGAATGCAGTCAATACAGCGGTAAGCATCAGCATGTTCCTCTTGTACTTCCTAGAATCGAGACCGAGGTACTGTGCTTGGCTCTCTCCCAGAAGCATAACGTTCAGTTTCCTTGCTTCCAGTAGGACTACGATCAATATGGCGATAATCGGGATGGCTATGATGCAGACGTCAGCCCATTCGATGTCTGCGAAACTTCCGAACATCCACCCGGTTATGCTGTGGATTTTATCGGCTGTCAAAGACATTATGATCGTTGTGGCAGAGCTTAGGCCCGCTGCGATAATCACCCCGCCTAGGACATAGCTCATAGCTTTTCCGCCTGCTGCTTCTGCCACGACCATAGTGGCGAAAAAAGCACCCACCGCTCCTGCGATGGCCCCGATCGGTGCAAGCATGAATGAGAATGCCCATCCTGTAAGCGATCCACCCAAGGTAAATAGGACGACCCCGAACGATGCACCCGATGACACACCGGTCACGTACGGATCTACCAAAGGGTTGTGGATCATAGCCTGCATAACGGCTCCAGCGATGGCTAGGCCAGCACCAACAAGTATGACTGCAATGGCACGTGGAATCCTGAGGTTTAAGATGACCTTGCCGCTCATGTCTTCTGGATTGCCCCCTGTTATTATGATCTGCCAAATCTGATGAATCGCATCACCAATCTCGATAGGATACGCACCTACATTTAGGGAGATCAAGAAGAGAAAGAACAGTGAGATTATTCCTGAAATGACGATAAGTGTAGCTCTTCTGCGCGTCTTTTTGACGCCAGTGAGCTCCTGCGGATTATTAGAAATCGCTGAATCATTCATATTATCATCTAGAAAAGGTCGGGCCGAGGCCCGACTTGGTTTCAGTATTCGTCGAGCCACTGGATGTAGTTTTCCCAGTCTTTGCTGGTGACGATGTTGGGGACTTCAACTCCGGTGTCCTCAGGGTTTATCATTGCAGCGATGAGTGCGGCACCGTTAATGAGGTGGACGGTATTGTATCCGCAAGCTTGGAAGGGCTTGTATTCGAGGCACCAGAACATATCGTTTTTGATGCAATCGACCTCTCCAAGGACGGGGTCCGCTTTCCATCCTGCAACCACTGTTGCCCAATCAAGACCCATTGACATATCGTCGAGAATTATGAAGTCGGGGTTTGCTTTTGCCAATTCCTCCTGGAATTGGATCTTGGTTGTGGCATTAACAGGCATGGAGTTGACAAATCCGACACTGTTTAGCAAGGTGATGATCATGTGGTTCTTGTAAATGTAGAATCCATAGCTTCCGCTGTCGCAGATGTATGCATACTTTTTACCTGCTAGATCAGACTTGGCAGCGACCTCTTTGATCTTTTCGAATGCACTGGTCATGGCATCTGTGATTTTCTTGGTCATGCTCTGCTTTCCGAGGATCTTACCAAGAAGACTGTAGTTGTCAAGACTGTCCTGGAATCCGTACTCGTTATTGAGGACGATGACGGTGATTCCGAGGGTCTGAAGCTGTGTCATTTTAGAGGTGTCCGAAGAAATCTGTTCTTTGGAGATGATGACAATATCAGGTTCGCATGCCGCGACCGCATCTGCAGTCCAGTTGTAGTATGAACCCACGATCGCGACCTTTCCAGATTCGATATCTGCTACTAAGTTTCCAGGGTAGTCTAAGTCCAGATCAATTCCAACTATATCGGACGAAACATCGAATACACTAGCGTAGGATGAAACTCCGACGATGGCCTTATTGTATCCAAGGTCAGAAACGATTTCTGCACCGACAACGTCTGTACAGACAATTCTTGTGGGGTCCTTTGTCAGTTCAATGACGTTTCCTGCGTAATCTGTAACACCTTCCTTCTGATCATGGGGTACCATGAAAACGGCTATTGCAGCTACTGCGACAACCGCAATCACAAGGATTCCGATAATAGACATCGTCTTTTTGTCCATGTTATCGGACTAATAATCCAACTCTCGGTATTTAAATAGGATATATCATCCAACTAAACTATTTTTTCATGCTGGCAATGTATGTCGTCAATTATCGAACTGATAGGAGATACTTGCCTTATCTCCGTTTACATCAAAAGTTACTTTTGCACCGTTTATGAACGTCATTCTTGGTCCTTTATGGCCTACATCCGCACCGAACACCTTCGGTACGTTGAATTCTTCGAGGCAATCACAAACGACCTTCTGATAGTCGCTCCCACAGTAGAACAGCGGTCTCCCGAATACGAATCCCTCGACTCCCTCGAACCAGCCGTCATTGATCATGTTCTTGAACATCTTATTGATCCGGGGCTGGTCCATGTCGAAAGTCTCCATATACCAAATGATGCCGTCTTTAGAGTATTTCCTGTTGAATTCTTCCAACGAGACCAATCCCTTCTTATTATACCATTCGAGGACGTCCATGCATCCGCCGATAAGCCTGCCTGAGAACTTAGTGTCCCCGACGTTCGACACCCATTCGACCATTTTATCCTGTCCTATGGGTTCGAGTCCGGTCTCCTTGTCGAAGAAACCATCCTGATACATCTCGAAGGATTTCTGGGATGTCCTCTTTCCTTCCAGGAACTCCAGGTTCTCGGACACGCTGCGGTGCCAAGGTTCCATCCCATAGTCCCCGAAGTTACCGCAGTAGATCGTGGCGATATCGTGTTCCGCCGTGATCTTGAACAGAAGGACGGTGTTGTCGGAGTAGCCCTGAATCCACTTCGGATGCCTCTCTACGAAATCCCAGTCCATTCCCATGAGCATCTCGCACTGGTAGTCCCCGCCGCTGGCAGAAATCACAGCACCGACGGAATCGTCCTCCAACAGGCTTCCCAGTTCCATGACGCGTTGCATCATGGGCGAGCTCCTTCCGCGCTCATCGGCCGTATGCACGTTGGACGTCTTCCTCACAGGATGCCCCAGCTTCCCAAGTTTTTCCTCCGCGTGTTCGAAGCGGATGATGTCCAGGGGTTCGACCACTCCGAAAGACGGTGCGGTGACTCCGATGGTCTGTCCTTCCTTGAGGAAAGCGGGGATTATCATGGGTGACGCAACGCGTACCGATGACATAACCTTTATCGAATGGAGTGCATGCTCTACGCATGGCGATACTATCTGACAAGGACATCGTGGAGAGCATGATGACCGGATACCTCGGAATCAGCGACTATCACGAGAGGGGACTTACTCCGAACGGATATGACCTCCGCATCAAGGAGATCATGGTCAGGGGAGATCCGGACCTGAAGACCGAAGGGAATGTCACCATACCTCCGAGGACGATGTTCTATGTATCCACTATCGAGAGGGTCAGGATGCCCAAGGATGTCTGCGCCCAGCTCTGGCTGAGGACGACTTGGATAAGGAAGGGCATAATCGGATCATTCGGTAAGATAGATGCCGGATTCGAAGGCACCCTCACGCTCGGAGCATACAATGCCACTGATGACCCTATAGAGCTTCCCATAGGGGAGAGGTTCTGCCAGATGGTCTTCGAGACCCTGAACAGCGAGACGCTGAAGGACTACTCTGAGAGGAGCGGCCATTACCAGGGTCAGACAGGCGTAACGCTGGAGCAGATCAAGAAGGATTGATTCAAAGTTTAACGACATCCATCGAGTACACGCTCATGGTCGGAGAGTAAGTCTTCAATTCAGAGCTGTGTATCTCGATGCGGTGTCCTTTCTCTTTCATTTCTTTCGTAAGATCATCGCAGAATTGAGGGAATTCCGCCCTTTCGATGATCTTGTACATGTGTGCTGTCGCACCAGATTTCATCCGATCCATTGCGAATCCCAGGAATCTGTCGGCTATCTGGGGCAGGTTCATTATCACACGGTCGGCCATGGGCAGGTCATAGATGAGTTTCGAGGAATCGCCCGTCATCGGTCTGATGCATCCGATGTGATTTTTATCGGCATTCATCCTTGCGAAGCGTTCCGCTTCAGGATTGAGGTCGATTGAGTAGATGACATCGGGTTTTGCCAATTTCCCTATGACGGTGCCGAACGGGGCGACGCCGGCGAACATGTCGATTATCGTCTCGCCATCCTTCACAAGGTTGGCGATCCTGGACCTCTCCGAGGATAGCCTTGGGTTGAAGTAGACCTTGGAAGGGTCGGTGTAGAGCTTCACACCGAATTCCTTGTGTACGGTTTCCGAGGAACCATCTCCTGCGATCTTCTCCAGATCTCTGATCCTGAAGTCGCCTTTGACGCCGTAGTCATGGAAAACCACACGGATGTTCCTGTTGACCTTGATCAGTGCATCCCCTATCTGGTGTCTGTAATCCCAAAGTTCGTCGGGGATCTTGATCATTGCGACATCGCCGACGACATCGAATGAACTGGGAAGGGCATCCTCCAGATCCTGGGGCACCTTGGCGATCTCCGTGTAGTCGGACACCTTGTGCTCCTGGACCCCGAGATCGCAGTCTAACACCTCGTATTCTTCGAAGGAATCGCATCTGATCGGTATTAGAAGGAAGTCGCCTTCAGCGCGTATTTTGGAATCAAGGTCCAGAAGGTCCTCTGATACCAGACGTGAACGGACGGATTCCCCGTCTTTCTTTGGTACGCGAAGGCATTTGACCATGTCCCTTGGATTGAATGCTCTGATTAAAGGATGTCGTGATCCTTCCTAAACCTCTTCGGGAGGACGAATAGCTCTCCGTCCTTGTCAAGTCCGACCGATGCGGATACCTCGTAGACATCCTCGATGAGCTCAGGGGTTATGACATCCTTGGGCTTACCTATGGCCACTATCTCCCCCTTCTTCATGATGATGCACAGGTCGCAGTACCTTGCCATCAGAGAGATGTCGTGCTCCGCAACGAGGATGGTCATGTCCTTCTTGACCATGGCGCTCAGGTACTCCATGACCTCGAGCTTGTACTTCATGTCGAGGTGTGAAGTGGGTTCATCCACCAACATCAATCTGGGCTGCTGGACGTATGCCTTGGCTATGAGGACACGCTGCCTCTCTCCGGATGAGAGCATGCTTAGCGGGCGGTCCTTGAGATGGGAGACTCCAAATTTCTTGAGAGCATCCTCTACGAATGACTCGTCCTCCGGGGATTCCCACCACATGTTCTTCAGATAGGGATATCTTCCGAGGATCACGGTCTCATACACCGTCAGTCCGAAGCTGGCCTTCAGCTCGGCAGGGACATTGGCAACGATCTTCGCAATCTCGCTGGGGCTCTTGCCCTTGACGGATTCACCATCGATGAGGACGTCGCCTTCCGTGATGTCGTGCAGCCTGTTGATGCACTTCATCATAGTGGACTTCCCACATCCGTTGGGTCCAATCAATCCCACCAGCAGTCCGGGGCCGATCTTGTAAGATACTCCTCTCACTGCATGGTATCCGTCTTCGTAGATCTTGTGAAGGTCCCTGAGCTCCAGCAGAGGGGCCTCGTTGTAATCATCCGTCATACATCTTCCCCCTCTTGATAAGGAGCCAAGCGAACACAGGCACACCTATGATCGTGGTGATGGCTCCGACAGGTAATTCGAATCCGATGATCAGCATCCTTGACAGCAGATCCGCTGCTATCATCAGGAATCCTCCGAACGCCATGGACGCAGGCAGCACAAGCCTGTGATCCCCTCCAAGCATCATACGGCATAGGTGGGGGATGACCAGTCCGACGAATCCGATGATTCCGCAGAACGCAACACAGATGGCGGTCAGGACCGACGCCAATGTCAGCATGATCAGGTTGAACTTCTTGACATTCAAACCCATCTGCTTGGCCTGATCCTCGCCCAGAAGCACGAGGTTGAATTCTCTGGCCCAGAATAGGGATGCAAAGGAAATTGCGAACGCAGGCAAGAAGACAATCCAGACCTTAGACCAGGTTATTTCCGCGAAGGATCCGTAGAGCCATGAGAGCGCACCGGACACCTGGTCTCCGGCGAATGTGAGCATCAGCGTCTGAGCTGCACCGAAGACCAGTCCGACTATGACTCCGGATAGGACATAGTTCACAGACGATCCTCCCGATCTGTTGGCTAGGATCATGGTGCATCCGAATGCGACGATTCCTCCCAGGGCTGCCGCGATAGCGGTCAGATAGATCGAGTGAGACGGGAACAGTCCGAAGAACGTGAAGTCGAACGCTATCACGGCTATGGCTGCGGTTCCTGCTCCTGAGCTGACTCCCATTATGTACGGGTCGACCAGCGGATTCCTGATGATGGCCTGATACATCGCACCGGCCACAGAGAGTCCGATACCTACTGCCAGGGCAACCAGGGTCCTGGGCAGCCTGGCGCTGTAGACCATCAATTCATCGTATGTGAGGTTCTGTCCGCCCTTGCCTATGGCCGAGAACAGTGCGGAGAACATATCCCCGAGCCCCATAATGGAGGTAGGTCCCATGCACATCGATACGAGTGCGACAATGATTGTCAAAGTTATTCCTACACCCATTACAAGCCACAATCTGTGCCTGCGAAGGGTGTTGTGGGTGTAATCCTCTCCGTACAGGAAGTGTCCGAAGGAATCCTTCAGCTGAGAGAACGGGTGCTCCCATCCCTTAACGAATCTGAGGAATGCATAGATCGCTACGAAAATGATTACGACGGCAGCGACAACGCCTATCACCAGCCAGAGGTTGCTGTCGTCTACCGGATCAACAGGATCGATGTTCTTCGGTTCATCGAATCCTCCTTTCACCATGCATACGGACACATCGTTGCCGACAAGGTAATACCCGTCGATGAAGATCGCATTGGTCATGCAATAATCTGTATAATCCTCTGGAACCCAGAATTCTCCGATCCTCTTTCCGGAGAGATCGAATTGCATAACCGGCTGTGCCTTATTGTAGCTGGTGGCGACCAGATATTCGCCGTTGACGAGCATGAGTGCCGAGTGGGTGACATAATTGTTGGTGCTGAGGATCTCTAATTCCCCTTCCAGGCTTATACGGCCGACGGTGGGGGTTGCGTCCTTGTTGCATGAGAAGTATATGCCTGCGAAATCATCTGTGAATACCGGTGTGACATAACCGCTGACGGAACCCAGTTCCGATTCGGAGTAGTACACTTCCTCCAGTCCCAATCCTCCGTTGTCGATTATCTTGTAAATCGCTATTCCGTAGATCTGGGAGCTCATGACGAGTCCGTCGTTGAACGCCATGCCCAGGTACTTGTCCCCGTTCCATTCCATGACGGCCACGGGGCAGACTGAACCGGTTACGGTTTCTCCTTTCTTCTTCTCATAGACCTTTTGGTCATACAGCAGGGTTCCGTCCTTCTTGTCGATGATGTATAGGTGGCCGTCGAACTGTCCAGCGTACACATAGGCATCATCGATGGATGCCGCATATGTGTAGCTTACTCCTCCTGTCTGACATGACCAGATCGGGTTCAGATCGAGATCGAAAGCATAGATCAGTCCGGTCACACCTTTGGATACTATAACTCCAGAATTGTAGCTGATAGATGTGAAACCGTCCGAGTTTTTCTTCCCTTGGACTCCTTCAGGAACCTCGTTAGGGATCACCACGTCAGAATGTACCGCAGGTACACTATAGAAAGTCGTGACCTCTTCCGATTCGCTCATGTTACCTGCTGCGGTCCTCCAGTTGATCTTGTAGAGCTTACCGAACGAAGACTGGATGTAGATGTTATCTCCGACGATCGCTGCGCTCATGACCTCGTAATAGGTCGTGGGGTATCTGAAATACCATTTCACATCGCCCGTATAGAAGTCCATGCATACCATGGTGGAATTTCCGGAGCTCTTGCCCATTCCATATCCGAACTTGACGAACACATAGCCCCCAGCAGTCATAGGCTGAGAGTATGAACCGAAGTTGCCCTCGAAACCGTTGCTTCCCCAGACGAATTGGGAGCTGTCATCGGACACTTCTGCGTTGATGTTGTATGTCATGGTGGACTCTATTCCCATACAGGTGATCGATTGATGGTCGGGTGTTTCCGCGGGCACGGTTCCTGTCGGATAGAAACCGACCGCGTAAGTTCCCGAATAATCTGACGACAGATCCTTCTCCACGGACCAGGCCCAATCATCCCATTTGTAGACGATCCATTGCGCCTTTACTGTGATCGAAGATGTTCCGGGTTTGTTGAGCACGTCATCCGTCGTCTCAACGCCGGTTCCAGTCACGTACGATGTCTTGCCGTCTATGGTCAGTGTGGAACCGGATATGCTACATTGATGACCGTTGGCCTTCAGAGTCTCGGTTATGACGTCACGGACGGAACCTGCCGTCTTGATTTCATACCAATCGACTCCACCGTTCCCCCTATCCAGAAGGAGAGAGTTGCTGTGGTCTGTCGCATCAGAGTCCGACACTGAATCAGAAACGAAGACGGCTCCCAAGAAAGCTATGATTATAGCTATGATCAGAACACTTTTGCCGTATTTCATTCCAATTCCTCAGATGTATCCTAGATACTTTGAATATTCAAGATAGTCAAGATAATTGTCGCCGATGTACTTCGGCATGCTTTCTTTCTCGAAAGCTTCGGGATATAATATCTCCCCCAGAAGTTCCACCATCTGCGGGAATCTGGGAGATGAGCGTGATGCTAGATCGCTGCATTTACCCGTCAGAATGTACACTTCTCCGGTCTTGTAGGCGTTAGTCGCCTTCCAGGTCTCGTAGAGGCTGGAGTACATGAGGTCCCAATCCTCCTGAGTGCACTGATAGCTGTCATTCACGATGATTATCGTATCGGGGTTGTAGCGCGGGATCATCTCGGTGCTTATGTGGCTCCAACCGTCCACCGAGGAGAACGCGTTGGTGACGTAGACGGTCCTCAGGATGTCATCGATGTATGTTTCTGCTCCTGCCACATACGGCGATACATCGGTCGAGAGGGCTATCATGATCTTTTTGTCGGAATGGGGCACCTTTTGAAGCTGGTCATCTATCAGACCTAAGGCCTCTTGGCTGTTTTCCCATACCATGTCGAACGCCAGATCATAGCCTATGGCGCGGCTGGTGATGTATGTGTTGTTGAATATCGTGCGGATGTCATTTCCGCTGTAGAGAACGACTGTGTTCACAGTCGATCTTGCAGTCTTGCATAGTTGAATCTGGTTGAATTGAGAACCATCACCGACAATTATGTCCGGTTTAAGGTTCATGATTATCTCATAATTGGGGTCGGTGTATGTTCCCGTTATGGCTATCTCGCCACGTTTCTTCCCCTCATTTACCTCTTCAGGGTAGTTACTGTAGTAGTCTGTACCTACGATGTTGTTCCCTGCACCCAGGGCGAATATCGTTTCAGTTGCCACAGGCGACATCGTCACTACCCTGTATGATTGCGGGTATCCATAAATGCAGACGCCGGTATAATCCACGGCCACAGTCGGAGTCTGTCCTTCAGATCTGTAAGCCCATGCCACAACCGCATAGTCCTTGGCATCGATGTTGTATGTGGTGGATCTTACCCATTCGGTGCTCCCTCCGTTCTCCACATACCAGAGTTCCCATGTGTGGGTGGAGTCATTCTCGACACCGTTGATTTCTAGGACCTTACCAGCGGAATCGATTGTCAAGGCATATTCGTTCTCGTCACAAGCATCCTCTAGTACTTCTATCGGATCGCCGTTGATATTGAGGTCTGCTTCGAACCATGTCACATCATACTCATCGAAATCGATGAGTATTCCCATAGCGTGATTCTGTGTAGCTTCAGTGGTGAATACAGCTCCGACAACTCCAAGAATCACGCCGATAAGGACGATGCCTAGGGTGAGGACGGTCTTCAGATTGAAGATTTTCTCAGCGGTCATTGGAGGATTACTCCTACGAGATTTATCACCACTCATTCAGCAACACCAGACATAATGGAAGGGGTTTGGTAAAGGGTTTAGTTATCTTGATCCAATCAAGCGTTCTTCTTCTTCATGTAGAAGACTGCTGCAACGATAATCACGATGATGACAACCGCGATGATGATGTAGAGCAGCATTCCGGAATCATAGCCGGTAACGGAGGTCTGGGGCAGAAGGTGGTACTGATCTCCTCCGAACAACTGGATGTGGAGGTATTTCGACGCGTCTGCTCCGACCGGAAGCTCTGAAATGTAGTAGCATTCAGAGAAGATCGTTGTAGGACAAAGGGTAATCGCAGTGGTGTCATTCTCCACGTACTGGGTAGAGATTTCATCGACAAGTGCCCATTTTCCATCCTTTCCGTAGAAGGTTGATGCCCACCATTTTGAGTCTTCGGGGTAGACAATCCACATTGTCGAGGGATTGATATAGTAATCCTTGACGCTGTTGACCTGGCCCTCGACGATCTTTTGGAGTTCGACTGTAGCCTTAGCGGCCCATGCAGCGTTGTTCTCTTCGCATGTGAATGTGGACCACTGTTTAGCAGTCACCTTCATGTCTTCATCGATGATCTCGATGTAGAGATGATATGTCTTCTGCTCACCAGAAGCTGCATCATTGTCCTCTGTTGCGACAACAGCGAAAGCTGTAGCAACGAACATGGCGACGACTGCAACTGCGAGAATCTTCGAATTCATCTTCATTGTAATCACCTAGCTATGCTAGTTGATACCGAAACCGCATTATTTCTATATAAGGTGGTTGGATGTAATGTCCCTTACCCATCCAGCATTTAATGGTTCATAAATTTTTTAGTTTGCTGGCTGGAGATCATTCATCCTCTATGATTTCCTCAGGAGCCCCAGCAAATTTGACCAGTGCGTACTGTTCCATGAAGTGCAGGTTGCCTGGCAGGACGAGCGTGAAAAGAGGCTCTCCGAGATCCATCTTCAGCAGGTCCTGCGGATATCCTGCGAAGATCTTCTCATTGGGCGATCCCACTTGTGATGCGACGCACAGGATGGTCTTGTCGTCGATCAGACCTTCCTGCCATTTCTCCTCTCCAAGCATCAGCCATTCGATGGCCTCATGGGCGGTCATGTACCTGAGCTCGTCAGCGTGTATGTCCAGGAGGATCATCGTGTGTAGCCCCATCTTCTTGTTGGCCATTATGTGGTCATAGGGGGACTTGGGGTGGTATCCCTGCTCGATGAACGGCAGCGTCACCGCCCTTCCGAACTTGTAATTCTGCAATCCGAACACGGTGGGGCATGCGGAGAATATGCTGATCCCGTTGAACAGCCTCACTGGGATCCCGGCCTCTGCGGCCTGTATCCTCAGGTCCACATGGGTGGTGGCGGACATGGGGTCGCCTGCAGTGACGAATCCGACCCTCATCTCGAGGGCATCCTTGATGATGTCGTCGTTCTCTTCGACCTGTGCCCTATAGAGTACCTTGATCTTCTTGCCGATGGCAGCTTCCAGGTCCTCGACCTTCGTACCAATGAGGAACGATGTGTAGAATTCTGCATAGATCTTGTCGCATTCCTTCAGTGCGTTGAACGCTTTGACGGTCATTCCATCAGTGCCGCTGAGGCCCAGTCCGACGAAGACGAGTTCGGATGTCATCGGAGTCACAATGGGCTCATCCGATATATTGATGACCGTTCGGGATGGATGATTATGGTTCTGACTGACGTAAATTAACATTATGAATGTTAGCTGTGACGGGTTGGGCGAAACATCATATACATCCAGAAGTGGTGTTCTCCCGCCGAAGTTCGGGCCTCTGTGGTCCGAAATGGCGGATCAAAGAGGTTCAATCAGGGTTGATCGACCCCGGCCTCGGCAGGAGGTGATATTGTGCCGATCGCACAGATCAATTTCTGTCGGAATCCGCAAGGAGGATTTCGGCTGACCATTACGATTGGTGATATTACAATCGTAATTGATTGGATATAATCCTTTCGTGATGGAAGAAGTCTGAGCCGACTATAAGGCCTGGAGTCCGCCGGCGTCGATCCTTCTTTGAAGGCCGGCGGACTTCACACTCTGAATAGAGAAGGGGGAAGGTTCCCCCGTAAATGTTTGGGATCACTCTTTGACGAGTGTGACCAGGGCATCGACGGCGTAGGCACCCTTGCCCTCGACCTGCACGATGACCGGGTTGATCTCCAGTTCGTGGATCTCGGGGTTCTCCTCTGCGATGAGTGCGATCCTCTTGATGGTCTCCTTCATCGCGGGGATGTCGGACTTGGCGAGTCCCCTTGCACCGGACATGAGCTTGTACGCCTTGGTGGAGGTGATCATCTCGTCCAGCTGCTCCTCGGTCATGGGAACGTGTGCCTGGGAGATCTCCCTGAGGATCTCGACGTAGATTCCACCGAGTCCGAAGGACACGACAGGTCCGAACTGGACGTCACGGATCATCGACAGGATGACCTCCTGTCCGGAGACCATCTGCTGGATGGAGACTCCGTCGATCTTGGCTCCGGGCACGTTCTTAGTGCAGTTGTCCATGATCTTCTGGTATGCAGCCTTGGCATCGGCAGCGTCCTTGACGCCTACGACGACTCCTCCCACATCGGTCTTGTGCTTGATGTCGGGGGATACGATCTTCATGACGACGGGATAGCCGATCCTGTCACACTCCTTTGCCGCCTCGTCTGCGGATGTGACCGTGGCCTCGCCGGGAGTGGGTACACCGTAAGCCTTGAGGATTTCCTTTCCTTCGGATTCGGAGAGGGAGTCCCTTCCCTCGGATCTGACCTGGTCGATGATCTTCTTGACTGCAGCCCTTCCTCCGCCGTTGACGGCAGGGTAGGACATCTTGGTGTGCTTCTTCTCCTTGTTGATCGTGTATGATCTGAGGATGTCCAATGCATGGATGGCCCTGTCAGGTGTGGGGTAGGTGGGGATTCCGGCCTCCTTGAGGTAGTTGTTGGCCTTGTCGCACTTGTGACCGCCTGCGAAGCAGACGACGAAGGGAACAGGGATCTGGTCCTTGATCTCGACGATGGACTGTGCGACCGCCTCGAGGTCCGCTGTGTCGAGCGGTGAACCCATGATGACCAGTGCTCCGACCTCGGGATCGTGTGAAAGGATGTCGATGACCTCTTTGAAGTACTCGGGTTTCGCATCACCGCGGATATCGATGGGGTTAGTGACACCGGCGACGGTGGGTACTCTCTGCCTGATCTCCTTGATGGTTTCTTCCGAGAACTTGACTGCGTAGACCTCCTTCGCATCGAAGGCGGCATCCGCGGACATGACTCCAAGTCCTCCAGCGTTGGTGATGATTCCCAATCCGCTCTTCTTCATCTCGGTGCAGCCGCTGAACACGTTCAGAACATCGAACATGTCGTCCAGGCTGCTCGCCCTGTAGACGTTGAGCTTCTTGAATATGACATTGTTGACGGCATCGGCGCCTGCCAGGGATCCCGTGTGAGAGGATGCGGCGGCGGCTCCGGCCTGAGTCCTTCCGGACTTGTAGACGACGATTGGCTTATCGACGGGCATGTTCTCGATAGCCGAGACGAACCTGTGTCCGTTGGAGATTCCCTCGCAGTACATTCCGATTACCTTCGTGTTGGGGTCCTCGGATATCTCGGGGATGATGTCAGCTTCGTCCAGGTCGGCCTTGTTTCCGAAGGTGACGAAGTTGGCGATACCGATCTTGTTGAAATATGCCCAGTCGATGATCGATGATCCGACCGCTCCGGACTGGGAGAATATGGAGATGTGTCCCTTCCTGGGGAGGAGGTGTGCGAAAGTGGCGTTCACTCCGGCCCAGGGGTTCATGTTACCGAAACAGTTGGGTCCGAAGAACTTGACATCAGCCTCCTTCGCGGCGGCTACGAGCTTCTGCTCCAGGATCTTTCCTTCGGGGCTGTCCTCCTTGAATCCTGCTGTGAGGATGGTTGCGCAGTGGCAGCCGTTCTTCTTCAGGTTGGCCATCTCGTCGGGAACGAATGCGGCCTTGATGGAGATCACGGCGAGGTCCACGGGCTCGGGGATCTCGGTGATGGATGTGTATGCCTTGAGTCCCTGAATCTCCCCTCCCTTGGGGTTGACGGGGTACAGCTTGCCGGCGAATCCGGCGTTGATCATGTTCTTGAGAAGCATTCCACCTAGCTTCGTTTCATCGTTGGATGCACCAATGATGGCGACAGAGTTGGGTGTCAGTAGTCCTTTCATGAGTGGTTATCTTAGACCTTTATTATAATACTTGGGTATTCATTTTTGATATTCTGTTGAATATCGTAAATCCGTTTTGAAATTCGTAGAAAAACTAGTCAAATTCTACGATTTTTATAGAATTCGTCAGATGTCTAACAAAAATGGTATGTTTCGTTGCTTTTATCGAAAAATATTCGACGAATGACGTTATCTAATAACGTCAATTTAGATTCTGTCGAACAATCCCTTCAACTTGGACATGGGTTTGAACACAGGCTCCACCAGACGTCTGGCATGGCCGATGACGTATGCCATCTGAAGTTCCTTGGTGGCATGTGGGAAGAAGGCGATGATTCTAGCCTTGTCGGCCTTGTATGCTGCCATCGTGACGTTGGAGTGGAAACCGCGGATGCCAAGCTCCAGGCCCTTGGCAATCATCCTCCTGGAGGCGTTGAGGGCATTTTCCGGTCCATCCGCGCAGATGAACAGCATCTGCTGCCCTTCCCACAGTGAGCGGTTAGGCTGCAGGACGTTGTTTTCCGCTCTCCATTGCGACCATTCTCTGACGATTGGGAAATCCCCCTCCCTGTCTTTGACCACGTCGCATACAGTGTCCATGAACCTGTTGAGGTTGTCTCCCTGCAGAACGAAGATTTGGTACTTGTCCTTCTTGCCGTGATCCATGGCGGAAATGAGCTCATCGAGGTCTCTGTCATTGATCATAGAACCGTCGAACATCTTGTCCTGCTTGATGCTGGCGAAGAAACCTCCCTCTCCGTTCTCGTGAGGGATGAGCTCAATCGCCCCCTTGGGGCAGCTCGATACGCAGTGCGAGCATTCGAGACATTTGGTACCCACCTCTTTGGCCTTGCGGTCCTCGATCACGATATTGTGCTCTAGACACATCTTGGCGCACTTGCCGCAGCCGACGCATTTGTCCAGATCGATCCTGAGGTGGTTCATCGTCGAAGCAACGATGGTTCTAGGATAAAGAAGTATGGAAAACCTCTTCAGACAGACCTCCTTGAGCGGGTCGGGTTTGACCGCCGTTTTTCCTCGTTAGTTTAAATACCACTCAGTCGTGTCATCCTTGTCGTACCGGCAAAGGGGCGTGATTCATGATCGCCATGTGCACGGGACGGCGTACAGTGGCCTCATCCCAACTTTGTTGGGCTCCCGCGGGAGTTGGTGACGTGTCGTCACAGCGATGACCGGGGGTCAACGTGGGGTCCGACACATACCCCCGGTGTAAGTCAGTGCTCCGAGATCGGCGTCATCGTCGTAACCATGAAAGAGTGTGTTAGCATCCGGGGGACACTTAACACGGTATGCTGAGGCCAGCGTCCTCCAGAACGTTTCTGATCCTGTTGAAACCAGGGAATTCCTGCAGTCTTCTCTGGTACTCGGCGATCTTCTCGTTGAAGTCCTCGGCGAACCCCAATTGCACGAAAAGCACCTGTGTGAACAGGCAGAGGTCGAGGACCTCTTCGGGGATGAATGCGGTATCCAGCCTGCGGTTCATGCAGATGGTCCTCATGAATATGCTCGAATGCCCCACGTCCGAAGAGGACCCCATGGGGATCCATCTCAGCTCAAGCACGTCATCCGGCTCGACCAGCCCCATCCTGACGAGTCTCTCCATCGATCTGCTGAGGTTGACATTGCGGCCTTCAGGCCCGATGCTGACGTTCGGTATCCTGCTGAGGTAGACGGGTACCTTCTTGGCCCTGAACTTCTCCGAATACAGGTACTCTAACAGTTCCGCCGGGAAGCCCACGTCCCTCTGGTTCACCATCCTCGATAGCAACATGTCCGCCAGTTTCCCCATGCATCTTTCTGAGATCTCGTCCAGGTAATCGCTCACCTGGAGCTTGATCATCCTGTCCGTGCGGGTCCAGTTCACCTTCATCTCGCGTTCGGGGCTGAATTCAGCCACAATAGTGTCGAAGCCCAGTTCCTTTCCTTTCTCTTTGAATATCCTGTCGATGTCGCATTTCCTTGTCATCGATTTCTTCCTGCGTAACCATACGCAGATACGTACGGGTCATGATCAGATTATAAAGATGAATGTAGAAGTCATGCTGACCATTCTAACTTATTTAGTCACTAGCCCTTCATCGTAGCATGCAAGAAGATCCGGCACAGCGCGAGAAGACGGACAAGATATTGAATGCCATCAAAGAGAGCTATGGGTTCATCCCTGTCGTCAACCAGGTCATGAGCGAGCGTCCCGACATGTTCCTCCCCAGTGCGGAATTCAGCCAAGCCATCCTTGACAGGAAGGACGGGGCAATCCCCAGGAAGGAGAGGTTCCTCATCGCCATATCCGCTGCGGCAGCTGTCTGCGGAGAGTACTGCCTCAAGGTGCAGATTAAGCACGCCATCGAGGCCGGTGCGACAAGGGACGAGATACTCGAGAGCATCATGATCGGTTCCTACATGTCCATGACCCGTTCGCAGTCCTATGCACTGAGGGCCTATGCTGACGCGTTCGGAATCAAATATGACTGAAGGGGTTGGCAGAGGTAACTGCGTTAAGTCAGCTTAACAGCGGTAGTACGAAGTACCCTGGGCCATGTTTTATAAACTGGTCCCTGTTAGGAGTGGTTGATAACAATGGTAACAATCGAGCCTGAGGCAGTAACTTTCATCACCGATCTTCTCGAGAAGAACCAGAAGACCGGCTACGGCATCAAGATCTACATCTCGGGATCCTCATGTTCTGGACCCCAGTTCGGAATGACTTTCCAGGAGAAGGAGATGGAGGGAGACATAGTCGACGACACCGCCAAGAACTTCAACATGTTCTACGACGAGGAGACGAAGGTGGAGCTCGACAAGTGCGTCATCGAGTTCGTCGACGACCCCAACTTCGGAACCGGCCTCATGATCCGCGACCCCAACTTCCAGGGCTGCGCTTCCTGCGGCGGCGGATGCCACTAAACATAAAAAGGGCCTGACGGCCCATTCAAACCCATTTTCTCACAATATTTTTGATATCCTTACGACATGTACCGGCGATGAGCTACGTAGTCCATCCCTTCATAGCACCGAACAAGGTGGAGGAGCGCAGCTACCAGATCAACATGGTCCGGGGCTGTATCGATACCAACACCCTGCTCATCCTACCGACGGGACTCGGGAAGACCATCGTAGCGCTGTACGTAGCCGTAGAGTTCCTCCCGAAAGGGAAGGTTCTGATTTTGGCTCCGACGAAGCCCCTGCTCGATCAGCATCAGAAGACGTTCACAGAGCTCATGGTCGGGCATTCCCTGTGCATCATAAGCGGAGAGACGGCCCCGGAGAAGAGGGCAGAGATGATGGCTCAGAACGACGTCATAATCGCCACCCCCCAGACAGTAGCCAACGATCTGAAGGAGGGGAGGTACAGCATGGACCCGTTCTCCCTGGTCATCTACGACGAGGCTCACAGAGGAGTGGGGGATTACGCTTACGTCACCGTCGCCGAGTACTGTTCTAATAGCATCCGCTCGATAGGCATGACCGCATCTCCCGGAGCGAACATCAACAAGATCAAGGAGGTCTGCGGCAACCTGAATCTCAGGAGGATCGATGCCAAGACCGAGGACGACCCCGATGTGTCGCCTTATGTTCATGATACATACATCACCGAGGTTAGATTGAAGCTCCCGGAGGACCTTCTCAAGATCGATTATCTTCTGAAGAAGCAGCTAGGAGTCTATGTCAACAATCTAGTAGCCTTGAAGCTCATGAATCCGGCCAGACCTCCCACCAGAGGGCATTTCCTGGATGTGCAGAGGATGCTGCAGGCGAGGCTGAACTCCGGAGAGAAGACATCCACGGTATACAGAGGTCTGTCCCTGACCGCCAAGGGGATCAAGATCCTGCACGCCATGAAGCTGGCAGAGACGCAGGGCATCACACCTTTGAGGATCTATCTGGAGAAGATCGAGGCGGAATCCGAGCAGGAGCGCGGCGGCAGGAGCGCCAAGGAGATCATCGGTACTCCAGAGTACCAAGAGATGAGGAAGATCGTGGACACCACGAACGTGGAGCATCCGAAGGTGTCCAAGACCATGTCCATCGTAAGCAGGACCATCAACGACGATCCCGGTTCCAAGGTGATGGTCTTCACAGAGCTCAGGGACACCTGCGAGATGATGGTCGCCAAACTATCGACCATCCCCGGAGCGAAGGTCGCCAAGCTCATAGGCCAGTCCAAGGAGGGGATGTCGCAGAAGGAACAGGTTGCCCTTCTAGACAAGCTCCGCAGCGGAGAGGTCAACGTCATCGTGGCCACATCTGTCGGAGAGGAGGGACTCGACATTTCCAGCACCAATGCCGTCATCTTCTATGAGCCGGTGCCTTCAGAGATAAGGACCATCCAGAGAAGAGGGCGTACCGGCAGGAAGAACGACGGTGACGTTTACGTGCTGATAGTCGAGGATACCATGGACGAGGGTACCGAGGCTGCAAGCAAGCGCAAGGAGCAGACCATGCGCGATAACATCGAGAGGCTCAACGAGGAGCTGAAGAGGGGCAGGCCCATAAACCCCCACGGGACTCAGCGCGGTCTCGACGATTTCTGAAAAGTCTTATTACGTTACCGCCCGATTAGGCGGGCATGTTGTATTCCGAGCTAGCGGACACCTTCGACAGACTGGAAGCTACAGGCAGCCGTCTGGAGATGACCACGATCCTTGCGGATTTCATCCGTACGGTGGACAAGTCCGAGCTCAGGAACATCATCTATCTCTCCCAGGGAAAGCTCCATCCGGACTTCATCGCGAAGGAGCTCGGGATGGCAGATAGGCTGGTTCTGAAGGCGATATCCTTCACATCCGGGACACCCGAATCCGTGGCAGAGGAGCTGTGGATCAAGACCGGTGATCCCGGGGAGGTGGCTGAGAAGCTGATCTCCAAGAAGAAGCAGATGACGCTGTTCGCCGAGGAGCTCACCGTCGATAGGGTCTACAAGGGGCTCACAGCGATCCAGGATGCCGAAGGTAAAGATTCCCAAGACAAGAAGATGAAGCTCTTGGCCAACATGCTACACGACTCCGGACCGGTAGAGGCAAGGTACCTTTGCAGGATCGTCACAGGAAGGATGAGGGTCGGTGCAGGAGACATGACGATACTCGACGCTCTGGCGGAGGCCTTCGCCACGAAGGAGGACAGGCCTGCCATAGAGAGAGCGTTCAACATCACATGCGACATAGGATTCGTAGCGGAAACCATCGCCGAAGGCGGAATGGACGCGGTCAACCAGATCAAGGTGACAATCGACAATCCGATCAAGGTCATGCTCGCGGAGCGTCTCCCC
Organism: Thermoplasmata archaeon; assembly: GCA_015063125.1. GTDB lineage: Archaea > Thermoplasmatota > Thermoplasmata > Methanomassiliicoccales > Methanomethylophilaceae > Methanoprimaticola. Next base: position 267,119 of record SUTB01000001.1, read on the forward strand.
TCGGTATCCGAAGTCGTGGCAAAGATGGGCGGTAAGTGCGCCATCGAATACAAGTACGACGGTATCAGGGTCCAGGCACACATCGGGAAGGATTCCGTCAGGCTGTATTCCAGAAGACTGGAGAACCTCACCACCAATTTCCCTGATATCGCAGAAGCCCTCAGGGAGAGGTGCAAGGCAGGGGAAGCGATCATCGAGGGCGAATGCGTGGCCATCGATCCCGAGACAGGATACATGCTGCCCTTCCAAGCTGTCACCCACCGCAGGAAGAAGCACGGAATGGACGAGGCGGTCAAGGAGGTCAGCGTCAGGATATTCATGTTCGATATCCTCTATCGCGACGGTCAGGACATGACCAACATCCCCTATCTGGAGAGGAGATCCGAACTGGAATCGACTTTCGATATCGGGGACAAGATTCAGATGACCACCATGAGGCTGGTCAACAGTCCCGAGGAGGGAGAGGAGTTCTTCGCCCAGGCCGTGGCGGCAAGGTGCGAGGGAATTATGGCCAAATCCGTGGCTCCAGAATCCATATACAGAGCAGGATCGAGAGGATTCCTGTGGATCAAGTACAAGAAGGACTATCAGCAGGCACTCACGGATTCATTCGACCTTTCCGTCGTGGGAGCGTTCTACGGAATGGGAAAGAGGGCCGGGAAGTACGGCGCTCTCCTGATGGCCGCGTTCAACGAGGACACGGGAAGGTTCGAGACCGTATGCAAGCTCGGTACCGGATTCGACGATGCCTTCCTGGACTCCATGCCAGAACTCCTCAACTCAGGACTGTCTGAGAAGAAACCCTCCATGGTCGATGCAGAGATGATACCTGATGTTTGGTTCAATCCCACCACAGTTCTGGAGGTCGTGGCCGCAGAGATAACCCTCAGTCCGATCCACACCGCTGCCAAAGGCATCCTCAAAGAGGATTCAGGTCTCGGGATAAGGTTCCCCAGGTTCACCGGAAGGGTAAGGGACGACAAGTCCCCGGAGCAGTGCACAACAGTCGGCGAGATCATCGAGATGTTCGAGATGCAGGCTCACGATTCTGACGGCCTAGCGGAGTGATGTGTCTCCACACTTTCGGTTTGTTTCCCTAGGGACATGGATGAGCTCTAAGAAACAAATAGTAACACATTCCAAAGGTCACATTTAAGAACAGAACATGATACGAGTTTTTTGTGGCAACGGATATGCTCTCACCAGAGCAGAGAATGAAGGATGCAGCGTCCAAGGATGTGGATGCTGTCATCGAGCAGTACAACACCAGGATCGAAGGTCACTACAACGAGGAACTGACAACATCCCGTATCAAGTACGGGGAGAATTTGGTCTCTAACCACAACACCCATGTGGTCCTCAAAAGGCTGTATCATTCATTCTGCAACGTATTCATAATCGCACTGGCAGTCATAGATGTCCTGTGGATGATTTTGGATCCCGATATCATCTACTGCATCATCCTGACCACTCTGATCATGATCAGCGGAACCATGACCTTCATCCAGGAGACCCGCAGTGGTAAAGCTGCGGCGAAGCTGGTGAACATGGTCACGACCATTATCACAGTCCGCCGTGAGGGCGTCGAGACAGAAGTCGATTCTTCAGATCTAGTGGCAGGAGACATACTTATCCTCGATATGGGGGACGTCATCCCTGCGGATGTCAGGATCATCAAATCCCATCATATGAAGGTGGACCAGTCGGCTCTCACTGGGGAGTCCGAGGCTGCCACCAAATTCTCGGAGCCCGTGAAGTGTGACGGGAGCATCCTGGAATGCAACAATCTCGCATTCATGGGCACCAACGTGATGGCTGGATCCGCCGAGGCCGTCGTCATCGCAGTCGGTGACGACACTGTCATAGGATCCATGGCCGAAAAGCTCTCGATAAAGGCCACCAAGACGACATACGACAGGGGCAGCAAGGACATCGTCAACGTTCTGCTCAAGCTGATGATCTACACGGTTCCCCCTGTGTTCATCATAATGGTCCTGAAGGCCTATTTCAACGCAGGGGCGTTCCTGATGGAGGATGTGCTCGAGGCCCTGATCTTCGCCATCACCTTGGCCATCGGCCTTATGCCAGAGATGCTGGCCACAATAGTCTCGACCAATCTGGCCAAGGGTTCCATCGACATGTCCAAGAAGAAGGTCATCGTCAAGGACGTCAACGCCATTCAGAACTTCGGAGCTATGGACATCCTCTGTTCCGATAAGACCGGTACCCTCACGGAGAACAGGATTTCCGTCGAGGAGAGCTGCGACATCTACGGGGTGCACAGCTCATTGGTCGAGAAGCTCGTGTGCCTGAACAGCACCAAACTCAGTTCCGCCACCAATCAGATAGATTGGGCCATCCAGGAGCATGCGGAGAAAGAGTACCTCATGGAGGAGCTCGACGAGTATGAGCTCATAGGAGACGTCCCCTTCGATTTCATCAGGAGAAGGGCCACCGTCGTGGTCAGAAGGAAGAACGATGTGAACCTTATGATTACGAAGGGGGCAGTCCCCGAGATACTGTCCATCTCCACAAGGTATCTGGATGAGGCAGGGGAGATGAGGGATCTCGACGAGGAGACAATCCACAAGACCCTCGGTCTCGTAGAGTGGTACAGCAAGAAGGGAATGCGCGTTCTCGGAGTGACTCACAAGTACTTCCCCGTAGGGAAGACAGACTACTCTCCGTCCGACGAGATGGATCAGATCTTCGCAGGATTCGTGGTGTTCACCGATCCGGTCAAGAAGACCGCCAAGAAGGCGATCGAGGACCTGGCCGAGTACGGCATAAAAGTCAAGGTGCTGACCGGTGACAACGAATACGTATCGCGTTTCGTCTGCGATCAGATCGGTATCAACTGCAAGGTGTGCGAGAAGGATGTGTCATCCGTCGAGGATTTTGAGCCGGAGACAGGCAAATCGCTGATCTTCACCGGACCACAGATCGATGAGATGGACGATGAGACCCTCCGCAGCGTGGTCGAGGACAACGATGTGTTCGTGAGGCTCACCCCTGACAACAAGTCCCGTATCGTAATGGCGCTCCGTGACAATGGGCACTGCGTCGGATTGATGGGAGATGGAATCAATGACGTATTGGCGATGAAGAACGCCGACGTCAGCATCTCTGTCGACACCGGAACCGACATTGCGAAGGAGACCGCCAGCATGATCCTCCTCGAGAAGGACCTAGGCATCCTGAAGGATGGGGCAATCGAGGGAAGGAAAGTATATGCGAATTCGATCAAGTACGTCAAGATGATCGGTTCCATCAACCTCGGTTACATGTTCTCGATCATAATAGCGACCATGCTGTTCAATTTGGAACCGCTGGGGGCGATCATGGTCCTGATATTCAACCTGATCAACGACTTCGCATGCATGATCATCCCATGGGATACGGTCGAGGATGAGTTCGTGAGAGAACCCAGGAATTGGGACGCGAACAATCTGAAGAACGTCATGTTGCATTACGGTATGATGTGCCCCCTGACGGATCTGTGCACATGGGCATTCATGGTGTTCGTGGTGTTCGCATCCCTTTCGCTATCGGATATCACTGTGTTCAACGTAAATGGAGAAGCGCTCACGTTCGCCGGTTACTCCACCGTATCTGATCTGATACTGGACAGGGAGAATCTCAGGGGAACGAACGTGGAGGCCTGGTTCCAGGCGATCTGGGTGATAGAGCAGTATTGGATGCAGGTATGGGCCATCCACATCGTGCGTACCAATAAGCTACCATTCTTCCAGACATGGTCCTGCAAGGCACTGGTCGTCTCGGCAATAGTGGCGCTCATAGTCGGAACCATTCTGCCGTTCAGCGGAGGGCTCTGGGAGGTCATATCGACATTCCCGACGGAACTCTTCCAGGGCGTGTTCATCAACAACATCGCAGGAATCGCAATGATCTGGATGCCGTTCATCGCTGTCGTGTACTTCTTCGGTAGCCATCTGGTGAAGAAGCGCATGCTGAGGAAGTACGGATACTTCGCCTGTTGAAACCTTTCAGCCGGGGACATCCCCGGCATCATTATTTTATGGTCTTTCCCGATACTCAGGAATCATGCTCTCATTGGAACTGAGGTTCGAATATCCCGATGCGGAGACTGCCAAGACAGTCATGGATGCCTTGGGGCCGGACAACGACGGATATGTTGATTCCAGGATCGAGGGCAGCAAGCTTATCTTCTCTATGGAAGCGGAGAACGCAGGTACCCTGAGGAACACCGCCGATGATCTTCTGGCCTGCATCAAGACCGCTGAAGAGGCCATCGGTATCGGCAAGCATTAAGGTTTATATCCGACGATTATTTGTCAGACCCTGTGGGCCTGTGGGGTAGCTTGGTATCCTTGTGGCTTCGGGAGCCATTGACTCCGGTTCAAATCCGGGCAGGCCCACTCATCATTCTAGAACGGATGCAGATTCAGCTCATGCAGAATATCTCGGCTCTCATTCTAAGATCGGGAATCTTTTCACTATCGACAGTCCCTTCCACTTCTCATACAACGAGAAGTGCTCGAATCCTCCCAGGTAGTAGCATGCTATCAGACCCGTTACCAAGACAATACGGTGATCGATGATCGGATTGTCTGCAGGCGGGACGCATAACAAATACATCACTATCAGGAACACGGATGTTCCGATGGTGGAGATCTTGGAGGCAATCCCCAGAATAAGGGCCACTCCTCCCAAAAGTAGCGCAGCCAACAGAATTATGTCGATGACAAAGTTACCAGCAAGGCTGTTGAATAGGTCCGCGAAGATTCCTGTGGTCACATAGCTGACGAACGATGAGGGCGAACCGCCATCAATGAATCCGCTCCCGGCAGGTGTTTGGAATCCGAGTCCGAACATCTTGTCCAGGAAAGGCCAGAATAATAGCCACCCCAAGAGTATACGGAAGATGGCCAGCATCTTCTCCCCCACGATCCTCTTCTCTGCTTCCATGGATGTCACCAGATAACTGTCCTGAATACCTTTTTGATGGATATAGTCATTACCAATCGATGACAGCGAATCCAGCGGACATCATGAGGTCTTACATCATCGATGCGGAGACATACAGCCTGGCCGAACAGGCAGGGAAGTTCTGTGAGGTCCTTCGGGAACAGTTGTCCGATCTATCGCTCTTCGAGGATTTCGAGTTCACATTCTATTCGGATGAGCCTTACGAGCTATCATTCATTTGGGATCGCGGCGATATCAGGTCCAAGCTGACATTCCTCGGGGACAAGGATGATTCCACTTGGTCGGTAACGTCTTCGAGAAAGAGGTTCAGAGGGGCCATCGGAAACGACATGGCTTCATCGTGTAGAACCTTCCTTTCGTCAATGAACGAAATCATGCAGTAACGTATGGATAGGTGTATCCATGCATCCAGATGTATTAAATTGGATGGATTATCTGTCATCCATCAATATTTAAATATTCTTCTATTATTTATTAAGTTTAACAATACTTTTTTATACCTAACAGGGTGCTGTTATTAACGGTGATATCAATGAATCAGACCGGTAAGAAGGAAAGGGTCTTGATATGCTGCCTTACAACGGAGGTCGTGAAGGTTGTCAAATCGATCGATTTCTATGAGGCCACTCGCGTGCATATCATAGCTTATCCGAACACCAACGAGTCGGATTCCACGGCCAGGTTCTATAACACCTTCCTGAAGGAAGCGAGGACCAGGATCGAGGCGAGCGGAAAGGTCGAAGTGATCGTGCATTACGCCAACATCCTCGATTATCAGGAGATGCTGCGCACAATCGTCCGTACGGTGGCCGAGGAGAAGTCCAAGTCCGGCGACTTTGTGGACATCTACATCAACATCTCCTCAGGTACGCCCGAGTACATCGCCGGTGCGATGCTGGCCTCGATGCAGGACGAATCTCTGATAGCATTCAGCGTCAGGACCAAGACCAGAAGCATGAACCTCGAGCAGGCTATGGAGGCCTACACCGTTGACGGGAGACCCGTCGGAAGGACTTCTGAAGTCTACGATCCTGCGATGATTATGACCTTCGGAGCCGAAGCTCCCGATGACAGGCTGGTCGCCTGCTTGGGAATCCTGAAGGGGATGAACGAGAACAAGCGCTACCCCTCGTTCAACGATATCATCGTTGCGTTGAAGAACGACAACGAATGGGATTACGTTCCCGAGTCCAAGAAGACACGCACGGACGACGCCCAGAAGGAGCGCATGTACTTCAGGAGGAACTACATCGACCCGATGCTGAACAAGGGCTGGATCGTGGAGGACCACATCAAGAGAAACCGTTACATACTTACGAGGAAAGGGGAAGCCGTCGTTTCGGTATACTCGAAGGAGGGATCGGTCGTTCTCGACTGACCCTCCAATCTCCACTTTTCTTTCACTCGGGGAGTCGCCCAGAGTTTCTCGTAAATATTCCATTTTCATGAAATAGGGACGATTCTGCCTCCTTCGATGGTCGATTCGGTGATGTTCCCGATCTCCGTGATGTATTGGATGAGCGCCTCGATATCGGCACAGACCATCTGCGTTGGATAATCCGCGAAGTAAATGTTCCCGTCTCCACCCTGAGCGATGAAGTTGATGGTGGCTAAGGTGTATGTCCCGTTCTTGTCAAGTTCGGAGCCGTTGATCATTATCGAAACGACCCTCGAACCAGCTTCCTTAGAGGGGTCGTAGGTGACCGTTATTCCCGAGACCTGCACGAATCCTCCGAAAGGAGTGGGTTTTCCAAGGGAGAATTCTATCGAGTCATAGATCGAGGCTCCCGAGACCGTCATCACAACCACATCATTCAGGAACGGAAGGAGATCGAAAGCGTCCTTCAGAGTGATGTCTCCCTCCTCTATCGATGTGCGGACACCGCCTCCGTTGATGAAAGCGATGTCTGTTTTGGCGCACCATCTGAAGCTGTCGGTTATCAGGTCAGCGAGATTGGTCTCTTGAGAGCGAACCTTCGAACGCTCCCCTTCCAGATAGATGTCTGTATGGCCGATGACCTCCATTAGTTTGGTATTCACGTCCTCTTCCACAGATTCGATCAGATCTTCTACGGTTCCGTTATAGAGCTTATCGCGGTGCAATTTGGCGGTTATGTCCCCATCTGCGGTAACTGTGATGACCCCCACAGTATTCAGGTTGCTGCCTGTGCTGGCGATGATCGCATCGCTTGGGATCAGGTCTATCGAACCATCACACAACTTGCCGTCTTCCATCTCAACGTGGCTGTGTCCGTCGATGAATATGTCTATTCCCGGTATTTTGCTGCATATGTAGTCTGATGTTACCGGCAGGGACCTGGCGACCCCTATGTGGCCGATGGCGACGATGTAATCCACATCCATGGTGCTGAGCAGAGATACCATGCGTTCGGCCGCCTCCACGGCATCCGTTACGGTCGTGTTCTCCATTTTTCCCTGCGAAGTGGCCACCGGAGTTTCCGGAGTCAGGATGCCGAAGCATCCCAATCTGATGTTGCCTTTCTCAAGTATCATGTACTGGGGGAACACGCTCCCGCCCTGGTCAGTGTAGTAGAGGTTTGCGCATATCAAAGGGAAGTTGAGTTGGGATACCCTGTCCATCATCACCGTGAATGTGTAATCGAATTCGTGGTTGCCGGGCACACCCACATCGTATCCGATGCTGTTCATGATCCCAATGGAGGATTCCCCTTCAGTCATGGTTCCGTAGGCATTGCCCTGCAGGAAATCCCCGGCATCTATGGTGAAGACAATCTTTCCGTCAGCCTCCATCTGATCCTTGAGCGATTTCAAGGTGGCGAATCCGAGTTGGTCATCATAATGGCAGTGGGTGTCGTTCGTATGGAGTATCACGAATTCCTGAGGCTCATCCGAGCTGTTCGATAATACAAAGGAGCACCCCAGTATCAGAACGATCGACAGTGCCGCAATGACGAGGACCTTTGATGTGCGCATGCAGAGGTATCGGCGGAATCGGATTTAATGCTGAGTCCAGACGACACGAGAGCCTTCGCTGAAGAGAAATCAATGGAATAAATGGTGCAAGGGACGAGATTTGAACTCGCGGACCACTAAGGACTAGCCCCTCAAGCTAGCGTCGTTGGCCATGCTTGACTACCCTTGCACTCAGTACCCCAGAGATATAGATGATGTTAATAAAGGTTGTCCTTCAGCGGGTCCAGTAGGTCCTAGCAGCTTCTCCCATCGCCAGCACGTTCTCGTCCTTGGTGGATATGGGGGTCTCGCATCCGGGGGCCAGGATGAATCCTCCGCTGTCGTTGCCCGCGGCATCGATGACTCTGTAGCATTCGTCCCTTATCGTATCGGGGTTGCCCATCATCATGGTCTGCACGGGATCCACGTTTCCCATGATCGAGATGTTCCTTCCAGCGGTCTCTTTGGCCTTGGCTGGATCCACCGCATGGTCGAAGCTGAGGCAGTCAGCTCCGGTACCGGGCATCTGCTGGAGTATGTTCAGGGTATTGCCGCATATGTGAACGAAGGTCGGGACTTCAGAATCCATCGCGTTGACGTCGCTCACCACCCTCTTGATGTAAGGTGCCGAGAACTCGGCGAACATATCAGGGGATATCAGGTCCTCGGACGATGTGGGGTCTGCCATCCACATGACTGTAGCTCCCGCCTCGATCATGCGCTTTTGCATGCCGGATACGAGTCCGGTGATCTTAGTGATAAGTTTCTTTACGGTATCGGGCTCGACGAGAGTTCCCATGACCATGTTCTCTACGCCCATCACGTGTCCCGCGGATGTGACCGGTCCCCAGGACAGACCGCAGATGTGCAGGTCCTCAGGAAGGATCCTTGCTGTCTCTTCAAGAGCATCCACGAAAACTTTCTGGAAGTTAGGGCATTCCGAGGCTACGCTTGGGTCGAATATGGCGAGATCATCAATCTGCTGTGCATCGGTAGCGATGGGCTTCATGATCTGTCCGTAATCATCCTCGGGGAAACGGACCTCCATGCCCAGGTCGATGAAGGGGACCTGGGAGTCGAGTACGGGTTTGACGAAATCCGATTTCGTCTTCACCGCATGGTCTACCGACACCTTGGCCGAGATCTCAGGGTTCCATCTGGCCGTCTCTACGCTGACGCCAGCGCTGCGTGCGGCCGTTGCCAGAACGAAATTGTTGACGGGTGTCCTGTCAGTCTTCTCATGGTTGAGCGCTGCTTCGACGCAGCTCCTGTGCCCGGCATCGATCATGAGCACTGAAATCCGATAAAGGGATAAAAGGTCTATCTAGGAAAAGCTCAGACACGGCTGATGATCTTCTCCACGAATTCATCGGTGGTCAGGTTCCCGCCTACGTCTGGGCATCTCTCCCCGGCCACATAGGTTTCCTTGACTGCGTTGACGATAGATTCCGCCTCATCCTTCAGTCCGAGGTCCCTGAGGATAGTGGCCGAGGAAAGTATGGATGCTGTGGGGTTGATGTATTTGTCCTCAAGACCTTCGATTGTGGCCTTGTGACGGGGCTGGTAGAGTCTGTACTCGTCACCGATGTAGCAAGTGGGGCAGAGGTGGTCGTAGCCTGTGAGTCCGCCCAGTATGCCCGATACCACGTGGCTGTACATGTCCACGCAGATTATGCACTGGTCCAGTGAAGGGGTCTTGAGAAGATGGGATGCCCAGTCCTTGACGTTCAGAATCCTTGTTTCGTATACGTCCGCCGGGAACATGGTCTGGAATGTGTCCGCGAACATCCCGCTGCTGATGGGGAAGAAGTCGGGCCTTGTCAGGCAGGTCACCCTTTCGAGCTTGCGGATCTCCACGTCTGACAGCGCGAGGCTCATCATCCTGCTGTAAGAGGTGCTCTTGATGTATTTCGATATGGTGACCCCATCGAGTTCGGTGACCTCGGTTATCTCCGAGGAGACGTTGTTGTTGCTTCCCCAGAGTACCATCTCAAGGCCGTCCACGCCCAGGTCGGGTGCGAGTGTCCTGAAGTACCTGGCCCTTGCGTAAAGGTCCAGCTGGACCTTGAGGGTCTTCAATGGGTCGACGCCGGATTCAGGAGTGAAGACGGGACCGCTTAGGATTATCTTGCATTCATCCAGGAGGTCCATGGTCTCGTGCGGAAGGTACTGTCCCGTCTCCTCGAATGCGGATTTGCCGATCATGCCGTGAACTATCTCAACGGAGTCGGTTGCCATGCTGAGCACCTTCTCCGCAGCCGCAGTCACAATCGGGCCGATCCCGTCACCGGGCAGGAGCAGTACCTTCTCGCTCATTCACTCACTCTAGCCTGTCGACCAAGGATGCGTAGATCATTGGGAGGGTGATGGTGGCATCTCCCTCGACCGTCATCTTCTTCGCTTCGGGCTTGACCTTTCCCCAGGAGATTGCTTCTCTGAGCCTAGCTCCCGAGAGGGATCCGTCATATTCCTCGGCGGTCGTCAGATAGACTGCGTAGTCCAGTCCTCCGCGGAACTGGTTCCACCAGATGACGTGGTGCTTGGAGATTCCTCCGCCGATCATCAGCGCGCCGGTGTTGGTGGCGTGGTTCGTCATCTCGGACAGCATCTGCTCATCGCCGAACAGGTCGATCCTGAATTTCCTGTGCGTCTGGTAGTACATCCAGAGCTGGCATCCGAACGAACCATCCGTGATACCGGGGACGACGATGGGGATCTGGTTCTTCCAGGCCCAATACATGAGCGAGTTCTCATCGTTCATCCTCTTACCGACCTCCCAGATGATCTCATGGGTGGTCATGGAATCTGTATTCTCGAAGATCTCGTCGAACATCGGAAGGATCTCTCCCTCGAGGACCTCTCCGTAGCAGTCGTCGGGGACCAGGACGTTACCGAGCCTGGAGATCTCGTACTCCTCCCTCAGTTTCGCATCGTCCATCATGAAGTCGCCGTGGTAGTAGTGCTCGTAGGTCCTGGAGATATCATGGTCCAGGCATCCGCAGGTGGTGATGATCAGGTCGACTCTCTTGTTCTTGACCATATCGACCAGCACACCGCGGGTTCCGGTGGCCATGATGCATGCGGGGAACGAGAGGATCTTGAGACAGTCCTTGTCCTTCTCCATCCTCTCGAGGATGTCAGTGGCATCGGCCAGCTTCTGTGCTGTGAATCCGCCGGCTCCGCTCATGTATCTCATGAGTTCGTCCACTGTCATGCCTTTCTTGACCTTTATGTCCTCAACTTCGATGAGTTCGAGTTCTGCTTCCTTCGACATTGTATCGTCTCTAAGCCCCGGCTAGAGGGGACGGGGATTAAAAGGGTATTGCTGATCGGGACTAAGCTGACCCTTATTTTCTAGTACTCTTTTTACGCACGTCATTATATAGGACTTCGAGCATGGGTCGGTCAACAAATGGAGTTATGATCATGATTGACATGTTCAATTTCGACAATCTGCTGTTCATGATTCCGATTGCAGCAATTGTAGCGCTGATCTTCGCAGCATACTTCTACAAGAGCGTCTGGTCTGTTGACAAGGGCACTCCTGAGATGCAGAAGATCTCCAACGCCATCGAGACAGGTGCAATGGCCTATCTCAGGCGCCAGTACAAGACAATCGGTATTGTGATCATCGTATTGGCGATCATTATTGCAATTGTTGGATTCGCGGTGGAGGATTTCGCCGAGTATCTCAATTGGAAGGTCTCGATCGCCTTTATCATCGGAGCAGCATTCTCGATCCTCTCTGGATACATCGGAATGAAAGTCTCCGTCAACTCGAACATCAGGACAGCTTCCGCTGCAAGGAACAACCTCAACGACGCCTTCAAGACCTCGTTCAGGGGAGGAGCCTTGTCCGGAATCGCAGTGTCCACACTGAGCCTTGTTGGACTCTTCATCGTCGTCTTCGTCTACAACATCTGTTTCGGAGCTGACGATGAGTCACTGAAGTCCACACTCCGTCTCGTTGTCGGATACGCATTCGGAGCTTCGTTCGCAGCCCTCTTCGCCCAGCTGGGTGGAGGAATCTACACAAAGGCCGCGGATGTCGGAGCTGACCTCGTAGGAAAAGTCGAAGCAGGAATCCCTGAGGACGACCCCAGGAACCCTGCAGTAATCGCCGACCTTGTCGGAGACAACGTCGGAGACTGCGCTGGACGTGGAGCAGATATCTTCGAGTCCACCGCCGCCGAGATCATCGGATCGATGGTCATCGGTACAGCCGTCGTCGCGACCGGAATGAGCACGAACTGGGTTTTCCTCCCTCTCGTCCTCATGGCATTCGGACTCATCGCGTCACTCGTCGGAATCCTCATCGTGAGGCTCAAGGACGATAACGCTGACGTCTGCGGATCGCTCAACGTCGGATACTACCTTACAATCGCACTCAACCTCGTGTTCCTCGGAATTACAACATACATGCTTCTCAGTCCCGAGACTGACAGCTGGTTGAACTTCTTCGGAGCAGGAGTAGTCGGAATCGCACTCGGTCTCGCGATCGTTTACATCACACAGTACTACACTGGCGACCACAAGCCTGTCAAGGGAATCGCAGCAGCATCCCAGACCGGAGCCGCCACCAACGTCATCGAGGGAATCTCCATCGGTATGGAGTCCACGGTTCTGCCCGTCGTCTGTATCGTCATCGCAATCATCTCGACATACCTGCTCGGATTCTCCGCAGCACCCACTGTCGATGACCAGATGATCTACGGATTCTACGGAACCGCTATTGGAACCATCGCCATGCTCGCTTCCTCAGCCTTCATCCTCGCAGAGGACACATTCGGACCCATCACCGACAACGGTGGAGGAATCGCTGAGATGTCCAACCAGCCCGAGGAGGTCAGGAACAGGACCGACAAGCTCGATTCCGCCGGTAACACCACCAAGGCCCTTACCAAGGGATACGCAATGGCATCTGCAGCTCTCGCAGCATTCCTGCTCTTCGCAAGTATCGCGGAGGTTATCGCTGACGTCAAGAACGTCAACGAGGGACTCTTCCCCGGAGACGCTGGATACCACACCATCACCGAGATCTTCAACATCAACATCGGTGACCCCCTCATCTTCGTCGGAGCGCTCGTCGGAGCGGTCCTTGTGTTCTTCTTCGCATCTCTCGCAATCCGTGCCGTCTCCAAGGCTGCCGGTGAGATGATCGAGGAGGTCCGCAGGCAGTTCCGTGAGAAGAAGGGAATCATGGAGGGAACAGAGGAGCCCGACTACGCAAGCTGTGTCGACATCGCAACCCGCGGTGCACTGCGCGCAATGGTCGTTCCTGCACTCTTGCCTATCCTTGTCCCCATCGCGTTCGGTCTCATCTACAAGTTCGCACTGTCCGGAATGGACGGCTTCGAGAACATCGCATACACCGGTGTTCTGGCACTTGTGATCGGTGGTACCATTGTCGGTATCCTGATGGCTAACTTCCTCAACAACGGAGGAGGAGCTTGGGACAACGCCAAGAAGTACATCGAAGAGGGTAACTACGGCGGAAAGAAGTCGCCTGCACACGCAGCGGCAGTCGTCGGAGACACCATCGGAGATCCCTTCAAGGACACCGCAGGACCTTCAATCCACGTTCTGGTCAAGCTGCTTTCGACCATCTGTTTGGTCATGGCAGTCCTGTTCGTGTGAAAACAAGTTAATCAGGGAGGGGGAGACCCCTCCCATCCAGTATTTTATCCTTATATTACGCGTGGATATAATTTATATAAGAGTCCTCACTAACGTGGGTTATCAGAGGGCACGCTATGTACATGCTTACAGAAGTCGAAAAGGTCGTCCGCATCCCGCCGGTTGAACTCAAAGAGGACATCGATGACGTCATCGACAGACTCACATGGGACGCATACGAGGGCAGATTCGGAGAAGACAAGACCTTCACGGTGCTGATTAGGAACGTCAGGACGGAAGGCCCGGGACGCATCGTCCACGGTGACGGAGCAGTCTACCAGACAGTCAAGTTCGATCAGATCGTCTTCAAGCCCAGAGAGAACGAGGTCGTCGAGGGAGTGGTCGTGGAGATCCTCAAGTTCGGCGCATTCGTCAGGTTCGGACCCCTTGACGGACTCCTGCACATCAGTCAGGTAATGGATGATCGTGTGGATATCGATGAGTCCAACCAGAGGCTCGTAGGCAAGGACAGCGGAAGGTTCCTGGCAGTCGGAGACATCGTCAGGGCCAGGGTCGTCAGCATCGATCTCAACGAGAAGAACCCCCAGGACAGTAAGATCGGACTCACCATGAGGCAGCCCGGACTGGGAAAACTCCAGTGGATCGAGGAGGACGCCAAGAAGCACAAGGATTCGGATGGTGATGAGTGATGACAGTTATCGTGCAGAAAGCATGCAAACAGTGCAGTTTCATCTCCGAGGAGGATGTGTGCCCCCGCTGCGGCGGTCAGACCTCTAAGGAGTGGCAGGGATACCTCGCGGTTCTGGACTTCGAGAAGTCCGAGATCGCAAAGAAGATGGGAATCTCCGCCAACGGAAAGTACGCTCTCAAGGTACGCTGATGTTCGAGAGGGACCTTGTGCTGCCCGAGAAAGACAGGCAGCTGTTCAAGGAACCGATAGGAATCGAACTGTACGACAGTGACCTCGAAACGTTTCACGCTCAAACAACCTTAATCACCGTCGGGGACGTGGTATCCCTGACGTTCAGGAAACGCGGAATGACACCGTTCCTGTCTATCTACGACGGAATGACGGAGCGCCGCGAGATGACCGAATTCGCCAAACTCGTGGAGAACGAGGAGAAGAAAGAGGTCGTCAACCCCGCAGGCAGGATAACCAGGGAACTGGTGGAATGCATCCGCGGGTGCATGGAAGGGTCCGGTGGACTGATAAAGGTCGACGGAGAAGAGGATCTGGCGTTGTTGCCGGCAATCCTCCTGGCTCCGATCGGTGCCGATATCATCTACGGGTGGCCAGGGAAGTGCATGATGCGCGTCACCACGGACGAAGGCATCAGAACCAAAATCGAACAGCTACTGTTCAAGATGGAGGAAGAAGAATGAAGATGGAAATCACAAAGAAGAAAGAGAACCCTCTCTCCAAGAGGGTCGAGGTGTACTTCACACTCAACCACGAGGGCGAGAGCACACCCGGAAGGAACGCAGTCGCAGAGGCTATCGCAAAGGAATGCAAGTCCAAGAGGGAGTGTGTCGTCGTCGACAACATCGAGTCCGTCTACGGAAAGGGCATGTCCAAGGGATACGCAAAGGTCTACGACAGCAAGGAAGCAGCACTCGAGTTCGACAGGGAGTACCTCCTGAAGAGGAACGGAATCGAGGCAAAGGCCCCTGAAGCACCTGCAGACGCAGAGGCACCCGCAGCGGAGTGATTATGATGGCAAAAGCAGCAGCACCCAAGGCGGCAATCAAGAAATCTAACGCTTATCAGGTCGACGGAGACAAGATCTCCAGGACCAAACAGTTCTGTCCCAAGTGCGGACCCGGAACATTCATGGCAGTCCACAAGGACCGTGTGTCCTGCGGTTGCTGCGGATACACCGAGTTCACCAAGAAGGACTGAGAAAGGTAACTCTTCATTCGCCTCCTCCCTCTCAAAAGGAGGCACAGGATCGCCGGGGAGTATCTAACCCCGGCAAATACCTTCCTTTCCCATCCTGGGCCCGTAGTATAGCTTGGATAGCATAGGGGCCTCCGGAGCTCCGGACTCGGGTTCGAATCCCGACGGGCCCGCATAGTTTTATATATTATAATAATTGGAATTATTGTTGTGAACAAGCCCTTTTTTAAATATACTATTTAAATAAGAAGCAAACGCTAGATTTATATGTAATACAGTTGTATTACCAAATATGGCCGTTTCAGTTAGATTCAATGATTCTGAGCTCGGATTGCTCAAGGAGTATGCATCCCTGTATAATTTGAGCATTTCAGATGTCATCCGCAAAGCCACCATAGAGATGATTGAGGATTCAATGGATGTGACGATATTGGAGGCTGCGATGGATCATATCTCCAAGGATAAAACCAAGATGTATACCTTCGAAGAGGCCGGAAAGGAACTTGGATTCCTATGACATACTATGTTATCTTCTCTCAGGATGCCATAGATACTTTGAAGAAGATGGATAGGCCGATGGCCGCTCGCGTATATTCGTGGATAGGCAAAAACCTTGAAGGATGTACCAATCCCAGGAGAACAGGGAAGGCACTTCAGGGAAACCATGCAGGTGAATGGAGATATCGTATCGGCGATTACAGAATCTTGGCCAAAATAGAGGATGAGATCGTTACCATATTCATAATCGAAATTGGTCATAGATCCAATGTCTATGATTGAACTGATTTTATGAAATGATGTACTGACATTATCCTCAATAACAGGGTATAATGTCCTATTTTTCAAAACGTTTGGCTGGCATCTAAAGCGGGTCCCGACGGGCCCGCTCGTACAACAATTGATTTTTTGGGCTTTGTCCTTATAGTATAGAGTAACAAGGAGGGCCGATGTCGAACATAGCTCTTGAGAAGTTGAAAGATTCCGACCGTGATCAGTTTGTTAGAGACAATCAGGAAGCTTTCAGATATGGGGCCACTGAAGAGTTCGGTCTTCGCGATGACCATTTCGAGGAGCCGGGCGAGATAATCTCCAGGGATACGATAGAGAAATCAATAGACAGCGGTGAGGCCTACAGGATCGTTTCAGACGGGAGATACGTGGGCGGCGTCATCGTATCTATCTCAGACGACCGCGGCGATTTGGAGATTCTTTTCGTATCGCCGAAGGAATATAGCAAAGGGATTGGCTACGAAGCTTGGTGTTCTGTTGAGAAGATGTTCCCACAGGTCAGAGTGTGGAGCACGTGTACTCCTTATTTCGAGAAGAGAAACATCCATTTCTATGTGAACAAGTGCGGTTTCCATATCACCGAGTTCTTCAACGAACATCACCGTGACCCGAATGACCCTGAAGATAGCGAGATGTTCCATTTCGAGAAGGTCATGTTCTGATTCAATACGATTGTATTATTGAAGATATGGTCATTAGATGGGTAGTTCGATGCCAGCTACATGTTTAATCAAATCAGCTTGTAGCTTCCATAATCGATCCATTGTCTTCTGTAATTCAAACTATATAGAGTCGAAATGATAGCGATTCATGGACTTCGGCAGTGAGAATGAGACAAGGGGTTTTGTCAGCGGCATGGACGAGCTAGACGCTGCCGTGAAGATGATGACCGCCATGCTCAACCGTTTCAACAAGGCCGAGATCTACATTGGCGTTGGAAAGGACGGCAAGATCCTGGATAGGGAATTCTCAGAGGAAGACGTGTCCAAAGTTTCCGAGAGGATGGGTGAGCTGATCAATCACATGCCGCAGACCGCCGTATCATTGGAAAGGACGGAGGACGGGAAGGGATACATACGCATATCCGCCACGGGGTTCGAGACGCCCTATTCCTTCGGCAGTTGGTTCTACGTCAGGAGGTACCGCTACGTTGACCGGGGTGGCTCCAAGTCTGTGGAATGGGTAGAGAACCTCACCTGCGGTATGAAGAGGCACCGATCGTTCTCGCCCGTTAAACGTATTATACTGTATAGCGATACTGGAACATTATGAAAGGTCGCATACTGCCCCGCAAGGAACTGTCCGAATTGCCGAAGACCGTCCATGGCGGTCAGGCCTGGAGGATGGAGGGTATCGAGGACTACAGCCATAACCTCAACCCGTTCGGACCTCCGGAGAACCTCGCGGAGATCGTCGCGACCGCTATCGCCGAAATAGGCCATTATCCCGACGACACCTGTGCCGAGCTTAAGGACACGGTGTCGAAGACATTCAACATCGATCCCGAATGCATCACGATAGGGGCGGGGTCGTCCGATATCATCAGGAACGTCCCCAACACCTTCTTCTCACCGGGGGACAAAGTCATAATCAACAGACCGAGCTTTGCCGAATACGCCCAGCAGTGCAGGCTCGTCGGAGCTAACATAGTTTGGAATGAATTGCTTCCGGAGAATGATTTCCGCATCGATCTGGATTCGCTGATGTACAACGTCGGTGACGACACCAAGGCGCTGTACATCTGCAACCCGAACAATCCTACGGGAAGAGTGGAGCCCAGAGACAAGATCGTCAGCATAGTAAGGGAATGCGAGGACCGCGGAGTCCTTGTGTTCCTAGACGAGACCTTATTGGAGCTCGTTCCCGGATACGCTGACATAACCTTGACCGGAATGGTCGACAAGTTCACCAACCTGATCATCGCCAATTCCCTGACGAAATCCTTTGCCATACCCGGCATCAGGATCGGTTTCGGTCTCTCGAATCCCGACATCATCTCCGAGATGGAGAAGGTCAGGATGACATGGAACGTCGGCCAGATCGAACAGACGGTGGCCAACATCCTCATCAGAGACTATCTGGACTATGTAGACCAGGCAGCAGCAGTGATGGGCGAGGAATCGGAGATAATGAACTCGTCGCTCAACAACGTGGGATTCCCCGCTGGACCGGTATCGGATTCGTTCTTCTACTTCAACGACCTGAGCCCGCTGGGGATGGACTGTGCGCTCTTCCAGAAGAAGATGCTCTCCCATGGTATAATGGTCCGCGACTGCTCGTCTTTCGGGCCCGAGTTCAAAACGTATGTGAGGTACAGTGTGAAGGACAGGGAGCGCAACTGCAGGTTCCTGGCCGCTGTGGATTCGGTTATCAATGGGTGATCCGATGGAGCTCTGGATGGATGCGCTGTCGATAATCGTTCTGGCCATCCTGATAGACCGTTTCATAGGCGATGTCCCCAATTCAATACACCCTCTGAGGTGGATGGGAAATTTACTGGATGCCATAGATCGCAGGATCAAGAACAGGTCCACTGCATGGACATCCGTGCTAGGATTCCTTTCATATCTTCTGGTCTTCCTGCTGTTCGGAGGCATCGCGATCGTCATCATCACTGCCGTCCACTACTTCGTATCGCAATATGACGAGATATGGGGAGAGATCGCATGGATCGTCGTCACTGCATTCATCTTCAAGGTGCAGTTCGCGATATTCTCGTTCAGACACCACTGCGATCCGATATGCGAGGATCTAGACGCAGGTAGGATCGAGGATGCCGCTTCCAAGGTCCAGATGATCGTCAGCAGGAACACGAAGGGGATGGATGCGGAGCATATAGCATCATCATGCTGCGAGACCGTCTCCGAGAATCTGGTGGACAGCATAGTGTCCCCTACATTCTACTTCGGACTGCTGGGCATAGCAGGATCGATCATGTTCAGGTGTTCCAATCTCATGGATGCCATGTGGGGATACATCAACGACATGTACGGGAGGCTCGGATTCTTCCCTGCCAAGTTCGACGATGTTCTCGGGTGGCTCACATCCAGGGCATCCCCGTACTTCGTAGCATTGGCCGCTTTGATCCTACGTATGGATTGGAGGGCAGCCGTTCCTGCTGCCAAGGAGGAGCACACGAAGACTCCTAGCCCTAACAGCGGTTGGCCCATGACGGCGGTTTCCGCGGCACTCGGGATATCGATGGAGAAAAAAGGAGTCTATGTTATGGGCAAGGGGCCGATGCCGACGACCAAGGATGTTCAGCGCTGCATGAGGCTCGTAGAGCTCACCTCGATACTGTTCATGCTGCTGATATGCTTCCCATTGTTCGCATTCCTGGGGATTCACGTTCAGCTCTGGCTGGAGGGGTTCCTCCTTACTCTGTTTTTATAACTGAATACGACATATTGCTCAAGTGGTTAGAGCATCCATCCACGGGAGAGGACAGATTTGGGAGCATTGAAGGCTTTGGTTTCATTCTACACCATATTCCATATGAACATCACGCAGGATGACATGGACAGCATGGAGAAGAAATTCTACCTCACTCCTCTTGTTGGCCTCGTGTTCGGATTCATGGCTCTTTTGGCCATATCCATCTTGGATTTCCTGGAAATCCGTTTCGGGTTCGGGAATGTTCTGGTGATGGCAGTGATCCTGCTGCTCATCCCATATGTCGGGAGCAAATTCCTCCATTTCGACGGACTCACCGATTTCGGGGACGGAATGATAGTGTCTGGAGAGCAGAGCGACCACATTCGTGCCCTCAAGGACACCCTCGTCGGTGCTGGAGGAATCGGGGTGGCGTTGATCACGGTCCTGTGCTCTTTCGCATGCTACACCATGTATGATGCCAGGGCAAGTGCGATCCTTCTTCTCCCTGCGGTGGAGATCCTTGTGAAGAACGCGATGGTCGTGGCCGCATCCTTTGGAAAACCCGGTAACGGTATGGCTGCCAGACAGGTGGAGAAGACCACCGGTAAATCAGCCGTTCTAGGATGCATCGTTACCATAGCGGCGGTCCTTTTGCTGTTCGTAGTCACCGGATCGATTCTCATGTTGGTGCCTGCGTCTTTCTCGTGGGAAGGGATGCTGATGCTCTGGGCACCGCCGATAGTAGCAGGATTCATCGTATCCATCATCGTCGGTTTCATCATGGCAAGGACTGCCAACAGAGTATTCGGAATGGTGAACGGGGATATCCTGGGCGCTACCAACGAGGTCGCCAGACCGTTCCTGCTGTTCTTCATGATCCTAGCGTTCGCAATGGTAACGGAGATGCTCTGATGGAAGCCTTGGTCCATGCCGGAGGGAAAGGAACCCGCATGGGCCGCTGCGGTATCGAGAAGCCGATGATGAAGGTCGGCGACAAGTGCACCGTGGAAAGGGTCATAGATGCTCTGAAGGGCACGAAGGAGATCGATCGCATATTGGTGTCCGTGAGCGATAACACCCCTCAGACAGAGGAGTACCTCAAGAGCATCGGTATCGAGACGGTGAGGACGTCCGGGGACGATTTCATGGGCGATCTGCACCAGGCACTCGAATGCCTCAATGGAGATTATGTTCTGACAACTCCCTCGGATCTCCCGCTGATAACATCCGAGGTCTTCAACCAGATCATCGATTATTTCAATCCGGGCGTCATGGATTCCCTCTTGGCGGTCATCGATGAGGAGACTGTCCGTAGCATAGGGATCACACCATCCTATGTCCGCGAGGAGAGAGGTCACAGGTGGGTGCTTTCAGGCGTTTCAATAATCGACCGCAAGAAGACCCTAGCCGGAGAGTACCTGGGGGAAGCGATCTTCGAGACGAACTGGCCCGAGCTGTCTGTGAATGTTAACACGCAGCTGGAGCTGGGCCTCGCCCGTTCATTCTACAAGGAATGATCAGTCCAGATTCATTATCCCTTTGTAGATCTCGTGGACCTTGTCGACCAGGTCTTTGGCAGTGATCATTCCGCCGGTGGTGATTATCGCACCGACGCAGGACCCTCCGCATCCGGCACCTTCCTTGATGTATCCCCACTCGTAGGCCTGCAGTCCCTCATAGGGGCTGTCCGAGTAGTCCACATTGACGTAGACGATCGGGATCCTATCTGAGATGTTATCCATGATCTTCTTCATGTTGGAATTGGGGTCGTTCATCAGCCATCTGGTGGTCCCTTGGATGAAGTTACCTACGATCTCAGGATGAAGTTTCACTGCCGCGGCCATGACGGCTGCGAGCTGGGTTCCACCGCCGACTATGACAGGGACATGCTTGGCAGCACCGCAGAGGATACCGACGTTAGCGGGCATCATCGGGTCCCCGAAGCACTCGATGGCCTTCAGCGGATCGTTGGCGTAGTCACCAGGCTGGATGCCGGCCTTGTCTAGTGCTTCCTTGACCAGTTTGCTCTTAAGTTCCTTGGGGTTCTTGGGGGAACTGCTGCTGACGAGGTTCTCTTTCAGAACGCCCATGGCCGTCATAACGGCCAGAGCGGTGGTCGTACCTCCGGCGCAGCTCTCGCTGATGATCACGAAATCATTGTCCTTGGCGAGCTGTTCTCCGAGGGCGTAACCCTTCTCATAGATGGATTTGACGTGTTCGACCGCATGAGCTGTGGTGATCTTCTCACCGCACTTGCCGCCGAGATAGAAGTAGGGGATGTTGGGCTCTACATAGCATCCGCCGTTGACGATGAATGTCTGCATATTGGATAGCTCCAGCGCAGCCTTGGTGAGGGTGGCGGGTGTCGGGATTCCTCCAGGATTGATCGGGACTCCCTTGATGCAGGTCGTCTTACCGTTGACCAGGAGCTCCGCATCCGCAGCACCGGTGTAAAGGGTCAGTTCGGGAGTGTCTCCGGCATCGGAAACCCCGGGAATGCTGGACGTCATGGTGCTGGCCACCGTGCAGGTGAACACGCCCCTTCTGCCCCAGATGCGGGACAGTATGTCTTTGGCGGTCTTCTCGTCCCCATACAGTCCTAGGGACGGGGGTATGTTGAAATCAGTCATCTTGTTCACCTCTTCTTGGCCAGCAGCGAGCTGACGATCGTATTTAATGGAAGTACCTCGTCCGGGCCCTTGCCCAGATCGATGGTGGACCACAGGGGAACGTTCATCAGGATATGCTCCCCGGTTACACATGAAGTGCCGTGGTCGACGAAATAGATTATGTTGTCCGCATCGGAGAAATACTTCTCCATCAGCCTGTCGGTCTCTTCCAGGATGGCCTTTTTCTTGAAGGGATCCTTCTGGTGGCTGTACTCATCCACCTCGTCGATGTGCAGGAAGACGTTTCCTTTGTCCAGCATATCTCTGGCGACCGGGAATCTGTCCTCGACCTCCTCTATCAGTTTGAAATCGAATCCCATTGATGCACATATGCCCAGTGCAGTGGGGCTGTTGGAAACAGCGAACAGGTTGTTAAGTCCCTCGACGGGCTCGTACTGCCTTCCGAACTTCCCGCATCCCCAAGGATAATCAGTGATCCCGTTCATGTCCTTGCGTACGCCCTCGATGAACTCGCCGAACTTACCTGGCAGCTGGACGAACGGAGCATCCACCGGAGGTCCGGGGAGCTCGGGGACATAATCGGAGTCCATGGTCAGGATGGCCCTTCCTCCGATGAAGTACTCGATCCTAGGGTTGTACTCTTCCAGGATGTGCAGGTTCTTGTTCACAGCCGCGATGAGCTCCTGTTTGAACTCATCGGCATGATAGGACCAGTGAACGGTGTCACCGTCGATCACAGCTGGGCTGAGCCTGTAGGCGGTCCTTTTGGGATCCTTGACATCCAGCAATCCGAGCCCCATCGCTTCTATCGCGGCGCGGGCCATCTCCGGAGGATGTCCGGTGAAGAACTCGTTGAGGAAGAGATGCGTGTATCCCCTTCCGGTCGTGGTGTACCTATGGCAGGCCTTCTTTTTCAGGAACGGCATCTCAGCCACCTCGTAGGGCTTCTTCCCTCCTAGGTCTGGATGCGGATCGTCTTCCGCCCCGTCGAGGAGAACGAAAAGTGTGTTGCTCATTCCTATCGGCATTGGACATGTCGTCCAGGGATAAAGGTATATGGATGGATGTAGCCACCAACGATATTTCAATGCTATTCCGTTCTGATATCAGCGGAATATTTGCTGGCTGATCAGGATTGCAGTCTCTTAGTCGCAATCGCAACCTGTCCTATGGACACGCCACCGTCCCCATTGGGGACGTCCTTGTGCAGAGCTATTGGATGTTCCGATTCCTTAGCTAGGTCGATGAACATGCGGGAGATCGTGTAGTTGTATGATACGCCTCCAGTGAGGCCCAGGGTACCGATGCCCATGGAATCCGCTGCTTCGGATGCAGAACGGACCAGTTCTTTCATGATGTTGTAAACAACCGAATAAGCGACATCCTCCCTTTTCTCGTTGGAAGGATGGAAAAGATGAGTTGTCTTCACGATCCCGTTGACTGTTTCCGTCTCGAATCCTTCGACGAGCTTCCCTCTTGCCAGAAGCGGTTCTAGCTTCATAGCGGGCTCTCCATCATAGGTCCTCTGCGTGCACACGCCCAGTGAATACGACAGGGCATCCAGGATCCTTCCGAACGATGATGTCATCACGCTCTTGCCCATGAGCTTGTTCATGACAGCGGCTTCAGATTCAGTGAAGTCGTTATTCTCCTGGCCGTTGATCGCATCTATCGCGAACCTCAGCCTCCTCAGGTCGTACAGAGCCCTTTCTGATCCAAGCAACGGGATGTTCTCAAGATGCGCTACCCTCTTGTACGAATCGAAATCCGATGCCAGGACCTCTCCTCCCCAAGCCGTTTCATCGTCCCCGTGGCCTGTTCCGTCAAGGGTCAGCGCGACACATGAATCAATGTGGTTATCGACCATCAGAGATGCGGCATGCGCCCAATGGTGCTGTACCTCTATCAGCTTGGCACCGTATTCGGATGCAAGGGTTTTGGCCAGAGGCCTATTGGAGTATCCCGGGTGGAGATCCATGGCGATCATCTCCGGTCTGCAGTTCAGGAATCCGATCTGAGTCCTGACCGCTTCTTCAAGGTATTCGGGGACGCCGATCTTCTCCCCGTTACCGATGTACTGTGTGGGCCAGATGTTCCCGTTGTATGCTACGGAGGCTGTAAGATTCTCCTGAGGGCCCATTCCGACCGCGCAGCCTTTGAAAGGTATCGAGATGTGGAATGGAACGTTGCCCCTGGAGCGGCGGATGAACTGAGTCCTGTCATCCAGCAGCCTAACCACGGTATCGTCGGCACGGTTCAGGATCGGCTGGTCGTGCAGCAGATACAGGTCCGCACCCAGTTCCTTGATCCTCTGATCGTCCACGATCATCGGTTCTCCCGGGACGTTGGCGGATGTCATCACCAGTGCATCATGCTTCAGCTCGGAGAACAGCAGATGGTGCATCCCGGTGTAAGGGAGGAACGATCCGATATTGTCGAGGCCAGGGGAAGCTAGCTCGGTGAACTCGTTCTGCTTCTTCTTCACGAGGACTATGGGCCTGTTAGGCGATTGGAGGAGTTCCTCCTCGTAAGGTGTGGGCTCCGCATACCTCTTGAGCGACTCCATGTCTCCGAACATTATGGCGAACGGTTTCTCCTTCCTGCCATACCATTCTCTCATCTCCTTCAGGCGGTCGAGGGTGCAGCATATATGCATGCCACCCCAGCCTTTCACCACCGCGATGCATCCCTTGTCCAATTCCTTGGCCAGTTCGCCTATGGGATCGCTGGTGTTCATCGGAGCCTTATCGTTCTCCAGCCTGTACCTCGGTCCGCATACGGGACAGCATATGGTCTGGTGATGGAATCTCCTGAAGGTGGGATCGCTGAATTCCTTCTCACATTCCGGGCATAGTGGGAAGCCCTTCATGGATGTCAGTGGACGGTCGTACGGCATGCCGCTCAGCAGGGTGAAACGCGGTCCGCAGTTGGTGCACGTCGTGAAAGGATACTTGAAGCGCCTGCCCGGGGATATCATCTCCTTCAGGCAGTCGTCGCATACCGCGCTATCCGCAGGTATGGATGCACCGTCACCGTTCTGTTTCGACAGGGCGATGCTGAACCCCTCTCCTCCCTTGTATTCCTCTTCGATGAATTCGACAGAATCTATCCTTGCGAGCGGAGGGAGATCCCTCTTAATGGTCTCCAGAAGCTCTTCTCCCTTGTCGGTGTCGATGACGACGTCGGAACCGTTGTTCCATACCATGCCGTTGGCACCGATCTTGACTGCAGACCGGTAGACCGTGGGCCTGAATCCGACCCCTTGCACCGTTCCGCGGATGAGGAGCTTCATGCCACTGTATCAATCTCCTTTGAAATAAGTGTGGCGGGTTGACGGTGAGGCGCAGTTATTTGTATCTGACCGCCGAATCTGAGGACGATAGCATGGAAAAGACCAACCCCATGAGGCACCTCGACAGGCTGAAGATCCCTTATGAAGCCATCTTCTACGAGGGACAGGGCCTCAACGGTCTGGAGATCGCCCAGGCGAACGGACAGGATCCGGCGAGGGTGTTCAAGACCCTCATGACCATGGGGAAGGAGAAGTGCTACTACTGTTTCATGGTGCCCGTCACTGGCGAGCTGGACCTCAAGAAGGCAGCAGCCTCTGTCGGCGAGAAATCCGTATCAATGCTGAAGTCCGACCAGTTGCTTCCCCTTATGGGATATGTTCATGGCGGATGTTCACCGTTATGCACGAAACGTCCTGTCAGGATTACCGTCGACGAGTCCGCCAAGGATGCGGATTACATGTACTTCAGCGGTGGGAAGGTAGGTTGTCAGCTGAAGGTCAGCGTGTCCGATCTTCCGAAGATGATGGACTTCCAGTTTGCCGATATCAGGAAGAGTATTCAGCAGTTCGATTGATCGGTTCATCCAACCATTCCACAATTGCTGTACTCTGTTGATAATTATCCTATTTGTACAATTATTTCCCATCAAGGTTATATATCTACCTGGATGCTCACATCTCCAGATACTATGGATAAGAAAATCATCGCAATAGTTATCGTTGCCATTATAGCGATTGCAGGAATCGCTGTAGTGGTCATGTCGATGAACAACAGCGACGGACAGGCTAAGATGAGTGTTGTCGGTCGTGTCAACTCCGAGGGTTCAGGAATCATCCTCGCCCAGGACCAGGTTGCTGAGGACTACATCACAGTTCAGTCAACTGTGCCTGGATTCGGAGCCACATACATCTACAACACTGAAGAAGAATTGTACTACGTGTTCAACGTCGAGACATGGGGAGGAAAGGTATTCGCTACTCCGGGATTGGCTACCATCCAGCATGTTCAGCTGATGCAGCTGGCAACCATGATGGGCCTCAAATTCGTGTCATACACCGACGGAATGACCACTCAGTCAGATACCCTCTATCATGTTGCGGGAGTGCCCAGCTTTGCTGAGTTCCAGAACAAGCAGGCTTCCGCACCCCTTGTCGGATACATCATTTGGGAGGCCCAGTTCTCAGTCGGACTCCAGGCTGACTATGTACCTCTCGCTCTGACTAACGATCTCTTTGAAGGTCACACCTGCTGTATTATTGGTGCATCCAACAAGTACCTGTTCAACGAGGCCAACACTCTGGAAGTGTTCCTGAACGTTTACTCCAAAGCAGTCGATAGGATCAACGCGGCCCTTCTGGACCCTGAATCCGACGATTATGCCGAACTGATCAGGATTGCGAAGAACAGGGTATCTATGCCCGATTCGTTGACGGATGAGCAGAAGGAGAATGCCATCATCAGTGCGCTCTACAATGTGACATATCTCTATGCTGACAACGCAGCTGGAAGCCTTTCCAGCCTCGAGGGAGATATTGCAGATCTCGCAGAGTCACTGTACAATGCCGGACAGATCGAGAATTCAGCAAAGGATCTCGGATTCAGCTCCTACGATGCAATGGCGAAGGCTTTCGTCGATGAAAGGTACATGAAGGAAGCATTGACCGACATGTTCGAGCCTCTCACCTCGAAGAAGACCATAAACGTGGCAGCCATCAGCGGAGATATCCACCAGATTGCACTCTGGTTCGCCAAGGATACGAGTATGTTTGAGGATGCTAACCTGAACATCAACGTCTATCCTCAGGGTAACGGACCTTCAGTCTGGGGTCTCCTCAGCAACGGAGAAGCAGACATAGCATTCCTCGGTGCGCCTCCGATGACAATCAAGAGCATGAATGCTCAGGCCATCGGGGTCCCGAACGCGTAAACTATAACAGGTAACAAACAATCCGGAATCCGTTGATTGAATGCTCATAGAATATGACGAGAACAACCGTAAGCATCGTTTGATCCGTTCCACGGTCATCACGATACTGTCATTGGCAACCTTCCTGGTGCTATGGTGGATTGCAACGATAGTGATGAACGACAGGAATTTCCCAACTCCGGACAAGGTGTTCGGAGCGCTGTGGAATCTCCTGCTATATGGTGACCCGATAGGCGGTCATAGCATATGGGAGTACATCGCCGTCAGTTTGAACACATTCCTCAACGGATTCGGATTGGCCCTTGTATTAGCGGTGCCGTTGGGACTCTTGCTAGGATACGTAAAATTCCTGAGGGAGTTCACGGCACCTTGGATCGAGGTCGTGCGCCCGATCGCACCAATCGCTTGGGCGCCCATATTCGTACTTTCTTTCGGATCTCAGCTGGGACCCGCGCTGGTCGTGTTCATCGGAATTTTCTTCCCGTTGCTCACGAACATAATATTCGGAGTCCAGCGTATCGATAAGAATTGGCTGGATGCATCCAAGACTCTAGGAGCTTCCCAGGGTCAGTTGTTCACAAAAGTCGTTCTTCCTGCAACAGTCCCGTACATCTTGAACGGAATCAAGGTTGGACTGGGAGTCGGGTGGATGTGTATCGTTGCTGCTGAGATCTACAACAAGTTCGGCGGTATCGGTCAGTACCTCGTGGACATGGTCAACGGCGGACTGATGTCGAACGCATTCGCTGCAATCATAATAATCGCAGTATTAGGATTGATGACAACTGGAGTGGCCGAGTACATTAGCAAGGTCGTTTCACGCAGAATGGGGATGGATGCATGAGCAAGCAAGAGATGGTAATAGAGGGAGAGAAGTACAACTCCAAGGACAGAATCCGTGCTGACCATACCGATCTTCTTTATGCGGACATTCCTGAAGGGGAGCCTCTTCTGAAGATTGAGAATCTCAATGTGATATACCGTACCGACGACAAGGAGACGGTTGCCGTGGATAATCTCAACTTTGAAATCAACAAAGGTGAGCTTGTCTCAATAGTCGGTCCTTCAGGATGCGGTAAGTCCACCATCCTAAGGTGTATCTCAGGACTTCTCCAACCTACATCAGGAACCATAATGATTGGCGACAACAAGTGCACAACTGCAGGATCCGATAGAGGTATGGTTTTCCAGGATTTCGCATTGTTCCCCTGGAGGACTGTGAGGAAGAACATAGAGTTCGGACTCGAGATCGCAGGAGTTCCTAAGGAGGAGAGAAAGGAGCGTAGCGAAAGGTATCTGAAGGCCATGGGCTTGTCGGAGTTTGCCGATTCGCGCATCCACGAGCTTTCCGGAGGAATGAAGCAACGTGTCGGTATTGCAAGGGCAATGATCATGCATCCGGCAGTGATCTTAATGGATGAGCCCTTCGGAGCATTAGATGCACAGACACGTAATATTCTCCAGGAAAGCCTGGTGGATGTCCTCCAGAAGTCTCCACGTACGATCATCTTTGTCACGCACTCCGTGGATGAGGCCCTGGTCCTTTCGGACCGCATTATAGTTCTTTCTAAGAGGCCGGCGACGATCCATAAGATCTTCAAGGTTCCCGGAGAACATCCCCGCGATAGGGCATCTCCAGAATTGGCTGCTTTGAGGAAAGAGATACTTACATATCTCCAGTCTCAGAACACCATGAATAGCTGAAGAAAAACCGATTTGCCGACGCCAGAATATCGGCGTCGGCATTTTATTTTAATGAGAGTACGCGCACTCAGTGGTGATGCTCATGACAGCAGCACCCTTCCTCATGCTCATGGTGGTGCTCGTGCCCATGGTGCTCGTGACCACAGCAGCACTCTTCCTCATGCTCATGGCAGTGGCATTCGTCTGAGCAACAGCAGTAGTAGTGAACGTCCTCGTAGTAGTTGTTCACAACGCATTTTCCGTGGTGCTCATGGCTGCAGCAGCACCCTTCCTGATGCTCATGGTGGTGCTCGTGTCCGCATTCGCACTCGCCGTGCTCACAGCAGCAGTGGTAGTACACTTTGCCGTAGTAGTTGTTCACAACGCATTCCTCTTCCTCATGCTCATGGCAGCAGCATTCTCCGTGCTCATGATCATGGTGGTGATGGTGATGGTGGTGATGCTCATCAATCTCGCACATGAGTCCGCTGTCATCGATCGCATGGTGCATAACGTGGTGGAGTTCCTCCTCATCAACATCGAGCACTGCGGACATGAATGTGAAACTGACCTTCTCCTGAGGCCCGAGTGTTCCGTGCTTCTCAACACCGTTGCTCATGTCGGTCAGGTTGAATGTGATGCCGGATCCGTCCTCGAGAGTGACCGCGGCCTTGATGTGTCCAAGGAGCACACCTGCCTCGGAGACGACCCAATTTCCAACGGAAGTCATGGCCTTAACGAGTCTGGCCTCCGCATCCGCGTTCCAGCAGTCTATGCTTCCAGTGAGTCCGGTGGCAACTCCGCCGGCCTGTTCCAATGATGTCTTCTCTCCGCTCATTTCATCATCTCATAAACTGAATCCATGTTCTCTCCGGTCTTGGCAGAGATGACCATGACCTTCTTGTCAGGGAATTCCTTCTTGAACCATGCCTCGATGGCATCGACCTGTCCTGGTTTGGCCAGGTCCTTCTTGTTGATCAGAACGAAATCGGCTCCGACCATCTGTCTCTTAATGAACTCTTCCTTCTTATCGATCAGGATTTGGAATCTCTCGACATCGGATATGCCTATGATGAAGATTCCCTCGGCATCCACGCCTGAGCTCTCAACGAGTTCTTTCACCTTGTGGGGCAATGCCAATCCTGTCGGTTCGACGATGATGATGTCGGGATCGATGTC
Organism: Thermoplasmata archaeon; assembly: GCA_015063125.1. Taxonomy (GTDB): domain Archaea; phylum Thermoplasmatota; class Thermoplasmata; order Methanomassiliicoccales; family Methanomethylophilaceae; genus Methanoprimaticola. The sequence continues at coordinate 297,434 of SUTB01000001.1, forward strand.
GTCCTCGATGTTCTTCATAGCTGTCTGCAGCGTTCCGGAAAGGGAGCAGCAGATGCATCCGTCAGGGAGTTCGATCGCATCATATCCCTCAGCTTTGAGGGTGGCGCCATCCACACCGATCTCACCGGATTCGTTGACCAGGAGAGCGGTTTTCAGTCCACGCTTGGTGTACATGGATGCTAGTTTCATCAGAAGGGTGGTCTTTCCACTTCCAAGGAATCCGCCCAATATGTATACGAACATAACCCTCTGTATCATCATCATATATAAGGAATATTCGATTAGTACTTCTATATAAAAGATAAAGGATTGTTTAATGGTTGATTGAACAAAGGATCGTTTTTCACCATCCAGTGTTGTAATGAGGGTAGGATGGTTTGTCCGAGGTCAACTTTTATACTCTCTAGGTACGATATCTCATTGCAATGACCATACTTATTGCGTACGATGGGAAACCGCACACGGAAGCCGCATTGAATTACGCCACCAAGCTGTCGGTGGGCCTCAACGAGCCCCTGTACATACTAACAGTGGTCTCGAAGGATCAGATGGATCCCGAGGACATAGACACATCCGTGCAGGCGTACATGCAGGCCGCACAGGAGAGAGCTATGCTCAACGGTGCAACCGATGTACACATAATCATCGAGGTCGGTAAACCCGATGACACGATCCTGGAGGTAACCGACAGGTTCCAATGCGATGCAGTAGTGGTCGGCAGGCCGGACAGGTCCCGCTTCGACAGGATGGTCATGGGAAGCGTTTCTCAGAACCTCGTCGAGAACTCTTCCTCCCCCGTCATCATTGTCCCCACGCCCGAAGAGAGCAAGGACTGATTTCTGAATTATTGAAAAAAAATGGGGGCCGATGCCCCCGTTGTGGTTTTATCAGTTCGCATTGGTGACCTTGTCCATCAGGCCCTGAGACTTGGAGATCTCATCGGCGGACATGGTCATCTCGTTCTCGATCTGGTAGTCGGAGTGCTGCTCCATGCAGTCCACCGAAGCGATGAGGATACCCTCGTTGGTAGCAGTGAACTTCACGGTGATCGGGGTGCTCTTGGTGACATCCACAGGCAGCTCCATCATGAAGTTTCCGACAGGTGCTCCCTCGATGACAGGGGTCTTCTTTCCTCTGTCGTCGTTGAATGCCGCATCCTCGTAGATCTCCACCATGATGGTGTTCTGACCGTCGTCGACGGGGTAGTACGTCTTGACGTTCTCGATGGGCAGAGCCTCGTTCCTGAAGATGATGTTGGAGATCATCTCGGATCCGTCCTCGTAGACCGCTTTGATTCCGAAGGTCTTGGACAGGACGTTGTGAACGTTGATAGCTCCCTCGACCGTGGATGCTGCTCCGGCAGCGGTGGTGGCGGCCATATCAGGCGCGACCATGTTGGACTTGGCGAAGATGGCTGCTCCCTTGGCGACGGATTGGTCGGGGTCGTAGAGGTTGATCTTCGCGTCGGGGTACTTGGCGGCGATGCTGTTCTTGACCTGAGGCATCCTGGAGGATCCTCCGACAAGGACGACCTCGTCGATATCTGCCATGGTGAAGTCCTTGGAGGCGAGCACACGGTCGATGATCTCGATGGTGGTCTGGATGAGTCCGCTGGAAGCGTTCTCGAAGTCCTCCCTGGTGACGGTGAAGACGACCTTCTGGCCGTCGACGGTCATGGTTCCCTTGGTGGACTCAGCTGTGGACAGCCTCTTCTTGATGGTCTCCGAGTCGTTGACGAGGGTCTGCTTGACCTCCTCGTTCTCGTCCAGGGATTCCTTGTCGATTCCGGTCTCCTCTGAGATCTTCTGCTTGACGATGTTGGAGATAATGGCATCCCAGTCCTTTCCTCCGAGGAACCTCTCTCCGTCGGTTGCGACGGCAGTGAATGATGTTCCGTCGATCTCGAGGATGGTGACATCGAAGGTTCCTCCTCCGAGGTCGTACACCAGGACTCTCTTCTTGCCGCCGTCTGCCTTTCCGAATCCGAAGGAGATGGCTGCTGCTGTGGGCTCGTTGATGACGGTGACGTCCTCCAGTCCGGCGATGGTTCCTGCCGTCTTGGTGGCGTCCCTCTCGTTCTGTCCGAAGTATGCGGGACATGTGATGACCGCCTTCTTGACCTCGCATCCGTGGTTCTCATTGAAGTCGTTGATGATCTTCCTGAGGATGACCGCAGAGAGCATGATGGGGTTGTAGGTCTCGCCGTCGATGCTGACGGTGTAGTCTGTTCCCATCTGCCTCTTGATGGACGTGATGACCCTCTCGGGCTCGTACATCATGGACATGTCCTTTGCGGGAGATCCGACGATGATCTCCCCGTTCTCGTTGAAGAGGATGACTGACGGAGTTGTGTCCTCCTGCTCGAAGTTCTTCTCAACTACCGGGTCCCCATCCTCATCGATGTAGGCTAGGCACGAGTATGTCGTACCGAGGTCGATACCGATGCAATAATCTGTCATTCTTCTTCCTCCGTTTTCTTAGCTTTTGCTTTTGTGGTTCTCTTTTTCTTCGAAGTCGTTTTGGTAGCGGGTTTGGCAGGTGCCTCCTCGGCGGCCTTGGGCTGCTCTTCAGCGACCGGCTGGCTGACCTCAGGGATCTCATGGACGATCTCCTGCGGCATGTTCTCGGTGTACTTGTAGACGGTGACCTTCTCCTTGAGAAGGACCCTGTCTCCCAGTTTGTAACCGTCGGAGAGCCTCTCAGCTATCTGACCGTTCTTGGACTGGTCGTTCGTCGGTACAACCTCCACTATGCGCTGGTGGATCGTGTTGAGGGTATCGTACGGGAAGTGTCCGATCTCGACACCTCCGTCGTGCAGGATGTTCTCCATGTCCACTTCGTATGCCTTGAACGATGCAAGCACGTCCTTGGCGGACATGGTATCGATCTTCTTCTCCATGCCTGCGCACAGCTTGAAGAAATCCTCCCTCATGATGGCGATCTGCTCCATTGAGGATACGAGCGCCTTGTTCGTTATCTCTATGTTCTGTCTCTCGATCGTAGCCTGGAGAGCCTTGATCTGCTCTCTGGATGTCATGTACTCCGACATGTCCTGCGAAGGGCCGGCCGATACCCTGAGGGACTCGACTGTGCTCTGCAGACCTGCGATCTGTCTCTTCAGTTCGTTCAATGTATCCTCGACCGATGTCTCGGGGGCATTCTGGGCCGGCGGTGCATCGTTGACTTGGATCCCCTGATCGTGCAGCTCCTGATCCGTGGGAACCTTGATGCTGACCACATCGTGGGATTCGGGTTCGGGTGTGTTCTTGTTCTGGAAACTGCCTGACAGGAAGTTCTTGAAATTATAGTCGCTCATCTTAGTCCCTCCTTGTTCAGCAGCCAAATGAACGGATCCTCGACCCTCATGGGGGAGACTCCCCTAGGCAGCGAGTTGCCCGTGGGGTTGCATCCCAGGGCGGACACTGCGAAGAACGAGTGGTCTTTGAAGCTGCGAACCAGCTGTAGGAATTCGATACCGATCGTCCTCCTGATGTACTCCTCCAGCTCAGCGTTGATCTGGTCGAAGTTCTCTGCGTCGTACTTCCCGTGCTCGCGCGGGATGTGCAGCGAGGAGTTCAGTCCGAACAGTACTTTCTTCTCCTCCTCGTTCTCCGAGGATTTGTAGAGCACATCGGACTTTGTCAGGCTGACGGCGATAGGAATGTCGATCTTCTCCTTTGATTTGATCTTCTTGTTTGTGCGGATGATCTGACAGATGTTGTTCAGGATATCCGTGGCGTTGGGGCCGACCTCCGGCTTGTTGTCCACCTGTATCCTCTGGTTGATGTACTTCACCTGCAGGGGATCCACCAGGTACACTATTCCGGATGCCAGAGATATGAATGCGTTGAGGTTCACCTGCATCATCCTGTTGGTGGTAACCAGATCCTCTCCGGCTGTGTCGAAGAAGGCGAAGGTGAACACCTGGGGCTTGTCGCTGTTCAGGATCCTCAGGTAGAAGATCAGCGGCTCGCGGGAGTCCTCGGAACTTCCGAAGGACAATGTAGGCTGCAGCTTCCTCTTCTCCTCGAAGAGCCTGCGGTAGTAGACGTCCCTGTACTTGATCGTGGTGCTGTCGTTGGCAGCGTTCAGTACGCCGTTGAACTCGCTGGAGATGGCATTCTTCAGCTGGTTGATCAGCACGGCGATGTAGTGACTCTTACCCACTCCCTTGGGTCCGAGGATGACGAAGATCTTGTTGCCTTCCTCCTCCGCTCCCGGCGGGATCATGTTGTGGCAGGTGGGGCACACCCTGAGGTAGACGGGCCTCTTGCATATGTCGCAGAATCCCGACGAGTTCCTGATGATGTGCTGCTTGGCGACTATCGCGTCCGGTCCGAAGGGGTCCTTTCCGTACACCAGGCTCTTCTCGCGGTCGATCTCCTTCTGTCCGTCCTTCGAGACGTACATGAGGTCCTTCTCGTTCCTCGTGGCGACCGCATTGGCCGCGAATGTCCTGGAACAGCTGGGGCTTGTGCAGACGAAGTGGATCTTCGCCATGTCCACCTTGGTGAAGCAGTAGGGACAGACGTAGTCCTTCCTGGCGACGCTGTTGGATTTCTCTTTCTTGGCCATTCAATCTTGCCTCCTGTTGTACAGCGGGTGTATGAACCTGTAGAGGTTGTAGTCCTCCTCGTTCACGAAGAACACCCTCATGTGCTCCGCATCGGTGTGACCGGCTAGGATCACATCTAGCGAGCATTTGCCGTTGGTGAAAGTCACGGGCTTGCCCGAGGACCAGAGCACTTCTCCGTCCTCCTTGCGGAGAGGAATCCCCACATCTACGCGTACTATGGCGATCTCCGGGATGCTTGTAACCTCGGGACCGGCAGTCAGCTCCAGCATGGGTCTCCTCTTGGCCGGATCCAGTGTGTAGTAGACCTTCTTGCATTCAGAGGAGTAGACATCGATGACTATCCCTCTGGAGTACATTGTGTCGTTATTGATCTTGTATACCGCGAATATATTGATGCACTTCTTGGGAGAGCGTCCCATGGGTATCCTGATGAGCTTCTCCTCGTTGTACTCCTCACGGCTGACCGTTATGATCTCAGCAGTGGGGTCGTTGATGTTCTTGGCATCGGACGTGGAAACGACCAGCTTGGCCGATATGGCATCCTCTGGCCAGGTCATGGTCAGGATACAGTCCTTGTTGCTGATGATCTTCTCGACGTCGCGGAAGGGCTTCAGGTTGGCGATGAGGACCTCGGTACCTTTGATACCGACCTTGCCCATCGGGATTATGGGGTAGATGTACTCCACCGCTCCGTCGGGCAGGAAGAACCTGCATCCGTTATCGTATTCGACAACGGGCTGGATCTCGTTCATCCAGGCCTTGATGTCCTCCATCTTGACCATGTTGCCCTGAATGGTGTACTTCTTCTCGGAGGAGAACAGCATCACCTGGCTTTTGGTGGACCATGTGGCCTGATACGTTCCGTCGGTCTTCATCCACTGTATGTCGAGGTCGCGGACGGGCTTGGGTGCGTCCACAGGAGTTCCGGAGAACACGTTGCCCTCCGACCTCTCGATCTTGTTCCTGGTCTGGTATTCGGCCACGAATAGGTAGTAGTACGTTTGTCCGCCCTTCAGACCTAGGTCGTCGTATACGGATTCGCCGTTGATCGGAAGCTCCACGTTGGTACCGCTGACGTTGTCGGCTCTCCATACGCGGACCTGGGTGGCTCCGCGGGGCTTGTCGTACATCAGGCGGAGACCGCCGTCGATCTGCTCGATCGTGACATTATCGACCTCGGCCAGGATGATGACCGGTCCGAAGTGGGCCGCTTCCCTGGAGAGTATTCCCCAGCGTCTGGAGTACACAGAGTAGTGGTACTCGACTCCGGGTTCCAGGGACTTGTCTATGAACGCGGTTCCCGATATCTCGGTCAGCGGACGGGTCTCGTCAGTAACGTTGGGCAGGGAGTTCTTCTCCCTGTAGATCATGTAGGTTACGCCCTTGCTGTCCATCGGCGGTTCGAACTTCAGCAGGAAGTGACCCTTATCCCTCAGGACCTTTCCGTTGGGATCGACGGGGCCCGCGGGCGGGTACTGCTTGAGCACTCCTTTGGCTACCGGGTGGTCGGGGCATTCCTGTGCCGCACCGACATACAGCGAGAGCATCTCGTTCCTGTCCTCTGCGGACTTGGCCTTCTCGCAGTAGACATTGGCATGTTCGACGCGCTGCAGGGACTCCTCGTACTTCTGTTTGATATCCGGGTAGGTCTGCAGTTCGTAGGGGTACTTCGCGACGATGGTGTCTCCGGCGCTCTTCGCGGAGTAGAACTTGTTCGTCTTGTATCCGTCGGAGACCATGCCCCTCAGGGTGTTGAGGGTTCCCTGCTCCTTGCGGAGCTGAATCTCCATGGCTGCGATGCCGGGGAATGTCGAATACGTATCCTTCAGGAGGGTGAGCTCCTTCTCCGCCTTCGAGAGGTTTCCTCTCTGGAGGTCCATCTGGAAGCTGAGGGATAGGTTCTGAGCCTTGGTCTCCCCTTCCTTGAAGTTGAATCCGCACTTGATACAGATGTTGTTGCTGGCCATCTGTGCAGTGCTGCACTGGGGACAGACTATCTTGAAGTTCTTACCGCAGTAGGGACAGTAGATGGTGTTCTTCCCGCCGGGAACCATGTTGTTACACGTTGGGCACCTGATCATCGTGCTGTCCATCTTCGAGAAGTTGGCAGCTATCCTCTTCTTGTGGCAGAACATCTCCAGTATGAACACGCACATGTTCTGGTCCAGTCCCCTGACATAGATGTTCATCAGATCGTCTATGTAGGTCCTGGAGATCTGCTGGCCATTGTATTCGCCCTCGATCCTGTCCATGACGGGCTCCAGGGCCTTGTAGCATCTTCCGTAGTTGATGAGGTCCTTGAAGTCCTTGTCCGAATCGATGATGAGCTTCATGCTCCTCAGGACCGAGATGTAGGAGTCCTGGTCCAGCAGGAGCTCCTGCCTGACGCTGTTGACCCTCTTCTCGCACAGATCGAACGCGTTCCTTATCTGGGCGAGGGAGCTGGTCTCCGTGAGGGGATCGCACCTAATCTCCAGATCAGGATTGTTGATCAGTGTGTTGAGAACCTCCACCGGCGTGTATGAATCCACGGTGGTGAGGTTCGTGAACGCGTTCAAGACCTTCTCGCTGACGATCTTCGGTATACCGCCGTCCGTCACTCCAGCCAGCTTCAGTACCTGAGCCTTGTTCACGCCATCCCAGTGCAGCCTCTTGACGAAGTTGTCCGCTATGCCGGGAAGGATGAAGTATCTGCCGTCTGAGAGTATGACGCAGTCCATCTTGAGCTTCTGACATTTGCCCTCGAGGCTCTTCTTACCGTCGGCGAAGACCTTTCTCCTGAGCACGGGGTCCGCCATGCAGCGCCTCATGTTGGGGATCTGGTCTAGCAGCTTATGGTACTTGAACCTCTGACCTGTGTCGTTCTGCTTGTTCCTGAACTCGTTAGCCCACTTGACCTCCATCTTGTCGATCTTCTCGTTGATCTTATCGAGGGAGTACTTGTTCTCGCCGAATGGGTCGAGTCCAAGGAGCTGACAGTAGTTCTCTGTCTGATTGTCCATGTTAACGACCTGTTCAGCGCACAGCTAGACCCATGTTACCAGATGAAATCGCGGTTGCGATCGTACCGAAGGTGTCTCCTAGCTTGTCGATGGTGGTGAACAGAGCACCGTCGTCGACAGTGGCGATCTGCCTGAGGAACGATGTGTCGGCCTCTCCGAGACCGACTGCGATGATCGTGATGTTCTCGGACCTGCAGGCGAGGGCCTGCTCTACGGCATTCTCCCTCTTTCCCCAGATTCCGTCCGTGAGCACGACGATGATGCCGACTCCGGGCTGTCCGCCCACGACCGCACTCGCAGTGGCGAGCGGGCTGGCGTCCGTACCTCTTCCGAGCATCTTGACCTTGAGCTCCTCAATGGAGTTCATTATGACATCCGTATCGTTGGTGAGTTCCTGGACAACCTTGATCTTGTCACCGAATCCGATGAGGGAGAACCTTGTCTCATCAGCGGAAAGCGTGCGGACGAAGTTGCGTATCGAGTCCTTTGCAGCCTCGATGGGTTCGCCGTCCATACTCCTGGAGAGATCGACGCAAATCGCGATGTTCTTTGCGATGACAGCATCGCTGGGCTTGTCGTGCGGGTCACCGCCCATCCACCTGATATCCTCAGGGACGGGCTCAGACTTTACCTCCAGTGGCTCCTCGCCCTGGAATGCCTTGATGTTGACGATTCCGTTCTCGTCGTAATTGTACTCAATGTCGATGATCTCTCCCTTTCCGCTGTTGTAGAATCCGGAGATGACCACTTTGGCGAGGACGTTACAGTCCAGAGGTACCCTGGACTCTCCCTGGAGGGTATAGACCTCGATCTTGTCCGTGACGTTGCCGGGCTTTATCTCGAACTGCTTCCTGCAGTTGCTGGGGACCTTAGAGTTCCTCTTGATCATGATCTCGTTGACGTACTTCTTGCCGTCCTTGCTGACGGACAGTGCTCCCAGACTGTGGGCGGTGACGTCCGTGACCTGCATGGCGGCCCTGATGCCTGTGGCGCTGCTGCTGTACAGCTCGGCTGTGATGGCAGCTCCCTTGGCGACCGCAAGATCGGTATCGCCGTGTGTGATGACCTCACGTCCAGTGAGGTCCTTCAGGAACTTGGCGACTCCAGGCATCCTTGTGGATCCTCCGACCAGGAGGATCTCGTCGATGTTGGTCCACTGCATCCCGACGGAATCCATGAGGTCCTCGCAGACCTCCTTGGTGGCGTTCATCAGGTGCTCTGTCATGGACTCGAACTCGTCCCTTGTGAGCGTGTATTTCTCGCTGCATCCGTCGTAATTAACGGGGATGGTGACGCTCTCTGCTATCGAGAGGGTCTTCTTGTAACCCTCTGCAGCTACGATGAGCTCGTTCTTGGTAGGCAGGTCGTCCCTCGGATCCACATCGAACTCGTTGTAGAACTTGTCGCATACGAATTTGACGATCGCAGCGTCCCAGTCCTTTCCTCCAAGGATGTGGTTTCCGTTGGTACCTACGACCTCTATGTTTCCTTTGCTGATCCTGACGATCGTGACATCGAAGGTTCCTCCTCCGAGGTCGTAGACCAAGAGCGTCTTGTCAGCAGAGTGCTTGTATCCGTATGAAATTGCAGCTGCGGTAGGCTCGTTGATGATCTTGGGCACCTTTATGCCGCATGATTCGCCCGCGCGCTTGGTAGCGGTCCTCTGTGCATCTTCGAAGTATGCGGGGACCGTGATGACAGCTTCGTCGACCTTCTCGCCTGCCGCTTTCTCCGCATCATCTATGAGGTGCTTGAGCAGCATTGCGGAGAGGTCCTCGGCGGTGTAATCCTTTCCGTTGAAGCTCACCACTACGGAGCCGTCGCCCATGTTGCGCTTGAAAGCTGCGGCGTTGACTCCTGTACCGTTCGACTGCATGTCCTTGGCATCCTCACCGACCAGGATGTCGCCGTCATCTAGGAAACAGATGACTGACGGTGTGATCTCCTTTCCGAACGAGTTGTTCAGCATGATCGGCTTGTTGGTTGCCGTGTCATATCTTGCTACTGCAGAGTATGTTGTTCCGAGGTCTATACCTACCTTCATAATCCCATCGCGGAAGCGATGGTTCTCACTCTATATAATATAAAGGAAACGGTTTTACGATATTCGTAGCTTATAAAAGGTGACGGCTTAATTTTGAAAAGTAAAGTAGTTTTGATGACGGATTTCGTAGCTATTCTGGAAGACGTTTTTCCATCATCATTCAGCACTTCTTCTGGTGCGTATGAGCATCATTATGAGCACCACGACGACCCCTAAAGCAATCAATCCGGAGGCAACCATGATGATCATTTGGTTCTCGATGAAGAAGTCCCTTGCCAAAACCATGAGAGCCGACATCGCCATGAGGGCAGCGGCTAGGATGACCGCAGCATAAACCAATGGTCCCTTGATCATGGGCTTTGGATAGACCTACGGATAGAAATGCATTGGGTTAAATCGTTGGGAGCAGTTAAGGGGAGCATGGAAGATCCTGCCGTCTACTGCATGCAGGCAGTCAACTGTTATCAGACCAATCCCGAGAGGGCGGTAGCCCTGTTCGAACGTGCCGCCGAACTCGGGTCTCCCGAGGGTTATTTCGGTTTGGCGGAGATGAAGATCAACGGGATGGGCACACCCAAGGACGTCGAGGGCGCTGTAGAGCTGTACAAGAAGTCAGCAGAAGGAGGGAACACCCCTGCCATGTTCAGGCTAGGCGGAATATACACCGGCTCATACGGATACCCCGAGGACAAGGAGCAATGCAGGATCTGGTTCGAGAAGGCTGCAGAGGGGGGTGTGGAGCTCGCATATCCCGAGATCGCCGCCATCTACCTCTACGGGTACGGCACGGAGCCCGATTCCAGCAAGGCTCTCCATTACTACAAGCTCTCCGCCGACACAGGCAACGCACAATCCATGTTCATGGTCGGATACATAGAATCTGAACTAGTCGCCACGGACGAGTCCAGAGAGGACTCCGTAAAGTGGTTCGTCAAGTCTGCCGAGGGAGGGATCCCGGAGGCACAGTTCAGGGTTGCTAGGCTGACGGAGGATGGGAAGATCCCCGGAGGATTCGATGAGGCCAAGAAATGGTACGAGAAGGCAGCCGACCAGGGATTCGACCCTGCCAAGTTCAATCTCGCCACCATGTATTATGAAGGAAGGGGCACCAAGCAGAATCTGGAGAAGGCATTCGTCCTTTACGATGAGGTGGCCTCGTCCGGAGACGGTGATGCGCTGTTCATGACCGCCAGAATGCTGTATAGCGGCCTGGGCATAGCGCAGAACACTGAAGAAGCAATGGAAAGGTTCGGACGTTCCGCCGCAGCGGGAAATAAGCTGGCTGAGGAGTTCCTCACCGATATCCGCCGCAAGCAGAACGCCCAATTCGTGAAGATAGACGGACTGTGATCAGTCGTCCATTGGGACGAACTCGGATTTGGGCTCACCGCAGACGGGGCACTCCCAATCGTCGGGAAGGTCAGCGAACTTGACTCCCTGCTCATCCTCATCATAGATGTATCCGCACATAGGGCATCTGTATTTCATGAGAGCGAATCGATGAGCACATATTTAGCCCGCACCCTCAATATTGATTTAATACAGGGTATTTTAGACTCTGGAAGTAAAATGCTGTGAACGATAAACCTTTATTTTCCAAGACAAGGATACAATGGCTATGAAGACAGCCACTGTACTGGGAGCAGCCCTGGCGGTCGTCGTCCTCTGTCTCATCGGATCATATCTCGTGATGGAGAACAACAACAGCGATTCGCCGGACTTTCTCGGAGAATGGACCCTAGAGCACATCGCCACGGGAAAATACGTGGACGATGAGTCATGTTACGAGGTCGTCGAGACATTCGATCTCGAGATGAAGATCACAGACCGTAAGGACGGATTCTACAACATCCAGATCGGAGACGAGAAGGCTGTGTGTGCACTGGACGGTGACATCCTGACGTTCAGCATGTTCAATGCAGACGTCCTTAGGGGATTCGCCAAGGCGGACGGGGATTGGATCAAAGTGTCCACCGTGGACTACAGCACCAGAAGTGTTACCGTGCTCGACTTCGTCCGCAAGGGCGTGGATGCGGGCAACGGCGCTCCAACCGTGAAGAGCGATATGCCTGCAGACGGAACGATCCTCGACGCATTCCAGGCATATAGGATCGATTCGGACAGCACTACAGACATCATGTCCTACGAATACTCCTTCGAGATGCTGGAAAACCACGGTGATGTGGCATTCTACAGATCTCATTGCGAGGACCCCTATATCGATTTCAGGTTCGTATCGATAAAGATCGATGAAGGACAATGGTTCTCGATGGCGATCTTCAACGATGACATCCTGATGGACAACATATATCTGAGCAACGGCAACATCTACTCCTTCTCTCAGGAAGAGCTGGTTGATGAGAACCGTGTTTGGTACGTCGCATACGGGGACGCAGCGAAGCATCAGGCGATCCCTGCTAAATTGGCTGGACTGTCTTTCGAAGGAAAGGAGAAGGCGATGCTGTTCGACTGCGAACCGAATCTTATTAGGGAATTCAGCAACGACATCACCCTTACGATAGATGCGCAGAGCGATGACATCATCCTCATCTCCACCGATTACGGAGGAGAGAATTTCCACGGTACCGCCCAGTGGGCGTCTTTCGTAGCCAAGTCCGACGGCGGATACATGTTCTACATCCAGTCGCAGTTCTTCTACGAGGGGAAGCACTACTTCGGTTATTACAGCGGAACCATCGACAGCAATCTGAAGAAAGTGTCGTTCAACGGTGTCGCTGACAGCGATTATGGTAAGTACTACATCGTGGTCAGCCAGAGCTACTGATCGTCAAACCATACCGGCCCCTGCATGTGCAGGGGCTGAGTTATTTTCAATTCCGATTTCTCCCGATAGTCGGGGATCATTGCCGATATTTTCCGCGGATCTATCGGTAATATTGAGTATGATAATAACAAAGAAAGTAAGGGGCTTGCGCCCCGTTTCTGGTTTCAGTTCTTCTTGCAGCAATCGCAGTCTTCGATCTCCACGTTCGGAGATTTGCACGTAGTGGAGCGAGGGCATCCAGAACAGTTACAGCCGCAGCTGTTTCTGCCCTTGCGATAGTTGTTCCAAAGCACCAGTATGGCACCGATCACCATGAGTGATATTACTGCAATCACTATGAGGTCGCCAGAGCTCATGCTGTCGTTTTCTCCGTGTCTTTGCAGAATGGTTTCAACGGATCTTTAGCCACCAGGAAGTAGGCGATGATCATGAAACTTAAGACTGCGAACAGATATGAATACCAGGCCACGTCGCTCAGACCGCCAATCATGGCCGCATAGATCACATAGACTATGGTCGACACGAAGTACGCCAGTATGCACTGGTAGGCGAATGCGAAGCCGGTCGCCTTCCATGTTCCCAATTCCCTGTGGATCGCACCTACAGCTGCGAAGCAGGGTGCACAGAACATGTTGAATGTGAAGAACGACAGGATCATCGCCCCAGCGGCGGTTCCGGCTGTGCTCTGGGCCATCGAAACCAATGCATCAGATATGTCTGGCATGGAATCGGTAGTTATGAGCTGCTCCAAGGTTCCTATGAGGTCCTCCTTGGCGATGAGTCCGGTGATGGACGCTGCGGGAAGCTCCCAGTTGTCGCCCCATCCGAGTGGGATGAAGATGTAGCTCAATATGCCGCCAATGGTTGCCAATATGGATTCGTCCATATCCTCGACCATCTGAAGGCTCCAGTCGAAAGTTCTGAGGAACCAGACAAGGACCATCGCAAGAAGGATGATCGTCGCCGCCTTCTTGACGAAGGCCCAGGACCTGTCGAAGACCGTCTTGGCGCTGCTGTATAGTCCAGGTGCGTGGTATGGCGGCAGCTCCATGATGAACGGGGATGGTTTTCCAGCCATTCCTTTGAACTTCTTGATTATTATTCCAGAGATGATCACGAGGATGATTCCCATGACGTATGCGAACACAGCGACCCAGACGCTTCCTGCCAATGCTCCAGCGATAGCCGAAATGACCGGCAGTTTCGCACCGCAGGGCATGAATGTACAGGTCATCGCAGTGATACGGCGGTCGGACTCGCTCTCTATGGTCCTTGTGGACATGACTCCGGGCACTCCGCATCCTGTGCTGACGAGCAGGGGTATGAACGACTTTCCGGAGAGGTTGAAGTATCTGAATACACGGTCCATGACGAATGCGACACGGGCCATGTAACCTACCTCCTCGAGAATGACCAGACCGATGAACAGGACGACCAACTGGGGAAGGAATCCGATTACGGCGCCCACACCAGATAGGATACCCTCACACAATAGGCCGGTGAGGGCCTCGTTGACACCGTTTTCGATGCACCATTGTTCAACACCGGGAATGATCTCCTCGCCGATGAAGTCATTGAGCCACCCTGTGGCCCATGCTCCCGGGGATGTTCCCAGAGACCCGTCGTACATCGCGAGGAAGTAAACGAGTGCTATGATGCCCACGAATATAGGCAGACCGAGGATCCTGTTGGTAACTATCCTGTCGATACGGTCTGACAGTGTTCCCTTCTCATCCCTGGGGGCCTTGGTGCATGCTTCTCCTACGATCTCTCCGATCTTCTCGTACCTGCTGTCGGCTATGATGGAGTCGGCATCGTCGTCGAACTCCTTCTCCAGCGCCTCGATGGCATCCGATATGGATTCTCTCGCACCGGGAACGTCTTCCATGACGGCGTTGTCGCCCTCGATCAGTTTGAAAGCATAGAATCTGATGCTCTGATCGGGGACTTTTCCCTTCAGTGCCGATTCTGCAGCGACTTCAACCTTCTCTATGGAATCGCTGTACTTCACGAAGGAGACTTTATCCTTCTTCTCCGCTGCTTCCTCGATCTTGCTGACCAGCGTGTCGATGTTCCTCTTCTCCTTTGCGGAGATGGGGACCACGGGGACGCCCAATCCAGCGGAAAGCTTCTCGATATCTATCTTGTCCCCGAGCTTCTCAATCTCGTCCATCATGTTCAGCGCCACGACGACGGGTTTACCCATGTCGATAATCTGGAGTGTGAGGAAGAGGTTCCTCTCCAGGTTCGTGGCATCGACGATATTGATGATCGCATCGGGATCATCGTTCACTATGAAATTCCTAGACACTATCTCCTCGGGGGAATAGGGCGACAGTGAGTAGATGCCGGGAAGATCTACGAGCTCCGAATCCGTGCCCTTGATCTTACCGACCTTTTTATCTATCGTTACACCAGGCCAGTTTCCTACACGCTGCGACGCCCCGGTCAATGCGTTGAATAGGGTCGTTTTGCCGCAGTTGGGGTTCCCAGCCAAAGCTATTGTAAAACTCATTACAATCCCTCCTGATAATGATGATCGGTCACTCGACTTCAATCATCTCAGCGTATTCCTTTCTGAGACTCAGCTCGTATCCGCGGACGGTGATCTCTACCGGATCCCCCAGCGGTGCGACCTTACGTACATAGATCTCGACACCTTTCGTGATGCCCATATCCATGATGTGTCTCTTCAGGCCTCCTTCCCCATTGATCTTCTTCACCTTGACGGTGGATCCAATGGAGGTTTCCTTCAAATTCGTCATGCTATCAGCTCATTGGGTGATGTGGATCTTCTGTCCCATTACCTTGTCAAGTGCGACCCTGGAGCCTCTGACATCCAAGATCAGACCGGTATTGTTGTTGCAGACAGCCTTCACCACAGTACCCTGCACAAATCCGAGCCCAGCAAGGAACTTCCTGACTTCGTCGTTGCCTGATATCTTCAGGACCGTGCCTGATTCTCCTTCTTTGAGGAATGAAACGGGCAGCGACGGACCGACGCTTTTGGAAACTGCACCCGGAGGGATGTGCATACTGTTCGCTAGACTCATAATTAGGACAACCTAAATTATCTATTTATAATTTGGCAAGACTAAAATTAATTCGCAAAATCGAAAAATTAAGCATCCAGATAGTTGGATGTATGGGAACAAAAACATTCAATAGATATTGGCCGGGGATCCTTCGACCCCCGGCCAGAGGTTACTAATTATGGCCACATCCCATCCCTCGGGCTAAGCATTGGTTACATCCTACAGAGGTTATGCCCTTGTTCAGGTTTCTGCTGCCGTAAGAGGTTTGAGGTCATTGCCGGCCCCCCGACCGGCAATGTTGGTGTAAGGTGTTTGATCCCAAAGGACCATCATAAGGTCGCAATCGCTCGCAGCCCTTGATGTAGCACATGGCTCAGTGCTTGATTTTAGGAATGACTAAATCCTATTTAAATTTTTAGGAATACCAAAATTTACTTACCAATTTTGCCTTGTTAAGCGTATCCTTATTAGCGCAAAAGAACTGCCATCACTCATGCAAGCAGATATCGATATCGCATATGATGCGAAACCGAAACCAATCAAGGAAATCGCGGCTAAGATCGGACTCTCAGAGGACGACATCAGCCCTTATGGAAAGTACATCGCAAAGGTACCCATCGAGAACCTTGAGAGGCTCAAGGACAAAAAGGACGGAAAGCTCGTCATGGTGACCGCCATCACACCCACTCCCGCCGGAGAGGGAAAGACTGTCACTTCCATCGGACTCATGGAGGGTCTCGGTGCACTGGGCAAGAACGTTGTCGGAGCGCTCAGGGAGCCTTCCCTCGGACCTACATTCGGAATCAAGGGTGGAGCAACCGGAGGGGGATACGCTCAGGTCTACCCCATGTGGGATATCGATCTCCACTTCACAGGAGACATCCATGCGGTCGCAGCGGCTCACAACCTGCTGTCCGCAATTGTAGACAACGAGCTCGTCAGGGACAATCCCCTGCAGATCGACCCCGCTCGTGTCGTGTGGAGGAAGACCGTGGACATGAATGTCCGTGAGCTCAGGAACATCGTCACCGGTCTTGGAAAGGATAAGATCAAGGGAGGAGTACCCCACGAGTCCGGATACATCATCACATCCGCCTCGGAGATCGCAGCAATCCTGTGTCTGGCCAAGGACCGTGCAGACCTTAGGGCGAGGCTCGAGAGGATCGTCGTCGCATATACGTACGACAACAAGCCCGTCACCGTAAAGGATCTGAAGTGCGTCGGAGCCATGATGGTCCTCCTGAAGGATGCCATCAACCCCAACCTCGTCCAGACACTCGAGGGACAGCCCGTGTTCGTTCACGGATTCCCCTTCGCGAACATCGCTCACGGAAACAATTCCATCATCGCCACCAGGACGGCGTTGAAGCTTGCTGATTACGTCATAACGGAATCCGGTTTCGCTTCCGACCTGGGAGGAGAGAAGTTCATGGATATCGTGTGCAGGGAGTCCGGTCTCAGGCCCTCGTGCGTCGTCATCGTCGCCACCGTCAAGGCCCTCATGACACATGGAGGAGGATTGCTCGAGGACGAGTCCACACTCACGCTCAAGGCCCTCGAGAAGGGAATGTGCAACCTTGACAAGCACATCGAGAACATGAGCTCCTACGGAGTGCCCGTGGTCGTCGGAATCAACCACTTCGTGCAGGACACTCAGGAGCAGATGGACTATATACGTGACCACTGCAAGAATATGGGAGTACCTGTTGCCTTCAACGACGGATTCATGAAGGGAGGAAAGGGGGCCATGGATCTGGCCCAGACAGTCGTCGACACGATCGAGAACTCCAAGACCGACTTCAAGTTCCTGTATGACCTCGACCAGCCCATCAAGGACAAGATCGAGATCATCGCAAAGAAGATCTACGGAGCGGACGGAGTAACATACGACCCGTTGGTCGACAAGAGGATCGAGGGATACGAGAAGGACGGATTCGGAAAGTTGCCCATCTGTATCGCGAAGACACAAGCATCATTGTCCGACGTGTCCACCCTGAAGGGAGTCCCTAAGGGATGGAAGCTTCACGTAAGGGAGATTAACATCTCCGCAGGAGCGGGATTCATCGTCCCCGAGTGCGGAACATTGACTCTGATGCCCGGTCTGCCCAAGGTCCCCGCCGCCATGAGGATGGATCTTCAGGACGACGGAAGGATCGTAGGTCTCAAGTGAATCAAAACCATTCAGAGGGGGGCAACCCCCTTCACCTTTTTTGAAAATCAGAATCTGGCGGCATTCCTGTTGCTGTCCGCCATATCGTACCAGCGGTCTGCTTCGTCATCGTCATGAGGGACGTCGTCCCCTGTACGATACATGTTGCCGAGGAGCACCTGTGCCCCCTGATGACCGTTGATCGCAGCCGTCATAAGCCATTTGACGGCCAACGGTGCATCCTTCTGGACTCCGGCACCTGTCTTGTAGAACTGTCCAAGGATGAACTGTGCCTCCACGTGACCGTGCTCTGCAGCCTGCTTCATCCAGTGTGCAGATACCTCAAGGTCTCTGGGGATTCCCTCATCCTTGAAATGGAGGAGCCCCAGCTCATACTCGGCACGCACATCGCCTTTGCCCGCCGCCATCAGGAAATACTCCTTGGCCTTCTCCAGGTCCTTCTCAACATGCAGTCCGTTGAGGTAGATCATCCCCAGATAGTAGTTGGAACTGGGATGGCCTCCGTCTGACCCTTTCTCGAACCATATGCGGGCCGATTCGTAGTCTTTGGTGACACCCTGTCCTCTGGCGTACATGAGTCCGAGGTAGTAATTGGCCTCCGTGCTGCCCTTCTTCGACTCGCGCATCAGTATGTTGTATGCGTCGAGATAATCCGAATCGGTGCCGTTGCGGATGATGAACTTCGCCCTCTCGAGAGGCTCCATCACATCCGTGTCGGAGAACATATTGCTGAAATGTTCCTCCTTCGATATAAGCGATTGGCCACTAGTTCCGGAATACTTACTAGCTTTGAGTCATCCTCAGTACTTGTCGTAATCGTGATATATCGCGCGTTACTAACCAGTAGCAGGTAAGTTCACATGGCTTCCGAACAGTCCCTAAAAGTACGGGCCCTCATGGACCGTCATTCAGACTCCTTCGACCTATCCAAGGCAGCCTCGGCCGCATCTTCTGCTTCATCCGATGCGGATGCAGGATACCTGTTCGCTCTCTTCCAGTATCTCGGAGAGGGCGGGGTCACCCAGGATAAGGAATCGGCCAAGAAGAGATTCATCGACGCGGCGGCAGCGGGATCCAAAGAGTCCGAGATCGTCGCCAAGGAATTCGAGAGGAATCCTCCGGAGGTCATGGATAGTCTTCTGGCGAAGAGGTTCCTGGGAGAGCAAAGGGACACAGTAGCATCCGAGGAACTCTTCAGGATGTATGACAAAGGGGACGACAAGGTCAAGAAGAGTCATGCGGAGGCCGTCAGATTCTACACCGCCTGCGCTGAGCAGGGGGATTCCGAGGCACAGGCCAAGATCGGATTCATGTATCTGATGGGAAAGGGAATCCCGAAGGACAAGGACCTCGCCCTGAAATGGCTCACCAAGGCAGCTGATGCCGGCGACGGCACCGCCATGTACCGTATAGGTCAGATGTACGACCAGGGATTGTGCAACACAGAGCCTGACGAGAAGAAGGCATTGGAATGGTACGAGAAGGCGGCCGAGGCGGGCAACAAGGATGCCCAGTTCGCCTGCGGTTGCATGTACATAGTCCCCAAGAAGAAGTACACCGATGTCAGGAAGGCGGCCGTCATGTTCGAGAAGGCCGCGGAACAGGGTCATGCCGAGGCCCAATACCAGATAGGGATGTCCTATGCATACGGTCAGGGAGTCGACAGGGACCCTTCCCAGGCCGTGAAATGGCTGGAGAAGTCGTGCGAGAACGGATACCAGCAGGGAATGGTGGACTTCGCGAACATGTGCTTCGAGGGACAGCTGATCCCCAAGAGTTACGAGAAGGCGGCACATTGGTTCACAGAGGCCGCAAACAGGTGCAACGGATACGCGCAGTATGCGTTGGCATGCATGTACGGCAATGGTTACTATTACGAGCAGAGCGACGAGATGGCTCTGAAATGGTTCAAAGAAGCGGCGGAGATGGGCGAGGTCAACTCGCAGTACTGTCTCGGATGCTTCTACTACGAGGGAAGAGGAACGGAGAGGAACCTCGACGAGGCTGCCATATGGTACACGGAGGCTGCCGAGAAAGGACACCCCGCTGCTATGGCGTTCCTAGGGATGTTCAAGGTCACCGGCTCGGGTGTCAAGCAGGATGTCCAAGAGGGACTGGAGCTGCTGGAGGCTTCTGCTGAGAGCGGCTACTACGAGGCGCAGTTCTATCTCGGAAAGATCTACTACGAGGGCAAGTACGTGAAGAAGAACGACATCCGTGCGAAGAAGTACCTCAACCTTGCGGCCAAGCAGGGCGATCCGGATGCCGCCGCTCTTCTGAATCTCATCAAATCCAAGAGAAGGTGATTCCACGGGATTCGAGGATGTGCTCAGGGCCGCCCAGGACGGAGATCCTGATGCACAGGTCGCCATGGGCTATCTCTTCTACAAGGGCGATGGAGTCGTCCAAGACCGCAGGGAGGCAGCCAGATGGTTCGGTCTGGCAGCCGATCAGGATCATGCCGAGGCCATCTGCAACCTCGGTCATATGCGTGCCCACGGAATCGGCATGAGACTCGATCTGGAGAAGGCCATGGATCTCTACAAGAGAGCTGCGGACCTCGGCGATGCCAGAGCGATGTTCAATCTAGGATTCATGTACTCAGACGTCGAAGGCATCCAGCAGGATTGGGAGCAGGCGTACTTCTGGTATTCCAAATCGGCCGAGGCGGGCAATGTGCTCGCATTGTACAGGATGGGCGTCATGAACGAGGAGGGCAGGGGCATACCCGTCGACTATGACAAAGCGATGGATTGCTACAGCAGATGCCTTGATGCAGGCTACCCCAAAGCAGGCTACCGTCTGGGCCTGATGTACCTGGAGGGCAGGGGAGTCCAGGATAATGCGGATAAGGCCTCCAAGCTAATGATAAAGGCGGCAGACCTGGGTTCAGAGGATGCCATGTGCGAGCTTGGGAAAATGCATATTTCAGGTCACGGAATGACACACAGTTTAACTAATGCAAAGAAGTGGTTAACCAAGGCAGCGAACCGCGGCTCACAGGAAGCCACGGAATTGCTGGAGAAGATCAACAGCGGTGAGATAAGATGAGGATGAACGAGTATCAGAAGGAGATGATCTTCAACGAGCTGTCGACCATCAAGGTCCACAGCAAGTTCTATGCCCAGAAGTACAAGGACATAGACGTCGAATCCATAAGGACGCAGGAGGACTTCGAGAAGCTCCCCTTCACCGACAAGGCAGATCTCCGTGAGGCATATCCGCTGGGCCTCGCCGCTGTGCCGGAGAAGGACATCGTCAGGATCCATTCCTCTTCGGGAACCACAGGCACTCCGGTCGTCATACCTTACACGAAGAAAGATGTGGAGGATTGGGCCATCATCTTCGAGCGCTGCTACGTAATGGCAGGCGTCACCAACAAGGACCGCATCCACATCACTCCCGGATACGGCCTGTGGACCGCCGGAATAGGATTCCAGGCGGGATGCGAGAGACTCGGCGCGATGGCCATACCGATGGGTCCGGGCAATACCGAGAAGCAGCTCCGCATGATGGAGGATCTCCGTTCCACCGTTCTGTGCGCCACATCATCATACGCACTTCTCCTTTCAGAGGAGATCAAGAAGCGCGGCATCAGGGACAAGCTTTGCTTGAAGAAGGGAATCATCGGTTCTGAGCGCTGGGGAGACAAAATGCGCCAGAGCATCGCCCAGGAATTGGGTGTCGACTTCTATGATATCTACGGACTCACGGAGATCTACGGCCCCGGAATAGGAATCAGCTGCGATTACCGCAACGGTATCCACATGTGGGACGACTACATCTATTTCGAGATCATCGATCCGAAGACCGGCAGGAATCTCCCTGACGGGGAGGTAGGTGAGCTGGTCATCACCACACTGAAGAAGGAGGGAGCACCGCTCATCAGGTACAGGACGCATGACCTCACAAGGATCATCCCAGGAGACTGCCCATGCGGATCCAGGTTCCCCAGGATAGACATCATCATCGGACGCACGGACGATATGATCAAGGTCAAAGGGGTCAACATGTTCCCTGCCCAGTTCGAGGAGGTGCTGGCGACCATGAAGGACGCTACCAGCGAGTATCAGATCATGATAGATCACCTCGAGGGAAGGGATATGATCACCGTCTACTTCGAGACCAAGGCCACGGGTGAGGAACGCGAGGCTGCGGAGAAGGAACTGGTCGAGAAGGTCAAGGCCAAGATCAACGTCACCGTTGTGCCGAAGGCCGTGGACATAGGATATCTGCCTAGAAGCGAGAAGAAGACAAACCGTATCTTCGACAACCGTTACTGATTATCATGACTGGCGAACTCAAGGTATTGACGGATGCCATAAGGAAGGCATCGGAGATAGTCCTCAACGGCGACCGTTCAGCGAAGGACAAATCCACCGTCATCGGCATGTACGATGTCGTCACAGGTTCGGACATACTGGCGGAGCAGTCCATCATCAAAGACATAACCGCAGCGTTCCCCGAGGATACGATCATCTCCGAGGAGACCAATCCAGACAAGGAGCTTTCCGAACGCTGCTGGACTATCGACCCCATAGACGGGACCATGAACTACAGCAGAGGGATACCATTCTTCGGCATCCAGGGCTGCTTCATGGAGAATGGAGAGGCGAAGGCCTCAGCGATCTACCTTCCGGTGTTCGATGAGATGTTCACCGCAGACGAGAACGGTGCATATCTGAACGGCGAGAGGATCCACACATGTGAGCCCAGACCGTTGAAGCAGTGCCTCGTCTCCACAGGGGATTTCAGCAGGCGCTCCCAGGAATTCAGGGATGCCCAGGCGGCGATCTTCCACGACTGTTACTCCGACATCGCCAGATTCAAGGTGTTCGGAGCATCATCCGTGGATTACACCTATCTCGCAGCCGGAAGGATAGACGTTCACGTTAGGTTCCTCAACAAGATATGGGATTTCAAACCGGGGATGCACATAGCGGAGAAGGCCGGTGCCGTCTACGATCACGGATTGGCAGATGAGCACGGCATCTTGGTGATGTGTTCCTCGCAAGAGGTTTTGGAAGAGGCCGTAGGGACGCTTGTCCCGAAGTTCATCTCGATTTTCCGCCGAGCATGACCAGGTAGGCCAGCAGGGCTTCGAGCTGAATCCTTTCGTTGCTTCCTTCCACGATACGGAACTCTATCTCACCGGTCTTGTCCATGAACCTGACCTTCTCTGCATCCGTGATGCTCAGGTCGAAGAATGTAGAATGGATTTGCTTGATGATGTCCTGCCCGGAGAGTCCGAAGGTGATCATGATGTCGTCCAGCATGTCACGGGCCTTGATGAAGTTCCCGTCGAGCGCTGTCTCGATCATCTCCTTGACCGCCTGAGGGTTGGCCATTCCAGTCGTCTGGTAGATGACGTCGAGGTCGATCTTCTTTCCAAGGGATGCGGCCACCTGGAGCGAGTTGACGGCACGTCTCATGTCCCCTCTCGCCACGTGGATGAGCCCGGTCATCGCATCGTCGTCGATGTTCACGTTCTCGTTCTTCACGATCATCTCGAGGAACTCCTTCACATCATCGGATGTGAGGGGCTTGAACCTGAACACCGCGCATCTGGACTGGATAGGGTCGATGATCTTCGATGAATAGTTGCATGAGAGGATGAAACGGCAGATGCCTGAGAACTTCTCCATGGTCCTCCTGAGAGCGGCCTGTGCATCCGAAGTGAGAGCATCGGCCTCATCCATGAAGATGATCTTGAATTCTGCTCCTCCGAGCGGAGCGGTCCTCGCGAACTCCTTGATCTTTCCGCGGACCACATCGATTCCCCTCTCGTCGGAGGCATTGAGTTCGATGAAGTTGCCCTTCCACTCGTCCCCGAACATGGATTTGGCCAGTGCCAGAGAGCATGTCGTCTTCCCAGTTCCGGCAGGGCCGGTGAAAAGCAGATGGGGCATGTTCCTGGACTCGACATAGGCCTTGAGCCTCTCGGTCACATGCTTCTGTCCGACAACATCGTCCAGGTTCTTTGGCCTGTACTTCTCCGTCCAAATCTCATTCATCGGAATCATCTACCCATAGCAGAGCTTATAAAAGATTTTATTGGGCGAAGGTATGGCAGAGCCAATATCAAAGTGGGTTCCTAGCAGCAACAAACCACGGAAAGGTGCAAAATGTTCGAGAAATCCTCCACCATCATCAGGGATGCCTCTAAGTTCGATTATGACTACGTTCCAAAGAACCTGGTCAAAAGGGAGGGACAGATGCATGAGCTGGAGAAGCTCTACCGCCCCTTCGTGGAATCCGGCCGTGCCTGCAACGCATTCCTGATGGGTACGGTGGGAACTGGTAAGACTGTCACCGCCAGGAAGTTCTGCCAGGAGATGACCGAGTACTGTAAGGGAAAGGGCATGCAGCTGGACACGATCTACATCAACTGCAGGAGCAACAACTCCGAGAACGCAGTCCTGCTGACGCTCATCCGCCATTTCGATCAAGGCCATCCGGACAGGGGATTCTCCAACGAGGAGCTGGCCCGCACACTCAAGGTCCACCTCCTGAAGAACAAGAGGCCCATAGTTCTTATCCTGGACGAGGTAGACATCCTTCTGAAGAAGGGCACCGTCGACCTGATCTATCAGATCACAAGGCTATCGGACGAGGTGGAGAAACCTGCGCCTGTGTCGCTGATCCTGATCTCACAGGAATCGATATTCCCGCTATTGGACGATGCCTCTGTATCCACATTCCGCCGTGCATCGACCGTCAAGTTCAACAAGTACGTCTACGACGAGCTCAGGCAGATCGCATCCGAGAGGGCCGATGAGGCACTGTATCCCGGCAAGATATCCGATGATGCTCTCGACCAGATAGCCGAGAGCTCAGAGGACTACGGCGACGCCAGAATGGTGATCGAATTGCTGGAGAAGGCCGCGGTCATAGCTGAGGACGATTCCCTCGG
The DNA here is from genome assembly GCA_015063125.1 of Thermoplasmata archaeon. Taxonomy (GTDB): domain Archaea; phylum Thermoplasmatota; class Thermoplasmata; order Methanomassiliicoccales; family Methanomethylophilaceae; genus Methanoprimaticola. The sequence goes on from SUTB01000001.1 coordinate 321,959, forward strand.
AGAGGTCACGGTGGAGAACGTCCGTGCCGCCAAGGCCCTGATATACAGCGTCGTGTCGGAATCGAAGATCAGCACCCTGGACATCAATAGGAAGGTCGTTCTTCTGGCGGTCGCCCGTGCGATGAAGCAGAACGTATCCATCCCGATCACTGCCGCAGAGAAGACCTATGCCATCGTGTGTGAGGAATACGAGCTCACGGCCAGGAAGCACACCCAGTTCTGGATCTACATCCAGGACCTCGAGAAGGTCGGACTAGTTCGCACCAAGGTCTCTTCGGACGGAAAGAGCAGGACAACGCTGATCTCCCTGCCGGATATCCCTTCAAAGGCACTGGCGGCGAAGGTCGCTGAGATCATAGACTCCGAATCCGGAGGCCGCGGTGAATTCTATGAAATGTGACCAGTGCAACGCCGAGGCCGTGACTTTCATCAGATACAACGGCATGCATCTATGTGCCCAGGATTTCTCCAGATTCGTCGAGAAGAGAGTTAAGAGGGAGATCCGCAAGCAGATCAAGGTCTACCCCGGGGACAACATCGCCGTAGCGGTGTCCGGAGGGAAGGACAGCATGGTCACTCTCAAACTGATCTCCGATGTCTTCGGTCCCCGCAACAAGGTCACCGTGCACGCAATAGTCATCGATGAGGGCATAGATGGATATCGTCCTCCCAGCGTGGAGATCGTGAGGAAGTTCTGCGAAGGCACGGACATCCAATTCCATCAGCGTTCATTCTCGGAGCTGGGAGTCACAATGGATGCCATCGCGCCGCTGTCGAGGGACAGCAGCCCATGCACATACTGCGGGGTATTCCGCCGCAGGCTCATGAACGATGAGGCCAGGAAGATAGGCGCCAAGTATCTGGCGACAGGACATAACCTGGACGATATGGCCCAATCGATAATGATGAACTTCGTCAGAGGGGATGTCGAGAGGCTTGCCAGGATGGGCCCCCATGAGAGGGTGCAGCCCGGGCTCATTCCGAGATTCCTTCCGTTGAGATTGATCCCGGAGAAGGAGAGTCTCCTCTACGCTCTGGTCAACGACATAGAGTTCTGGGATGGCGAATGCCCATACTGGCAGGAGGCGCTGAGGAATCAGTACAGGAGCATTGTGGATGAGCTGGAGGACAGGTCTCCCGGATCCAGGCACAGCATAGTGTCCTCTTATGATACGCTGCGTCCGATGCTCTACAAGGAGTACACTACATCGAATCTGCACATGTGCAAATGCGGAGAGCCTACCGTAGGTAGGAGATGCAAGTCATGCGACCTGCTGGCCGATGCCCAGAAGAAGATCGCAAAGCTTTGAATCCGATATCAGATCTTCTTCCACTTGGCCCCGTCCTTGGAATCCTCAAGGACCACGCCTGCATCCTTCAGTCTGTCACGGATCATATCGGCCAGATCGTACATCTTGTTCTTCCTGAGCTCTGCACGGAGGTCGATGAGGATGTTCATAACATCGTCCAGGGTACCGTCGTCAGCACCGTCTTCCGCGGGGATGATGTTGAGGATACCGTTGAACTCGTCCAGGAGCTTCAGGTGCCTCTCGGCCGCCTTCTTGCTAAGGGTCTTCTCGTTCATGGCCTTGTTCAAGGCCCTCACCATCTGGAAGATGACCTCTATCGCCTGGCGTGTGTTGAAGTCATCGTCCATGGCATCCTTGAATCCCTGCCTGTAGGACTCGATGGAGTCGCAGCAGTCATCCGCCTCGGCATCTCCTTCGGGAGCTGTCTTGATGTAGGATTTGAGATCCTTGTAGCAGTTGATGATCCTGGAGTCTGCCGCTTTGGCCTCCTCCAGCATGTCCTCTCCGTAAAGAAGGGGACTCATGTAGTGGGTGTTGAGGAAGTAGAACCTGATGGTCTGCGGATCGTACTTGGCCGCGACATCCTTGACCGTGAAGAAGTTGCCAAGAGATTTGGACATCTTCTCCTCCTTGGTCATGCCGTGTCCCTTGACCTGGAGCATACCGTTGTGCATCCAATAGTTGGCCAAGGGTTTGCCCGTCACCGCTTCCGTCTGGAGGATCTCGTTCTCATGGTGGGGGAAGATTAGGTCGTTACCTCCACCGTGGATGTCGATCTGCTCGCCGAGATACCTGCCGATCATCGCAGAGCATTCGATATGCCATCCGGGCCTGCCCTTTCCCCAGGGGGAATCCCAGGAGCACTCTCCGGGCTTGGCAGCCTTCCATACGGCGAAATCCATGGGATTCTTCTTCTCCTCGTCCATCTGGACGCGTCCAGAGGACGACATATCCTCGAGTTTGGATTTCACGAGCCTGCCATAGTCCTTGACCTTGTCGATTGAGAAGTACACGCTTCCGTCGCTGGTGACGTAGCCGAATCCGTTGTCGATGATCTTCTGGACCATCTCGATGATGTCTCCGATGCACTCGCTGGCCTTAGGATAGATGTCAGCCTTGTTGATTCCCAGCTTGGCTGCGTCCTCGAAGTACTTGTCGATGTATCTTGCTGACAGCTCCAAGGGATCGATCCCCTCCTTGGCCGCCCTGTTGATGATCTTGTCATCCACGTCGGTGAAGTTGGTGACGTGGGTGACCTGATAGCCCTGGTATCTGAGGTAGCGCACAACGGTGTCGAACACGATCATGCACCTCGCATGGCCCATGTGGATGTCGTCGTACACGGTGACTCCGCACACGTACATCTTGACCTTGCCCGGTTCTATCGTCTTGAACTCCTCTTTGGAGTTCGTCAGTGTGTTATGGATCATCAAAGACATCTGATCGATGTGGTATCCTGAAAGAGGTACATAACTCATTTGACGGCAGGAGATGGTTCCAGATACCGAATCTGTTATACCCGCCAACGGGGAAGTTTATATTATAGCATAAGACCGTTACAATCCATGGATTTCAAGGCTATTTGGGAAAAATGGACCTCTATCAGCCTTATTCTGCGTATCATCGCTGGATTGCTGGTAGGTATCGCCTTGGGATTATTGATCCCCGGGCTCCCTTACATAGACCTTCTGGGAGTGGCATTCGTTCAGTCCCTGAAGTCAGTGGCACCGATCCTCATCATGGCGATCATCATCACATCGCTGATTACCAGGAGCACAGGTCTCGGTTCCAGATTCAAATCTGTTATCGTATTGTATTTCCTCAGCAGCGTAATAGCGGCAGCGGTATCGGTCATCGTGTTCTACATAATGCCCGTCGCGCTTCCTGTCATCTCTGAGGAACCTGTAGGAGCCGTAACAACATTCGAAGCATTCCTGGACAGCATCATCAGGAAGATCCTGGTGAACCCCATCGATGCGTTGGCCAACACCAACTATCTCGGTATCCTGTTCTGGGCCGTGCTCATCGGTATTCTCATGAAACCGATCGCGACCAAGCACACCGCTGATCTGAGTCAGAACATCACGGATATGCTGTTGAAGGTTATCTCAATCTTCATCCAGTTCGCTCCCTTCGGAGTACTCGGATTGATCTACGAGGCGCTGTCCAACAACGGACCCGAGCTGTTCGTCGATTACGGGGCATTGATCCTGATCATCGTACTGAGCATGGTCTTGGTCATGTTCGTGACCAACCCGCTGATCGTGGCAGTGGCTGGAAAGAGGAATCCGTATCCTCTTCTGCTCACCTGTCTCCGTGGAAGCGCAATCACCGCATTCTTCACCAGGAGTTCTGCCGCCAACGTTCCCATCAACCTTGCACTCTGCGAGGAGATGAAACTCGACAGGGACTTCTATTCCACGTCGATCCCTCTGGGATCCGCCATCAACATGTGCGGTGCGGCAATCACGATCAGTATCCTGGCCCTCACGGCGGCATACAGTATCGGAATCGCAGTCCCGATCGAGCAAGCCATCGTCCTCTGTATCATCGCTACGCTTTGTGCATGCGGTAGTTCCGGAGTCGCAGGAGGATCCATCCTTCTGGTCCCGATGGCCTGTGCCATTCTGGGAGTGCCTGACGATGTGGCCGCTTACATGGTCGGAGTCGGATTCATCATCGGAGTCATCCAGGATTCCCTTGAGACCGCTCTCAACTCCTCTTCGGATGTTCTGTTCACCGCTACGGTCGACGCGAACAACAAGAAGAAGGCAGCCAAGGCTGAAGAAACCGCTATAGAATGATTAAACCGGCCTGCCAGCAGTCTGCTGGCGGGCCATCTTATTGTTTTAGAACTCACTTCTTGAGCTCGGCGATCTGCTTCTTGAGTTCCTCGATCTCCTTGCGGAGCATGACAATCTCATCCTCTTCCGGATCCGGAAGGTCGCCGTGCATGAGCTCGCAATTGACCTTGACTCCCTTGTGTCTGACCACTTTACCGGGAACTCCAACTACTGTACAGTCGTCAGGAACGTCGCTGAGGACGACAGAACCCGCACCGATACGTACGTTGTCCCCGATGGTGATGTTACCGAGAACGGAAGCGTTGCACCCGATAACTATGTGGTTACCGAGGGTGGGGTGCCTCTTGCCTTTGTTGGTGGAAACTCCGCCCAGTGTGACTCCCTGGTAGAGGGACACATCATCACCGATGATGGTGGTCTCTCCGATGACGACCCCGGTTGCATGGTCGATGAAGAACCTCTTTCCGATGGTGGCTCCGGGGTGAATGTCGCATCCCGTCAGCTGGTGGGCCTTGTAATTGATCTCTCTGGCCTTCTCCTTCTCGCCTTTCAGCCATAGCTCGTGGCTCTCCCTGTACATGCTGACTGCCTGGAGTCCAGTGTGGTATTTGATCGCGTCGTTCTCATCGATGAGAGCGGGATCATTCTCCATTGCCGCCGCAAGGTCGTCGGGGTCTACTTTCATGAACTGGTGTATCACGGTTCATATTATAACGTTTGATGGGCGATTCCGACGGATTTCAACAAGAGGATTGCTGATCTCTGTAGCGGATAAGGTCCAGAATCTCTTTGGAAGGTATTCTCCTGAGGATGATGTCCGATGGTACGCTGGACACAGGACGGTCCCTGACCTCCATTGGACGGCGCGATCTTGCCGAATCGATGGCGCGGTTGAGTTTGGATTCGTTCTCCGCATAGATGCGGAACAGGACATCGCCTTCCTTGACCTCATCACCGATCTTGTGAAGTATCTCTATGCCGGCCCCTAGGTCCGCAGGTGCTCCTGCTCCTTTCGCGATTGCCACCATGCTTGAATTGTCGACGAACTGGACACGGCCGTTCCTCTTGGCATGGACATCCTTGACGAACTTTCCAGGGGACAGGTCGTCTGTTTTCAGATCTGGGCGGCCCTTCTGTGCCTCAACGATCTCCAGGAATTTCTTGTGGGCGCGACCGGATCTGAGGATCTCCTCGGCCATAGCTCTTCCGTCCCTGCAGCCCTTCATCTCCATCAGTATGCCCGCGATGCCGCAGGCCTTCTCTGCAACCGATCCTTCGACAGTCCTGTCCTCGAGTACCTTGATGCACTCCTTGGCCTCCAGGATGGGGCCGATGCAGCTGCCGATCGGCTGGTCCGCATAAGTGATCGCGCACTCCACATGCATCCCCAGGATCGTACCGAGGTCGATCATATCTTTGGCCAGACTCTCCGCGGTCTCCATATCAGGGACCTTGGCTCCCTTTCCGGTCGGGATATCTGTGAGAAGATGCGTGGTGCCTATGGCGACCTTCTTGCTCATGATGGATGCCATCATGGTCGGTCTGGGGTCGATCCCCATGGGACGTTCGGCCTTGATGATGAAGTCGCCGACTGGAGCGTAGTCTTTGTTACCGCAGGCGAATACCCCGCCGGTCTTTGCCATAGCGGATTTCAGTTCCTCGTCATTGAGTTCTACGTCGCAGAATGTATCGACGTAATCGGATGTTCCGCAAGCGCTGCTTATGGAACGCGATGAGAATTTGGGAATGATCATTCCGCTGCTGGCCACAATTGAAACCACTATGGGGGTGATCTTGTTTCCAGGAACCCCTCCCAGACTGTGGAAGTCAAAAACAGTCTTGGAACCGAGGTCGACCGTGGTGCCTGTGGCCGCCATCGATCTGGTCAGATAAGCTACCTCAGAGAGGTCCGAATTGTTGACGTTGAATGATGAGACGAAGGCGATTATCTCCTTCTCCGAAAGGTCCCCGTCCATGATATCCTGGACGATGGAGTCTATCTCCTCCCTGTCCAGTTTTCCACCATTGATTTTCTTGCGTATGGAGCGGGCGGATTCCGGCATCGGGGAGTAAACGACCTCCACCTCGTCTCCGTCCTCCGCATCGCATTTCTTCATGAAGGTCGCAGGCATCATGACTACGCCTTTCTGGATGTACGTGTCCGTGATGACGACGGATGTGACCACTGAACGGTTGCTGGTGATACGTACGCGGTCTTCAGGTCCGACACCGAGCTTCAGGCAGTCCTCGGAGTGCATCATCACGGTCGGTTCGGAGACCCAAATATCTGATGTGTGGGCGGTAAGCTTCATGTCACTTTCACTGCTCGAACTCCTCTCCCCTGGCAAAGTTCACCGAGGGGCATGGTCCGAAACATTCTCTGCAGAATATGCATTCGTCTTCGTGGATGTGGACCTTTCCGTCCTCCATGTAGAGGGCTTTAGGTCTGCATCTGGCAGCGCACAGTCCGCATCCTACGCACTGCTCTCCGCGCATGATCAGCTGGAAGACGTGGTCTATCGTCCTCCTCGCATCGAGTTCGGATCCGGACTTGCTGATGATGGATCCTTCCGCGTAAAGGGTGGCCCCGCCGAGCTCCAGGTAGTCGCCCTCCACTTTGTCGGGGACGATCCAGGTTATGGCGTGGCAGAACGGACGGACCTTCTCCAGGTCGATCGGTCTGGATAGCGCCGCCTCGATGCTGTATCCGATGACGCAGGGGGAGTAACCGTCCTGCACCTTGATCGTTATGGGGCCCTTCTCGGGCGCCTTAGTCTGTTTGGTCAATTCCGATACCTCCTTTCCTGAGACCCTCTGGACTTCCTCCTTGATCGAGTTGGGGGCGCTCTTCCACCTCCAAAGACCGTACTCCTTCCATTCCTTGGGGAGGCCGCGGTCGTTCATGTACTCGTCCAGGTACTTGTCCCACTCATCCCATCTTTTGCTGTTGCCCTTGACCGCATCGAATTCTGCAAGGTCCGAGGCTGGGCATAGGAAGCAACCTATCCTGTCCAATCCTCTGGTGTACCATACGTTGTAGGGCTCTTTCTTGTAGAAGATGTAAAGCCATACGTGCATAGCGCTCCAGTTCTGGATCGGGGACGCTCCTACCTGTCCCGGAGTCCAGGGATTCCTCCAGACCCTAGGTTTGGAGTTCCTCTGTTCAGATTCGTATTTCCTCTGGCCGATGAAAGACAGGACACCGTCGGGATAGTGCTTGTTGATAGCGCCCACGGTGGGGCCGAGCTTGTTGGTCTTGCAGCACCATCTGTAGTCCTTAGCAGGAGGTCCGAAGTACACCAGGTTACCGAAGAAGGCATCTGTGGGAGCCTTCTCCTCGATCAGTTCGAGGCCGTGCCTATCGCAGACCTCGTGGACATGCTGTACGGTCTCGTCGAATTCGAGACCCGTGTCGACGAATAGAACCGGAAGCTTCAATCCGGCATCCAGTGTGAGCAAAAGCGATGCGAGGCTGTCCTTGCCTCCGGAGAACGAGACCATGGCGGGAAGGTCGTTCTTCTCGATGGTTTTCTTGATGAAACTCGTGGCCTCTTCGACTCTTCTCTGGATGACCCCTTCGTTAGCTTTGACCGCTGCATCCCATGAGTTGGATTTGTCGGTGAGGTCGCGGAATTCTTCTGGTCTGTACCATCTGGTCCTGACAGCCACACCTTTAGTGGACTCAACCATCTCAGGACCTGTCATCTTCGCCATTCCGGTGGCGATGACCTCTCTGTCTGGTGTGACGATGATTATCTCGTCACCGAACTTGATATCGGGATCCGCATCGACCACTCCAGGCGCCATGAGGTTCTTGCTCTCCCTGATGAACGGAACGGCCTCGGGATCGCATACGACGTATCCTTTGGAGTAATTCTTCCCGATGCGGTATGCGCCTTGCATCCTGGCAACGAACTTCCATCCGGACCCCATGTCGTATCTGAACGATGCTATGACAGCACCGTCAATGACGACCTCATCCATCCTGTCCAGGGACGGGGCCTTGCTCAGGATAACCACATGTCCGTCAGGGATGACTGCCATGCCGCATCCCTGTCCGTAATCGCGATCCAGGATGCTCCTGAGAAGATCAATGTCATGCTGGAAGGCGGGTCTTGAATCCCCGGGGGGCGTGAGAACGACTTCTTCCGTGGCAGATCCGCAGACCGGGCATTTCTCCTTCTCCATGATGGGGAGGTTGCATTCAAAGCACCACCTAAGGTGGTTCTTACCCAGTCTGATCGCTGCCATATCGCTCAGCGTCCCCTAGGGAATGGGGGTATAAAGCGTTTGCATGGTATCCTGGACCAGCCAGGATAACGTCTTCAAGCCCTACGGATATGCATCACGAGGACAGTCGATATAACGACCGCAACTATCGCGGCAGCGCCTATCGTCAAGGTTCCTTTGCTGACCCCTTCGGAGGGCGTATCGCTGAACACCGGCAATCCATCGTCGGAATCGGGTACGACCACCATGCTGGATCCAAGAGGCTCCCATACGGCATAGAGCTCAATATCGGAATCTATCCGGAGCATGTCGTCCACGATCTCCCCGTCAGCTTCTGTGCTCCATCCCTTGAAGGCGTAACCCTCTTTCTCCAGTTCATCCAGCTGCACGGTTTCGTTCATCGGATGGTACTCGCTCTCGACATTGCTGCCGTCATGCAGCGTCAGTTGCATCATCCTCTCCCAAACGGTATAGAGGATGGTGTTCTGAGAGGGTGCGACCGCGTCATTGATGGAGTATTCGGCAATCTCAGCTGTGCTGTCGCTGCTCCATCCCAGCAAACGGTACCCTTCCTTCTCGGGGACGAACACGGAGCTCAGCTGATAGTCCGAGCCGGATTGGACATTGGTGTTGCTCAGGGTTGTCCTGCCATCCATCAATCTCAGGGATACCGTGGTGATGACCGCGCTCTGCGGCATTACAGGAGTCTCTGAAATCTCTGTCTGGGCTGCAACGGATGAGGACCGTACGGTCCATACGTCATAGAGGTCTATGCTTCTGTTGACGGCGATGGTGTCTCCCGCGACATAGTTGGAATCGCCTCCCGAAGTCAGTGACCATCCGTTGAAGGTCGCCTGTTCTCTGGCCATTCCGTTGGGAACGGTGTAAGATTCTCCGGGGCTGACAGATGTGGATGTGGTCCTGCCGTTGTAGTAATGCAACGTAACAGTGTATCTCCCGTTCTCAGTCCAGACTGCATACAGGTCGGTATCGGCTGTGATCTGCAGAGAGCTTCCATCCCCGACCTCCGCTGCACCGTTGAGGGTCCTCGACCATCCCGTGAGTGAGAAGCCCTCCTTCACCGCATTGTTCGTCCCTACAGTGACCACGGTCCCCCACGCGACGCTGCTGTTCTCCAAGTACACATGGTGATAGGAGAGGCGGAGCATGACATTTCCCCAAACCGCATTCAGGTATACATCTCCGCTGAGCGGGACGGTGTCGTTCTTGTAGTATTTCGTTCCTGTTTCCTCTGCCAGCCATCCCTGGAAGGTCTTCCCTTCCGCGGAAGGATTGTTCACCGTTATGACGATCGATCTGCCGTCGTATCCGGTTATAGTGTCCAGCACTTCTGGCCCATCCATGAATCTGACCGTCCACTCCGTCCTGTCCTCGAATATCGGGTACAGGGATGAATCAGAACTGATCGTCGGGTCTGAGGTCAGAACGGTCCCGTTTTCAGTGAGGCTCCATCCGAGCAGCCTCTTGCTCTCTGGTTCGGTCACCGAGAGTGAGGACAGCGATACAGTTGTGCCTGGGGACAGTGTCCGGGTGGATGATACGTTTCCGTCCGCAGACATGATATTCAGAGAGCAGGTGGTCGAATTCCATACGCTAATCGCTGTATGGTCGGAGTACGTGGTGATCGCATCTCCGGCACCGAAGAACACGCCGTTCACCTCCCATCCGGAGAACTCGTATCCTTCCATGTCATCCAGAGCGACATAGGCGTCACCAACGGTAAAGTCCATGCCTGTAGGCAGTGACGAAGCTGCAGCTGTTCCTGATACCTGGGTGTGGCTGTAGGAGACATGCCTGGTGGCGAACACAGGATTGAGCGTGAACTCCCTATCAAGTGTCTGGAAATCGGTCTCCTTTATCGTAGTGACCGCATCGGTACCGTTACCGATCACCCATTTCTCCAGCATCCCCGCTCCAATAGAAGGTGCCGGGATAGTGTATGTGCCGGAACCGCTGATGTGCGTCACATCAGCCATGTTCAGCACGGGGTTGAAGTGTATCGTCGTAACGCGAGGTGTGATCTCGATGTCCTCCCCGTTGAGCGGTATGCTGCATCCCCTGTTCATAGCCGCCAGACCCTGGAACGAACTCATCACTTCTGTTATCCCGTTGCTGTCAGTAAAGGTCAGCGTCGTACCGGAAGGAGCTTCGAGAAGAAGCTTGTGGTTATTGTTGATTGATGTGTACAATATGGTGCCGGGAGTGAAACCGGTGAGGACTATAGAGGCGACACCGGCTACCTTGACAGTCTGATTCTTGTTGATTATCTGACCTACCAGGCTGGATCCGGAGAATGCGGAGTCTGTTATACTCGTCACGTTCCTCAGGTCCTCTACCAGCACGCCGCTGTTCTTGAATACGCCTTCTCCTATGGCCGTCACCCCGGTGCCTGTGAGCAGGGGTTCGGTCAGGTAGTTGCATCTCTCGAAGGCATACGCGCCTATCGATGTGAGTTTGCTGGAGAAATCAGCCGTCTTCAATTTGGATTGTTTGAACGCATAATCTCCGATGGAGGTGAGCTCCGTACCTTCGATGTACGTCATACTCGTGCATCCCTCGAAAGCGCTGTTGCCTATCGTCTTGACGTTGCCGCTGAGGTATACCTTGGTAATTGTGGTGCAACCTTTGAAGGCATCATCGCAGACACTTGCGCAGTCTATGTAGATCACGGTGCTGGTCAGATCCGAATCGGCATAGGTGTTGCTATCCGCATCCGTGATGGTCATAGACCCTGAAGGGGCCGCACCATCAGTGACATCCATGCCGACCAGATAGAATGCCGTGACCATGCTTAGGACCACGGCTATCAAAGCCATTGTTTTATTCATCATTCATCACCCGCAGCCATTTTCATGGTCTGCGGGAATGATTCGGGATGCGAATATTTGACCTATCGTCAGCTTTCTAGGCTCTATAGATTGCGACCCCTATTTTGTCCACAGGTCACAATTTAATCTTTTCGAACAGGGACCTATCGGCATCCATCGGGATGGTAGCATCGTAGCCGACCTTCCATGTGGTCTTGCCGTGGGAGCTCGGGTCCAGTGAGGATCCTGCCGCTCCGGGGATCTTGATGATCCTGTCCGCCTGCATCCTGGTGGCCACTGCCCATTCGACCTCACGGTCGTTGAAGATATCCACGTCATCATCGACAATGATGACGCTCTTCATGGACGGGTGCCCTGTGAACGCCGCCAAAATGGCATTGACGCCGTCCCCTTCTTTGTTCTTCTTGATGGAGACCACTCCGTTAAGCCAGCAGCATCCGCCTTCCGTCAGACGGACGTTCTTGACCCTGGGTACCGCCTGTCTGACGGTCTTGAGGATCATCGGTTCCCTGGGAAGGCCCATGAGCATGAAGTGCTCATATCCTCCGGGAAGCAGGAGATGGAATACGGGATCCTTGCAGGTCCAGATCTTGTCAATCTCGATGACCGGCTGCTGTCTCTCGAAGTCGTATGTTCCGGTGATGTCGACGAAGGGACCTTCCTTGGTCTCCTTCAGCGTGATCCTTCCTTCGAGAACGTAATCCGTGTCTGCGGGCACAAGTATGCCGTTGTCGCACTTTCCCACCTTGAGCGGGCTTCCATGGCCTTTGATGAACATGGCCGATGCGACCTCGAGCTCGTCTGCTCCGAAGTCCATCGAAGTCGCAGCTGCCAGCAGGACCTCTGCCTGGGCACCGATGCAGATGGAGATCTTCAGCTCCTCGCCTTTCTCCTTCGCCATGTTGAATATCGTGAAGAGATGTCTGGGGACCAACCTGACCGCGATATGTCTGTCATCCATAATCATCATGCGGTGGAAGGAAACGTTCTTCTTCCCTCCGTAGTCGGTCACTATCACGCCAGATGTCACATAGCGTCCTCCGTCGCCCGGGAAGTATTTCGGGATAGGGAGCTTCATGAGGTCCGTAGGGACTGTGCACTCCTTGAACGCCGGGTTGTCGACGGTCTCGCATCCCTTAGGAGAGTTGACGGCATCCAGGAGATGTGTGACGATGTCCTCCTTGGGGATGTTCAGCGCCTTTGCGATCTTCTCTCTGGTGGAGAATATGTTGCCTGCGGCCCTTCCTCCATTGAGGTCTTCGAAGACATATGTGGCGTTCTGGTCCTCCAAGAGTTTGGCTGTGGCGTCTCCCTTGTCGGGATCGATGTGTGACTCGACGGTTTTGATTTCGCCGAAAAGCGAATCCTTGACAGACATGGAGAGGGGGATGGCGTTTCAAAATAATAACTTAGAGTCCGACTTTTGCCGAATGAAAAGGATGTTTGGGGGATGTCCCCCATTCATTCGTTGAGTTTCTTCTTGTACTCTTCCTGTTGGCCCTTGAGCTCCTCGATCTTCTTGCGGGACTCGAGAATCTTGTTGTAGAGTTCCTTGATGGATTCATCTTCCACGGTCAAACCGTTGTCCATCGCCTCGACCATCTTCTTTCCGATGTCACGGGTGTTCTCGACTATCTTGACCTCTTCCTTGTTGATGTCGACTTCTGCTCTTCCGCCATCGACAACCGTTCCGAGTTTGTCATCTACCTTGTCGAAACCTTGTTTGAGCTGATCCATAAGACCCATGTTCTCACTTCCTTGAGCTTGCCACATAATAGGTCGGTCGGGCTTAATTCTTTCCTTTGCCTGTTAGAACAAAACTGATCCTGCTGGAATCCCTGCCGTTCTTTCCCTAACGGGCGCGCCTGCGACGATATCTATATACTGCCTAAAGATTCGGAAGTCCCATGTCCGACGAGATCGAGCAGACGATCAGAAAATTCGCACTGCAGAATGCGGTGTTCTTCAAAGGTACAGCCAATCCGAAAGCCGTCGTGGGAAAGATCCTGGGCAGTTGCCCGGAGCTCAGGCCGAAGGCAGGAGAGATCACACCCTTAATCAACCAGATCGTGGAAGATGTCAACAAGATGGGTTTCGAGGCACAGAAGAAGGCCCTTGAGGAAATAGACTCGTCACTGCTCGTGAAGGAGAAGAAGGAGAGGAAATACGAGCTCCCTGACCTGGAGAACGTGAACGGCAAGGTCGTGATGCGTATCGCTCCCGGACCTTCTGGACCCCTTCACATCGGTCACACCCGTGTCTCAATCCTCAATGACGAGTATGTCAAGAGGTACGGCGGAGACCTCATCCTCAGGTTCGAGGACACCAATCCTGAGAAGATCGATCCCGACGCCTACGATATGATCCCGGAGGATCTCGACTGGCTCGGCGTGAAGTGCAACAAGCAGTACATCCAGTCGGACAGGTTTGAGATGTACTACGATTACACCAGAAAGCTCCTTGAGATGGGCCACGCATACGTCTGCACATGCGACGGTGACGACTGGAGGAAGAAGAAGGAGAACAAGCAGAAGTGTCCCTGCCACGACCTTCCTGTGGAGACGCAGCTGGACAGGTACGACAAGTTCCTCGCCGGCGACTACCAGGACGGAGAGGCGGTCGTTGTTGTAAAGACCGACATCTGCCACCCCAACCCTGCGGTCAGGGATTTCGTCGCACTCAGGCTCGTAAGGACCCCCCATCCCCGTACCGGACAGAAGTACATCGCTTACCCCATGATGAATCTCTCAGTGGCCATCGATGACCATGAGATGGGAATGACGCACGTCATCAGGGGAAAGGACCATCTCAACAACACATTCAGGCAGGAGTACATCTTCGACTACTTCGGATGGAAGAAGCCCGAGTACTACCATTACGGTCTCGTCAACATCCCTGACACCGTTCTGAAGACATCGATCATCAAGCAGAGCATCAAGGACGGAGAGTACACCGGATGGGACGATGTCAGGACCGGAACCGTCAGGGCCATGAAGAGGCGTGGAATAAGGCCGGAGGCCATCAGGAGATACTGGGTGGAATCTGGAATCAAACCTGTGGACATAGAGTTCTCCTGGCAGAACCTGTATGGAATGAACAGGGACATCATCGACACCGATGCCAACAGATACTTCTTCGTCAGCGACCCGGTCTCGTTCGATATCGACGGAATCGATGTGATCGACGGAGCCGCACCCAAGCATCCCGACCATCCCGAGAGGGGCAACAGGGATTACAGGATCGCCTCGCCCAGGACCGTTTGCCTTGCGACAGAGGATTATGCACTGTTCGAGAAGGACGGCCAGATCAGGCTCAAGGATCTCTGCAATCTGCAGTTCGGAAAGCCCGCCAAGTACAATGGAAACGATGTATCGATCCTCAAGAAGGGCGTACGTGCTGTCCAGTGGGTAGGCGCTGACGGTCTTGATGCATCTCTTGTCATGCCTGACGGCAATGTGCTCAACGGAAAGATCGAGACCGCGATCTCCGCCGAGGCCAACGATATGGTCCAGCTGGAGAGGATCGGTTTCGTCAGGGTCGAGAAGAAGGATCAGAAGTCCGTATCGATGATCTTCTCTCACCGCTGATAATTTTCAATCCCGTCATCGACGGGTTCTTAACAAAAAAATAGCCGGGGGATCGCCCCCGGTTTTTAGGTTTCAAGGTTTGTTGATCGGTCTGAGAGGAGTGACTCCGGTTTTACCGTTGCCACCGTTCTTCTTCTTTCCGCCAAAGCCTCCAGAGCCTCCGAGGGTTCCGGATTTCTTGAGGTAGAACACAGCTCCGATTGCGATCAGCGCCACTACGATGACCACTATGATGATTATGGTGGTAGAGCTCAAGACGCTGTCCGTGATGGTAACTGTGCAGGTTTTGGTGAATCCTCCGTCGACGGTCTCGGCAGTGATGATAACCTCGCCAGCCTTCAGAGCTGTAATCTGTCCGTTGCTATCGACTGTAGCGATGTCCGTATTGCTGCTGGACCAGTTGATGGTCTTCACATCTGCATCGGCAGGGGCAATCACAGCAGACAGTGTGAGCTTTCCGCCAGTGTTCATGCTAGCGGTGGCATCCATTGTAAGTCCTGTGACCCTTTTGGTAGCTACCGTGACGGTGCATGTCGCGGTCTTTTCACTGACAACGGTCTTGACGGTGATTGTAGCGGTACCTGCGGCGACAGCTGTAACGACTCCGTTCTGATCCACGGTCGCTATGGTAGTTGCGCTGCTCTCCCATGTGACTGTCTTGACATCGGCAGTGGTGGGAGTTACGGTCGGCGTCAGAGTTACTGTGTCCCCTACTGAAAGGATCGCGGTCGTCTTGTTCAGAGTCACGCTTTCGATGGGCACATGTTGGACAGTTACATCGCAGGTAGCGGTCTTTCCGCCGTCGTTAGTTGTGACGGTGATTCTGGCCGTTCCGGTCTTTACCGGAGTCACATTTCCGCTGTTATCTACGGTGGCGACTGTATTGTCGCTGCTGCTCCATACGACTGATGGATCAGTGGCATCCGCAGGTGAAACAGTTGCGTTCAGTTTAAGGGAACCGCCCATGTTGACGGTTGCCGATTCTTTGTCGAGTGTTACACCGGTTACTGATTTCGCTGTATCCCAGAGAGCATAGACAGTCTTGTTCTCGGTGAATACGGTGGAAGTAGAGATGATGGATCCGCCTGTGCTGGTCATGAACCATCCGTCGAAGTGCTTGGTGCCGTAAGTGGCGGTAGGCAGGGAAGGTAGTTTGCCTCCCACGGTCGCCATAGTGGAAGCAGAGGATACTCCTCCCTGTGCATTGAATGTGATAATGAACTCTCCAGTAGAACCGGAAGCATACAATTTTCCATCACCGGATCCCATCCAGGTTTTTCCCTTCAGGTTGGCAACTGTCTGTTCGACCTCTCCAGTGCTGGACATGAATTTGATTCCCGCGAATGTGCTGGGGTAGATCGTTGCAAGCACGCTACCAAAGTTGATCTGGGAGATCTTTGTACATCCAGAGAATGCGTGGTTACCTATGGTTGTGATTCCGGTCGGCAGGTATACGTTTTTGAGATTCGAACAACCCTCAAAAAGATCTGCGGGCAGTGCTGATATGCCCGAGGGGATAGTAATCTGATCAAGCGATATGCAGTTGTAGAAAGCTCCACTTCCCAGACCTGTCAGGGTTGCTGTGTTCAGATTGATGCTGTTGAGGGCAGAGCAATTACTGAATGTGTACTCTCCGATTGTTACGTTATCGCTCGTGGCCACAAATGTGACGGTTCTAAGCGCTGTACATTTGGCAAACGCGTTATTTCCAATGGTGGCGATGCTGCTGGGGAATGTAATTTCCGTCACTGCGTTCATGCCATTGAATGCATTGTTTCCGACGCCCGTGACACCAGTTCCGATGGATATGCTGGTTGCAGTGTCTTTGTATGCCGTGTACCAAGGCCTAGTCTGACTGTCAGTATAGTTTGGGATCGAAGTCACCGTGGATGACGATGAAGCATCGACCCAAACGCTCAGCTGATTTGTTGTACTTACTTCCCACTTGAGAGCCGTTCCTTCGATGCCGCTTGCTACTGCATCAACATCTTCTGAAACGGAAGCAGAAGGTACAACTGCAGCGATCAAGGCGAATGCGATAATCGCTAATGCTAGAGTGCCTTTGAGGCACTTTTTCGATGATGTATTATCGAGTTGCAGGTTCCCACCCTCTTATTATTAAAAAGGGTATGGTTTAGAACATTTTTAAATACTATCTGAGCCAGTAATGCTGATTTCGCTAAAATAAAAGCTATCAGCTAAAGCTAGATAAAATCGGATCAGACCACGTCTACGAAAACCGCAGAAGCAAGGTCGTAACTCAGGGCGATCATGTTGTCGCCGATTTTCACGACCCTGTCGCCGCCGTCCTGCAGTATCGATTCGATCTTGATTTCCCTTCCTGGAACGAATCCGATAGAGTTGAGCCTGCGGATGGTCTCGCTGTCTTCGCTCTTGATGTATGCGATGGATCCGGCCTTGTTCTTCGCCATCTTGTTCAACTGGACGATATTGGTGGATCCCTGACTGTAGCGCTTGCAGGGCTCGGAGCAGTAGGCGCAGTCCTCATCGACAGGGTTGCCGATCATGTTGCAGATCCTGATGCTGGTGTTGTCAGATATGGAATGCTCTATCTTGTGGGCCTCTTCGTGAGCATCCTGATGATCCATTCCGAGACAATCTGTCAGAAGGTGCTCGATGACATGGTGCTTTTTACGGAGCTGACGGGCCACGGTCGCTCCCTCTTCGGAAAGGCGGATGCCCTTGTATCTCTCGTAGATGACCAGGCCGTCGTTGGCCAATGTCTTGGTCATCTCGGTGACGCTCGCGGGGGAAACGTTCATGAACGAGGCAAGCTCGGTGGTCTTGACGTTCCTGTCGCCATCGCTCAGCCTCAGGATGCTGATGAGGTAGTCCTCGCGGTTGTCAGATGTCATCGTAGCCTGTATGGGCTTGGCATTATTAAAAAAAGCACTCTGAATTCCACAGACTGACCGAATGATAAGTCCAGGCAGGGACTCCCTGCCTGGTTTGATGGTTTCAGAAGTCCACGAGGTCGTGGTAGCTGTATGCAGGCTCGCCCGCATTGAAGCAGTATTGGATGGTGGTGAAGTTCTTCTTGAGCTCCTTGACGTCCTCCTTCACCTTCGCGGGATCCTCCTTCTTCTTGACTACCCTGGCGATGAGTTCGGCGACCTCCATCATCTCGCTCTCCTTCATTCCGAGACGGGTCATCTCCTGTGATCCGAGCCTCAGTCCTGACGGGTTGACGGCGCTGGTGTCCTTGGGGAGCATGTTCTTGTTACAGATCAGGTTGGCATCCTCGAGGAGCTGGGCGCACTTCTTTCCACCGCCGAATTCAGACACGTCGACGGCGATTGCGTGGGATCTCGTGAATCCGTGGTCCGGGCACAGCACAGGTACTCCGAGCTCGTAGAGGGCCTCACCGAGAGTACGTGCGTTCTTGCATGCCTGTGCTGCGTAATCCTTCGCGAAGACCTCCATCTCTGCAAGCGTGATTCCCAAAGCGGCCATCGCATGGAGGTGGTGGCTGGAGGTGACTCCGGGGAATGCTGCGTGCTGAAGCTTGCTCTGCTCCTCCTCAGTGATGTTCTGGCCCAGGAGGATTCCGTGGTTAGGTCCGGGGAACGTCTTGTGGGTGGAAGCGGAGATGATGTTGACTCCTTCCTTGAAGGGGTCCTGGAATTTCTTTCCGGCTATGAGTCCGAGGACGTGCGCGCAGTCCTCCCAAACGAGGCAGTCGATCTCGTTGAACGTGTCCTCGAGCTCTTTGAGCGGTGGGGGGAACAGGAAGACGGAGAGACCGAACTGTGCGACCTTGGGCTTGGCTGCCTTGAGCACCTTGATGGTTCCGTCGACATCCAGGTTCATGTCGTACTCGTTCCACGGGTAGTTGACCGAGTGAACTCCCCTCTGTCCGAAAGCACCGAATTCGCAAGTGGAGATGTGCGCACCCTGGTCCAGAGAGCAGGTTGTTATGATATCTCCAGGCTTGGCGAATGCCATGAGGACCGCCATGTTTGCGACCGTACCGGATATAGGCCTGACGTCAGCGAATCCACACTCAAACACCTTCTTGGCCAGTTCGAGCACTCTCAGTTCTACCTTGTCAACGTAGATGTTTCCCTGATAGTAGCGCTTGCCAGGTAGGCCCTCTGCGTACCTGTCTGCGAAGTCTGAGATCAGCATCTCCTTTGCCAGAGGGCTCATCAGGTTCTCGGATGCGATCATGGGGATGCACTCCTCGAACCACTTGTTGTGGGCCTTGACGTTGTTTCTAATGAATTTGGCGTCCTCTAGTGCCATGTTATCGGTTGACCGTATTGAGATGCGGATAATAACTAACTTCCGTTTAAATAAGGTACAGAACAGCTCCGTTTTGTCAGCTATTGTCGAATATTTATCAAAAAATGAGTAGATTTGAATTATTCTACCAAAATAATTGTAGATGCCCACCCTATATTAAAGCCTCCAAAGATTCAAACCGCAGTGTTCACATGGAATTCGAGAGTATCCTTGAGGATATCAGAAAAGGAAAACCGATCCTCGTCTACGATTTCGACGATAGGGAGAGGGAATGCGACCTCACAGTCGCCTCACAGTTCGTGACCCCTGAGATCATCCAGATGATGAGGAAGGATGCAGGAGGGCTCATATGCGTGACGACGCCCTACAAGACCGCGATGGATGTGGGGCTGCCCTTCATGTCCGATGTCTATTGGGACGATTGCGAGAAGTACCCGCTCCTCAGGGCCATGGCGCCTACGGACATCCCCTATGACAGGACCAAGTCGTCCTTCGGTCTGACGATCAACCACAGGAAGACCTATACGGGAATCACAGACAAGGACCGTGCCTTGACCGCCAGTGAGTACGCCAACATCCTGTTCTCCGGAAAACCCATCGAGGAAATAAAGAAGGAGATCGGAGTGAACTTCAGGGCACCGGGGCACATCCACCTCCTGAATACCTCGGAGAAGATCCTCGAGTCCCGTTTCGGCCACACTGAACTGTGCACCGCCCTGATGTACATGGCGGGAGTGAAGCCGTCTGCAACCATCTGTGAGATGATGGGGGACGATTTCGGCTCGAGACCCAAGGCCAGTGTCAAGGAATATGCGGACGCCCATGGAATCCAGATCATCGATGGCGATGAGGTCATCGAGAAGTGGAAAGAGTTCAAGAAGGATCATCCGGAGCTTTGAAATGACAAGAGTAATGGCCTCAGGAGTGTTCGATCTCATTCATCCGGGTCATATATCATACCTCAACCAGGCCAAGGCCATGGGAGATCACCTGACGGTGGTCGTCGCC
Source organism: Thermoplasmata archaeon (assembly GCA_015063125.1). Taxonomy (GTDB): domain Archaea; phylum Thermoplasmatota; class Thermoplasmata; order Methanomassiliicoccales; family Methanomethylophilaceae; genus Methanoprimaticola. The sequence goes on from SUTB01000001.1 coordinate 342,013, forward strand.
AGCGACTCCACGGTGAGGAAGAACAAGCATGAGCCTGTGACCCCCGAGGCTATGAGGGCGATGATAGTCGGTTCTCTGAAGCCTGTCGATGAGGCCATCGTCGGCGGTCAGGGCGACATATTCGAAACCGTCGCCAAGGTGAAGCCGGACGTCATAGTCCTTGGATATGACCAGAGGTTCGACGAGAAGGATCTCCAGGCTCAGCTCGAATCCAAGGGTATGGGGAACATAAAGGTCGTGAGGGCCAACGAGTGCGCCGACGACCTCAACGCCACCAGGCGCATTGTCGCCAAGATAAGGGAGATGGGTTCCCAATGAAGATCATCGGCATCGCGGACACCACGTTCGCAAGGTACGATATGGGGCACTCAGCCATAGACGAGCTGCAGCATGCAGGCACTGGTTTCAGGATCGTAAGGTACACTGTGCCCGGTGTGAAGGATCTGCCCGTCGCATGCAAGAAGCTCATCGAGGAGCAGAATTGCGATATCGTCATGGCCCTGGGAATGCCTGGGCCGATGCAGAAGGACAAGATGTGCGCACACGAGGCCTCTACAGGTCTGATACGTGCGCAGCTGATGACGAACAAGCACATCATAGAGGTCTTCGTCCATGAGGACGAGGCCAAGGATGACGCGGAGCTAGCCTTCCTTGCAGACAGCAGGACTAGGGAGCACGCGCTCAACGTTTACGATCTACTGTTCCGCCCCGAGAGTCTGACGAAGAGGGCAGGTACAGGTCTTAGGCAGGGATTCGCCGACAAAGGTCCCGTTAGATATAGGTGATAGAGATGAAAAAGTACAAGATCGGAGCAGTGATCGCTGAGTTCAACTACGAGGTCACATCGCTCATGCTGGAGAGGGCCAAGGCCGAGGCGGATTTCCTGGGAGTCGAGATCACTAAGCAGATCAAGGTCCCCGGATGCTTCGAGATCCCTATGGCGACGAAGAAGCTCCTGGAGATGAAGGACATCGATGCTGTCATCACGCTCGGTGCAGTCATCACCGGAGAGACCAAGCACGATGAGGTCGTGATCTCACAGGCATCAAGGAAGATCATGGATCTTGGACTGGAGTACGGAAAGCCCGTCGGATTCGGTATCACCGGACCCGGAATGACCGAGCTCCAGGCAATGGACAGGATCGAGAAGGGCAGAGATGTCGTCGATGCTGTCGTGAAGATGCTCCAGAGACTGGAGTGAAAACATTAATTCCCCGGGTTTTCCGGGGAGATTATTTTTTTTGATTAGCGGATTTACATCCTGGGTTGACGGCCGTCGCATACGGCTATCTTGACCACATCTATGACGCTGGACAGCGCTACACCGGTACTCATGGCGATCGATACGCAGCCCTTTCCGTGAAGGTACATGTCGATGATCGTCTTGACATTGCTATCCTCGGTGTCGATGCTCTTGGGGTTGAACCTCCGGGGTCCGTTCTGCCAAGAACGTGTTTTGCATTTCGGGCACCTCATAGGCGTCCTAGTAGTGCGAGAGAACCAAGTGTGTCCGCAAACGAAACAGTTGTAGGATGTGGATTCGCCGTACCAGTGATAAGTGCCGCAGTGAGGGCATCTTGCAGGCATGTCAATTCCGCTTGTCCATTCATGCCCGCACCTTCCGCAGCGTTTCTCTGTCAGTTCCTTCGCTTGCATATCTCACACCATTGGATTATACATCCAACATCATTTCCAAGTATATAATGAAAATGTACGCTGGTGGCAAAAAGAGAATTATCCAAGGCAAATTTTGAACAAAAATATTCATCTATTGGATATCCAACGATGGATAAAATTGCTGATAATGGCGGTGACATTTTCCTATTTTATATTGTCTTTTTTCATTACGGTTCGTCATATTCTTGACGAGTTTTCTCCGACAATCAATTAATTATAACCTCTCCATTTCGGCCTATGGACCTACTCACGGTGACCCTAATCGGTATCGGGCTCGCTATGGATGCCTTCGCCGTCTCTATCTGCAAAGGGCTCGCTATGAGGAAGCCAAGGGCCTCTTCTGTGATCATCATAGGTTTCTGGTTCGGATTCTTCCAGTTCATCATGCCGATAATCGGCTATTGCCTTGGAGAATCGTTATATTCATACATCTCCGAGGTCGATCACTGGATCGCATTCGGATTGCTCATATTGATCGGTCTCAACATGATCCGTGAATCGATGTCGTTGGACGAAGAGAAGATCGACGACAGCTTAGGTTTCAGGATAATGTTGCTGTTGGCCATCGCCACGAGCATAGATGCATTGGCTGTTGGGATATCTTTGGCCATGGACGGTTCAGACATCCTGATGGATGCCGTGCTGATCGGAGTGATTACCTTCTTCATATCGGCAGCCGGAGTCAAGCTGGGCAGCGTGGTCGGCGACCGTTACAGCAGCAAGGCGGAGCTCTTCGGCGGAATAATACTGATCGTGATAGGCACGAAGATACTTTTGGAGCACTTAGGCTTCCTTTGACAGGTCGTTCCCATCCTTGTCCAGAAGCAGGAATTTCCTTGCGTAATCCTCAACAGCCTGGTCAAGGTCGTAGCCTTCCTTCTCTGAAGACACGAGGTCGTGGAGCTTCTGAAGCAGGCTGACATCCTCCAGGGAATCGATGAGCTCGGTCATCCAGTACTCCAGCTCATACATGTTCTCGTCATTCCAGTGCCTGAAGATACGGGTGATGTGCTCATCGGAGAAATCCTTTGACAGGGTCAGATATTTCTGCCTGAGGAGGTCCGAGAGATGCAGCTTGAGGTTATCATCCTCTATGTATGTGTCCGGGTTGTAGTGGAAGTCCTCCAAGGCCTCCTCTATGATGTCACATACCGTACGGAAGTTGCGGCCGTAAACAAGGATCCTTCCGATCAGTTTGGATATGATCGTGCTGTAGACATCATCATCGTTCTCCAGAGTTCCTCCCTGGATGGCGATCCTGAAGACCCTGTAGGTCGTGATGTAGAATATTCCCCTTGTAGGCGCTTCGCACTTCAGTGAGAATTCCGTGGAGATTGAATCGATGTATTCGCGAGGGTTGAATTCGATGAATTCCGTTTCCTTCAGGTACATGATCTCCATTATGCTCTTGCACACGGGGATGATGTACGCATCGATGAAGCGTACGTCCTGGAGGAGCTCGAGCCCTTTCTTCCAGTCTATGTGGGCCTTACCATCCTCTCCGAGCTTCGCGAATACGAATCCGCGGGTGAAGAACATATCCGCGTCCGGTTCCTCAGCTTCGGTGATGATCTCTTCGATCATATCAAGGGCCTTCTCAGCACTGATGTCGGCCGTATCGAGGATTTTCTTGTAGTCTTCCTCGTATGGCTTGTTGAGAAGATACGCCATAGAATTGGTCCTGGACCTGTACGTACGCTTCTCGCACTCCTCGCAGACGTAGTAGCCTGCCTCGTCGGAGTTGATGGCTCCACCACAGTAGGGGCAGAGTCTTATGCTAAAGGCCATGTGATGAGGATTCACCGCCCGCTATAATAGGGTTGCTGGTGAATTCTGTACCAACCCAATTAATGTTAAGCTATGTGCTTAACTTGAAGGTCACTGCATGGAGGCAACTATGTCCGCTGCCAACTTCTCCAAATCGGGAATCTGTTCCGGTTTAATCGATGATTTTATCACGAAAGTTTCCCCGACCTTGGTCATGTCTTTCATGGCCAGCAGTCTTTCCTCGATGATCTTTGGAGACTGAGGTGCCCATGATCCGTTGCCGATTACCGAGAACTTCCTGTTCTGGACGGTCATAATATCCATGTCCTCGAGGACTGCGGACATCGTAGGGTGCAGATTGTTGTTGTATGTGGGAGCGGCAAGGACGATGTTGCTGAACCTGAAGGCATCGCCTACTACATAGGACGGGTGTGTCCTGGTGACATCGTACATGTTCACCTTCTTGACACCCTTGCCTTTGAGGAGTATCGCCAGGCGTTCAGCTACTGCAGCTGTGTTGCCATACATCGATGTGTAGGCGATGACCACGCCCTTCTCCTCCGGCTCGTAGGAGCTCCAGATGAAGTACTTCTCCATGATGTATCCGATGTGCTCCCCTCTCCAGATAGGTCCGTGGAGCGGGCACACCATATCGATGGGGACGCCATCCAGCTTTCCGAACACCGCTTGGACCTTGGAACCGTACTTTCCTACGATATTGGCGTAGTATCTCCTGGCTTCGTTGAGGTAATCTTTGTCAAAATCCACCTCATCGGCATACAATGCGCCTGAGAGCGTCTTGAAAGTTCCGAAGGCATCGGCAGAGAATAGGATCTCGTCAGTCTTGTCGTAGGCGAACATGACCTCTGGCCAGTGCACCATGACCGCGAATATGAACCTGAGCGTGTGCTTTCCGAGGCAGAGTTCTTCCCCCTCTTTGACCTCCAGCTTGTTCTTCGGACTGAGCTGGTAGAAGTTCTGGAGCATGTCGAAGGTCTTGCTGTTGCCGACGACCGTTACGTCAGGATACGTCTCCAGCACCTGGACGATGGCAGCGCCGTGATCGGGTTCCATATGGTCGATCACAAGGTAGTCCAGCGGTCTGCCGCCAAGGACGTGGCGCAGGTTCTTCCAGAACTTGGATGCTATGGATGCATCGCAGGTGTCCATAAGACAGGTTTTCTCATCCATTATCACGTACGAGTTGTACGACACACCTTCTGGTATGGGGAAGGAGCCCTCGAACAGTCCTGCTGTTCTATCGTCTCCGCCTATCCAGTATATGTCGTCCTTGATCTTGATCTCATTCTCGTTCGCGATTGCCATGCTCCCGTCATCGTTTTCTTAATAAAAAGTACTTCTTGGCGGGCCAGGATGACCGCATGGTTATATCCGATGACCCTATAGTACGTTCATGATTTTCGTCTTCTCCGGGACAGGCAACTCGTACCACGCGGCAAAGCGCATAGCAGCGGCTTTCAAGACCGACATGGTGGACATCGCAGCCGCAGTCAGATACAAGCGCAACTTCTACAATGCTGAGGGCGGCGATGTGGGATTCGTGTTCCCAACTTATTTCGCAGGTCTGCCGACGGTGATGGAGGAGTTCCTCCAGACAGTTGAGATCAGGAACCCTGGTTACGTGTACTGCATCTCCACCTGCGCAGGTGGATCCGGAAGGGCATGTGACCAGGCTCAGGAAGTCCTCGGCAAGAAGGTGAAGATCGATGCATGCTTCGATGTCCTGATGCCTGAGAACGCGGTGTTCTACGAGGATGTGCCCAGCAAGGAGGAGGCCAAGGAGATCAATGATGCAGCCGACAAGAAGATCGACAGCATCATAGAGTCCATCAGAAAGAAGGAGAAGGGCGATTTCCGCACGATGGCATCCCAAGAAGGCTTCGAGGAGGCCAGGGAGGCGTATGAGGCGCTCAGGGACACCGAGGGATTCTGGGTCGACGAGAACTGTATCGAGTGCAGGATATGCGAGAACGTATGTCCGGAGCAGGTCATCAAGGTATACCACAGGAAGCCTGTATGGGACGAGGCGCAGTGTTCTTTGTGCATGAGCTGTCTCAACATGTGCCCCAAGAAGGCCCTTCACTTCGGTGAGAGCACAAAGGGACGCGGAAGATACTTCCACCCGGAGTACTACATGTGGAGCCTTGGGGTGAACCCGCCTTACAAGCATGAAGATTTCGAGAAGTATGATAACGGGATGAGGTACTGATAGCATGGCAGTCTTGGGATTCACAACGGTCGGAAGCTTGCTGAAGGACCAGTCAGAACTGGTCAAGGCCAAAGACATAGAGGCCTTCGGAGTCACGGTCATAGATGATGCCGAGGGAAAGCACGATGTCATCAAGACCAGCAACGCACAGCTCCACCTCTTTATGCAGCTCAAGAGGGGCAACGTCACCCACATGCTCTTCCAGTCTGCGGAGCAGGTCGACATCTTCTTCGCAAACATCGAGGCATACTACGGGAAGGAGAAGGCAGACGGCATCATGGAGAACGTGAAATACATGTCTCTGGGGGATGCAAGATCAGCGCTCGAGTCCCGCGGTATCAAGGACATAACCGACTCGCAGACCTTCGAAGATGCTGTTTCATCCGTAAATTAAGTCAGTCAGATTATTAACCAGTAATTCCATTCAGGGTTCAGAGGTAATTCTAATGGAAGTTATTGCCTACCAGGACAAGACAACTGCGATGATCTACTCAGCTCTGATGATCATCGTCGGTCTCTTGTTCGTTCTGAATAAGGATCTGGCCCTCTCCTGGGGATTCATCATCGCAGGAGTATTCCTGATCATTGCGGGAATCATCCCCATGGTTGCGGCCAAGAGCATCGATCTGATGGGACTCATCATGATCGTGCTTGGAATAATCTTGATTGCTGCTCCTCAACTCTTCGCAGGCATCACGGTTCTGCTCATCGGAATCATCGCAATCCTGCTGGGAGTCGTGTGGATCTATGGTGCTTCTACCAACCCTGACGGCAAGGCAAGAACCATCGGCATCATCGTCGGTATCGTCATTCTCGTTGCAGGTATCGCAACCTTCATGGGCAATGACTTCGTGTTCATCGTCTTCGGTATCCTGCTTATCGTTGCAGGTATCATGAACATTGCCGGTGTGACAAAGAGCAGTTGAAATCCTTTACCGGCCCAACGGCCGGTCATATCTTTTTTAGAATCGGATTTCAAAAGAACAGGCGCTCTATGAGACCTTTGAGCCCATTGTCGTAATGCCTAGGAGTGAATTCGACTCCAGTGGCGCCCTCTTTATCTTTGATCTTCTTGAGCAGCCCATCTTCATAGGTCTGCTGCCTTGCGATGTGTAGGTTCATCGTATGGATGGACCAGACGGCAAAAATGAATGCATAGATGGTGAGGGTCACCACTATGAGTATGAGGTGGGGCCAGAGCTTTCTGTGCTTAATGCCGGTCTCCATCGGTTCCACTTCAAGATCGTACTTCATCAATTCCGACCATACGGTTGTGTATTCGCACTGCAGACGGTCATGCTTGCGGATACAGACGAATACGTAGGATCCCCCGATGCAGAGCAGTATCGTTACGGAGAAGGAGATTATGCTGGAAGCCGTCGCGACCACTTCTGTAGTCAAAGAATTGATGCTGAGGAAGAATGCCTGGAGGGAGTTGATTACCAGTATGAGGAGGAACAATGCACCGAAGGCCCTGGAGAGCACTTCTGCCTTGTTGTTGACCATCTCCTCGCTGATTTCTTCCAGCCTGGCGGTTTCATGCCCGTAGGATTTCGCATATTCCGTCAGGGACAGCGTCCATTCGGTATCACGCAGCTGGTGTTTGTAATAGCTTTCCACCATCCTGAAGACGACAAACGCCTCCAGGATGCCCAAGAACAGGATGATTCCTACAAGATCATTACCGTCTATCACGATGTCTCCGACATCCAGCAGGATCAATAAAAGAAGTAGGAAACCGATGACGGACATAGGAACGATGGCGACAACCAGAAATACGCTACCTACACGCATGATCTTGTCTTTCTCGGTACGCCTCATGATGCAGGTAAGGAATCTGTCAGCGGCCTCGTTTCCCATATTCGAGCAATCGTTTTTATCGATAAAAATAATTCGTAGTGACGATGTTCAGTCTCGAGAGCAAGGATGAAAAAAGGCTCAGAAGCATGAAGCCACCAAAGATTCTGTTCTTCAGTCAGCTGTTGCTGTTCCTCATCCTGTTCCGTTACGCTATCAACTTCCTGTTCATCACGTATCCTGAGGATGTCGGGATGTTCAAGCTGATCCTCAATTTCCTGAACATAGGATATATGACGATCATGGGAATTCTGGCGGTTGAAGCGCTCCTAGGATTGACATCGGCGAAGCCCCAGTCTTGGCGTAAGGTTGTCAGATCGGCATTGATCATGACGCTGAGCGCGATATTCGTAGAGGTCCTGAAATACTTCGAATTGTACATGTCCTCATTAAATTTCGGTCTGCTGATTTCCGTAGCAATGACGGTGATGGTGCTGCTGATAATGTTCCTCCCGCATGTCAGGAGATTCTACATACCGTCAGAGATGGATGTCCCTCCAGTGAAGGATTGGATCATGTTCATCTTCGATAGGCCGATCGTCACCGCCGAGACATACAGATTCACATACGATGGGGATCAGAGAGCAGAGGCTGAATCGGAACAATGATCTGTTCAGATCATGAGGTCTGATGATAGAAAGACCGGCCTTATGGCCGGAAGATGATCATTTCTGATCGTTTATCAGGATGATGTGTAATGCGAACACCGTCTGAACTGAACTGCCGTCGACTCAACTTCCAGAGTTGAGACGATGGGACAGACACATGTCGAATTTAGAAAGAGAGTACAGCTGAACGAATACAGGGCCGACCACGATGAACAGGAAAACGTTACATTCGTGGGAGGGTTCTCACAGGACCGTCCTCTGCCAGAGGACAATTCCGCCTTCTTCTTCGATCCTGCACCGAATGTTTTCGAAGCGGAATCATTCGCAACTGAGAGCGCCAGCGTTCTTACCACACGGCTCTTTATGGTCTTCGGGGCATTCGACCTCGTATCCGTCTCTGCCGATGAATGGTCGGTGGAGAGGCCTGGGGAGATCCTCGGAAAGGTGAAGGTCTATTGCCGTGCAAGTGGGGTAACCGCATGATCGCCGGCAGGAAGCACCTGTTGGCACGCGTGCCATATACTACGTATATGGGCCGTCAGGCGAAGCACCCCCTGGTTCCCGTGCCAAAGACCCCTGCATTATACCTATGGTATAATGGTCGTAGAACGGTGGCACGCCTGTGCCAAAAACATGGCATTTTGTTGGATGTGTGGGGTCTATGAGCAAGACCCGGACGAAGGTCACGCTGCAGATGAAGGACGAGCTCCACAAGCGCGTGCTGAAGCATGAGAAGGTCGAGGACATCGCCAAGAAGATCGGGGTGTCCAGACGCACAGGCTACAGGATCCTCAAAGAGCTCATCGATGAGGGGAAGATACAGAACATCGGATACACATCGCCGGGATTCTTCGTCTCCGCAGAGGACGACAAGGCACGGAGCACGGGGGGTGGTGCATACGGCACGGCACCCCTTGAGCACACCTTATCGGAAGCCCATCTCTCGGGGAGCTTCTACACGGCTGTCCTGAGGCAGGGCGATATGGAAGACATCCGCGATGCGAGGGGGTTCTGCTACGGATACTGGTCGAAGGATGTGAAGCATCCGACCGGTTCAGACGAGTACTCCGCTGACATCAGGATATTCGATACTCCGGTGATCCTGCGCTATCGCAGAGGCAACCGCGGGAGCATGTCGGTGAGGATGAACATCGGACGTATTGCCTTGGATCCTTTGCAATACGACAGTTCCGAACAGGTCATCGACGTGTTCGTCCAGCGTGCCAAAGCCGTCTTCAACATCCTGGAGATGCACGGCTGGTCCTTCTCCGAGGAGGTCAAGCTGAAGGGGAACATCCACTTTGCCTGGCCGGACCATCCTTGGGGGGAGTTCCTGGACAGAGTGTACAAGATGGCCGATGACCAGATTGTCGCAGACCATTCCAACGGGAAGCTGGAGGTGGAGATCGAGAACGGCGAGACGCCCGACGGATTATCGAACGCGCAGATTCTCGCCCATGCCGGTGCGCATATCGAGGCCCTGCACCAGCAGGAGACGGATAATTCCCTATCCATCTACACATTGCAGGAGCTGGCCAGGCAGAACGCCGTACTTTTCCAGGAGATCCTCGAGAACCAGAAGCTGATCGGGCAGATATTCATCGAGCAGCAGACGCCCAAGGCGCCGGCCACGTACGATTTCGTCAAGGGGAAGCTGGAGGGATACCAATGACCCCGGGAAGAAGAGTCACGCTCGACACATGCGTACTGATATCCTATATCATTTCGAAGAAGGACGGTTCGGTCGTCAAGAAGGTCGTGAACAAGGCCAAGGAGGACGATGAGCTGATGATCACGGATATAATCCGTGACGAGCTTCTCAAGTATCCCGAAAAGAAAGGCTCCAGATTGGGGAAGAAAGACATCGAGGATGCCCTGAAGAGGCTGGATGTCCCGATAATGGTGGTGGGTCCGTCGCCCTCTCTGGAGGAGCTGGTGGAAAGATACAGTATCCGCGACGTGGCCGATCTGCCGATCCTGTATTCGGTGGACCTGTCCCGCTCCACGATACTGGTCACATATGACGATGATTTCTTCGACGGTTCCGTTCAGGGCGTGGAGGCGGAGATAATGGATCCCCTGGCGTATCTGCGCGAGGACGATATCTGCTCCGGCAGGTTCGTTCCTAAGAACGGAAAGACCGGAAGGATCGTGAAGTCGAGGAGGTCCTGATATGTTTATATCGTTGGAGGACCTCACATACAGTGACCGTGGCGAAACATCCATTCCTGGATGTCACGCCATACGGAGAACGGCGGCTCCGCGTCACGGCCACTTCTACGATTCATTGACCTCGGACGCGGTTATTAATACTCGTATATCGGGTGGCGATCCGTACCGCATTGGTCTTGGGACGTATGTGCCCTTGATGTTCGACCCTACAGGCGGAGGAGCGTGGTGCGCCGCCCTTTGCGGTACGCTTCTTCTTCAATCATCTGATGGGGTGCTCCCATGAAGCGGAGGGCCGAGAGGCTAACCCCGTTAACGGAGAAGCCCACCACGGAGTACAGGTGCGAGGAATGCGGATGCCTCTTCAGGACCATCCCGTTCCCCCCCTGCACCAAGCCGTTATGCGATGCTTGCATCTCGAGGAGGTGCTGGGAATGAGCTATGTCTGCAAAGGATGCGATGTGCATTGCAGAAGGACGAGGGCACAGATGGAGGATATCGGTGTCCTGGGGCTGCATTCCGACGACATCACCGATATCATGTGCCCCAATGCCGGCTGGATGACACAGTTCTCGAAGGAGGTCGGGGAATGATCGAGATCACCGTCGAAGGGGATCTGGAGGAATGCAGGCATGCGATCTACCAGCTGAGGCTGCTGTCCGATCTGCATATCAGCACGATCTACGAACAGTGCATCCCTTCTAAGGTACGGGCGAGCTACTACGTCATTCTTGACGTGGTAGGGGATCCGAGATGGTCTCTGGAATCGCTGCCGGACCCGGACGGCTTCTTCAAAGCTGTCCATAGGTACTCATGGGGTGATTTGGAATGAACGACGAGACTTACTCCGTAGTGCTGTATGCGAGAGTGTCAACTGACGACAAGGGTCAGACCAACGAGACGCAGATCCGCGACATGAAGGCGTACTGCCAGAGGAACGGCTTCATCATAGCCGATAACGGCACAGCCATCTACCAGGACGAGCAGACGGGGAAGAACGACAAGCGCCCGGGATTCAGGGAGATGAAGGGCCGGATATCCGAAGGGGACATCGACTATGTGATAGCGAGGAACCAGGACAGGATATCGAGGGAGCCCGTCGATTATCAGAACTTCATCGACTATGCGAGGACGTTCAGGGTCAGGGTAAGGTATGTGGACAATTCGGCAACGCCGGAGACGGTGGACGGAGTGATACTCGATTCCGTCCAATCCGGTTTGGCCAAGGCCGACAACATGAAGCGCTCATCGACTACCAAGAGCGGGATGATGACGGCGAAGCTCAACGGGGTGCACTGCGGCAGGCCCATCAGGTTCTGCTGGTCCGACGAGGTCGTGGCCAACAGCGCTAGGATCCGCACCGAGGGGAGAGGGAGGACTGTGATCCAATCCGTGGACACTGTGATGGACTTCGCCCGGCAGGGGATGCTGAGGTCGGAGACGTCGAAGGCGATCGGAGTATCCGAGATGACCCTCACGAGGGCCCTGCGCTCAAAAGGGATACTCGAGGAATTCGAGAGGATCTCTGCGGAAAACCGCTCAAAAGGGATACCGCTCAAAAGGGTTGTAGAAGACGGGGAAAACTCGCTCAAAAGGGAGGAGGAGATATAAGGCTCAAAAGGGAACCCTATTGCGCGGGGAAGGAACCCTTTTGCGCCAGGAGCTCGAACCTAGAGCCGCTGTGCATTGTCGCGATGCTCCTCATCGTCTTCCATCACGTGTTCTATTGGGGGGGATGAGCTGCCGGATTCGCCCGACCTCAATACGGCGGTGAATGCTACCGAGAGGCTGGGGGGTAGGTTGGGGTATTGGCGTTCTTCCTCATCACCGGGCACTTCATGATTCTCCAGAAATTCACGGTGAGGAAGCTCGTGAGGATGGTGCTCGAGGGCGGATCTGCTGGTGTCGGTAATGTGCATGTTCCCGCTGTGCGCGGTAGGGTGCATGTTGCTGGGGTTCTCAGTGTGCATCGCCATAGACAAGCTGAGGATAGCTCTGGTGTTCAATCCGTTGAAGGAGAGGATAAGCAAGATGACTGAGAAGGTGGAGAGGCATCTGGAGGAGGTGATGGGATAATCGGGGTGTCCCTCACGGAACACCCCTGTGGGTTTAGAAATCGAAAAGTGTCTTCACAACCCAGGTCTTGTCCTGCTGGATACCGAGGTCCGAATCCGTTTTTTCCTCGTCTTCATCGGGGGAGTAGTCTTCGATATCCTGTATCCTCTCGTATTCGTGAAGATACTTTATCGGGTATGGGACGACTGACCCGCGATGCAGCCTCACGAACGGGACCAGCATCATGTTGAACATGTACTCGGGCACAGGGATTCCGTCCTCCGAGTCCACGACCTTTATCTTGTGGAGGTTGCACGCCCAATTGATCTCACGATTATCCGCATCTACCCTCTCCCCGACGAAGTAGTATGTGTCTCCCGTGTTGAAATCCACATGTTTCCTGATATTGGTGCAGGCCTTGATGTAGAGATCGCGATTCTTCTCTGTCCTGAGCGTGGGCATCTTATCTCCAGGGTGGAGCCTGTCATAATCCTCCTTCGCCCTCAGATCGTTGCGGATCTTATCTATCTCGGGAATCATTTTGACATCCGTGGGCAGAAGCGAATAAACGTTGTCACCGTCGGAGATGACCCCTTTGATTCCCTGATTCTCTTTCGAGAATTGGCTCCAGCATAGGCGCAGCACGGGATCCTCTTCGAGTTCGGATTCCTGGTATATCCTGAAATCGATGTCGCCGTCCCTTGAGAGGTGCATGCAGGTCATGTTGCCATACACGACCTCCCTCTTCTTCCTCTCCCAGTCGTCGGCCGACTCATCCCCTTTGGGCCTGATGCGCGGACGGCTGTAGAAGTACCAATCACGGTCCTGCCAGTTAGAGGTCCCGTCCATCAGGTTATCGTTGAACCATCCGAGGAAGCTCTGTTTGCCTGCGATGACATCGTGTTTGACCATCAGATCGATAATTATGTTCTCAACGGCGCTCCTGAGGCCAGCGTTCTGCTTCTTGTCAATGTCCTCTCCCTCGATTACCTTGGGGTTGACGGCTTCCGTACCGTCGTCGTTCTTTCTTTCCTTATCCTTGGTGTAATAGAGCTTTCCTTGTGTGGATATGGCCAGATGCTGCAGGGGGACATCATTGCGGGGGCAATGGTTCTTGTCCCCTTTAGCTGTCTGTATGATCTAGATGTTGAACCCGTCGGTACGGACCTCGTCCGATGGTTCGGCCTCGATGCCATAACGGTACCCTATCACCTTTGACAGTGTATCTGAGATGATCCTCGACCTATCGTTGCCGACTTTGTCGATGATGTTGATTCTGATTCCTTTGTAGCATCTCACCAGCTCGTTGAAGAACGAATTGTCAATGGGTTTCTTGACCCCCAAAGAGTCCCCATCGAAGAGATATGTGCGTTCGAATTCCAGCCCGGCACCGACATCCTTGTAGGCTTTGCGGAATTTGCGCATGGAGTTCCTGAGCCTACCCATCTTGCTGGCATCGAATTCCTCTGACTTGTCGATGTTTATGAAGGGGATCGAGGCTTTATCCATCCCTTTGTATCCGCGGGCAACATATCTCTCTCCGTGGCCCATGAGGTCGCCGAAGCTATCGGCCATATTCAACTGGCTGTTAGATGCAACATACGGGATGTACCTGTCCAGGGTCTTGGCGGCCTTGGGATCCTCGGCGACTTTCTTCACATTACCGAAAGATTGGGCATTGAAATCGACCCTGTTGTCACCGAACAGCCTGCACGAACCGTCGGCTTTGTGATACGAGACTTTGAACGCGGTCACCTTATCTTTCGTGATGTCCCCGTTCTCATAGGTGTAAATGGAACCCTGGAGGTTGGAATAGGTCATCCTGTCCTCGGCGTCCTCATCCTTGTTGATCCTCGCGCTGCCGATGTTCAGCAGATCGATGATGAGAGTCACATCACCCACCATGTTCAATGAATCAATCTTCCTGCAGACATCCATGGTAACATCGACCGTGTTGAGCTTCTGGATGATCTTGTCGCGTTCCGATTTCCCATCCAGAAGGACGAAGAAGGAGTCGGCCCCCATCTCGTACCTGATGGCGAGGACTGTCTTGAAAGGCTTGAGGAGCCTCGCCGCCTCGTTTCTCTTCTTGATATCGACGTATTTTGTCCTCAGAATCACGAATCTATCGAAGAAAAGGTCCTCGTCGAACTCGAGATTGACCCTGTTGACTAGTATCCCTTTCGTCTCCTGTTTCTCACCGGCATCCGTTCTGCTCATAGATATCCCTCCCTTATAGTGCTGAAAAACGTTTCATTGGCTTCCATCCCCTTCTTTCCAACCTCGTAGAGGTACGGCACGGCGATTATCTCCTTGCCATCCTCGGTGGGGTATCTTATGACCGGGTTGAACTTCCTGGAGCCGTTGGTCACGATGTTGATGACGTAGACTATTCTACCGTCGCATTTGTTCAGTTTCCTGCTGATGTGGTTTATAAGGCGCTTGGTGGCCAGTTCGTCCTCGTAGTAGTTCTCGTTCCAGTCCTTGAAATCGACGAATACCCCGTCAACGAGCATGTAATCGAATTGTTCGTACAGGTGGTGGGGCATCTCCCTTAGTCTTATCCCGGTCATTTCCTCGATGATCCTTGAACCGACGAGCTCGCCGAGTCCGCCCATGTAGATGTTCCTGAATATCGGCGGCGACATGAGCTTCTGATTGGGCTCGAAGGACAGCGGGATGCCAAGGCTCCTGAGATACTCTTTCACATATGGTATCCTGCACATCAGGTCCAGCTTGGCGGTCTCTGGGGATACGGAATACCAGGTCTTGTTCAGGTCCTTCCTGTTCAGTTTGGCCGGGATGCCGTCGAAGGAGATCTCTAGATCGTCCGTTCCCAGGCTGTCGAAATCGTTCTTCAGCGTGAAGTGGTATGAATCCATCTCCGATGGGGGCTTTACGTAGCCATATCTGTGAATGGTCTTCTCAATCCCGGCGAGGTCCGGCATCTCTAGAGAGCATGTGGGGTTCGCGAGGACGAAGTCTCTGATGTCCCTCCATTTGATTATGGCGGTCTCATCACCGCCGTACACGGCATAGCGTAGGTCGTCCAGCATACCGACGATGCTGTGGGATGAACGGAGAGCGTTGTTGATGATGAGCTCAGGGGTGAATTTCGACTTAGCCTCGCCATGCTTGTGCGCCTCTTCATACAATCTCTCGAACTCATAGCTGTGGAATCTGCCATAGCACGGTTTCTCCAGGGCGAAAGTGCCGCTGTAGGATATTTCGCTGTCGTAGAAGATGTAGCTGTTCTTTCTCTTCCATCCTGTCCTGCACATACGGCCGACTGCCTGGATGATTATCTGTGCCTTGGCCAGAAGATACGCTTCTGAATTCCTGTAGTGGCTGACGCTGACGTTGCTGTCCTGCGTATAGCACTGCCTGAACGCGACCTCGGTCTGTTTCTTCTTCTCGTTTATCTCGATCTGGCCTATGGCATCCATGGACTCGTTGTAGAACAGGTAGTCGTCAAGGGAGGATTTATCCCCGTATTCTATGAGGGGTGCTACGCTTCTAGGGTCGTCCAGGTATATGGCATCGAAATCTTTCCTTCCATCCAGCATCTCGTAGTCGTTCATCCCGTCTCTTATCCAGACGAATTCGTCCGGTTCATTGGATTCGGGCAACTTGTACTGGAGATTCTGTCCCGCCCCCAGCGTCTTGTAGGCGGTGATAACCAGTACCTTCTTGCCTTCGGACAATCTACTGATCACCTCGTCTTTCATGACGCTGTAATTGCTACCGTTAATCTGGATGATGGAGATGGATGGTCTGCCGGATTTTTCGTTTATAATCTTCTCCACGTCGCCATTCCACCAGACGTTGATGGAAATGTTGTTCCTGTTTGCTATCTTTTTGAGCAGATATTCGAGGTTCTTGGTGTTGAAGCGCGATTCCTTCGAATCCTTGACATGTGGTGTGAAGAATGCTATCATGGACTGGATGTCCTGATGTTTTACGAAGGATTCGATGACTGAGAATGCGTTGATGTACCTCAATCCATAGACCTTATTGCCCTCCTCCGAGTCAATCTCCAAGTATGAGAAGATCTGATCCGAGAGATCCTCATCACCGGTCACCCTCTCCCAGGCTGAACGGGAGTAGGTTTCGAACCTATCCAATTCCACGACATTCAACTTGGATTTACCCTCGTAATAGCCCTCGTTGTTGGCCTTTATGCGATCTTTGACCCCTTCAATCTCCTCTTCGTTGAAATCATGGAAGTGGACCCCTACATCCTTCAGGTACTGCAACGAGAAGTTGCTGGCAGGGGAATCGATATCCCCTGTCGCAGATAGACCGATGACCTTCGTTGTCTCGCACATGTGGCGGAGGATCAGTTCAGGAGTCATGTCGTATTCCGTGTAGTACATGTGTGTTTGGAGCTGACGGTTGGTGCTGTCCCTGAGACCTATGTATGAGAAGCCCCTGCTGAATATCGTGGGCTCCAGTAGCTCCAGTTTCCTTTGGCTGTCGGTCTTGACACGGTTGTGAACAACCTTGTAATGGACGAATTCCGCCATATCGGGCTCCATGTCGAGAGCATCGATGATAGAATCGACGCAGTTCATGAAGGATTTCTTCTCAGAATCCTTCTTCCTGTCCTCCTCGGCCTTCTTGTCATCCTGTGTGTACAAATAGTTGAAAGCTAGGTCACGAACGAGTCTGCATACCATGTTGAACAGGGAATTCAGTTCTTTGAAAAGGGAACTGATCCTCGATCTGGTGGAAGTGATGTTCTGGTTCGAAAGGATGACGTTGTATCTCTCGGATTCGTCGGTTTTGATGGTGAATGCCGTACCTATGCTGTACGGTTCGTAATCCTGGAACATGAACGAGGCAGACGGCGGGTCCGTGTATTCGCCGTTGGGTTTGACACCGTACTGCTTGAACAGGTATTCCATGTGGTACCTGTTCCTGATCTCGACCGTCCTGTCGATTATGTTCTCGAAACGGGACCTGATGGTCTCATTCCTGTTATTGGCCCACCAAGGGCCCTCCTTGATCATCAATTCCGGTAGGTGACTCCATCCAGGCAACCTGAGGTATAGGTTCCTGAAAGCACGTACGGCATCCACTTGATTCTTTCTTTCCTCTATCAGGGTGTCCTTGATGACGTTCTTGAAAGTGTCGAACTCATCGATCACGATGATATGCTCGCTTAGGCGTGAGCTCTCCTCCCCTGTTTCCTTATCGTGCCTGAGATCGGTCTCGCTCCATATCGTGAAGTTCGCACTGACTAGGTTGTCGATGGGATACATGAATTTTTTATCCGACATCAGTTTGATTGGAAATTGGTCGAAGAAAGTCACAGGATACAGTTTACCCATCCATTTGTATCTGGGGTCGTTGCGTATCTTCTCCGTGCGTTTTGCCGGGCTTTGCAGCGGTTTCAGTATAGCGTTGATGGCTTTTCTGAAATCGTGCTCGGAGCTCCTGAACTTATCTGCCCTGTCCCTGAGGTGCTCGGAATCCGACTTGATCTCAACGGCCTTGTTGTATAGTTCCATGTCCCTGAGGACCTCGGACAGCACCCTTTTGCTGATATTGAATTCTGTGAAGAGATCGAGGATATCCTTCCTCATGGACGGGTCGTAATTATGCCTAAAGGAGTCTATACTAGATTCAACAGGCAGCACGTATTTTTCCCAAAGTTCTTTGGGATCTCTTTTGTATATCTTGGTCCAGACCTCCTCCATCTCCTTGATAGGGAGGTTCTTCGTCTGTTCAGTGATGAAAATGAACAGCAGTTCCGGGTGCTTGATAGCCATCCCCAGGAGAGATATGCAGGCCTCGTAAGTCTTCCCTAGTCCTGTGGGGTAGCCCTCTATGAAAATGCCGTGCAATGACTGGGCCTTATGGATGTCTGACAAGTCTTTGTAGCTACCTTCGATAAACCTATCGGTAACCTGGGCTATACTGAATTGAGCCATTTTTTCACCTTCTATCCGAGATCAACCAGTTGCCTTAACCGAAGCTAAGGGCCGATGCGAATCGGATGGAGGAGTGAAGGAATACTGATTGATAAGCCTATTGAACAGAAGGGTTTGACCAAAAAGATGCAACGCAGTTTGAGAATCGCCCGTGGGAGAAGAGGGATATCGGACGATACCTCCATTTCCACTGTCCTATTCTTATACTACCGACCGCTACGCCGTCCCAAGGAAGACAGAATAGCTCTGTGCCGAAGACACGGTCCCCGATCCTGAACCGACAAGCAGATCCCGTATACGCCTTTTTCATCGATCTGCGAAGGAATTCCCATAAATCAAAAGGACGAGGACATAATGACATCATCAATAGATTTCCCGAAAGCACCAGCGAACGCGAGCGAGGACATCGTACAGGCCTACATCGATGCGGCCGACGGCGACATGGAGGCCCTGTTGGACCTGGGGCTGTTCAGTGACGACAGTGACGGCATCCCCATGGCCCACAGGCTGTTCTTCCTCACCAAGGCGGCCGAGGTCGGCAGCATACATGCGATGAGGGGGCTCACGCACGCCTATCTCGAGCCGGGGGAGCTCCATGACTTCGACAAGGCGAGGACCTGGTGCACCATAGCGGAGGAGCACGGCGACCCCTGCGCGAACTGCTGCGGCAGGATCCTCGACGTTCTAGGCGACGAGGACTGCGGGATGCTCTCCGACGCGTACGAGGAGCTCTATCAGATAGGCTCCGAGAACGAGTTCAACCCCGTTGGCCTGGGGGATTCGTTCTTCACCGGTACGGAAGTCGTAGAGCAGGACATGGGCGTGGCGTTCAGGTTCTACATGGCCGCCGCAGCCGAGGGGGATGCCGAGGCGAGGAGGAAGGTCGGGTACATGTACGAGCACGGGCTCGGCGTGGAGAGGTCATTGGACGATGCCGTGGGGTACTACGCGCTGGCATGCTGGGATGACGACGAGGCCGGATGGCTGTTCCGCTCGCTGATCTACCGCGAGGGGGACATCCGCATACCTGATTGGGCGCTGGAGATGGAGCGAGCGTCCCGCGATACGCTTTAATCCCGTCCGCCGATGGCGGTACGAATTTTCATTCAATATACGGAACCGATCGATCGGGGGAGCCTGGGCCCTTTCCGCGTCCAGGGTGCCTCGGACCGGCCCGTTCCGTCTATTGCATGAAACTTTCAAACGAGTTTAGCTCCCACCTTTATTGTCCATCCAACCATTAAATCCTTGTAAAACAATATGGGAATCGTCCGGGAACGGATTTTAGCGTCATCCGCGCGAAGTCTATCCTATCCCAAGAAGTGCGCATCCTACTACACCGCACTGTAGTCTTCTCCGTTCTCAGACCCTTCTTCTCAGAAAGGCGGGCATCCCATAGGGCCCTCTATCCTCAGTATCTCCAGTTCCTCCTCGGAGAGCTCGTCCCTGTCGGCGTAGGCGTTGTAGTATGTGATACGGTCGAAGGTAAGCACGGGCTCGCCGAAGCCCGGGAAGACCCATTCCACAACGCAGTCCTTGGAATGCTTCCTGTGCTTCAGTTTGCGGAACCTTGCGAAGTCCTCCTCGGAGTAGATCATGCGCATGTCATCGCAGAGCGCGCATAAGAAACCATCAAAGAAATGTGTCCGGGGACGGCGTCATCCGCGCCTATCCCGATGGTGCGCAACACTGCGCCCCTCTGTTCTCAGACCCTTTCGCGGAACATGTCCAGGCATCGGAGCATCCTACCTCTCCGGGGCCCTTCTTATGTTCTTAGTACCAAATGTATTTTTACCATTAAAAAGATATTGGTACGATGAGCAGGGAGATACACCTGTACATCGCCGGAGGGGACGACTCCAAGCTGTTCCCCGTGCTGTCCAGCGGCCTGGCGATGGACAGGCTGGTCGTCCTATGCTCCGGCCCGGATGGGACCATCGGACTGGTGGAGGGTCTGGAGAGGATAGGATTCGGAGGAATCGATGCGATCCGGACTGACCTAACGGATTATCAGAGGGTCTACGACAGCGTACGCTCGGTCTGCTCGAATTATTGCAAGAAATACGAGGATGCGCACTTCGACGTGAACATATCGTCGGGGGGACCTGTGGCGGTGGCGGCGATGGTGAATGCCGTCCAATCGTTCGATGCCGATCTGTATTACATAAGGGAAGGGGAAGTCGTCAGGAAGAGGTCCGACGATCTGGAAGGGCTGGCGGAGCTGAGGGGCAAGCGCAGGGTGCTGGAGACGTTCCTCAGGTTCAGGGACTCCAGTTCGTACACCAATAGGGAGCTCATGGGGAGTCTGTCCAAGCAGGGCCTCGTCCATCATACCAAGGAGCTGTCGAGGATGGGGCTGATAAGGAGGGAGGGCTCCGTGAAGTACCCCGTGTGGGTCCTGACCGATAAAGGGGAGCAGGCGCTGAGAAGGCTCTAACGCAGAACAGTCGGCGAAGTTCATTTGTCCTTATCATCTACTTCCAAATAGCAGAAAAATACCTAACCCAAAGCCTAACAGAAAGAGGAATTCTTTGGCCACGATGTGGGCAATAAGTTCTTGATAATCGCTTACGTCGTCGGAAAAGGCTATGAATAATGCCACTAACGCTCCAACGACCCCACATGTAAGGAGCACGTCAGACATTGCATCTATAACTGCGTCTATGACATATGCTCCTACCGCGGCAGCTATGCCGTCACCTAAGGAAAGCCTATTCCCTGTTTTGCTCATATCAGGGTTTCAATCTGCTGAGATATTCCTCTAGTTTCTCAGAGGATATGGATCCTTTTGCCTTTTTCTCTTCGAATTCGAAGACCATATAGTATTTGAAAGCAGAACCGGCGCATCTCTCCCATTCAGAACCGATCTTCATCTTCAGTTCCGTATCGGGGTTATCCAACTGCGATCCTTTGGCCTCAATCAAGACTGTCACGCCGGTCTTCGTCCTTACTATGAAATCTGGATAGTGGCCTATTGGACCGTTGAGTGAGAACTCATCCACGCCTCTTGAGACAACACGATGCCACCAAAGGACGTTATCGCATCTATCAATGACATGGAGGATCCTCTCTTCAAGTCCTGATACGCCCTGACAGCGCTCATACAGCGATTTGGCGTAAGATATGCTTGATTTTACACTATCATGCGGGTCTATCTTTAGCGGGAAAGTGTAGTAGCCGTCCTTGTTTTTCAAATCACATAGGATATCCGAAGACGTGCACTTCTCATCGAATTGTTTGACACGATAGTCTTTTGCTAGAGATTCGATCTTTTGTTTGATTTTTGCAGCAATCTCCTTCGGGTTCTTCCTTGCACTATTGAGCGTATCAAGGGACATATCCTCGATAAGCAAAGCTACATATCTCTTGATCTCAGAGGTCTCTATGTCGTCCATACGGTTAAGGAGGGTGATTATCTCTGAGGTGAATTTCTGTACTTCTGCATCGTCCTTGGATTCGACTTCTCTGAACCTGTTGCGCTGCTGTTCCATCTCTTCTTTTGAAAGGACAGAATACTTCAAGACCTCGTCTCCGCCACGCAGTTCCCATTTTCCGGCGTTGATATCTGTCAAAGAGTAGTTTATCTGTCTGTCCATCTTGGATAGTTTGAAGCCTTCTGTCAGAGCCTTATCTGACAGGACTGCTACATAATCTCCGAATAATGATGAGGAACCGCGATACATGAATTTCGGGATCTTAATCGTCTTGGCATCCTCTTCAAATTCAGATTTCATCTTGGCCTTTCTGCTGTATTCCGTAAAATCGCCCCCTTCCTCGTCGTCATCGCCCTCATGTTCCTCGTTATACTCCCCACCAAGTTTCCTGGCTTCATCAGGATCTATTTTGGAACCGGATTCTCCTTGATCATGACCGCCAGATTTTCCAGAATCAGAGGTGACCTGATTTGTTCCACTCCCTGACGTATCTTCTGGAGCTAGTCCGGGAGTTGTGCCCTGCCCGTTTCCATTAAGACCTGCTACAACAGTTGGGTCGAAATAATCTCCTTCCGTATCTCCGGATTCTTCACCACCTTTATCGTTACCGTTCTCCTGTTTATCGATAGCGCTTTGATCTCCCTCAGAGCCCTCGTCACCCCCACCCGTGTAATCGTCAAGCGTGGGGGTCGAACCTACGCGATAGTCTTTTTCGGTGAATCCAGCGTCTTTGAGTCCCGTAGAGACACCTTGCAATGTTTCATGGAATACCTTTGAAGAGGTGATGATGTATGACATGTTCAGAATCGGATCCTCGAATCTTGCGGCCCCAGGTTGTCTTAGAACACGTCCGACTATCTGTTCTACTTCGGTTTCTGACGACCTTCTCGCTATTGAAGCAAGAATGTATGCAAACGGACAATCCCACCCCTCTTTGAGAGCATTAACCGTGATGATGTAACGAATCTGGCAATCCTTATCTTTAAGATCTATGCCCTTCAATTCATCTTTAGTGGATACTTTGATGGCAATCTGATCCTCTGGTATGCCTGATTTAACTAGAAGGGACTTTATACTCTCAAAAGTGACCGACTCCTCATCATTCTTAGGTTGGGCCTGAATCAATGCGATTGGACGGACATATCTTCCGGACTTCTTGTATTCCAATTCAGCTGCCTTTTCCAGGGTATTGCGGTAATCCATTGTCGTGTATATGACGTGTTCAACATCTGGTCTACCGTAGACGATCATCGGAATCTTGACCATGTTCTCCTTTTTCAGAGTCCCCGCTGTAACAATCGAGATGATATTGCTGTCCTTTTTCGGAGTAGCTGTCAATTCGAGAATGAATGAAGGGTTCATGGAAGACAACGCTTTCTTAGTTAAGCTGGAGCCTGCATTGTGACTCTCGTCAAGAACGATTACTGGCGAGAGGGCATTTATCACGCCCATCAAAGATGGAGGTATGCCAAGCTCTTCATCCTGGCCTTTGGTAAAGTCCATGAATGTTCCAAGGGCTCCGTTCTGACGATACATCCTCCTGTTGTCGGGATTCGATGTTCTCATGGAACTGTAGCTCAAAACACAGATCGAGAGCTGGTCCTGTAAAACCTGGGGGTTGAAGTTCTGACCGTTGAGCAGTTCTTCGATGTCATAGACAGTAACACGTCCTGAGAAGTCTGCATTGAGTCTCTGACGATACGGGTGGTCCGGATTCTTTAGAGCATCCTTGGTCTGTTGCAATATGGCGGAAGATGGTACTAACCATATCACCAGTTTGTTATCACGAGGCATTCCAGAGAATATGGTTTTCAAGGCCGCACAAGCAATGAAGGTTTTTCCTCCACCTGTAGGGACCTTTAGACATACATCTGGAGTTCCTTCAAAAGTGCGCCTGTATGCACGAACTCCATCTTTCCCGATGTTGTAGCCCTTCGAGTCCCATAGCTGATCGTAGGCTTTCGAACAGTCCTTTGTGTCAGAAAGGGCTTCGATATAATTCGAAACATCTTCAAGCACAGTTTTCTGATAATTCTTCAATTCCATGTTTAGAACCTCCCCAGGTCGCGTGGTATTTTCTTGAAAATGATGTTGTTTTTCTTAAGATAATCATCAGGCAGATAGCAAACATCCGCATAGATGACATAGCTGTCAAAACCGCCTTTGATTGTTTTGAGCAATTCGTTGTTTAAGGCCACAGATTTCTCTTTTTCATAACAGAAATAGTATGCTACCGAATCCTTGCTGCCAAGATAGTATTTTGAGTCGCACACGGGCGCATATGCCGATTTGGTCTCGGTGTAGAATACAAACTGGCGGATCGATTCCTCATCCACCTCTTCATTGATGAGGTCATTCTTCAACAGCTCGCAACCGATTTCATAGAATGTAAACGAAGAGGGGATTCCTTCGTTTTGCTCATACCCTTCGATGACTGTCTTGATTCTTTTTGCAGTTATGGTCTCAGCATAATCCAACATCTCCACACAGATGTAACGTCTGTTTCCACCATCTTCGGAGTTTAGTTTCATTACAGCATGTGCTGTTGTCCCTGAGCCCGCAAAGGAGTCAAGGACGATTGAGTCTTTATCGGTTGCGATCTTCAGTATTTGTGTGATAAGACGTACAGGCTTGGGAGTATCAAATACATTAGATCCCAGAATTGCATTGATTTCTTTCTTTGATTCGTCTGTATGCCCGACATCCTGATACAACCATAGATTTGTGGGAAGCCTACCCGATACATCAGTTAAATGTTTTTTACGACGGATGCCCCCACAGCCACCATTTGTAAAATATAGAGTTGGCCAGACCCCTTCGTTATACCTTTTCAAAAATAAAGCTCTAGATTCTTCAACCGGTAGTGCTAAAACAAGGGCCTCTACATCTCTTCTCACTTCATCAGTAGAAATACCACAGACCTTTGCACGCTCAGAGTAATCGTGAATATCTTCAAACTTGTAAGGGCACCACTGATTCATTATTTCTAGAACTTTTTTCTGATCAAGTCTCCAATGAGAACCTCCATAGGGGTAAATCATTGTGCCTGTGAAGGGGTGTTGAACACCATACACCATACCTTGGTGGTCAGCTGAACCTGGAGCAAAAGCATCACCACTAGTCCAAAGGTCGGGGTCTTTATCTGGAGACTTATAGCCTTTGTTCATTTCATCAGTACGTGGTAGCTTTTTTGGACTCCAGAATCCTTTAGAATAAACCAAAATATGTTCGACTTCTACCGCAATACCCTTAGAATCGTTACGAGGAGAATATGTACGCTGCCACGATATGTTGGAAACGAATTTATTCTGTCCAAAGATCTCATCGCAAATGCTCTTCAGATTGTAAAGCTCGTTATCATCTATGCTTATGAAAATGACTCCTTTTTCCGAAAGAAGCTTCTGAAGAAGCTTAAGACGAGGATACATCATGCATAACCACTTATCATGGCGTGACAGATCCTCTCCATCCTTCCCCACAACTTGACCCAACCATTTGAGTATCTGTGGATCGTTTACATTGTCGTTGTAAACCCATTTCTCATTGCCGGTATTGTATGGGGGATCGATGTAGATACAATCAATTTTGCCCTCATATTTCGGTAGCAATGATTTGAGGACATACAGATTGTCTCCATGGATGACCATGTTTTCTGAGCTGTTATCTTCCTCATGCTGGCCGGCAGAATCAAAACTGTATTTGCGATTGAGGACGCAATAGGGGACGTCCTTGTGATGGTTGATGATCCTTTCCCTTCCGATCCAGTTCAAAGTAGGCATTCAGAACCTCCTGAGGTCGCGCGGGATTTTTTTGAATACTATGTTGTGCTCCTTCAAGTAAGCGTCAGGAATGTAACAGACGTCTGCATAGACGACATAGCTATCAAAACCTGGTTTCAGTAAGTTCAAAAGGCCATCATTTAACGAAACTGTCCTGTCCTTTTCGTAGCAGAAGTAGTATGCTGTTGATTCAGCACTGCCCAGGTAATACTGTTCACTTTTGCAAGGAGAATAGGCTGCGCCTGTTTCAGAATAAAAAACATATTGGCGTATTAATTCGGCGTCAATTTTTTCGTTAATTAAACCATCAATTAGAATTGGTTGACCTAATTCATAATACGAAAACGCACCCATGGACAATCCCTCTACATCATCATATCCATTTATGACGCGTTTAACACGCTCTGCGGTGACCGTTTCTGCATAATCCATCATTTCAATACAGATGAATTTTCTATCGCCGCCGTCGAGGGCATTCTGTTTAAGAACTGCATGAGCTGTTGTTCCAGAGCCTGCGTATGAATCCATAACTATCGATTCGGGACCGGTTGCGATGTGTATGATGCGCTCTATTAACGTAGAAGGCTTGGGCGTAATATTGTGAACTTGTCTTCCAAGTATCTTCATAATTTCTTTTTTTGCGGCATCTGTATGGCCAACTTCATCCTGAGGCCACCATGTCCAGGGCACAATTCCATCCACTTCTGATAGATATCTTATCAGATTTGGTTGGCTGTTATTATTTTTTCCAAAGTAGATCCTGCCCTCAGATAGTAGCTGTTTGTACGTATCTTCCATTATGCTCCAGCACCTTCCCTCAGGAGGATAGTGCACCTTTCCTCCAGGGGCCGTTATGGGGTAGAATTGGTCTTTTGTAGCATGTCCTGCTTGTGCTGTGAGTGGGACAGGCCTCCAACGTCCCCTAGGGTCGTTATTGGGGTTCTTGTAAACTTTAGCCTGTTCTTCTGTCATCTCGACGAGGTTTCTGACCTCTTTAAAAATAGTTTTATTCTTAACGTAAACCAAAATATAGTCATGTGCATCTCCGATGCATTCTCTGTTTTCACGTGAATAGCGTTTTTGCCATACAATTGTACAAAGAAAATGAGTGGAACCGAATATTTCATCACATATTTGCTTAAGATTAGAATACTCGTAATCGTCAATTGATATGAAGATCGCGCCACGTTGAGAAAGAAATTGTGAAAGAAGCTTCAGACGAGGATACATCATACAAAGCCATTTATCGTCTCTTGTAAAGTCCTCTTCTGGTGTCCCAACAACCTGTCCAATCCACTTTTTGATTGTAGGATCGTTGACATTATCGTTGTAAATCCAGTTTTCTTCTCCAGTATTATAAGGCGGATCAATGTAGATTAGGTCAATTTTGTCTTGGTATTGGGGAAGAAGTGCTTTCAATGCTGCAAGGTTATCCCCATGGATAATCATATTTTGTGAACTGTTATCATCTTCATGTTTGCCTCTTGAGTCGTAACTGTATTGTCTATCGAGAACGCAAAATGGGACGTCTTTGTGATGATTGACTATCTTCTCTTTCCCGATCCAATTAAGTGTGGGCATTGATTCACCTCATGCATACTTGTTGAAGACCTTCTTGATCCTCACAGCCTTCTCCATCATCCAGTCGAACATCGATTCGAGAGATTCGGATTCATCAACATCCTTTCTGATATCGCAGTAGGAGGCCTTTTTGTTCTCTTTGTAGTTCCATTCCATTTTAAATCCGAGATCTTTCTCGATATCTTCTTTGTGCTCCTCGAACCTCTTGAAGAGCTCCTTATCCTCATCGATCCACATCTGGGCCCCGATGGCTGTTATCGTGGCATCCTTGGAATATACATTGAGGGGGATGTCGAAGCCCTTGCAGCCCTTCATCATGGTCATCCAGTGGCTCCCGCTAGGTTTACGCCTATCTGTACCGGGGAATTCCTTCAGGAAGATCTTGTTGGTGCTGGTGTAGTCGATGAATCTGCTCCAGTAATCATATCTCATCTGCCTCCGGGGGCTGGTCTCGTTTTTGGTAGATTGAATGTACTCATTGGGCTTCTCGATGATGGTGAATGTGGGTGCGGGTAACGAGTTACCAATCCTTATGACTTCGATTTGCACTAGGAAGAATCCCTTGTCAGTCATGTTATTGTTCAACCACTCAATCGCGGAAGCATGTTCTGAACGTGCATCCTCCACAACCCACACTATAATCGAAGCGTCCTTACCTGCCGCATATGTGATGATCTTCCCCAGATGGTCGTGGTCGCTCTTCTCGAACTGATTCTCGATAATGACTTTCCTGCCTGTATCGGCCTCCTCTCCGACGATGTCGGCCCTGAATCCCCCCACCTTGTCCTCACGGATCTCGGTCTGTATGGTTCCTAATCCAAGGGTCTCGGACAGCAGTTCTATGTTCTCCTCGCTGAACAGCCAATCGGAGAATTCGTTCTCGTTGGGCCAGATATCCCTAATCTTGCAGTGTGAAATGCGCCCCAGCTCCTTCATGATTATCCCAATCGTACCAGTAATCCCGTGCGGACTTTTTAATCTAACGAACAAAAGGGTACTATGATTTGCAACCTAGCTACTGTCCACAGGGGTCCATTGGAAGGTATTTACTGTAACAACTACATGCCCCAGCATGGTCTACGCCGATTCTGAACAACTGAAGAAACTAATTGCTGAGGACATCAAGAAATGTGATGACTTCCTGAATCAGGAGAAGGTCGATCCAGAATAGTTAAAGGACTTCATGGTCGGCATGTATTCAAAGTACTCCATACTAGGCTATGATGATACTCTCAAATACCGCTTGTTCTACAGTTTCTTAGATGATCCAAAACCAAAGCCTTTTCAAGATGTTAGATCGACCGTTATATTGTTCAAGGGATTCCTGCAGAGCAGTCAAGCTGTCGCCCATACGATGCTGTCTTCTAAGCTTGGCGATAAGAACGTGACCAACACCTCCTTGACAGCGAATCTGAACAACAGCGTCGACATCGATATTTCGATAGATGCCCAGATCGAACAACTCATGGGCGACATAGAGAACAACGGATATCTGGATGATAAAACAAAGGCAGAGATCCTGGAAAATATTCAAGAGATTGGAGCAATTCTCAATTCTACCGATTCTAAGAGTGAGAAGTGGTCCAGACTCAGGGACAAGGTTCTATGGGCAGCTAACCAGGGTGTGGAAATCGGGGCGGCCGTGCTGAAAATAATAACCAAAGTTATCTAAATACATCGATAACTTGGTCAGTTAGTTAATTGTATTGAATTATAACGACGAGATGAGGTTCAGCAGAATTCAGAATTCATTCTAAACATCCATTGGTAGCCTGCGAGGGCAGATAGATGATGAGGTCATAATATGGGAATAGTAGGTAGTGAATAGGTCGACCTACCCCTTATATTTAAAACTCCTATTTTCATAGAGCGATGGATGAGTTCATCGCTACAACCAAGCAGCTGAAGAGGGGCGGCCACACCAAGATCCTTTACATGACCGACGAGTCCAAAGCGTTCGGTCTCGACGAGGATGATGAGATTTTCTGCGTGTTCACAACGGTCAGGAACAAGGAGTTCATCCTCTCCAGATTGTACAACACCGACCGCAACATGTTCTTCGTAATCGCCTGCATCATCGACGGTAGGCTCAGGTTCCACATCGAGAAGGCAATATCGGAATACCAGATATCCTCCGATAACAAGGATGTCATCGCCATACTCGGCCCCGTCGATACATGCGACGATGCACACGATCTCATGCTGTATCTGGAATCCACCGACTGCGATCCCACCGAGACGTCCCTCAAGCTGAAGTTCAGGGACTTCAGGGAATCCAGGAGGTCCCGATATGGGGAAGAAGTACAAGGCGATGATAGCATGCGTGACCGTCGATATCAAGACAGTCACGGAGCCCATAAGATTCTATAAGCCCGACGAGGTCCATCTCTGTTACCCTCAGGACTCCCCCTCACCGGTTCTCTGCAAGCTGTGCAGGGACCATCACGACCAAGTTATCAAGGAGATCGCCGAGTTCGATCCGCAGATAAAGGTCGTAGAGCACAACACCAGCGACATTTACAGCTTCAGGGAGATGGCGCACCGTCTGGGGCAGATCAACCAATCCATTCTGAATGAGCATCCCGATGCCATAGTATATGCGAACGTCTCCTCCGGGGCCCAGGAGTTCTCCGTTGCTCTCGGAGTCTTCGGATCCCTGCATCCGAACGTCGTGATGTTCAGGGTCATGCCGGTTCAGCAGCGTCTCAGCGAGGAGAAGATCGCCGAAGTGTTCTACGACGAGGACGGCATCGCCAGGGGCCTGTACAGCAAGGTTAGCAAGCCTGAGGAGCTCGTGAGGGTGCATGTCGAGGGACCGGACGAGGTGCTCGTCAGATCCCTCAGGATATACATCAGTGTCATCGACAGGGGAGGGAAACCGAGCAGCGCCACGCTGGTTCCGATACTCAAGAAGCATCATCTCTGGACACATGAGCTTGACTCGACCCGCGGTCTGACGGATGACTGGACGAAGGAGAAGATGTACTTCGACCGCCACTATCTAAAACCATGGGCGGAGCTCGGCTGGGTCGAGAAAGGGGCGAGGTTCTATACGCCGACCGAAGCGGGTAGGGATGTCATCCACATGTTCTACCGCGGAGGAGAGCATGAGCAACACCAAAAGACTATTTCCGAATCGAATTGAAACATTTAAATTCCTTATAAACTATCCTGTTTCAGGAAAGTTCAGCTGTAATCTGCTTTCTGTCAGGGGCGTGTGCCTGCTGGTATCCCATCCCTATCCGGCATGCGCCCTACCAACTCGATTTATATCCAAAAGTCTATTCGCTAATCAATATGCCGAGCAGAGGGGGAAATGGGCCGCTTATCGTACGAGATCACAGACGACAACAGGAGACGCTTGGAGATACTCAGGGCGTTCTCCGTCATCAACAGGCAGAGCCCCACGCTGCAGGACCTCGTGAACGAGTCGATAGAGGAGTTCTTCATCGATGCCTACAACAGGTACTGCGAGCAGTGCTCCCCCAACGATTTCCTGAAGGCCGCGATGGAGGAGATGCTGCCGGAATACATCCATACAACGGCCGACACTCCTCTGATAGCATTAAAATAAGGTTTTCACGTGCTTTTTCCTCATGTCAGAAGAAAAGAAGGTGTCCGAATGGGAGGAATTGGGGAAGCTGTCCCATGAAGAACTGGTGATAGAGTGCGCCCATCAGAGGTATCTGATGGAAAGCCTGAAGGCCAATCTCACTATGCTTGCGTACGACGAGGGCAACTGGTACGACAAGGGGGATGTCAAAGTCGCACCCGATGAATGGGCCAGATGCATCCTGAGGTATCTTCTGGACAGGCCCGAGAGATACAAGTGCGTCGATGCCGCGGAGATGGAGGTCCTCGGACTGGATTACCGCATTTGCGACCACACATTCGAGGAATACTGCAAGGCCACGGGATACCTCCCGGATTACACGGACGAACCGATAGAGCATCCCCGCATAACCGTATGGGAGGAGATGGATATGCTGAGCGATGAGGAACTGATCATCCAGATCGTGAAGACGAAGAAGGGGCTGAGGACTCTGAGAAACCTGTTCCCTCGTCTCTACGACGATACGACATGCTGCGTGTATCCCCAGTATCCTCCGAAGAGATGGTTGATGCTCATCATCGGCTATCTGCGCAGAAAAGGGATGAGCGACGGGGAGATCGAGGACAGGTTGGCGACATACGGGGTCATGGAATACAATTTCAGGGACTATACCGAAGATCCGGAATACGACATCTCCGAGCTATTGGAAGATGATTACGAAAGCCCTAAGCAGGAGGGTGTCAAGCACATCCTCGGGAAACCGCTGGTCAAGGTCACAGGCTATCCGGACATCCCCATCCCGGAAGATATAGCCGTCATGGGACACGACGACATGGTGGTGGAGATCGTGAAGCTGGCCAGGTACAGGTCGGATATCAGGCATATGCTCAGGGGAAAGGATAGGGAGGAGAACCTGTCCTCGTACGATTGGAACCTGTTCCCCCCGCACGACCGTTGGTACGGCTTGATAGAGTCCGGGCTGGATGGCGATGAGAAGGTGACGCATTACGGCGTCAGCAGCGGAACGTACTATGCGCATCATCCAGAGGAGGAGAGATCGTATTTTGAGGACGGACTGGACAACGGTTTTAACGAGTACAGGGACATTGAGAGGGAGTTCTCCGCCGACCCTTGGAGGTTCCTCGACATGCAGGACGACGGTTTCCTGAGATACAAGATGACGGAGCTGAGGGAGCAGACGGATTCGATGAAGGAGCATATCAGGGCGATCGTCGGATACGGACGTCTGTCTGAATGATCGGTGCACCTCGTCAAGACCGCTCCAGTCATCAGCTTCTTCGAAGAACTCGCAATCGTCCCTCTGATCGACCAGAGCCATCGTATCCAACGTGATACCTCCGCCGGACCTATCTATGGAGAATATGTAGCATCTGGCCTTGCCTCCTTTGGTCGTTCCCCAGCAGTTTGCGCATTCATGGCATAATGACATGTTATCACTATATCGAGACGGATTGGCTCTATCTGAATGTAATGGTCTTCAGCATTAAATAGAAAGTGCCGCAGTCCGAATGCCGTGATAAAGGTTGAAATCACTGCCGAGATGGAACAATATCAAGATAAGATTCTTTCAGTGACGTCTGTCTATCAAACAAGTTTCATTATCTGACACCCCACCCCTTCTTGGTTTCAACTGGCCAAGATTTCTTTCCCAAAGATTCCTAATAAATCAGCCTATCTGCCGCCAACTTGGGCCATATATCAACGATTCTATCATCGAAGGGGTGTTTAGACATCCATTTCTTGAATTGTTCATCATGACCTTGAGAGGATTTCATGTTCTGTTGCCTAAGATGAAGGATCTCATGATATACGATGTGATTTAGGATTCTGGGATCCTATTCTTGACAATCCAGATAATCCGATATCCCTACTACCCTCCATTCCCCGTGACATAGGCCTAGAAGTTCATGGTCGTCATAACATGCCCATGTGAACCTGGCATTGCGGATATCCTCATAGGTTATCAAACCTGTGAACAATAATTTCTTCACTTCATTCATCAAATCCTTATAATTCCCAAGGGGAGTTCCTTTGTATTCAGGATTTCTGGATATAAATGCAGATTGGATTTCTCTCAATGTCTCCTTGGAATCGATATACATAAGAACGGATTCCGGAATGGATCTTTCTCCGGCGATATATCTGCGCTCTATCTGGAGTACAAGATCCCACAGGGTATTATCAGGAACTAACTCCAGATAATCGCATATGAAAATATCCCACCTGCCATCTGATGTTATCTTGAGATCGTAGTAATAGGGTTGATCCATCAGAAATACCCTGTATGAATTACAAAAAGACAGGGTGCGACCTTTGAAACGGCACGTGATGTCCTTCGCTTTTGTAACAAGATCAATTGATTGATTATCACAAATCATTCCTTTTTCTCACGGTTGCTGCGGTCATAGAAGTAGAATAAATCTGCAGTCTTTTTATCAGGGTACATCCTGTGATAATAATCCAAACGCTGACGTTCTTCGAATGACATAAGCGATTCAGGATACTGGGATTCCCTCCACAGATACCCTTTCGATTCTTCATTATGTACGCTGGTCGATCCAGTTGATGAGCTGCTGGAGTCCTCGCTGATTCTACCAGTCGATCCAGTTGATGAGCTGCGATAATTATCGGTTGTTCCACCGGTTTCCCAAGATCTCTTCTTTTTGTTTTTAGAGTGGGATCTTTCTCCATAGTAGATCGAATCACCTTTACGACCTGTAACACGTTTTTTGTGCTTGCCATGAATATCGATTTCACGAGAGAGGTCCCAACAAGCAATGATACAGGCCAGAGGCCAGATAGCTACAACCTTGGACTCGAGATTGTCCCCTAACAGTACGAAAAAAAGAGCACCAACCAAACACATTATAATGGGGTATTTGAGTTCCAGCGTCCTGTATGAAATATAAGCTACAATCAATGAAGGGATCAAGATAAATGCCCATAACAAAACTAGATTGCCTATTTCAGAGTAACCATCCAGCACCGAACTTACAGTACCTATCGATAGTAAAATGATGCTGCCAATGAAATAAATGATGGCAATTTTCATAATTCTGTATAAGATAGCACAAATTTATTGTTTTCTTGACTTCGACACTAGCAAATTCAGTCTTTTCTGATCATATTTAAGCAGATATGCTCAGGCCTATCGGGTCTGAAGAAGGTCACCAGGAAAGTGAGCATCAAGTGCAGGTTCCTGTTCCTGCAGCTCCTTTGTACGTTGTTCAAAGGTTACGCACTGACAGAGTCCTGAGCGCAGCTCAGGACCGATAAGAGTGGCGAAGAGTCCCCATTTTATATGCTACTACTCAGTGGAAACTCCCGCCGCCCTCCGGATTTAATTCGCCGTTTATGGTTTTATTCCCGTGCAGACCCGTCATGAAGGGCTGTTGAAAGGCCGTCCTGTGAAAGAACGATGGGCATCTTCGTATCATTGGTGGGGGACGTTCAGAGTAATCGCGAAACTTTGAATCCACTGTCTCATGTATTTGTTTTTTTCAATCATTATTAAATTTGAATTCTTCATTTAGACTTTCATTTAGATTGTTCGTACGGATGAAATGTGGACTTTTTCCATCATTGATAGGTGTTAATATGGATAATGCGCAATACATAGGAAATGAATCTAAATGTACGATTTATTGGGGAGATCCCATTACTGTTGATCTTGGTAAGATAACGAAAATCTCGTTCAATAAAGATGAGTACAGTATGTATTCGGGCAATCGTGTCAATGGCATTTGGAGGGTCCAATATTCTAATAACAGCAGTTATGATGGTGAAATGGTAAACGGAAAGAGAGAGGGCTTTGGCTATCTTATACACCGTGAAAAAGGTGAATACCATACTAAATATCGCGGTTTGTTCCATGCTGATGATCTCGTGATGGGTGAAACCCTAATAGTCTTCGATGGAGTTGGATTTTTGAAAGGTGAAGTGGATTCTGGAGCATTTGTCCGGGGGAAATTTGAACATTCAAATGGTGACATTCAGAGTGGTGAATGGAAAAAGGGAATTCAACACGGACAGTGTTTGTTGAATCTGGCTTCGAAGGACATCTGTTGGAAAGGGCAGTTCATCAATGGTATGCCAAACGGCCCTTGCGTGATGTCTAGGCCTAGTTCTGACCTTATACAATTCAGAGGCAATTTTTCTGATCCTGGAAATGCTTCTGGAGATCTTTTCGTTTGGGAAAACCACGAATGGGTTTGGGATTGTTCTGCAGATCTTGTTGATGGCGTAGTGGTTCCGCATAAAAATTCTGCAACAACTATCAGCGATACTAAATCGCCTGGTGTCAGGGAACATTTTGCTCCGGAACATTTGATGAGCTTTGAGGAGAAGCAATGTCTTGAACAATAGAGAAGATGGTTCGGTCAAGCAGATGCAGATATAGTCTGGCTTCAAAAACACCGCAATAACGGGGCGCATCGTTAAAGGAGGCTCGTTACGGATCAAAGCAGGGAGATTACTTCTCGTTTTGAAGGCTATCTGTTGGAATCCAGACGTCCATAAAGGGTATTCATCACCTCAGATTTCTGTTTTTTCAGGGTCCGATAAGCATAAGGCCTACCCCATGGTCATGAATACCTTGGAGGTGGTGGCTCATAACGCCATCCTGTTCAAAGATGCAGATAATCTGTCCGAGATCAACAAGATCCATCAGGACATCCGTATATTTATGGCCCCTTTCGAGGGAGTGTTCACCAAGTGGCTACCATACTATCTCGCATGGTACAAATGGATCAGGACCTTCTCCCATAACGCACAGGTCACCATAAAGCAGATCGTTTCCGGCAGCCACATACACAAATGGCGTGAGATCCCCGAGATTCCGATACCTTTCCTCGATTCTGCCATGCAGCCCACCAAGTGCTGATAATCCCTTGATACTACGGTCGGTAGGCCGTCTGAAAGTATCCCAACCAGCTTACATTCTATGTGGAACACTACCTGATGTGCCTCAAATTAGGTCTGAGGGCCTACCTCGGATCCATCTCCGCAGGCTGTTTATTCGTAAGCGACCCCCAATGGTTTTCTCAACGACCGGGTCACGGAGTCATACCAACACGCTGGTCACTAAGCTCAATTCCGATTGATAAATGCAATCAAGTTAACTAAGTTAATCAGGATAACATTTCTAACTTCGTTCCGTTCTTATTCCTTCCTTCCATCAATATGATTGAGAATACTATCGATCACTATCCGGATGAATCTTTCAGAATGGACTGCTACGGGGAGCTTTCCGGAAAACAATACTGGGACCCGATGGCATTGGAATTACACCGTGCCTGCAGCGAGCATAGGGGGATTTCCAAAGTTGTCCTATCCGAATTGAAGGCAAAGTTCCTCGACCAACCGTTAAAAGAATGAAACAGAATACACGATACGATGCCGAAGTACACCATATATGAGATCGAGGAACCCGATGATCAGGATATGTCCGATGATTCATGCACCATGGCCAGCATGGCCCAACCGCGGATAATATCCGGGAGGAAAGAGCGCATAGTCATCGCCTGCGTCATGATGGACGTCCCGATGGTCGTAGAACCGGCCCTGTACTATCAGGCGGATACGGTCCATCTCATACACTTCGACAGGAACCACAGGGACGATTCCAGCAAGATCTACATAGATTTCTTCAAGGAAGCCCGCAGACAGCTGTATGACAGGTCGGAGGCCGAGGTCGAGGAGCACAACGCCAACGTCTATGATTTCCATACGATGA
The DNA here is from genome assembly GCA_015063125.1 of Thermoplasmata archaeon. Lineage (GTDB taxonomy): Archaea > Thermoplasmatota > Thermoplasmata > Methanomassiliicoccales > Methanomethylophilaceae > Methanoprimaticola. The sequence continues at coordinate 378,414 of SUTB01000001.1, forward strand.
TGCGCACGATCCTCGAGATAATCGCCGAGGACCGCAGGAGGACCGGGGGCATAATGGATGTGTACGTGAACATCTCGTCCGGGACCACGGAGTACTCGGCAGCGGCCATGCTGGTGTGCATGCAGAACAAGAGCCTGACGGCCTTCACTGTGAGGACGGACGTGTACACCCTTGGCAGGGACAGGATAATGGAACTTCTATACAAGGATGGAAAGCCCTTAGGTTTCTCGACCAAGGTGGAGGAGCCTCGGATGGTGGTCACGTTCGACCCGGACAAGCAGGATGCGCAGCTCGTGGCATGCCTCGGAGTGCTGAAGCAGGAACAGTCCAGGAAGAGGAACGTCTACGCCTCGGATATTATCAACGGCCTGAAGATCATCGGTGCATGGAATTACGAGCCGGACAGGAAGAGGGGCAGGACGAGCGACGAACAGAAGGAGCTCATGCACCTGAAGAGGGCCTATCTTGAACCCATGATGAAGAAGGGCTGGATCGTCAAGAACGAGCTGATGAAGGGCAGATGGGACATAACGCCCGAGGGAGAGGCCATAATCGACATCTACCACGGGCTGGAATGACCGATCAATCGTATTTGGTGAATGTTTCCTTGAACTTGATGCATTCTTCTGCAAGCCATTTACATAGGCTGTCATGAGTTTCTTTGGCACGCACTGGCCTTGTATATCTGATGCGTGAGGCCTTTTTGTTCTCTAGAGGTTGCCATTCAGGATCCAGACCCAATTCGGCATTTATCTCTTCCTTGTGTTCCTCGAATTTGTAGTAGAGATCCATATTATCGGGTATATACACCTCAACTGCCACTTCCGTTATCCTTTCTGCTCCGAAAATGAGAGGGGATACAGAGTAACCCTTAAGCCCTTTAGAGAAACCAAGAGCATAGCTGGATACGGCTGAGCGTGAGTTCGATCCAGGAAATACTTTCAGGAATTCCTTGTGTCCGGAGATGTATTTGATGAACTCATCCCAAAACTCATAACGGATGTCTGATCCCTTCCCTTTTGAAGGATCCAGAGCCTGTTTGAGAGCATTCGGCCTCTGTACTATGTTGAACCTCGGTGCTACTTGGGATTCGCCAATCCTCCACAGCTCTAGTTCCACCAAATAGAAGCTCTTCTCCGACATGTTGTTGTTCAACCATTCGACGGTAGCTGAATGTTCATCTAATGCTTTCTCGACAATCCAGATTACGCAATCAGCATCGCGGATGGCCGCATACGTCAATGCTTTACCGATGTGGTCGTGGTCGCTGTTGCCAAATTTATTCTCGATGATGACCCTTGAATTTGCGTCATCTATGAAGGTTCCAATGATATCAGCTCTGAAACGACCGGCATTTGCCTCTCTGTCATCCGGATGAATCTGAGGGATGCCCAATGAATCGGTAAGAAAATCAAGATTGTCCTCTTCAAAAAGCCAATCTGAGAAACTTGTTTCTCCTTCCCAGTACTCTTTGATATCGTTATTGCACCTTTCGAGTTGTCCCAGAGGTTTTCCTACGGTGGGTTTTCCATTGGCCACTATGCTCGCCCCAACTATACATAGCGGGTCTTTGAGCCTTTAAACGTTTTCATAGAATGTAACATTTCTAACTTTGCTCCATTTAAATACCATCTTTTAGATATCCGAGGATGGTCAGAATGTACGGGAAGAAGATGAGAATAGTATGGATGTACAACTGCAACACCAATGCAGAAAGGGGACAATGACCATGGGTGAAGGGTACATGATTCATTGTGAGAGATGCGGCACTTTAAAAGAAGACGTGCTGATCGGTGGCGGTATGATTCCGCCGGAGAATCTCAGGCAGGAGATAATGGAAGGGAGATTCGGATTGGATGCGAAGGAGATCATGCTGGAGCACCCCGACTGGCCGTACTATGTCGATCATTTGCCGTTCAGCTGCTCCTGCAACTACAAGACGAGCTTCCCTGTCGTGGTATTCTTCACGGATGATGGGAAGGAGATCAGGTGCGACAGACATAGGTGCAGTAAATGCGGCAAGGTCATGAGAGCTGATTCCTGGGGCGAACCTATATGCTGGAAGTGCGGTGGACACGTCACGATAATCCCGACAATGTTGTGGGATTGACGGCATCTGGTCAACGGGAGAGAAGTCATCTGAATCCCTGAATGCCTGGCTAGATTAAGAAGAACTGAGCAGTGAATTCGGAATTAATCGCCTAATTCCGAATTCACTGCATTCACCCTCAGAAACCTGGTTTCGCATTAAGTACATTTATACACTGTACTCATTGAAAGACAGTACACTATGTGTAACAACAATCGCTATGATCTAGAATTGTTATTACGTCCCATACTAACAAAACTAACTTCGCTCCGAACAAATAGACTGGTGATATCATGTACACATGGCACGTTCGGAGGATACGTTCAGAAGGGTTCTGACAATACTTTACAGGGATTAGGACTTATGCCTGTCTATGTACTCTTTGGATGACGATCCGTATCGCAAGAGTGTATGCCTCAGGACAGCGATGGACATACGGTCCTTCGTATACAGGCTCAGCGAATCGGAGCAGTCTATGCCAATCCATCTGAGAAAAAGTATGGACAAGAGCCTGTTTGAATCTAAGGACATCATAAGGAAGGACAGCATGATGCTCGTCGGCCTGTGCTCTACGGTCGGAGGGCCGCTCACGGAGAATCCTTTGTTCCCTGTGGATTGGAAGATTATACGGCAGACCTATGCACGTATGTGCGGAGTTTATTCAGGATACCGTTCCGATTTTGAGCTTAGTGACCAGCGTGTTGGTGATGCCAAATCAGGAAAAGAGACATAACACCGGGCAACAGACCTCTCGCGTTCTGGAGAAGAGTAGGTCTGAGCTACATAACCCAATTCACGTTGTCACCTACTCAAATCTTTCTCGGATTAGACATCCAATACCATGATCAAAATGCAATCGCCACCAACACGCAGGTCACTAAGCTCATCTCCATATGACCGACACTCAGATTATCGAATACGACGGCATCCAAGCCTTTTTCGAGAAGAGACATGACACAGTGACTGCCGATATAGCCGGCACCTCCAGTAACAAGGAATACCATCTTGGGACCTCTGCACATGAATGAACAACATCGTAGTAATATCCCCCCGACACGATTCCATTGTTTTTTCCGTGACAGCATTTTGAAAAGATGACAAGCGACCGCCCCTTTGTTATAGCTAATAATATCATACATAAAACAGTCAATTAATTATTGACCTTGGGGTTTGGATATCTTGACAGACGATGAAGAGAAACCGAAACGTGATTGGGATGATTTCAGTGATCTTGATAATGAGCAACCGAAAGAAGCGACGAATGCCTCCGAAGTGGCAACAGCCGCCTTGCCAGCATTGAAAGGGATGCTCTCAGAGTATACGATATTGCCGATAAAGGCTACCGAAGAGGAAAAGACGGCCGGCCTAGCGAATCCATCCCTCCTACCGTTGGTTGGAGGAGTCATCGCTCTGTTGATCATCATTCTTCTCAGAGTTGTGGAAGCCTTAGAGGACTCTTTGGGTATTATGATGGGTCCGTTCTTCGCGATATTGGTCCTGGCCCTGCCATTGATCCTATTCAGATTCGAATTCTTCGGGTCCATGGTCAGATTCGGTCACGCGATCTTTCCTGAATCTTCAGAGGGCACGGGAGTCCCGATAGCAGGCATAGGGTTGTCCATCTTCGCTCTTGGCGGAAGCATGATCCTGTACGTGATGCTGGCCGGATTCATCGGCACATTCTTCTTAGGACTCATAGCAGCACTCACAGAGATATGCGTGCTGAATGCATTGGTATCAGCGAACGCATGGGCGAATGGAAAAGGGCTCAACGTAGTGTCGCTGGTCGTGACCCTCATCTGTACAGTATTGGCTTCTTTGATATGGATGGTGATCAATGGCGACATAACGATGTCTGTGATTATTGCGGCCGCTGTACTTTCAATACTCTCCACCCTGTGTGGAATCGTTGTTGCGGCCATATCCAAGAAAAAGTTGGGCGAGGTCACTACCGATGCTATCGGCGCATCGGTAGAGCTGAGCAGACTATGGATTATCGGTTTTGCGATAATAGGCGTGATGCTCTTCTAAACAAAATCGAGTAGGGTAACCGACATGATTTTACATCATGTCAGACCCTACTCGATCAATCCCTTTCTGTTATGATGACCGTCTTCAATCTGTTCAAACCTGTGAGGTGGTCGGATTAATTAGGAAACACAGTTGCTGTCAATAATAGTTGGTCCTATGGAATCCGAACGAGACAATCGAACGGATAGTTCATTGGCTGGCAGATTTCGATGCTCGCCTCTAAATATCGAATGATCCTGAGGAAGGACGATTGAATGGATATCGATACGGATTTCGACTTCACAACCGACTCCCGTGCATTCTGGGACGGATTCTGGACGCACAAGGGCGGATTGGGCCACGGGAATTCGGACCCAGATCTGGAGAGCCCCACTTTAAGACGTTACCACAGCACCCTCTGGCATCGCCCGCTACCGAACGGAGAGATGTTCGACATAATGGAATGGTACGGGAACGACTACATAAGATACAGGGGCTGGCATCTGGGAAGCGATTCCATTACCACCGGTTTCAGAAACGGGAGGTGCCGCAGGCTCATCGAGGAAGTTCAGGATTCCTTCGACGATCCGGAGGACTACTATCCATGGATGGAATCCTTCATAAGAAGGACTTACACCATCGGAGGCTCCATCATATTCCCGAAGCACAAGGCTAGCATGAATCAGATGAGGGGCACCATCAGGCAGATATCGGACCGTTGGGACTTCACTCTGGAATGCATCAGAAGATACTATGCGGGGGAATGCAGCCCGCTTATGGACTGCATACGGAGGGATTCGTGGTTCTTCGACTTATTCGTGGACTTCAAGGGCTATGTAGATTTCTTCCTTCTCCAGGACTGCGTATCGAGCGACTACAGCAAGGTGGAATTATGGCTGGATACCGAGCTCTTCGCACAGGATCCTTTTCCCAAGGATGTCGATGAGTACATGCATTGGATCGATAAGAGTCTGGATTTCGTCGGAAGAAGGAACCGGAGAATCAAGGAACTGGCTGCGAGGATGCCATGATGAGCTCTATAGAAGTCGTGAAGAAGGAGCTCCATCCCTGGACATCGTCCTCAGGGGAGGTACGTTATTACGTCAACAATTGGTTCGACCTTATAGGGGATGTCCTCGAATCCTTCTCCCAGAACGAATGGAACGCTCCGTCTATGGACAAGATAAAGAGGGCCAAGGTGTGGCTCGACTCCTCCGCCCATGTGCACGTGGACGGTCTGAAAGACGAGCTGACCGTCGAGATTATCAGAAACAATCTCGAGGATAGGTTCTTCCAGTAAGAGCTCTAACTATTATTTGTTTGTTCTTCTATATAAAATTATATTTTAGTTGCTCACGGATTGCCTGCACTTCAATGCATTACAGGCGCTTGCGCGGCATTTTCCGAGGTTCATATTCCGAATAGGCATAGACCTCCTCATGGAACCCTCTGACTTCCCTAAAAGCAGGTGCAGCCCATCCGTTTGGTCGGAGGGTCCCAAGGCGGTCCGCGCAACGGATGCTCCGTCGTTTCTGCATCAGGGGGAATGCCCCTGAGGACCATCAGCGCGGCCGCCGCAACCATCCTTCTGATAACCGTCGCGCTCGGGGTGCTGGTGACAGTGATGATCCCTGTCCCTAACCAGGAGGCGGCGGAGAACGCACTGGACTATGCCGGAGAGCATGACAGCACATACGTCTGGGAATGCCCGAACCGTTTCGGTACCGGACACCATCGGGAATCGATAGTCCTGGATATCTCCGAGGAAGAGTTCATGGATTCGATATCCAGAGGCATCCTCAGATTCGGTACGGCGGGGATCCATGCGCCCGTGAGGCTCATCGACCCCGAGGACAAGTATGTCATGCAGGTGGCCGACCATATCGTCTCGGTCACCGAGGGATATACCGAGGACAGGCGGATAGATGCCGCTCTGAATTTTGTGCAGACGTCGATCCGTTACACACACGATTTCCTCATGTACGGCACGGATGACTTCTGGGCCTCCCCGCTGGAGACATTGTATCTACACAGAGGGGACTGCGAGGATACGTCCGTGCTGCTGTGCTCGATTTATCTGGCCATGGGCTATGATGCCGTTCTCCTCGACTTCCCCGGCCACGAGGCCGTCGGCGTATTCTGGAAGGATACGGACGAGTACCTGTTCTGCGAGACCACCTACAACAGCCCGAAACATGCGGGATACGAAGGTCCGGAGTGGACTGATCTGACGCCGAACGTCTACCGTTACGGCGACATCTCCGCATTCGAGCCGTTGGCGGGATTCTTCGCGGCATACAGGAACCTGATCCATGAGGTCACGGGGACCTGAAAACCCGAGGAAATGATACCATGAATGCTATATCAAGCAAGACAAGAGGGGCCTTCGCCGTTCTGGCCGTCATGCTGATGATCGTCGTTGCAACAGCACCCATGCTCCAGGAAGAGAGCGACGGTGCCAATGCGACGGCCAACGTCAACATCCAGCCCGGCCAGACATGGAGCTGGACCCCCACATTCACTTCGGGACTCACGCCCGTCGTGACAGTATCCGCAAGCGATTCGGGCATGCCTTCTGACAGCGCCACATTCTCTTCCAATTCCGGGAACGCGAGCGTATCAAACGGGAAGGTGACAGTCAATATCCCTTCTAGCTATGCGAAATCCGAATACTACGTGAAGGTCAAAGCTCAGACATCGCAGCCTACACAGATCGTCTACTACGAGATCACCTTCAAGGTTGCCAGCTTCTCCTTGTCATACAGCGCGGATTCTGTCGTGGCCAAGGTAGGAACTCCAATCACGAACATCACGCCGTCCGTCGGCGGAGGCGTGACCGCTTCGAGCTACACCATAAGCGGTTCGCTTCCGGCCGGAATGAGCTTCAGCACCTCTACGGGAGTTATCAGCGGTACGCCCACCGCGTACAAGGCCCAGACGAGCTACACCATAACCGCCACTTTGGCCACCACGCCTGTCCAGACGGTCTCCAAGACCATCTCGATAGGAGCTTTCACAGACATCTCCGCTTCGGATTACACCGTATATGCGATCGTCGGGGAGACCGACATCTCCGTCCCAGGGGTCACTATGCCTAATGGAACCATACTTTCATCGATGGATCTGACCGCGACCAAGGACGGAAGCAGTGCTTCCGTATCTCCTGGGACCGCATACAACGGGATGACCGTAGCGGCCGACACTGGAGCGGTATCTGGAATCCTGAGCACCGCGGGAACATATGTGTTCTCCGAGACCTACACGGCCACAGCAGCCACTGGAGGCTCTACAGATTCTCGTACCGTAACCGTGGTCGCGGAGGACAGGGTAGCGATAAGCGGAGCCTTGTCCATGGATTCCTTCGCCGGACATTCGGATTCCATATCCCTGACCGAATCGGCAGGACCTTTCGGAGCCGTCTGGTCCATAGAATCCATAACAAAGAACAGCACCGCGATAACTTCAGGTTCCGACTTCGATTCCTTCAGCATCAGCGACGGAACCCTTACATCAGGCACAGGCACATCCGCGGGAATCTACGTCGTGACAGTCAAGCTGGCATCCGCCAATACTACGGTCAACACCAACGGGGCCACCGGAGCCGCGCCGGCAGACAACTGCTCAACGAAGGAGATTACCGTCACAATAGCTGAAGCCATCGAGATCAACAATGCGAGGCCGATCTACTTCTTCGAAGCTACCAACAGGGTCTATGACGAGCTGAACCTCACGAGCAACATAGCTGGAGCGACGTTCTCCGTCGTATCGTACGGAGACGGTATCACATCGTCGAACATCAGCGTGGCATCCGACGGTAAGGTCACACCCGGAACTTCCGCTCTGACCGCTGGGGAATACACCGTTACCATAGCGGCGCAGGACCCTATCAATCCTGCCAACAGCGTCACCGAGACCCTGAACGTCAAGGTCGTGGCCGTCCTGGACTTCGCCAACGCTCCCAGCGTGGGTATCATCGGGGAGTGACGGCATGAAGGGAACCCATGCAACAACGGCCATACTGGCCGTCATGGTATTGGCATTGGCCGCATTCGTGCCCCTCATGGCCGAATCCAGCGATGCGGCAGGAGAGCCCGACCTCTCCATTTACAGATACACGCCCAAGCTCACGATGACCTCCGACAACTTCGGTGCGGTCAAGTACATAGTCTGGGATTTCGGCGACGGCACCGTGCTGGACGGAAGATGGGAATACTACATCGAGAAGCAGGAGAACGGAGAGTCGCTCTCCGCCGATATCGTAAGCGGGATCAACGCCTACAAGGCCCTTCTCGCCCAGAACGGCAATTCTCTGATCGTCACAACGCACACATACGCCCAGAAAGGGACTTACACGGCCACCGCTGTGGCGATGAACCCTCTAGGATACGTCCCCGAGGGAGGGACCGCATACGACGGCGTTCTCAACACCGACTATACAGGATACAACGGGGGAATGAGTAACCCCGCTTCAGCTGACATCACAACACCTTCGGATTCCAGTATGGAGACATCCGAATTCAAAGCGATCGCGGGAAGCTGGTGCAGGGTCAACTACATCGTGGAGGTCAAGGGATACCCAACGATTACTTTCGACACCAAGGGCGGTTCCGCGATCGCCCCGATGGAGGTCCAGAACACCTTCGAATACACTGTGGCCACTCAGCCCGCTGATCCTACCAAGGACGGATGCGCGTTCAACGGCTGGTTCACGGACTCGGCCTGCACCCAGGCATATGACTGGAGCCTGAAGGTCACTCAGCCGATGACCCTCTACGCCGGATGGACATCCACGGGAGAGGAGGAGTACGACCACATCATCACCTACAAGGACGGAACGACGGTTCTGGGAACCCAGAACGCCAAGAGCAATGTCAACGGCAGTGTAAACGTCCAGATCTCACAGGACGATCCCACCAAGGACAACAAGGAGTTCCTGGGCTGGATCGCCAACCCCGGCGATACTCCTGTCAAGAAAGGGGCCACCGTGAGCGTGCCCGTTACAGGCCTTACGCTCAACGCCAGCTGGGGAGAGCCCGCCGTGACCTACACCCACACCATCAGCTATTCCGCAAACGGCGGAACGGGAACGATGACTCCCAAGACCATAACCGACAGCATTAGCGGGAACACCCCGATGGTGCTGGACAACAACGGCTTCACCTACGAGAACCAACGTTTCGTCGGTTGGAAGGTAGGGAACGACGTATACCAGCCCGGTGCTCAGATCCAGGTCGGAGGCAACTCCACCGTCACCGCGACGGCACAGTGGGAGGAGACATCCGCTCCGGTGACCACGATAACGGTGTATGTGGACGGCCAGGCCCGTGTATTCAATGCAGGCCAGACTGTATCCGATATCGTCAAGCCCGTTCAGGCAGGGTACACGTTCGATGGATGGTATGCCGAATCCGGATTCAGGACCAGGGTTTCGGACACTACCGAGCTGACCGACGACATGCACGTCTTCTCAAAGATGACCAGGAACGCGGAGCCCTCCACAGGGATAATCGTCAAAGTTGACGGGAAGAACGTAAGATTCGATTCAGGGAAGAAGGTCTCCGACATCGAGAAGCCCATCAGGAACGGATTCGCTTTCGAGGGATGGTACTCCGATGCGGAGCTGAAGAACAAGCTGGAAGACGGCACGGTGCTGACAGACGGGATGACCGTATATTCCAAGATGGTCGAGAGCCCCGATAATGACGATGATCTGATCCCATACATCGTCATCGTCATAGGCATCGCCATCGCCATAATCGGACTGTTCGTGCATCCTGTTGTTCTGATCATCGGAATCGCTGTAGCCGCATTCGGCGGTCTCAACCTGTTCGATATCATCGATCTGATATGAGGTGATAGGATGTTTTCAAGAAAGAATCTGAAAACCATCCTCGCCATAGCGGCATTGGCTGTGCTGGCGGCCTTTGCGTGCTGCATGATCGCCGATTCCGAGGATTCGGATGCCGCAGTCAGCGGAACCCCGGGATCCACCGTATCGCTCACATGGCATACTCTGGACGAGGACATGGATGTCAGCCGTTTCGTCAAGATTGACTCCATATTCGGATGGGAGGAAAGCCCTACCGTCACGAAGAGCGGATCCAATGCGAGGATAACGATCCCCGCCAATGCCGCTAACGGAACCTACACATACATCGAGAGTTGCGTGAATCCCGAGAACGGGGATGAGATCGATTATTACTCCCAGACGTTCACAGTCACTGGACAGAAGGGAACATCGACTTCGAACCCATATACAGGGTCCGTAGCATCCCCATCATCCGTCGGATGCTATCAGAACCTCTCGAAGACTGTCTACGTATCCGCCGGTTCCTCTGTGGACATCAAATTCCTTCAGTGGAACAGGGAGAGCAAGGACACCCTTACCGTTACCAGCGGTTCGGGGCTTTCCATCAGCACCGTCAACAGTTACACCAAGAAGGTCTCAGGATCCCTGTCCTCCGATGCAACCATAACTGCAAAGACGTGGGACACCAACGCGTATAAGACTGTGACCATTACCCTCAAATCGGTAGGTTCCCAGAGCTCAGAATACACCTGCTATCTGTACTACAACGCCAACGGCGGATCAGATGCACCGAGCACCCAATCCTATACGGGGACATCTACATCCAACCATAGCTTCACCGTGGCATCGGGGACACCGACCAGATCGGGATACGATTTCCTGGGATGGTCTACCAGCAGCTCGGCGACGTCCGCCAGCTACTCTTCAGGTGATCCGATATCCGTTTCATACAACGGCTCGAAGACCCTGTATGCGGTATGGCAGGAGAAGGTCACCAGCTACTCGATCACCGTGTACAAGGGCAATTGGTATTCGTTCAAGTGGGTCGGAGGGTCCGATTCCACCACTTACACGACTACCAGCCACACCTACACGGTAGCATCTGGAACGAGCTTCGACATAGACTGGTACGGGAAATCCAGCGAATCCGGCAGCGGAACGGGCTACACGTACACGACCACGTATTCTTCGAGCAACTACAACATGGCCACATCGCAGTACGGCACAAGCCTCGGGGATTCCGTCACCATCACCAAGACGGCCAAGTACTACCCCGCGGTCCAGATGACCTCGGAGACCGTGTACACCTACAGCTACACGATCAAGTACAACGCCAACGGGGGGAGCGGAGCGCCCGGGAACACAACGGGAACATCGTCATCGACGACCAAATCGATGACTCTGGCCTCGACGACACCGACCAGATCCGGATACACCTTCCAGGGATGGTCAGAATCGTCCACGGCCACGAGTGCGACCTACAGCGCGGGAGGAACGTACTCCTTCGATTACGGAACGACCAACCTGTACGCCGTGTGGAAGCAGTCAAGCCTGACCATAGGCTCGGTCTCCAAGCAGTACGCCGTAGTGGGGCAGGGTGTATCGTTCACGGCCACATGCAGTCCGTCGAACGTATCGGTCAGCTATGCGAAGTCGAACGCATCCAGCGGTCTGACCGTGAGCATAAGCGGCTCGACCATCACATGCAACGCCTCCGTAGCGGGAACGTATACCTTCACTCTGACAGCCAGCGCTTCGGGATATTCATCCTCCAGCACGACCGTTACGGTGCAGTTCGTTCCCGTGCTGGCGTTCACCAATGCTCCGAGCATAGGGGTGATCGGCTCATGAGCGGAGGGCTCTGAAACCTGAAAGGAGGGGGAGACCCCTCCCAAAGGGGGTTCTTATCATGAAGAAAGCCATCATCCTGGCGATATTGGCAGCAACGATGCTGTCTGTCTGTCTGATCCCGGGGGAATCCGATGCATCCTATTCGATAACCTACGGATCTGATTCCGTGGGGGCGGAGAAGATCGTATTCGATTCCAACGGGGGCAGCGGGGGATACGCACAGTACGTGCTGAACGGGAACCAGACATTCTTTCCGACGGAGTACAAGGAATCTGGATTATCCAACTCGACCTATTCCCAGATATTGAAGGACGGATACGTCCTCCTGGGATGGAGCGAGAGCAGGACTTCCTCGATTCCCCAGTATTATCCGGGTCAGTCCAACACGGTGACTTCCGACAGGACGTTCTATGCGGTCTGGCAGGATCTGACCTACGACTGTATCGAGAGGTTTGGAGGTTCCTCCGACGATCTGGATTGCGAGGCCCAGCACATCCTTACGACTAGGAACGGCAGTGTAACGCTCACCGTCAATGATGAGACTGGCTCCTATGCGCTCATGCGCTCGGCTATCGAGAGGGGGACCATGAGGTACATCCTCACTGTCACACACGACGGCCAATCGGTATCGTCGACAGCGAACGACAGGAACACGACCATATCCGCGGATTGGGTAACACTCTCGATATCCAACAGCGGAACCTTCGGATTTTCGGGCACGCCCGCTTCCGTTGGGGTCTACTGCATACAGGTGGAGATGCTGACCAAGGGTCTGGGCGGTTCGTACGGCGACCTGGAGGATCTGTTCTGCAGATGGTACGTATCCGTTGCCGATTCCGGGAGCGATTCATCGAACATCATGCACGCTACCTACGAGGGGGAGGACATAGGATACGGGCCTTTCCACACCGCTGTGAAGCTACCCGATTCCGTCTCCCTGAGGCAGAAGGGGTGGAACGTCACGGTGGACGGCTCCCCGGCCATATTCCCTGTAGGGGGCTCATACACCCTGGTGAAGAAGGAGACGGTGCTGTCTGTCAGCGAATACACATTCGACGAGGTATCTGCCGCCGGAATAGCGGGTGTGATAGCGTACAACGCCAACGGAGGCTCGTACACAGGGGCTTTCGCCGAGCTTGTACCGATTGACGGATACCAGGGGCTGAAGAGCGGTTCGATCGTATCCAAGGAAGGATACGACTTCCTGGGCTGGAATCCCACGGGTTCCCCAGACAATCCCATCTTCCCCATCGGATATCTGTACGACATAGTCGACGGATATACAGAGCTGAAAGCAGTCTGGGTGCAGTCCCCCACGAGCACGTTCAAGGTGCACATGGAGAATCCTTCCGACGGGAACCAGAACTCGTCCTTCGATGCAGTGGCCGGATATAGGTACATGCTGCCTGTCCACGGCTTCGAGGTATCCGGCTATGATTTCATCGGATGGTCGGGTACCAAGCATGCGATGGGAACGGGCTCCGCCGATCTGGACGAGAGCTTCACAGCTGACGGGTCATGCACGTACTACGCAGTATACAGGCCGCTGACGTACAGCTTCTCCATTCACTACGAAGGGGGAGCCGGAAGCGGACAAATGCCCGACCAGACCGCCGAATCCACATCGGTGCCCTACTACATGACGATCCTGGGATCGGTCTTCACTCTCGACGGATACGAGTTCATCGGGTGGGCGCAGAGCAAGTTCGCCGACTGCCCGTCGTTCCAAGAGGGGGACGCATACCGCTTCACGGAATCGGGAACGGTCACTCTATATGCGGTTTGGAAAGAGAGGATCGATATCCCCGACACTACCGAGGACATGAAGTATCTCTACACCCTTCTGTTCGTGGCAAACGGGCAGGATGCGACGAATATCCCGTCAGGGACGTATCGGATTACATCCGAGACAACAGAATCGTTCTACGTGCCGTCTACGGCCCCTCAAAGAGAGGGCTACAGGTTCATGGGATGGTCCGAGACCGCCACTGGTCTTGCGTTGTACGAGCCGGGAGCGAAGATCACTCTCCGTATCGATGGCGGGCAGACATCCGCTACCCTGACGCTGTACGCTGTCTGGGAATCTTCCAACCCTCATTCGGGGGACGGTACCGAGCATACGGTCACGTTCGTAGGGGAATCGGGGACTCTGAGGACTTCCACGGTCAGGAGCGGCAACTCCGTGGGGCAGATATCGGCTCCTGCAAAGGAAGGATTCGCATTCCTCGGATGGTACCGCGATTCGTCGAAGTGGGATTTCGCATCCCCTGTGACATCGGACATGACGCTGACGGCGATGTATCTGAAGGTCTTCCATCTGGAGCCCGACGGGTGTAATGTGAAGGTGGTCATGGACTGCTCCGCCAGCTCTGTGAGCGTAGCGTTCTCCGACGGATTCTCCGCATCGTATGATTCGACTGCGATCCCAGGGCACGAGGTCCCGGCAGGCACGGGTTCCGTTTCGGTCACGGCCGTGACGGATTCGGGAACATATTCGGCGGTTTGCCACTACACTGCCAACGGCCAAGAGGAGGACGAGACATCGGAAGGATTCGATTGGATCCTCGCAGGCATCATAGCGGCCTTATCGGCAGCCGTGGTGCTGGTGGCGTGGAGGTTCCTGCTATGAACGGCAAGGCCTTCGCTTTCTTGGCCATGGGGCTGATGCTCATGGCCTCCTGCGGCGGAATAATCGTCCTCGACGACGAGAGGGAGCCCGACGGCTTCCCCCCGCTCATCGTAGCCATATTGGTGAGCGGTGCGGTTGGGGGTGTCGGCGGATGGACCCTGCATGACTATCTCGATTCCGATTCCGACCAGTCGCAGGAGTATCTCAGGCTGGCTTCCGCCAACAACATCTCCGACGTGATGTCCGTGGCCTCGGTGTTCACCGCGAACTCCAACAGCAACTACGCACAGCTATGGGGGATGACCAAGGAGCATTGGATAAGGCAGGCGGAGCTGGAAGCGTTCGCCCAATGGTCCTCGGGCAAGAGGTATTCCGCTGATGCCGTCATGGAAGGATCCTCGGTCTACGAGAACAATTCCGTGATGACGGCCAATGCCGTCGCACAGATCGATTCGTTCCTCGGCGAGGTATCCGATAAGGCCTCTAAATGGGGCGGCGAGGACACATACGCAGGGAAGATGAGTATCGGATTCTCTCTGGACAATCGCTCCTTCCAGACAGCTGGAGGATTCGATGCTAGGCTTCTGTCATTGGTCCAGATAAACGGTAGCGGCAGGGTGTACATCGGGAATGTAGACGAGAACTGCATCGTAACGTCCGATTCCTACTCTCCGTCGTACATAGTGAACTACGGCCCCAGGACCGTCATCACCGGGAACGGGTCGAGCTATGCGATTGAGAGCGGGATGACCTTTGTCGACGACATCTACTCGATAGATGGCCACAAAAGGATGTCCTCCGGGGTCTTCACCGTCACGGATGCCGTTCTCGGAGGTGATTCCCTGTCATCGGTTATCGGAGGGGCACAGCTCAGATCGGCTCTGTCTTTCGATATCGGCGGTCATCTCCGCTATGCCGTCCTGGACGGGGATTCCGTGAGATGCGATTCCGTCGCTTACGGTTCTGCCTCGTTCAAGGCGGAGGCCTCAGACATCCCCGACGGGAAGAGCAATCCCGATCCCGTAGATCTGATGCCGGTGCTCAAGGCGTACCAGAAGCTCCTCGACAGGCTGTACTGGACAACGGTATCGGCCAACAATGCCGCCGGGGCGGTATGGGATATCTACGACAGGGCGGATGCCAAGGATTACGGCGTGACCACGCTCATGGCATCCAACGTCTACGATTCCTTCGTACTGTCTGAGAGCATGAACGAGATCCTTTCCCTGTCGGCGATGCAGCAGCTGGCGGAATACTACGACATCCATTCCGACGATCTAACTGATCTCCAAATAGGCCTGTACGCCGACGATATGGACGCCCCATTCGTAAGAGGTTCCATAATCGACAGGTTCGGGAACACGGTCTACGAAGATGTGGTCTTCACCCCGTTCTTCCAGACGGATGATGTCACATTGCAGAGGGGAACCGACCATAACGTCGATCAGAACACTTTCGTTGCGGTATGGCATGACGGCATGGAGCTGAACGCTTGGTATCGGGATTCCATGTCCACATCCGATTATGAGACGGTGTTCATCGAAGTGGGATACGTCCTCAGGATCACCCAGCTGGCGCAGTGCGACTCCCAGGGGATGCACAACCAGTCCTCGATAGACTTCAAGGTCACGAAGGTCAGGTACATCGATCCCGGGAGAGCCGATCTCACGGAGGATATCTCGTTCCAGAGGACAGCCAAGAACGTTCTCCAATCCCTTTGCATCGTCATAGGGGCGATTCTGATTGGAGCCGGGGCCCTGAGGAAGCAGTACCTGTCTGTAGTCCTGGGCATGGCTCTGGTGGTGTTCGCTGTTCTGTTCGCCGACCCTGTGTGGGCATGGCTGACCGCTCTGAGGGTATGGTGATACCGTGGATTTCGAGGAGATCGGTTCCATGCTGGACTCCGCTGAGGATCTGTACTCCGCGGTGGAGCCCTATATCGAATGGGCCAGGTCCAACTGGATGGCCCTGGTCCTGACGGGAGAGATCCTCGGAGCCGTCGTAGCCATCAAGTTCGGACGCTACAGGCTGGGCCTCGGCTGGCTGGTCGCCGCTCTTGCCACTATCTGGATGGGTGGTATGGGATGATAACCGAATACCGCAACGAGAAGGCCGCCAAGGCCCCGGGCCTATGGTACACCTACACTTACGACAACGGCCTCAGGGTGACCTTTGCCGAATACCAGGGGGATCTGGGCGAATTGGAGGAGCTGGGCAGGAGGCTGTCCAGACAGAAGAGGAGAGAGGTCAGGATGAGGGTCCACGACCATAACGGTCTCGACCGCATACACGCCATCTTCCATTGCAGATGAAACGATAACCAAACTCTTTCGACGAAGAAGGTGAGACAATGATATTCAAGAGAAGATGCGGAGGGGACTGCGAGAGCTGCCGTCTCGGATGCAGAGGGAAAGGGGACTAGGAGGTTCCCGTAAGGAACATGAACACCGCCCCGAGGGGCACAGATCCCGACGATCTCAGGAAGTTGCAGGGATTCCTCTCCGAGAGGTACGATTCGCAGTCGCTGATGCTAGCGGTCATCTCGATGTACGGCCAGGGATACATCCGCGAGTACGGGATGGCCAATGCCATGGAGTCCTATCTGGACAACATAGCCGAGGATATGAGGCTTAGGATAACCAGAGAGGACATCCGCAAGATAGCGGATGCGGTCATCCAGCGCGGGGACATAACCTACTGAGGCGATGATATGGCGACAAGATGCAACATCATCGTCGGCGACAGGCAGTTCTACCACCATTGGGACGGATATCCCGACGGGGTCGGAGCCGATCTGGCCTATTTCGTGGCGAACATCAACGCTTCGAGCGACCCTCCCAGCCTCAAGGCCATAGCCGACAGCATATCGGAATCGGGGATTATCGGAAGGCTGCATACGGGCGACGGCAGGGACAGATCGTATGAGCCCGAGGCGTTCGGACTGCATTCCGATATCGAATACCTGTACCTGATCGACGGGAAGAAGGGCGATTACAAACTGTACCGCGTGGATGTCTGGGAATACATCCAGTCCACGCCGTTCGAGGGAAGCCATTGGGAGCACCCGTTCTTCTCCTACAGCCTATCGGCATTGAAGAAGAGGTTCGAGACTGCCGAATACGAGGTCCAGCTACCAACCGTAGATGTGCCCGAGAAGGAAAGGATCTACGCATGCACCGGGATTCTGAGCCACGACGAGGCAAGATACTGCGGGATGAAGGAGGATCTGGGATACGGCGAGAGGGAATACGGCACGGGTTTCGTCCGTGTCAGGAACGGGAAGGGAAGCGCCAAGGAATATCCGAACTGTCCGAAATGCAACGGATTCACCGGTCCCCAGGACTTCAAATCCAACGGAGTCGAGAACGGATGCTACTACGAATCGTACAAGTGCCCGATCTGCGGGGAGAGGTTCTCCGTGACCTACGACACTCCCGACGATTCAGGCAGCTGGACTGTGGATTCGCAATCCGTCAAGAAGCACACGGGATGGAGGAAGTACCTTTTCAGGAGGTGGGCGAGATGACGACCGTCAAGTGTCCCGCCTGCAAGAGATACGGGGAATACGATTGGCATGATGAGGTTCAGCAGGGCCACGGTTCTCTGGAATTCTCCGAATACGGGTTCGATAAGGGGGAAGCTTGGGAGACCTTCAAGGCCGTCTGCCCCCACTGCTCGGAATCGTTCGACTACTACGAGGTCTACAGGTTCGACCATTTCGAATCTTCCAACGGCTACGAGGAGGAGCGCTACACCCAGAAGAATCTGGATGATGCCGCGAGAAGGATGAGGTCCGCCTCGATGAACAGGAGGCTGAGATGATGTCATGCCCATATTGCAGATCCAGGAAGGTGCGCGAGGAGCGCACAGTCAGGACATACGACCTCCCGGACGAATGGGTTGCCATCAACAATGTCCAGTGCGGGAAGTGCGGATGCTGCTACTCCAAGACAATCCGCGACAACCTCCGCACGGGAAGAAGAAGGGTCGTGGTCAGCAAGGGCTCCGGCTATGCATCCGTCCCTTCCAGGAATGTCAAGAGGAGCATCAGACAGAGGATACGCGACCTCCGCCTGCGCAGGAGGTGGTGATATGTCCTGCCCTATATGCGGACTGCCACATCACCAGTACTACATCGGGAAGCTCGGCGCTTATACCGTAGTTAGATGCGGAGGGTGCGGATACCAGTACTATGGCGACTGCTACGACGATAACGTCGAAGTTGACTATTCCAAGAAGCCCGTCAGGTCGAACTCTGAATGGGGATCCTTCAGATACGACGGAGACAAGGACATGAAGGTCCTCAGGAAGAGGGCCGAGGGCGCTGTTCGCTACTTCAACAACGGGAAACCGAGGGTGGACATGCAGACGCACATCTTCGGATACCCGTTCTCCATAATAGACAACGGTAGACTGAAGGACAACGAGAGGGCGTACAAAGGCAACGTTATCATCCGCTCCCTGTCCTATCACGACCGCGGAGTCTATGCAGGCAACGTCACCCTGTCCTACGACGACGATTACAACGACGGCAGGGGACAGGGTGGCGCAGGCGCGATAATCCTGGACAAGGTCACCGATGTAAGGATTGACGGCGATTATCTTGTGATCTCTGGTCAGAAAGGAAGGGAGCAGGCATCCTACCGCTACCTCATACAGGAGCGCGAGGACGACAAGCCGTTCGTGAAGCCGATCCCGAAAGGCCAGAGGGCCCCTGTTACAGAAGAGAGGCCTCACAGCGTCCAGCCTAAAGAGAGCAGGCCGGAGAAGAAGCCCAAGGGGATACAGACCAGGCTGAATCCGAAGCCGGAACCCAAGTCTGCCTCCAAAAAGGAGGCGAAGCCTAAGAGATTCCTGCCGGCCAAGAAAGCCAAGGAGCTGGTGTACGAGGTAAGGGCCGGCGGGAAGGTCGAGGGGAGCTTCTCATCCAAGGCCAAAGCGGAGGCTCTGAAGAGGGAGCTGAAAGCCAGAGGCATCAAGGCCAGGATCTGCGGGGTGTTCTGCCGATGTCAGCCAGACTGAGGAAGAGGGAGATGGACCTGGCCAGGCGCATCGCTTCTTTCGTAGCGGATTACGATACCTACGGATTCGTCGACCAGATGGAGACGGGCGAGACATTCGCCGAGGGGATCGAGAGGCTTGCCCATGACACCTACGTTCTGATGGAAGAGGGGGATTTCGATTCCATCCTGTCATGGATAGAGGAGGATTCCATCGACCACGACCCGAGGATGCTCCAGGAGTTCCGGGCGATGAGCAGGGAGCTGGACGAGATAAAGGAGCTCCGCGGCAAAACGATTCTGAGAAACGCTTCAATGAAGAGAAAGGGGATGATTACATGCAATTGATGACACCAGAGATAGAGAAGGCCCTGAGGAGATACCCTCTCTACTCCCAGGACGGGAAGGGAGGGGATTCGAAGATCGTCGTGAAATACTTCGGAGGAAGCGCTGCGACATGGCTTGTGACCGAAGGGGAGCCGATGAAGAACGGGGATTGGATGCTCTACGGATTCGCCACTCTCGGCCTGCCGGACGATTTCGCGCCCGGGAAGCTGCTGTGGGAATGGGGATACGTGACCCTGAGGCAGCTGCAGGAGCTGAGGCTGCCGCCCTTCGGCCTGGGCGTGGAAAGGGACATAATGATAGAGCCCGGGAAGCACAGGGTGAAGGACGAGGTCTTCATGTGCCGCCAATACGGAGGCGATTGAATGGATCCAGAAGAATCGCAGACGGGCATATCCACAGGGAAACGTATCCGCCATGCTGAGCCCGGGCCAATCCCCCAGGGGGACCCGCTTCCGGACCTTGTACCTCATTCGTGTTGCGAAGATATAAAGCTAACAACTACCGAAAAAGCCGAATCGTGGACCTGGGTTCTCTGTCCTTCCCCTGCCTCCGACTATCCTGTGGAGTTCTGCGGGTCAGAGGAGGAGATGGAAAAGGCCGGGCTCAGTCTCCTGAGGAGATACATGAAGCACTCCGGGATATCGTCGCTCACAGTCTGGACAGGATATTCCTGGAGGAAGCACGGGGAGCCGTATTGCACGATAACCGAATCCGGCAGGAAGGGGGTGCCGGCATGATTTAGAATGGTAGGAGCTACAGTAAGGGCCAGATCATCCCCGAGGAGCTGTACGAGGATTACATTGACATAGCCTACGGGGTCGGACACGATCTGAAGGTGACCAGGCTCTGGAAGGATTCCTACGAGAGGGGGTTCGTATGCCCTGACGGAGAGGGGAGATGGCATGCTTTCGCCTATGACGGCAGGAAGTATCGTTTCCTGGGCACTTTCTCCGATTAGGATGTGTTCGAGGCTGAGGAAGAGAGCTGGGAGGAATACAGGGACAGGCTTATGGCTGAGGCGGACGGGATGTCCGCGACCGAGGCCGTAGATACCCTCCGCGCCTTGTATGTCGATCCTCGTTCCAAGAATGAATGGACGGAAGCGGGATTGGATATGGCCAACGATCCCGAATGCCTGAGATGGTTCTCGGACTACTGGTCATATGTGAGATGGAACGAGCACGGGAACGAATGCAGTCTGTCCGAGGTAGGTTTCGGGGGATTCGTGGACACGATACTCCGTCCGGAGGATTTCAAGGGATACCTGCAGGAAGGGGACAACAGAGAGGGGAGAGAGCTGGCCGACAGGCTGGAGGAGCTGAACAGGAAGTATACGAAGAAAGGAGGTAGGAGAAGATGAGAAGGGACCTCGACGAGAGGGAGACGGACGACGGCCTGGACATAACCGACCGCGAGCTGGACTACGGCATCTGGGACGACCTGAGGGACAAGTGATACCGTGAAGAGAACAGAGATGATCTACGAGGTCAGATACGACGGGAACGTGCTGGCGCAGTTCTCGTCGGAATCCAAGGCCAAGAAGGAGCTGAAAAGGCAGAGGAAGAGGTATCCAGATGCAAGGGTTTACTCAAGATGGATAGAGGCGTCGAAGATAAAGGAGGATAAGAGGCCCAGATTCGGGAGGAAGAGGTCGCCGAACAGGGAGACGAGAGGAGTGGGCGCTGTTGGGAAGGTCAGACCGTACACCAAGGTCAACGCCTATCTGTCAACCAAAGGTCTGGCGCTTGTTGAGAGGGACATGACATTCCAGGACCTATACACAGCGATAGTTATCGACCTGAGGACGATGGAAGGGACCCTTGGAGAATGCAGGGGAAGGAAGGCCGCCCTGCTCAAAGGGATAGAGGAGGCCATGGACCATCCCTGCATCACCGTGAGGTATCTGGAGGGTATACTGAAGGACACAGAGAAGAGGCATTCGAGGCCGGAACCTGCCGAGAGGTGGATAGATTCGATGGGCTGGGAGGTATCGGCGGAAGCCGCGGAAGAGTTCGCAAGATACTGGAAGTCCCTGAACGAGCCTTTCTTCCTGGCGGCGTTCAGGAACGGCAGGCCGTGCGATCCCGATACGAGGGATTCCGACCTGTCCGTTCAGCCGACCGAGTCGGGATTGGCCCTGTGTTACCGCGAAATAGAGGATGAGAAGGTGTACTTCGTGCTGAAGGACATCGACTGGGTGGAGATCAAGGGCGGGAAACTGGAGATATTCGGCAGGCTGAAGGACGGCTCGCAGGCCGTGAGGTCCTTCGGATTGGACGTATCCGCCGTGCACAAACCGACGGCCGAGATAGGATTCAGGGAGGGATGGTACAGGGTGAACAAGGGATTCCTGGTGTTCATCCAGCGTTCCTCCGAGAGGCTGGAGGAGGAATACAGAGGGGAATACGACGGATATATCGATTATTCCGCCGTGTATCCTCAGTTCTCCGGCTACGCCATGGACGGAGGCCTGATAGCCCACAGGACAGGCCAGTCGGAGGAGGAGTTCCTGAGGGAGCACTTCGATGCGAGGGATTCAGAATACATTGAGACGGCGGATCCGTTGCTGATAAGGGAAGCTTTCGATAGGAATGATGCGACGGCGTTGGGCAGGATAATGTCCAGATACCCAAAGATGGCGGTGGTTTCGTGATATTCGGAAAGAAAAGGAGAAAGGAATCTCCTGCTGATTACGTGTTTGGCAGCCCTTACGGTTTCCACGGAAGCTATCTGTTTGATGACGGCACATTTGGATACATAGCCGATCCGGAATTCGATCCCGAGGAATTCGCCCTCGACGACGCGGTCTACGTAGATGATGAGCTATACATCGACGGGAAGCACGCAATCGGCAATCTGTACATCGACCGCTGGACCAAGGAAGGGGAATTCATCCAGGGCGGCTGCTTCCTGTATTTTGACGAGGAGACCATGAGGGATTACTGCGACAGGAACGGTGAGCCGTATCCCGTCAAGAGGATTCCTGACGAAGTGATCGAAGCATTCGAGGCAGGGGACCAGAAGATATTGAAAAGGCTGAGGTGGAAGGTCAGAGAGCTGAAGGGGGTGAGATTGGTGTGATACCAGGGGGCCTTTGGCCCTATCACGCCGCTTTGAATGCCTTCTCAGCGAAGATCCTGAAGTATTCCAAATCGTCGTAGCTTCTGATGATGAACATGGAATCAAGAGGAGCATCGTTATGGGTATCGGGTCTGGGGACCACATTCCCGTCCCCGTACATGGAAGGTTTCCCTAAGAAGAACACATGTAACTCCGGCCCCATTTTCTTCGGATAGCAGCGGATGACCGTAGTCTTCTTCTTCCAGTATCCGACGTATTTCGAACTGGGCATCAGCCTGATGTTAGTGGACGGCTCGATCCTTCTCACTATGTCCTCCATCGTATCTAGCCAAGAGACGATTTGATTGCTCCAATGCATCGAGGGGTAATCGACGTATTCTACCGTATCCATCGGCCTGAAAGGCTCAGATTCTTTCAAACCTTCGGGAGCCAGCAGGATATTGTTTTTCAAACAGACACCGAGTATGTCCATCATATCGTATATACAGGGGAGCAGTACCTTGCAGCGCCTTTTCTCCGAATCGTTGGCGTTGGCTTCAGTTGTCGTTTTGGTTATGTTCCTATACCTGTCGGAATCATCGATCTGACCTTTGATGCAGTGCTCCAAATACTCAGCCATACCACCGTTGAAGGAGTTCTTTCCCGTAACCTGCAAGATGAAGCAACTATTCCACTCCACACCCTGATCCTCGTGGTCCGTGGGCCTGTTCTTTGTGCCGTTGGATGACTTGCCGACATACAGGCAATCCCTGTTCTGCCCGTCCTTTCCGGACAGGATGTAGACGAGATGTTTGTTATCGATATTGATCGAATAGCTCTTGGATTTCATCAGCCCATATGGTATTCTGTTCACTTGCAGCTCCATGAAATCCTTCTTTACCTCTACGCAACCGTCCGAATGGTACGATACCTGGTATTCTTGCATCGGCTATCGGGTGAGTGATCGAAAAGAGATCATAATAATGTGTCGATCATCTCCAATTGGAATGATTGCTCCTTCGGACACTCAATATGATATGAATCAGAAGCCAGACATTTGAACAAAGAAGAAACGTTTAAACCCAATTCAGATAACGGTTATAAAGGAGCACAGACGCTTTTATCCCATGGCCCATCAAATCGATTTACCGATCAGCACATTGGCCTCCGTCATAGAGGGCTACATATCCGAAAATGCCGAAAGGTTCGCACGGGAGATACTGGACGATCTCTATGTTCAATGCATCGCGGAGAATCACTGCTCTAAGCAAGATAACGACGGTGCGGAGATCGTCATAAGGATAAAGGTCCCCGGCACGGCCGAATGCGATCGGCTTGCAGTATCGGGCGAGATTAGCAACATCTCTTTTCCCAGCGATTGACGGTCTATTAAGGCGACATGCGTTGTTACGGACACGGGATTTGGGGCCTCTGTGCATCATTTCATAAGAGGAATGATAAACCAGCAGGATATGCTCTATCTGAGCGTTCTGTAGAAGATAAGGACGGCTAGTGCTGTACAGCACATCGAAGCGGGTGGTCGGATGAGGACGGTACAAGAGTATCTTAAGGAGTTGGACAAGGACAGGCTGATCTCCATATACATGGAGGAGCACAAGGACTACTACATAGTGGACTGCACAGATAAGGGCAGGACCATCCGGGATATAACCGACAGATTGCAGAATGTCCTTTCCGGATTCATCGACAGGCTCCGCACGATCCGGATAACGGAACCGGAGGACGGGAAAAAATGCATACTGCTGGCCCATAGGTCGCTCAACGATGATTGGCATGATATGGAATTCTCGCTGGTCCATGCAGATGAGGTTCTTAACGATCCCGATAATGCGGAGGCGTACGGTTACGAGGTATGTTATCAGTCGGAGGTCATGGGATACCTTGTTTCCGATGCCCCTCTGACCCAACGGTACATCTACCATCTAATTGTGGATGTACTGCACGAGACGTCGTTCTACGGATTCAACGAGGAAGAACTCGAGGACGTCAGATCGAGTCTTGAGAACCTGTCGTTTGATGAAGAACACGATGCAATCAGCTACGATGAGTTCTTGAAGAGTACCCTGGAAGACAAGGACGACTACGACAGGGGCATATTCCTGGACAAACCGTCGGAGGATGAGAAGGGTCTCTTGAACGAACTCCATGAGGTCGAACACAGATACCGCGATTACTGTTTCAGGAAGGAACTGGCGATACTGAGGGCTGATTTGCAAAGGAACAGCTGAGGATCCCTTCTTTGACCTCGATATCAGCTTGTTGCATAAGTAAGGCTTTATGCGTTTTGTTACTGGTCATTTGTAAAGATGTCCACCTTTCATCAGAATAGAGTGACCTCTCGCCTACCCCTAAATACCATCCGTCCGATGCATATCCGCAGAAACGTCGGATTATCTTCAAAAGGAATGTTGAGAGAAGGTATTATTTTATATGAGCATTGGGAACATTTGGGTATGACAATGGTCTAATCTGGAACAGTGTCAGCTACTGCTGGATGACATTTACAAATACTGGAAGATACAGATAAGCTTTGAACAAAATCAGAAACTTCCTTGAAGAGGAAACGCTATCATGGTTCACGATCATCTTCATCATCCAAACCGACTCTGACATCCCCCTGATCCTCTTCACATTGATCGATTTCTGCATCGAATAACAACAGTTGTTTTTGTAATTCTCTTTGGGATTCAAATGCATATTCTTTAGACTCAATAATTGCTTTAATCATGTTTCTTTGAACTTGTTTATCGGCCGGATATGATACTATTAATAATTCGAAATCTTGTTCTTGCGTACGTCTGCGGTTGCTGTGTCCCGTTGTTATAGCTCTAAAAGCCCGCATATAATACCTACTACGTAACAAAATTGCAAGGAAGTCAGGATCAATTTCATCATTTGTAATTCTATATACAGGATATTCTTTAGTAACGATGGCTCCATCAAATTCTTTAGGAACCACGGCAATACAACCTTTCCATAGGTCTATGCCGGAGTAGACAACATCTCCTTCATGAGCTACGAACCATTTAGAGGGAGAGTCTTCAAAATACATCCCTAACCATTCCGGAGGATTATTTCCTTTTCCAGCAGCTCTTCTACGTAACGTGCCGGTTTGAGATATAGTCAGTACAGTAACTTCAACGTCTGGATTATCTTCAGGATGAATTTGCTCTAGACGTCTAGTCATCAATTCTGTAATGGGGCGAGATATCCACCCAGATCTCTGTATCTGTCTTTCTTGAAGCTTGAACAGATGGTATTTTGGATCTAAACGATGGCTTGAATGACTCGACCATATTTCTTCAATCGATAAGGATGATGTATTAGCACTAGTTGGCATAAAGTGATTTGGATCAGAAATGAAGGAACGATAATCTCCTAAAATGGACCCGTCTTGATTTGTGGCCAGTTTGCCGTTATCTTCTCCGTTATACAGATCATTCTTTTTTGAAGGTAATCCAGTTGTTGTATACCCTATGTTACTTGCTTCTGAGAAGAATACCCTGTATGAGTTAGAACATAGCGCCTCGTATATTGGGTCTTTGGCACCCCCAGACACACAATCCTCGTAGTCTGAATCAAATTGCTGCTTTTCGTCATTTGTAAATTTTTGGAAGAACAGGACAGAAGTTTTGTTTTGTGCACCAGATCTTCTGAAGGCGTAGTCTGGTAATGAAACGACAGCGAGAATTTTGCCATTTCTGACTAAGTATTCACGAGTAGCAGTAGCGCTATCTTTTCCCTGATTGTTCAACACACCATCAGGTAAAACGAAACCTAGTCTTCCTCCAGGCACTAGCATATTAATGGCTTTTTCTAATATGATTATCTCAGATTCGATTTTGGTTTTACCTTTTCCCAGGACAAAATTGTTCAGACTGTTTTTACCAAGCTGATCCTCATCACCATCTTTGATGCTATCTCCAAAAGGGGGATTTCCAACAACGACATCAAAATTGTTGGATATCTGTTGGAGTCTCGGCTTAGTGAAACTTAGTGATAAGCAGCTGCGATCTCCTTCGATATTCGTGTGACCATCATGGTGAAGAAGAAGATTGATCTTACATATTCTGGCAAGTATCTCGTGTATTTCTATACCATAGACCTTTTGGAGGGCGAAATCTGTTTTGATACGATTCAATTCTGAGCGACCGGCAAATTCTACCTCTATATTATTCCAGACTTGTAATAAAACTTCTAGAAGAAAACCTCCACTACCACATGTTGGATCGATGACATACTCATTATGGTTGATATCAAGCATCGACACAGTGAACCTTGCAATTGGGCGCATAGTAAAATATTGACCTAACTCACCGCGGAAAACAGATCCGAAGAATATTTCAAAGGCCATGCCAATGTTGTCTACTGTTGTATCTGTGATGGAGATGTCCTGAAGTATTCCTACTATCTCGAATATCTTATTGTCAGATATCTGAATAGTAGAATCGGGCGGAAATATAGATGAATCGACCTTTATTGCTTGTTTAAATAGGGTATGTATACGAGTTGCAACAACGCTAGCAGGTTCTCCTGTTCCAATCTGGAATTTTCTCGGTTCACCATTGGGTGTGTTACGTTCATCCTCTACTTTAGCTAGCATCAATTTACTCCATTCATCAAAAGATTGGAGGGGATCTCTCTTTCCGCCAGCCCAGATGGTAGAGTGAGCTCTTTTGACTTTGGATTCTAAGACCTTAGTTGATACAGGCGTAATATCTGTTCCATTAGGGCCTGCAATATAGGTATATTTGGGTACATTTCCATAATTTATTGGAACGGAATCTCTGTTTCCTTTAATATTGTCTTTGCGTTCGGTCGCAGGATAGTTCTGGATATCATATAATTTCGAGATTTTTCCATCATCATATAATCCCAAATTCGCACGTAGTGAATTTGCATTACCAAATAGTTGTTCAATCCCTTGCAAACGTTCACTACTTGTGAGTTCTGAATGTTTATTCTCAACGACAAGATATGGTGTTTTACATGATTCTTCGGCATAAACAACGATATCTGCAAAATCATTAGGCGTACGGCGTGGAACTTCAACCTCTGTCCTCATACGTTTTGGAGAATAGTGTTTATTCAATATCAGAAAAGCAATAGTTCTAGCCCGTACTTGTTCTTCGGGATCGGTTAATACATAAGACTTTTCTTGGTTAAGGTGGTAGGTAATCCTACCCCCTTTTATAGACACTATGCCCCTTTCAATGGCATTCTTGATCAAAGAATCTTCTAAAACCCGGTTGATGTCCATTGTATACAGGTCCGGGATAGGATACTAGAATAACAATCTATTTATTAAAAGCACCAGAAACAGGGTTATTCGACTTCTAGCCTATCACTAAATACCATCCGTCCGATGCATATCCGCAGAAACCTCGGAGGATCCGTCTTGAGAAGGAGTGTTGAGAGATGGAATCATTCGACTTCGGCATATACGATATGCTGGGAATGGACGCCGATCCGTTCAGGAACGGCAGGGACTGCTGCTGCATCGTGCACACGAGCGCGGGCAGGTACAGGCAGGCGTTGAACGAATTGAGGGAAGGGAAAGATCACGCACCCTCCCTTCTGGACGAACTGGAAGCGAGCTTCAAGGATATCCTGTCCGCAGGATACAGGATGAGCTGTGTCTGGGCAAAGCTGTACTACGTTCTGGAGATGGTTGCATGACCGCCCTGGAGGAATTCTACGACAGCTATCTGCATTATAGCGTGGCGCAGAGGCTGTTCGAGGACACATGCAGGCAGCTCAGGGACTGCAAAGGAACACTGGACGAGAGACAGGCCTTGGTCGACGAGACGCTCAGGTTGGCCATGTGCGTGACCGACAACGTGGACGAGACCGAGGGACTGATAGCGGATACGATAGAGTTCATACAGTCCGAGGACGGGGATCCCGACCTTCTGGAAGCGATATCGCTGATATCCAACAACCTGAAGGAGGACAGGGCGAGGGCCAACAGCTACAGCAACTTCATCACGTACAGGAGGATCGGCAACTACGAGAGGAAGCCCAGGAAGCCCCAGATAGCGAATCCGTTCGTCATGATGATGGACGATGCGCCCGTGGAGGCCATAGTCGTTCCACCCGTAGAGGTCCAGCCCGACCCGGAACCTATCTACGATGATGGAACGGAACCAATCGGGGCATCGGAGGATGCTTCAGAAGAACCCGAGCCGATCCCGGGGAACGAACCCGAAGAGAGCGATCCGGAGCATCCTCAGGAAGAGGAGATCGGATGTCCGGAAACGGAAGAGGCATCCGAACCAGAGAATGAACCGGCTGATTCGGATCCTGAAACCGATGATGGGGAATCGAACAGGAATCCCCTCGCCGTGGAGACGGAAAGGCTCACCTCGAAGGAACAGGATAAGAAACCGAAGAAGAAGCGCAAGGGCCTGCTGGGAAGGAGGCGATTGCATGATTGAAGCCGTTCTGCCCATCCTCCTGGCGTTCGTCTCCCTCGGAGCGTTCGAGCTGGGAGGCAGGGTAAGGGACATCATACATGTCGTGATGCCGTTCAAAGACCCGATCACTCTCATCCTATTCGCCTTAGCCCTATCCCCCGTGGCCCTGTGGGTGTCAGGGATAGAGCTGATCGACCCTACGGATATCTGGTATCTCGCTTTCGTGGTAGCGTTCGTGTCATGCTATTCGCTTGCCTATATAAAGGGGGAGCTGAACATGGCGTACATCAACGTCCATACCATCATAAGCGACGAGTTCCCGGGCGGGGCGCAGCATGTGAAACCCGTCGTCTACTATTGGGACAGGGACGGGAACCAATGTCTTCAGGAGCAGTCCTTCAAGGAGATCCTGAAGACGGTGATATTCGGGATACGCTCGCCTCTCAGATTGGATACGGGGATGATAAGGAGGACCAGGCCGGTGTTCGTGCAGAAGATCCTCTACCCCATGGTGGCCGTCGAGGCCATAGACGTCGTGGAGGAGAAGATAACCGAGTTCGAGGTAAGGAGATGGTTCCTAAGGTTCAAGGTTAGGTCATATTCGTACATCCCGGCTCCGTCGTGCATAGACACTACGCAGCAATGGCTGGTATCCGCATACAACCAGGAGAACCTCACCAAGGAGCTCACCAGGAAGGAGGCCCAGCTGCTGGAAACCAAAACTACAGCGATGTCCTCGTTCTACGCCAAATCGGCCGATCTCCTGGTGGAGATGATAAACGACAGGACACCCGGAGCGGAGGTGTATCAGGATGTCATAGACAGGCTGGCCCCCGACCCGAGGATGATGGCGATACACACCGAGGACAAGAAGCCCGATCTGGCCGTGGAGCCGAAGAGGAGGAGGGGATTCCTCAGAAGGAGGAAGGAGGCGGAGGAATGATGGACTTCCAGCAGAATCAGGAACCGCCTGCGGGAGCGGGATCCCTCCCGGATTCCAACACCGCCGAGGCGATACTCTACGGACCGTCCTACTCTTGGATAAAATCCGCATTGTGGGTATGGGACGAGATGGAGGACTACCTCCTGAGGAAAGCGGATTCCCTGGAGAGCCAGATAATGGACAGGGAATGGGCGTACAAAGTGATGGTGTCCAACCGTTACCTCATATTCGCACGCTCCCCGCCCGTCAACGAAGTGTCGCATCTCAAGGACCTCTTCACTCTGAGGGCGCTGTGCAAATGCATCGCGGGGATACAGAAGATCGGCGAGTACAGGAGGCAGAACCTGGCATGGGCGAGGATGAAGGGCATAGAGCAATACGTCGGATCCATGGCCGGAAGGGGGATAAGCGAGGCGGAATGGAAGGCCGCTACAGCATCATACAACATGGAACCGATCACATACGACTATGTCCATGGTTTGGTGCCCAGCATGATGCCCGGAGAGCTTATAGATTGGGACGAGGCCCTGAAGGACCTGATGGGTGGCAAGGAGTACGATTCCCTGGTCAACAAGATCTTCGGCATCGACGTATCGGATGTTCCCGTATCCGAGGAATCAGAGTCCGAGAGGACAGAGGAGGAATCTCCGGCCGAGGAATCAGACGATCCCTCCGTCTCCGACGGATTCTGGCTGGGATTCGGTCCCCTGATGGGCGAGATGTTCCCGGACTTCGTCCAGGATGCCATGGATTCCTTGGCCGTATCGGACGACGAATGCTCCAAGGCAGCCGAGTTCTGGGATACTCTGGACGTGGACAACCGCGGCGTAATCGACCAGCTCATAGAATTCTTGGAGGCGATGGCATGAATCCAAGGTTCGTCCCGAAGTTCAAGGAGACCATCAACGACATGAACAACGAGTACCGCAACCTCCTGAGGGCGTTCAAGGTCAAGGATACGAGGGTGGAGTACCTGAACACGTTCGAGCAGGCTCTCGCTTTGAATCTAAGCTTCCCGCTCTGGGAGAACGAGAGGTACTTCAGGATAACCACGAAATACCCTCTGCCGGAGGAGGGGTACACGTCCCTCCAGAAGTTCAAGCTGTACCTCATGCTGTACTTCTACGTCATGAGGGACGCCGGGCTCCTGAACAGGGAGGCGGAGCTGCAATATTCCGACGATAATCCCATGGAGGCCTTCTCATGAAGATCAACAGGGACTTCATCGACCGCTTCGTCAGCGGGATCCTCAAGCCCGGGGCCGTGATCGTATCATACGGGATGAGGGGCGGCGGGAAGACGCATTGCGCCGTATCGTTCTGCCAGAGGATGATTAACCATGAGTATCCAAGCGCCCCGAAGCATGTCGTTCTGATCACGAATGTCATATTCGTGAAGAGGACGGAGAGCGGATTCGTGACGGAATCCCCGCCCGGTGTGCATACGATTCATTCCATGAAGGAGATCTTCCCGATAGTCGTATACACCCTGGAGAGGTATGGGAGGAAGGATACCATGGTGATCCTCCTGCTGGATGAGGCCCAGAACTTCCTTCTAGGGGACATGAACAACGTGGGCGACATGGCATCCAGCATGAAGAAGTTCTGCGGGATCATCAGGAAATTCAATCTGTGCCTGTGGCTGCTGTCCCCGGCGATGAGGAATCTGGGGCCGGCATTCAGGAACTTCCTGGATGCGGATTCCGATCCCGGGAACGTGAACTGCACCTTCCAGAAGGACAACGCAAGGGCCAAGCGCATCATCGAGAAGCACAAGCTGGAGCTGGACCCCAGGTCGCTGGTCTTCGTGAAGCCGGGGATGAACGCAGGGGAGAGGTACCTTCCCGTGCCCACATCCTCTTGGACGAGGGACCCGGATACGCTGGAGGTGGGGGAATATGCGTACGATAATCTATCATCCGCGGATTTTGTCGTGGGAGATTTCCCGTTCCATGAGTTCGTCCAGTACATATCTGGAAAGTCAAGCTACGACATGATCTCGGGGATAAAGGAGTTCTACGAGATGCTGGAGGATCGGGATGAGGATGCGCCCGTATCGGATGGAAGGATGACAGAGCAGGATGCGGTCAGAGCATACTACGGGAAGCTTCTGGAAGCCGGGGTGGAGAAGAAGATTCTCGGGAAGGTGTTCGCTCGTGACACCCGCACTCTCGACAAATGGGCAGGCATCGATACCTCGAAGAATAAAGGATGACCGAACGCATCGGTCTCCCCCTTACCCCCTCGGAAAGAGGGGGGGATTAGATAGATATATACACGCCGCGGGAAGCAGCTGATGCGTGCATGCGGTTTATCTGGGTGCACTTATCCAACTGCATGGGGAAAAGGCAGGTTTCGACTATCCGGAACAGGCTCTTACATGCTGTTTACCGTCATCATTGCGTCATCCAGCGTTGTTAGACTTTTATCCTTATTCGTTCTTCCTACTCCTGTAACATCATTCACTTTCGACAGACAGACTAGGTGTAGAGGAGACGTGGAAGAATGGAAAAAGAAAGAGTCGTCGAGTTTTTCAAAAGCAATTTCTTCCCTGACACCTATGACGCAATATATCAGGGAAAATGGAATGGATTTGATGTTTATTCGCCCAGGTACCCAAAAGGCCTTCGTCTGGGTGAGTACAACTTCGGAATTGTTAAAGAAAATCTGATTCGGATGGCCACTCTTGATGAAGCGCTCAGCATTAATGATGAGCTCGATTTATAACCACGGGGGCTTGGCCTGACAGGCGAGACCTTTCATTTTGCATTTCTTCTATAGGAAAGAACACATCTACTCTGACATTCTTAGGCTTTGAGTAGACATGAGTTTGGAATCTCTTGAAATCTTTGAAACCGCAATATATGCAGACCTCTCACCTACCCTTATCTATCAGTAAAACCCATTATCCATCGCAGGAACGACGGTAGCATCCGAACAGGATGTGAGACACATGTGGAAAAGGAAGACCGTCAGCGATGGGATAACCATCGCAACGTTCAACAGCAAGAACCGTACAGTATCCGACCAGCATCTTACCCAGATTTTCGCCGATGTCGGAAGGAGATACGGATACGACGATGTGGGAGCGGAATTCTCCCCCCTGACAGATTTCAAGGTCAGATGGCAGCGCACCTCTGAATGGATCCGTTTCCAGATATCCGACTATCTGGACCGCGCCCCCGACAACATACTCGTGGGTCTCGCGGACGTATTGTATGCGAAGATCAGAGGAGAGGACAAGGAATACGACGAGGCCTTCATCAGGTACGTAACCGATGAATCCGTCGCCGGACCGAACCAGAAGGACTTCCTCAGCAGGTCCAGGAACCTGGGGGGATCCTCCGTCGGGGATTACCACGATTTGAACGACTGCGTTAACCGTCTGAGGGACGAAGGATTAATTCCAGACGACCTCCAGTGCGAGCTCCGCTGGGATTCCAGCCCCGGAGGCAAGGCCGCAGGATGCTCCGTCCTCCAGAGGGTGGTATGGGTCAGCAGGGCACTGGACCAGAAAGGCGTTCCCGAGAACGTGCTGGACTATTGCGTGTACAGCATGCTCTGCCATCTGATGGTCGGATTCACCGGACGTCAGGACGAGGCGGAGCACAGGAGATTGGTGTCCAGATACCCCATGCAGGCCGATGCGGAGGAATGGCTCTACAGGCAGGACCTGTACCTCTGAGACCATGTCATCCGTGTTCCGTAGGAGGGACATCCCCGTCGGAGAAGACGGATACGTGCCCTTCGATTCGATCGTCCAGAGATTTCATCAGGCAGGGGACCTCAGGGATTCCGATTCGACCGAACCGATAGTGCTTCCCAACCGCCTCACACCCGAGCAGATCGCTGATTGGTGGGATGATCCATCAATATGCGACGTCGAGGGCGTGGATACGGAGGATTCGGACATCTATTCCGTCCCTCTTTCCATCAGGGGAAGGAAGAGGAGGGCGCTGAAGAGGATCGCCGTATTGGCCGACAAGAAGGAGAGCGACCGCATCAAGAAGGTGCTAGCCGATAGCTTCACGGCAGAGGAGCTGGAGGAGATGGCCGGCGGGGAATCCCTCATGGTATCGACCAAGCCCCATCTGAGGGACTGCACAGGGTTCTACCTGAGGAAGCAGGAAACCGTTCCTGTTCCGCAGATCGTCCTGGAAGAAGGGACGACGGACGACGGCATCGTGCACGAAGCGGTGCACCATCTCCGTGTGAAGGAAGGGAGGTCCTCATTCCCTACGGTCAACGGCATCCTCCATCCGTCATATCGCAGCCTGCCCAAACCGGAAAGGTCGGCGATAATCGGAAGGGAGGAGAAGGAGACCGTGGCGGAGACCATCGCCAGGACCAAGGTCGATCCGATGGAATCCGGATACTACGAGCGCATCCCGGGGATGCCATCCAGATCGGCATACCTCCATGACCAGCAGGTCATCAGCGGGTCGAGGGCCCTGAAGGGCAAGGCAGCGATAAAGGCGGTGCAGGACAACTACGACCGCACGTCGATCTCCAGGGCGATAATCTCTGGAAACAGGAAGGGGAGAAGATGAGGCATCGCAGGATGGAGAGGCCGGAGGAGGATCCGAAAGGGATACTCACAGCCGTCCGCGACTTCAACCAGCATTCAGGACCCGCCAGGCTCTTCTACAACCGTAATTCGAGGACGTTCTACGTGAACGTCTACGAAATGGGATACGACAGATGGTTCGGGGACTTGTGCAACGGCCTGGATATAGTGGAGCTATACCGCAAGACATCGGAGTTCCCCGACGTGAAGATAACGGCCGAGGAGCTGATGAGGATGGAATCGGAGATCCTGCCCTATTCGGTGTGGTGAGCATGAACAGACGCGATACGTTGGACGCGATGAACCTGGGCATATCGGCGGCATCCCTTGGTGTCGGGATTTTGGCATTATGCCTGAACGAGAAGAAAGGTGATCAGATGGCGAACAAGATAGACAGCAGCAAGTATTCCTCGCGCAAGGATCTGAAGAAGGCCTACGCGAAGGAGATCAAGAGGACCGCCGTGTCCGAGATAGGGTACACGGGCACGGTCATCGTCCTCAACGAGAAAGGGGAACCGACGACATACGGATTGGTCCCCTTGGAGAACAGGAAGATAACAAAGGAGAGGACTCAGAAGCCCAAATCACAGGGCTCCTGGGTCGCCATGGAGATCAACTCCAGGAGCGGAGGGGACAGGCAGGCCATTGTCTGCTCATCCAAGGAGGAGGCCAAGAGCAGAGCATTATCCATGAAGAAGGCCCATCGCAAGGGCTCCAAGCAGTCGAAGAACTGCATCCAGGGGTACACGAGGGCGGATACCTCTAGAACGATAGATGTGGCCGACCTCTTCAACGGAGAGGGCGGCACTGTATACAGGGTGTGATGGAATGAAGATATTCAGATACATGAAGAGACCCCTGGTCTCGTCGGAGAACAGGAAAGCGGCGAATCAGGTGGCATACACAAGGAAGGGAACGGACATAGTCGAGACTCTGGGAAGCGGAACGGCTTCGAGAAGGAAGATCCCGACCGTATGGGTCACCGCGAAGAACGGACAGAAGTGGGAGATCCCCGTGGACCCCAAGACGGGAAGGGTCCCGGACGAGTACCTCTACGCGAGATTCCTGGCAACGCATCAGGGCTCCCGCAACGGAAGGGAGAGGAACATCCTCATCGACATCGGGAAGGATGCGGATATGCTGCATGAGATCCCTGCCGGAGGATTCACTCCCCAGCAGCTCATCGAGACCGGCTGGTGGCAGGGCGTGAACGAATCCGACATCATCGGAATAGACGACACGGGAGCGTTGGCATTCGCCAGGGAGCTGGAAGCCGCTGCTAAATCCGCTCAGGCGCAGGGAAAGAAGATGATCTTCCTCATGCCTGAGGAATCGGCCGAGAGGGCAAGGCAGATACTCTCCAAGGACTTCAACGCCTCCGAAATCAAGAAAGCCGTGAGGAACGGAGGAATCATCATCAAGGAGGGCAACCCGGGAAGGGGGGCCTCCGGATGCTACGTTTCCATGCAGGAATCCTCATCGCTGAAGACCCCTGTGATCATCCTGGGAAAGGACTGGAACGAGGAGACGCTGGTCCATGAGTTCACGCATCACCTCAGACATGTCGATGAGACGAGGGGAGGACTCACAAGGACCCCGCTGAAGCTCAACGAGAACGGGGAGAGAATCTCATCGACCAGATACGCCCCGAAGGAGTACAACTCCGCATTGAATCTCGAGGAGGCCTCTACGGTCGCTGAATCATTGGTAAGGATACAGGCCCCGTCAGCCGGAGCCAACGGATATTATGCCGCAACGACCGTCCACGGCGATACTCCTTACAAGAGGTATCTGCACGACAGGGACATAATGGTCCCCGGCGGTTCCCAGCCCCTCAGAGGCCACAGAGCGGAGAGGCAGGTGGTCCAGAAGTTCGGCGAGACCTCGATCTCCCACATGGGATACTACCGTCCCGGATCCAATGCCGGAAGGTATCTGGAGGAGAGGAAGGCGAAAGGCAACCTTCCCGTGGCATCGAAGCCTTCCAAGAAGAAGAAAGCACCCGATATGACGGGTTTCGGAACCAAGGGTCCCGGGATGGTGGGTGCCGAAGCATCGAAGAGCAAGAACAGGAGGGCCACTAAAGCAAGAAGATGACCGTCCGATAAACCGAGGCGCTGGGCTTCCCAGCGCCTCCTCTTTCAGCTATTCGCACACATAAGGCGGTTCAATAAATTGCAAACCGATCAGTTGTCAATCAGCACCTACATCATCAGATCCCCTACTTCCCTTGGGGTGCCGTAAGCAATCTGCTGGATGATGAAGAATTCGTCTACAGTCATGGGAACGACGAACTCATGTTGCAAAGGCCCTCTCCTATCGTGCTCAGGCACTTCGCATACTCCGACCTTGAACTTCACGTATCTGTCCTCTTCATCGTCTTTGCTATCCAGAGAATCTAGGAAAGCTTTTGCTATAGCCTTATCATCGCCGAATCTGTCGATCAGCCGCCCATATTCATAATCCGAAAGCTTGATCGAGAGTTCTACCCCTTCGACCTTCTTCAGCGGCACATCGGACTTCCTGAGATCCTCCAGAATGTATGTCATTTCCTTGGGGTCGTAGCAATAGGTTGCGACGATATCAGGCTGTATGTCGCATTCGTAGCGGTTGTCACCCAGATCGCGCTCGTTATGCTCCACGGGCATCATGACGGTATAGCCGCTCAGATATGCTTCCAGAGACCACAAGCCCTTAGAATCCGGGTATTCGGCTAATAACTCCTTCTCGGCCTCGAGAAATCTATCTGTTTCCATCACACAAGGGCCCTCGCCCTCATCCCACTCGGTGCCGAACCCGAATGCGGGGTGATCGGGATCGGGTACGGGCTTCCAATCGGAGAATGTGCAGTCATCGTACCGTATGCGGTATCTGCAGCGTATCTTTCCGATCATTGATGACGAGTCCTCGAACATATCCTGGACCACTGTTGATGAGTATTAGAACATTTCCGAATCCCGAGCCCTATATGCATAATGGTGCACAGTGTTTGCCTTTTTTTTACGACCTGGATATATCCGCCATGGAATCAAACCATAGCATAAAGGATCCTGGTCTGGAGCTACGCTGGAAGACCATCGATTGGGAAGCAGTTGAAGACCGTGTCGAGACGATGAGAAGGAACATCTCTCTGGCCACGATGGATAGGGATTTCGAACTCGCGGAGAATCTCGTGGACAATTTCATGAGATCCGTGGATGCCCACCTGATAGCCGTCAGGTCCGTTACTTCCAAGGACGCGACTAAAGAAGTGGGGCTGGGAGAAGCCTGGGAAACGGATTCGGACAGGATGCGTGCGGTTCTCGTCCTCGATCCCGACAATTACAGATCCGACCCGGTGCAGACGTACAAGGCCTTCGAACCCAGAACGAAGAAGGACAGGTGGTTCACCATACCCACATTCTACGACCGTGCGATGCATGAGCTGATGAACATGGCGGCCGTATCATACATGGAACCCCTTCTGGACAAAAGGATGTTCTCCGTACGCGACGGCAGATCTGTAGCCGATGCCGTCACCGAGCTGAAGTATATCCTGACCGGACAGGGGTCTCCGGAATGGATAGTCAAATTCGATGTCAAATCATTCTACGACACCATCTCGCACCAATGGCTGAAAGAGAACTTCCCCATATTCCCCGAGATGGTGGCAGCTCTTCTTTCGGCGGATAAGTATCTGAAAGGGTCCGGCGAGGAGATCGAATGGACGAGCGGAATCAGTACAGGAGACAGGTTCAGCCCAGCATTATCCAGATGGACGCTCAACGGAGTAGAGGGTCTTTTCAGGGACACGGACGATCCGATGAACGGCATCGCATTGGCCTGGGTGGACGACATAATCGTTACGGCAAGGACAAGACGCCAGGCCGAGGATATGATGTCCAAGATGGTGGATTTCCTGGCCGAACGCGGTCTGACGCTAAACATGCAGAAGAGCATGGTCACCAACATCCGC
The DNA here is from genome assembly GCA_015063125.1 of Thermoplasmata archaeon. Lineage (GTDB taxonomy): Archaea > Thermoplasmatota > Thermoplasmata > Methanomassiliicoccales > Methanomethylophilaceae > Methanoprimaticola. Next base: position 417,111 of record SUTB01000001.1, read on the forward strand.
GAGGGAGTGGATTGGCTAGGTTTCAGCTTCAAGAAGGTCGGGGAAGGTATAGTCATCACCCCCTCGAAGGATTCTCTCCAGGACTACATCGCCGAACTGAAGGATATCATCGACAGCGCCATGTCCGTCGGGCAGATGATAAAGTCCGTGAACGACAAATACCGCGGATTCAAGTCGCAGTATCGGATCGCGGATCTCTCCGAATGCGCCAAGGATATCGACGATAAGGTATTCACGATGGCCATAAACGCGGCCCCCAGGCTAGCACACGTCACCAATGAACAGGCGCTATCCAGATTCATCGGCAAGGACGAGAGGGGCCAGATCTTCAGGATGGATGAGAAGAGGTACATAAAGCGTGTCTCCGATATCCGCAGGGTGCCCCACGAGAGGCTGTTCCTGAACGCCATCCCGCTGGTCAATAAGCAGTACTTTACGGAAAGGAGCGAGCGCCTGAAGATCATGAAAGTGTCCACGAAATATGCTGGGATGATGGATTCCCAGAGGGACATATGCCCATACTGCGGACTTCTGATACGCTATTTCGAGGAACGCGAGATCGTTGAGGGAGGATCGGGAAAGAGGTATGCTCACAGCTTCTGTGTCAAGGAGGAGGCAATCCTATCGATGACCCCGCCCGAAAAGGAGCCGATCCCTATCTCCGAATCGAGTACTCCGCTGCCGTCCGAACCTGCAGAAACTCACCAGGATGCCCAGGACCAATCGGTTCTGAGCCTGGACGAATTCGTCACATCCGTATCCGAAGCCGTCAAAGATAGGAAGATTGAGGAGAAAGAGACCGAGACCAAGGCTGAACAGACCGCTAAAAAGGAATGGGGCACGGATATGGATAGTCTCCTGAATTACCTGGAGGACAAGAAGAGATACGGCCATACGTTCATTCACATATCCAAGATCCAATACCATTCTGGACGCAAACTTCCCCCGGAAGCATTCACCAACGATATCTGGTGGTACAAAGTGGGGAAGGATTCGATGAATAAGATGCTTGCCAAAGGCGGCTGGTATGTGGAACGTGTCGATACGAAGATGAATCTCGTATGGTTCGCTGTGGGGAAGATAACCTGGAAGGTATCGGAGGCGGAACAGGCATTCATCCTGAGAAGCTCCGGGCCGGATGCGGCCGTCTATTGCAGACAAAGGGATGAAAGGGTGGCGAGATCGGAGATGCGCCCATTCACAGAATATCTCGTCAGTTGCGACATGGATCAGCTGAAACTGACGGTTGCGGATATAGAGAAGATACTCGGGTATCCTCTGCCAGCGGGAGCATCTAACGAACATTGGTGGAGGACCCGCAAGACGAACCATATCCTGACAGCGATCGAGGATGCTGACTGGACGAAAGTGGAGTACGTTCACGGCTCGCATATAATCATAGCAAGAGTGGCCAAGATGCCTGAACCCGGTCGCGGGAACGTTGTGCTGGGCGATCTCAGGAACAAGAAGTACCTGATCGATGCCATAAATGTAAGGTTCCCCAATCCAGATTCGGAGGATTCCCAATTCTTCTGATACAATCCGTGTCTCCATGCGGGACACGGCCCTTCCTTCAAAAAGAGGCGGAAACATCAGGCGCGTCAGAAGCTCATCTCGAACCTCATCTCCAGCGGCTGGCCGCAGACCATGCATCTGCTAAATGGATTGAGCTCGTCGTTCTCTGTTCCGCAGTGCCTGCAAGCGCATTACCCTTTGCCCTCCCGCATATCTTCTGATCATTTGGGTTAGCGTGTAGTGTCCTAAGTACGGGCTGCAATAACAATCACGACAATGCAACCGAATCAGCAGCGGTTCAATGCTTGTAAGCCTTCGGTCCACGATTCTGCTTCTGCGAAAGCACGCCAACCAATACGTCGGCCGGATCCCTGCTGGGACCGTAGGCGATCTGCTGGAAAGCGAAGAACTCGAGCAGATCCATATCCAGAACAAGGCTCTCGGCGTATTCTTCTGATAGGTTCTCGGCCTTGGTCCTGCTTACTTCATACGTGTAAGGGTCCGATTTAATGGAATCAAGAATGAGATCGAAAGCCCTGTCCCAGAAATCGCCTTCAATCTGCTCCTTGTTCATAAAATCGCGGACCTTCCGATGCTCATCGCGAGTCAGCCTCATCTCCACCGTGGCCCCCAGAACTCCGGGGTGCTTCTCGGCATCCCTTATGATACCATCCAGAATAAATGCTTCATTCTCGCGGTCGAAATGGTAGTTCATTCTCCATTCCGGGCTGAGATCGCATTGGAATACATCCTTGGAGACCATCTTTTCGTTATATTCGACAGGCATCGTTACGGCGTATCCCGACAGATAAGAAAGCACAGAGTCGGCCTTATCATAGACTTCCGGGTATGTTTTCAACGCCAGGAGGTCTCTCTTAAATCCTTCTGTCTCCTTTATCCATGGAGGGATGTCCAAATCATCCCAATCGGGGCCCCACAGGAATGAAGGATGGCGGGGATCCGGTATGAGCATCCAATCCGAGACGGATCCGTCAGAGTATCTGACCTTGTATCTGGTACGGATGCTATCTATATCCGGATCTTTCCCTGACATGTTATCGTTTTACAAACACAGCTGTTGCATATCAGTTTTGTCCCCCATATGCCCGCTCGCCCACAGGCATACGTTCCATAATTCTCCATGGAATGACAGCGACAACTTTTCGTACAATGCTTGGACGCTACGGCCATAAAGTGGATGTGTGCCCCCTCAGAAAGCCATTTCGAACCTCATCTCCAGCGGCTGTCCGCATACGATGCATCTGCTGAAAGGATTCAGTTCGTCGTTCTCTGCGCCGCAATACTTACAAGTGCATTTTCCCATATCCTCAACCATATCTCCCGATTATTTAGGCTGGCGTGTAGGTGTAAAGTTGACAGTTTTACTTTTGCACCCGCTCTGCTCCAGCCTATAAAAATCATCGGAAATCAGCTCGCTCCATGTACTCGAGCCTGTTGTGGCATTCCTCCGGATTAGGGATGTAGAACTCTACGACGACCTTGCCCAATTCCTCTCCCGGGGTACGGTGGTAGTCCGCGTACGATTCGAACTGGATCTGCTTTAGCACCTGCTGTGTGAGACGGTCTATGATGTTCTCCCTCTCGCTTTCCAGATATCCCTCGATCCCGGAGGCGATCTGTTCCTGCAACCATTCCATGTCTTTGTGGATGACCTTTGTCATGCCCCTTATCCAACGCTTTGCGGATTTAACTCTTCGCGCATTTTCTAAGATTTAGGGTTCTTAGGTAATCGAGAGAATGCGCTCATTTATGCAGCGATAGACCTCGGAGACACGTTTCCCCAAGGGTGTGAGCGAATACCTCTTCTCATGCCTGCCTTCAACGCTGTCGGTGATCAGAACCAGGCCCTCCTCCAACATCAGATTCAGCAGCCTCGTCACATATTCGTGGTTTCTGATATGCGTGAGAATCTCCTTCTGGACGACGTGGTCCTTGCCGTCCAGGATAAGGAATACCGTCTCCGCGTGTTTCCGATCTATGCTCTTGCCGGACAGCTCGGAGCCGGGGGAAACGAGGAGGTCCACCATGGAGAACAGCAATGCGGCTTCCTTTCCGAGGGGAGTCAGGGAGACAAGTATGCGCTTGTGTCCGTCTCTGGAGTCGGTCATCTCGATAAGCCCGTCGTCTCTCATCGATTCCAGCCTCTTGCGGAGAGTCTGAGTGTGGTTGACGATCGGCAGGAGATCCTTCAGAATCAGCGGAGTCCCGGATTGGTTCAGAGCGAGGAGTATCCCTATTGTGTGGCCCTCGCCGATGCTCGTGAAGAAATCCGGATCCCTCAAACTATCGGTTCTCCGAACCCTTTTGAGCGTAATAATACTAATCCGCCGGCTCACGGAAGAAGAAAGCCCGTTGATTACGGGCATTCGACCCCGATAAAGTTGGATGTTACCACCTAATATCGTATAATTTTGTATATTTTGTATTGGAAATAGTTGCTACTTAAACCGCTAAACACCCTTTGTAACTGGTCATAGTTACGTAAAATAACAAATTCTTTATATACTACACGATACGTTAGCAACTCTGCCCGTGGAAGAGGTAGCAACCATGAAATGCATAACAAGCAGCACATATCCCGCGAAGGTCGTGAAGTCGGGAAAGGTCAAGTACGTGGCCATCCCGGCGAACGTCCTTCACAGGATGGGACTCGAGGAGGGAGACCTTCTCGACGTGACGATATCCTTCCCGAAGATGGAAGAATACGACATGGAGACCCTCAGGAGCCTGAGGGACACAGACAATACGAACAAGAGGAGCAGAAGAGAATCGGAATGAAATGTAACGGCCCGCCCGCGAGTGGAATCTTGAGCGGACCGACCACAGAGTAGATACTATGGCAGTAGAAGTAAGGGAAAGAGTCTATTTAAACCCGAATATAAGGTCGGTAGACATCGTCGAAGAGTACGTCCTGGAGACAGGGACCTATTCTCAGACGGTAATCCAGACAGAGGATCTGGAAGCATTTTTGGAACACCTGAGGGGCCTTAGGCTGTCCGAGAAGACGGTCAACGGCTACAGGAAGAGCGTGAACCTATGCATGTCCATGCTGAACACGGGCATACACAATGTGAACGAGGACGAGTTCAGAGAATTGGCCGAAAGGCTTTATTCAACGAGGGAGCGCTCCTATGCGAAGAACATCATCACGAGATTCGGCAGGTACTACAGGTTCTGCAACGGGATCGACCCGCCGGACATAGGGGACGGGAGAAGGACAATGGAATCTATAGGCTCTAAGGCCAATTCCATGTGCAACCTCCTCCCTGATAAGGTGGCCGAGTTCAGGGCATTCCTGTCGGAGGATCACACCGAGAGTACCGTCAACACGATAATCGACCACATCACCAGGTGCCTGATGATAATCTATACGGACAGAGGTTTCGTGGATATCCGGAAGATCGACGAGCAGACGATATTCGCTCTGGATAGGAAGCTGGAGGGCCTCAAATGGGATTACCGCAGGGCCATCCTCAGATCTCTGGGGGATTTCGTCTTCCATTTCACGGGGAACAATCCGTACTATCTGTTCATGGAGGATTCAGACAGGAGGAAGAAGAAAGAATGCCGTTTCGATCCTCAGGTCGACGAATATCTCGGAACGATCTGGAAGAGGAACAGGAAGAAGACCACGATCAGTTCCAAGAGGAAGAACATCATCAGGATGGTGCGGATCATGGATGAGGTGTTCGGGGAGATCCCCTTGGAGGAAGTGAGCCCGTACCAGATCATGGACCTGAGATATCACTTCGACGGGCTCAAGGACACAACGGTATACAAGTACGTGACCGATTTCTGCGATTTCATAGAGCACGTAACGGGTAACGACCTTCTCAGGCAATGCCAGTTCGAATGGAACCTCGACGAGTCCGTGGAGAGGAAGTGGATATTCAGAGAGGAATGGGAGAAGCTGAAGGCCGAGGCGGATCCGATGGAACTGCTGATTCTGTTCCTCGGTGCTGGCCTGGGTCTGAGAAGGGCGGAGATAGCTGGAATACGGCTCCAGGATATCGAGGGCGACAGGCTCACGGTGTGGGGCAAAGGTGTCGGGAAAGGGAAGAAAGCGGTGTTCTCTCTGAGACCGAAGGTCAGGGAGGCTCTGGACAGATATCTGGAGATCAGGTCCAAGACTGTCTCGAGATACGGCGATTCATCCGACGGCAGGCTGTTCATCAACGGTTCCAACTACAGGGGCAGGGCGATGACTCCCGATGCCATAGGGCAGATCGTGAGGAGGCTGGGGAAGAGGGTCGGGGTCGACCTGTCGACTCACAGTCTCCGCAGGTTCTTCTGCATGACGATGTATGACAGCAAGACGGACGAGTTCGTGATACAGAGGAAGATGCGTCACAGCAGCATCGAGATCACCCGCAACCACTACCTGTACGTGGATCCGAGGAAGATGGCTCTGGCCGACGATATGACTCAGGATGGCTTGTAACTTAAACAAATTACGAACCGCAGAGATGGGACTGCGGGATTAATATATCACAAACTTCTCTTTACTTTTGGAATGTTGAGGATGGCGATTCATCCGTTTGCATTCATATATGGCTGATTAGAAATGGATTTCCGACCCCGGAGGGGTCGGTAAAGTGGTTCATTTCTGATCGTTGATCATTATTATATGGTAGCCGAATTCCGTCTTGACGGGTCCGACGACCTGGCCTTTCTGTCCTTCGAAGCATGCCTTCTCGAATTCGGGGACCATCTCGCCTTTGCCGAACCATCCCAGGTTGCCACCCTTGGACTTGCTGGGGCACTTGGAGAACCTCTTCGCCAGTCCCGCGAAGTCCTCGCCCTTGGAAAGGCGAATCATGATTCCTTCTGCGTCCCTGGCGTTGGATACCAGTATGTGTGATGCATTGACTGATTTGACCATGATGCATGCATCCCCTTCTAGTATATCAGGGCGACGGGATGATTTCGGTCAGCTTCTTGTCGACATGGCCGACGATCCACCAGACGGGCTTCATGGCTGAGGCGCAGCTGCTGCCGTGTGAGCATACCGAGAAGTATTTGACCTCGGTGAACAGCGATTCAACCACACGGACGAAGTTCTCCTCTCCGTTGTCTATGAGGAATTGGCGCACATCATCGTCACCGAGCTTGGGGCTCACCAGATCCGATTTGGTCGCGACGACTGCGAAAGGAACGTCAGTGACGGTGCCGGGACCGATGTTCCTGATGGTTGTGTAGATGTAATGGAAGCAGTCGAAGACGTCGTGGGGCATCTCCCTCTTGACCTCCCTGTTGAAGGACATGGGATCGAATGTGAAGATGAATCCGTTGGTGTAGTTGTAGTACTCCTCGAAGATGACCTTGTTGACCGAGGGCTGGAATTCGACTCCGGAGATATCGTTGAAGATGATCTCCCTGTCCTGCAGTCCTAGGGACCTCAGGAATATGACCTGTGAATCCTGCTCTCCGGGGATGGTCCTCGGAGCGTAGTCCTTGGCTGCTATGGCATCCTTGGACAGTCCCGCTGACGGGCTGTCCACGGTTATGTCCACGATCCTGGCGTTATGCGTTATCGTCTCGACGGCCGCCAGCATGAGCGAGGTCTTCCCGGTTCCTGTTCCCCCTATGAAGGAGATGGTTATGGGCAGTGCCTCTCTTGTCTGGATCTGCTTCCTGCAGTGGGGGCAGAGCGTAGTGAGGTTGCCTCTCTTTCCGCTCTCGCATGATATGTCATGGCCTTTGTTGCAGGTGTGATACTTGTACCCATAGATGTTAGGAACAGGATAGTCCAGCAGCAATCCGCATCTGCATTTCACGATAGGCCTGTCGAAGGCCATCTTACAGTGGGGGCAGACACCGTACTCGGTGTTCTTCTTGTACTCCTTCTCCTCTTTCTTGGCGTAGGTGTTGATCTTCGACGAGATCACCATCTTCGCTACCAGGAATGGGATGATGAGATAGATCGAGATCATGATCGACCAGGGCAGGTACATGAATATGGGCAGTATCGGCAGTATGACCAACGGTTTGGACTTGTTCCAAGCTCCGATGATGAGTCCCCAGGGCTGAAGCACGCACTTGAGGAGCGCACGGGGTCTGTGGGTCCAGAGGTATTGCGCCGGGTTGGTGTCGCCGCTGCAGTCATTTATCGACTTGGACATGAAACCGAACGCGGCCAGAATGAATCCGAAGAGGATCATGACCATCTTGATGTAGAACGCTACACCGCCGAGGCCAGGCACATAGCCCAATAAGGTGTCCAAGACAGTTTCGTAAAGGCCTTTCTCCATCGATAAGGAATCGATAAGTGCCTTGGTCAGATCTATGCCCAGATTGTCCAGGCCCATAGGCGCGAATATGAAGATATGTATGCTGTGGTCCCCTACCACATAGTTCTGCAGCGTCAGAAAGAAGCAGAGTCCAGCATACACGAGTGCAATTGCTGAGACGACCGATGAGATCGTCTTGTTCATCCCATTCATGCGTTCTGTATTAGGGAGGGAGTTTATATTAGGTGGGTGAGGTCGGTTCAGGGTCTCTCAACAGAACCGTCGGGTCTGTGCAGTTCCCTGCCCATCTCTATGGGGTTGGTGACGTCCATGATCTTCCAGGGCCATTCCTGGAATTCGTTGATCCTGATCTCATCCATGGACTTCCTGACTGTGTCGAGATCCTCCAGGATGACCGGTCCGAATGCCGCCTGCTTCTCGCCGATGGGTTTCCCTTCGAGTATCCAGATCTCGGATTCCTCTTCGCCGTTCACCACTCTCAGATCGGTGTTCGGTTTCATCTTGAACCTGAGGTTCGGCTTCACCTGAGTCCCGTCCAGGTCGATGGTCTTTCCGGAAAGGTAGTACAAGTTGCGTCCGATATCCCCATCCAGCTTATCCAGCTCGAATACGGATCCGGGCTGCATGATGACCTTCATGATCCTGACGGAGTTCTCCGCCTTGGCCCAGGAGCCCTCATTGGGAGAGTACAGGGATTTGCCGCAGTATTCGCCGCAGTACAGAGTCACCGTCACGCCATCCTTCTCGATAACAGGGACGGATTCGGACCATGTGTTATTCACCTGGATGCCCTTGTTCTTCCTGTCGATCGGGATGTTTACCATGATCTGCGTGATGTGTACCGGATTGTTGTTCTCCTGGTCCAGAAGGGGATACATCTCACAGTGCTCATACCTGCTCGATGCTAACGTCCACTGTATGTCTCCGTTGCCGTAGCGCCCATAGTTCTTCTCTGTATCGAAGTGGTCCACGAAACCTTTCTCCGCTATCGATATGGTCTCGTAGCCCCAGTGGGCGTGCATAGGGAATCCCGGAACCACCCTGCCGTGGTACATCCTGAATCCGTACCTCTCCTGATAGTCCCTGCCGAGGTTCCTGCCCCTTATCATCTCCAGCGGGGGAGCCATCTGTGCGTTGCCCTTGGGATACTCATCGTGGTGGTGCGAGACGAATGTGAAAGGATCGTCACCGGACCAGTGGATGTTGATATCCACGATTTTCTGGACCGTTTTGGGCTTCTTCGATAGCAGGAACATGACAACCGCATGAACTATTCAGGATAAATCCGTTGTCGCTGGACCAAGGAAATGGAAGGGATCAGTCGAGGTTGTAGTAGGTGCGTCTGCCGTCCATGTTGATCCTCTCAAGCCCCATCCTGGAATCGATCTCCTCGAGGATGGAGACGAGGCTGTCGCGGTCATCGGTCTCCGTGGCGAGTCTGAGCCTGTATTCGCGGCAGCGGTGGCAACCGGAGACGAACTTCGGCGCTATGCTCCTAAGTTTCCTGATCCCGGTATCCTCACCCTTCTCCGCTATGATGGCATCCGCCAGCTGTATGCACCATTCGATCTGCTGGTGGACGGTGGGATTCTCCAATCTTTTCCCGGTTTTGTAGAACTCGTCTATCTGGGTGCAGAGGAAGGGATTGCCTACCCCTCCTCTTGCGACCATCACGGCAGTGGCCTTTGTCTTCTCCATCGCGTCGACGGCATCGTCCAGCAGATAGATGTTGCCTGATATGATCAGCGGCACGGACATATGTTCCTGCAGTCCTGCGATGGTTTCGAAATCAGGTTTCCCGCTGTATCCCTGGTCTTTGGTGCGAGCATGCACGGTGATGGCATCCACATCAGCGGATTCCAGTTCCGAGATGACATCCACGTAGTTCATATGTCCACGGTCTGAACCGAGGCGGATCTTCGCAGTGACCGGTTTTCCGGTGAGTTCCTTCACCTTCCTCATGATCTCACCGCACAGTTCCGGATCCTTCATCAGTACCGATCCAGCTCCGCTGTGCAGTATCTTGTGAACCGGACATCCCATGTTGATGTCGAAGAAATCAATGTTCTCGTTGTGATCCAGGGCCTTGACGGCAGCCTTGGCGATGTCATCCGAGGAATGGCCGAAGAGCTGGAGTCCAGTAGGATAGTTCCTTCCGAACTCGACGTATTCGGATGTTTTGAGATCAGAGTTAAGAAGACCGACAGCAGACGTCATCTCCGTCATCGATACGGCAACCCCGAAGGGTTTCATGAAGTCCCTGTAACTGCTGGATGTGTATCCAGACATCGGCCCCAGCACCACTGGGCCATCGATCCCGATATCTCCGATCTTCCACATCGTATCAGTTTCTGCTGAAGCGTGTGAAGCCGGAGCAGGGAATCACTTCGATGCCCTCCTTCTCCCACAGGTCGCATATTAGGTTGACACCTATGGAGTCGGAGCACATGTGGCCTGAGATCACCAGGTTGATGCCTGCCTCCTTGGCAGCATCGTAATGCTCATCAGGATAGTGCATCGCAACGATGGTGTTAACTCCTGCATCGGCGAGGGACTTGTAGGTCTCTTTGGAGAACGAGGTGCCTCCGTTCATCTTCACCATGATCTTACCGCATTCATCCTCCGGAGATCCTCTCAGTATGATGGGCGGACTGTTGCATCTGGTCGCTTCGCGTGCCTCGGGTTCCTTTAGAAGTGAATCGATGATATCTCCGAGGGTTGCGGGCTGTTCCTCCCTCATCTTGTTGACCATGAACTCCTCCACCATGTTGTCGGCGGGAGCGTGTATGTTGAACAGCGGGATGTCCAGTATTCTGGCGGCATCAGCGGCCTGGTTGTAGTTGTATCCCTGCATCCCTCTCAGGACGTGTTCCATCCTGTCCTTCACCAGTTCATAGGCCTTGTCCTTCGGTACGCCCATGTTCTCGAACATGGCAGTCATCTGCATCATGACTTCGGGGAAGCATGTCTTCGAGGTCCCCAACGGGTGATGGGCGACGACCGCATCGATCCTTTCCCCTCTCTCCCTGAGCCTGTCTGCTAGGAGTATCTCGGAAGGAGTTATGTCGATCCCCCACATGAAGCGTTCGGCATCCAGTTCCTTGGCCTTCTCGGCACCGACTGAGAACCTTGAATCCGCATAGGGATTCCACAGCCTTTCCTGGTCGAACAGCTCCTTGAAGCCGTCGGACATGGACTCATAGCATTCTCTGGCGTCCGAAAGGATCCTCTGAACTTCTTCCCGAGGACGCAGGTCCCTCTTCATCCCGGCTTCGACGCCCATCCTGTAGGCCTCGTAGATCTTCATGTGCTCTGGAATGGGCAAGAACCGTTTATAGCTTGGCTTGTGCTCTAAAATATTATAATAACGTCCAGCGATACACACTTCCGTAACAGGTGAGCGTATGTCCAAGACGTATGAGCAGATTAACGAGAAGATCCGTTCCGGCAAGGCGGTGGTCTACACCGCAGAGGAGGTCATCGACCTCGTTAGGAAGAAAGGATCCGAGAAGGCAGCTGAAGAGGTAGATGTTGTAACCACCGGAACCTTCGGCGCCATGTGTTCATCCGGAGCATTTCTCAACTTCGGACATGCAACCCCGCCCATACGCATGGCAGAGATAAGACTCAACGACGTCCAGGTGGACGGAGGTCTGGCCGCAGTGGACACGTTCATCGGTGCCACAGCCACGGTACCGGGAGCCGCCGGAGGGTACGGAGGAGCTCACGTCATCGAGGACCTCATCGCAGGTAAGAAGATCCATCTCCATGCGTGGGGACCTGGAACCGACTGCTATGTGAGGAAGGATATCGATACCTACATCACCCTCGATGACATCAACGACGCATACCTGTACAATCCCCGCAACTGTTATCAGAACTACGGGGTGGCAACCAACACTTCGGACAAGACCATCTACACCTACATGGGAAAGCTTCTTCCCAAGATGAAGAACGCTTCCTACAGTTCCGCCGGACAGCTGTCCCCGTTGCTGAACGATCCCCATCTGGAGACCATCGGAATGGGAACGAGGATCTTCCTAGGGGGAGGAGAGGGATACGTGGCCTGGCCCGGAACACAGTTCAAGACCAATGTCGAGGAGGTCAACGGAGTCCCGATCGCAGGTTCCAGGACGCTTGCTCTGATCGGCGACATGAAGCAGATGGACTCCAAGTACGTCCGCGGACTGGACATCACCGGATACGGAGTCTCCATGGCAGTCGGTATCGGTGTACCGATACCAATCCTCAACAAAGGCATCATCGAGCGTTGCGCCATATCCGACGACATGATCTTCGCGGACATGGTGGACTACAGCCAGCCCATCGACAGGCCGCCCATGGCCAGATACAGCTACGCACAGCTCAGGTCGGGCAAGGTGGAGTACGAGGGCAAGACCATCAGGACATCATCCATGTCCTCCTACGCCGGCGCGAAGGAGGTGGCGGCGAAGCTGAAGGATTGGATAGAGCACGGCGAGTTCCTGCTCAACCAGCCCTGTCTTTCGTTCCCAACGGATGTGAAGCTCAAGAAACTACAGGAGAGGGGGTGCTGAAATGGATAAGAAGTACAAGATCGAGTTCGACGACACCAACGTCCAGCAGTCCGTCGCTTACATTCTAGTCACGGAGTTCGACCTCAAGCCGAACGTCCTGAAGGCCGAGATCGACGGAGACGGAAGCGGAGTCATGATCCTGGCCCTTGAGGGGGATGAATCGAAGCTCAAGGCAGCAGAGAACAGGCTCAGGGATGAAGGCTTCACCATCAGCGAGATGGCAAAGCGCATCTCCCGTGACGAGGACAAATGCTGGAGCTGCGGCGCATGCGTCTCCATCTGCCCGGTCATGTGTTTCGAATTGGACCCTATCACCTGGGAGCTCAAGATCGATAACAGCAAGTGCATCTCCTGCGGATCCTGCATCAACGCCTGTTCCGTCCACGCTCTGAGCCTCCACATATGAGGACAACATTCCGGTACAAGGAGACGATCGTCACAATCGTCTGTGAACAAGAATTCGTCAAGGTTGCCAAGGATGCCATATTCGAGGCGAGGTCGATCATTGAATCGAAGGTCGCGGCCGATCCTTTCTTCCAGCTTACCTACGACCCCTATCCAGTCGATCCCGGGGATGATGAGCTGATAAGGAGGATGTCTTCCGCATCCGTTCTCTCGGGTGTGGGGCCGTTCGCCGGAGTCGCCGGTGCTGTAGCTGTTCATGCTGTCGAGATGATGAGGGACGCTGGGGCTTCCGAGGCCATTGTCGAGAATGGAGGCGATATAGCATTCCTTTCGGACAGGACCGTACCCATAGGACTCTTCGCCGACCACCCTGTGCTCAAGGATGTGGCTTTCAACATATCATCCGAGGGGATAACAGGCATATGCTCCTCATCCGCAAAGATCGGGCCGTCGGTCTCCCTTGGGAACTCCAATGTGTGCACCGTATTCTCGGACGATGTCATCTTGGCGGATTGCTGTGCAACGGCACTGGGCAACCTCGTTAAGGACGAAACGTCTCTGGCGGAATCGCTAGAAACCATTGGTTCCATCGAAGGCGTCAAAGGATGCCTCGCATGTGTGGGCGACAAGGTCGCGATGTTCGGAGACGTGCCTGAGATGATTAAATCCAAGGTCAATGTGGGCCAGTCATAAAGGGAAAACTAAATACCTCTATGTTCTCAAAAGGACGAGGTTACAATATGTCAAAGATCGTAGCAGTGGTTTCAAGCCCCAGGAAAGGAGCCAACTCCGAGACAATCCTCAATGCCATGGTCGATGCAGCGAAGGGAAAGGGACACGATGTCCAGGTCTTCAACGTTGCGGCGCTCAAGGACAGAAGGGGATGCATCGCATGTATGGGATGCAAGAAGGCAGGAAAGTGCGTTCTCAAGGATGAGCTCACCCCCGTTCTCGACGCCATCAGGGAAGCTGACGGAGTCATCCTTTCGACAGCCGTCTACTTCGGACAGCCCACAGGACAGTACAGACTTCTGGAGGACAGGTTCTTCAGTTTCATCGACGGATCCTTCAACCCCAACATCACACCCAAGAAGCTTGCAGTAATTGTTACCGCAGGATCCTCTGGAGCAGAGGACCTGGCCAACCAGATCACAGGACGCATGGTGTCATACTTTAAGTTCGAACCCATCGGCAACGTGACAATGGTAGACGGAAACCCTCCGCATGCAGCTGAGCAGAACCCCGAGATCCTTGCCAAGGCTGGCGAGATCGGAAGTAGGTTCTGATAACAATCATTTACGTGCCTTCGGGCACGGCCCCCTTTTTCAGGAATGATCCTTCCAGGTCTGCCAATATATGGCTGTACCCTGACCATCCTTCGGTTCGGGCGTAGGATAAGAATCAATCTTGATCGTAGCAACCTGAGGGAACTTGTTCCTTCTGGAGATCATGAACTGGTTGAGCGGTGCCGGCTCGGTGGTCAAGGCCCTGCCGTCCATCATAATCTTGACGCACCCAGCGTTGAGGTCCACGCCCAGCATCGAAGAGATCTTCTGCCCCAGCTGGTCACCCCTTTCCGTGGCTGCCATAGCAACGACCGCAGGCGAAACGCGGTCGATTATGTCGCAGAGGGTGATGGAGTAGACGTTGGAGTCGTAGCATTCAGAGTCCTTGTCTCTGACGTGGTAGATGCTTCCCACACCGCAACCGAAGATCTTCGGATACAACGATTTCAGTTCCGGCCCACCGAACAGCACTGCGAAGGTGCGTCCCTTGTTTATTCTGCATACCTCGTCGAGTACCTGCATGCTGGCATCCGATATCCTGGCCCCATCGGGGCAGTGATAGACCTCAAGCCAGACAAGGGCGCCATCAGCTACGGATTGGTCAAGGCTGTACCTATCCAACATGCCTGGCGGCAATTCGTTGTCGTCCCTGCCGTCACCGGTAGAGCATGAGGAACACGAGGAACAGGATCCTCCGCTGCAACCCATCTCAGGCCCTCCCAGAGGTAAAGATGCCATTCATGCTAAAACATATCCGTTTCAGTATTTCTACGATGAGGTAGCATCTATAGGAATCAACTGTTACCTATTATGTATCCAGTTTTAACAACGTATAAAAGCGTAGCAACGCAATCCGATATGCGTTCTGATATCGATTATCAGGGGTGTCAACTGATGAAATTCGAAAACGTATTGGTCCCCATCGATGGTAGCCCCCTTTCAGAGGTGGCAGTCGATCTGGCAGTTCATTCTGCAGGCACTTTCGCCTCTCACATAACCTTTGTCTATGTTGTTGATGTCACAGAGTACAACAGATTCGGTAACATCGATGGTGGGGCGATGATCTCATTCAGGATGAAGACTGAAGGTAACATGTTCCTCGAGAATGCAGCCCATGTAGCAAGGCAGGCCGGTCTGGAGGTTGATACCAAGCTCATCGAGGGCGTTCCAGAAGAGATCCTAATCGAGCTCTCCAAAGAAGTCGATATGTTGATCATGGGAGTCACCGGAAAGAGTTCTGGATACGGCCGTGTCGGAGGAACTGCGAGAAAAGTCATCGAGGGTGCGTACTGCCCCGTGCTGACATTGAAATCAGGATCCAAGAGGATTGAGGAAATTCTTCTTCCCGTCTCTGGAACGCACGCTGCAGCCATCGATATCGCAATCGAGACCGTCAAGCGCATCAATGGAAGGCTGACAGTATTCTCTGTCAAGCACGGCGATTATGATGCAGAGTCC
Organism: Thermoplasmata archaeon; assembly: GCA_015063125.1. Classification (GTDB taxonomy): domain Archaea; phylum Thermoplasmatota; class Thermoplasmata; order Methanomassiliicoccales; family Methanomethylophilaceae; genus Methanoprimaticola. Next base: position 432,603 of record SUTB01000001.1, read on the forward strand.
GTGGTAAAGGAAGTTGCAGATAAATGTTCAGCTGCAGGCATCAATGTCGCGACCGAGATCGCTACCGGAGATGCTGCCGATACGATCATCTCCAAATCCGGAATGTATGACCTGGTCATCATGGGTACGGATGGACGCTCTGGACTGAAGAAGATCCTGAACGGAAGTATCGCCGAGAAGGTCATGATTCATGCATCATGCCCCGTGACGATCATCAGAGAGAGGTAAAACCAATTCCCCGGTCCTCCGGGGTCTTTTTTTTGATGGCTCCAGCTGTTCCCAGATGGATTTGAAGAAAGTGGAGCCGCCTCTGAGATTCGAACTCAGGACCTGCTGATTACAAGTCAGCCGCACTACCGGGCTATGCAAAGGCGGCAGGTAGTATTGCATGGTATAGACACCTTGTTTATATGGCTTTGCACAGAATCCAATATTGTTATTGATAAAGCATCGGGAGCATCCAGCATGTCCATAGCGGATGTTTTCCTTATACGATACTTATTTAATAGGCGACGCTATCGGCGCAGGTAGTTAATACCAATCACGGTGAACATCATGGCAGACGCAAAGAAGCTCGTTCGCCTTTCCTATAAGGCATATCTCGCCGACGCTGACGAGAGACTGTACGACACAACAGACGCAGACGCAGCCAAGGAAGCTGGAATCTTCAACGAGAAGGTCACCTACGCCCCTATGGCATACCTCTTCGGATCCAACACACTCTTCCCCGCACTCGCAACAGCAATCGAGTCGGCAGAGATCGGAAAGGAGACAACAATCACAATCCCCTGCGAGGATGCAGCTGGAGCAAGGAACCCTAAGCTCATCGAGCTCCACCCCCTCAAGGAATTCTACAAGCAGGAGATCAACCCCTACCCCGGAATGAGTGTCTCCCTTGGAAACAGGAACGGAGTCGTCATGTCCGTCGCAGCAGGACGTGTAAAGGTCGATTTCAACAACCAGCTCGCTGGTCACGACCTGAAGTACACCTTCACAGTCACCGAGGAGATCACCGACAACGTGGCAAAGGCACTCGCAATCATCGAGCTCACCTCAGGAACATCCGAGGGATTCGCCGTTGCAGTTGAGGCGGACAAGGTCGTCGTTACCGAGGCCGAGGTCTGCAAGTTCGACCAGAACTGGGCAATCGCCAAGTACAAGATCGTCGCCGACCTGAGGGCAGCCTTCGGAGTCGACCGCGTCGAGTTCGTCCAGGTCTGGGATTCTGCAAAGAAGGAAAACAAGAAAGAGTGACGTTGGGGTTTACACCCCAACTCCCCCAAAACTCTTTACCGCCCTTTAGGGCAAGTTTCTAACAAGTTTGATCCATCCATCATCAGTCGAAGAACGCCACTATGGTGTTCAGCTCTCTGTTCCTATTACGATCGATACGGCATCCGTATTTGTCGTACTTCATGTAGTTCTGCTCTCTGATCCTGCTTGCAGGAAGAGGGGACAGTAGGGTCTGCTTGTAGCAACTCATTTTTTTCACCTGCAGTCTTGGGGGCTGCAATTACTATATCGGCGAAGAAATATAATAACATCAAATTGTAATTGTTGTAATTGTTGTTATTATTGTATATTGAGAGCGTGTTCAGAGCCTATGCTACAATAGGAAAGAAAAAAGGCGAGGATCACTCGGTGTAGAAGGTGCTGATGATGTTGCGTCCTTCTTTGGTCAGAACGTACTTGGAATTGAGATCATCCTTTTCGACCCATCCATTCTCAAGCCACTTCCAGATGAAATCCCTCTGATAATACACCGCTTCGGTCTGGCGTTGAGTTGATTTGCGGTTGGGGTCCTTTATTTCGGTATCTCTGTACCAAACGCCCGCTTCCTTCAAGGCAGCGATCATCTTTCCACTGGTGACGGAGAGCCTTTCGTTGTTGCGGGTATCTAGTATCCTAAGTCCGCGAACGAGACGCTCATCAGGGATCTGTATCGAATAGCTCGGCAGCTGTCTTGGATCGTACGTCTCCTTCGTGAGGCCAACCGGTTTGCCGTCGATGAAATAGTTGCGGCGAACACCCTCATCGTTAACAGTGTAGGTTTTGGTGCCTACTGAGAAAGGAATCGTGCCGGGGACCATCATGGATGCGATAGCGGAAGCTGCCGCATATTCAGGCCCACCGGACGATATGTTGACATAGATCTCGCATTCCTCTCCGGATTCCAAGGCCGTGGAGTGTTCGGTCTGGATGATGTCCAGAACGGTCTTCAGCATCAGGGAGAAATCCGAGACCTTCTCAACGTGTTCAACGATCTCTACGGGGCGCGGCGACTTCTCTTTGATGATCTCGTTGACGCGGTCGTAGAATTCCTGATACACGTTGTTGCTCTGGCTGGTCGGGTCCCTCACATAGTGTATGATGTGGGCTCTGTTGATCTCATAGAATAAGATCGGATCGGTAACCTTGGTTGTCTCAAAGGTAACACAAGCCACCATTATCCTTTCTTTACGACCAGACTGCAAAGCGCATCCCTATCTGTATGAATACATTGCAGGTATATAATAACATTTATTACGTAATTTACAATCATTACAATTTAATGTTTATTTATTGCGGAGGCGCATATGATTTTTGCCGAAAGGCACACGCATCCAAAACCACTTAACCCGGTCTTCAGGACCGGGCGTGCATCACCCATCCACTCCCCACAAAGTGGGGAGTCTTTCTCCAATGTTCAGTCGTCTGTGAGCTACCAAAATGCTTTTATGCGACTCTCATATAGTGGCATCCAACGGACAGGTGGCCTAGCTTGGATATGGCGGCAGCCTCCTAAGCTGCAAGCCGAGGGTTCGAATCCCTCCCTGTTCGCCTAGTCCAGCGGATGCTCTGGACTTCCTCGGAGCATCCCTTTCATCAGACGGATTCGCGGAGCAATCCGCGGATCCGTCGCCATACCACAGGTCAAGCGCACGGGAGACCGCCTGAGAACGGCGGACCCTGGCGTAGTATGTTTCCGTGACCCTGCTTGAGGCGTGTCCGAGTAGAACGGACACGACCTCTATCGGCAGGCCCTCGTCCAGCATCATCTGACCGTACGTAGCACGGAGAACACGGTAATCGAAGGCGAAGCCAAGATCCTCACAGATCCGGCGCCTCCAAACACCGAAAGCGTTTATCGAGTACGGAACACCTCCGTTATCGAAGAGGTATCCGTCAGGAATGGAAGACAAATACCTTGCGATGACCGGAACGAATTCGGGACGTACAGGAACTATCCTCGAATCCGTCCAGACACCGCGCCCTTTAGGGTTACCAATTATGACCTTATGATCGTTCAGATCGAAATCCGATACATGCATCAGGCGCATCTCGTTCGTACGCGCGCCGGTAGCAAGGGCGACAACCGACGGCATCCAATGAAGCAAGGCATCAGAGGGAACGCTCTCAACTGCGAATATTACTAGCCGGATCTCATCGACAGAGAGCTGCAGAGCCTCGCCTTTGGACTCTTTAGGAAACAATGCAGGATAACGGGCCCTAGCGAAAGCTACGGCGTTATTGCTGCAGAACAAGCAGATAGACTGCAGATAATAGATCTTCCTCGAAATCGTGGAGATCTTCAGGTCCCCGCGCTTCTTCCAGGAGGAAACTATCACGGAGACATCATAGACTGAAAGGGAAGCAGGTTCAGTAGTCGATATCTTACCGTTATCGAACAGACGTTCGACATCGTCGCAGATCGTGTTAAGAGCACGGATCCTGACAGGAAGGGTAGTATCCCCTAGAACGGGGGAATATTCCTTCACCCAAGAATCGACAGCACGACGGAAACCGTATCTCACCAAGATCACACCCCCAGAGAAGCGATATTATCGATATCGAGACCATAGAACTCGGTATGACGGTTCTTAGACGGATCCGATAAGGAACCGGTCATGGAAGAGTAAAACCTCATCAGCGCGAAGCTCCTGAGGTCATCGAACCTCATCCTAGCAAGGATCTCGCAAGCTCCGGAAGATACCTTGGAGCTCTGCAAACAATATTCGAGGATCCTCTCCTTAGACCAATAGGACATAGGAAGCCTAGCATCCTCCGGTTCCTCAGCAGCCTCATAATCGAAGTAATGGCCGTGAGGAAGCTCGACCTCGGCGGCATAAGTGATCAGATAGGGAATATGGGGATCATCCGTAGGATGCCAATAATCGACGGCCGTCTCAATCCTCCCCCACATAAGCATAATCGTGACAATGCAGATAGCTTTCAGCCTTAGTAAACCAAGAATTAGTGTAAACATGGAAGAACTTATGTTTCCTGCATTCACACTCGTCAGAGTCAAAATAGATGCATTTCTAACAGCAATTGGCCATTTTAGCATCAAGATAGCAATAATGCTTGTCCTCAAGACGACGAACGAGATCCTTGGATCCGACAAGCCTATCAAGAATCTCCTTCAACTCCGAATAGCCGATATCGAAATAATTCTTGATATCGCTAGTAGTCCGGATAGAATTGCAGAACTCGATGATAGCCCAGTCCTGAAGATTATCCTTAGAACGGCGCTGAAGCTCATCAGAGATATTAAAATATACAAGCTTAACGCCATCCTCATCCCTGCTATCATAAGAATTCTCCTTGATAATATTAGGAACATTAGCCCTGACGATATCAAGGACAGAATCGATATCCTCCTGAGGGCCAGAAACACGAATTGTTATCATAGGATCAGAGCTCCGCTGTTTTTATGCAGATCTCGAACGATCCGCAATCATCGCAGGTCATCTGGAAGACATCTCTCTGATAACGATACTTGAGCTCATTGATAGGAATGAAGATACATTTTTTCCCGCAGGAAGGACAGAAGCAGGGATAATTCATGATCAATCACACCCCGTACAGACCGGACAGGAAACGAAGATCCTGAAGCATTCCGAACAATAGTTATGACCGCGGTATCTGAACCAATCCTCCTGAGGGGATCCTGAAAGAGACTCGTTGCAGACGAAGCAATAATTACCGGTAATCAAGCCGAAACCTCCTGATAGCATTGGGTGATCGAGAGATTGCGGATTACCCCGCAATCTACCAGGGTCTGATAGAAATTCTTCACCTGATCATAAGTGCCGGGTTCGAGGGATTCGACCCATTGTTTCTGAAAGATCTGATAGTATCTGACAGAATACATCGGCAGCAACATGAAATCCTCGAAGGTCCCCATCATAGGAAACACCTCCTTGAAGGCTTCCAGCCTGTTTTAGTGATTAAATGGATTTCAATGAATTCGCCGAACCGATCTATTATGAAGGAAAGACGGTCGGAAGCCTTCTTGGAGAGTAATGATAACATCAGAACCACCTCTTAGATCCGTAAGCGGCGATACCGAGGGAGCTGACGCAATCGGCAGCTGCCTTGATGGCCTCGGGAGTCGGAGCTCCGGTTTCAGGATCTACCTCGCCCTTGAAGGAGCAGGTATAGCAATTACGATAGCAATCTGGGGAAGCAGGACAGTATGCGATACAAGCGGAACCGCGATTCAGATCAACAAAAGAAGATGATCTAATGCAATAGATACGGTTCGATGGGCGCTTGGATACTTCAGACATACATACCACCTTTGGGGCTAGGGCAGGAAAGGTGGTATGCCAAACCTGCCACTAGTTAATAATGTAAATAACGCACAACTATTTATTCATTATGTAAACAACGCATAGGAAATAAGGTAATAGGACTTATCTAAAACGCAAATAATAAACAACTATGGGGCCGAGGGAAACCTTGATTTTCAGGGAACACGTTTTAGAGATCCTCGATTACGTAGACAAAACAGGCCAGCCTAATGTAACAATGATAAAAGCCCATGTAGATAGAAAAACAGGCACAATCAACAAAATAATATGGGATCTAGAAAAGAATGGAATCTTAGAAATCACAAAAGGAATAGAACACAACGCATCCTATATATCTACAACAAAAAAAGGCAAAGAAATCCTAGAACATATGAGGGCAATAAACAAGATCCTCGATAAAAACGAAATCGAGATCGAAGAAATAGAAACCCTACCCCCCCCCCCCAACGAAACACGACAAGGGGGGGGGGAATGGTGAAAATATACTATGACCAGCTTCATCAACAAATTGAAGAACTACTATAACAACAGATCATCAGATCCTAATGAATCCAAAAAAGGTATAGATGACCCTCTAAGCTCCTTCAGCATAACAGAAGAAGACTTCGAAAAAATATTCCCCGGCACAACGATAAAAAATAATATAACATCGCAGACCGACGAAAAACCAAAAGATTATTATGAAATCGGTAAAGAATTCGAAGACTACTGTACAACCCTATTCCCCGAAAACTTCTTCAACATAGTACATTACACGACCGGAAAAGCAAGAACCGGACGTTTAGTAGAAGATTGTATACTTCCAGATTTACTACTCAGATCACTAGATAATAATAAAAAATTCTGGATTGAATGCAAATATAGAACTCATCTGGATGAGAAAGGAAATACATCCATAGCAACAAAGAATCAAATAAATAGATACATGAAAGCTCAAAGAAAAGAACATGCACCAGTATACATACTATTAGGCATAGGAGGAACACCAACAAATCCTGAAAGATTATTCCTATATGATCTAAAACGGTTTCAATACGAACAAATCTATTATTGTGTATTAAAACAAGCTGAATTGCACCAAAGAGGTTTCATTTCAATAAATGAACTCGAAATCCACATACAAAGAATAAAGAAACAATGAAAAACATCAATAGATCCTGAGACCGGCAACGATACGGAGCTCCGAGTTTTGACCGGGCCAGCATTCACAGCGATCACGAAAATTTCTGAAACAATTTCCAATTCTTACCAACAGCCGACTCCGAGAACTAGGACGGCCAACGCCTTGAACGGATCGAGAATGAGAGGTACTGTTCCGGCAGACATGACCGGAACAGCTGAATTACAAAGATGAAAGCTCATTCATCTCGCGGACCTTCAATGCAGGTTCGGATATTTAACAAGCATCTCCAATTCGATCGGGATGTCCATCTCTCCGGAGACCGTGTACTCCTTGGATCCCCTGAACGCCGGTAACACCGGCACGAATACGGATCCTGACTTCAGCAGCTGCTGCATTTCCCCGATATCGTATATTCCCTGGACCTGGACCATGATCAGCCGATATATCTGCAGGATAAAAACACCTGCGCACCAAAGACCGGCTTAACTGAAAAGGTTCCTTATGCTGACGCATCATCGCCGGGCAAACCCACCCACATCGATGAATCTCCCTCGCTGGTGCCCATTATCCTTACGAAAAAAACGTTTCAATTTGCCGAAGATCCTGACATCCTCGCTAGCCGTTATAGAATCCTGGCCATTACGGGATTTACCATGCATTTTGATGAGTTTAGCCTCAATGGTAACAGCCTGATCCTTACCACCTTTCAGGATAACACCGTTCCCGGGCCTGAAATCATCATCCTTGGACTCAGGATGACGCTTAGATACCTTGACGGAAACATTACCCTCAGCTATCGTGCGGTTCCCATTATGGGTCCCGTTACGATGGAATTCACGAGGTTTGTCTATATTATCTGCCTGAACAGTCACGGAATGAGCCTCATGATCCGGCCTTCCCCTGCCAGGCATCAAGCAACATCTCCTTTAGCATCACCAGACGATAAAGACCTCTTCATAACAGAAGGTAACTCGTTAGTAACCTTGGAGTAAATACGCAACGCCTGATCCTCATCCATGCCGTAATTCTGCAAGAATACAGGATCGATATCAGGATCCTTAGAGATAGCATAACGAACGATCTTCTCAGCCCAAGAATCCGAAGTAATCTCCCCAGAAATGAAAAAACCATCCTCATCCTCGCGATGCATAGGCTATATACAAGGCCAAGGACAAGCCTCATCATCATCCTCGACACGAACCGTACCATACATGTTCTTCCAATAAACAAGCTATATGATCAGTTCGTCCTTAGATAAGGACTCCAATTTCTCCCATTCCGAAGACATACTATCACCGGAAATAAAAAAGAAGAACAATATAATAAAGCATTCGAAAAAATGATCAGGAAGATATCATGCGCTGCCTGATATCGTCCAGCATCGCCCTGTCCTTCTTGTTGCGAAGGAGATGGTTGTAGCGATCTATGGAAGTGAGGAACTCCGAAAGGCTAGCCTGACGGCCGGGTCCGAACCTCTTGACGCCCTCGAAAATCCATTTATCACGGCCCTGCTCCTGCCGGATGATCTCCTTCAATTCACGCTATCTGTCGCGAACCTCGGCGATTTTCACTAAAATTTCGGGTAATTCTAACGATTCGGGCATAAGAAACCATCCGAAGGAATGGATGAACTTCTTCTCAAGCTGTTCGAGATACTTCTTACGGGCCTTGAGCCGTTTTAACTCATTGCAAAGTTCAACAAGGCGAGTGTCTAAGGGATCGGGATCGATCCCTAGGAAGCTCATGAATTTCCGGGAAAGGATAGTCCTGCAACCGGAATACTTCATCATGGCGAGAGTATAGATCCTCGTCCTGTCGCTGTCAGGGATGCTGATGTTACCCTTCTCATCGAAGTACTCGTGATAGTTGCAGGTCTTGGTCATATACTTGAATACATAGCGAATGGCAGAGCTCCTGCAGCTCTCGCCCGATACCGGATTGTAGGAATTGACGGAATTATCGACAATGGCCTCAACGTCGGAGACCTGGGAGCCCGAGATCTCCCACCAGGCATTATGCAGCGATTTGTAGAGATTGTAATCCTTCAGACGCCAGACTCCGTTATGCTTGAAGATCAGATGAGGGTGGATCGTGATGAAAAGAAGATGAGGCGCGGGATAGCCGGACTCGCTGGCCTCCTTGACCGTCTGACAGACATACGGCCCGAGGATCTTCTCAAGACGGGCCTTGAACCGGTTGATATCGTCGGAGACACGATCATAGGCCTGGATAGGCGAAAGCTGCTTATGATCATAGGTAAGGGTGATGAAGAAGGCATAGCCTAACCTGACGTCACGGCCGAAGCTCCGCAGACGACTGTCGAAGCTCATGTTGTCGAAAGCCTCAAGAACGGGAAAGATACGGGAATCCTCACCCTGTCCAGCATCCTTCAGGACGGTCAACGGCTGATCGAACTTGAAAGAGTCGAAGGCCTCCATGACCGGCTGAGCCCTGAGGAACATTTTCCGAGAATGTTTCTCATTCCCCAGCTTCGGCTGCTGAACGGGAAGGAGCTCTCCGCCCTCGTTATGCAATATCGAATAGGTATCGACATTGACGAAGCGTAGATACTCGTTGGTGACATCGTCCAGAGATGGTTCGGGCCGAACGCCCTTCCTTACATCCTCCCTGTACTGTCTGTCGTACCGGTAGGAAGGATCTCCTATCCAGACCATCGGTCCACCCGTTGGATCAGGATCCTGCTGTCCCCGTCGTCGGTATCCTGAAGAACAGTCCCGCCGTACGACTCGCCCAAGGGCGTGAGTCCGTACGGCTTCTCCGGCCTTGATTCGACGTAGCCCTGATTCTCCGAGACGGAGGCAACCCTATCGAGGGAGCTCGCTCCGGACATGGCAACGGCCATGCCGTAGGACTCCATGATCGCCAATCTCCGGATCACCGCAGGATGATCGGAGAGGCCGAGAAGATCCGCACGCTGAACGGACCTGAAATAACGTTCAGGAGAACCGTTCAGACCGACCGAACAGGGAAGATCGAGACGGGAACTGGCCAACTGAGAGAGTATGGCCGAGACCTCGCCTGAAGGAACGAATACGGATCCTTCCTTCATGGGAGCTCCCTCCTGAGAACGTTGCCACTGGGGTATGCTCCGCATATCGCGGGGCCCTTACCCGCGCGCTGACGCGGGATATGGTGCGGTATCAATCCTTCACCTCCTTAGGAGGGCGGTAATCGCGCAAAGCGTGGGATTGCTCCCAGCCGTACCACGAAGGAGGGGAATCGAGATACAGGATCTCGTTGAACCTCGGGACGTACGACACATAATGATGGTCTGCACCAGTCCTCATGCAGTAATCGGACATGTAGACATTGGCATCAGAAGCGAAAGAAGAGATCTCCGGACGTTCATAGATGACGGCCGTAGAGCTCATGCGCTTATGGATCGTGATCGTATCCTGGTCACGGAAGAACGCCATATCCGTATTAGCAGTATTCTGAACTGTGAGGAAGATCAGGATATCCTTATGGGAGATCACCCCGAGGAACTCCTGAAGATCCGAGGATCTGGCGGAGGCCCTCGATGGGAAGAGCCTGTTAGCATCCTCGATGACGAGGATCGAATCAGGCTCGGTATCCCAAAGGTCATCCACGGGATAACCGTAATCCTCCGGGAAATGCTCAAGACCGGAGAAATGCAAGAATGCCTTCTTCCTTTTCTTGAGGGAAAGAACGTAATCGAATAACGAATACATCGTACCGGACTTGAACGTCTTCCCGGATCCTACTATGGAAACGATACCGTACTTCATAGTCCGGAGATAGTCCAGAGTAGGGGAGGAACCCATCAGGACCCCTCCTTAGGAGCTTCCTGAGAAACAGGTACACCATCATTCCTAGGATGAACGGCCGAAGTGAGATCCTCCTGAGAGAAGAGATCCACAGGCTCGAAACCCTCATTGAACCTCGGATAATCGAGAGAATCAAGAAGACGATTGGCCAGAGTACGGCCTTCTACGAGGGCCTCCTGATAGGCCAGCGACTCAAGGTACCTGACCCTGAGGGTCATATCATGATCGTGCTTGACAAGAGCCTCCCAGGTAGAACGTACCGTCAGAACATGGGAGATATCATATTCCGGATCATGGCAGTAGCCGAAACGGATGTAATTCTCCTTCCTGTTGAATTCGAGACACCTGTAGAGCTTCATCCCTGAAGGAGTGGAAACAGGGTTAGCTATACCCCCGACGATATCGAGGGACTCGAAATAGCTCGTCGATAAGGTGAATTCGCTCTGGATGTTATGCTTGGGATCCTCGACCTGAACTATAACATAGCTGTCGAAATACTTAGTCCAAAGATACTGGCCTACAGCGAATCCGAACCCGAAAGCAGCTGCAGCAAAGACCACGAGATAACCGAACTCCGAACAGTACCTGACGACGATATCAATGAATCCTTTGACATCATCCGGACGGAAAAGATAGAGGACGAGGAACACGGCCAGGAAAGCTATCGCTACAATGGACACATAGAAGAGCCGTCCATGACTGCGGCGGCCCGTTACCTGAATTACCGGAACCTGCTCAGTGTTGCTGTCTGACATCTATACCACCTTTTTTCGAGTAACGTACAATCGAAAAGATCAGGCCGATAACGAACGATCCGAGAACGACACCTGCAAGGATCATCATGTTAAGATCGAGAGTCATCTGCGATCACACTCCCTGGACTCACACCAGACCACCAGGGCTGAACAGAGAACGATCAGCCCACAGCAGATCAGGAACAATACGGACGGTTCAAGCTGAACCCCCGTGAGCTTGAAGATGAGGACCCCTAAAAGAGGATCCTCGGGACAATCGAAGATTATCCCCAGGGAACGGCCCAGAACGAACAAACAGGCCAGATCCAAAAGGATGATGAAATCAACGAAAAGATTGAGAACAGTTATAGCCTTCATTTCTTACGCCTCCTGTAATAACGTTTCTTCTTACCGGAAGCTAACTTAGCCTGACCGGAATCGAGGGTATTGCCGCTGAAACGGGAATAAACGGTATCCTTGGAATTCTTCTTCTTAGGACGGGTAGCATCACGATAGGCCTGCCTCTCAGTCCTATCCAGACTATCGGAGGGATTGTAACGCTTCTTACCCTGATAATCAACAGGATCCGAATACTTCTTATTCGAACCGTAAACGAAATCATTGACGGATCTTGGAAGAAAAGTACTCTTGAACCACCGTACGAACCATACGACAAGCCAAAGAATAAGGATGAAAGCGATAATCCATATCAGGATCTGAGCTAGATTCTCATCGATACCTAAGGTGGTAGATACCACCTCGGAAGCTCCGCCATGAAGGAAGAGATATCCGAAGACACCGACGACACCTGCTTTGAAGGCATTCCCCCAGGTGATAGCAGTCTTACCGATATTGGACACTACAGGCTCGATGACCTTGCTAATTTTCTGAATGTTAGTAACTCCATCCTGAACGAAGATCCTGGTCCAGGTACCTGTAGTGGTTTCGGCAGTCTTAGAACCGAACTTGAAAACACCCTTCAACCATGAAACGAAACTCAATTAGACCAACTCCTTTTCTTGTTTTTAGGACGCTGAGGGGTCGAGATAGTGAACCCCAACAGCAGAACTCCTGCGATCAGGAGCAAAGACGGCCAAGCCTGGCCGATGAAATCGAAGAACGTTGTCTGCCCCTGGATGAGCTTATAGTACATCTCCATCTGGGAGACAGATTCGGACATGCTCTGGGCATCATACCAATCAAGGATACTGAAAGCTCCGCCGATGGCCACCAGGCCGACTTCTATCAGAATAGGTAGAACCATCAGGACACCTCCGGAAGAGAATAAAGACCGGCATCGACCTTCAAAAGAACGCCTTTACGGACGAGCCTATTCAACTCGCTGGAAGAGGATCTGCAGGAATACTCACGCTGGAATCCCCTTTCCTGAAGAAGGCAATAGATCTCCCATTTCGAATAATTCTTACCGGGTTCCATGACGGAAGGAGCATCACGGTAACCGATACCGTCAGTTCCAAACATCAGTAATACCCCCCTAAACGGCGCTTTCTGGCGAAGAACGCTAAAGCGATGATCACTGCACAGGATATAATCAGGAACAAAGGATCGAGCATCAGGGCAAGAAGCTCATCCCATGAATTGGGGATGATGCTGCCAAATCCCCAGACAGCATACAGCGTCTTGGAATAGATTATATTGTTCGGATCGCGCGAATTGACGGAATCCGCATTCACGGCCACGAATGGATAATCGTCAGCGACATCCAAAGGCGCGGTACCGTCAGAAGCATTGACGGTAGACCAGCCCAGGAATGTATATCCCGGACGGCTCGGAACGACAGAAGTCGTATCGAAATAACAGATACCGGTATCGTCAGAAGATAAAATCTTAGTGTAGTAAGTCTGAGTGACATCCCCGCCAAGAGAATCAAAAATCAAGGCATAAGTATGCCAAACCTGATCCTTGACAATGACCGATCCATTCCAATGAACATCAAGACTGATCTTGATCAGATACCTGACGTTCTCAGAAGAAAGCAATCCGGAATAGGAATAATTGAAGAAAATCCAATACTCTCCATGAGTATCTTCTGAAACCTGCTGAAGAGCAGGAGAGATGCTGACGTCAAGATAATAATGCATACCAATCTGATTACCGGGATTAGCATACTTACTGGAAGTAAATGTAATCCAAGAAGGAAGACAATGACTTTCAGAAACAGAATTCCCGCTTATCCCATCTAAACCCATCCTGACATCCTTTGCCATCTCTCCGGCAGCTTCAGAATAATCTGAATCAAATCTGACCGTAAAAGTCGGATCATCAGAATTCAAAGATTGATTGATCTGAAAAACGACATCTGCAGCCGGAGGATCGATGTAATCGACATCCTGGCCGTCAGAAACTACGGCCAAAGATGAAGGGAACAGGACAAGAGCCGCAATGATCAAAGGAACGAAAGCATGCGGCTTCATGATATCACATAGCTCCCATCATCCCTGTAGGTGATCGTTGGCAGGGTCACATTGGCTGAAGTCGGATAGGATGTGAACGCGAGCTCCGCCTCGCTCGCAGTCCAGATAGCATAGACCGTCGCAGACGAACGATATGATACCGATTTGGTCGTAATAGATGAAGTGGCCGTTGAAGAGCTTCCCCAGCCACCGAAATCATAACCACTCTTTGTAGGAGTACCGGACAAAGTGAAAGTATGAGTGGAAGAACCTGTCTGGACATAATAGACCGTAGCCGGAGCATTGAATCCGCCGTTCGCATTGTAAACGATCCTGCTGATATTGAGGGTCACAGTCGCCGTATCGGAAGAATCGCTGTTATTGATGGCCGTAACGATAACATAACCGTAATCGGAAGGCGTGACCGTCGTAGATGTGCCTGAAGTCGAAGACAGGGAAGCCTTGGAGCTGTAGGTGGTGATGGACCAGGAAGCGGACACATTGGATGACAAAGTCATCAAGGATCCTGCAGAACCCGCAGATATCGATATGGCGGTCGTCCAGATCGCATAGACCGTGGACGTAGATCTGTAAGCTACAGATACCGAGGATGAAGCCGAAGTGGATGAACTGGACGTACCCCATCCAACGAACTTATGGCCGGAATAAATAGCAGTCCCTGAAGGAGAGAACGAATGGGAACCGGTCCCCGATTGGATGTAATACTGAGTGGACGGAGCTCCGGAACCTCCGTTAGCATTGTAGGATAATGAGCAGATATTCAGCGTTTTAGTCGAATAATAAGAGGAATCGCTGTTATGGACCGCTTTCACAGTAATATATCCATTAGAGGTAGGCGTGACCGTGGTAGATGTCCCCGAGGTCGAAGACAAAGAGGCCTTAGAGCTGTTGGTGCTGATAGACCAGGTGACCGATACGTCCGAGGTAAGCGTGATCGTAGATCCTGCCGAACCTACGGTGATGACAGGATCGCTGTACGAAACTACAGCCGTCCTGGTAAATGTGCATGTAATACTCTTTGCAGAAGTAATCGTTCCGGAGGTCGAAGACCAGGAACCGAACGAATAGGTATAGCTGGACGTAGCAGACTTAGGAGTAGGAGTCACCGTATACAAAGTGGTGGATCCATTCTTGAATACGAGGGAATTCCCGCTCTTTGAAAAAGTTGTCCCTGAAGGGACAGTTATGGATGAATAATTAAGAGATCCATAGCTCGAACCGCTGGAAATACTGAAGGAAACAGTATAATTCGTTGTAGAAGAAGCTGCAGTAACTGTTATACTGAGAGTATAACCGGAATTAGTCTTAACAGTATAAGATCCCGCTACGGTAGGCGTTCCTGAAATCATCATCATCTGACTGGAAACAGAATAAGAAACCCCGGGAGGCAAAGATCCCGAAGAGATCGAGGTTCCGGGAACAGTTTCCGAAACAGACTCTCCAACAGTCCAATTATATGTGTAAGTTGTCGCAGCATCCGAATCACCAGAATGATCATAGATCGCATAAGCTCCGAATGCGAGAATAGTCATAATGAGGGCAACGGCCAGATACTTTGAATCGATCATAAGAATCACCTTATATCGAAAGAATCGGGCCGAAGCCCGAAGTTTTCAATACCTACGGCCTCCCTTTGAACGGGATCCTCCTGAAGACCTACTGCCTTTACCGGAATTGGAATTCCTCACAGAGTGATCATAAGAAACCTTTCTGGATCTGGAACTCTTCTTCTTAGAACGACTGGCGACAACAGCTACAATAATGATGACCAGAACAATGATGGCCAGGATTATGTAGAAGAGATACGTGGTCAAGAGATGCTTGACAAGAGGAACATCGACAACAATAATGCCGGTACAAGAAGAAGATCCGACATCATTCACACCGGTACAGGTGTAGGTGTAAGTACCGTTCTCCTTGTAAGTATGGCGGACATCGAAGCCTTTCACCTTCTCCGATCCATCTCCGAAATCCCACATGACATAGGAAGCATCCTCACCAGTCCAGACGAACCTGAAGGTACGGGTATTGGTAGAATTATAAACAGTAGCCTCAGCGGAATCGGATTCTGAAGAAGAACCATTACCTGAGGAACCGCTGTCAGATCCGTTACCGGATGAACCGTTACCGGAAGAATCACCCGAAGAACCGTTACCTGAAGATCCTTCATTCGAAGATCCTCCGCTAGAAGATCCTTCTCCGGATGAACCCTCAGAAGAGGAACCGCCGGGAGAGCCCTCAGAAGCAGCTGCAATAACAATGGTGAAGTTGTAAACATCATCGTTAAGACAGGTAGCACGAACCACATAGGTACCTGCAGTAGTCGGGGTCCCGCTGATCATAAGAGCAGGATTACCGGCCTGAACACCGACAGTGATCGAAAGGCCAGGAATAGAACTAGCTCCTTCAGGAGAAGTGATCTCATAGGTTTCTGAAGCCATCAAAAGAATAGCATCAACAGAAGTACCTACAGTATAATTCAAAGTATGATCGTATGTCGCAGGTGCATCATCCGCATCCAGCATATCGACATCGAAGACAGATCCGATGGACTGAAGACAAAGAATGATCGAAGAAAGGATCGAATAGTTACCGTCATCTCCGTATGTATAGACGGGAATGACGACACATGCCGCTGTCGGAACCGAAGTGAAAGCTCCCTGAGGCTCGACCTGGAAAGAACAGGTCTGAGAAACGACCTGGCCACCAGCAGATCTGGCGGTCAGAGTGTACTCGACAGTACCTTCTCCGACATCAGCAGGGATAGTACCGGTAATGAGTCCATCAGAAAGGACAATCCATGAAGGATTAGAGGACAACGACCAGGTACAGCCGGCCGAAAGATTGACTGAAGGCGAGTAAGTGTAATTCTTGCCGGTATAATACGTGCCGCTGGGAGCAGTAGACGTAATGGTCATAGTCTGTTCAGCAACGGTGAAAACGACCTTCTTAGTAGCGATCTGAGAAGGTCCGGCAGTAGTGTATCCCTTAAGAGTTATGGTAAAAGTACCGTACTCGGTAGGGGTTCCGCTGATCGTGGATCCTGAAAGAGATACTCCTGCAGGGAAATCCCCGGATTTACCCCAGGTCATGGAAACATTACCGGATAAAGCGATGGAAGTCATCGCAGTATTCTGAGTAAGATTGTAAGAAGTGCTGACCGAAGTATCGATCTTAGCAACAGGATAGACATTGAAGGAAACAGTCTGAACCGCAGTCTGTCCTCCGGGAGTGGTCGCCTGTATAGAATAATAATATGTAGTAAGAGAAGTGACCGAAGGGGCAGTACCCGAAAGGGTTCCGGAAGCGAACGTAAGCCAAGTAGCATTAGACTTTCCGGTCACTGTAGTCGTAGCGAATGTAGATCCGCTGACGTTCACAGTAGGCTTGTATGAAACCGTGGATCCTGTAAGAGCATCAACAGCAGAAGGAGAAGTATAACTAACCGAAGAAGCAGAGGAAACAGTGATAGTAACCATATAGCCCGAATCAGTATAGATCGTGAAAGTACCCGAAGCAGTCGGAGCTCCGGAGAATAGAATCATCTGACTGGACACGGTAGTAGTCACCCCGGAGGGTAACGATCCTGAAGTAATCGATGTTCCGGGCATATTGCTCGAAACAGTCTGGCCGACAACCCAAGAGAAAGAAGCCGTGCGCCAAGAAACCGTGATAGTCGCGGTATTACCGGAATTCAATGTAATATTGAAAGTACCTGCCTCGGTAGGAACTCCGGAAAATAGAATCATCTGACTGGATACGGTAGCAGTCACCCCGGAGGGTAACGATCCTGAAGTAATCGACGTTCCGGGCATCGAATCCGAGACGGAATCGCCGACATACCACTGAAAAGACGTTGAAGCAGCATCCGACTGTTCATCGACGCTTGTCAGAACAACACAAGCCGAGAACATGGCCAGTACTGCGATCAAAGTCACAACTAGCTTATTATTCATAGAATCACCGATCTCAGTTGTAACTGTACTTGAAACCAGGCTGGACTAAAGCCGCCACATGGATCAGGTTGGGGATATCGGAAGGCCTGACCGAGAAGGTCCCGTAAGTCGTGAACTGCTGGAAAGCCTCCTGCTGAGATTCGGAAGCATTCTGAGGAAGCTCACGAAGGTTCCTATCAACCCTGATATTCACACTCTTATGCCCGTCCTGCCACTCAGCAACGTCCAAAACTCCGAAGGACATAGCGAAGTAAGCATGACGAATAGGTTCATTATTTGCCATTTTTTCAGACTCCTATAATTCCAAAACGTTTAGTAATGGAAGCCAAAAACAAAGAGTCTGGAATCAGGCGAAAGCGATTGCCTCCCTGTTCGCCATTTTACTTTCTAAAAAATAATGGATAGATCGACGCCATGGGAGGCGCCGATTTGGTCATTGAGACCAGTTGAAGTTTTCCTTGCCGGCTCCATACTCGAAATGGAACTTTACGATTCCGGCATCTATCTCTGCTAGGGTGCTGGATCCATGGATCATCTTGACTCTATTGTCGGTCCTTTCGAACTTGAACCCCTGTTTGTTCATCCCGGTGGGCGCAAGCATAGCGTACTCAACACCTTTCACGAACCACTGAGGAGCATCTTCGAGGTCAGCTATCTCAGAGACAGGTTTATTCTTATGTGGGCGACCAGGATCCTCAGGATAGCCTATGGAAATAAGGATGACCGTCCTATGTCCAGGGGGAATATCTTTGCTGGATTCCTTCTTTCCGGCCATCAGCGCCCAACAGGTCCCGAGGCCTAAAGTCTGGGCGAAGAGAACAATACGCTCCCCATAGTATCCTGCATCGATGTTCAGGTTATCTGAATCGGGTCCGCTGATTGCGAGGTAGTTCACTGCATTCTTGAACTTGACCACCGTCTTCATGAGAAGTCCGCTGAAAGCTTTGGGCTCGTTCAGAACCAGGCGTATCGATAACCCGCTCTCTTCATTTACACGAGCTATCTCGTCCTCCAAGGATTTGAGGACATCCCCTTCGATCTTCTGATCCGTATAGAGTCTAACAGAGTGGCGCTCTTTGATCGCTTGATCGAAATCCATTGGATCACTCCCTGTATTTGGCCAGGGCTTCGAGATTGACGTTAGGGGTCTGAGGAGGCACGCCGCATTCAGACATGATTATAGGGTATCCGGCATCAACAGCCTTCCATGCAGCATCTCTGATGTCGTCCGGTGTTCCCTGCAAGAGTGTGCTGATTGCTCCTATGCCTCCTGCCAGGACAACCTTGTCCCCGACACGATCGAACACAGACTGGGGATCTCCGTGAGATTCAACGGAGAGGATGGTGGATCCCAATCCTGCAAGCTTCTCTAGGATGTTCTCGGTTATTCCGCACACGTGAGCTGTGGAGAAAGAGTTCTTGATACTGGTGAAGACTTGCCCCTCGTAAGGTGTGAAGGTCCCAAAGGTATCGGGATCCATGACGTCCTCTGCACCCTCCGTTATGATGAAGACGTTATCAGAGGCTTCCGAGAGCGCCTCGGCATAGGCGCATTGATAGGGGGTCATCTTCTTCACCCAGTTCATGACCCCGTCGGGATTCATGAAAGACCCCATGATGAATTCTTCGAATCCGACCATCAGGCCAGCTAATTCTACGGGCCCGATGGTACACGAGGTAAGGAAGAGATCAGGATGTTCTTTGGCGATCCTTTCGGCCGTACGGATGTACATCGCAGGTCTTCCGCCGGAAAGGAACTCGTCTACAGGCATGAGATCCGGCGGATCGCCTATTTCCCCAGTCTTCCAAGGGGAATTGGAAACAGAAGGCTGTCTGCTGTTGTCCCCTTCGAAGACCTCGCATCCAAGCCTTTCAGCCTCCGCCGTCATGTCGAACGGAATCCTCACGGTGGCAAAGCCAAACAGTTCAGAGGGTTGAAGAGCGAGCTTGATCATGGCATCCTCGGAGTAGTTCGCCTCTGGCCAAGACGATCCGCATACCGACATCATCTCAGTTGTTCCTGTCTGCGTGAATAATGCGGGCGGAGCAGCACCTTTGTTCTCGCGGTTGATCGCGTCCACAATCTCCTGCTTCGTATTCATAGTACAATAATGTGCATTCAATTTTATAAACCAATGATATTAGAACCTTAATGATCGAGTGCAATGTCCTTATCGTTGGGTGCGGTCTGTCTGGTGCTTCTGCCGCATATAGCCTGACGAAGGCAGGCGTGAAGGACGTTGTAGTCATTGAAAGAATGTCAGGTGATGCCTATTCGCATTACCATCGCACATGTGGCGAGGCTGTTAGCGATAGGATGATCGACGCATCAGAGATCCCTAAGGACTGCATCGTCCGTGCTGTCAGCAGGATCAGGCTGATATGTGGAGACACGGTCATCAATGTCCCTGTGAAGGGGAGGATAATCGATCGTAACAGCCTTCTGAGCACATTGAAGGGATTGAGCGACGCATCCTTCGTCAAAGATTCGGTGAAGAGCGTCAGGAAGGACCCCAGGGGCTTCGTGGTTACTTGTGCCGATGGCGAGTATCTGTGCAGATACCTAATAGGCGCTGACGGGGCCTTCTCGGCGGTAAGGAAGGAGCTGTTCGATGTCAGACCTGAGATGTGCTTCCCTATCGTCAACAACCTGGTATCCGGAGACTCTGATACGGAAGACCTGATCTTCGAGGTCTCGGATAAGTATCCGGGCACATACAGATGGGATTTCCCTTCAAAGGATGGTCTCAGATCAAAGGGGTATGCCTTAGGAAACGATGATATCGGAGACTATTCGGAGAGGGGGATCCGTTTCTTCGTCTCCGGGAGCTCCCGCAGGGTCGTAGACGGCAATTGCTGTCTTGTCGGGGACGCAGGCATGCTTGCCAATCCTCTTTGCTTCGGAGGCATCGGCATAGCCCTTTTGACTGGGAAGAAGGCTGCCGAATGCATCTCAAGAGGGGATCTGACGCAATATCAGAGGTGGGTCAACAAGGATGTCATCTTCGACCATCACTACATGGCGGCCCATGAGGAATTCTCACAATGGACAGGCCCACAGATCGTTGACGCTGTGAAGCCACTCTCCAAAGGCTATTCTGTTCTAAGGGGAGCATACGCCATTTTGCGCAGACCGCGCTGGGCCAATGTCTACATGTCCTTATGGATGGCTTTCCGTCACGGTTGGTGAGGGTTTCCTTATTTTGCGCGCGTTCTTTTTATTTTATATAATAATAGATGAATACAGGCTCAGTTGATCTCATGGTAGACTTTAGTTACGAAGTTACGGAGAAAATCGCTGTCCTGTCCGAATCATCCAAGGGCTGGACAAAGGAATTGAATCTGATCAGTTGGAATGGAAGGGAACCCAAGTATGACATCAGGGAATGGTCCCCTGATGGAAGCAAGATGGGAAAGGGCATCACGCTCTCCGACGAGGAGGTCGAGGTGCTCAAGAAAGCCCTTAATTCCAGAGATATCTGAATCTCTGGCCAATAAGCGGGGATAAATCCCCGCAATTTTTTACAATTCTTTTAGAAATTAGTCTAATCGGATAGACATTGATATACGTGGTCGCAGATACATGTGGCATCAAATCTGATGTAAATGATGTGATTCACATGGCATACGGCGGTTACAGAAACGATAGGGAAAGGCCCAAGGAATTCTTCAAGGCCACATGCTCAGATTGCGGACAGGAATGCGAGGTCCCTTTCAAACCAACGGAAGGAAGGCCAGTCTATTGCAGGAATTGCTTCTCCAAGCACAAGCCTGTCGAGCGTGACAGATCCAAGTTCTGAAACCATTTGGGGCTATGCCCCATTTTCATTTCAATTCCTTTGATGCCGTGATCATCATCAGGATGATAAAAGCTGGAAGAGAGATCAGGCAGAGTGCGCAACCTACGATCAGTAAGACAGCGCCGGCCGTGTTCATAGAGAGGCCGTACATCAGCACGACTCCGAAGAAGGCCGCGATGATGCCGACTAGCATCATTACCTCTGCCAGAAGTTTGTATTGTCTAGGTTCCATCTCAGGCCACTTTTTCCCCGGCCTTCTTCGAGGCGCTCTCATCCCAGATCTCCAGGACTTTGAACTCCCATACGGCCACGGTTGCCAGGTTGTACCTGTCCATGGCTGCCGACATCTTGTCGAACTCAGGTCCCTCCACCAGCCTTCCGGTGGTGACGGCCTTGAGAGAATAACCGTTCTTTCCCTGCCAAACCAGGACCTCTACGTTGGGATTGGTCTTCAGGTACTCGCACGTCCTGTGCATGAAAACCTCGGCCACCAATATGGTATCGTCTCCTGAGAGTGCAAGGCTGGCACAGACGATCGCATGGGGCTTAGAATCGGGCGACACTGTCGTCAGGACCTTATGCGTGTCCGGGTGTTTGATCATCCTTGCAACGGGTTCGGGTATAGCTACCATAAGATTCACTCCTCGTTTTTCACCGGACGGAGGCATTGGATAACGACCTCCATCTTGCCGTCCTTGTAGAAGGGAACGGTCTTGCATTCGACGGTGGTCCCGGTCGTGGGAATGACCTTCTTCCTGACGGGGTTGGTCGGTTCACCGATGACGATGGTTCCAGCGTCGCAGTCGGCACAGGGGATGGAATTCTTGAAGAGCTCATGGCATTTCATGGTCAGAGCTTTGTCGACCCTGATACCGAAAGCCTGTTCACCAGCATGATTCATCCAAAGGATGTTGTGGTCCGCATCGTGTATCACAATCACTTCATCGATGGTATCTAGGATGAGGTTCATCAACTTCTCGCTGTAAATCTCGGATCTTTCCATGTTTATCCCCCGTAGTTTTGGTATCGCTCTAGGGATAGATAAACCGCGTGCTTCTGGGAGGGATAAAAAGAGACCGACACCCGACCTACTCCATTTTATACGGTGATTTTTATTAAGCAGGACAATGAGCTATGACGTTGTGATTATCGGCGCAGGACCTGCGGGATTGACAGCAGGCATCTATGCTAGATCTAAGGGCATGGAGACGTTGCTTCTGGATTCCGGCCGTGTCGGTGGACAGCTAGTAAGCCTCTATCCGGAGAAAGGTATCCACAACTACCCTGGTTTCGAGACTATCCAGGCCAGGAAGCTCTCCGATAAGCTGTATGCACAGGCCGAATCGATGGGCTGCGACATCAGGGAGAACGAGAAGGTCGAGGAGATCAACAACGGAGAGGAAGAGCTCATCGTAGTCACTGCCAAGGGAGAGTATCACGCCAAATCCGTGATTATCGCCATCGGAATGGGAAGCTTCAAGCCCAAGAAGATGGGATGTCCGGGAGAGGATGAGCTCTTCGGAAAGGGAGTGACCTACATTCTGCCGGCCAAAGAAGAGCTGGTCGGGAAGAAGATCACCATGTTCGGAGGCGGAAACAGTGCCATCGACATGGCCCTTATCGCGAACAGCGTCGCGGAGACCACGCTCGTGCACCGCAGGGCGGAGTTCAGGGCGGACGAGTCCACCGTGAAGGAGCTCACTCGCAGCGACGTCAAGACGATCATGAGCGCGAATCTTGTATCCATCAACGGAAAGGATTCCGTCGAGTCGGTGACCCTCGACCAAGAGGGCAAGCAGATGACTATCCCCACGGACATGGTCGTCATCAACATCGGAATATCTGCGGACCTCGACGACCTCAAGAAATGGGGAATCGAGCTCACGGAGGACGGTCTGGTCAAGGTCGGCTTCGACATGTCCACCAATCGCCCCGGCGTATTCGCTTGCGGCGATGTAGTTTCCTACGAGGGCAAGTACAAGCAGATAACGACCGCTTGCGGAGAGGCCACCACTGCAATGATGATGGCCTACAAGTTCGTCAAGAAGCCCTACTGGGCATGAGTCGTTCACATTTTATCCCAATTATGCGATGACCCTTCATGCGCATCGACGGGAACGTTTCCGATTTCATCGCAGGAGGTTTCATCCTGGAGCACGGGACGTTCGAGCCGTGCACCGTGATATGCGAATCAGGTGTGGCGAAGGTTGAGCACACAATTCCCGACAGATGCGATTTCAAAGCATTGTTCATCAAGGACATGGTCAACGTGCACACCCATTGCGGTGATTACGGCCTCGATGTGAAGCCCGGGATGACTCTCGAGGAACTGGTGGCTCCCCCGAACGGTCTGAAGCACAGATATCTGGCCGAACTGACCGATGACGGTCTGAAGGACAACATCTCCAGATTCGACGTAGCGTCGGCATCATACGGTTCCGCCTCGTTCATAGATTTCAGGGAAGGAGGCGTAGAGGGATGCAGGATGCTGCGCGCATGCAGCAAAGACGCAGTAATCCTCGGCAGACCGGTATCGAAGGAATACGATCCGCAGGAGATCCATGATATACTGGAGGTCGCAGACGGAATAGGTCTTCCCAGCATCTCCGACATGCCGATGTCCTACATCGAATCGGTCGCGGACGATGTCCGCAGGGAGAGGAAGATATTATCGATCCATGCGAGCGAAAGGGTCAGGGAAGACATCGATTCGATCCTGTCATTGGATCCCGCGTTCGTCGTCCATATGTGCGAGGCGACCGATGGCGATCTGGCCAAATGCGCTGAGGCGGAGGTGCCTATAGCCGTGTGTCCAACATCGAACGGGTACTTCGGGAAGCAATCCCCGGTGGGAAGGATGATCGATAACGGAGTGGACATAGGGCTCGGAACGGACAACGGGATGCTCTGCGAACCCGATCTTGTCTCGGAGGCATCGAAACTGTCTAAGATTCTCACCATCCAGGGGTACGATCCCAACGAAGCTTGGAAGATCCTTTCCAACTTCGGGGGCAAGTTATTATATCGCACGAAACAAATGGAGGAAGGAGCACAGAACAGCTATATTACCGTCATTCCCAGTTGGGAAAACGGAATGTCCGAGGGAGGACCTGAAAGAGCGTTCCGTGCGATAACCAAGAGAGGAGTGGATTGAGATGGCATTCGGCAAGATCCTGGTACCCACAGATGGAAGCGAATACACAAAGCCAGCGATCAAACAGGCTGTTGAGCTGGCCAAGTTGACAGGAGGAGAGATTACAGCATTGTATGTTCTGGACCAGACAGTCCTTACGAACATGCCGATGGACACAGCGGTCATGAACGTCTACAAGACGCTGGAGAAGGAAGGACAGGAGGCAGTGGACTTCGTGCTCAATGAGGCGAAGGAAGCAGGCGTCCCCGTCACAGTGGCCGTCAAGGAAGGAACCCCTGTCAAAGTGATCCTCGAGGAATCTCCGAACTACGACGTAATCGTGATGGGAACTCTGGGAAGGACCGGAATGTCAAAGCTCCTCATGGGAAGCGTGGCAGAGAGGGTCGTTAGAGCCGCATCATGCCCCGTCATGGTCGTAAGAGCCCCGGAGGCTAACTGAATGAGTAAAACGGTAGCAGACATCATGGTGCCCGCACCCATCGTGGTGGAGGTACCCGGAACACGCAGCGATGCCATCAACATGATGGTGAGGAACAAGCTGACCGGTCTCCCGGTCGTCCGCGAGTCGGACGGACAGCTCATGGGAATTGTCTCCAGAAGGGACATCTTCCGCAAGTTCGAGGAGGACCAGCTCTCGCTCATCATGAAGAAGGAGATCACCACGATCACTCCCGACACCAGCATCGAGGAGGCAGCCAGGATATTCTACGAGAGAAGGTTCCATAGGCTCCCCGTCGTCGAGGACGGAAAATTGGTCGGAATCATCACACCCACCGACCTCCTGAAGATCATCAGCGGCATGAAGACCACTCTCACGGCAGAGGATGTCATGAACACCACCTGCGTCACAGCTTATGAAGAGGAGCCTCTGACATACACGATCCCCGCAATGAGGGTCAGCGACGTCACCGCACTTCCTGTGCTCGATGCTCACGGCGTATTGGTCGGAATCATCACGGACCGTGACCTCTTCGATGACCAGATCAAGGATGACGAGGCCCTCAAGGCACTCGGAATCACAGATGAGGACAACCTCGCAGGCTACAGGAACGTCCTGCCGCTGTTCTATGCGGCCACGGACTCCAACCTCCTGGAGGGCAAGCTGGTCAAGGACTTCATGGTCTCCGATCCTCTGACGATATTCAAGAAGACCACTCTCTCAGAGGTGGCGACAGTCATGCTCAACCACGACTTCGGACAGGTACCGGTTCACGGAACCAAGGACGAGCTTGAGGGAATGATCTACGACGTCGATGTACTCAAAGCCCTTCTGAAGTGATTCCCTTGGCAGACAACAGCAGCAACGATCTGATGTCGGTATGCAAGCGCAGGGGATTCATCTGGCCCTCGTTCGAGATGTACGGCGGAGTCGCCGGTATGTACGACTACGGCCCGTTGGGCTGCGCCCTGAAGAACAACATCGTGGAGATGTGGAGGTCCATATACAAGGGAAGGGAAGGTTTCGTTGAGATCGATTCCGAGACCGTCAACCCCAGGGAGGTCTTCAAGGCCTCCGGTCACCTGGACAATTTCGCTGATCTGATCACATACTGTCAGAAATGTCAGGCCCCCTACAGGGCCGATCACATGGTCAAGGATTTCTACGACAATCCCGACATCCTCACCCCCAAACAGCTGGAGGAGGCGTTCGTGGAGCACAAGATCAAGTGCCCCGCCTGCGGAGGAGAGCTCGGACCCGTCGAGGAGTTCAACCTGATGTTCAGGACGAACATCGGACCCGGGAATGCCCGTGTCGGATACATGAGGCCGGAGACGGCCCAGGGTATATTCGTCAACTACTCCAACCTGTACCGCTACAACAGGGAGAAGCTCCCCATGGGGGTCATCCAGACCGGTAGGAGCTACAGGAACGAGATCGCACCCAGGCAGGGTATGATCCGTATGAGGGAGTTCAACCAGATGGAGGTCGAGCTTTTCGTCGACCCTGAGGACAAGGACTGGACCAGGTTCCCCGAGATAGAGAACGGGATGCTGGACCTCATCCCCAACACCACGCTGCAGCTCACGACGATGTCCGTCAAGGATGCCGTGGAGACGGGCGTGATCGCCAACCGTGTTCTCGCTTACTTCGTGTACACGACAAAGCAGCTCCTGCTGTCCCTGGGAATCGATGAGAAGAGGCTCAGGTTCAGGGAGCACGAGAAGGATGAGATGGCCCACTATGCGGCCGACTGCTGGGATGCAGAGGTCCTTCTCTCCTATGGCTGGACCGAGATCGTCGGTATCGCCGACAGGGGCAACTGGGATCTCACCAGGCATGCCCAGTTCTCCGGACAGGACCTTTCGCATTTCAAGAAGTACGACGAGCCCAAGGAGATGGAGGTTGAGAAGATCAACCCCAACAGCAAGCTCCTGGGCCCCACGTTCAAAGGCAAGGCCAAGGCAATCTCCGAGGCCATCAGCGCACTCCCGCCCTCTGCCATCCAGGACGGTAAGCTGAAGGTCACGGTGGACGGCGAGGACATCGAGCTCACGAGCGAGTACTTCGAAGTCGTCAAGAGGGTCGAGAAGGTCACTGGCGACAGGGTCATCCCGCACGTCATTGAGCCGTCCCACGGGCTCGACAGGATATTCTACTCCGTCCTGGAGCACGCGTACACCTACGACGAGAAAGAGGACTATGTCGTCCTGAAGCTGGCCCCTGTGGTCGCACCGATCAAGGTCGGAGTCTTCCCCCTCATGGAGAAGGACGGTCTGGACACCGTTGCGAAGCAGATCTACGAGAGCATCCACAGCAGCAGGGTCGAGGCATACTATGACGGATCGGGAACCATTGGAAGGAGATACGCCCGCATGGATGAGGTCGGAACGCCCTGGTGTATAACCGTCGACTACGACTCGCTGCAGGACAACACCGTCACCATAAGGGACAGGGACACCACGGAGCAGAAGCGCATCAAGATCGCGGACGCCCCGAGGATCGTCGACGAACTGCTGGCAGGGAAGTCCTTCGACCAGCTCTGATATTTAATGATTCACCGAGATCGATAGATCCCGGTGGATCAAAACCCCCTTTTTTGTTGATTTATCTTCATTTTCGTCTATCGTACGATCAGCATCGACCTTCTTTCACCACCCTTTATATTATCGTTAATACGATTCAATATACGAGGTGTAAATATGGGTGTAAAGGACCTAGAAGATCTGAAGAAGCTATCCATGTTGAGATCGCAGATCGACGGCATTTCCGTCGAGAAGATTATGTCCACAGAATTCCCGACCATCGATTCTAACTCCTCCATCGCGAACGCACTGTCCGTGATGAAGGAAACCAAGTACCAGGACCTCCCGGTAGTTGACAACGGAACCTATCTCGGCGTAGTGACATATTCCTCGATCCTCAGGAAGAAGAGCGTGTCTTTGGATGCAAAGGTCAAGAACCTAATACGCAACATCCAGACTGCAACCGTAGAGCTCGAGATAACCAAGCTCGCGGAGATGTTCATAAGCAACAACTGCAGACAGATCCCGATAATGAACGGGAAGAAGATCATCGGAGTGGTTCAGAGGAACAAGATCATCGATATCGTCAGGGACATCAAGGCCCTGAAGGAGATCAAGGTCTGGGAGATCATGACCAACCCGGTCGAGGCCGTCAAGGTCCATGACCTCATGGACGATGCGCTCGATATGATGATCAACGAGGATATCAGAACGCTGCCAGTCATCGATGAGACCGACCGTGTGGTCGGAGTCGTCGGAATGAAGGAGATCATCGACAACAACTGGAAGAAGGACAACAAGACCATCGGGGACCTGGCGAAGAGCTCAAGATCGCAGATCACCGTTGAGTCCATAGCGACCACCAGTGCGAAGACCATCGAGTGGGATTCGGACGTGGCCGAGGCCGTTTCGATAATGGTGGAGAACGGATTCTCCACCCTGCCCGTTGTCGAGAGCAACGCACTGGTCGGTGTGATCACCGAGTACGATGTGCTTGAGTTGATCTCCGCATGCAGGGAGAGGGACATGCTCTTCGTGCAGATCAGTGGTCTGGAGGATGACGAGAAGGATTACACTGACGCCATCTACAAGGACATCGAGACCATGATCTCGAAGGTCTCCAAGATATACAAGCCGGAGTCCCTCAACATCCACGTCTCGAGGTACAACGAGGTAGGAGGCAACCCCAAGTACAGCATCACCGCCAGGCTCTACGTGAACGGCACTGGTATCATGATGAAGGAAGTGGGATACGACCTCACCAAGACCATGTCGGACCTGATCAAGAAGCTGGAAGCAGCAGTGGTCGACATGAAGGAATCAAAGGTATCCTTCCGCAACAGAAGGAAGTAAAACTATTCAGCCCCCGCAAGGGGGCAACCCCTATTTCTGAACCAAAACGATATATCATCTGTCACACTGGATGGTGTCATGCAGCTCAGCACCCCCCGTCTGATCCTGAGGCCTTGGGTCGTCACCGACGCAGAGGCCCTTTATGAGATGGCAAGGGACCCTTCGATAGGCGAGATGGCAGGCTGGAAGCCCCATGAATCCATCGAGGAGAGCAAGGAGATCATCAACACTGTTTTCGCGAAGCCTCTGGTATTCGCAGTCGTTCTCCGCAATATGAACAGGCCCATCGGGTGCGTAGGTCTGGACAAGGATCCGAAGATCCTCAGGAAAGGCCCCAAGGACGCCGAGCTGGGCTATTGGATCGGACGCAGCTACTGGAACCACGGCTACGCCACCGAGGCCATCATGGAGGTCCTGCGTCTCGCATTCGAGGATGAGGGAGTCTCGAAGGTGTGGTGTCAATCCCTTGATGACAACGCCCAATCCGCCAGGGTCCAAGAGAAGTGCGGATTCGGTTTCGACCACAGAGGGGTCTTCGAGAATCCGTACGTAGGCGAAGTGGTGACCTGCGTATCCGTACTGTCCAGGAAGGACTGGGCCAAGTCCCGCACCAACTGACCTCAGTCGCACGTGCGCGTATGCTTATATAAGAACAGAGGTTACGCGGAATCGTTAGCCATGGCATACGATTCAGCTTCTATTGAAAAGCATTGGCAGGATGTGTGGAGGGACGACAAGCACTACCGTTTCGATCCCAAATCAGACAAGCCTGTCTTCAGCATCGACTGTCCTCCCAGATACACATCCGGACCGCTCCATCTTGGACACGCGACCGGATACTCCATGATCGACTTCGCAGCACGTTACAAGAGGATGAACGGATTCAACGTGTTCTTCCCTCTCTGTTTCGATGTCAACGGAACCCCGATCGAGGTCAAGGTCGAGAAGAAGCACGGAATCAACAAGCTCGACACTCCCAGACAGGAGTACAGGAGGCTTTGCGAAGAGTTCGCTAACGGCTTCATCGAGCAGATGACTCACGATTATGAGATGCTCGGGGAATCCATGGACCCCAGCATCTACTACCAGACGGACGCCCCTTACTACAGGAGGATCACTCAGCTTTCCTTCGTCAACCTGTTCAAGAGGGGACTCGTCTACAAGGCTAACTTCCCTGTCAACTGGTGCCCCAGCTGTATGACCGCTCTGGCGGATGCTGAGGTCGAGTACAAGGACAACGTGAACAAGCTGAATTACATCAAGTTCTACTTCGCCGACAACAAGGACGAGTACATGCTCATCGCCACTACCAGGCCCGAGCTGCTCTGTACCTGTAAGGCCGTGGCGGTGCACCCCGACGACAAGGAGAAGTCCAAGCTCGTCGGCAAGGAGCTGGTAACGCCTCTGTTCGGCAGGAAGGTCAAGATCATCTCCGACCCCAAGGTCAAGATGGATTACGGAACCGGAAACGTCATGATCTGTACCATCGGAGACAAGGACGATCTCGAATGGACCATGAAGTACAAGTTCGAGATGGAGAAGGGAATCGACGAGCAGGGCAAGATGACCGAGCTCGCCGGCAAGTACTGCGGCATGCCTGTTTTGGAGGCCAGGGAGGCCGCCATTCAGGACCTCAAGGATCAGGGATTCATGGTCAAGCAGGAGGACAACCCGCAGCAGGTCTCCATCTGTTGGAGATGTCACACGCCCATCGAGTTCCTGCAGGTCCCCCAGTGGTTCCTGAAGACCACGGATTTCAAGGAGCAGGTCCTCAAGAGGGCGGACGAGATCAACTGGTTCCCCGAGTTCATGAAGGTCAGACTCCAGGACTGGACCAACTCCCTCAGCTGGGATTGGGTCCTCAGCAGGCAGCGTGTGTTCGCCACGCCCATCCCCG
Organism: Thermoplasmata archaeon; assembly: GCA_015063125.1. Classification (GTDB taxonomy): domain Archaea; phylum Thermoplasmatota; class Thermoplasmata; order Methanomassiliicoccales; family Methanomethylophilaceae; genus Methanoprimaticola. The sequence continues at coordinate 463,404 of SUTB01000001.1, forward strand.
TTTGGGAGTGCGAGAAGTGCGGCCATGCCGTATGCGCTACAGAGGAGATGTGCTACTGCGACCCCACACTGGATGATGCCCCTGTGGACAAGTGTCCCGAGTGCGGCGGAAAGATGATCGGATGCACCGATGTGTTCGACACATGGATGGACTCTTCCGGATCATCCCTGTACAACACATTCTGGGGAAGGGATGAGGAGCTGCACAAGAAGCTGTTCCCTATGAGCCTCAGGCCCCAGTCTCACGATATCATCAGGACATGGGCATTCTATTCCATACTCAGGGCAGACCAGATCGAGAACTCGATCCCCTGGGAGAACATCATGATCCACGGATTCATCATGGCTCCAGACGGAACCCCGATGCACTCATCGATCGGAAACGTCATCGACCCCATACCGATCCTCGAGAAGTACGGAGCAGATGCTCTGAGGTACTACGTCACCACATGCTCCCTCGGAATGGACACGGCCTTCAGGGAGAAGGATGTGATCCGCGGAAGCAAGATATGCAACAAGGTCTACAACATCGGCCAGTTCGCATCCAAGTTCATCCACGACGTGCCGGAGAAGTGCGATTCGCTCAGGCTCTCGGACAGGTGGATCATCAGCAAGTACTCCAAGACCGTGAAGGAGGTCACCGACTCCATGGAGGTCTACGAGTTCGACAAGGCCATGAGGGTCCTCGAGGACTTCATCTGGCATGAGCTGGCTGACAACTACATCGAGATGGTCAAGGGAAGGGACGACGACGCTGTCAGGTACACCATCTACAATGTCCTGCTAGGAAGCATGAAGCTCCTGGCCCCTATGATGCCCTTCATCTCGGAGGAGGTCTACCAGTCGCACCTCAGGCAGATCGACGGCGGAAAGTCAATCCACCTGACCTGCTGGCCCAAGCCCATCTTCATCGACGAGCAGGCCGAGGCGGACGGAGAAAAGCTGGCCGAGGTCATCGCCCAGATCCGCGCATGGAAGGGAGAGAAGAAGATCCCGCTCAACCAGGAGCTCGCGATGGTGGAGTTCGTCGGAAAGGACCTGAAGTTCCTCGAGAGCTCAGTCCAGGACTTGAAGGACACCACCAAGGCCAAGGATGTCAAGGTCGAGGCCGAGGCGAAGCTGTCCGAGGAGGTCATCGCTGTGAAGCCTGTGCACGCCAAGCTCGGTCCCGCATACAAGGGACAGGCCAAAGCGATCGTGTCCGCAGTCGCGGCGATGGATGTCAAGGATGCGGCTGCAAGGCTCGAGTCCGGCGCATTGGAGATCGAGGCGGACGGAGAGACTCTCGCCGTTCCGGCCGAGTTCTTCCAGCTGGAGAAGGCCCTCATGCTGGAAGGAAAGTCCGTCGAGACCATCCAGATCGGCGACGTGCTCGTTCTCATCGAGCAGTGAAACATTTCAGCCGGGGGACACCCCGGCATATTCTATGATAATCAACACCGGCGGAAGGACTGACATCGTCCAGTACTTCACCCCTTGGCTCCTGAAGAGGTTCGAGGAAGGATATGTTCTGTCCAGGAACCCAAGGTTCCCGGATACTGTAAACCGTTACGAGCTAACTCCTGAAAAGGTGGACTGCGTGGTGTTCTGCTCCAAGAACTATGAGCCCATCCTTGACGATCTCCATAAGATAACCGACCGCTTCAACACCTACTTCTTCTACACCATAACCGCCTACGGCAAGGACGTGGAGCCGGGAGTACCTTCGATAGAGGACAGCATCCGTACGCTGAAGCGTCTATCGGAACAGGTAGGGAGGAAGAGGGTGGTGTGGAGATACGATCCCGTTCTGCTCACAGAGAAGTACACCATCGAGAGGCATCTGGAGACATTCGGACAGTTGGCAAAGGAATTGTCCCCATACGTCAGCAAATGCATCTTCAGCTTCGTACAGTATTACGACAAGGTCCCGTTCAACATGCCCGAGCTAATCCCATTCAGAGGGGATGACAGAGAGCGTATAGCAGAGGGCCTGGGCCGGATAGCTGAGCAGAACGATCTCCCGATACAGGCATGCCTGTGCGAACTCGATCTTAGCCGCTTCGGAGTAAGTCAGAAGGCCTGCATGACCTTGGACGAGATGGGAGAGGCCAATGGAGTGGAGTTCCGTAACATCCCTCATAAGGGCATGAGGAAGGGATGCCATTGCATCGAGAGCAGGGACATAGGCTGGTACGACACCTGTCTGAACGGATGCAAGTATTGCTATGCCAACAAGGATCCCAAGAGAGCATCAGACAATTACAAGGATCATGACGTGGATTCGCCGTTGCTCTTAGGGCATCTGAAGGAGAGCGACAAGGTGCAGGACGGGAATCAGGATTCCTTCTTGAAGAAGAGGCCGAATCTCATAAGCTTGGACGATTTCTGAGGTCAGCAGTTCTCGCACAGGTCAGATACCGGGCAGTTGCCGCAGTCAGGATTCTTCGGACGGCAGCATGTTCTTCCTAACACTATGAATGCGATGTCCAGATCATCCCATCTATCTTGAGGGACGGTCTCCATGATGGCCTTCTGAGTGTCCTCCGGTTTCTTCGAATCGGAGATCCCCAGCCTTTGGGAGACACGGTTGATATGGGTGTCGACGATTACGGAAGGCTTGTTGTAAGCATATCTCATGACGCATGCAGCGGTCTTCTTGCCGACACCGGGAAGGCTCATCAAATCCTCAGCGTTGTCGGGAACATCGCCATCGAATTCCTCGACGATGGCTTTAGTGACAGCCTTTATGCATCTGGTCTTCTGCCTGTAGTATCCGGAGCTGAACACCAGCTCTTCGATCCTCTCGGGAGATGCGTCATTGACCTCCTGAGGGCCGGGACATACAGCGAACAGCTTCTGTGAAGCCAGCCTGCTGTTGCGCTCGGCAGTCTGCTGCGACAATATGGTCGATATGAGGATCTGGTAAGGGGTGGATCCCTCATAGCCGATTCCCTCGAAATCCTTCAGTTCGAAATGGTCGAGGATGGTATCGATGGCCTTCACGGCTTCTTCAGAATTCATGGAAAATCCGGTGCCGGAGCACCGGTAAATGATATTCAGTCCTGGATGACGCGGACGGTGATCTTCTTGGACTTGTACTTGGCCTTTGTAAGGTCCATAGTCATCCTGTTACCGAAATCCTTGTGGACCTCGACGACGGACGACTCGTCACCGAGCTCGATCTTTCCGATGGAGACGTCTCTGATCCTGGCGTTGCGGATGATGAAGTCTGCAAGGCTGACCTTCTTGAAACCGTCCTTCTTTCCGAGGTTTATTTCGAACTTGCACATTCCGAACACATCGGAGATCTGGTCGTAATCCACGACCTTCCTGATGGTGTCCTTGATGCCTTCCTCGGCCTCGGGAACATCCCTCTTCTGGATGTCCATTCCGGTACGCATCTCGAACTCCTTTACCAGGTGCTGCTCCTCGGATGTGACGAAGGATACCGCTGTACCCTCCTTTCCAGCCCTTCCAGTCCTTCCGATGCGGTGGATGTAGGTGTCGATGTCATCGGGCATGTCGTAGTTTATCACGTATGTGATGTCATCGATGTCCAGTCCCCTTGCCGCAACATCAGTTGCGATGAGGACGTCCACTCCGTCTCCCTTGAAGTCCTTCAGGACCCTCTCCCTCTTGAACTGGGGCATGTCTCCGTGGATCGCCTCGATCTTGTAGTCGAGTTCCTTGAGCCTCTCCTCCAGCACGTCGACCATCTTCTTGGTCTGACAGAAGATGAGAGCCTTGGGATGGTCGATATCCAGGATCCTGCAGAGTGCCCAGGACTTGTTCCTCCTTCCTACGGAGATGTAATACTGCTTGATGTTGTCGAGAACGACCTCGTCCTGAGAGACGGAGATCTCCTTGGGCATGTTCATGTAGTCGTAGGCGAGCTGCTTGACATTCTCCTGCATAGTAGCGGAGAAGAGCAGTGTGTGCCTCTTGGATGGCATGGCCTTGAGGATGTACTCGATGTCATCGATGAATCCCATGTCCAGCATCCTGTCTGCCTCGTCGAGGACCATTGTGGTGATCTCGGTGAGGTTGAGGACTCCCCTGTTGACCATGTCCCTTACACGTCCGGGGGTTCCGGCGACGATGTCGCAGCCCTGTTGGAGTTTCTTGATCTGTCCCTCGATGCTTGCTCCACCGTAGATGGGGAGTGTCACATGGTTCGTGAATTTGGACAGCTTGGTCAGTTCCTCAGCGACCTGGTTGGCCAGTTCCCTGGTGGGGACGAGGATGATAGCTGAGGGCACCTGCTTCTGCGCAGGTATTGTACCTAATACGATTGAACCGTAGGCACCGGTCTTTCCGGTTCCGGTCTGGGCCTGGGCGAACATGTCGAATCCTTCGAGACCCATCGGCACCGCGCTCACCTGGATAGGTGTGGGTTCGGACCATCCCATTGCGTCCATTGCCTTCGCGATATCTTCCGGTATGCCTATTTCTGTGAAATTTGAGATCATTTGAATCACTGATCTGAAACAACTGCCTGTGACTGACACAGACAACCTTTCTTTTCTGATTGGCGCATCTATTTATAATATTTAAATAAAAGGAGGAATCGGAGCTGAAATGCCCCATTCACTTCTTCTTGGCGAGCTTGTCCTTGCATCTCTCCTTCTGGGGAGCGTAGCCCGCCTTGACCTTCTTTCCGTCCAGCCTCGAGGAGTTGACAGCTCTGATGACATCATCGGCACGGGATGCGTCGACTTCGACGAAGGAGGCCTTGGTGGAGATGCCGATACGGCCTACCATATCCTCAGGGATGCCCGCCACACCGGTTATGAACGATACCAGTTCCGTACGGTTGATATCGGCGCTCTTACCGACATTCAGGGAGAGGACTACCATATCGGCTTTGATGGTGACATCCTTCTTGATGGTGGCATCGATCTTCTTCTTGTGGGAGATTGCAGGCTGTTCCCTGATGACCTCGTCGGCATGGAGGGCCTTGAGCTCAGGGTTGTCTATCCTCAGGTGCGGGATCTGCTTTCTGGTGACCCTCTCCACCTTCTTGCCCATGAATTCCTCGTATGCGGGGATCCTGCGGTCCTCCTTGTTAGAGATGAACGTTATCGACACTCCGGTCCTGCCTGCGCGTCCGGCACGTCCGATGCGATGGGTGTATGTCTCCGGATCTATTGGCGCGTCGTAGTTGACGACGCATTCGATATCATCGATGTCCAATCCTCTGGCTGCGACATCCGTGGCCACCAGTACCTTCATCCTGTTGTTCTTGAAGCCCTTGATGGTCTTCTCCCTTCTGAGCTGAGGCATGTCGCCGTGGATGGCTCCGATCTTCATCCCTTCCTTGCTGAATCCTTCGTAGAGGTCATCGACCATGATCTTGGTGGAGCAGAACACGAGGATCTTGGGATCGCCGTTGGCCATTATGTCCCTGAGGATGTCGATCTTCTTGTTGCGGGGCGTCTCGATGTAGTACTGCTTCACCAGGTCTGTGACGATCGCATCGCGGGATACCGATATCTCCAGTGGTTCTCTCATGGAGTTGCTGGCGATCTCACGGATCTCGTCATCCAAAGTGGCTGAGAACATGAGCGTCTGTCTGGAGGATGGGGTGAGTGAGATGATGTTCTCGATATCCTCCCTGAATCCCATGTCCAGCATCCTGTCCGCCTCATCAAGGACGAGCTCCTTGATGCTGGTGAGGTCCAGTATCTCTTTTCCGTGAAGATCGAGTATCCTTCCGGGAGTGCCGACGACAACGTCGCATCCGTTCTCGAGGACATCTATCTGCTTTCCGTAGGATGCCCCTCCGTAGATCGCAGTGACGACATGTCCGGTGTAGCGTGAGATGTTCTTCATCTCCTTGGATACCTGGTCTGCCAGCTCCCTTGTGGGTGCCAATACGATCGTGGAGGGCTTCTCGCATTTGGCCTTGGTACGGCCGAGCGTGATGAGTGCATAAGCACCGGTCTTCCCGGTTCCCGTCTGGGCCTCACCGAAGAGATCCCTGCCCATGAGGCCTTCAGGGACCGAACTGCTTTGTATCGGAGTAGGGGTCGTCCAACCCATCTCCGCAACAGCCTTGCATAGCTTCTTGTTCAGTCCAAGATCCTCGAAACCGGTCATGATAGAACATTCTCCACGTTATCTTGGCCTATGCAACGGGCTTTATAAACATGTGGATTAGGCATACCAATAAGGTTTAAATGGAATCATACAATCAGTGGCTTGCTGCGATGGTGAGCTAGCGGTTAGACTCCTACCTTGCCAAGGTAGGTACTCGGGTTCGATTCCCGGCCATCGCACCACTTTTCCATTCTTCACTCAGAGAACCTGATATCCATTGTCCCTCAATGCGGTCAGCGCGCTCTCCAGGTCCTTTTCCTTGACCAGTATGTAATCCGTGTCAAAGGTAGAGATAGCGAAGATACCGATGTTCTCGCCAGCAAGAATCCCGGTAATCTTGGAGAGTACCCCGACCATGGAGAAATCCAATGTCCCCTCGATCCTGAACGCTCTCCAGCCTTTCTCTTCGTTGAGGACATCGGCAGGCACGTTCTCGGTCAGACAGACCAAGGACAGTTCGTTGTCGGTCCTGCTTAGGAAGAACGGTTTGCTGCAAAGCTCTGTCCACTTCAGAGAATCGATCTTGCAGACGGACAGATGCCACGGGAGCACTTCCAGTTTCATGATGTGAGAATCTGCGAGATAGAGAAAAAAGGTATGGTCCAGCCCGGAGGCCGGACCATTTGTGTTTCAGAGCAGGTGCGCGAGGAATTCCTTGACCTGCGGGTTCTCGTGTCCACCGAAGAACTTCTGGGGTGAGCAGTCCGCCTCAACGACACCGTTGTGGAAGAGCATCACACGGTTGGCGACCTCTTTGGCGAAACCCATCTCGTGGGTGACGACAATCATCGTCATACCGCTCTCTGCAAGCTCTCTGATGATCTTCATGACCTCTCCGACCATCATAGGGTCCAGAGCAGAGGTGGGCTCATCGAACAGCATGATGTCGGGGTTCATGGCGAGCGCGCGAGCTATAGCGACACGCTGCTGCTGTCCTCCGGACAGTTTCAGGGGATACTCGTTGGCCTTGTCTGCCAATCCGACCCTGGCTAGCAGTTCGTCAGCCCTGGCAGACGCCTCGGCTTGGGACATTACCTTAAGCTTGACGGGCGCCAGCATGATATTCTCCTTCACTGTCTTGTTCGGGAACAGATTGAACGATTGGAACACCATTCCGATCTTCTCTCTGAGCTTGTTCACATCCGTGGATTTGTCAAGGGTGCTCTTCCCCTCGAACAGGATCTCTCCGGATGTGGGTGTCTCCAGGCGGTTGAGGCATCTGAGGAATGTGGATTTACCGCATCCAGACAGACCGACGACCGCAACCACCTCACCCTTCCTGATTTCGGTGGTAATTCCCTTCAGCACTTCGAGGTCCCCGAAGTACTTGTGCAGGTCCTTGACTTCCAACAACACTTCATCTGTAGGCATCGTTCAACCTCCTTTCCAATATTCCGACAAGGTACTGCAGTATCAGGACAATCACCAGATAGATCAGCGCGACACCGATGAGCGGTACGAATGCGCTGTAGGTCTGTGACCTGATAAGCATCGCTGCCTTGGTGACATCCACGATTCCGATGTAACCGGCGATTGAGGTCTCCTTGAGCAGCGAGATTCCCTCGTTACACAGTGCAGGCAGGATGTTCCTGATGGCCTGCGGGAGTATGACCGTGAACATGGCCATGTTGAAGTTCATTCCGAGACTCTCAGCGGCTTCAAGCTGTCCCTTGGGAACTGCATTGATTCCGGCACGGACGATCTCGGCCACGTACGCTCCTGAGTTGATACCGAATGCTATACCTGCGATTATGATCGAATTCAGTCCGGATGAGGCGAATACGATGAAGTAGATGATCAGCAGCTGCACAAGCAGAGGAGTACCGCGTATGATTGTGATGTACACCTTAACAATGGCATTCAGGATCTTGAAGTTGCCACGCAGATCATGGAACGACCTCACGATGGCGCTCAAGATACCGATCAGCAGACCGAGGGCCAATCCGATGATGGTGATGTACACCGTGTTCTGGAGACCCATTATGATGAGCTGGTAACGGTCCTTTTCGACGAAGTTCTTTATGATCTCGTCCCAGAACGACTCCAGCCATCCTTTGCCTTCAGTACCGCTTCCTGGGTCCTCAGCTGTGTAGTGGTCGATGACCTGTATCGCAGCGAGTGCCTCAGGGTGGGCGGAGAAGTATCCTACGACCTCAGGATCGTAGCTGATGCTTCCGTAGTATGCGAAGATGTCGTCGATGACTCCCGTGTCCTTGAGGTAGATCATGGCGGTGTTGATGTACTCGAGGAGTCTGGTGTCCGCCTTGTTGAATACGAATGCGTATTCCTCAGCCTCAGCTCCGGGGAGCGCGACCTCGAGGATGAACAGTTCGTCCGGGTGAGCCTCTACGTACGATACCGCAACGAGGTCGTCCAATATGGCATAAGCATCGTGACCAGACAGGACACTCTGCACGACCTCTGTGTACGTGTTGTAGGGGTGGACGTAGGAATCGCCGAAATCATCCGCCGCCAGATAGTAACCGGTGGTACCGGATTCGACGGCTATGGTGACGTTCTTCAAATCCTCCCACGATGTGGCTGTCGCCAGGGGGCTGTCCTTCAGCATCAGTACCTTCTGGTAAGCGACCGCATAGGTCTCGGAGAAGTTGATCATCTCCTTCCTTTCCTCGGTCACGGTGAATCCAGAGGCACCGACGTTGAATTTCTTCGACTCTATCGCATTGATGATGGAGTCGAACTCCATGTAGTTGAAGTTCACATCGAAGTCCAGGGTTTTTCCAAGGGCCTTCCAGATATCCATGTCGATTCCTTCGAAGCTACTGGATACCATGTAGTCATAGGGAGGGAAATCGGGATTGGTAGCTACCTGAACGGTCTCCTTCATCTGTCCGGGGACGTAATGGACGAGAACCTCCAGTTTCTTGAGAGCCTCAGGGTGGGCGGAGAAGTATCCCTCTACCTCAGGATCGTAACTGATGCTCGCGTAGTAAGCATAAATGTCGTCGATGATGCCCTTCTCTTCAAGGTACGTCATCGCCTTGTTCGTGTAACCAAGGAGTTCGGTGTTCGACTTGTTGAATACGAAGGCGTACTGTTCCTCTTCGGCTCCGGGGAGCTCAACATCGAGGATCATAAGTTCGTCCGGGTGAGCTTCTACGTATGATATGGCGACGAGGTCATCCAGTACAGCGAATGCCGAGTATTTCGTCAGGACGCTCTCGATGACATCGGTGTATGTGTTGTACGGGTAGACATAGCTGTCTCCGAAAACATCAGCGGCCAGATAGTATCCGGTGGTTCCGGATTCGACCGCAACAAGGACATTCTGGAGCTCCTCCCACGATGTGGCTGTGGCCAGAGGGCTGTCCTTCAGCATCAGGACGTTCTGGTGGGCTACCGCGTAGGTGTTGGAGAAGTTGATCATCTCCTTTCTCTCGTCGGTCACGGTGAATCCTGAAGCTCCGACCTCGTACCTTCCAGTCTGGATGGCGTTGATGATGGAATCGAACTCCATGAAGTTGAAGTTGATATTACAGTCAAGCACATATCCGATCGCCTTCCAGATATCCATGTCGATCCCCTCGTAGTCACCGGATACGGTGTAGTCGTAGGGAGGGAAATCAGGGTTGGTTGCGACCTGGATTGTGTATTTGTCGGTCGGTTGGTACTTGACCACGACATCGATCTCTGCCAGTTTCTCAGGGTGTGCAGAGAAGTAACCCACCTGCTCGGGGTCGTAGTTGATGCTCGCGTAGTATGCGAAGATATCATCGATGACGCCCATTCCCTGAAGGTACTCCATCGCCCTGTTTGTGTATTGGAGCATCTGGACATTCTGCTTGTTGATCGTGAACGCATATTCCTCTATCTCATCACCAGGGATCGAGACATCGAGGATCTTCAGTGTTCCGTACTTGTCGGCGAAGGATTCGGCCACAAGGTCATCCAGTACAGCGAATTGGTCATATCCGGAGACCAGGCCCTGTATGACATCCGTGTATGTGTTGTACGGGGTGACATTCTCTTCTCCGAAAACGTCGGCGGCCAGGTAGTATCCGGTGGTTCCGGATTCAACGGCCACAGATTTGTTCATGAGTTCGTCGGCGGTCTTGGCATTGGCGAGTGGACTGTCCTTGAGGACGAGAGCCACCTGGTGGGCCGTGGAGTATGTCGTGGAGAAGTTAATCTGTTCCTTCCTCTCCTCGGTCACGGTGAATCCAGAAGCGCCAACGTCGAACCTTCCGGCCTCGATCGCATTGATGATGGAATCGAAGTCCATGACATTGAAGTTGACGTTGCAGTCCAGTGCCTGCGCGATCGCCTTCCAGATATCCATATCGATTCCCTCGTATTCTTCCGACACCAGGTATTCATATGGTGCGAAATCGGGGTTCGTGACCACTTCGATGGTGTACCTCTGGTCTGCATCGTCCTCCTGGGCGATAGCTGTCAGTCCGAACAATACGACCAATGTGAGCAATACAGCCACGAATTTGATCTTTTGATTCGTATTCAAGTTATCTCAACCTAATCCGTTAAGGCGGATTGAATGACTGGCAGAAATTTGTTCTAAACTAATAATAGTAGCGGACAGGAACAAGATATATAACTGTCATAAAGGCGAGTATACGCTCGCGAGTAAGGGCCAGCAGAGCATGACTACAGCGTTTTGATCCCGGAAAGAATGTGAAAAGGATCTCCCCCGGAGGGGAGTAAGGATTTTGATCAGTTCTTCGCGTTCGCGATGGACTCGTCGATGTAGTTCTGCCAGACCTTCTCTATGTCGGGTCTGGCCATGGTGTCAAGGACGTACTGGGCGAACTCGTCTCCGGTTGCTCCAGTGTCCCTTCCGGTCATGACGAGCTTCTTCTCGAACTGAGTGGTGATGTCAAGGGCCATGTTGAGCTTCTTGGCCTTCTCGACCTCTCCGATATGCTCCATCATCATGGCGACCGCCTTGATCATGCTGCAGGGATCGGCATACTGGGCACGACCCTCTGTGACCATCCTGGGTGCGGAACCGTGGATGGCCTCGAACATGGCGTACCTCTTTCCGATGTTGGCTGAACCGGCTGTTCCGACACCGCCTTGGATCTGGGCAGCCTCGTCCGTGATGATGTCTCCGTAGAGGTTGGGCAGTACGAAGACCTTGAAGTTGCTCCTCCTTGCGGGGTCAATCAGCTTCGCAGTGGTGATGTCGATGAACCAATCGTCCCACTGGACCTCAGGATAGTCCTTCGCTACCCTCTCGGCGATGCTGAGGAACTTTCCATCGGTTGTCTTGATGATGTTGGCCTTGGTGACAAGGGAAACGTAGTTGACCCCGGTCTTCTTGGCGTGCTCGAAACCTGCGCGGATGATCCTCTCGGTTCCCTGTGTAGTGGCAACGCAGAAGTCCATTGCGAGATCGTCGGTGACGTTCACTCCGTCGCTTCCCAGGGCGTAGCTTCCCTCTGTGTTCTCCCTGTAGAAAACCCAGTTGATACCGAGCTCGGGGACCGAAACAGGCCTGACGTTGGCGAACAGGTCGAGTTCCTTCCTCATGGCGACGTTGGCGCTCTCGATGTTCGGCCAGGGATCTCCCTTCTTGGGTGTGGTCGTGGGACCTTTGAGGATCACGTGGCATTCCTTCAGGGCAGCCAGTGTGTCATCGGGGATCGCCTTCATGACCTCCACACGCCTCTCGATGGTCAGACCGTCGATCTGCCTGATCTCGACCTTGCCGGCCTTGATCTTGTCAGCGAGGAGTGTCTCCATGACCTTCTGGGCGGATGCGCAGATGTAGGGTCCGATTCCGTCCCCACCGCAAACGCCTATGATCAGCTTGTCCAGTTTGGAGTAGTCTGTCCAGTCGGGTTCGTTCTTCAGAACCTCGACCCTCTCGAGCTGCTTCCTCAGCAGGGCACCGAATTTCTCCTGTGCCGCTTGGATTGCTTTCTCGTCTACCATTGTTATCGTGCGTGTGATGGATAACGTCAATAAAAAGGAATGTCCACGTGCTCGGGCTATTTCAGCCATCTGAAAGGGACTTAACCCCCTTTAATAACCGGATCGTCTCCGACGGTGTTTTATCGTGCTATATGGATTCTCAGTGCATGGCGCAGATGACACCAGAGATGCTGGAGGAGATGAAGGCCACAGGCATAATCTCTTTCGCAACGGCATCCAAGGACGGAACTCCCAACGTCGTTCCGGTAGGAATGATCTTCATGGGAGACGACGGGAACATTTGGCTCGTCGACAACTATCTGAACAAGACATTGGCCAACCTGAAGGAGAATCCCAAGGCAGCTTTCTACATCTGGACTAGGGATTACACGGAGTCCTACCAGATCAAGGGTTCGGCAACCATCGAGAACTCCGGGGACGATTACATGAAGGCTGTGGCAATCGCTCACTCCAAGAAGGAGACCTATCCTGCCAAGAACCTCATCAAGCTGAAGGTCGAGGAGATCTACTACGTTACACCTGGCGATCACGCCGGAAAGAAACTTTGAAATTGTTTTATCCCCCGGAGACGGGGGAATCGTTTTTCATTCGTCCTTCGGCTTCAAAAACCACGGACCGGCACCCATAAGAGCCGCGAACGGGACAAGAAGGAAGTTGAACGGATTCTGGTTCTCCATGTAGAAGTACAGCGCGAGCATGAATCCCACGATCGCACCGAGGATAAGCCCGAAACGAAGCTGGGGATGCATCACTCCACCTTCTTTTCCAGGATGTTCTCTGCGGCCTCGACCATCTTGTCGACGATCTCCCTTGCACCGCCCACATAGTTGGCGGCGTCCATGGTGGCCACGATCTCCTCTTTGGTAAGCACTCCTTTGAGGTCCTCCCTCTCCATGAGCACATCCCTGAGATGCCTCTTCTGGTCCTCTGCTACCATGGATGACTCCCTGATGATCTCGTGGGCGTCCTGCCTTCCGATTCCCTTCTCGGTGAGCTTCATCATCAGAGGCTCGGCCATGACGAGTCCCCTGGAGGATTCGATGTTCTCCAGCATCTTGTCGGAGTGGACCTCGAGTCCCTCGAAGATCCAATTCATCTTCTTCAGGATCTCATCGGTCAGGATGAACACGTGGGGCAGGGTGAATCTCTCGGTCGATGAGTTGGAAAGGTCCCTCTCATGCCAGAGTACCTGACTCTCGAAGGTGGGGGTTACGAATCCCCTGATGACCCTGGCCAGACCGCAGCAGTTCTCCGAGTTCATCGGGTTGCGTTTCTGGGCCATGGTGGAGCTTCCTACCTGTTTCTTCACATCGAAGAACTCGGATGCCTCTCCGATCTCGGACCTCTGGAGGTTCCTGACCTCCGTTCCGTACCTTTCGATGGATGTGGCGATGTTGGCTATCAGGCAGATGACCTCCGTGTACCTGTCCCTTCCGACAACCTGCGTCGCGGCGGGTTCATAGGTGAGTCCGAGGTCGTTCATGACTCTCTTCTGGATCTCGAAGAAGTTCTTTCCCAAGGCTGCACCTGTACCTACGGCACCAGCCATCTTTCCGGCGCATGCCCTGGGCATGCACTCGATGATCCTCTCCCTGTGCCTGATCATCTCAGCGATGTATCCGGCGATCTTGAATCCGAATGTGATGGGGATTGCGAACTGAGCATGTGTCCTTCCGATCTCGAGGGTGTCCCTCTCCCTCTTGGCGATGACCGCCAGTGTGTAGATGAAGTCCTCGACATCCTTCAGTATGATTTCCATGGCAGCTTTTATCTGCAGAGCGGTGGCGGTATCGACGATATCGTTGGAAGTGGCTCCGAGGTGCACGTACTTACCCGCATCGCCCTTGCACTGTTCCGTCATGGCCTTAACCATGGCCATGAGGTCGTGCCTGGTCTCGCTCTCGATCTCTTTGATCCTCGCTACGTCGACTACATCCAGGCTCGCAACGCGGGTGATCTCCTTAGCATCCGCTTCGGAAATCGTTCCCAGGGATGCGTGGGCCCTTGCCAGTGCGGCTTCTACGTTCATCTGGTTCTGGATACGGCTCTCTTCGGAGAAGACAGCCTTCATGTCGGCACGTCCGTACCTGTAGTCGAGGGGACAGCTGTTGCTCATTGAAATCGGTACGGCGATTGCAAGGTTCACTTATAACTGTATCCACGCACGCGCTTACAGATAACGGCGGTAGTCATACCTTCCGTCCCTGATCCTGGCCATGACCTCTTTGCCGATGAGTTCCAACTCCTCTTTGTTGAAGATGCCCGAGGTGATGCTCTTCGCACCCATGGCGGACATCATGGATACCCTGGCGGTTCCGACTTTGTAATGCCTTTGGATAGGACCGGCCGAAACCGAGCAGATCTGGACCTTGTCATACCTGATGAAGTCCCTCTGCCTGTCATAGGCTCCGGTGATGAACATGAACGTTTCATCCCCCATCTCGAATTCCCTGTTGCCCTGGGCAAGAACACCGTGCAAGATCAGCAGGATAGGTAAGACGACCCCGAAGAATGCTGCCAGGATGTATATGACCAAGGTTCCAAGATCCCCTGTCTCTTCCGCGTAGCGGAAAGACCAATAGAGGAACATGGCTGCCGTGGCCGCTGCAATGATGGCCGCAAAGATGGCCTTGTATGCCACTGTAGGTACCAAGGCCTGTCTGGGCTGCTTGTGGTTGGTCGTATCGAACAGGAATTCCGGTACAAGCGTTGCTGCAAGTCCGAGGACGGTGGCCCTTCCTTTGAGAGGGCAGAGAAGAGGCAGCCCGTTGCTGTCCGCAAGACCTACGACCTCGGCCTCCAGAAGGGATTTTCCCATGATGCGTGCGAGCAGCGGCTCCCTTATCCTGACGCAGTTTACCTTGTTGATGTTGAAGGAGCTGCGGTAAGTGCTTATGAGCCCGCTCTCCACCGTGATGGTGTCCTCGACACGGTAGATGCGGTAGTTGTAGTATCTCAACACGGTCCTGACCGAAGGAAGCACCACGCTGAGGAAGAAAAGGAACAGACCGAACAGTATTCCGTTGGAATCGGTGACCGCTGCGAATATGGAATAGGCCAGTGACGCCAATCCAACAAGCGAAGATAAGGTGGGCTGACCGAAGATTCCATGGAGTATGACATCGAAGTTGGTGATCTCAACCATGGTGTCCATCTGTTGCTCGACTTTGACCTCCATCTCCTTGTTGAATATCCTGCTTGAGATGATCTCCCTCAGCCTGTCCGCTTCGTCGGATTTCAATGTGAGCGTGGCCTCGGCATTGTTGGAGTTGACGGACGAGTTGACGTTGAACAACAGAGTGGTCGATCCGAAGATGCGGTTGACGATGGTCCTTCTGACATTGACCGAGGCCATCTTCGAGTATTGGATCTTTGTCTCCTTCTTGAAGTATGTGTTCCTGAATACGTAAAGCTCGGTGGGTCCGAATGTGTATGTGGTCAGAATCCACATCCTGATATAGACGAACATCAGGCCTACGACCAGGATGATTATCGCATAGGACCATCCGACCAGGACGAAACCCTCGTCACGGTTGGAGAAGTAGTTGATGAGCAGGATCAGGCCCAGTGTGAGGATCAGCGATACCAGATTCTGTATCACGTAGGAATAGTGGTTCCTGTAGACCATCGTCTCCGGCTGGGAGACGGTTTCCTGTAGAGGTTCACCTTCCATTTCAATCACGGTCTTTCAGGAGCTTGACGACGCACTCGTTGAGCCTAGATGCGATACTCTCGGCGGTGTCCTCGTCTAGGAACTCCAGAGTAGTGACCCCTCCAGCAGTGGTGATGACGACGTTGGCCAGTCCGAACATCCTGTTGATGGGCCCTTTGCTGACCTCAACCTGATGGATCCTCTCGATGGGGACCATGGAGTGGGAGATGGTGATGATTCCGCGCCTGATCTCAGCCTTCTCGTCGTCGATCCTGTAGCGGTAGCGCCTGTAGAATACCTCGGGACCGACGATCCAGTATGCAGCGAGAATGATGAACAGCGCATACAAAATCATGCAGACGGTGTTGTAATCGTTCTCCAGTACGTCCTTTCCGAAATGCGATACTGCAAAGCATATCGCAGCCAGCACAGCCAGCTTGATCAGGTTGGCGATGTACATCGACTTTTTGCTGTCCTTCGAAAGGATGTGGTATCCGTCGGCTGTAAGGCCGTTCTCGTCCACTTCGAACTCCTTGCTCATGTCATGACCATAGTCGATTGGGGTAAAAGTAGTTGCCCCAGTTTAGTTCACGAAAGAGAAACTATTCGCAGAAGTTGTTACGGAATCAGACTCGGACGGCATAACCTGTAAGTGCAGGTATGCGTTGTCTGAGGTTGGCGGAGATGTTTAAACTCGTCAAATGACCGATATACTCCCACAAACCTTTATTAATAAGGTCTTATTATGCACGATTAAAGTGGACCATGCTTATCTCATGGTCAATGCGAACATAGTGAGTTGAACATTTATGGAAGATTTTGTGGAGGATATTCAGCAGCAGGATTCTCAGGAACAGCAGGCGCAGGTAGAAGAGGTCATCGAACAGGTGACCGAGACCGAAGAGGAGACAACCATCACCTCTGAGGAAGGCCTCGCAGCAATGGAAGAGAAGCGCAGCATCGTCAATGAGGATGCCGAGAAGCACAGGAAGCTCAGGGACGAGCTCAACAACCAGACCAAGGAGTGGAAGTCCAAGAGGGACGCACTCAACTCCCAGGTCAGGGAGCTTGTGGACCAGGCCGGAAAGTGCAGGGAAGAGCGTGACTCTTACAACCAGAAGGTAAGGGAGACCAAAGAGCTCAGGGACGAGTGGAACCAGAAGGTAACCGCTCTCAAGGAACAGCTCGCACCTTACAGGACTGAGAAAGCAGAGGAGAAGGACCAGGTCCCCCTCAAGCAGCTGAAGAAACAGCTCCAGGATCTTGAATACATGCAGCAGACCATGCCCCTTGGAAAGGACAAGGAGAACGGCATGGTGAAGCAGATCTCCGTTCTCGCGAAGCAGATCGCAGAGAGGGAGAAGACCTACGAGCAGAACGATGAGATCAAAGGCCTCGTAGCACAGCTCAGGGAGGCAAAGGCTCAGGCAGAGACCTACCACCACCAGGTTTCCGAGTACGCGGAGCAGGCACAGGCCGCCCATGACAGGATGATCGGCTACTACGAGCAGGCAGACAAGCTCAGGAAGGAAGCTGACGCAGCCCAGGCCAAGTTCATCGAGTGCAAGCAGGCAGCCGATGAGGAGCACAAGAAGCACATCGAGCAGATCAAGTCCGTCCACGAGATGGACAAGGACGCCGCTGCCTTCAAGAACAAGAAGAACAGTGTCAAGAAGAAGAAGATCGACGAGTCCGGAAAGAAGGAGGCAAAGGAGATCTTCGAGCGCTTCAAGGCTGGAGAGAAGCTCTCCACCGAGGACCTCATGGCCCTCCAGAAATCAGGTTACCTCTGATTCAAACTTTTGGGGCTTCGGCCCCACTATCTTTTTTACAGTTATTTCTCAACAGATAGGCCAGTCAATTTTGACCAGTTTATGCTGGAACGACTTTTTGTTTAGGTATAACATAAACTGAGTTAAGTCGAAACATTGAGAAAAATCGAGGGAATGATTATATACTTCATGAATGAATATAAGGTCTGCAGGGATTCGGTCAGGCTGTAGAGTGCATCCCATCCCTTCTTATTGCTGACCGGTCCCCCAACCTTCATCATTCTCCGTGACATCCTTCGGGCCGTTCACGTTTAGATCGTTCACAATTTCACTGAGTTTACTGCAATATCCTTTTTTACGCGTGCGCGTATTGCAAGGCGTTTACCATGGTCATGGAAGGATTGGGAAAATCCCTTAGGGACGTTCTAGGACGTGTAGGGAAGGCATCCATCATAGACGAGGAATTAGTCAAGGATCTCTGCAAGGACCTGCAGCGCGCCCTGCTCGAGGCCGATGTCAATGTCAAATTGGTGCTCGAGGTTACCAACAACGTCAAGGACCGCGCCCTCAATGAGCCCCCGGAAGCCGGAAGGAGCATGAAGGATCACGTCACCAGGATCATCTACGAGGAACTGGTCAGACTGGTCAACAACGGCGAGGGCCTGCAGCTCAAGCCCCAGACCATCATGATGGTCGGACTGTACGGACAGGGTAAGACCACAACCACGGGTAAACTCGCATTATACTTCTCGAAGAAGGGATTCTCCGTCGGACTCATAGGAGCCGATGTATACAGGCCCGCAGCTCTCGATCAGCTTAAGCAGCTGGGAGAGAAGGTGGGGGTAGAGGTCTACGGTGAGCCCGGAGAATCGGACGCACCCGGCATCGTCGCCAGAGGAAAGGAGTTCTTCAAGAACAAACAGATCATCATCATCGATACCTCTGGACGTCACGCCCTTGAGGACGATCTGATCGATGAGATCAAGCAGATCGCCAAGGTGGCCCAGCCCGAGGAGAGGATCCTCGTCCTGGATTCGCAGGTCGGTCAGCAGGCAGGACCTCAGGCCGAGGCATTCCACAACGCCGTAGGGGTCACCGGAGTCATTCTCACAAAGATGGACGGTACCTCTAAGGGAGGAGGAGCGATCTCAGCCATCCAGAAGACCAACGCAAGGATAGTCTTCCTGGGAGTGGGAGAGCACATCCGCGACCTGGAGCCTTTCGACGCCAAGAGGTTCATCTCAAGGCTGCTCGGTATGGGAGATCTCTCAGCGCTCATAGAGCTGGCATCACAGGAGATCGATGACCAGGAGGCTATGGAAGAGGTCGCCCGCCACATGATGTCCGGACGCTTCACTCTCAACGATATGTACTACCAGATGACGGCAATGAGCAAGATGGGAACCCTTGAGAAGCTTATGAGCCTCCTGCCCGGAATGAGCTCGATGAGCGACAAGGTCGACTATGAGGCCACCCAGCAGAGGCTCGGAGTGTTCAAGGTCATCATGGACTCCATGACAAAGGAGGAGAAGGACGACCCCGCGCTCATCAAATCAAAGCGCATCGACAGGATCGCCGCAGGTGCCGGAGTCACATCACATGATGTCAAGGAGCTTCTGAAGCAGTACACCAACAGCAAGAAGATGATGACCTCAGTCACAAAGGACCGTAAGATGCGCAAGCAGCTCATGAAGCAGATGGGCGGCGTCGACATGGACGCCCTCAAGGACCTTCAGGGATCCGAATGAGATACTTCGTAATCACAGGCCACAAGGCCGTCACGACCGGGGATTTCAAGCTTGACGATATAGCTGGAGGTGCCGGAAGGCTCGACATCCTAGTGAGATGTGTCAATTCCGCATTCTTCCTCAGCCATGACCTGCGCAAGGATGTCGAGATCTATCTTGTGCTGGAAGGGGGCGAGGATGCACCCAAGACAGTAGTTTTCAAAGGAAAGGAGCTCAGGTACCTGAACCCGGACGAGAGGAGCACATCATCGCTTATCCGCAATGCTCTGCTCAAGAAGGTCTCCCCAGGTGAGGAGGTCAAGGCATCGCCCGGAGTCTACAACACCCGTATGTCCTTCGCCGACGTGCTGGAGAAGCTATCGAAGGTCGGATCGTTCGTCTATCTGAAGGAGGACGGTACCGACTGCAGGGAATACGAGTTCCCAACCGACCCCATATTCGTACTGGGGGACAACCACGATCTTACCGAGGAGGAGGAACAGCTCCTTCTCTCGTACGGTCCAGACAAGATCTGCATAGGGCCGCACAGCCTGCATGCCGATCATTGCATGATCATTGTTCAGAACGAAGTCGACCGTAGGTCTCCGTGAGGGATGGCAGATGATTGCCGCTGTAGCCGGAACGTTCAACATCATCCACGACGGGCACCTGTCATTGCTGAAGAAGGCGTTCGAGGTGGGCGATAAGGTACTCATCGGTCTGACTTCCGATGAAATGGCATCAGCCGGCAGAGACGCCTTCACATTCTATGATATCCGTAAGAGAGAGCTCGAAAGGACAGTCGAAGGCTGGGGAGATTACGAGATCTTCCAGATAGACGACATATACGGGCCCAGGGAGATCATGGATGCCGTGGACATCCTCGTGGTCTCGGAGGAGACCCTTCAGAACGGTCACAGGCTGAACGAGGAGAGGGCATACAGAGGAGTAAAGCCCCTGGAGCTCGTCGTCGTACCATTGAAGATGTCGGACAAGGGTGAGAAGATCAGCTCTTCCTCCATCCTCAGAGGAGACTACGGACGCGACGGCAATTCAAACGTTCTCGGAATAGCCGTCGGTTCTGTCAATCAGGTGAAGGTGGCCGCTGTCAGAGCTGTTATGGAGAAGATCTACGGCGACGTCAAAGTCATCCCTGTGGAGGTATCCAGCGGGGTGCCGCCTCAGCCGTTCGGCGAACAGACGCACCAGGGTTCCGAGAACAGGGCCAGGGCCGCTTTGGGGGACCACGACATGGCAGTGGGCATAGAGGCCGGCGTGTTCGAGATGCTCGATGGGCTGTACGACATACAGCATTGCACGATCATAACGAAGGACGGCAGGATCACATACGGTCACGGAATGGGATTCAGGTACCCGGACAGGATTGCCGAGCTGGTCCGCAACGGTATGACAGTCGGTGAGGCCATGAAGGAAGTCTACGGCAGCACCGAAATAGGGAAAAAGCAGGGAGCCATCGGACTCCTCAGCAAAGGTCTGATAGATCGCGAAAAGCTGACCGAGCAATCGGTCACTGCGGCCATGATACCGCGTTTGTGGGATGAGTGAATGTTCCTAAGAGAAAGGATCCAGGACGGTTCGAGGTACCTAAACGACAGGTCCACCCTCAGGGGGCATGCCAAGAACGTCATCCTCCCCAACGACGAGACCGAGCTCAGGGAAGGTATCAGGTACTCCAGCAAAGGGAACACCAAGGTCACCATATCCGGCAGCAGGATGGGCTCCAGGGGCGGATCCGTACCCACAGGCGGTGACGTCATGTCCATGGAGCATCTCAGCGGCATCATAGGGGTCGGCAAGGATGAGACCGGGCCATATCTCAGAGTTCTTCCCTGCACAACCATCTCGCAGTTCAACAATGCTCTGTCCGTAGGAGGCATCGCACCCCTTGTGGAAGGGGAGGAAGTGGACACAACGGGTAAAGTGTTCCCCGTGTCAGTCAGCCTTGAGCACAGCGTAGGCGGAACGGTGGCGATCAACCGTTCGAACATCCGCCCTTACGTCAGGAGGATCAAGGTCGTCTTCTCGGACAGCACCTTCATGACCATGGATCGCGGAGAGTACAAGGCAGAGGGAAGGCGCATAATGTTCCCTGCTGGAAGGAACTACTTTTCCTTCGATCTCCCCGAATACGATTCGACGGACGATTACGGCCCCAAGATCTCCGCTGACATGGATCTTCTGGACCTCTTCATTGGATCTGAGGGTATTTTTGGAATAATTACCGAAGCGGACATCTATCTCTCCGACAGGGTCGAGGAGAACCCCACCATCGAGTCCGGTAAGATGGATAACGGTAAGATAGTGGAGAAATACGGCCAGAAGGCCGAAGATGATTTGCGCCGTATCAAGGAGATCCTCGATACGAATTACATCCTGAATATCGGGAATCTTCTCTGATGTTCAGCAGTTCGACAGGCTGCAGGCCTGGTCGTAGACCTTGTCTACGTGGCCGTCGACCTTGACCCTCTTCCAAACCGCTTCGACCTTTCCGTTCTCACCGACGATGAATGTGGACCTGATGGTTCCGGTCGTCTCCTTGCCGTACATCATCTTGGTTCCCCATGCACCGACCTTCTCCATGAGCACATGGTCGGGGTCGCTGAGCAGCTTGATCTTCAGGTTCTTGGACTCGATGAACTTCTGATGGGATGCCACGGAGTCCTTGCTGACTCCGATGACAGGTATGTCAAGGGCCTTGAATTTCTCGATGGACTCACTGAATGCCTGAGCCTCCCTAGTGCATCCAGAGGTGTTGTCCTTGGAATAGAAGTAGATGATGTACCTCTTGCCTTTCATCTGCTTGCTGCTGAACTCGTTGCCCTGGTCGTCGACCAGTTTGAAATCCGGGAACTTCTCTCCTTTTTCCATTCTATCCCTCAGAACATTGTCTCCTTGCGGTCCTCGATTATGGGCTCCAGATCGATCTCCAAGAACGCTATCGGGTGGGTGATCTCGTATCCGGTAACGACCTCGATGGCCATCTCTCCGAACATTCCGATGGGCTTGCCCTTGTAGTAGACCTCTGCACCCCTTCCGTCGATGAATGTCTTGATGTCCGTAGCCTTGAGCTCGTACTCGCAGCCCATCTCCCTAAGGGCGGACTCTGTGATGGACTTGATCTCTGTGAATGATACCTTGGATGCCGTGTACATCGCACACAGGTGCATCTTGGTCAGGTCATCGCGAACCACGTATCCTACCTCGAAGATCTTCTGGGGCAGGTCGCGGTGCTTGTTGTGCTTGAGGATGTTGACCAGGCTGGGCATCAGGTATGACCTGAGGCATGTGATGTCCTCGGTGGCCGGGTTCAGGACCTTGACGTTCTCGAAGTACGGCAGCTTGGAGATCTCGAACTCGTCCCTGTCGTTGATCAGGGTCAGAGTCATGACCTCCATGAATCCGAGACCGATCATAACGTCCCTTACGCTCTCTGAGAATGAGTTGACGGGCAACAGTCCTCCAGATGTCTGGGTGAGGGAGTAGTCGCTTCCGAAGTTCTCGAATCCGTATCCGATTCCAATATCCTCGAAAATGTCCACCTTGTGCATGATATCTAGTCTGTATGTCGGGACAGTAACGCTCAGGATGTCCTCCTCGGCGGTGGCATCTAGACCCATCTTCGCAAGGGCCTCCACCATCTCTGACGGTGTCAGATTTGTGCCCAGGTACTTGTTGCACTCCTCAGCGGAGATGTTGTAAGTGGCGGGCGTGAAATCAGGCGACTGGAAGGTCTCTCCTTCCGAGTGCATGGTGACGGACTCGATCTTTCCTCCACGCTCGGCCAGGGCTGTACAGACTATGTCCAATGCTCCCTTGACGGCCTTACGGTCGAATCCAGTGACGTCTATGAACAGGTTGCGGGTGTTCGTCGTGACCGTGGTCAGTGAACCGTTGATGATCGGGGGGAAGGACAGCACCTGGTCATTCTTGTCCAGGATGATGGGGTACTGAGTGTAGCCCTTGAGGAGGTGGGCATAGTCCCTTCCCTTCTCGTGTTTGGTGAGGATCTCCTCCATATCCATCTCTTCGGTCTTCGCCAGGGGGACGAAGCGTATGGAATGGGGCTCCGCAAGCCTGTATGTGAACGGAGCGTTTACCTTGTCGAGATCGTGGATTCCGATGGCGAGCTTCTTCCTCTTCCTTCCGATGGTGGTATGGAGTTTCTCCTGCATCTCCATGATGGATTTGAGGGTGTTGTCGTCGATGTCGACTCCTTTGACGATACCGCATAGGAAATAGGGTCTGACGTCTTTGACGGATGAATTGATGTAAACATCAAGTCCAGACTCTTCGACCTCGTAGGTCTTCATTCCGGTCTCGAATCCCAGGAAGGCCTTCATTCCCCTGGCTGTCCCCTCGACGCTGTAAAGGTCTGGGCGGTCCGGGAAGAACTCGACGGACATATCGTCGTCTCCAGGCTCTGCGTGCTCTATATCGGCACCGATCATCGGGATTCTAGCAGCGAGAGTCTCCATTGGGACGTCCATGCCCATGATGGAGCACAGGTCGCTGTACTTGAAGTTTATAACAGGCATGAGACCTCGATGCCCACTCCCTAATAAATAATGTCGCGTGTGCGACCAGCGGTTCAGGAGGAATTCATCTACCCAATGCCTTGTGGGCCTGACCTAGCTGACCAGCAGCCTGAGCTGCGAGCGTGGAGAGCTCTCCGGCCAGAACTGTGGATGCAACGATCTCTGCCAGCTTCTTGGCCTTGCCGGAACCTTGGCAATCGATCATCTTCAGGGCCTCCGATTGGCAGGGCAGAGATGTTCCTCCCCCGACGGTCCCCACTTCAACTGTGGGCATACGGACGCAGATGTAGAGTCCGTCATCATTGGCCTCACAGGTGGTGATGGTCATGCTTCCTCCGACGACCTGTGCAGGATCCTGGCCCGTGGCGATGTACAATGCAGCCACCATGTTGGCCGCATGGGCATTTGCTCCCAGCGTACCCGACATGCTGCTGCCGACCAGGTTCTTCCTGATGTTGGTATCGACGATGCTCTCTGGTGACGCATGCAGCTTGCTCTCCACGATATCGCGGGGGATGGTGGCCTCAGCGAGGACGGTCTTGCCCCTTCCAGAGATCATATTGATCGCTGCAGGCTTCTTGTCTGAGCACATGTTGCCTGAAACCGATACCATCGTCGCTCCGGTCTCCTTTTCGATGAGCCTGCATACGGCTTCCGATGCCAGAGTGGCCATGTTCATTCCCATGGCATCTCCAGTGCTGAATGAGAATCTGAGGTACAGGCTGTTGCCGTTGGGGAAAGGCTCGATATCGATCAGTTTCCCATGGCTTGTGGTTCCTTTCACCGCCTCATCGATCTCCTTCTTGTGGGAGTCGATCCAGGCGATCACCTCTTTGGAATGCTTTATTCCGTTGACTTTTAGGACGGGAGCGCGGGTCATGGCGTCGGCCAGCACAGCTGTCCTGACTCCTCCCGACTGATTGATGACGGACATTCCTCTGGAAATGGATGCTACCAATGCTCCTTCGGTGGTTGCGAGAGGGATCAGGTACTCGCCGTCAGCATACTCTCCGTGAATGGCGACCGGTCCCGCATATCCCAAGGGGATCTGCACTGTGCCGATCATGTTCTCGATGTTCTTCGAGGCCAGTTCGGGTTCGAATCCGTATCTGGAGATGCTGTCTAGCTTCGTGCCGGTGAACTCTTCGGCAGCTTTGCGGCGATCTTCTGTATCCGCTTTGGTTTTCCCGCGGTTTTTCAGACCAGTGGTATCAGTCATCGCTCGGGGGATGTTGTTATCCGTTAATAAGCAGGATGTTCGACAAAGAGAGAAGGAAAGTCAGTTGAGGATGTCGTTTGAGGACCTCAGGTCCTCGATCTTGTAGTAGGGAGCGTCCAATGCCCGCGCCAGCCTCTTGGCCTTCTCGTTGATCACGGAGGACACTTTGATGTCCACAACTACGCACTCCATCCTCTCCAGCCTGAGATGGGATGCTATCTGAAGACTCTCTTCCAACGGATCGTTGCCGGGAGTCATGGCGACGTTCGCTCCAGCATCCGTCATGAGGACGACGAAGGCCATGTTTCCGGGGTGCTTCCTGAGATACTGACCGACATACGTGTGCATGAATGACAAGGCCTCGCTGAGAGGGGTCTTCATCCCAACAGGGATGTCCTCGATGATTTTCTGAATCCCTCCTACGGAACGGGTGGGCGGTTGGAGCATTCCTATAAAATCCTGATTGAACGTCATTATCGCTACGCTGTCCCTGCGCGTATAGTGGTCTCCGAGCATCGACAGTATGGCGGCCTTCACTGCCCTCATCCTCGACCTGAGGACCAGCGAACCGCTGTTGTCCACCATGAAGAAGTACAGGCAAGAGGTGCGCTTCTCCCTTATCTTCTGCCTGAGATCTGACGGGAGGATTATCACACCATCCTTACCAGAGTTCTCCCTGCGACGTTTCTGATACGGTGCAGCGTAACGTACGGTGGCATCAATGGCCAGATCCGTCAGGTCATCGTCTGCCGGTTTGGAGGAAACATAGCGTCCGTCCTTACCGACGTCCTTGATGTACCTCCTCATGAGCTGTGTGTCAACGTTGCTCCTCTTACGGCGGCTGTCATCCAGCAGGTCGATTGTTTCGAATACCTTCTCCATATCAAGAATCAGGAACTCGTCCTCTTCATCATCCGGCCTTTTGTCGTCCGCGTTCTGGTCATACTCCAAGTCAACATCGGCCTCCATGGCCTCCTTTAGACTGAGCACTTGAGCTTCGACCTCCCGCTCCTGCTCCTTTTCCTCATGTGTGTTGAAGAGCATGATATGGTCATCGGGCTCCTTGGTGACTATCGAGTGGCGTGTACGGCGATGCGGGATGCAGACCTTCAGTGCGAAAGCAAGATCATCCTCGTTCACCATGGTGCGACCGTCCAATGCCGCTGAGGCCTTGCAAACCCTGGTAGCTGAAAGCTCTCCGCGTACTCCGTGCAGACCGTACTTCTTTCCGGCATCGACTATGGCCTTCAGTACCATGTCGGGAACGAACACTGAATCGATGAGGGACCTTCCTTTTTCTATCTTGGCCACCAGATCTTTGTCCTGAATGTCTTCGAAGCCTCCCTCGGAGAGAACCGCCTGCATGATCTCGACACGTTCGGTCCTGTTGGAATCACGAGGCAGTACAACGCATATGTCGAAAAGATCCATCACGGCTGAAGACAGCGGTTGCTCGCGGTCGTTGACAGTGGCCACGACGCTAACAGAACACGGATAGGTCATCGACACTCCCTCACGCTCAACATGCACGCTACCTCTGTGAACGGAGTCCATCAGGGTCAGGGAGGTGTTCTTCGGAAGGAGGTTGATATCATCGACCAGAATGATCGGATCATCGCCACCGAGTATCCCGGGCTCGAAGGCCATGTTTCCGGTGGACAGCACTTCTTCCAGATCTATGGTGCCGAACAGCTGTTCGTCGGTGATATTCTGCGGGATGACCTTCGCCCTCTTCCCAGTAAGGGCGGCGGAGAAAGAATGGATGATGGCGGATTTGCCTGAACCCGCCGGACCTTTGATCAGCACACCGTGCAGGTGCGGATCGACCAGCAAACAGGTCATGGAGCGGACAGCATCTTCCATCCCCACGAACTGTTCGGGTTTGAGTATCAGATATACCCCCTGAGGACATTATCGAGCTCGCTCTGACGGAACGAAGCCTCTTCGAACGGTCCAGATTTGATACGGTGCCTCAGGATCAGCGGGGCAGTTGTAGAGATGTCCTTGAAGGTGATCTCCTCTCTGCCTTCCAATGCGGCATTTGCTTTGGCGGCACGGATCATCGCAATGTCCGCGCGGTGCCCTTCCATCTTGTAGTGGACGGAGACCATGGCTATCGCCAGCAATACCTTGTCAGTGACCTTTACCTTGTTGACAAGCGCTTTGGCCTTGGCGATCCTCTCCCTGAGATCATCGGTCTCCTTTTGGCATTCTGCCATGAATCCTGCAGGATCTGCATCGAAGGCCAGTCTCCTCTTGATAACCTCGATCTTGATGTTGGGATCGGATTCTGTGGAGATCTCCACGCACATTCCGAAACGGTCCATAAGCTGGGGACGGAGCGTTCCTTCCTCAGGATTCATCGAACCAATGAGAACGAACCTCGCAGGATGCGAGTATGAGATGCCCTCCCTCTCTACGAAGTTCCTGCCCATCGCGGCGGAGTCCAGGAGCAGATCGACTATGTGGTCGTCGAGAAGGTTGACCTCATCGACGTACAGGAGGTTACCGTTGGCCTGGGCCAGCACACCTCCCTCGTATTTCCTCTCCCCCGTTCTCAGTATGTGCTCGATGTCCAGGCTTCCGGAGATACGGTCCTCCGTGGCGTTGAGTGGAAGCTCCACGACCCTCATGCTGCGCATAGTCGTTCCAAATCCGCCCTCTGCCACTTTCTTCTTACAGTCCTCGCAGAGGTCCCTGACCTTATCCGGATTGCAGTGGAATTGGCAGCCGCTGATGCAGCTGACCTTAGGCAGGATCTGTTCCAATGAACGGACGGTTGTGGATTTGGCGGTCCCCTTCTCTCCTCTGAGAAGAACTCCTCCAATCCCCGGGTCGATGATGTTCAACAACAGGGCGCGCTTCATCTCCTCCTGTCCCACGATCCTGACGAATGGGAACTGAAGACTGACATCTCCGTCCGACATGATTCTCAACTTCCAGATGATGACCTACACGCTCCGTCGTGGGCCATTTTCCTAAAGAATGTATCGTAAAGCAGCTAAAAAACAATATTGAACGCTAAAACTTAGCTCAAATAAATATCGACTTTGTCGGTGTTAAATTTTTAACAACGATTTACTAACGAGCACAAATTGATTACATATAAATCCAACCAGTAAATCATCGTATCTGAATGTCTGACGGCGAAGATGTCTATTGGAATTCATTCCTGCCCGCTTTCTTTGACAGGATGAGTCTCGTGATGCGTAAGAACATGTCTGCCTTGGTCGAGGACTATGGGTTGACCAGCGCTCATGCGGTCTATCTGATAGCATTGGAGATAAAGGACGGCCAGACCCTGGTGAGCCTCTCCCGTTTCTTGGATCTTGACACAGCAAACACCAACCGTGTCATCAAAGTGCTCAGGGAGAAGAATCTCGTGTACGACGATAGGAAATCCGAGAGCAGCAAGAAGTACAGCATTTACCTCACCGAAGAGGGCCATGCTCTTGCAAAGAAGGTCATGGATGGCATCGTCGAGCTCAACAACAGCTATTTCCGCGACATTCCGCAGGATGAGATTGTCCAGATGAGGAACACCCTCCTGCATGTCCTCGACAACATGAACGTTGACTTCGAGGGCTACATGAACTCCAAGTACGAGGATCCCTTCTACACCCATCTGCACGTCATACCGGCAGATGCAGATTATGAGATGGTGCCGCTGCGCATCGACACAAGGAAGAAGTCCAAGTCCTTAGTGACTGAAACAATCACTTCTTCTTCCTCTTCTCCTTGATCTTCTTCTTGAGTTCCTTGACATCTTTCTTGGCCTTCTTCCTCGCTCTGAGGGGAATGGTCACAATGAATGCCACGGTAACCGAGATCAACGGGATGATTGCGCCCTCGATGTTGCCCATCAGATAATAGGCGACGACCATTCCGAGCACTCCGAAGATTCCGCACCATCTCAGGATGGCGCCTCCTCCGAGGAGGAACATGAAGATCAGCATCACTAGGATGATGAGGAATTGGATCAGGGTCTGGGAACCGAAGAACAGGAAGGTGTTGTCCCCCACGGCCTCTACAATGTAAGGTGTGATGTAGGTATCTGTGATGTAAGGCACCGCGATGACGTAGAAGAGCGTCATCAGGATTCCTGCTCCGAATTTGGCGGCTATTCCCATGTTAACACCGGAAAGAACGTTGCAATAATAGTTTTATCCATATCGTCATTCACGCTCGATGTCCAAGGATTTGGAGTACGACGCCTGTAGCAAGGCGAAGAGGCAGTATGAGAGCGGCAACTACCAGGGGGCAGTGAACACCTTGGAGGATTATCTCAAGACCGATCCCCACAACTGCAAGGTAAGGCTCCAGCTGGCCCAGCACATCATCCACGGACTCAAGGATATGGACTACGGGATGATGCAGCTGGATGTCATCTTGGATATCGATCCCGGCTATATCGATGCCATCAAGGCCAAGGCCACCATTCTCTCTGAGGACAAGAAGAACAACAAGCAGGTGGATGAGCTCTTCCAGAAGCTCATAGAGCTTGACCCCTCGGCGGAGATGTACAATTATTACGCCAGATTCCTCAGGAACCAGATGGTGGACTTCAAAAAGGCCGGCGAGTACTATGAGAAGGCCATCGAATTGGAGCCCAACAGGTACGAGTACCACCAGAATTATGCGGCCCTTCTCCTCAACGACCTCAAGGATTACGAGAAGGCCAAGCAGGAGCTCGAGATCCTCATGGATCTGAAGCCCGGAGACTTCAAGGCCAAATCCAACTACGACCGTCTGATGCGTGAGAAGTTCGACAAGAACGGGAACGTGAAGAAGCAGAGGTTCGGATTCCTGAGGCGCTGATCACAGCCTCTTGTCGCAGTGGATGCACTTCTTGGTCCTGCGGTTGATGTAACCGCAATTCTTGCATTGGGGGAAGCCCTCGACGTTGAGAGGATTCAGTCCGTCGCCTCTCCAACCGGATCTTGTGATGGCCGAGTTGATCTCGTTGATGTCGGTGCTGAGCTTGTTGTTGTATCTCAGCATGTCTTCGTTGAACATGAGGATGGCATCGTCCCTCTCATGCTCCAGGATATCCTTCTTGTCATAGATGTCCAGCAGTTTGTCGACCTTCTGCTGCGTTTTCACGCGGACCATCTCGACAGGTTGTGTCTTCAGCACGCGGTTGAGCTTTTTGAGCTCCACATCCATCGCTGCATGGAGTTCATCAAGGGTGAAGTCCTCGAAGGGGCTCAGGCCCAATAGCCAATATGTGTTGAACCTCCTATCGGTGTACAGTTCGCTGCCACCCTGGGGCAGTTCGACCTCTTCCTTCTTCCTGGTGAAAAATCCCATGTGTCGCTGGAGTATATACGGCCGTATAAAGACTGCGTCCATACATCCCTATTTATAGTGGACAGCAATCGCATAATCATGAGCGACATCCCCTTCAACAGTCCTAAAGCGGTCTGCACGGCTTCACAGATCAGGTCCAAACTCGAGCAGTTGCTCAAGAAGATGCTCGGCGAGGAGAGGCTCGTAGGTCCCTTGGATCCCTACGTGGTCCGTGCTTACGAGGCCGGAAAGATCGATGAGGCGACGAAGGACGAGTTCGTTCACATCGCAATGTATTGCGACAAAGTCCTTTTATCTTCAGATTTCACGGAGATACCTCCGCTCAAGAAGCTCACCGAATGGTCGAAGATGATCGACGAGCTGAGATGATCACATGGCTTACGAGAAAGGCGACCGCAAGGACGGAGACAGGCCCCGTGGACGCAGAGGTCCGCGCAGTGGGGACGGCAAATCCCAGAATAGGGGCGGTGACAGGCCTTTCAAGAGCTCGGACAAGAGAGGATTCAAGCCCCGCAGGAAAGATGATGGGGATTCCAAACCTCGCAGAACCGGCGACAGGAAGGATTCCAGATCATCGAGGGGCGGGGAGAGAGGCAGGCCAAGGCGTGACTCCAAACCCTTCAACGAAAGGAAGGGCGAGAGCCGTTTCGAAAGGAAGCCCGAAGAAGAGGTACGCCAGGATGAGCCCAGGAAGCTGCTGCTTCCCCAGGATGCATCCAGACTTCTGTACAGAGGTATAGACTGCCAGGTCAACGGCAACGACAACCTGGCCATGATCATGTTCCTCCACGGATCGGTCATGATGAGTGAGGGATGCGAGAACAACGCGGACCGCATCCTGAAGGAGAAAGGAAAGGTCAATTTCGCAACCATCAGAACCGAGATAGGGCCTAACTGTTCCGAGGATGCCCTGACCGAGTTCGATTACCTTTGCATCAAGCGCAACAAGGACTATGACCGCACGTTCTTCGACAACGAGTATGCCAAGGGCAGCACCCATGCCATCTACCGCAGGATATGCCTCGAGGAGGTCGAGGGCGATGATCCAATCATCGACGTGTTCGTGTCCAGATATCCGGATGACGACAAGAAGGTCGTCAAGGGATTGGAGATACTCAAGAGGAAGAAGGACTCCGAGATCGCCGAGAAGCATCTGATCAGGATCGATGAGTCGGTGAAGCTCAAACAGTCTGTATACGTGATGTTCACACGTGCCATGAACGGTGACGCCAGAGCTGTTCAGGAGCTCAAGGAGAACTCCAAAAAGGTCCCTGAGGCTGCGCTCTTCAGCGAATATCTCGCCGCCAAGGCAGAGGGGACCAATGTAGAGTGGCTCCGCGCCAAGTATCCCCAGTACAGGGACCTCATAGTGTCCAGACAGGGGGAGTTCAAGATTCAGGACACACCCTTCGGAATGTTCCTCAAGGCCAAGAACCTGGAGATGAAGAAGGAGGAGTCGATGTCCGTGATGATGAATGCCGCCAGAGCGGGTTCTCAGGAGGCGATCGACGAGCTGTCTGCCAAGATGTTCAGGAACGATGTCAGGAAGTGCCTGGCAGGCATCTATCTCAAGGACAATGACCTGGACAACCTGATGATAGTCTACCAGGCCGGACTAGATGACATGTATTACCTCGATCAGTACTGCGGAGCGGACCGCGAACGCATATTGGAGGTAGGCAAGAACCTCGGGAAGCAGAGCGTCGGAAAGGAGATCGATTGGCTGAAGGACCATTATGACAAAGGCATGGAATTCTGTAAAGATGCGCTCATCAAGAGGTCATCAGACGAGTTCTACCACTCCAAGAGGATGATCTACGCCCTCCACGACGTCGGAGCCGATATGGAGGCAGCCAAGCTGTACTTCGAGATGGAGGGTGATCCTGAGGCGCCTTCCGTCAAATGGCTCAAAAAGGTCTGCGGAGAAGAGGACGTCAAAGAATACGTCCGCGACCATTACGTTTCCAAGGGCCAGGAGGACGTATTCGAGTCCATCTTCGCCGAGGATGGTTACGAGAGGCGCCCCAAGAGGCAGTCTGCCAGCGGAAGGAGAGGTTCATTCGGAAAACCGAGGCGCCGCGAAAGATGATGATTTTGACCATCGTCGTAGTAAATCAGAAATGAGTTTATATACTGATTATAAATGCCCTGTAACATGAAGGACCAAGCACAGAACAATTCACAGGTTTCTGATTCCAAGGATCGTTGGAACCTTCACGTGCAGAACATCGTCGCATCCACACAGCTTTCGGATGGATTTGATCTCAACAAGATCATGGAGGGCCTTAACGATTCCAAGTACGACCCCCACACATTCCCCGGACTCGTGTACAGGGTCAAGGAACCCAAGACTTCCGTCCTCCTCTTCAGGTCAGGAAAGGCTGTCTTCACCGGATCCACGGACCTCAAGATGCTCGAGGCATCGGTCAAGAAGGTACTGTCCGATCTCAAAGCAATCGGCCAGGACGTCTACGACAACCCCAAGACCGAGATTCAGAACATGGTCTCTTCAGCCGACCTCAAGGCAGAGGTCAATCTCAACACCACAGCGATCACACTCGGTCTGGAGAAGGTCGAGTACGAGCCCGAGCAGTTCCCCGGTCTCGTCTACAGGATCAACGATCCCAAGGTCGTCATCCTGCTCTTCGGCTCCGGAAAGATCGTCATCGCCGGTGCGAAGCAGCTTGCCGAGGCCGAGAGGGCCGTCGACAACCTCGCAGACGAGCTCAGAAGCGCTGGGCTCCTGCCGTGAATAATCCTTCATGACTTTTCAGGGCCGCCTTCTCGGCGGCCCTTTCTATAACTATTTGAACTTCCAATAACATTTCCACAACCATGTGGGATGCCAGGTTTGACAGTATCAGGGACCGCAAGCTGAATGAGACTGTTATCTTCGCCTCTATGATGCGCACGGATCCCGCTAATAGGCACGAGTATCTGAAGATCATCGATATGCTGGGCAAGGACTTGGACGTCCTCGAAGCACTTCTGGACGATTTACCGGCTCCCGAATCGGAACCGATCATGTCCGTGCATTACCGCGGCAGACTCTCCAAATACGAATCGCTGGACGAATATGTCATGGACGAATGCAGAAAGTTCACCGGTAAAGAGGACATCGAGAGGATTGCATCGGCCATGAGGCTTGCAGCCCCCAGCAGGCTCTCGATGCCTGAGAGGCTGTCGGGACCTCCAGAGAAAGCAAGGATCAAGTCTCCAGAGGAGAAGCTCAGGCTTCCTCCGTCTGACCAGCCGGAGAAAATAACCTCCGCACCGGATTCCAAGAGGATCGATGCACCCGAGGAGCATCTCATGGTCGAACCGCCCAAGCCCAGCAACGATTCCGTCTTCGATCTCTTGGTCTCAGTGGATGACGCGGTCACGCTGAAGAAGGTCAGGGCGATGAAGGATTCCAAGATCGACCATTTCATCGACCAGGAGATGAACGGACACATAAAGGACGAGGCCTGTGAGGGTATAATCTCCTTCCTAAAGACGGACACAGAGCTCATAGACAGGATACTGGCGATAAACATCACCAGTCTGACATCCATAGAGGAGAGCATCAAAGACATAATCGATTTCGTGGATGCCGCTGAGGAGCCCAAGTATCAGAAGGTCTACATGAACTCCCTCAACTATAACGAGAAGGAACTCGAGGCGGAGTACAACGAAGTGCTCAAGAGGTTCGAGAAGGTCATCCACGATCGCTACTCGCACATACTCGGAAACACCCATTCGGTGTTCTTCGAGGAATGAACAATCAACCGAGGGGTTATCCCCTCAATCTTTTTTTTCAGAGGTAAGACAAAAAAACCCTTATCTATTCCTCTATGGTATAACCCGTTCATGGAAGAGCAGCCCAAGCAGAAAATGAGTAAGCATGTATGCGCTTGCGGATCGTCCCCATTGGCATCATTCACTTCGGATCCCGTCATAGAGATCATAAAGGCTTTGGATGACGAGGATGCTCTCACCGTTCTCAAGGAGCTCACAAAGAAAGAGATCCGTTCTCCATGGCCGAACGGCCTGTTCGGGATGGATGAGCAGAGGACCAGCAAGGCCATGAGGAAGCTGCTGGTATCCGGTCTCATCAATTCCAGGATCGATGGCACCGACCACATCTATTTCATACACGTCCAGAGGTTCAAACCCCTCAAGGATCTGGTCGATAGATGCGTCAATAACAACGCAGAGAAAGCCTGATCATCTGTAAAGTTCCGGTCTCCTTCTGTCGTAGTAGGAGATGTTGGACATCGTCTCCGGTCCATCCCTGGGCAGTTTTCCGCCGATGACTGCTGTAAGGTAGTGCTCGTCGGTACCGTAGTACTCGTCGATTACCTGGCCCTTCGGATTTATGAGGATCAGCCCGCCTCCGAATTCCGCGCCCTGACCGTTGCTCCCTATGGCGCTGCATGCCGCGACGTAAAGGCCATTGTCGCTTGCTCTGGCCGGCAGGTAGGAATACCAAACGGCACGCCTCCTTTCACCGGTGATGCCATTGGCGAACGGTGTGAGGACAAGCTCGGCGCCCTTCGCCCTGAATGTGGAGCAGATGTCCTGAATGTGGGATTCGATGCACAACTGTATCCCGACACATACTCCCTTGACATCGAACACCGGAAGGTCATCTCCAACGGCGAACACCTTCGATTCGGCAGTTCCCAGATGAGTCTTCCTGTACAATTTGGGATCATCCGTTCCGTCAGCTATCTCCTGACTCATGTACGGCTTCTCGCCGTTCTCCTCGAGATAGCCGAAGACTATGCATGTCCCCGTCTCCTTCGCGAGATCGCGGACCTTGAGAATGTATTCGTTATCAGGCGACAGAGCGAATCTGCGCGGGTCGTTCGTACTGTATCCAGACAGGCACATCTCATGGAAGCAGACGATATCCGAATCGGTATTGTCACGGACGATCCCCTCCATGCGACGGAAGTTGCCTTCAGTATCGCCTGCGATGCTCTGTATTTGAGCGATGGTAAGACGGATCTCTCTCATCGTTCCTCTGTTCAAGACGTTCAGGTGCGTCTCTTGATGAACTTCTCCACCTTATCGTATGCCTCATCCAGGGTGTCCAAGGGAGCGAGCAGGATCGAGCGGAAATGGTCCCTTCCGAACTCCTCGCAGAAACCGCTTCCGTGAACGAACACGACGCCCTCTTCCTTGATGAGGTCGAAGACGAAGTCCTTGTCGTCCTTCCAGGGTGTTCCCCCGAGGTCGATCTTCGGGAACATGTATAGTGCTCCTTTGGCCCTGCGTGTGGAGATGAGGTCGATCTCGTTGAGCCTCTTGTAGCTGTAATCGGCCCTTTCCTTCAGCTTCCTGTTCATGTCGACGATGTAGTCCTGGGGCCCCTGGAGCGATGCCTGGGCGGCAGCCTGGCAGGGGACGTTGGGGCAGATCCTTGCCCTGAACTGCTTCATCATTCCGAGGCGGATCTCGTCCATGAGGCCCTTCTCATCCATGAAGTAGCAGTAACCCATCCTCCATCCGGGCATGAGGTTTACCTTGGAGAATCCGTTGAGGATTATCCTGGGCACATCGGATTTCAGCCTGGATGCGGAGTAGAATTCTCCGTCGAAGACTATCTTGTCGTAGATCTCGTCTGAGATAAGCGGAATGTCGTACTCGGCCGCGATGTCGCCGAATTCAATGATATCCTTCTTGTTGTAGACAGCACCGGTGGGATTGTTGGGGTTGATGAGGACCATGGCCTTCGTCCTGTTGGTGATCCTCTTGCGGATCATGTCCATGTCGGGTCTCCAGTCCTCCTCCTCGATCTGTCTGTACGGGACGGTCCTTCCTTCGAAGAAATGTATGTACTGCATGTAGGAAGGATATCCGGGTCCGGGAACGAGGACCTCGTCTCCGGGCTCCAAGAAGGTACCCATCATCACCTCGATGCATTCGCTCACACCGGCCGTGACGTAGACGTCATCCGTGGAGATGGTGATCCCGTTCTTCTCCTTCTCCCTGTCGACCACGGCGGTCCTGAGATTCATCTCTCCCTGCGAGTCGCCGTAACCGTTATCGACCCTGTCCACAGCCTCTCTTAGAGTCTGCTTGAAGTACTCAGGCGTCTCGAAGTCCCATTTGTTGGGGTCACCGATGTTGAGCCTGTAGAGCTTCTTTCCGGCCTTTTCAGCCTCTGCGGCGGGAACGATGACCTCGCGTATCGCATAGTTCATTCCCAATGACCTTCTAGACGCTCTGATAGTCTTCATGATATCATCCCTGTTCAGTACGACTTAGTATATATTTGTTGAATCAGATCAGGATGTATTTCGCATCTTTGAATGTTCCGAGCTTCTCGATCTTGTTCTGCTCGAGGAGGTCGGAGAGCACGACATCGGCCGTCCTGATGCTGACGTCTGGGATGCATGCGCAGATGTCCCTCTTCTTCAGCGGAGCGGGGGAGGTCTCTATGATGTGGAGGATCCTGTCCCTCTTCTTCACCTTGCGGTTGTCGACTATCGGATACCTTCTGTCCAGTTCGTTGTAGCTGCTGACAAGGGCCTCCAACAGCGGCAGGCTCTCATCGAGACCGACGTAGATGTGCGCGTGGTATCCGTTCTTGAGAAGAAGCAGTGTGGTCACCAGGGATCTCATCCTCTTGTTACCGTCCCTGAAGGGCTCTATCTGGGAGAACCTCTCCATGAGTCCGGGGATATAGGCCAGGGCTTCCGTGGTCTGAGATCTGTAGCTTTCGAACAGGTAGGATATCGCATTCTCCGATCCGATCCTGAACTTACCTTTCTCGCAGAGGAGATCGGAGAACAGAATCCTGTGGATGCTGAGAAGGCTCTTCTCGTCGAAATCCAGGCGCTCGTAGTCGCGTATGATCATGCGCATGGCCCTGTCGTATCCTGCGATCAGATGCTCGCTGTGCGATAGCGGTTGGTCACCGTCTATGATGGATTGGATACGGGTCTCGCCTACAGGGATGCTCTCTTTGTCGTGGAGGATGGCGTTACCGATACGGACGCCTCTCTCGGCAGCTTCGAGTTCCTTGCCGTAGAATGAGCTCCTGATCCCATCCAAGGCGCTGACGGTCCAGATTTCCTTCATCAGGTCGAATTCGGCCTTGTCAAGAGATTCATTCGATAGCATGTTATCGAAAATGAATGTATTTCTTACTATAAAAGACTATTTTTTAGTAAGAAATCGATTCTTCATACGAAAGTGTCGGCGATTTAGTATGTAACGGAAAGATGGCGGAGAACACGGGACCCGATCGCTGATCCCTTCAGAAATGGTATGTCCGAAGTGCAAGTTCGACGTGAAGTGGACATAACTGGCCAGTTAATGTTTGACCTTAACAAAATTCATCAGCAAGCCATCTTTTTAGTATCTATTGGACTATACATCCATTATTCGGGATTGCAAGTATTATTTACTCACGAACCTTGACGAAATGAGTAAAGAGGGATGCAATTGCAATCACCTCGGTTGGGGGAAAAACATGGAGATCAAAGATTGGCTAGGAGAAGACAATCAGCTCGGTATAGACATATGGACGAAGAAGTACTGTCATGACAACGAGACCTTCGATCAGTGGCTAGACCGTGTGAGTGGTGGCAATAAAGATATCAGAAAGATGATCGAGGAGAAGAAGTTCCTCTTCGGAG
The DNA here is from genome assembly GCA_015063125.1 of Thermoplasmata archaeon. Classification (GTDB taxonomy): domain Archaea; phylum Thermoplasmatota; class Thermoplasmata; order Methanomassiliicoccales; family Methanomethylophilaceae; genus Methanoprimaticola. The sequence continues at coordinate 501,264 of SUTB01000001.1, forward strand.
GAAGGATCCTCGCTAACAGGGGTCTTGAGAAGACCGGAAGGAAGATCACCCTTTCCAACTGTTACGTTCTGACGCCGCCAGAGGATTCCATCGAATCCATTTTCGAGACGGCAGGGAAGCTAGCACGTACCTTCAGTTACGGCGGAGGAGCGGGAATCGATATCTCGAAACTCGCCCCGCGCGGTGCGAAGATCAACAACACTGCTTCTCAGACCTCGGGAGCAGTATCTTTTACCGACCTTTTCTCCATGGTCACTGGACTCATCGGACAGCATGGACGTCGCGGAGCTTTGATGCTCACCATCTCTTGCGATCATCCTGACCTCGAGGAGTTCATGAACGTCAAGACAGATCTCGAGAGGGTAACCAAGGCAAATATGTCCATCCGCGTTACCGACGAGTTCATGGGATGCGTCAAGCAGAGGACGATGTTCACTCAGAAGTTCGACCGTCCCGAGAGCAAGGAAAACATAAGGAAAGAGCTCAATGCGGCGGAGTTCTTCGAGAGGCTCTGCTACACCAACTGGGACTATGGAGAGCCGGGATGCCTCTATTGGGACAGGATCTCCAGTTGGAATCTGCTCAGCGAGTTCCCCAACTATTCATATGCAGGTACCAACCCCTGTGCAGAGGAGCCCCTTCCCGCTGGAGGAAGCTGTCTTCTCGGTAGCATGAACCTAGCCAAGTTCGTCAAGGACGGAAAGTTCCTCAACGATGAATTCGTAGAGGCTGTGAGGATATGTGTCCGCGGACTCAACGACGTACTCGAAGAGGGATTGCCTCTGCACCCCCTGCAGGAGCAGAGAGATTCCGTCAGCCAGTGGAGGCAGATCGGTCTCGGAATCATGGGACTGGCCGATATGCTCATCGAACTCGGATACACTTTCGGATCCGAGGAATCGGTAACATTCTGCGACAAGCTCGGAAAGCTCATGGCAGACACCGCACTTTACGAGTCTGCAATGCTGGCGAAAGAGAAGGGAATGTTCGAGATGTGCGTTCCCGATCAGATCATCGCTTCGCCTTACTTCAAGCTCAACGCATCTGAAGAGACCACAGAGGCCGTCAGGCAGTACGGACTCAGGAACTCCCAGCTGCTCACCATCGCACCGACCGGAACCCTGTCGACGATGCTGGGCATCTCAGGCGGAATCGAGCCCATCTTTGCCCTTTCCTACGAGAGGAGGACAACCTCACTCAACGGGGACCAGGACAAGTACTACAAGGTGTACACACCCATCGTCCAGGCATATATGGACAAGCATCTTGACATCAAGGATGAGAAGGACCTCCCCGAGAGGTTCATCACCGCACAGAGTCTCGATTACGTGAAGAGGATCGATATGCAGGCCACATGGCAGAAGCACATCGATGCATCTATCTCTTCCACGGTCAACCTGCCTGAGCAGTTCCCTGAGAAGGACGTATACAACATCTACATGTACGCATGGGAGTCTGGCTGTAAGGGAATAACTGTCTTCCGTGACGGATGCAAGCGTCTCGGCATCCTCTCCACCAAGGAGAGCAAGAAGGCCGAGGAAGAGCCCAAGGAGGAGAAGAGGGGAGTCGTCGAGGTCGTCGAGGATAACGTCATCGGAAAGAAGAGGAAGCTCATGACGGGATGCGGTTCGCTGCACTGCACGGCATTCTTCAACCCCGACACAGGAGAGCTCGTGGAGGCGTACCTCAACAAGGGATCCACTGGAGGATGTAACAACTTCATGGTCGGACTCTCAAGGATGATCTCGTTGGCTGCGAGGTCTGGATGCGGAATCGAGGCCATCGTTGACCAGCTCAAGTCCACCGGATCATGCCCCTCCTACGTGGTCAGGACGCATACAAAGAGGGACACCAGCATGGGATCGTGCTGTCCGATGGCCGTCGGATGGGCATTGACCGACATGTACAAGGAGATGCAGGCCCAGCTCAAAGGTATCGCTACAGAGGAGCCCGAGGAGCCCAAGAGGGAGATCATCAACCCCTGCCCTAAGTGCGGAGCGGAGCTTGAGTTCCAGGGCGGATGCAACGTCTGCAAGTCCTGTGGATGGACCAAGTGCGAGTGATCGCACAGATAAACTTCAATGCAGGGCCTCTGGCCCTGCCGTACTTCTATAGGCCGCCCAGGCCACTATTATCGCAGCACCGATTCCGGACACTATGGCCAGTATCATGCGGATCTCGGGCATATCAGCATGAAATGCTCTTTCGCAAATCCATTCCAGAAGCGTCAGCAGAAGCAGAATGATTCCTGCGAACAGGTGCTTGCGGTCCAGTACCTTCTCTGATACCTTCAGGCAATAGACTAGACCGATTACGAATCCTATCAGAAGACCGATGTCCCTTATGCATATCGGCATCTGAGATCCGTTCAGGATTATGGATCTACTGAACGACTGATGGCAAAGGAAGTCGCCAAGGGCATATACCAATCCCCCCAATCCAAAAGAGGACCAGTCATGGTCCATATGTGCGGGGCTGCCGTCCAAATAGACAAACGTGCCCTCAGGATAGCAGAACGGGACAGCAAAAAACAGTGCAGATAAGATGACTGAAAGCACGAACAGGCCTAGCAGAAGCGTTCTTTGATCCACGTTTCAGCATCATTCGGGTGGTTTATCATAGTTTTCCAAGCTCCGTCTAGCGATAATCCCGTATCCTCTGCCTCAAAGAGAGAAGGATGAGCACACCAGGAACACCAACAAGGATTCCGGACACATTAAACAGAATCTCCAGATGATGCTGGTCAGACGTTCTCCGCTGCCAAGGCTCGAGAGAAGGACGGAGATCAGTGCGCAGAGCTCGATAAGGTAGATGTTCAGAATGGTCGACGTGTTGGACAGCGCAGATGAGCCCGATATGCGCGACACAGGTTCCAACATCGAAACGCTCATCCCCAGGACTATCGGGGCGAAGAACATGCAGGTTCCGATCATCATGTCGGTAGTGGACTTCAGCCTGAGCTCCAAAGTTCTCCTTATCCTGTTGCGGTTTTGGAACTGCTTCCCGAGATTCACAGCCATGCGTCCAGCATCGTCATTGTTCTTTTCGGAGCATACCAATATGTCTTCCAGAGCTATCCCCATCTCCCTTGAGATCGGGGCGATCGATCTATGCAAGGCAGAGCGCACATCCCCTCTGCAGACGTTCATCTCCCTGGAGATCCTCTCGGAAAGTTCTATGGAGCCTTCCCAGGACGAGGTCGCTGAGATCACCGAAGTCTCGAAGTTCTCACCTGATACCATCCTGTTCCCGATATCGAATACGCTATCCATGATGGCTTGCTCGCATTTCCTGCGTTTCCTATCGTTGTTCATGTCGTTCATCATGAGGATCATTGTAGCGATACAGGTCGGAGCCAAGGACAGGATGAATAAGCTCTCGATCCCTCCGAAAAAGTAACAATGGGAGATGGCAAGGGGCAATGTTCCCAGCAGAGGAAGGGCGCACTTCAGCTCATTCAAGGACAACGATTCCGACAGGAATGGATTCCTGTGCCTTACAAGGACGGATACCGCGAGTATCACGGCAGGAACTATCACCAAAGTGATCAGAACAATCGTCCCCTGATCTATGCTGCGAGAACCGAATATCCCTCCGATACTGAGCATCGGAAGGATGCTCATCATGATCATGGGCACCATTATCCCGATCCCGAACACCGCCATGCATGGTGCGGTCAACGATTCCCCGTAGGATTCGCCCATCTCCTTGACAGCTTCGAGGGCCAGGTCAGAGGCATCATCAAGCAATCCGTTCCTGGTGGTATCGTCAGTGGATTCAGAGGCGGATATCACCATCATAATTGCACGGTTGTATCCAGAAGCTTCCTTCGGAAGAGCGGATGCCATGGAGACCAGCCCCTCCGATATGGATGGGAATTTCTTCGTGTCGGTCCGTCTCACCACATCCTCGAACAGCTTCCTTGACAGACGGGGTCCGTTGACAGCAAGGGAACGTACCGTCGAATCCAAGGATCCCCCGGACTGGAGTCCGGCAGAGAGCATCCCGACCACCGAGGGACATTCGTTGACGAGTCTCCGGTAATCCATGTCAAATCCTCACGGTATCGATCTCATCCTGCAGTTTCTGCGCTATGGATTCTGCGGATTGATTCATATCGGACCTGGACAGGATGTCGTTCGCCCTCAGTATCCATTCGGGACCGAGGAACCGCTCATCATCTCTCCCTGCTGCCGCCAGGAGGGACCTCATCAGGGATCTGGCCCTGATATCCTTGGAGATCTCCTTTCTTCCCAGCTGTGACGATCTCATCGCACGGGCCATGACAGAAGATTCGAACAGCCTATCGATATCCGTGATGTCCTTGAACTCCCCGGGGACATCAGAGGTGCAAACCATCTCATTCATCCTCCTTATGAGGCGTCCGGTCCTCCTGTCCTTCACGGTGCCCAATGTAACAACCACATCGGTGGCCATGAACGAATCGGGAGATACTCCCAAATCCTCAACCACCCTTTTGTACGCGGATTCAGCGGAGTCCCCGTGTATGGTCCCCATGATGGAGCTTCCGGCCCTTCCCGCTCTCATGCTCTGGTAGAGCGTCCTGGCTTCCTCACCGCGCACCTCTCCGAGAATTATCGCGGATTCTCCCATCCTCAGCGATACCCTCAATGCCTCGTCCGATCTCGATTGCTGGTCGCCTCCCAGTCTGTCATCCACGAGCATCGTCTGCACCTTGTATCCCATCCTTCTCATCGACTCTCCAGGAAGCTCTATGGTGTCTTCGATGGTGAGTATCCTCTGTTCCTTGGGGAATTCGAACATGAGGGCGGACAGCAGCGAGCTCTTACCGGCACCTCTGGGGCCGCAGATCAGGAATGTGCATCTGTTGTCCACAAGGAAAGATAGGATGCCTGCGGACCTGGGATCCACCGTGCCGTTGAAGATCAGCCTGCTCAGGGTCCACATCCTCTCTGAATGCTTCCTTATGGCTACCGCTTCCCCTTTGGGGCTCATGGGAGGTCCGATCACTGTGGCCCTGGCATCGAGGTCTGGGAAGTCCGTCTCCAATATCGGATTGGAATGAGCGAACCTCAGTCCGCTGGACCGCTTCAACATGTTGATGAGATTGGATACCTCGCGTTTCTCCACCATGACGTTGGTCCTGCAGCGCATATGTGAGTTGAACCCCTCAATCCCGTTCACGGTGACGTAGATCCTGTTGGATTCGCAAGGCGCATCCAGAAAGACATCCTCGATATGGGGGTCGGTCAGTAGGATCTCGAATACCCCTGCACCCACCGAATGCCTGTAAACCACGCTGCTGAGGTCGTTAAGCACACCTCCCAAGTCCGAATCTGGCCCGCACGCATCGGATATCTCCGAGAACGACTCGAGGAGCAGTTTCCTGGCATTGCCTGTTACGCTGTCCCTGTCCAATCTCCCTCCGGTGTCCAGATGCTCCTTGCGTATCTTCTCTATCGTTCCGGCGACAACACTGTTCAGAGCATCCGGATAAGCGTATTCGAGGGGCAGGACATCGTACTCCAGTTCTCCGTCGCCAGGATCGCATATCGATACACCGCAGTAGGGGGTACGGTAGGCCGCCAGGATCCTAGCATCCGCTGGCGGGGCCAAAACCCATGAGTCCGTGTAGGAAGGCTTGGACCGGATGTCATTCTGCACCAGCCTACTGAATAGAGAAGGGAGGTCGTCTGCGATGATTTCCACTGGCGGAGGAGGTATCGGAATCGGTTTCATATCGGAAACCTAGAAGGATGCTATCTTGGAACCCATCGACCGTCACCTCATCCTTCTGGTGATGGCGTGCATGTCCTCTTCCAATTGCTCTATGGCGGCCACAGAGGCCCTCATGCATCTAGAGCACTTGTCGTCGGCATCAGAAAGGGTCAGCATCTGCTTGGCTTTGGTAAACTCCATGCAGGGGAAGTCTTTCCATACGACGTTCATTACGGCCAATCTGTTCTGGCTGCACTGCCTGCATGCACGGTCCATCATCTCCCCTGATGTGGTCCACCGTTTCAGAGAGGAGATGTTCTTGATTACAGCGCTCGATCTCCCCGAGACCTCAAGATCCCTCCCGGTCCTCAGGATGATCCTGTCGGCGCTTCCGTAACGGGACATCCTGTCCACCATGCATCTGAAGCATTCGTTGGATCCCGCTTCAGGGACCAGTTCGCACTTGCTGCAGTCGATGATCAGGGAATCCCTGATAATGGAGCAAGGCTCCTCTTTCTTCTTGGTCTTCTTGTCTTTCATTTCGTTGAAGAAACGGTTCATGGACGATGTTTTCATCTATCAGTATAAGAAACAGTGCCGGCCCCGTTTCTGTTACTGCATACTGACTGTTCTTCCTCCATAATCTCTTTAAATAGCGTTACGATAGGACGGAACATGGAAATCCTATCGCCGGCAGGTTCGCCTGACAGTCTCGTTGCAGCGGTCAAGGGCGGATGCGACGCCGTATACTTGGCGGGTAAGAGCTTCGGAGCCCGTGCATTCGCAGGCAATTTCAGCGACGGCGAGCTCGAGGGAGCGATAGGATACGCGCATGATCACGGCGTCAAGGTTCATGTCACCGTGAATACGCTGATCAAGAATTCCGAGATGGAAGAGGCCGTGTCCTTCGTGAAGTTCCTGAAGGACATAGATGCAGACGCGATCATCATTCAGGACCTGGGGCTTCTCAAGCACCTTACAAATGTGGATATCGCCAAGCATGCCTCCACCCAGATGCAGATCCATTCTCTGGAAGGCGTCAAATGGTGCGCCGAGAACGGATTGGACAGAGTCGTCCTTGCCAGGGAGCTCACTATGGACGAGCTTTCAAAGATAATCCCCGAATCCCCCATTGAGACGGAGGTATTCATCCAAGGTGCGCTCTGCTACTGCATGTCCGGAGGATGTCTCCTTTCTAGTTTCATCGGAGGCCGCAGCGGCAACAGAGGATCTTGTGCCCAGCCCTGCAGGAAGAAGTACGAGCGTGACGGCCAGTCGGGCTATTTCATGAGCTGTGCGGACATCTACGGCATGGACTATCTCAAAGACCTTTCCGATCTCGGAGTCACATCCCTGAAGATCGAGGGGAGGATGAGGTCCCCTCCATACACTTACCTGGCATCCAAAGCCTACTCCATGGCCGTCAAGGGAGAGAAGGGTAAGGAGCTGGACGAGACCTTGGAGCTGCTGAGGACGGTCTTCAACAGGGGGACCTGCAGCGGATACCTTGGAGGCGTCGTCTCCCCGGTCCAGTCATTGTACCCTGACAACAGGGGATTCTACATCGCCGATGTGAGGATAGAGGACAAGACCATAGTCACCGAAATCCAGGAGCCTGTAGGGCTCAAGGACGGACTGTCAATATTCAAAGGCGATGAGAAGATCGGAGGGTTCAAGGTCATGGATCTGGACCCCATCCATGTTCCGTTCAAGATCCCCGATGGCAAATATCAGATCTACCGTACTTACGATCCGCGTATCGATGTCATCAAGAACGATATCGGGAACACCCCCAGATTCAGAGGGGAGACGGAAAGGCCAGCGGTCCACATCAAGATGGAGAAGCAGCCTATCAGGAGCTACGAACCCGAGTTGTCATTCTACGTAAGCTCGATAAAGAACCTGGAAGCGGCACTTCCCTATGCTGACAGGATATATTTCGACAACATGGACAAGATCGATGAGGCCATTGAGGCCGCAGGGGACACGGAGTGCGTAGCACTGCTCCCCAGATTCGATGCTCTGGACGAGTTCAGGTTCACAGACCGTCCGGTCATGGTTAACAGTCCGGGACAATACAGGGCGTGCAAGGGTGCTCCGAGGATCTACGGCAGCAACATCCTGAACATGTTCAACTCATCGTTCCCATTGAATCTCTATCAGACCACGCTGTCGGTGGAGCTTTCGAGGAACGAGGTCTCCAATCTCATGGCCTACTATCCTGGGCGTACCGAGGTCATGGCCTTCGGAAGGACCGAGCTGATGTACACCAGGGATCCCGGCATGGAGAGCGGTACGCTCACAGACGAGACCGGTGCGGCATTCCCCGTCTACAAGGACCACAGGGGATTCTCCCACATACTGAACTCTGTCGAATTGGATCTTCTGGACCTCATCCCCGAGTTAGGACGTTCAGGAGTGTCCTCGGTGGGACTGGACCTCAGGAAGAGACCCTCGGGACTGGTGAAGACCGTGGGTGAGGTTTGCAGGAATCCGACCGACAAGATGAAGGCCCGTCTCAAGGAGATGTGCGGCGGAAAGACCACCCGCGGATTGTATGCCCGTAAGGTCTGACCGTTTCGAATCCTACCTGAAGCACAATAATAAGGCATAATTGCCTTCTAGGGTCACAGGAGATATTTTCATGGATCCTAAGGAACAGATTCTGGAAGCGATGAAGAAGGCAGGAGAGCCTTTGAACGCCGGAAAGGTAGCAGAGCTCACAGGACTCGACCGTAAGGTCGTCGATAAGGCATTCGCCGAGATGAAGAAGGACGGTACCATCGTCTCTCCCGTCAGGTGCAAATGGGAGCCTGCCAAGAAATGAAGGGGTGCCTCCGGGCATCCTCCAAACGCCTTAGTCAGCATGCAGTCTGCATGCTTGTTTTTTAAATTGAACAAACGAAACCTGGCCCATGATCAGAAACTGTCATGGGGATATGGGATTCATGGAAGCTATGGTGTCATCCATATCGGTGATGACCGTACTTTGCGTATACTTGGCGTTCGTTGCGTCAAACATAGGTGCATTCTACGATCCACTGGAGGATTTCGATCCCGGATCGATTGAGTTGGAGACAGTGGATGGTATCACGTATTCAGAATTGTACCTGTACTCATACATGGAATACAAAGCCCTCAGAGGCATCCAGGTGGACGTCTCCGTTCCTGGCTTTTCAGCGGAGCCGTTCAGCATAGGCCTAGGTCAAGATGAGGGGATGGAATTCACTAGAGACTACGTTCTGATCCTGGACTATGACAACGGAAGGAAAGTCCCCGTGAAGGTGGAGGTGACGGCATTCGCCTGAACCGCGGTGGGATGACCGCATTCATGGACGCCATGATATTCCTGATAGTGATCATGATCGCTATCGGCACGACCGCTCATTATATGAGTTCGGAGCATGAAATCATGGATCCCGATCAATTCCTCAGGCAGCTGTCGGGCATCGAGGTCAGATTATCGGATTTCACGGATCTGGAGGACGACTCCCTAGTCTTCCTCTCGGATGTGATGGCCTATTCTGTGGATAACGATAGCTCTGTAGGAATGTATCTGGAATGCCTGTTGTCGGACATATTCGGAGAGCACAGGTTCCTTCTCACATACACCTATGGAGACAGCATCGTAGAAGTGGGCGACATGCATGACTACTATCGTTCCAAGGCATATCTGGACATCCCCGTTTCGATTGGCGGCCGTATCAACATTTCGTTAAGTATCCTGTGATTATTTTTTATCTGATGGGCAGAATCACCGTAGCATGTTCGCTGAACTTCAGGACGTGAAGATGTACTACGAGGAGGAAGGCTCGGGAGAGCCCGTAATCCTCATCGCTGGTGTCGGTGCAAACCACCGCTTCTGGAAGGGTATGGTTCCCTTGCTGAAGGGATACAGGGTAATCACATTGGACAACCGCGGGGTCGGAGAGACCGAGTACAACGGAGAGGTTGAAGTGGACATTATGGCGGACGATGTCATTCACCTCATGGATCATCTCCACATCTACAAGGCTCACATCGTCGGATGGTCTATGGGATCGCTCATAGCCCAGTCATTGGCATTGAGGTACCCCCAAAGGCTCCAGACGCTCACACTCGTGTCTTCATACCAGTTCAGGCCCCACAGGTCTGCCTACTTCATGTATCAGGTCACCAGTGCGGCAGCCAGGGGAGAATGCACCATGGATGTCGTCAACATCGTTCTGAACTCCTTCTGCTTCCCAGAGTCCAAGTTCGATGCCTTGGCGAAAAAGGACATGGTGATGCCGGTCCCCAAGCACCCGGAGAAGGCCAGCGAGGTCCTGAAGCAGATGGTCTCCATGAACAATTTCGATTCGACCGACAGGACGAAGGACATCACCACACCGACCCTCGTAGTCCACGGTGCACTGGACATAATGGTGGAGCCTCTGAAAGGAAGAGCCGTAGGCAATTCCATCCCTGGATGCAGGTACATGGAAGTCCCTGGCGAAGGCCACACCATCGCCCCTGAATTGTATGTCGACGCTCTGAAGAGCCTGCTCTCAGAGCACAAGATGCAAAATTGAAAGGAAAATGGCCCGTACGGGCCATGTTTTCAGTTCTCTGTACCGAGTTTGATACAGAGCCTGTTCTTGTCCAGAAGATCCATCTTCTTAGGAGGTATGGTCTTCTGGAGCCCCTTGTCAAGGTTCTCTGGCGAACAGAACGAGGTCTCCTTGAACAGCTTGCCCAGGATGACCATGTTGGCGGCACCCTTGATGCCCGCTTTCTCGGCGATCTCCGAGGCAGGGATGTAGATGGTCTTCACATCGGTGCGCTCGACCTTCTTCTTGATGATCGAGCTGTCCACGATGATCAGTCCGCCGGGAATGACATCCTTCTCGAACTTCTCCAGCGAGGGGAGGTTCATGGCGACCAGCACATCAGGGTTGGTCACAAGGGGCGAACCGATCTTGTTCTCGGAAAGACAGACGCTGCAGTTGGCTGTTCCGCCGCGCATCTCGGGTCCGTAGGAGGGAAGCCATGAGACCTCCATGTTCTCCATCAGACCGGAGTAAGCGATGACCTTTCCGGTGAACAGGATACCCTGTCCTCCGAATCCTGCCAGGAGGATGTTCATGTCGGTCACTGCTCTCCCTCCTCTCCGACGTCCTTGTAGACTCCGAGCGGGTAGTAGGGCAGCATGTTGTCCCTGAGCCACTGGAGTGCATCTCCGGCAGACATTCCCCAGTTGGTGGGGCAGGTGGAGACGACCTCCACGATGCAGTATCCTTTGCCGGCCATCTGGTATTCGAAGGCCTTCTTAATCGCTCTCTTGGCAGCCTTGACGTTCTTCACGCAGTCTACTGTGACGCGCTCTGCAAGGGCCACTCCCTTGACGGATGAGAGGAGCTCGCAGACCCTGATGGGGTTTCCTGCAGTGGCGGTGTCCCTTCCGTAGGGGGTGGTCTGTGTGACCTGTCCAGGAAGGGTGGTGGGTGCCATCTGACCTCCGGTCATTCCGTAGATCGCATTGTTGATGAAGATGGCGACGATGTTCTCTCCCCTTGCAGCCGCGTGGACGGTCTCACCCATTCCGATAGCTGCCAAGTCTCCGTCTCCCTGGTATGTGAATACGACGTTGTCGGGCCTTGCCCTCTTGACTCCGGTCGCCACGGCAGGTGCACGTCCGTGGGGTGCCTGGACCATGTCGCATCCGAAGTAGTTGTATGTGAACACGGAGCATCCTACCGAGGCCACTCCTGTGGTCTTTCCCTCGATGCCCAGCTCGTCGATTACCTCCGCTACGAGCCTGTGTACGATACCGTGTGTACATCCGGGGCAGTAGTGGAGCGGTACATCCAGAAGCGCTTTGGGCCTCTCTCCTAAGATCTTCGTCATCAGTAATCGCCTCCGTTGAGCTTGACGATCTGTTCAAGGACCTCTTTGGGTGTGGGAACGATTCCTCCGGTGCGTCCGAAGAATTTCACAGGCTTCTTGTATTCGACCGCCATCTTGACATCCTCGACCATCTGTCCCATGTTCATCTCGACAGAGAGGAACACCTTGGCGTGGTCTGCGTGCTTCTTGATTGTCTTCTCGGGGAAGGGCCAGAGCGTGATGGGCCTTATGAGTCCGGCCTTTATGCCCTGCTTCCTGGCCATATCGACCGCTGAATGGGCAATCCTGGAGGATGCTCCGAATGCAACCAGCACGATCTCCGCATCATCCACGAGGTACTCCTCTGCCCTCTGTTCGGTCTCTTGGATCTTCTTGTACTTCTCGAATCTCTCGAAGTTGAGCTTCTCGAGTTCGCTGGGGTCTATGTAGAGGGAGTTGACGACGTTGTGCTTCCTCTTGCCCTGGTGGCCCCTTACGGACCAGTCCTTGTCATCTGTGGGCTCCTTCGTCTCAGGCAGCACTACGGGCTCCATCATCTGTCCGAGCAGTCCGTCGGACAGGATCATGGTGGGCATCCTGTACTTGTCGCCGAGGTCGAATGCATCGGAGATAAGATCTACCGTCTCCTGGACGGTGGAGGGTGCGAACACCAGAAGGTGGAAGTCACCGTGACCGGTAGCCCTGGTTGCCTGGAAGTAATCTGACTGGGAAGGCTGGATTCCTCCGAGTCCGGGTCCTCCCCTCTCGACGTTGACAATGAGGCAGGGGACATCGGAACCTGCGATGTACGAGATTCCCTCGGCCATGAGGCTGATTCCCGGGGATGATGTGGACGTCATGACCCTGACTCCGGCAGCACCGGCTCCGAGGACCATATTGATCGAAGCTACCTCGGACTCTGCCTGAAGGTAGACTCCTCCGATCTTGGGCATCCTCTTAGACATGTATGCCGCCACCTCGGTCTGAGGGGTGATAGGGTATCCGAAGAAGTGCCTGCATCCTGCTGCGATGGCGGCCTCTGCGATGGCCTCGTTTCCTTTCATGAGGACTTTTTCTGCCATCTCAATCCACCTCGATCCTTATGGAGCAGTCGGGGCACATGATGGTGCATGAACCGCAACCAATGCATGCCGACTCGTCGGTCACATGTGCTGGATGGTATCCCTTGCTGTTCGTAACAGAGGGGTCCAGAGCCAAGATCTTCTTCGGGCACGCGATGACGCACATCTCGCATCCCTTGCATCTTTCGTTGTCAACAATAACTTTGGGCATTCAATTACCTGCCTTTTCCCAGGGTGCCTTTACATAGACACTTATAGGGTACAATAATGGTATTTTATTTAAGAGGGCAACCCCGACAGGTGTCGTAGTAAATCTGACGGGAAGCCCACTGAGCTTGGACACCTCCTCCACGAAGGGGAGGGAATCAAGGATGGTCTGTTCCGTGGTGAGGTCTTTTAGATGGGAATTGTTGGCGATGCAGGTGGCCTTTATCTTGGCGGCCCTCTCGATCTCTCCTAGTATCTCCACGGCCTCCTCTGGTACAGTGGTCTGCGAGCGGTATTTGTTCACCACGTAGATCACGTCGGGATCTGCGTTCGACAGTTGTCTACTGTAGACTCCGAGGGCCGTAGCTCCCGCATCATCACCGCCGACATCGATGATGACCCTCTCGCTCTCGGATATCGCATTGCCTATGGCAGCCGGAAGCGAAGGGGTGTCCAGATTCGAGTTGGCGAAGTTAGGGCCGAGGACACGTACGCCCTTCTCTGTCAGGACATCCGCGTAATCTGACGATCTGAAGTAGGGGTTGACAACGTCCATGTCTATGAGCGTCACCTTATCTCCGCGTTCAGCAGCGTCGATGGCTAGGTTGATGGAGAGGTTGGTTTTCCCCGTACCGTAATGTCCGCAGACGACAGTGACTCTCTTGGTCAGACAATCCATGGGCTGGCATATTCGTAATCGGTTTAAAATTAGTTTGTAGGCCCAAAATGTTTATTAAATACGCATAATACAGGTGGTTGAGGCAAAAATATGGCCGACATGAACAAAGTTGGAAAGAGAATCTGCAAGTACAGGGAACAGATGGGTCTCTCTCAGGAAGAGCTATCCGTTAACTCCGGTATTAGTTTGCAGTCCATTCAGGAGTACGAGAGTGGTATCGCATACCCGCCCATCGGATCCTTGATTAGGCTTTCCCGTTCGCTCGGCCAGAGGGTCGGCACGTTCACTGACGATCAGTTCAACCCCGATCCAATCGTCGTCAGGCTCAACGAGAGGGAATCAGAGCCCTCATCCCACGGGGACAAGGGAGACTACCTCTACTACCCCCTCGGAAAGGGAAAGACGGACAGGCACATGGAACCCATGTTCATACGTGTGGGAGAGGACGACACCCCCGAGCTCAGCACCCACGAGGGCGAGGAGTTCATCGTTGTCGTTTCCGGAAAGATCCTGTTCATCTACGGAAAGGAGAAGAAGATCCTCGAGCCCGGTGATAGCGCTTATTACAATTCAGTCGTCCCTCACTACGTGGGGGCAATAGACGGACCTGCGGAGATCTACGCGGTCCTCTACACGCCGCTCTGAGGTGAGAACTTGGTCTGCGTTCCAAGACAGAACATCACAAGCGACGAGAGGTTAGGAGACCTCCTCGACAAGTGCATAAAGAACCATCCAGACAACGATGCCATCGTCTATGTGGACAGGGAGCTCCGCCTCTCCTGGGCACAGTGGGGTGTCGAGGTCGACCGTGTGGCCAAGGGCCTCATGGCGATGGGAGTGGAGAAGGGAATGAAGGTCGCCGTCTGGGCCACGAACGTGCCGGATTGGATCACCCTCATGTTCGCCACCGCTAAGATAGGGGCCATCCTCCTCACGATCAACACCAACTATCAGAAGGACGAGCTGGACTACGTCCTCAAGCAGTCCGACATGGATGTGCTCTTCCTCATCGACGGTGTAAGGGAGACAGACTACGTGCAGACGGTCTACGACCTCGTACCCGAGCTCATGACCATGCCCAGGGAGAACTTCCACAGCGAGACGTATCCTTACCTGAAGAAGGTCATCTTCCTCGGTCCCGTCAAGCACCGCGGAATGTACTCCATGAGCGAGGTGAAGTCCCTCGCGGTCACCATCAGCGATGCCGAGTACAAGGCCAGGAAGGACTCGGTGGACGTTCAGGACGTCACCATGATGCAGTACACCTCGGGAACCACCGGATTCCCCAAGGGAGTTATGCTCACACACTTCAACATCGCCAACGATGGATACTGGCTGGGAGCCAACATGAACTACGGTCCCACCGACCGCCTGTGCATCAACGTGCCCCTGTTCCACTGCTTCGGCTGCGTGCTCGGAGTCATGGCTTGCATCAACCACGGGGTCACAATGTGCTTCTGTGAGGTATTCGATCCCATCAAGGTCATGACCACGATCGAGGAGGAGAAGTGCACATCAGTGTACGGAGTGCCGACGATGTTCATCAACATCCTCAATCACAAGCTGTTCAACAAGTTCGACTTCTCGTCCCTCAGGACGGGAATCATGGCCGGATCCCCCTGTCCGATCTCCGCAATGCAGGAGGTCGTCGACAGGATGAACATGAAGGAGATCACCATCGTCTACGGTCTCACCGAGGCCTCGCCCGGTATGACGCAGACCACATACGATGAGCCCTCTATCGAGAAGAAGTGCTCGTCGGTCGGTAAGAAGCTCCAGGGAGTCGACACCGTCATCCTGGACCCCGAGACCTACGAACCCTGCGCTGATGGAGTCATCGGAGAGTTCTGCTGTAAGGGATACAACGTCATGAAAGGGTACTACAAGATGCCCGAGGAGACCGCCAAGGTCATCGACAAGAACGGATACCTCCATTCCGGAGACCTCGGATACAGGGATTCGGAGGGATACTTCTACGTCACCGGAAGGATCAAGGACATGATCATCCGCGGAGGCGAGAACATCTATCCCAAGGAGGTCGAGGACTTCCTCTACAAGTGCCCTGGAATCAAGGATGTCCAGGTCGTCGGAGTGCCCAGCGCCAAGTACGGCGAGCAGCCCGGTGCGTTCATAGTGAAGCATCAGGGATACGATGACATGACAGAGCAGGATGTCATCGATTTCTGCCGTAACAAGATCGCTTGGTACAAGACGCCCAAGTACATCGCGTTCGTGGATGACTTCCCGATGAACGCGGCCGGAAAGATTTTGAAATACGAATTAAGGAACATGGCTCACAAATTGTGGCCGGATGCATGAGGTGAATGAAATGGAACCCATAGTAGCTGAAGTAGCGGAGCGTGTCAAAGCGATGCGCGAGATGTGCGACATATCGATCGAGGAGATGGCCGAGGTAGTCGGAAAGACTCCCGAGGAGTATATTGTCTACGAGTCCGGTCAGATGGACTTCTCATTCACCTTCCTCTACAAGGTCGCAGAGAAGTGCGGTATAGACATGGTTGAGCTCCTGACAGGAGAGAAGCCCCATCTGGCGGAGTGCACCTTCGTCAAGAACGGAAAGGGATTGCCGATCAACAGGCGCCTCGGATTCAAGTACGAGCACCTCGGATACACGCTGACAAACAGGCTCTCGGAGACCTTCGTCGTCACAGCGCCCTACATCGAAGGCGACAACGACGAGAACGTTCACCTCTCCTCCCATGCAGGAAACGAATTCGATTACGTCCTGGAGGGAAAGATGAGGTTCGTCCACGCAGGTCACTTCTATGACCTGGAGCCCGGGGATTCCGTCTACTACAACAGCGGATTGCCCCACGGAATGTATGCGACGACCAAGAACGGATGCAAATTCATAGCATCCGTCATGAAGGGTGAGGAGAAATGAGGAACCTCAACATGAGGTACGTCGACGAGACGTACGGTGAGGACGGAATACTCCAGAAGGTCACATACCACTATCCCGACAACTACAACTTCGGTTACGATGTCGTGGACGAGATCGCCAGGGAGGAACCTAACCGTCTGGCCATGATCTGGACCAACCCCGCTGGAGAGGAGAGGAAGTACACATTCGGCGACATCAAGAGGATGTCCGACAAGACTGCCAACTACCTTATGTCGCAGGGCATAGGCAAGGGGGACATGGTCATGGTCATCCTCAAGCGCCATTACCAGTTTTGGTATACCATCGTCGCCCTCCACAAGATCGGAGCGGTCATCGTTCCCGCGACGTTCATGCTCACCAAAGGTGACGTGGAGTACAGGGTCAGGTCAGCATCCATCAAGGCGGCGATCTGTACGGACATGAACGGGGTCTGCGAAGCAGTGGACTCCGCCGAGGACATCCCCTCGCTGACGATCAAGATGGTCGTGAACAGCAAGAGGGACGGATGGCTGCAGTTCGACGAGGGAGTCGAGGCCGCATCCGAAAAGCTCGACAGAGTAGAGACCAACGTGAAGGAGCCCATGCTCATGTACTTCTCGTCGGGAACATCAGGATACCCCAAGATGGTCCTTCACGACCACCTCTACAGCCTCGGACATCTGTCCACAGCAAAGTACTGGCAGAACGTCGACCCCGAGGGAGTGCACCTCACCATAGCAGACACCGGATGGGGAAAGGCAGTATGGGGAAAGCTCTACGGCCAGTGGCATATGGAGGCCGCGGTGTTCGTATACGATTACGACAAGTTCGAGCCCCATGAGATACTGCACATCATCGAGAAGTACAGGATCACTTCCCTGTGCTGTCCCCCTACCATGTTCAGGATGTTCATCAACGCCGGACTGGAGGGTCACGACCTCTCGTCACTGAAGTACTGCTGTATCGCAGGAGAGGCACTGAACCCCGATGTGTTCTACAGCTGGCAGAAGGCAACCGGTATCAAGCTCATGGAAGGTTTCGGACAGACCGAGACCACCTGCACGGTATGCAACATCGTCGGAATGGAGCCCAAACCAAGCTCTATGGGAAAGCCCTCGCCGCAGTACACGGTAAAGATCGTGGACCAGAATGGGGAGGAGTGCCCCAACGGACAGACCGGAGAGATCGTCATAGCCTGCGATCCCAAGCCCCCAGGACTCATGATGGAGTACTACCGCGATCCCGAGAAGACCGCCAAGGCGATGCACGACGGATGGTATCACACCGGGGATGTCGCATGGAGGGATGAGGACGGATACTATTGGTACGTCGGAAGGAACGACGATGTCATCAAGTCCTCAGGATACAAGATCAGTCCCTTCGAGATCGAGTCCGTTCTCGTCACCCACCCGGCAGTGCTGGAGTGCGCGGTCACAGGTATCCCGGACCCCGTCAGGGGACAGCTGGTCAAGGCCACTGTGGTGCTGAGGGAAGGATACGAGGGCACGGAGGAGCTGAAGAAGGAGCTCCAGAATTTCGTCAAGCACGAGACCGCCCCATATAAATATCCTAGAGCTATGGACTTCGTTAAGGAGCTTCCTAAAACGGTCAATGGAAAAATCCAGCGTGCCGAGATCAGGAAGAAGGACAGTCAATGACAGAGGAGCCGGTGAAGCGTACCTACACCACGAGGACCCCGGACAGGCCGGGAGCATTCATGCGTGCGTGCAAGGTCATCATGGAGAACGGGGGAAACATCACCCGTGTCAGCTACAAGAGGGGAGGCCTCAACCTTTTCATAGAGGTTGAAGGGACCAGGTCAGAGCTCAATTCCATCGAGAAGGGATTGAGCGAGATGGCCTATGTCGATGCCGAGGTCAAGGTCCCCACAGTGCTGGTCATGGAAGTGAAGATCCCCAACACGCCTGGTATGCTGTTCCCGGTACTGGAGATCATCGACAAGTACGAGGTCAACATCTCCTATCTGAACTCCAGGGAGGAGAACAGGGGATTCCAGAACTTCAAGATTGGAATGGAGGTCAGCGACCCCACCGTGTCTAAGAAGATTCTGGACGAGGTGTCTGAGATCTACCTCCTGAATGTGGTGTCCTACAACGGCAACTACGATGTGCTCGACACCACTGTAGGGTACATCCGCCTCGCCAGCCAGATTCAGAAGCTGTTCAGCCTCGGGGATGACAGGGTGAAGGAATTCGTATCGGAGTGCAGGGGAGTCACAGAGATGCTCCTGCAGAGGGGCCAGGATCCCTCCATAATCTTCGACAAGGTCCACCAGCTGGCGGAGTTCATAGCGTTCCACAGGGACCTCAACTTCAAGCCCAGGATCACTACCCATCAGATCACAGAGGAGACAACCCTCACGGTCATCGAGCCGCCATGCGGCAGCAACACATATGTCCTGAGGAACGACGACAGCTTGCTGTTCATCGACTCCGGAATGGGAATATTCTCGGACGAGATGATCACAGAGCTCAGGGAGATGTTCCCTGCGTTCTTCAGCATGACCAAGACGATGCTGGTCACCCATGCCGATGCAGACCACTGCGGACTCTTGTCGGTCATCGACAACGCCGAGATAGCAGTGGACAAGAGGACAGCGGACAACCTGTTCGACATGGCCAGGCCCACAAGCGATTCAGATGCATACGACTACTGCTACGGACGCCTCTGCAGGATCATCACCGATTACGAGGCACCAGAGAAGGGCCGCATCAGGATAATCGGCGAAGCACCGGAATCCCATGAGGATTTCGTCCTGCTCAGCAAGATAAAGTTCGGGGACATCGAGCTCGAGGTATTCGAGGGCCCCGGTATTCACACGAAGGGACAGACCGTCATAATCTGCAGGCAGCCCAAGCTCCTGTTCACCGGCGACCTGTACTCCAATGTGAAGGACGTCACCCCCGAGAGAGGGGAGTACAACCAAATCGCCCCCTACCTGTCCAAGGACTCGGAGGAGGATCTGGCAAGACTTACGGATACCCGTTCCAAGCTCGGTGCCATCATGGATACCATCGGCAGGAGCGGCATGATCGTCTGCGGCGGTCACGGGAACATAAAGGCCTTGAGGTGATGGAATGAACAGCAACTACATTTCGGACCGTATCCAGGCAATGCGCGACCTCGTCGGCCTCTCCACAGCGGAGATGGCAGCGGCCACCGGAGTCTCCGAAGAGGAGTACATCAGGTGCGAGAACGGCGAGCAGGACTGCACATTCACATTCCTCAGTAAATGTGCCGACAAATTCCAGGTCGACCTCGTCGAGCTGATCACCGGCGAAAATCCCCGTCTCAACGACTACATCGTCGTGCAGGACGGAATGGGCCTGCCGATCAACAGGCGCAAGGGACACGAGTACTACCATCTCGCCGCATACTTCAAGGACAAGCTGGCAGAGCCCTATCTTGTCAACGCCCCCTATGACGAGTCGGAACAGGATGCGGAGATCCCCACCTCGGTCAACGACGGTCAGGAGCTGGTGTACGTCATCAGCGGAAGCATCAGGTTCGTCCATGACGACCATGAGGAGAACCTCATCGCAGGGGATTCGGTCTACTACGATGCAACCAAGCCCCACGGCATGATCGCCACCAGCAAGGACGGCAGCACATTCCTGGTCGTCTCCGTGAAGGGAGGCAGCGCATGACCAGGGACATCAATCTCCGCTACGTCAACGAGACGTACGACGAGAACGGTCTCTTGAAGACATACAGCGTTCACTATCCGGACAATTTCAACTTCGGCTACGACATCGTAGACGACATCGGCATCAACGATCCCGACCGCAGGGCATTGGTCTGGTGCGACGACAGGGGACACGAGAAGGTGTTCACGTTCGCCGACATCAAGCGCCTGTCCGACAAGACTGCCAATTACCTTACGGCACATGGCGTCAAGAAGGGAGACATGGTCCTTGTCGTCCTGAAGCACAACTACCAGTTCTGGTATGTCACCGCAGCCCTCCACAAGATGGGCGCAGTGGTGATCCCAGCCACATTTATGCTGAAGAAGCACGATATCGAGTACCGTATCAACTCCGCTTCCATCAAGGCGGCCATCGTGACATCAGATGCACCCGTGTGGCAGGAATTCGATAAAGCCGAGAACATCCCCACGCTCAAGTTCAAGTGCATGACCAACTCGCAGTATAACGGCCCCTGTCCTCCCGGATGGGATGACTTCGATGCCGGAGTCGAGGCCGCTTCAGAGGATTGGAAGAGGGTCCCCACTCACGTCAGGGACATGATGCTGATCTACTTCACATCGGGAACCTCGGGCAACCCCAAGATGGCCGTGCACGACCACTCGTACCCCATAGGACACATCCTTACCGCTAAGCATTGGCATTGTGTCGTTCCCGACGGGCTTCACTGGACTGTCGCCGAGACTGGATGGGCTAAGACCGCATGGGGAAAGCTGTACGGCCAGTGGATCATGGAGGCCGGACTGTTCGTGTACGAGCACAACAAGTTCGACCCCGTGGCTGTGCTGAATCTCATCGAGAAGTACAGGATCACAACATTCTGCTGCCCGCCCACCATGTTCAGGATGTACTGCAACGCAGGACTGGAAGGCCATGACCTTTCGTCCCTCACCCACACCAACATCGCTGGTGAGGCGCTCAATGCGGATACATTCGACAAGTGGTATCAGGCCACAGGACTGAAGCTCATGGAGGGATTCGGACAGTCCGAGTCCACAGTCATAGTCGGTAACCTCAGGGGAATGACCCCCAAGCCCGGTTCCATGGGTAAACCCTCACCTCAATACAAGGTAGATATCATCGACGAGAACGGCAAGCCCTGTCCGCCCAGCGTGGTCGGGGAGATCGTCGTAGGAGTGGACCCCCACCCCGCAGGAATCTTCGTCGGCTATCTGCACGACAGGCAGAAGACAAGGGCCACGCTCTTCGGAGGATTCCATCATACCGGTGACCTAGCCTGGAAGGACGAGGACGGTTACTTCTGGTATGTCGGAAGGAACGACGACGTCATAAAATCCTCAGGATACAGGATCAGTCCGTTCGAGATCGAATCGGTTCTCTTGACCCACCCCTGCTGTCTCGAGTGTGCCGTCACTGCGGTTCCGGACCCGGTAAGGGGACAGATCGTCAAGGCCACCATCGTCCTGAGGGACGGATACGAGGGCACGGACGAGCTCAAGAAGGAACTCCAGGACTACGTCAAGAAAGAGACAGCCCCGTACAAGTACCCCAGGGCAGTCGATTTCGTGAAGGAGCTCCCCAAGTCCATCAGCGGTAAGATCAAACGTGTCGATATCCGCAACAAGGACAAGGAGCTTGCAAACCAGAATCAGTGAGCCTCAGGGAGGATAACGTCCTCTCTGCGCTCCTCTATCTTTTCTTTGATCGTCCTCTTGATGACCCTGGTGCAAGGCCATTTCGAGTCCATGTAGGCGATGAGTTTCAGAATATCCGCATCGGGATTGGTCAGAGCAAGGTAGACCCTGCTCATGAACATAGATACGGCGTAAGGGAAATCATCGCAGATCTGGGGTCTGTCCTTCCAGACGGTGCATCTCTTGTCATCGCCGAGGAAGGGACAGGGCCCGTTGTTCTGCTTGTTTATCAGGAACCTTCCGTCAGGCATCTCCACGACGTAGTTCCTTCTGAACATGAACGGCGTGATGCCTGCAGCCGAAGCGACCCTGTCGATCTCCTCCGGGAGGATCACGATGTTGGGCTGGTGGCAGCATCTTCCGCACATCTCGCACGGGAAGTCGTCCTTGTAGGACAGGCATATCTCGTAGGCAATGTCGAGGTTGTGCTCCATATCCGGAGTGATCTCGTCGAGACCTTCGAGTATGTACTTCCCGCGGTAGATCGCCATGTTCACACCAGGATCGTCAGTCCGTACATGAATGCGATGACGCTCAGCAGGAGTCCGATGCCGCCAAGGGCCAGCAGGAGGTTCTTGTTGGGCAGGTTCATCAGCCTGGATGCGTTGAAGGAGTATCCTCCGAGGACAAGTCCGATCGCACCGAGGATCAGGGAGACGATGAGCATGTCTCCGATGATTATGGGGATGACGGCGATTATTCCGACGATCAGGGCGACGTATGAGAAGATCGCACGGTTGACCTTCATCTCGGGTATGTAGGTCTCGCTCAGCTTCCAATCGCATTTCTCGCAGAAGAGGGCATCATCTGCGTTATCGAAACCGCATTTCGAGCATTTCATGCGTGTGTGATTGACTGCTCAGATATTAAATTTCATTAGGGCCTCGACTCTGGAGCGTACCGTGCCGAACCTGGTCGGTTCCTCCTTGGTCTCCAACGATTTGATGGTGAAATCCCTAAAGGCATCCCTGATCATCGATTCATCGTAGAAGCGATAGAAGATGTCGGAATCCTCTCTCTTCTTGGAGCGCATGTCGTTAGGGGTGAAGCTCCTGACGAAGACGTATCCGCCATCCTTCAGCACCCTGCGAATCTCTCCGACGGTCGAAGAAAGTTCCTCGTCGTTCAGATGCTCCATAACATGGACGGCCGTGATATAATCGAAGGAGCGGTCATCGAACGGCATATTTGTGATGCTGCAAACACGGAATTCCGAATCCTTGAAACGTTCACTGCACTGTTCGACTGCCACCGATGAGAAGTCGACGCCGGTGACATCGTATCCGTTATCGATGAGGGTGGACGTCGTCTTACCGTTGCCGCATCCGAGATCCAAAGCCTTTCCTTTGTTCGGAATGGGGATGGAAGTGTTGCCTCTCCAAGTCGTCTGGTTCCCGCTATAGAGCCGATTCCAGAGCTCTTCTTGACTCATCTCCTGTACGCCTCGTTAACTGCCTTCAGCCAGTTGTAGAACAGCTCTACCGCCTTCTCGCTCAGGATCACGAATGTGTTGGCCGGGCCCTTCATCATCCTGTCCGGACGCATGGAGATCTTCAGATCGCCCATCTCGAAGATCATGGACCTGTCGGAGACGGAGTTGTTATGCATGACCAGATTCCTCATCAGGAACACCAGGTCCCATTCCTTGAGCTCTTTCTCCGAGACCAATCCCTTCTTGGCCGAGGCATAGATGATATACCTGAGGTACAGGTAGCTGTTGTCCTTCATCGCCTCTTCCTTGATGTCGTTCATCCAGTAAGCGGGGATGCAATCCTTCGCAGCTTTCTCTATCGAGGACATGGTGTCGGTGAACAGCCCTCTGGTGACTATGACGACCCTCTCATTCTCCTGAGCCTGGTTGTCCTCTTCCTGGAATGGTCTGACCGACTTCTCCAGAAGTGTGACGATCTCTCTGGTCAGGATGCCGCGGTTATAGATGTTGTAGAAGCACATCGAACGGAAGTCATTCTGCCTGTTGGCGAAATGGTTCTCCACATCTTCGATCATCGAACCGACTCCGTCGATGAATGTGTTAAGCTCTTCCGTAACGGTGTTCACGTTCTGGAGACGGTATTAATCATTGATATCCGTAGCGGTTTAGAATTTTACCAAGTTAAGTAAGCACCTTTATTAATTATAATAACCTTAATAAGCATGCATTTTCAAAGGATGGATGGGAATGTCAACGAAAATCGATCTCTACGACAAGAAGTACTACATCAACAGGGAGATGTCATGGCTAGAGTTCAACCAGAGATGTCTGGATGAGGCCAACAATTCCGACAACCCCTTGTTGGAGAGGGTAAAGTTCCTTGCGATCTGCTACAACAATCTGAACGAGTTCCTGATGATCCGCATGCCGGGTCTCCTCAGCAAGACTCCTTCAATCGCCCAGAGCGCTCCCGACTACATCAACAACGACAAGATCATCGGCATGGTGTCCGAGAGGATGAACAAGCTCTACAGCGACTACGAGGTCTGTTGGAAATCGTTGAGGAAACTCCTTGCCAAGGAGAAGATCCGCATCAAGAGAATCGATGAGTTGACGGACGAGCAGCTGGAGTGCGTCAGAAAGTTCTACAAAGAGAGGGTCCACATGATGCTGACCCCGCTTGCCCTGGACATTTCTCACCCGTTCCCATTCATATCGAACAACTCAGTCAACGTAGCATTCAGGCTCAGGGGAGAGGAGAACGGAGTCGTATATGCTAGGGTCAAGGTGCCCGACACACTGAACAGGTTCGTCCGCGTCACCGCAGGTAAGAGCAAGCTGGAATACGTCCTCCTGGAGGATGTCATCAAGGACTCCGCGCATCTGCTGTTCCCCGGAATGACCATCCTCGGTGCGTACTCGTTCTGCATCATTAGGAATGCGGATGTCAAGATCACGATCGATGAGGCATGCGATCTCATGGATGCTGTGGAGGAGAGCATCAACGGAAGGGATATGGGTTACCCCGTTGCCATGATCACTGAATCGTCCATGCCCAAGAACATGCAGTCAAGGTTCCTCAGGAACCTCAATCTATCGGATGAGCAAGTCATCACCACCAAGGATGCACTTGCCCTTTCCAGCCTCTGGCAGCTGTACGCCATAGACCGTCCTTCTCTGAAGGAGAAGCCGCTCATACAGACGACGCCCACCGATCTTCAGGAGGATGGCGATATCTTCGAGTGGATAAAGAAGAGGGACAGGATCCTCTACCACCCGTACGAGACGTTCGCCAACATCGTCAGGTTCATGAGGCAATCCGCTATGGATCCCAACGTCCAGAGCATCAAGATCTGCCTTTATAGACTGGGAACCGACCCATCTATATTCGAGGCCCTGAAGGCCGCCAGGATGAACGGGAAGAGCGTATCCGTCCTGATGGAGCTCCGTGCGAAGTTCGATGAGGACCGCAACATCAAATGGGCGAAGGACCTGGAAGCCATCGGAGTGCATGTGGTGTACGGCCCCGTCAATCTCAAGGTCCACTCCAAGCTGCTCCAGGTAGTCAGGCTGGAAAATGGACATCTCGTCACATACACCCACCTCAGCTCAGGCAACTACAACGTCAGTACTGCCAAGCAGTACGGCGACATATCGTTCCTCACGGTCAATAAGGAGATCGGAGAGGACGTCAGCGAACTGTTCAACGCACTAACCGGATACTACGGACAGAGGAAGTACAACCACCTGCTCGTAGCCCCTGCAACTCTTAAGGCATCGCTCCTTAAGAAGATCGATGCGGAGATCAAATGCCATGAGTCCAACGGAAACGGCCACATCATCATGAAGGCCAACGGACTCATCGACCAGGATATCATCGCAGCCCTTTACAAGGCATCCAACGCCGGTGTCAAGATAGATCTGAACATCAGGGGACTCTGCTGTCTCCGCCCCGGAATCTCGGATGTATCCAAGAACATCCGCGTCATCAGTATCGTCGACAGGTTCCTGGAGCACTCGAGGATCTACTACTTCCACAACAACGGCAAGCCCGAGATGTACATGGGATCCTCGGATATGATGCCAAGGAACCTTCTGGCAAGAATCGAGGTCCTGTTCCCTGTTCTGGACAAGGATCTCATGAAGTCCATCAAGGAGAACATCCTGGACATCCACTTCGCGGACAACGTGAAGGCCAAGGAGCTGAAGGAGGACGGAACCTACGTCCCTGTCAAGAAGGATGGCAAGGCGCTCCGTTCCCAGCAGTGGTTCATAGAACACAACGGCTGCTGGCAGCTGAAGTAAAAAACTATGGGGGTCGAACCCCCATTTTTATGTTTCAATCGAGCTCTTTCTTGAGAGTATCGACTATGGTCTGGAGGACCTTGATCCTTCCGTACCTTTTGTCCACGCATTCAACAGCGACCCAAGGAGCATAACTGGTGTTGGTCTGCTTGACCATACTGTTGACGTATTTCTCATAGACGTCCCATTTCTCTCTGTTGCGCCAATCCTCATCGGTCAGCTTCCATTGTTTGAGGGGATCGGCAGCACGGTCATTGAAGCGTTTGAGCTGTTCCTCGTTGGTGATGTCTATCCAGAACTTGATGAAGATCACATGGCTCTTGGCCAGTGAGGATTCGAAGAGGTTGATCTCCCCCGCAGCGCGGGAGTATTCGAGCTCGCTGCAGAATCCTTCAATGGGCTCCACCATCATCCTGCCGTACCAGCTCCTGTCGAAGATCGCTATCTTCCCCGGGTCCGGTACGCTCTTGGCGAATCTCCAGAGGTGTGTGTGGGATTTCTCCTCGGCCGTAGGGGCAGGGACAGGGAATGTCTTGTAACCGCGAGGGTTCAGAGCTTGGGTGACCCTCTTGATGCATCCTCCCTTTCCAGCGGCATCCCATCCCTCGAAGACCAGAACCATCGCCTTGTCGCTCTTGGCCAGCTTTATTTGGAGTTCAGCAAGCTTCTTCTGAAGCTTTGCAAGCTTCTTCTCGTAATCATCCTTGCTCATGGTCTTCGTGAAGTCCAGTTTCTCCCTGGGATTGGGGCAGGCCTCGATGATGTCGAACTTCTCCGGATGGCGGGGCATCTTAAGGAGGTCGTTGAATCTGAATTCGATAAGGTCGGCGATCTTCTTGACGGTATCCTTGTAGTCGCCCATATCGATGATATCCCAAGTCGCGTACTTGCTGTTGGTCTGGTCGAGGAGGTTGCTGATCTTGTTCTTGGAAACGTTGAACTCTTTGATATGACCGAGATCGTTGAAGACATCGTCCTCGCCATCCAGAGTCACCGGATAGGATTTCTTGTGCTTCTTCAGCTTGTCCTCATCGAAGTTCAGGAAGATCTTGATCACATTGACGCCGTTGTTGTACAGATACCTCTCGAACGAGTTGGCGAGATTGATGTTGTGGGAGAGGTTGCTCTCCTTGTCAGAAAGGATTCCGGTGTACCATCCTCTGTCGAAGATTGAAATGGTGCCTTTTGGTGCGATATTGAGGAGACAGTATTGGATCCATGGGAGCTTGGCGTTGCTCACGCAATGGTATTTGATGTTCCTTGGCTCAAAAATCGCAACTATCTGGTTCACGATGTGCGACATGGCCATACCGCCCTCTCCCTCGAAGAGGATTACCGTGGCCATTTTCCTATCCGCTAAATCGTGCTCCAACTGTGTGAGTGTGGTGGCTTTTTCCTTGCTGATTAGGAGGTCCATGTGATGCGTAGCGGGATTTTCGTATTTATTGTAGAAGATGGATGGATTTGGTTTTGATTGAACGCAGGCTCTTTTTATGTTGATGATGCTGCAGGTAATATGGAAGGTGGCTTCGGCAACAAGTCAACCGCAATAGCGCTTGTCATGGTTATGATGATGGGCTCTATACTGATCTTTGCCATGTACGAAATGGCCATGTTCAACAATCCAGATCCTCATGACCATTCCCATGAGTACGAGGTTACTGGAATTCTGTTTGGAGAGGAATGCGAAGGTAGCGCGGAATCGAGCTATAGGCCAGAGTCTGCAGGGGAGTACCTGTACCAATTCGTATACGAGGCCACATCCGCCAGCCATACGGTCAAGAACAGCGTCGGATTGTTCTTCGACATCAATGATCGCCCTCTTAGCATGTATTCATACAGAGGTCAGGAATCATTGGACGGGACCCTTTACGATTTATGGTCGATATCGATAGGGGATGTCGAGTATCTTTTCTACATAGGCGACCTGTGCAAAGTGGTGAAATTCACTGTTTCAGGTTCGAATTACAACCTGTCTGCCAGATTAGTCAATTGATTATGACTAATGTCCTATACAGGTAATCTTTCTCCGCCAATCATAATGGACTATATATCCAACTTATTGAATCAGAGTTCGATACCATGGATGGAAACAGTCCAAATGGTGAAATGACCGAAAAAGGCAGCCCGTCAGAAGACGTCCTTGCTATGATTAAGAGTAAAGAGGAGGCCGTTCGTTTCCGCGAGTCCTACTCAAAGCTTATTCGTCACAGGGTTCTTTTCATCATAATCGCCACAATTTTGCTGATAATTACGGCATTGTACGCCATAACTATCGGTTCCTATACCATCACATTTACTGAGGTTTATGAGAACATTTGGTATTGGATATCAGGTGCTGAACCTCCGGATATAACAAAGTACCATATTGCTGCGGAAGTCAGGCTCCCAAGGGTGCTCACAGCCATGCTGGCCGGTGTCGGTCTCGCAATCGCGGGAACCACCATGCAGGGTATGCTGAAGAACCCATTGGCCGACCCATACACCATGGGTATTTCCTCGGGAGCGGGATTCGGAGCGGCCCTGGCTCTCATCGTAGGCTTCGAGATCATCGCCGGCGGAGGAATCGTCATCA
This sequence comes from Thermoplasmata archaeon, assembly GCA_015063125.1. GTDB lineage: Archaea > Thermoplasmatota > Thermoplasmata > Methanomassiliicoccales > Methanomethylophilaceae > Methanoprimaticola. The sequence continues at coordinate 529,852 of SUTB01000001.1, forward strand.
ATGCATTCGTGTTCGCAGTCATCCCTGCCGTCGTCATTCTGATGATGTCGAAACTGCATACTGCATCGCCTACTGTGATGATCCTATGCGGTATCGGTATGATGTATCTGTTCGATGCCCTGACGCAGCTGTTCATGATCTCGGCTCATCCCGAGGATATGTCGGCTGTTTATCAGTGGATGGTCGGATCCATATCCGGAACCGACTTCAGCAACGTGATCGTCATTCTTGTCATTGTGATCGCAGGTTCAATCGTCCTCCAGGCCCTATCTAAGCAGTTGAATGTCATGGGCCTCGGCGATGAGAGTGCTAAAGCATTGGGAATCAATGTGGAAAACCGCAGGATGCTCATGATGTTGGTCCTTACGCTCATGGCAGCAGCCATCGTTAGTTTTACCGGAATCATCGGATTCGTCGGATTGGTCTCGCCCCACATCGCAAGGGTGTTCGTGGGAACGGACAACCGTTATCTCATACCTTCATCCGCTATAGTCGGAGCCCTGTTGCTCGTTGTTGCTGATATCGTCTCAAGGACGATCGTCGCACCGAACATACTGCCGATTGGAGTGGTCACTTCCTGTATCGGAGGTCCGCTGTTCCTGTTCCTGATCCTTAAAGCTAGGAAGGAGGCGTGGGCATGACAGTACTCAAGGTGGAGAATCTGGATTTCAAGTATCCAACTAAGCAGATCCTCTACGATGTCAGCGTGACTTTCGACAAGCCGGAGCTTGTGTGCATCCTTGGTCCGAACGGTGTAGGTAAGACCACCATCGCCAAGACTCTGAACAAGCTCTACATCCCTTCAGCAGGGAATGTATACATCGACGGCGAGAACGTGGCCGACATGTCCCGTCTGGACATAGCCAAGAAGATTGCTTACGTTCCCAACAGTGTGTCCAGTGCCTTCTCCATGAAGGTGCTTGAATCAATCCTTCTAGGACGTGCACCAGTCTCAGGTTACAGCATTACGGAGAAAGATCTCGAGATAGTAGAAAAGGTCGTGACGCTACTCGATCTTGACGAACTCTGTGAACGTGATATCAGCCAGCTGAGTGCCGGACAGGCCCAGCGTGTCACGATAGCACGTGGATTGGTCCAGGATCCGAAGGTCCTCATCCTTGATGAGCCCACATCCAACTTGGATGTCCGTTATCAGATGGAGATAATGAGATTCCTCAAGGACTACGCTAAAGAGAAGCAGATCATCATCATAATGGTCTGTCACGACCTCAACATTACCGCTGCATACGCCGATCGCGTTATCCTCATGCATCAAGGAAGGATATTCGCCGACGGAAATGTTCAGGATGTTCTCACAGAGGAGAACATGAAAACGGTTTACCGTATTGATACAAAAGTCGTCCAGATAGATGGGTTGACTCATATCGTACTGAATCCCCTTTAATCAGGTGATATAATGGATAAAAAGACAATGATCGTTATAGCCGTCGTGGCTGTAGTGGCAGTAGCAGGAATAGCTGCTTACTTTGTCATGAGCGGAAACGGCGGTGGCGACTCCGACGACGATGGAAAACTGGTCGGAAAGATACTCAAGGAGTCCGAATACCCCTCTAAGTCATCGAGGCTTTGGGTGTATGGAAACGCAAATGAAGATGACAAGCTGGACAACTCTGACGTGACATACCTTGAGGGAATAATTAGCGGAAAGAACAAGGCGACGGTCCTTGCAGATGCGAATGCAGATGGAAATATCGATTCCAAGGATGTCGCATACGTCAAGAGTATCATCAACGCTAAGGCCAACACGAAGCTGGCAGTATACTACGTTGACAACTACCACCAGATTTCTGCAGTCCACTGGCCTGTCAACAGCATCGCTATCGGATTCTCATCTGGAGCTTACCTTGCGGATCTGACCGGTCTCATCGACAAGGTTGGAATGGTTGACGACACAATTCTGAAGAAGAATTGGTACAAGATCAACGACAAGTACGGTACCCTCCCCTCGTTTGGATGGGAAGAGGAGCCCGATCTCGAGAACGTCCTCGAATACAAGATCGATGTGTATGTCCCCGGATACTGTTACACCATCACCGACAAGGACACCAGGAAGTTCTTCGAGGGAACCAGTACCGACTGTATGTACATGAACACCTGTGACAAGGATGGAGGAGGAGACGATTCCGCCAAAGAGGATATCGACAGATCGATCGTCATGTTCGCATTCCTGCTTCAGGGAGATATGGACAGGACATACGAGTACCTTGCATGGCATGACGAGGTGCTGAACGACATCCAGAAGGCAGTCGCAAACATCACGGAAGCTGACAAGGTCCCCTACATCATGTTCAGGGATTCACCCGAATATGTCGAGACCGGAATCTACACCATCGCTGGAAAGGGTAACACCTGTACCTACCACGGAGAGTTCGCCAAGGCACTCGTTCCTGGACAGAACCTTGAATTGAAGGATGTCTACAACAAACTCGACGAGGATGCGATCTACGAGATCGTCAGAAAGTACGCCAAAGACGGACAGATGTACATCATCTACAACGAGAACGACGGATTGAGGCAGGATAAGCAGCTCATTCCTGGAATCAAGTCCATCGCTGAGATGATGAAGAACTCCGGAGTGACCATCAAGTACCTCGGAATGGCAAGAGAGACCTGTAACAGCGGTCTGTACCTGGCTGAGACAGCATTCTACCTGAACATGCTGTACCCGGAGTGCTCCGGTGACATCGACTACAAGGAGATCTTCGATTACTACTACGAGCATTTCGTAACCAAGGATCTGTCCGATCTCATCGACATGGACCATTTCTTCCTCGAGGAAATTCCTAACTGAAACACCAAAGCTCCCGAAAGGGAGCAAACCCCCTTTCTTTCCTTTTACGAATTTCGTAGCATCTGCCAAAGTGCTTTCATTCAATCGCACATTATATAATGGGCTCGGATATCGAGGATTAACCAAAACAAAGCTGGGAATGAAAATGTTCTGGAACCCGAAGATAGAATGTATGCCACCGGAGGAGATGAAGAAACTCCAGTACGATGAACTGAAAGCGCTCGTCACGAAACTGTACGAGTCCAACCAGTTCTACCATGACAGGATGGAGTCCAAAGGTGTTAAGCCCGAGGACATCAAGTGCATCGAGGACATCTCGAAGCTGCCTTTCATGTTCAAGCAGGATCTGCGCGACAACTATCCGACCAAGATGTTTACCGTTCCCAACAACCAGGTGGTCAGGTACCATGTTTCATCCGGTACCACCGGAAAGCCCACGCTCGTGGGATACACCGAGAATGACCTTGGATACTGGACAGAGGCATTGGCAAGATCCCTCACAAGAGCAGGAGTAGGTCCCGAGGACGTACTTCAGGTCTGTTACGGATACGGGCTGTTCACCGGCGGATTGGGACTCCATTACGGAGGAGAGAAGGTCGGTGCCACCGTCCTTCCTGCCAGCACAGGCAACTCTGAAAGGCAGATCGAGCTAATGCTCGACCTCGGCGTCACGGCCATCGCCTGCACGCCATCATACTTCATCCACCTTATCGACGTGGCCAAGAAGATGGGAGTGGACTTCAGGAGGGACACCAAGCTCAGGGTCGCCTTCCTTGGAGCCGAGCCCTGGTCCGAGGCGATGAAGAAGAAGATCGAGGACGCGACCGGAGTGGAGGCATACGACATCTACGGTACGTCCGAGCAGGGCGGTCCGATGTTCACCGACTGTCCTTGCCACAATGGAATCCACATCGATGCAGATATCATGTACATAGAGGTCATCGATCCCGAGACCGAGGAGGTCTTGCCTGCTGGACAAAAGGGAGAGCTCGTCGTTACCATGCTCAAGAAAGAGGCCTTCCCTCTGGTCAGGTACCGCATCAAGGACATGACTGAGATCATGACCGATCCCTGTCCCTGCGGCAGGACTTCTCCGAGGATCGCTAGGATCACTGGAAGGTCTGACGACATGCTGATCATTCGTGGAATCAACGTGTTCCCCAGCCAGATCGAGTATACTCTGATGCAGATCCCCGAGGTAGGGGACCAGTACATGATCTATGTGACCAGGGATGGAGCCCTCGACAACATGAAGGTCCAGGTGGAGATCAAGCCTGATGCCTTCAGCGATAACATGGACGATATGCTCAAACTCAGGGCCCACATCGAATCCGCTTTAAAGAAATACCTCAATATAGCCGTCACAGTAGAGCTCAAAGCCCCCGGAGAACTTCCCAGGTTCGAGGGCAAGGCCAAGAGAGTGATCGACAACAGGGTGATCTGATGTCCAACATAATCAAGCAGCTTTCAATATTCGTCAACAACGAGCCCGGACGCCTGGCGTACATATCATCGGTGCTCAAGGAATGCAACGTCAACATGAGGGCCTTCAATCTAGCCGAGTCCACAGAGTTCGGTATCCTGAGGACCATCGTTGAGAACCCCGACGATGCCTACGACAAGCTGAAGGCCAAAGGCATCATCGTCAAGAAGACGGATATGATCGGAGTCTATCTGGATGACACTCCCGGTGCCCTATTCCAGTCCGCCGATGCCCTGGGAAAGGCTAATATAAACATTGAGTATGGTTACGCCTATTCCTACAATGACAAGGCGATATTCTTCATCAGGGTTGATGACCCTGAGAAGGCCGTCGATGTCATCGGCAAACAGGGCATCAAGATGGTGTCCGAATCGGAGATTTGATTAAATGGGGAACCTGAACATCGCGGTACTGGGAGCAAAGGATTACGCAGGAAAGATCGGTAAGAAGGGCACAGTCACTGACATGACCTTCTATGAGTACAAGGACGGTCACGACTCGTTCACCCTCATAGAGCCCTCCAAATTCCCCGAGAAACTGTCGTCCCTTTTCTACTCGGTCGCGATGTCAGAGTTCGTCGTACTGGTGGTTGACAAGATCGATTCCTTCCTAGGGGAGACCATCGTAATGGTCGACTCCTTGGGCATAGACAAGGGATTCGTCATCCTCCAGAATTACATTCAGCCAGAACAGCTGGCACCTCTTCTCGCAGGTACCTCTCTTGAGCACTATGAGCCTCGTGAGGACGATCCCATAAAACTTAGGGAGGAGCTCATCGGCATGGCCAGGGCCCAGGCAAAGACCGCCGGAGACGGCACATGCGGATCATGTCCCGTGGACAGCCACTTCAACGTCAAGGGCGTAGGAACTGTCGTTCTCGGTTCAGTCATAGACGGATATTTCAAGGTCCACGATAAGATGACCGTCTTCCCCACTAAGAAGGAGGTCATCCTGAAGTCCATCCAGAAGCACGACATCGATGCTCAGGACGGAATCAAAGGGGACCATGTAGGTCTTGCGCTCAGGGGAATCGAATCAGAGGAGCTGGACAGGGGATTTGTGGTCACAACCGATCCTTCAGTCAAGATGAGCCGTTCCGTTTCTGGACAGGTATCGCTCGTCAAGTTCTGGGCCTCGCCCCTCAAAGAGGGAATGGTCGTCCATATCGGTCACTGGATGCAGATGGTGCCCTGCAGGATCACTGCAGTCGACAACGGTGCGGATTTCAGGACCGCTAACGTTACTTTTGAGATGGACGACGACATGATACACAAGCCCGGTGACAAGGCGATCATCATGTATCTCGAGGGCGGAAAGCTCAGGGTAGCAGGTTCCATTTCGCTGCCGTAAAGCTGACAGAACCTTCAGAAATTACGTTTTCTTGCATCCCTTAGCCACTTTATTTGAAATTTAGCTAATTAAGTAATTAGCTATATTATTATAATCAACTAAGCAAATAATAAAGCTATAATAAAATGCTTTTGCTTGAATTCTCGGAAAGTCACTTTTTATAATGGAAAGGGTCCAAACTCCAGCAATCCTTATATTGAAAGTATCATTACAGAGGGGTACCGTGCTAAGTGATAGCACACGACATTGGTGTTTGAGATGGCTTTCTGGAACGAGAAGATCGAAACGATGCCCCGTGAGGAACTCGAGAAGATGCAGCTGCGCCTCCTTCAGGAGAAGGTTGCGGAGATGTATGTTAAGTCCGAGTTCTTCCACAAGAGGATGGATGAGGCTGGTGTTAAGCCCGAGGATATCAAGAGTTTCGAGGATTTCAGAAAGGTCCCCTTCATGAAGAAGACCGATCTCCGCGACAACTATCCTGACAAGCTCTTCGTCGTTCCGTACGATGATCTCGTGAGGATACACGTTTCGTCAGGAACCACAGGTAAGCCCACTGTCGTCGGATACACCCAGAAGGACCTGGATAACTGGACAGAGGCCCTCGCAAGAGGAATGACCTCGTTCGGCATGACCAAGAAGGATATGGTTCAGAACATGCACGGATACGGACTGTTCACCGGAGGACTCGGTGTTCACTACGGTGCAGAGAGGATCGGTGCAACCGTTCTCCCTATCAGCACAGGAAACACAAACAGGCAGATCCAATTGATGCAGGACCTTCCGGTCACGGCTCTCGCAGGAACACCGTCGTACTACTTCCATATCGCTGATGTCTGTGACCAGATGGGCATCGATCTCAGGAAGGCTACCAAGGTCAGGAAAGGAATCGCCGGGGGAGAGCCCTGGTCCGAGAGCATGAGGAAGAAGCTCGAGGAGCGTACCGGAATCAAAACTTACAACTGCTACGGCGCCAGTGAGTTCTATGGCCCCATGTTCCTCGAGTGCGAGCAGCAGGATGGGCTCCATCTCTGGGCCGACCTTGCTTATGTCGAGATCCTTGACGAGAACGACCAGCCCTGTAAGGAAGGAGAGAGGGGAGCAATCGTCATCACGATGCTGCAGAAGGAGGCATTCCCGCTCATCAGGTACAGGATCGGGGATATCTCCGCAATCGACTGGACCCCTTGCAAGTGCGGAAGGACTCACCCCAGACTGATGAGGATATCAGGAAGGACAGACGATATGCTCGTCGTCCGCGGAGTCAACGTATTCCCCAGCCAGATCGAGAGCGTCATCGGCGAGATCTCATGGCTCTCACCGTTCTATCACTTGACACTCACCAACGAGAACTACATGGACAACCTTTTGGTCGAGGTCGAGCTCACAGAGGAGTCCCTTACAGAGGACATGGTGAAGCTCAATAAGATGTCCAATGAGCTCTCCAGGAGACTCAAGGATGTCCTGAACATCAAGGCCGAGGTCAAACTCTGCCTGCCCGGTACCCTGCCTAGGTTTGAGGGCAAGGCCTCGCACGTAACCGACAACCGCAGTTACGAATGAAACATCAGGGGGATAACCCCCCTTCATTTCTTTTCGTCCACTATCGACTTAGCTTTCTTGCCGACTGTGAACATCTCGATATTGGACATCACATGGTTCCATCTGGACTTCTCCATGTTCCCGCCCGAGAGCTTCTCAAGTTCGCATAGGGATGTCGCATACTTCTCTCCAAGGTCTGTGAGGTAGAGGGCATTCATCATGCCGTTGTAGCCGTACGTCTCCTCGATCAGCCCCATGGACATCAACATCTCTATCTTAACAGCCATGCGGGGGTTGCGTGAGATGTTGTCGTAGATCTCCGTTCTAGTCTTAGGGCCGAAGAGGTACAGGAATAGGATGATGTTAGGTGCATTCTTCTCATCGAAGATTCTGTTTATGAGTAAACCTTCAAACATGGATCCTACGTTTCTTTCTTAGTTAATAAGCTGATATCCCCGTTTTCGATTTCAAATCGAGGGGAGTCTCTGATAACATCGTTAGGGGTACGGAAAAATCATCTGATGTCTGGATTAGATCAATGATTGATAGGATTAAATAGGGATGTTGTCCCGATTTAGGAATTTACACCTTATAGCGCAGGATCGCACCCATTCCGCCCAGGGCAGCGAGTTCCTTGCCCCCGTCATGCTGAGAGGATATGATGATCACAGATCCCTTCTGCAACTCGACCGCACGCACTATGTCGTCCAGGTCCTGCTCGCGGACCTTCGAGTCCAATATCAACAGTTTATCGACCGCACCGGACATGGCAGCGTTCATGACCTCGTTCGGACCGTATGTTCCGAGCCCGTCCTTAGCTATCTCGGTCATAAGTTGCTCTACGGCCTCTATCTCCGATCCCACGGCGGACTCCCTGAGCACATCGGCCCCCATTCCAGCTTTCATCAGCTCGTTGATCCCCACCATGCCGGATTGACCGGTGTGGTAGACGTAGACCTTCTTGTACATCTCGGGATCGATCTTCTTCATATCATCCGCCAGGGTCTCCTTCTCGAAACCAGGGCCCAGAAGGACCAGGGGCATATTGGGCTCTATGATGAATTTCAATTTGGAGTGAATCTCTCCATGATAGCCGTCGACGGAAGGCTTCTCCTCATACTGTTTTCCGGACCTTCCTGAACGTACAGTGGCGATCTCCTTCAATCCGTACTGCCTGAGGATGGCGATGGTGGCCTCATCCTGATCAAGGGATACGAACACTATGCGGGGTTTCTTGGATTCGGTGACGGCCTTCTTAACCCTATCAAGCTGCGTTGCCCTCCATTTCTTCTTCTGAATGGTCATGGAGTCCCCGTTCTCGAAGATCAGGGTATGGTGCTGACCGATGTCCTGCGGGCCGGTCTCGATGACACCTAGGAGCTTAAGCCTGAGGTCGTCCTCCGAGAACTCGATCTTCTCGATGCGGATCCCGAGGGTCATCCTCTTCTTCTCCATCTTCTCGGCCCTGAGCTTGTCCGCGGCCTTCTCTTCGCGCCTGGTCGTCGATGCGGTAACTAGGTCACCTACCTCGATGATGTTGTACAGATGCCAAAGATCCTCATCCGTCTCAACCTGGAGTTTCACACTCTCGTTGGAGGCATCCTCGCCCAATACGCGCATGATTGAGTGATGTTATCGACTTATAGAAATGTATCCAAAAAGCCCCTTCTGAGGGTAAATGTCTGAAAACCGACAATCTGAAAAATAGTATGTAAACTCGAAGGACAAGGAATTATATAGGCTACGTAAATCACTAAAATCTCGATGACAGGAGGCTACCTGGTCCTGGAAGACGGGACCAAATTCGATGGTCAGCTGATCGGTGCCAACATCGAGAAAGCTGGAGAAGTAGTGTTTTTGACCGGAGGGGTCGACGGATATCAGGAGACAATCACTGATCCGTCGAACAAAGGGAAGATAATCGTATTCACTTACCCTCTGATCGGGAATTATGGCGTTACAGACGAATTCAACGTGTCCGACAAGGTCCACGTCAACGGTGTAGTGATGAGGGAGCTCTGCACGGAGCCCTCCGAGTTCTACAACGGAACCCTCCTCGGCGACTTCATGGTCGAGAAGGGAGCAGTGGGCTTAACCGGAGTGGACACCCGCGAACTTACCCTCAAGATCCGCAAGTGCGGAACGATGAAGGGAAAGATCGTCAAAGAGGGAACGGACATAGAGAAGACAGTCAAGGAACTCAAGGACCTGAAGGTCGACAAATCCGTCAAGGATGTCTCTCCCAAAGAGGTCAAGAAGCTCGACAACGGAAAGGATGTCACCATTGCGGTGATAGACTGCGGAACCGGATGCGGACTTTACGAGACACTCGGAGAGAGGTTCAACGTGATCAGGTTCCCCTATGACGTTAAGGCCGAGGACATAATCAAGTCCGGTGCCAAGGGAGTAATAGTCTCCAGCGGACCTGCATGCCCGAACGACCCCGAGCTCGCACCCACTGTGGCAACGGTCAAAGAGCTCTCGTCCAAGATGCCCGTCATGGGTGTCGCGCTGGGATCCGATATTCTCGCCATCGCCATGGGAGCAAAGGTCTCCCACATGAAACTGGGCCACCACGGATGCAACCAGCCTGTCAAGATCAAAGGTCGCATCTGCATGACATCCCAGATGCAGGACCACTTCGTGGAGCCTGACAGCCTCAAAGCCGCCGGACTCGAAGTAACACAGACGAACCTCAACGACAACATCATCGAGGGATTCAAGCATTCCAAGCTCCCGGTGTACGGATACGAGTACCGCCCAGAGGGAGGCACTGGACAGGGGGACACGGTGTTCCTCTACGATGACTTCCTCGCTGTCGTGAAGGGGGTGTCCCAATGAAGAAGGATTACAAGAAGGTCCTGGTCATCGGATCCGGACCCATAGTCATCGGTCAGGCAGCGGAGTTCGATTTCTCCGGAACACAGGCCTGCCGTTCCCTCAGGGAAGAAGGATACAAGACGGTCCTGGTTAACTCCAACCCTGCGACCATCCAGACAGACACCGAGACCGCTGATGCGGTCTACGTAGAACCGCTCAACGCTGAGACGGTAGCCAAGATCATAGAGAAGGAAGGCGTTGACGGAGTGGTCTCCGGAATGGGAGGCCAGACGGGACTAAACATCTGTTCAGAGCTTGCTGAGAACGGCACTCTGGACAGGCTTCACTGCGAGCTCATAGGAACACAGCCCGATGCCATTGCGAAATCCGAGGACAGAGAGCTGTTCAAGGAGGCCATGATGAAGATCGGCGAGCCGATCCCGATGTCCGAGAGCGTCAACTCCATCGATGAGGCGATCAAGGCAGCCGAGAAGATCGGAAGGTACCCGGTCCTGGTCAGGCCCGCATTCACGCTGGGAGGTACCGGAGGAGGTATCGCCTACGACGAAAAGGAGCTGAAGGAGATCACCGCACACGGACTCGCTTACAGCCGTATCCACCAGGTCCTCATCGAGGAATCTGTACTGGGATGGAAGGAGATCGAGTTCGAGGTCATGAGGGATTCCAACGACAGCTGCATCATCATCTGTAACATGGAGAACATCGACCCGATGGGAATCCACACCGGAGAGAGCATCGTATGTGCTCCCATCCTCACACTGTCCGAGAAGGACGTGGACAAGCTCAGGAACTCAGCCATCAAGGTCATGAGGGAGCTCAACATCGAGGGAGGATGTAACGTCCAGTTCGCATTCAACCCCAAGAACGGCGACTACAGGCTGATCGAGGTCAACCCCCGTGTGTCCCGTTCATCCGCACTGGCGTCCAAAGCAACAGGATACCCCATCGCCAGGGTATCGATGAAGATCGGTCTCGGCTACACGCTGGACGAGATCCCCAACAGGGTCACGGGAACCACCATGTCGGCCTTCGAGCCTTCAGTGGACTATGTTGTGCTGAAGATCGCCAGATGGCCATTCGACAAGTTCCGCACAGTGGACAGGCATCTCGGAACGCAGATGAAGTCCACCGGAGAGACCATGGCCATCGGAAGGACCTTCGAGGAGTGTCTCCTCAAGGGCCTCAGGTCATTGGAGATCGGAGTCAACGGACTCGACAGGTTCGACGTCCTGGACAAGGACATCGAGGACCTGCTTAAGCACGCAACCGATCAGCGCATATTCGTGATGGGGGAGGCACTCAGGAGAGGCTGGACGCCCGAGAAGGTCGCAGAGCTCACCAACTGGGATGTCTTCTTCATAAGGAAACTCCAGAACATCGTGAAGATGGAGTACAAGATCAAGGCCGGACTCACACCAGAGGTTCTGAAGGAAGCCAAGCTCATGGGATTCTCCGATGAGACCATCGCAGAGCTTACCGGCAACCCCCCGCTGGACATACGCGACATGAGGAAGAAGCAGGGGCTGGTCCCTGTCTTCAAGATGGTCGACACCTGTGCGGGAGAGTTCGAGGCCAAGACCCCCTACTTCTACTCGACATACGGATGCAGGGAGACTGAGGCCAAGCCCTCCAAGGACAAGAAGAAGGTCGTCATCGTAGGAGGAGGGCCCATCAGGATCGGACAGGGAATCGAGTTCGACTACTGCTGTGTCCACGGAGTCATGGCCCTTCAGGAGGAGGGAGTGGATGCGGTCATCGTCAACAACAACCCCGAGACCGTCTCGACAGACTTCGACATGTCCGACAGGCTATACTTCGAGCCCCTCACACTCGGAGACGTCCTGAACGTCATCGAGGCAGAGGATGCCGACGGAGTCATCTGCCAGTACGGAGGACAGACCTCCGTCAACCTGGCGGTGGACCTTGAGAAGGCACTGGCAGGGACCAAAACCAAGGTCCTGGGAACCACACCAGACGATATGGATGTGGCAGAGGACAGGCGCAGGTTCTCCAAGCTGATGGACGACCTGAAGATCAAGCAACCCTCATCCGGAACCGGATACTCATTCGAGGAGGCCAAGCAGATCGCAGAGGACATCGGATACCCGGTCATCGTCAGGCCTTCGTACGTCCTTGGAGGTAGGGCGATGGAGATCGTCTACTCGACCGAGGACCTGAAGACATACGTCGAGAGCGCAGTCAAGGTATCCAGGAACCACCCGATCCTGATCGATAAGTACCTCACCGACGCCATCGAGATCGATGTGGACTGCGTGGCTGACGGAACGGACGTCTACATCGGAGGAATCCTGGAGCACGTCGAGTACGCCGGATGCCACTCAGGAGACGCAACCATGGTCATGCCCCCGAAGATGATCGGACAGGACAAGATCGACGAGATCCTGGACATCACCAAGAGGGTCGCACTCGCACTGCACATAAAGGGATTGATGAACCTCCAGCTGGCGGTCAAGGGCGACGAGATCTACATGATCGAGGCCAACCCCAGAGCATCGAGGACCGTGCCCTTCATCTCCAAGGCCACCGGAATCCAGATGGCTAAGATCGCCACCAAGATCATGCTCGGAAAGACCCTGAAGGACTTCGGACTTACCGGATACAAGCAGCTGGACCACTACGCTGTCAAGGAGGTAGTGTTCCCGTTCCTGAAGCTCCCCGGAGTGGACTGCATCCTTACGCCTGAGATGAAATCCACCGGAGAGGTCATGGGAATCGACGAGGACTTCTACGCAGCATGCTACAAGGCCCAGGTCGCTGCCGGATGCAACTACCCCACCGAATCGGGAGGGGTCTACATCACGGTCAACGACAACGACAAGGAGAAGATCCTTCCGTCGGCCAAGGCACTGGATGAGCTCGGATTCACGATCTACGCCACCAAGGGAACCGCTAAGTATCTCATCGATCACGGAGTGCCTGTCGCCACCCTGTACAAGGTCAGCGAGAATCAGGCACCCAACGCCGTAAGCGCCATGCGCGAGGGCAAGATACAGATGATCATCAACACCCCCACCCAGAAGTCCGGTGCGATCAGGGACGGAGCGGCCATGAGGAGACTCGCGGTCGAGCTGCAGATCCCGATCATCACCACCATACAGGGTGCTGAGATGACCGTCGGAGCCATAAAGGTCGCCAGGAACGGCAAGACCGGTGTGAGAAGCCTCACCGAGTTCCACAGACTGGTGAACTGAAAACCATAAAGACGGTGGGCAAAGCGCCCATCGTCATTTTCATCTTTTCTGAGAAGTGCGAGGGAAGGGATTCGAACCCTTGAACCACTAAGGACAGGATCCTAAGTCCTGCGTCTTTGACCTAGCTCGGCAACCCTCGCTTGTCCCGCAGTATCAACTGCCCTTTTATTATCCTTCCCCTACCCAAGCATTAAATTACGCGATAAGATAGGCAGTGCCATTATAAGGTGTTCAAATGCCGAATCTACTCGCTGAAAATGGCAAGCAGCTCCTTCTGGGCAACGAGGCCATCACTAGAGGATTGATCGAGGCCGCTACGGGCTTCGCATCAACGTATCCGGGTACCCCCTCATCGGAAGTGGGGAACATCCTGGAGAAGATCTCATCCGAAGCAGGCATGTACTTCGAGTTCTCGACTAACGAGAAGGTGGCCATGGAGGTATCCGCAGCCGCTGCATCCTCCGGAGTAAGATCCTTCGTGTTCATGAAGCACGTCGGATTGAACGTTGCTGCGGATCCGATGATGACCCTGGCCTATGCTGGAATCAGAGGCGGAATGCTGATCATGTCCGCAGATGACCCTTCTTGCCACAGCTCTCAGAACGAGCAGGATAACCGTTACTATTCGACATTGGCCCTGATACCGATGATGGAACCCTCCACGCCCCAGGAGGCCAAGGATATGGTCAAGGAGGCCTTCAGGGTCTCCGAGGAGCTCACTCTCCCCCTGCTGTTCAGGACCACCACCAGGGTCAACCACGCCCGCGGTGTAGTCGAGCTCGGCCAGAAGGCAGAGCCCAAGACCATCGGCCACTTCGACAAGGATGTCGCTAGGTTCGTCAATATCCCCGCTTATGCGAAGCAGAACAGGGTCAGGCTTCTGAATCTGTACAAGAAGGCCCAGGAGATGTCTGAGGAGTCTCCCCTGAACTTCACGGAGGGCTCCGGGGAAATAGGAATCATCACATCCGGAGTATCGTACACATACGTCCGCGAGTTCGTCAAAGGCGTCAGCATCCTCAAGCTAGGATTCACCAACCCTCTGCCTGAGAAGAAGATCGCCGAGTTCATGAAGAACAAGAAAGCGATCATCGTCGTGGAGGAGCTGGAGCCCTTCCTAGAGGATCAGGTCCTTAGGATCGCTGCACAGAACTCCGTTTCAGTCAAGGTCTACGGAAAGAGGTCCGGACATCTTCCCAGAGAGTGGGAGTTCTCCCCGGACACGCTCAAGGGAATCAAGGAACTGGTCGAGGTACAGGAATTCAGCGAGCCTATGCCCAAGGTATCGATCGTCCTTCCCAACAGGCCGCCCACACTCTGTGCCGGATGCCCCCACAGAGGAATGTTCGCAGCGGCTAAGAAGGCGGCAGGCAACACCGACGTGATCTACTGTTCAGATATCGGATGCTACACCCTCGGTGTCCAGCCTCCATTCCAGGCTGCTGACTTCATCATCTGCATGGGAGGAGGAGCTGGAGCTGCGGGAGGATTCGCGCAATCAACCGAGCAGAAAGCTATCGCATTCATGGGTGATTCCACATTCTTCCATGCGGGAATCCCACCGATGATCAATGCGCTGTTCAACAACCACAAGGTCGTCATCGTAGTCCTGGACAACCGTACGACAGCGATGACCGGCCATCAGCCCAACCCCGGAACCGGAAGGGACTTCGGAGGCATCTCCACCGAAGCCATCGACATCAAGTCATTGGTCGAGGGAGTCGGGGTCAAGTTCGTCAGGGAGATCAACCCTTACGACGTGAAGGCAGCTACAAAGGTCATGAAAGATGCCCTGGACTTCGACGGTGTCGCTGTGGTTATCTCGAAGTGCCCCTGCCCGTTGGAATTGAAGAAGCAGAAGCAACTGGTGATCAAAGCTGTGGAAGTCCACCAGGATAAATGCATCAAGTGCTACAACTGCGTCAGGACCATCGCTTGTCCAGCTTTGTTCAAGAGCAAGGAGGGTCAGATCTCCACAGACCCCACTCAATGCATAGGGTGCGGAATGTGCGCTAACGTATGCCCCACCGGAGCAATCGAGGTGAAACAATGAAGTACACCGTCCAGATCGTCGGAGTCGGAGGACAGGGAGTCCTGCTCGCCTCCATGGTGTTGGGAAACGCTGCGATGAAGCAGGGATACAAGGTCGCCATGAGCGAGGTCCACGGAATGGCCCAGAGGGGAGGAAGCGTCCTATCCACATTGCGCTTCGGTGACGATGTCATCAGCCCTCTGGAGGCAGCCGGATGCGCCGATCTCATCATGGGATTCGAGCCCGCAGAGACCTGCAGGAATCTGCCTCTCGGAAACAAGGATTCCATCATTCTAATGAACCTCGATCCAGTCCTTCCGTCAATGGTGGCGGCAGGATTCGAGGAATATCCCGAGATAGAATCGCTCAAACAGGCCGTTCTAGCAGAGAACAAGAACCTCTACACCATCGATGCCACCAAGATCGCCATTGACGCAGGAAAGGCCGTTGCGGCCAACGCTGTGATGATCGGTGCGGTCGCCGCCATGAAGGGATTCCCAATCCCCAAGGATGCGCTAAAGGAGTGCCTTTTGGAGCAGGTCCCCGAGAAGTTCAGGGAGCTCAACGACAAGGCATTCGAGATGGGATATTCCGCGATGTGCTGAGAAACGGATCTGGGCAGGATGGTTCCTGCCCAGTCCTTTCAAAACGTTTTCAGAGCTGTTTTCTCTGGACCATATAGAGTCCGAATGCCACCATCCCCAAGGACCAAGCGGCACCTATGCCGAAGAACACAGGCACATTGAGGATATCTATCATGCTGAATGCTCCGAACATCCCGAAAGACATGGGAAGTCCTCCGAGGATGGCTACAGCATAGTCGGGGAACCAGCAGGGGAAGAGTGCGATTATAGAGTCGTCCAGGTATTGGTCTATACTGATCCCGACTATTGGCATGAGGAAGAACATCAGCACCACAGGGAGCAGAACGTTGGCACGGGTGAACACAGTGCTGAGCCCGAAAGCGGTAGTGGAGAACACCACCACACCCATGACCATGTAAGCGATGGACTGGATGACCTTATCTGTATCGGGGGAGCCCTCGAATATAATCATAGACATGATGTAGGCCAGAACATACGCCAGCATGAAGATTCCAAGGCAGACCGTCAGTCCTGCGAATAGCTTTCCGAGGGCGAAGGATGTCCTAGATACTGGCATCGCCAGGTTCATGTAGGCTGTCTTTTCCTGATATTCGTTGGGGATCTGCTTACCGCAGGCATTGGCCGTGAATATGGATACCAGCACGGTCAGGAGTACAAGTATGCTTCCCATTCCTGATGTAGGGTCGATCTCACCTATGATATCCCTTAAGAAGTATGCAACTGGTATCAGGAAGGCCACGATTATGGACGCATAGAGTCCGTAATCACGGGACATCCTTTTCAGCTCGGTCAGCATGAATGTCAGGGTCTGACTGGCAACAGATGCGGCCTTGTATTCGGTATCGCGGTGAGCCTCCTCATCGGTTGCAGCATATCCGGAGGATTCCCATGATCCATCGGATACTTCTTCATAAGTCTTCGAGAAAAGGCTCATTCGGACACCTCCTCCGTAAGGTCCATGTAGAGGTCCTCGAGATCCATTCCCTTCTCGTTGACCGACAGAAGCCTCAGACCACCGTTGTAGGCCATGGAAATGACGTCAGCCTGCTGTTCTGTGCTACCGTTGAACTGCAGCTTGACTATGTGCTCTCCCAGCTTGTCATAGCCTGTTACTCCGGCACATCCTGAGAGGTTGGTAACGAATTCATCTGTGAGCGGATCAAGAACCTTGACCTCTAGAGTTATGCCGCTGTCGCCGCCATGCTCCAGCAGTTTGGCCACATCTCCGGAAAGGACAGCCTTGCCGTTGCGTATCATGGTGACCTGCCCGCACATCTCAGAGACCTCTTTCAACATATGGGTGCTGATCAGAAGGGACCGGTCCCGCTTCTTCAGATTGTTCAAGAGGGTGCGTATCTCGATCATCCCTCTGGGATCGAGACCTGACGTAGGCTCATCCAGTATGATGACCTCTGGATTGGTCAGAAGGGCCTGAGCAAGGACACATCTCTGTTTCATTCCCTTGGAGAAACCCCCGATCTTCTTGTCCCTCCATTCCCAGAGCTTCACCTCTTCCAGGACATCGCGAGTACGGATGGCGTTCTCGGCTTTGCTCATCCCATAGAGCCTCCCTACATGTCTGAGGAACTCATTGGGGGTGAATTCCGGATAGGGTTCAGGCGTCTCCACGACACATCCGACATGCTCCAGGGCCTTTCTATGGTCCTTGATGTCCACGCCCTGTATTGTCACTGTACCCGAAGTGGGAGTCAAAAGTCCTGTGATGGCCTTAAGGGTGGTGCTCTTACCGGCCCCGTTGGGCCCGAGCAGTCCCATGAACTCTCCTCTAGGGACATTGAAGCTTATGTCGGACACCGCTGTGAAATCACCGTACTGCTTCACAAGGTGAGAGACCTCGATAGCGTTCTCTGCCATGATATCTGGAGATACGTATGGAGGAATGAGGATAAAAGGTAAGTGCGGATGGCCAGAGGCCACCCGCTAAGGGGGAAAACTTAAGCGTTAATGAAAGCGAAGATGGGGGAGTTCCTGATGAAGGAGTCGAACCCATCGTCATTGTCGATGGTCTGAGATACACCGTCGTTGTCCCTGGTGATGTCCATCAGGCGGGCCTCGATGTAGTTCATGATCTCGTTGTTGACGACCGCGTATGCCTCGTCAAGGGTCTTGTCGGACATGAGTCCGATGAGCGAATCGTTCTTGATCGCGATGCTGTAGGGGCAGACGGCTCTGATCTTGTCGTATCCCTTGCTGGCGACCTCGACCCTGCTTCCCTCGAATCCGAAGGGCTTGATGGCGATGGCGTCGGTCATGATATTCAGAGACTGGATGGCGTCGATGATCACTGGAGCGGCACCGGTTCCGGTACCTCCGCCGAGTCCTGCGATGACGAAAACCCTGTCATAGCCCGAAACGGCCTCTTTGATCTCCTCGATGTGGATGTCAGCGCACTTCTTACCGAGCTCTGCCTCTCCTGAGGTTCCCTGTCCATGGAGGACACCCTTGCAGATGTAGATCTTCGCGTCAGCATGTGCCTCGTGAAGGGCCTCCCTGTCGGTATTGATAGCTATCGTATCCATTCCATACCTTCCGGTGAAGGCGGAGACGACGTTGCATCCTGCGCCGCCGACTCCTACGATCGCTACTTTGAGTTCGTTCTTTGCGTTGTACACCATTGTGTGCATCCCCATTCGTTTTGATTAAAGAGTTTCCAACAGCATGATCCGGCTAGGCCAGAGGCCTTTCCCATCCGCCGGACTATGCTTATTTCCCATCCATTTTTTCTTCACTTGTATACAGCTTTCATCTGGGCAGCCCTGAATGCATTCTCGATGCTCTCATCCTCGACGTTCTTGGGAACGATCTTCTCGATGAGGCACTTCCTGATGAATTCCTCTCCGGACACGGTTATGCCGGTCCTGACGAGGCCATCGAGGGCGTCCATCTGTATGTCGCTGAGGCGGACGAAGATCCCGCCTTCTTCAATCTGGGGCTGTCCGGCTCTTATGGAGGCGATGTAGCCCTTGATTGCGTCACGGATGAAGTCGGATCTGTTTCCGATATCGTGATCAGCCATGAAGTCCTCCATCATCTGGATTTCCTCTGGTCCCATCCTGATCGTGATCTTGGTCCCGTCGTCCGACATTTTCATCCGTCCTTTTTTTTTGAGTGCAGCTCATTAAGAGTCCCATCCCTTTCTTTGCTGCAATAACTACAATACACTGAGGGTATATATAGCTGTCGGACAAAAGACGACGTAAGTCTGTCACAAATCTTACAATTGTCTTATCAGACACCTCATCCACATCATCGATAAAAGGTTAGTCCTCTAATTCTCTATAGACCCTTCTTGCAGGCGCGCTATAAATTATTATAAGCGGGCAGTATTCCAGCATTACTCATACAGGGATACGTATGGCATACGACTACGGAGCGATGGAAAAGAAGTGGCAGAACCGCTGGACTGAAGCGGGTCTCGACAAGTCTGATAGGGATGACAGCAAGCCGAAGTTCATGGCGATCTTCGCATACCCCGGAGTCACCGGATACCTACATGTCGGACACCTAAGGGGATACACCTATCTGGACGCCATCACCAGATACAAGCGTATGACAGGCTACAACGTCCTCTTCCCTGTGGGAACCCACGCTACAGGAAACGGTGGAATAAGTCTCTTCAGGAAGATCTCCAGGGGAGACGAGAACACCATCGACTACCTGAAGAGGAACGGATGCACCGATGAGGACATCGCGAAGATGAAGGATCCCCTGTCGGTCATAGACTTCTTCAACCAGGTCTACCAGAACGATTACTGGCGCAAGTTCGGTTTCCTGTCTGACTGGCGCAGATTCACCTGCACCCTGTATCCCGATTACAACAAGTTCATCGACTGGCAGTTCAGGAAGCTCCATGATGCCGGTATGCTCATACAGAAGCCCTACTACGCTCCTGTCTGCCCCAACTGCGGACCGGTGGCGGTCGACGCCTCGGAGACCGATATCTCCAAGGGAGGTAAGGCCGAGACGCAGGAATACACCATACTGAAGTTCAGGCACGGCGACGAGTATCTTATCGCCGCCACGCTCAGGCCCGAGACCGTTTACGGACAGGTCTGCTTCTGGGTTGACCCCGAGACCGAGTACAAGAGGGTGAAGTACAACGGAGAGACATGGATCGTCTCCCCCCAGGCAGCAGAGAAGCTCACGCTCCAGAAAGACGGAATCGAGGAAGTCGGTTCCATCCCCGGAAAGGACATGATCGGCTGGATGTGCGAGGCACCCATGATCCACCGCGAGATCCCCGTATTCCCTGCCACTTTCGTCAACCCTGACGTCGGAACCGGACTGGTCACATCCGTCCCTTCAGATGCGCCCGACGATTGGATCTCCCTTGAAGCTATCAAGAAGAATCCTGAGATGATCACCAAATACGGTCTCTCCAAGGACATACTTGACAAGGCTGTGCCCATCTCCATCATCGAGATGAAGGGCTACGGGGACTTCCCCGCTAAGGATATCATCGACAAGCTCGGCATCAAAGAGCCCGGCGACCCCAAGCTCCTGGACGCCAAGCACATCGTATACAAGGATGGATTCCACACCGGAAAGATGAAGGACATCTGCGGCGAGTTCGCCGGACTCCGTGTCCAGGAGGCTCAGGAGAAGATGAAGCAGGCGATGATCGCTTCCGGTGAGGCGGATGTGTTCTACGACCTGACCGAGGAGGTCGTCTGCAGGTGCGGATCCCGTGTCCACATCAAGAGGATCGACGACCAGTGGTTCATCAACTACGCCGACCCCAAGTTCACCCAGATGACCAAGGATCACTGCAAGGACATGGAGCTCAACCCACCGGAGTGGAGCGACAACGTCTACGGTGTCCTGGACTGGTTCAGAGAGAGGGCCTGCGTCAGGCTCGGAAACTGGCTTGGAACGAAGTTCCCCTACGATGACAAATGGATCATCGAAGCCATCTCCGATTCAACACTCTACCCTGTTTACTACATCATCTCCATCTACGCCAACGAGGGAAAGATCAAGCCCGAGCAGATGACGGAGCAGTTCTTCGATTACGCCATACTAGGTAAGGGCGATGTCAAGAGCGTGTCCGACAGCACCGGAATACCCACCGATCTCCTGGACACCATCAGGAAGGATGTCCTATACTGGTATCCCCTCGATCTCAATCTGGGAGGAAAGGAGCATATGACCGTGCACTTCCCGGCTTTCCTGATGAACCATGTGGCCATCCTCCCGCCGGAGATGTGGCCCAAGGGGATCACCGTCAATTGGTACATCACCGGAAAGAAGGACAAGTCCGGAGAGGCCAGCAAGATCTCGAAGTCCAAGGGAGGCGCTCAGCCAATCCCCGGAGCGGCGGCCAAGTACGGAGTGGACGCCATGAGGCTCTACTACGCCAATGTCGCTTCTATGTTCGTGGATGTCGAGTGGGATGAGGATACCGTCATGACCTACCGCCAGAGGGTAGACAAGCTGATGATCGCCGTGCAGGATCTCATCGCCTCAGAATCCGATTCACCCAAGTCCGACATCGATGCTTGGCTGGTCTCTAGGTTCAACAACCATCTGGCAGCCATCAGGAAGGCGATGGACAAGAACGACCTGAGGGCCATGACCACTATTGTCTACTTCGATATGTTCAACGACCTCAAGTGGTACAACAGGCGCGGAGGAAACAACAAGGAATCCATCCTGGACGCCATGAAGATCTGGATCCAGTGCATGATGCCTGTAACCCCACATGTCGCAGAGGAACTCTGGGAGCAGGCGGGATTCGAGGGACTCGTCTCAGCAGGACAGCTTCCCGAGCCCGATCAGTCCAAGATGTCCGACGCAGCGGAATACGGGGAGAACCTCCTCAGGGATGCCATGTCCGACATCACCGAGATCAGGAAGATCGCGGGCATCGATGTGAAGAAGATCGTCCTCTACACTTCCGCTCAGTGGAAGAAGGACGTCATGTCCATGGCCCTTGACATGATGAAGGAAGGAAAGCTCACAATACCCGACCTCACTAAGGCCTGTATGGCCAACGAGGAACTGAGGAAGAACGGAAAGGCCGTCTCCTCTCTTGCTCAGAAGGTCGCCGTCGAATTCCAGAGGTCAACCGTCGAGCAGAAGCTCCCGCTGGTCACCACCGACGAGACCGCATTGTTCTCATCGGCCGCCAAGTTCCTCTCCGAGGAGAACGGTGTGCCCGTGGAGGTCTACTCCGCAGATGCCGAGGGAATCTATGACCCGCAGGGCAAGGCCAAGGTTGCAGTGCCCGGAAGGCCAGCAATCTATCTGGAATGAGAAACCTGAAGGAATGACGGGGGAGACCCCATCATTCCCATCTTTTGTAAAGGCTGTGCTCCTGGCCCAGCTGGTCCAGGCATCTTCCGACGACGATGTTGACAAGATCGTCAACCGTCTTGGGTTTGGGATAGAAGCCGGGGTTGGCATCCAGGATGCACACCCCGAGCCTAGCGAGTTTGAGTTCATTCTCAAGCATTATGGCGCTCTTCGGCGATTCCCTGGGGAGGAGGATGAGTCTCCTGCCTTCCTTGAGACATACCGACACCGCACGGGAGATGAGCGTGTCGCTGATACCGCAGGCGAACTTCGCCAGGGAGGACTCGCTGCATGGTGCGACTATCATCGCATCGTAGGAGAAGCTCCCCGATGCGATGGATGCGAACATCTGGTCATCCTCGAAGACCTGGTCAGCCATGGCGTATACCTGTTCGACGGTGTAATCGGTCTCTTCCGGGAGAATGGCCTTGGCTGTGGCTGACATGACGAGTATCTTCTCGCCCTTGAGCTCTTGAAGGAGCCTTACCCCGTAGATTGAACCCGAGGCCCCGGTGATCGCGATCACGTATCTCATGCTATCAGCTGATGAACTTGTCCTTTGCGGCGTAGATGAAATAGGTCATGAGCAGACCTATGGCCGATATCAATATCGTGCCAATCATACTGCCGCTGACATGGAATGACATGTCCAGAGGGATGGAGAACAGAGGCACCAATGACGCCACCAGACAGCAGACCAATGCCGCTTTCCAACTGGAGACCTTCCCTGCGAGATGTCCTGCGACCAAGGCGAAAATTCCGCTCAGCATCATCAGGATAGCTATGGCAGTGAAGTAGATCATGTTCAACTGGGCCAATACCTCGATTACTGCCAGTATCTCAGTCCTTGTTTGAGGGTCCATAGATTCGGCGTATTCCCTGGCGATCGTGATTATGGAATCGATCGACATGCCTACCATGATCATGAAAATGCCTGCAACGATGGCCAGTACACCATACACCATGATGAGTATGGGAATGATCCCCATGTCTCCCTTAGGTGGTTCCTGTGTAGGCCTAGCCGTATATTCAGCCCTCTGAGGCTCCTCCTTCCCGGTGAGGTTCGCACCGCATTCAGGACAGAAGTCGCTCGGTTCAGGAAGTTCAGCACCGCATTTGAAGCAGTACTTGATCTTGTAGTCTGACATGCTGGTTGCATAGTTATCATAGTTAAAAAGTGTCTTGCGAACTTGTTTAGTTTAACAAACTGAAACACCCTGCGATTATGACTTATATCAAAGGTAAGATTCGTATTCTATGGAAGATAAGTACAACTTCTGCGTGAAATGCGGAAGGGAATTACCGGACGATGCCGAGTTCTGTCCCGAGTGCGGAGCGGTCATTGGAGGAAACCACGAGCACCGTGATCTCAGTCACCAGATGAGCGCATCCATCAGCGACGGTAACGGCACCATGATGACCGTACTGATCTTCGTCTACGTCCTGTTCGCATTCTATATGGCGTACGAGTTCTTCTTCATAGGACTCAATCCCGAATGGGTTATAGAGAACACCGCCCAGATGTACGAATCTTTCCCAGAGCTTGAAGCAGCCGTCCTGAGTCTGAATCCCGAGGTCCTCACCTACATGGGGTTCGCACTCGGAGGCCTTTATGCTGCAAGCGGTGTAATGGCAGCCATCACAGGTATACTCTGGAGCACCAAAAGTCGCTTCAAAGTGGCCTATTACTCATGCCTAGCAGCATCTGTCCTGTCCTTCCCCACTGTGATAACTGTGGTCGTAGGTATCGTAATTTCAATGAAGATCAAAGAGAAGCAGTATCTCTTCAACAATCGAGTGTAAGAAAAATCCGATGGCACCGAAGATAGGATAGGATGGATGGAATTTCGGTGCCATCCGGAGGATTTGTGCTTTTGGGGATGCACTTCTTATCCTCTGATTATACGATCGCCCCCGGAGTATTTAAAGCTCTGAAGGGGAGGTGACTGAAAGTGGACTGTTTGATTTTGTAGTCTGGATAGCAATTTTTTGGACTGAAAGTGGAAACGAAACTGGAGTGGGGAGACGGCCCCTCTAGAGTTATGGAATCAGTATGCAGATGAGAGATCCTAGCTTATTTCCTGAGGTTGAAAATCAATCAATTAATGAAATCAATCTTATGCGGCGATAATCGGTATGGGTGCGATGTGCGGTAGAGTTCTTATACTAAGACTATATCGGGAGTATCACGGAGATCAGAGTCCGCATTATGGATTCTGCCGTGGAGGATGTTTCATCCTCGGGCCGTACGGGGGCGAGTGCCGAACGTGCGGAGTTGGAATACCTGATTTTATATCATTTAATTTAGCAACGCTTATATACAACACCACTATACCAAAGTATCAGTTAGGTCCACTCTGTGGACATTAGCGAGGTAATGAAATGGTAACTGTCTACGATGTTCCTGCCGAGCAGCTCATACTCAAGACAGCCCAGAAGCTCAAGGAGAACGACAAGATCGTTCCTCCTGAGTGGGCAGAGTATGTCAAGACCGGTAGGCACACAGAGAGAGCGCCTTCCCAGGATGACTGGTGGTACACTCGTGCCGCCTCCATCATGAGGAAGCTGTACGTCAAAGGACCCATGGGATCCTCCAAGCTCGCCGCCGAGTACGGTGGTTACGCTGACAGGGGATCAATGCCGAACCAGGCAGTCAAGGGAAGCCGCAACATCGCAAGGAAATGCCTGATGCAGCTCGAGGCCGCCGGTTATTTGGTATCCAAGGACAAAGAGGGCCGTGCAATCAGCCCCGCAGGTCAGTCCCTTCTGGACAACACTGCGAAAGAGGTCTACGACGAGATGAAGGCCTGAAAGGAGGTCTCAGCAATGGACGATCCGGAATTAGAAGCATTGAGACAGAGGCGCATGCAGGAAATCCAGCAGCAGGCTGCACAGCAGCAGGCGCAGGAGCAGCAGAGGCAGCAGGTCGAGATGCAGCTTCAGAACGCTATGAGGCAGATCCTGACCCCCGAGGCCAGGGACAGGCTCAACAACATCTTGCTTGCCAACCCCCAGATGGGACAGCAGATCGAGATGCAGTTGGTCCAGTTAGCCCAGAGTGGAAGGATCCCCGTCCCCGTCGATGACGACACGCTGAGAAGTATCCTAGGTCAGATCACCCCCAAGAAGAGGGAGATCACCATAGAGAGGAGATAATCATGTCAAGTACAAAGGCCCCCGCAATGAAAGCCAGGCTGAACAAGAAGGTCAAAGAGAACCGCCGTGTCCCCGCATGGGTCATGATGAGGACCAGCAGGCAGTTCCTTCGCCACCCCAAGAGAAGGTCGTGGCGCATGAGCAAGATTAAGGAGTGATTCGGATGGCAGACGAAATCGAGAGAACAATCGTCGTTCCCCTCAGGAAGACAAAGCAGGCACCCCGCACCCGCAGGGCAAACCGCGCTGTGAAGGAGCTCAGGGAGAACATCGCCAGGCACATGAAGGCCGAGGATGACCAGATCTGGATCGACGCTAGCGTCAACGAGAAGATCTGGGAGAACGGAATCCGCAACCCTCCAAACAAGATCACAGTCAAAGCTGTAAAGTTCGACGACGGTCTTGTCGAAGTCTCACTCGCAGAGTGAAGGTGCTAGCGATGATGAGATTCTCGCGCTATGCAGGCACATCCAATATCGGGGTGTTCGCCGTCGCTAACGAGAGCTTCTCATTCATCGCAGCCGACGCCGCCCCCGAGTTCGTGAAGGACGTGGAGGAGGCGTTACAGGTAGAAACACAACTGATGACGGTGGCCGGATCATTCGTGATCGGGTCACTCGTCGTCATGAATTCAAACGGTGCCGTGGTCTCCGGTCTGGCAGACCCCAGGGAAGTATCCATTTTCGCGGAGCGCATCCCATGCACCGGAGTAGATGACCCGCTGAACGCAGCCGGAAACAACATCCTGGCGAACGATCACGGAGCAATACTCAATCCTGAGTACACTGACGATATGGTCAAGGTCATATCCGATGCCCTCGGTGTCGAGTGCGTCAGGTCCACCATAGCAGGTCTGAATACAGTCGGTTCCATATGCAAGGTCACCAACAAGGGATGTGTCTGCCATGCTGACGCATCCGATGACGACATACAGCTGATCAAGGACATCCTGAAGGTTGAGCCCATCAGGACCACCGTCAACCACGGTGCGCGCATGGTGGGAGCAGGCATACTTGCCAACTCCAAGGGCGCATTGATCGGCGATGATACAACACCCATCGAGATGGGTAAGATCGAAGAGGGTCTCGCCCTCTACTGATCAGCTGTCGAAAATCCAGCATTCTTTTGTTTCCGGAAGGTCGGAGACCATTATGTCCAGCTCGTTACCGATGTAATCGGTGGCGCCGTCTGGTATGATCTCCAAGAATTTGTCCAGTGGGGAAAGGCGGAAGGACAGCCCGCCGACCATGTAATGCATGGGGATGATGATCCTCGGATTCACCAGCTCAATGAACTTTCTGATCTCAGGGATCTCCATGGTGTAGATCTCCCCGACGGGGATGAACATGAAATCAGCGCCCTTGATGGCCTGGATGACATCATCGGACGGTATGCATCCCAGATCGCCGCAGTGGCATATCCTGATGCCGTCCATGACGAAACTGTAGATCGTGTTGGGGCCGCGCTCCGAACCCTCCGAGTGGTCATGCCATGACGGATAGCCGGTGACCTTGAGTCCGTTAGAAGTCTCGAACTCGCCTGTAACCAGCTTGAAATCTTTGTGCTCCCCTTTGATGACGCGGGATGCGTTATGATCGTAATGGTCGTGAGTCATGAGGACAACATTGGCCGTCGCCACAGGAGGTTTGAGACCGAGCGAACGGCCGTCGTGAGGATCGATTACGACGGTGGTCTCCCCGTCGGTGAATTCGAAGCATGCGTGGCCGTGCCATCTTATGATCATGAGGGTCGAATGCGTGATTTAGATAATAATGGTATCAGGAGCGCAGGGATTATGACATTTATACGCGGTTGACGATTACGGGTATATGAAGCGGACTCTGGTCTTGGCAGTTGACAGGGATGACGATTTCGGCGTCAAGGGTAAAGTTGTGACGCCCGTCATCGGCATGGATCAGTGCCTGGATGCCGCCAACGCCCTGGGGATAGCGGACCCTGAGGATTCCGACCTCAATGCCCTATATGCGGGAATAAGCACATGCATGGAGCTCAGAGAGGACGGCGTGGATGCCGATGTAGCTCTGATCTGCGGTGACGAGAGGGTCGGGCACAGGTCCGATTTGGCCCTGGTCTCCCAGCTGGAGAAGGTCCTCGATGAGTACAAGCCCGATAACATCATCCTGATCGGTGACGGGGCAGAGGACGAATACATCTATCCGATCATATCGTCCCGTGCACACGTTGATTCAGTCAGGAAGGTGTACGTCAAGCAGGCGCCCAATATCGAGAGTTCGTTCTACGTCATCACCAAGATGCTCTCCGAGCCAAACAAGAGGAAGAGATTCCTGGCCCCGATAGGCGCCCTGATATTCGCGATAGCATTCGTCATGCTGGTGCCCGATCTGGTCCTGCTCATAATGTCCGGCGACTTGTCATCACTGCCCGCCATAACCAGAGACGCGGTTCTCCTGGTCATCGGATTAGTCATACTGGGGTACGCTTACAGCTTCCAGGATAAATGGGAAAAGATCACCTCTTACGTCAAATCCAACATCCTCGGCAGGGGAATAATGATGGTGATGAGTTTCCTGGCAGTCGGTATTATTCTCATCGGAGCTATAGTGTCGTACTATCAGGTGATGGATACGTTTTATCCGAACGGCCTGGTCATGATCGTCTCTTACGGGAATACGATGGTCTGGCCTGTTATGCTTGCGGTTATGGCCTTCTTCTTCGGAAGGATGATGGATGACATCCAGGTTGATTCAGTTCTCCGTCTGACCAATCTCTTCAACTGCTTCAGCATAGCTAGTCTCGGGATCACGCTCACGGGTATCATCGACATTGTCCTGTACTACATCAATCCCGGATATGAAGGGCTCATCGGAATAGTGGAGATCTTCTTGGGATTGGCGATAGCGATAGCATCCAACTTCATCAAGAGGCAGTATTCAGTCCCTACCGTAGCCGGGTGATCCGTTGGATTTCTCAGAGTGGGAACCCATCTACATTGAGATCCTGAACGACCTCGGTTACAGCCGCGATGAGGATGAGAACTCAGTACGCATACTCAAAGCGGTAACATTGAATTCCGATCTCCGCTCGGGCGACGATGCGGCAGAGATGCTGGGGGATGTGGTCACAGTCGTGGGGAACGCTCCATGTCTCGAGGCGGACATCTCTAGAGG
Organism: Thermoplasmata archaeon; assembly: GCA_015063125.1. Classification (GTDB taxonomy): domain Archaea; phylum Thermoplasmatota; class Thermoplasmata; order Methanomassiliicoccales; family Methanomethylophilaceae; genus Methanoprimaticola. Next base: position 558,345 of record SUTB01000001.1, read on the forward strand.
GGTAGAGGGAACGGTTCTATGCTCAGGTTCCGCCGTTGGGAGATTGATGGCCCAGAGCATCATACCGGACATGGTATTCACCGACCTTGACGGGGATACCGATCCCCAGATAGAGGCCAGTTCCAAGGGGGCATTCACCTTCATACATGCCCACGGGGATAATGCTGATCTGATCATGAAGTATGCCGGCATGTTCAAGGGGCCTGTCGTCCTGACTACACAATCCGCTCCGGAGTACACAGTGTTCAACTACGGAGGATTCACCGACGGGGACAGAGCCTTTTGCTTCGCCAGACATTTCGGTGTCAAGGACATACACCTGGTCGGTTTCGACTATGATAATCCCATGCCCAAGGAAGGATCGGATCCTGCTGTGAAGAAGAGGAAGCTGGTCTGGGCCAGAAAGATCATCCAATCCCAATGCTGATTCCACTCATCCTATTATTATAGGATGAAGGCTTTGTCTGCACTCGAGGCATAGCATGGATACGGCATACTTGGTCATGATCATTCTCTGTGTCGTCTACATCCCAATTTGGTTCTGGGTGTGGAGGAATCCTGAGAAAGCGGCCAAGTACCATCTTGTCAAGTACGGTCCGACCGTCATGATCAAGACCCAATTGGGTATCAAGGCCATGGACAGGATCGGGAAGCACCGTCTGTTCTGGCGCGTCTTCGGATTCATATCGAGGCTGCTCTCAGCCATCCTGTTCTTCATCATGATGTACATGCTGATCATGTCACTGCTGGCCCTTCCTTCCAGAATAGGTTCCGGAGGAATAGGCATCCAGTATGCTCTGGCCATCCCGGGATTCAACCCCATGCTGCCGCTCACATACGGTATCCTTGCACTATTCATCGCCATGGTCGTCCATGAGATGGGTCACGGCATCCAGTCCAGGGCCAACGACTGCAAGGTCGATTCCACCGGACTTCTCTACGGAGTCGTACCGCTGGGAGCCTTCTGCGAGCCTAATGAGGAAGAGCTCAAGCATCTCTCCCGCAGGGCTCAGATGGATGTCTACTCTGCAGGAATATCGGTGAACACATTCGTCGCAGTCATATCGCTGGTGCTGATGCTGCTGATATGCTCGGCCATTCCCGTGGCTACGTTCTCAAACGAGGTCGATGGGGATCTGCCCGGAATCTATTCCATCGATGAGGGCTCCCCAGGATACCTATCCGGTCTGACCACATCAGCTTTGATCACAGGTGTCAAGGAGGTCGACGGCGAGGATTATCTACCAGTCTATGCCGATGTATACGGCAGATATGTTTCGATAGGTTCAGATTTGGAATTCTCTCCGCTGAACACGTATCAATTGCGTTACGTCCTAGGAGACGGCGTCGTCAGATATTCGGAACCTTTGCAGATGGGTGCTCTGATCAAATCAGTCACTAATAACAGTCCTGCCAGTTCAGCGGGATTGCAGCCACTCAACTATCTCTACTCCATCACGATAACCGATGATGATTCAACCACGGTCTACGAGATACATGACGCCAATGACTTCATGTCGACCATGGCCAAGACGCACGCCGGAGACAAGGCTACTATCACCACCGCTACAATCGCCGAGGACGGAAACATAGAGCTGCATGATTACGAGACCACGCTCACGGCATCCGGATCGCAGGGTTACCTCGGACTGTCGGTGACCAATTCCGGTTTCACCCTCACCACTCCGACCATCATGATGGATTCCGCCACGAATCCGTTCAAGAACTGCACGGATCCGCTGAGTTACGTCCAGGCTCTGTTGACCTACCTTTCAGGCCCGCTGAACGGTCTGGACCCCATTCCGGACAAGATCACATGGTGGTATGACGCCCCCGGCGGAGACCTCACATGGATTATCGTGAAGATACTGTATTGGGTGTTCTGGTTGGACATCCTGCTAGGCATTTCCAATGCTCTCCCGGCCTATCCTTTCGATGGAGGATTTTTATTTGAAGGAGGCATCAATTGGTTGTTGGAGCTCCTAGGTATCAAAGATGAGGAGAGGCGCAGGAAACTGTCGGAGAGCATCTCCGGCTCGATATCCAACGTCGTACTGCTCATGTTCTTCCTAGTCCTGCTCGCATTCGTAATATGAGGAAAAAGAGGTGAAAAAGATGATCGATATCTACGAGATGGTTAACGGCAAGGTCGCAAAGACCGACGAGATCAAGGACAACGTATGGATCAACATGGTGAATCCCACCGTTGAGGAGATCGACGCTGTGCAACAGGCTCTAGGTATCGATAGGGAAGCCCTCACCGCCGCTCTGGATGACGAGGAGGGTTCCAGGACAGAGGTGGCAAAGAACTATTCTATCGTCTTGGTCGATGCACCTACCAGGGAGTGGAGGAACGGACACGAGGAGTTCACAACCTTCCCTATCTCCATCACGCTCACGGACAAGGTCATCGTTACCGTCTGTCTGCAGCCCCTGTTCGCTATCAACAACATCCTGTCGTCGATGAACAAGTACATCAACACAGTGGATGTCACCAACAGGTCGCGCTTCCTGCTCCAGATCCTCTTCAGGATTGCAATCAACTATCAGTCCGACCTCAAGTACATCGAGGTCAAGCGCAATGCGATCGAGGAGTCGATACGCAAGGCCACCAAGAGAGAGGACCTGTTCGAGCTCCACGAGTTGGAATCCAACCTGGTCTACTTCAAGACCAGTCTGTCTGTGAACGCTTCCATCATAGAGAGGATCAGCAGGCAGTCCAGGCTCATCACGACGCCCGAGGACAGGGAGCTCATAGACGATGTCATAGTCGAGACCAACCAGGCTCTGGAGATGACCACCACGTACTCGCAGATCATCAAGGGTACCAGGCAGCTCGTAGAGGCCGATCTCAACAACTCCCTGGCGAACGTCATGAAGTTCTTGACATCGATCACTCTGATCATCTCGATTCCGACTATGATCGCCAGCTTCTACGGAATGAACGTGGAGCTTCCGGGAGGAGGCTACGAGTACACGTTCGTCATCCTGCTGATCATCATGGTCGTGCTCTGCGCCATATCCGTCGTGATATTGCGCAAGAGAGGTCTTTGGCGCTGATCACCATGGTAGATCTGGAGAAACTCGCTAACGCCATCCGTACCTATCCCGGGGTCACCAGGAAGAACGCCATCCACAAGGTCGTGGACATGTTCCCTACCTCCGGTTTCCCCAAGGTGATCGCTGCCGAAGGTGAAGATGCCGCTGTTCTGGAGAACGGTGACCACTGCGTCCTGTTCGCGGCAGACGGTATCATGGAATCCCTCATGGAGGCCGATCCCTATCTGGCAGGCTATTACGCTGTTCTCGTGAACGTCAACGACATAGCCGCCATGGGCGGACGCCCTCTGGGGATGGTCGACGTCCTCTCAATGAACGATGGCAAGGGCGAAGAGGAGGTCATTCGCGGAATCCAGGCGGGTATCAAGAAGTTCGGAGTACCCATAGTGGGCGGCCACACACATCCAGACTGCGACTACAGGGCGATTGAGATCTCCATAATCGGCTCGGTGAAGAACGGTGATGCTCTGCTCAGCTCCACTGCACAGGCAGGGGACGATATTGTCTTCGTGATAGATCTGGACGGCCGCTTCCCAGAGTCTGTCCCCTATACTTACGATACCACATTCTCCAGGTCGGATGAGATCGTCCAGGCACAGCTTGAGGCCGTAGCAGTCATCGCAGAGAAGCACCTGGCCCATGCATGCAAGGATATGAGCAATCCGGGACACCTCGGTACACTCGGAATGATGCTGGAGACCTCCTGCAAGGGTGGGCTGGTCGATGTGAACAAGATCCCTATCCCGGAGGGAGTGGATCCAATCGAGTGGTCCAAGATCTATCAGGGATGCGGATTCGTTTTCTCTTGCGACCCATCGCATTCTCAGGAGATTATCGATCTATTCGCCCAGGTATGCTGTGCCGGTGCCGTTGTGGGGAAGGTGGACGATTCCAATGTCCTGAAGATAACCGATGGAAAGCAAACCGTCACGCTTTTCGATTTCGATAAGGACATCATAACCGGTGTCAAAGTTAAGAAATAAGTGTCTGGCCACAGCGGTTGTTCTCGCATCCGTCCCCAAGTTGACCATTTCGCGCCTCAACCCTGCGATCCCGTAAACGTCAGTGGTTCGAAGTAAGGCTGCTCCCGTCAGGACCTGACCCGGTTCCCCCGATTAATGCCTGGAGAACGACCCTCCGGCCGTTTCTAAGACAAACTCCGACTCTACAGGACAAGATTTCATAGTTGCTTGATGGGCTCAAGGACATCAACGGGCCCGCCCGCTGCTGTCACCCCCGCGTATTGACGATTTCGGGTATAGGGCACGCCAAGCACCCCGGTCAAGCCAAACAATAGGTAATTCTTGATGTTGTTAAAAAAACTAATGCACAATAAATCCAAGTCGTTGAATGTCTCAAAATTAGGCCAGTAATTGCTGGTACGTCAATTTTATATACCAAACTATCATAACCCCAATTACCGTGCTATGTGTTAGCACGCCACATTGGTGATTGAAAATGAGTATCTTAGGCCTAACGGACCCCTGGGTAGTAGCCGCATACGTAGGATGCATACTGTCTGTTGCGTTCTGCATCTGCTACAGCATAAAGAAAGGCAGGGAGCCCGACGATGGAGATGATTTGGATGACTGACGGGGTCGATCTCGTAATCTTCGGCGCAATGACGGCGGTGTTCATCGCTGTCACGCTGTTCCTCGGTTGGTACGGATACAGGAACACCAAGAACAACCAGGAGTTCCTTCTAGGACGCAACAAGACCAGTCCGTTGATCATCGCTCTGTCCTATGGGGCAACATTCCTAAGTGCTTCTGCCGTCATCGGTTTCGGTGGTCAGACTGCCGTACACGGAATGTCATTGATGTGGCTTTGCTTCCTGAACCTCTTCGCAGGTCTGGTCGTAGCATTCATTATCTTCGGTAAGAGGACAAGAAGGATCGGCAGAAAGCTCGGTGCAGCAACATTTGCGGATTTCCTTGGAAAGGTATACAACTCCAAGGGGATCAGGGTGTTCACTGCGATATTGATCCTTGTGATGATGCCTATCTACTGCGCTGCAGTTCTTAAGGGAGGAGTGAACTCCCTGGCGGTCATCACAGGCCTTACAGAGTACTACAACCTCATTCTGATCGGACTTTCCCTTGTCGTTGCCATATATGTCGTATACGGAGGTATCATCGCTGTCATGTACAACGATGCTTTCCAGGCATTCATCATGTTCGCTGGTATGCTGGTCATCCTCTTGGTGACCTGGGCATACACCGGCGGAATCACCGCAGGAAATGAGTCTCTAGTTAGCCTCTGGGATGCCAGGATGGGAGACATATCCGGAATCGGAGTAGCGGACGGATTCAACGGATGGACAGAAACGTCATCATTCGGAACCCGCGAATGGCTTACCGTCGTGACCACATTCATCATGGGTGTAGGCATCGGTGCGTTGACGCAGCCCCAGCTGGTCGTCAGGTACATGTCTGCTAAGTCCGACAAGGATCTTGACAAGTCCCTTCTCATAGGATCGATATTCATCTTGGTGGTTGTCGGCGCCGCATACACCGTAGGTCCTCTGACCAACGTGTTCTTCACAAACGAGCACGGAATGTTGTCTTACGAGTACCTCACCAGCATGGGTCTCGGAACGGATTTCATCATCCCGCAGTACATCCTGGAGGTGTTCAGCAACATCACGTTCGGTGAGGTATTCGTCTCGCTGTTCCTGCTGTCGCTGATCTGTGCTTCCATCTCGACAATCAGCGCCCTGATGCACACCATCGGAGTCGCTGGGGGATACGATCTGTACTCGGAGTTCAAGAGCAGGAAGACCGGAATCAGAGCGGATTCACAGAACATAAACCTGAACAGGGCGTTCATCGTCGTCTTCATGGTTCTCGTGGTGGTTTACTGCTACATGATGCCCAGCGACATCATCGCTAAGGCGACTTCAGTGTTCATGGGAGTCACCGCTGCCGCATTGCTGCCAGCTTACTTCCACTCTCTGTACTCCAAGAGACCGAACAGGAAGGCTGCAGTGGCGAGCATCGTCGTCGGTACCACGGCGTACATGTTCTCCGCACTCTTCCTGAATGCTGGTATGAGCATATTCCTGCCAATCTGCAAGATGATTACCGGATCGGCCGTGCTTTTCCCGGGAACCACCATCGCATTCGTGGATCCCCTGGTGATCTCGCTGCCTCTTTCGATAATCGTAATGGCAATCATGGTATTAGTTCAGAAAAAAGAACCAAATACAGTGAGCGCATAAAACAACACAAGTGGTAGGACGACTGTGACCAGAGAGAAGTCTGTTGCATCCTTCGAGGAGAAGCATCTGATATCGATAATGATGTACATGTCGATAAACGAAGAATGCAAGAAGATGGACATCTACGAGCAGATCACGTCGAACCCACGCATACCGGAAAAACTCGACCGTCTGGAGGGCATGGGTCTGATAAAACAGATCCATGACCCCAACCAGAGATCCATCATCATTTCTCTAACCCCCAAAGGGAAGCAGGTCTGCGATCTCCTGAAAGAAGTGGACAGGCTGATCAAGTCGGAATAAACCGGGAGCATCCCAGCATTCTTCGGCATTCCGACCATTGACGGACACTGTGCTCGGGCATCTCAGATATCAATTATGCCCGCTGATGCCCCACATCTATAGTCAAAGTATTAAGGGCGAAGAGCATGGAGGTGTCTAGATTGCATTTGGATGGAGGTGAAGTTCAGTGAGGCATGTGTGCATCGGATGTGGAAACGAGATCCCCGAAGGTCAGGAGTTCTGTTACGTATGCGGTGCCTTGGTCAAGGATTCTCTTATGACTAACGATGACGGTAACATCATCAACGTTCCTTACTGTAAGAATTGCAACTCGCCTGTCCCCAGAGGACTGGAGACATGTCCAAAATGCGGAGAGCCTGCGGATATCACCCCTATAGACATGGGCTTCACCAGACCCAAGAAGTTCGGAGCAATGGATTACATAGCTTTGTTCTTGGCCATCGTACCGGGATTCTTCAACGTGTTCGGATTGGGACAGATAGTGATGAAGAGATGGTCAAAGGCCTTCTTCTACATCTGCGCCACGATAATGCTATACTATCTGGCTCCAAGTCTAATGACGACTTCGTCCTCCTACATGCTGCTGATAGTCGTAGAGATGTTCATCTTCCTGTTGTCCATAATGGATGTCTACAACGCCGTTCTGAGAGGTGAGTCGTGATGGACTGGACAGAGAAGTACCGTCCTAAGACACTCGATGACGTCATAGGCAATCCAGGAGCCGTGAGCTCGTTGAGGCTCTGGGCCGAGTCCTGGGAAAAAGGCATACCAGAGAAAAGGGCGGTCGTGCTGATAGGCACTCCGGGAATAGGGAAGACCACTTCCGCGGAAGCATTGGCCATGGATATGGGCTGGTCAGTAGTGGAGATGAACGCTTCGGACCAGCGTACGGGGGATGCCATCGAGAACATCGCCATTCGCGGATCCAAGTTCAATACCTTCTCTGATTCGGGTGAATACCTCGATACGGGCAAAGGGCAGCGCAAGCTGATCATCCTGGACGAGGCCGATAACTTCTTCGGCAATGTGGACAGGGGCGCGATCCCCGTCATCACCAAGCTGATCAAGGAGACGCTCCAACCGGTCATACTCATAGTGAACGATTACTACGAGCTGTCACGCAAATGCAGCGCGGCCAAGACCGATACGCTCCAGATAACTTTCCAAAAGCCCAAGGCCGTTTCCATGGCCAAGGCACTATACAAGATCGCCGAGGCAGAGGGTATCGAAGTGGATCCCGATGCAATGATGATGATCGCTGAGAAGGCCAACGGGGATATGCGTGCAGCTGTCCGTAATCTGGAGGCGCTATCGCTCGGCCAGACACACGTGACTGCTGCGATGGCCGAGGACCTCTCCACCCGTGACAAGCGCAACGACATGTACGCTCTCATGTCCGCTATATTCAGATCGAACGACGCGATGAAGTCCCGCAATCTCTTAAGGGATGTGGATACCGATCCGCCAGAGTTGGAGCTTTGGGTAGATGAGAATCTTCCTTACGAGTATCTGGACAAGGGAGATCTCGTCCGCGGATACGAGAAGCTCTCACGTGCTGACATCTATCTCGGCAGGGTTCAGAGGAGGCAGTACTTCGGCTTCTGGTCCTACGCCAGCGACACTATGACTGCTGGGGTCAACTCGGCCCGTATGAGCAACAGGTTCTCACACGACCGTCTTCATTTCCCATCATATCTGATGAAGATGTCCAGGAGCAAAGGCGTCCGCGCTCTCAGGAAGAGCATAGACCTCAAGCTTGCTATCTATCTACACACTTCTACAAGGCGTGCTGATCTGGACATCCTGCCCTATCTGAAGCAGATGATCGCAAATGATTCTGATCTCAGGATCATAGTTACAAAGGAACTCATGCTGGAACCGGAGGAACTAGGATTCCTTCTGGGGAAGAAACCGGATTCCAAGGAAGTAAAGGCCGTATTCGCTGCTATCGAAGCAGATTCTGTCCCTGAGGTCAAAGAGCCCCCAATCAAGAAGGCGAAACCAAAGAAGGCTGAACCCGTACCCGAGCCTGCACCTGTCGAGGAGAAATCCGCCGAACAATCCAATGATCGCAAGAAGAATCAGGCCAGCCTTTTCGATTTCTGAGTGGTAGCATGGATGAGGATTACAGGAATCTACTGATAAAGCAGCAGTACCGTATCTACAAGGACCATGCCGCCGTCAAGCTCTGCCATTGGATGAAGGAGAGCATGCTCCACGAGCGCCACTGCTACAAGCAGGATTTCTACGGCATTCAGAGTCACAGATGCCTTCAGATGACCCCGGCCATAAACGAATGCAGCCATCTATGCACGTTCTGCTGGAGGGTACAGGGCAGCGATTTCCAGGTGAACGACTGGGCAGAGCCCAAGGAGATGCTTGACGCGCTCATAAACGAGCAGAGGAAGCTCATTCAGGGATTCAAGGGCGACCCCAGATGCGATCGCCAGAGGTTCGAGGAGGCTATGAACCCCAACCAGGTGGCAATCTCACTAGCCGGTGAACCTATCACCTATCCATATCTGTCGGATTTCATCAAGGAATGCCACCGCAGGAAGATGTCAACCTTCCTTGTAACGAACGGTACTTACCCCGAGAGGCTTGCTGCCCTGGAGGAGCTGCCCACCAAGGTCTATGTCACTGTAGCTGCGCCTGACGAGGAGACCTATCGTAAGATCTGCAGGCCCAAGATAAAGGATGGATGGCAGAAGCTCATGCAGACTTTAGAACTGATGCCTTCCCTTGAAACGGGTACTGTCATAAGGCATACTTTGGTCAAAGACATCAATATGATGGACGTCGACAAGTATGCGGCGCTGGACAACATAGCTCAGCCCGATCTCATAGAACCTAAGGGTTACGTCTTCGTGGGCGGATCTAGACAGCGTCTCTCGATGTCAAATATGCCTTCTTTCCAAGAAATAATGGATTTCGCTAATGAACTGGGCCCCCTGGTGGGGATGGAAGTCATCCGCACCAGAGAGGACAGCCGTGTCGTTTTGTTGGGTCACCAGGACTCGGAGCTCGATGTCAGCAAATCTTATCAGCTGAACAGGTGAAGCAGGAAGTCCAGGCGTCCGGTGTACGCCAGGTATGCGATCGCGATGACGTGCAGCACCAGGAACAGGTAGACCAGTTTGAACTTCAGCTTCTGCGTCTTATGCCTGACTGCAAGCATTCCCGCGGTCGCACCGAAAGGTCCGAAGAAGGCCAGAGCGATGAGTGTGGACTCCTTGGTCCTCCACATGTCCTCCTTCGCCTTGTGCTTGTCCCAAACAAAGGCCAGGAAGGCGATGATGTTCAGTACGATGTAGACGAGGAGTACGATAAGTCCGTATTCCATCGGATCATCCCAGTCTGGAGATGAATGAATCGACCTCTGAGGGGAATCCAGACTCGTTCGTCTCTTCTGCCTTCTTGGGGATGTAGAACGCATTGGAAGCTTCTACTCCAAGATCCTGAGCGATCTGAGCAGCCTGCTCAGCGTTCTTCTCATCGTCTTTGGAGACCAGGACGTAGAGGTATTTCTTCTTCTTCGCCAGAACATCTGTGTTCTTTTGGACGAACTCCTCAACAAGCTTATCTGCCCTGCCGCTGTTGTTCGCGGTACCGAAGATGATTGTATCGTACGCATCGAGGTTCAGAGTCATCAGGTCCTTCAGGTTGAAGATGTCTGTCTTAGCGTTCTTCGAAATGTACTTGGCAATGGGGATGTTCCCCTTTGTCATGAAAGTTGTAGCGAATATGAGTGCTTTTGCCATCCCATCACATCCAGCCACGGCGCTCCGTGACTAAGACCCAGATGCAGTTGATATTATATACATTAATCGACCGAGGATCAGAGAACCTCCAGACCCTCCAGAAGTGCCCAGAGGCCGTTGAATATCAGAATACATCCTCCGGTTATAGTGGCGATCTTCCCGAATCTGGGGCTGATGTGGTTACCCAGGAACATCCCGATGGCCGTGGCAAGGAAAACAGTGCATCCCAGGAGAACCGATCCCTCGAAGTTGCCCGTATCCCCTATCGCGAAATAGACCCCCAAGGCAGCAGCATCGGCACTGAGTAGCAGGGACAAGGGGACCATCCTCTTGAACGACAGGTCGAATTCCGGCCTTTCATCATCATCCAGCAGGGCTTCTTTGATGAGGCCTATCCCCAGGACAATCATGATTCCAAAGAGTATGAATGAGCTGTAATGAACTATGGCTTCCTCGAATTCGAGTCCGAGCGACCAGCCTATTAGGGGCATCAGACCGTGGAAGACACCGAACCAAAGGCCTACCTTGAACATCATCGAGGGGGTGACTTTCCTCTCGGAAAGACCTATGCCCATGGATACGGCGAAGACATCGGCGGACATGCCTACGCACATCAAGACTGTCATCCAGGTGATCATTCTTAACGGCGGGTGGATGATTATAACATTATAAGACCGCTATGTCGATGGCGTCTCATGCTAACCGTGAAAGGGTTATTATCGATCCGAATCCATAGTTGCCGTATGGAAGAGTTCCTGATAATCGAGGATTCCTGCATAAGCTGCGGACAGTGCGTCAAGGTCTGTATCCGCAGACATCTGACGGTAGTGGACGGCAAGGCAAAGGAGGTTGAATCCGAATATCGCTGCTTCAGATGCGGTCATTGTGAATCCGTCTGTCCCAAGGGAGCCATCAGACTCAGGTATTCTGATGAAGAACCTCAGGTTGTTTCCGGACCCCCAGTCTCCTCGGACGACCTGTATGCTCTGTTCAGACAGAGGCGCAGTCAGCGTTGGTTCGATCGGCCGTGCAACCAAGGGGAGATCTCACAACTTCTGGAATCCGCCAGGTATTCTCCCACAGCAGAGAACTCTCAGGCGGTGGAGTTCGCTGTTATCGATGAACGCTATCCCGAATTCATGGAGCTATGCGCTTCCATACTTAGGCAGCATACCGGCGAACATGTAAGGTTGGCCCAATTCGTCGATTATGTGGACAGCGGTATGAAGGGCACGAACAACCCCTTCACTTGGGAGGGCAGGCAGCTGATCATCGCCTTCGCCCGTCTACCGATCGATGCCATCATCGCGATGGAGCAGATCGACCTCATGTCCTATTCCATGGGGTTGGGAGGATTCCATTCCAGATGGATCATGCAGGCCTCGGAGTACGATCCGGACAGGTTCATGGAATTCTTCCCAGACGTCAGTAGAGGCCTGAAGGCTCATGCGGTGTTCGTAATCGGACATCCCCGGGTGAAATATCGCAGGACTGTCCCGAGGGATGGCAGGAAGGTCATATGGATGTGATTCATACAATCTCTAACCAAATGTGGGAACGATTTTTATACAAATCGGATTTCGCGTGGTGCATGTCCAAAAAGACCCTCGCAATGGCCATGCTCATTGCCGCGGTTGCCGCGCTGTCCTTTATCTCAGTGCAGGCTATCGACTCGGATGCATCCGAGGGGGCCGTTGCGGACGACATCCTTTTTTCCGCATTGCTTCCAGAGGGTCCTTCGACTCCTGAAAATTAGCCGTTCGGGCCAGGACAGAAGCAGATAGGAAACAACATGGCGGACCGGATGGCTGAACCCCGCCCCATGCCAATAGGAACAGAGGCCCCAGGACCAAAGTCTTTCCAACAGCCGATGGTTCCCGACCATCCGTCCAAACCCATAAAGCATTCAGACGAAGAAATCGAGGAATTCATTCCCATAATGGTCGAGGAGGATCTCCTCCAGTTCGATCCTGATTTCGTCATCGAGGTCGTGGATTTCGCTTCCAAGAACGGTATGGAAGATGAAGCGGAACGGATCATCTCGAAGATGGACAGCAACCTTCTGGCCTACTTCCGTACTGTCAATGCCGTATCCTCGGCCGATACAAGGGCCAACGGACTTGACGAATCCGATGATGATGAGGATATGATCTTCATCGAGGAGGAAGAGGACCACGAACCCGAATCGTTCATAGAGGGTACCGAGCTTACGCTCAAACCGATTTCTCTGGAAACTTCTCTCCAGCAGCCCTTGCAGGCTATCCTTCTGTTGGATCTGTGAGCTGATTGCATCAGCCCCAGGACACGCTTTCTTAGCAAGCAAACCGTTCAGATCCAAACTCGATGTTCATCATGAACATCCCTTAATCCAACAGAAGCAAGAAGATCGGAGACAAGTATCAAATGAGCAGCATATTCGACAGTCTATTCAGCTCCGCGGACTCGATGGGCCCTATGGAGTTCATGATATGCATCGGGTTCGCCTTACTCGTAGGGTTCGGTATATCCCTGATGTACATCTACAGGAACAGTCACAGCGACAGCTTCGCTTTGACCGTTGCTATACTGCCAGCGATAGTGTGCGTTGTGATAATGGTTGTAAGCGGTGACATAGGGGCGGGAATCGCGATAGCGGGAGCCTTCAGCCTGGTAAGGTTCCGTTCTGCCCCGGCATCAGCAAAGGAGATAGCTGTGATATTCCTTGCAATGGCATGCGGACTCCTCATCGGTATGGGGTTCCTTGCATTCGCAGGTGTACTGGCCGCCATCATGTGTCTGGTGATACATGTTGCCACATCCCTTGACTTCGGCAAGCCCAGGACCAAGTCCGCCGAAAAGGTGCTGAGGATAACCATCCCGGAAGATCTGGACTACAACTCCGAGATAGACAGTATCCTCGAGGAGTACACGACATCCTGCGAGCTGGTTGCCATCAAATCGACGAACATGGGCAGCATGTTCAGTCTGAAATACAACGTGACTCTGAAGGATGAGGGAAAGCAGAAGGAACTCATCGACAAGATCAGGGTAAGGAATGGCAACCTAGAGGTGGCCATCCTCCGTCAGGACACTGCGGGTTCTTCGCTGTGAGGGGATACCGATGACATACAAGATGGTATTCAAGAGGCGTGAACTGAAGTACCTCATGGATGAGGCGCAGACCAAGGCCTTAGTCGAGGCGCTGTACGAGCACATGGAGCGGGATTCATACGGGCACAGCTCGATCCGCAACATATACTTCGACACCGAGAACTTCCTCCTCGCAAGGCGTTCCATCGAGAAGCCTGTTTACAAGGAGAAGCTTAGATTCCGTTGCTACGGGCGCCCAGGGTCGGATGGTGAGATCTTCGTTGAGCTGAAGAAGAAGTACGATTCGGTGGTGTACAAGCGCCGTCTGAACATGCCCTTAGACAAGGCGATGGAGTCGTTCACCACAGGTACTGACAGTTACCCTCATACTCAGATAGGGGAGGAGATTGACTTCCTGAGGAGACGCTATCCAGAGATCCGCCCGGCGATGCTCCTCACCTATGAGCGCGATGCATACTGTGCCAAGGACGGAGGGGATCTCCGCATCACGATAGACAGTGAAATCGAGGCTCGCATGGATGATATCAGGCTTGATTCCGAACCCGGAGGAAAAAGGATCCTACCGGATGGTTTCGTGCTGATGGAGATCAAGACCATGTACGGTTACCCAAAGTGGCTGCTGGAAGTGTTGGACGGGAACAGTCTGTACAAGACCTCGTTCTCCAAGTACGGCAGTGCCTACACCGAGTTGGTGATGGGAAGGTCGTCAGAATCGCTGATTCCCAAAACGGCCGCTATACTTGCCGATGTCAGTTATTCGGGAGCAATAGAAGCCGACGGGTTCGGAACCTCAGCCGTCCGCAGTCTGAATCAGGTATTCGACGGGGTACCCCAACACTCATGAACGTAATAAACAGGGCCAGCAGCGTTGGAAACGGATGTCGGCCCAGATGATTTAAGATCAAGAAAGGAAAGTAATAGAATGGAAGGAAAGACAACTACTATAATCGCCATAGTTGCCCTGGTCGCCATAATATTGGGAGGAGTAGCACTTATCAGCATAGGTCAGGACAACGGAGGCAACTCCGGCAACGAGGGAGAAGTACCGTCGGGAGGAGATTCGGGATCCGATGACAGCGGATCATCAGATATTACATCGGCGTTTAGTGTAAACATAACATGCACCAAGGGTACAGAGGGCTGCTACACCATAACGCAGTCCGGAAGCGAATACACCATAACATTCTCCGGAATCACGGAGAACACTGCCTACAGCATATCCGGGGAGATGACCGGAAACATAATCATCGATGCTACAGACGGATCGGGCAACGAATTCGATTTCGAGCTCGATCTCGAGGGGTTCACTATCAACAGCACCAAGAATGTGCCGATAATGGTGATCGTCGGCGATGAGTTCGAGCTCAGCGCCAAGAACGGAACCAGCAACTATGTATACGACAAGCGTGCGGCCGTTTCAGACACCAGCGATGAGAAGTCCGGAGCCATACACTGTGAATGTGATATGACCTTGAAGGGAAAAGGATCCCTGTATGTGGAATCTTCTAACAACAACGGTATCCATGGAAAGAAGGATCTGGAAGTGAAGAACCTCTACCTGTACGTGAACTGCGTGGACAATGCCCTGAAGGGCGATGACAGTGTGACCATAGTTTCCGGACAGCTCGAGCTTTACTCGAAGTCCGGGGACGGTATCAAGACAGAGGATTCGGACGTCAGTTCCAAAGGCAACCAGCGCGGAACTTTGACGATCAATTCGGATGGGGACAGCGCGACCGTCGTTACAATCTACGCGTACTGCGATGGAATAGATGCCGCATACGACGTTGTAGTCGAAGAGACGGCAAGCAGCATAGTACTCAACATCTACACATACCTGTATGCTTACAGTACAACCTCAAGCAACGTATTGGGAGCAGCCGGAGGATGGAGCGGAGGTCCGATGCCGGGAGGAAACATGTCTCTGTCCAATATGGGAGGTGGACCGGACAGTCCAGGTAACCCGTTCGCCAACGAAGGTAATTCCAGCAAGGTCAGTTTCTCCTGCAAGGGTATCAAGGCTGATAACGCCATCTCCATCGTTTCGGGTACCGTGACTATCTCATCCTATGACGATGGTCTGCATGCGAACAAGGGAACTCTGGATTCGGCTACCGGAACCGGTAACATCACCATCTCGGGCGGAACGGTCAACATCGCATCAAAGGATGACGGAATGCACGCAGACGGTACTCTTACCATATCAGGAGGTACAGTGGAGGTCACAGAGAGCTATGAGGCCCTGGAGGGAACCAAGATAGTGATGACGGACGGAAGCGTCTCACTGAGATGCTCCGATGATGGTGTCAATGCTACCGGTAGCGGATTAACTCTGTCTGGAGGATACCTCTACGTGTATGCGGGAGGTGACGGACTGGATTCCAACTCCGGTTCGATAGCGTTCGACGGTACCAATGTGTTCATCGTGTCTACCAGCGGCGGTAATTCTGCTATAGATTCCGATTACAGCTACACCTACACCAAAGGAATAGTGTTGGCCATCTGTCCGACCGGTATGACGCAGGAGATCACCAGCTCCAGCGCGTACAAGAACTCGGGAACATCCAAGACCATGAGCCTCAGCAGCGGAGCGACGGTCATCGCCAAGGTCAGCGGAACCGTGATGGCCGCCATCAAGATGCCCGTGGCCATGAACAATGCGGTCGTAGTCTACCTCGGCTCTACAAGCGCGGAGCTTTCCACGGGATCGCAGTCCGGTCTGAACGACGACGGAGTCTACTACAAGGCTTGAAACCCTTTTCCTCCCCCCTTAGGGAGGATTCTCCTTTTTACACGATATGTTCATTACGTACCGATAAGATGGCGTACGAGACCAAGATCATCGATACTCCCAGGACGAACGAGCTCCTCAGCATATGCAGGCCAATGAACTACTATCGTCACAAGGCTGACATCAACGGTATCTGCGTGGAGCTGTTCTCCTGCAGGAAGGAGTTCATCGACATGTGGTCCGACAACTTCTATCACATGTCAGACTCGGTCAGATCCCACGCCAGGATATATTGCATTGATGACGGGACCACTGAGCTTCATGCGGAATACGACATCTCCACATACACCATCTTCCTGTTCAATTTCGACTACTACGGCTGGATAAAGAGCGTTGCCCTAGGTCTTGCGGGCAATATCCTTGAGAGGGAGCATTGGGTGTATTCGGTTCACGGGGCTGCCATCGACATAGACGGCAAGGGGGTGACCCTCATAGCACCGTCGAAGACCGGGAAGACCACACAGTCCTGGGGTCTTCTCAGGGAGGCCAATTCCCATCTTATATCGGATGATTGGTATTTCGTCCAGTTCGGAACAGGACGCCCAAGGATCACAGGTTCGGAGAAGAACTGCTACATCGATGCGGATATCGGGGATGTCTGGGAGGAGTACAAGCCCCTGGTCACAGGCGTCAAGTTCGACAACAAGGGCAGGGGAATAGGGAACGTACGCTGGGTGAGGGGTCAGGGAGCCGTCATCCCCAAGACTTCCATGTCCATCATAATCCTGCTCAAAAGGGACAAAGAGGATCCGTCAATCGTCAGCGAGCTCAGCACCGACGATGCCCTGAACTATCTCGAATCACATGATTTCTGCAACCCTCATCAACTCATAAGGGACGAGAACAGCGTCGGTATTCGCAGGGAATTCTTCAGTAAATACCTCTCTCAGTGCAAGGTCTACATGGTCAATACCACATGTTCAGCCGAGGAGACGCAGGAACGCATCCGCTTGCTGATCAGACAATCGTAAGTCTGAAGACCTACAACACACGGCTTATAGGCGGAGCGCTTTAGGGACAATCATGGAGTTCACGACATTGGATGCCATCCCTCCGGACGAGATATACGTCCTCGATACCGAGACCACTGGTCTGTTCGGCGCACCGAAGGATGTCGTAGTCGATGTGGGCATCACGAAGGTCTGTCTGAGGCAGGAGACCGTCGAGGACGTCTATTCCTCCGTTCTGGGCTATGATGTGGACGAATGGGACGATTACAAGCGCAATGCATGGATCTTCCAGAACACTGATTTGACATTGGACATGGTGGCAGGTGCTCCTCCCGCAATGAACGTTATTGAGGATGTCCGCAGGATCCTCAGGAACAAGGCAGTCACTTCTTACAATGTGGCATACGACATGAACAAGTTCCTCTATCTGGAGCCCTGGTGTCTCAGGGGGACGTTCAAACCCTGCACGGACATCATGGTGGCTGCCACGGAGGTCTGCAAGCTCCCCAGCGAGTACTACGAGAGGAAGTACCGCTATCCCAAGCTGGATTACGCCTACGCCAAGATCCTCGACGGAGAGGACCCTGCGGGCATCCACGGAGTCCAGGACCACAGGGCGCTTTCCGATGCCCGGATGGCCTCTTACATCATGATAAAGATGTTCAAAGACGGCTCATATCGTCCTTGATCTTCTCGGAGAGGTTCGTCTCATTCACAACGTCTCCCTTGGTGTACTCTTTGTCGAGCCTGTTGAGATACCACTTCTCGAATATCTCCACCGGTCTGTGCATGATGTTCCTCTTCACACATATCAGGATCAGGAAGAACGCTATTGCCACCGCGACTACGACCAGCATCGCGCAATCGCTGGGGAGACGAGCCATTCCGATGACCGCTGCGAACCACGGGAAGAAAGCGAACATTATGCATACCAGTCCGAGGACGAAGACCACCAGAAAGATGGGCAGTATCTTCTTGTTGACGTTGCCGTCCACCGACAGGAACTTGAAACGGGGACAGACGATGAGCAGCTGAAGGGCACCTACGATGGCAGCAAACTCCACCATGCTGGACCTTGCAACTATATCTGCTACGGCGGAGGCCGATGGATATTCGTAATCCATCGATACCAGGAAATAATTGACGAACTGAGAAAGCGATATGCCCAGGCTGTCGGCGTACTCCTGAAGATAGCTGAAATCCATAAGATCGGGATTATCGTACATCATATTCCATGTGAGGGCGTAGATGATCACGCCCATGAAACCTATGATGATGGCTGAGGGTATGGCGAAACGCAAAACGCCTGGCAGGATAAGCTCATCGTTCTTGTCTGGGGTCGCGAAGACGGTCATGAAGAATGCGATGACCGTGACGGCCACGAATGCGTAGAACATATTCTGGATGGGGAGCATGGGCATCCTGCCGAACACGAAGAACACCAAGGCGAACATTACAGCAAGGGCGAAGTTCCTTGAGATGTAGACCTTGAGGATGTCCCTGATTCCAGAGATCGTCCTCCTTCCCTCGACCAGAGCCTTCGGTAGTGCTGAGAAGTTGTCATCCACCAGGATCATGTCGGCGACTCCCCTGGCGGCACCGGAACCGGATTCCAAAGCTATACCGACCTGGGCGGATTTGATGGGTTTGACGTCATTGACCCCGTCGCCTATCATCGCGACGTACTTGCTGTTGCGCTTGAGAACCTCGATGACCTTCTCCTTGTTCTCAGGTTTCATCCTTCCGAAGATGTTGGTCCTGAGGACGACCTCGTCCAATTCGGAATCCGGAAGGGCCTCAAGCTCGGGACCAGAGATTATGTTCCTCTCTCCGGGGATGTCCGCGATCTTGAACAGTGCATCGACCGTTACCGGATCGTCACCCGAGATGACCTTGATGTCCATGCCGTTCTGAAGGAACACATCGATAGTCTCCCTGCAATCGGGCCTGACCTCATCCCTTATCGTGATGACGGATACGGGAGTGAGAGGGTTGATGACGTAATCATCGCCCTTGTTGAGCGGAAGGTCCTCGGATCTGCAGAGCACCAGTGTCCTGAACCCCTTGGAGGATTCTTCCTGAATGATAGAATCGATCTCGTCTGCGTCGGAACAGTGCGGGCGCAGGACATTCCATGCTCCAGAGTACAAAGTGTAAATCTTGCCCTCGTCCCTGACCTTGACCGCGCTGTATTTTCTAGCCGAAGAGAACTGTATCTCCTCGATTAGTTCTGTCTCGGTCTCTCCGAACTTATCAATGAGGGTCCTGATCGTTCTGTTCTTGCTGCCAGTGGCATTGGAGAATAGGCGGACCATGTGCTCCATCTCGGAATCGTCCACGAAGTTGGTGGCTGATTCGTAGAGGAGGTTGTTGGTCGTTATGGTCCCGGTCTTGTCCATGCAGACAACTTCCACATGGCTGATTGACTCAACGGAGTTGAATCTCTGAAGGAGCACGCCGGTATCCGCCATCCTGATCGCGGCTATCATGTAGGTGAGGGTGATCAGGAGGAACAAAGCGATGGGCACGATGTCCAGACAAAGGACAAGGATCTCAAGGATGCTCTCGAAATCCTCTATATCGAAGATGTTCAGTCCGTGGATCACCTCGAATATGATTGAAAGGAATAGCAGGAAGAAGGCTACGACCATCAGCACGGTGGTTATAGTGCCCGTCTCCATCTGGAGGGGGGTCTTCTTGGATGTGAACTTCTTGGCGCTGTTCAGCATCTGGGATGCGTATGATTCGTTTCCGAATGCCGTTACGACATACTTCGCCTCTCCAGTGACGCAGACAGATCCCGAATAGATCGTGTCCCCCACGTTTTTCTTCACGGTGCTGGACTCTCCCGTGAGCAAGGATTCGTCCATCTCCATGGACCTGCAGTATATCAGTTCGCCGTCAACCAGTGCCTGCTCCCCTGCGGCGATCTTGATCAGATCGTCCTTCACGATGTCCTTCTGGTCGATGACGACCTCGCCGCCGTTGCGGATGACTGTAACCTTGGGACGTGTCAGGAGGGATATCTTGTCCAGACGGCGTTTGGCACGGATCTCCTGTATGGTGGAGATTATGATGTTGACCGTGATGATTCCGGTGGCGGATATGGCGCTGGTGTAGTTCTCTAGGACTATTAGCGCCGCTCCTACGATGAAAAGTATGATGTTGAAGGGCGTGAAGGTATTCTTGATTATGATATCAGTATAAGACCTGCTGGTCTTGATCTCGGCGTTGTTAACCTCGCCTCTCTGTATCCTCTCATTAACTTCTTTCGAAGTCAGCCCTTCCATGCCCTGAGGATTGCTCTATCATTTATTAAGTTCACTAAAACAATCCAGTACACGTTTTTTAACCAATGACATATTCAAAGGCTCGATTCTCTTGAAAATTCCTCTGGAGACGTAGTCGATGTAACAGTCCACAGGTTTGTTGTAGAATCCCTGGACGGCATGAGCGTATATGGAGAGCTGCATGATGTACTCTGACTCGAACCTGTCCGATACATCGGTCTTGTAGTCATGCACCTCTATACGGTCTGGATAGAGGACCAGCAGGTCGATGACGCCTCTAAGTGTGACATTGAGGTCATCGATGGGGAGGCCGCACTCGATCTCCGTGTACCTGATGTCGGCATCGGAGACGCTGGTTAGCACCTTGCGTATCTGTTCGACCTCTGGATAGCTCTCGTCAACGGGCTTACCCTCCGCCATCAGCTCTGCTATCTTGTGGACCTCGGTTCCGTACTCCATGCCCTTGCCTCCGACCTCGTCGGACCCCATAGTGTTGGATGTCCCGTCCCCGTCATTGAAGTTCAGGATCTCGTGCACACCTATTTTTTGGCGTCTGGAGGGGTAGCCGGGCACGTCCGGTCTGTCGATGAGCTGCTCTCTTAGAACATCCGGATCGTATTCCACATCGGGGATGACGGAGAATCCGTCTTCCATGAGCCCTTCTATGAACTTGGAGGGTTTGGGTCCGCAGATCACGGTCTCGTACTGCTTCGCCCTGGAGAGCGCCACGAACATCAGCCTCCTCTCCTCGCTGTAGTCCATCGAGAGCACGGATTTGGCCAGCCTGGTCCTCCAGTTTATACAGATCTTCGAGTAGTCGCCGAAACGGCCTATCTCCTTACCGCAGCGGACCCCTAGGGTGTCGTCGAAGAAGAACGTTCCCGAACCCCTGTTGGTGCTGGGCATCACGCCTGAATCTATGAATGGGGTGATGACAACTGGGAACTCCAGACCCTTGGACTTGTGCATGGTCATGATGGTGACAGCTTTGGTGTCGATGAGGTTCTCAACCGGATATGTGGATCCGTTCTCGATATCGTCCTCGATGATCCTTATGACGTCCGAGATCGTGAGCAGGCTTCCCCTGTGCACGGAGGACATCGTCGATATGATCGCCTGCGTGACATCGTTGTCCAGGCTGTAGAACTGGAACAGGCTGGTGAGCAGATCGGTGATGCGGCGGCGTTTCTTATAGAGCTCATCCCTCTGTCCGACTAGGATCTTGGGGATCAGATCGGGGTTCTTCACGGCTGACCTGATCTGCACAGGTGTGTAGTCCATATCGGCCATTATGGGGACGAAAGCCCATGGATCGCGCTCGTTGTTTACATATCTCAGCCATGCGAGGGCCAGCTTCCCTTCGCGCGTGGACATTATCTGCACATCCCCCTGGAGATAGGCGGGGATCCCCTCCGCCTCGCAGGCGTCCCTAATCATCCTGCAGTGCTCGGTCTTGCGGCAGATGACCGCTATGTCACCGAAGCCCACGTTCCTGGAGGTCTCACCGTCCCTGACGGCGTATTTCCTGGAGAAAACGTATTCCTTGATGGCACGGACTGTGTCCGTGACCTCATCATCCTTCGATTCGGACTGGACAAAACGGATGCCCTTGCAGTCACCGATGTCCTCCCTTCCTGCCTGGATGAGGACGACGTCCTCCTTCAGCTGTTCCTAGCTGATGACATCATCGTTCGAACCCGGGAGGCAGATGCACTCGAATGCGGTATCTATGATCTCCTGGGAAGAACGGTAGTTGACGTCCAGAGGGAGCTTAACAGCCTCGGGGATGGAGAAACCGACCCTCTTATCGCCTATGTTCAGGAATCTCCTGTACTCTACCGTCTTTTCCTCGAATCTGGTGATGTTCTCTATGGAGACGTACCTGAAGCCGTAGATCCCCTGCTTCCAATCCCCGACAACGCAGAGGTTGGGCTCCTTCAGGATCATCAGGGAGATCATCAACTGGTTGGCGTTGGTGTCCTGGAATTCATCCACCATCAGGTAGCGGAAGGAGTTCCTTTCCCTGACGTTCCTCTGTCTGTACAGCACAGTGAACGCGAGGATGGCCACCAGATGGAAGGTCAGGCGGTTGTCGGTGATCGATTGCTTGATGTAATCATAATAGACGTCGTGGACGAACCTGTAAAGCTCTGTCCTGTTCTCACTTGCGGATTCCTCAAGGAACGATCCGTCGATGTTGCCGTCGTCGTTCCTCCCGGGGACATTGTATCCCTGGTCGTCATCGATCTTGGACAACGCGTTGACGTTGAGACATTTGCCCCTGGCGGTCACGGAGTTGTTGGCCCTCAGGAGTTCGAGTATCTGTTCCGTATCCCCATCCAGGATGCGGTCGGAGTGGTTGCCGAACCATCCTTTGCTCAGTGGGATGAGACCGCGAGACATCAGGTTCTCGATGAGGTCCATCAGGGATTCCGGGTTCTCGCTGGCTATGACGGCAATATCACCGTAGTCGGAACCCTTGCTGCTAAGGAAACCGTCGAAGAAACGATGGAAGTAGTCCCTGTTCAGGGAGTCGTTCTCCTGCATGTATGCCGATCTGGTAAGCTTCTCCTTGAAACCGAAGAATTCGCTGATCTCGTCAGGGGAATCCATAACTATCGACAGACAGAATGCGTCAAAGGTCTTGGTCATGACAAGCTTGGAATCCCTCTCCATACCCTTCTCGGTCATACGCCTCTTTATGCGTTCTTCCATCTCCGCCGCGGCATTGTTCGTGAAGGTTAGCAGGAGGACATCCTTCGGGGATATGTCCTGCCTGGAGATCATGCTGATGTAGCGCTCCACTATGGTATGCGTTTTCCCGGTACCGGGACCGGCATCGACGACAATCATTCCCTCGTGGGTGTCCGCGATCCTCTGTTGGGAGGGGTTCAGCTCACTCATCGGTCTCACCTCCGACATCAATGACCTCCTTGGTGCACACCGAGAAATACTGGCAATCCTTGCATTTTTGTCTGGGTTGGGACGGAAATTCTACCTTGCTCTGCTCGATCATCAGCGAATGCATATCTGAGATTCTCTGCATCCTGGAATCCAGCTCGGACTGCGGCATCTCGATGATGGAGCCGTAGCTGAGGATACCTCCCTTGGTCAGCGAGGCTATCTTCCTCAGACCGGGTTCGATGGTAGATGATTTTATGCCCAGACGATTGTTGATGGCTGCAACCAAAACCGTATCCTGGTCCCAATAGGCAGGATCTTCCCCGCCCAACTCTTGGATGACGGACATGAGGCTGTCAACATCGTTCCTGAGTTCCTTGCTGAGATAACCGGCGAGGAATGCCCTAAACGGCCTGCTGCTTACGACGATCTCCTTCAGGGTCTTGTCATGTACGATGACGGATCTTACGTTGGATGTGATCGGGGTCTCGCCTGTGGCGGCGGTCGTGTCGTTATCCATGGCGTAGAACAGGTCGAACCTTCCCTTGTTCCCGACCTCCTGCTGAATCAACGAGAGGTATATCGGTGCTTGGAACTCGGGGTATCTGGCCTTGGAATCGAATGTCATGGCCTTGGCGATATCCGCAGGTGTACTGGCCTTTCCGGTCTTGTAATCGGTAATGGATCCGCCCCAGACGAGGTCCAGCTGGCCGTGGACGGGGAACTTATCAGACCTGATGTCCCTCTCGCATACAGAGCTGGTCCATTCCTTCCCCAGAGCCTCCATGAACCTGTTGGGGTTCTTCTTGTCGGAGATCTTCACGTCAAGGGGTGCATCCTTAACGTCCAGGTGATCTATGTATTCGATGATAGCCGACATGGCCTGCTTGATCTTCGCCACATCGAGGTCCTTCATCATCGGGGATGAGAGGCCAGAGTACCTGTCGGATATCAGCGACACGAAGTGGTCGATACCGAGTTCCCTGACATCTTCGGGATAGCATACATAGAACTCAGCGAAGGAGTGTATCAGGGTACCGAACTCGGTGCTCTTCTCATCCGGTGTGGTGAGGAATAAACCGTAGAGGTACTTCCTCGGACATGAGTAGTAGTTGTTGAATGATGATTTGGAGAAGTAAGATGAGAAACCGTCGTCTGCAGGCCCCTGTTTGGTCGGATCCGCGGGTATGAGTTCGTCCACGGGCCTATGCCATCTGCCCTTGACCAGTTCCCTGCACATCATAGAGAAGGATTCCATCGGTTTCCTGTAGATCAGGTCGAACAGCATGCAAGGCCTCGCCGGTTTGCCGCCTTTCGTGGAGTTGACCAGATAGTACCTCACATTGCCCTGCTGGAGCAATGCGTTCAGCCTGTCGACGTTCTTATCGGTCTCGTCCTCGACATCTATGTAAGGTTTGCCGACAACGGAGATGTTCCATTCCTGCTCCATGCCGAGGTATATAACCACAGGCCTATCGATGTAGACGGAGTTCTTGCAGTCGACCAGGAGCACACCCCTCTTCTCGTTCTCGGGGATCTCCTCGTTGTGGTGAAGCTCCTTCACGTTGTCCACTGCGTATTTCACCTCGTTCAGATTGACCGATGTGATTCTCGTATCCGCCACCTTCAGGTCCTCGATAAGTATGCCGACCTGTATCCTGGCCCTCTTGTCGCAGACAATGTCGCATACATCCCTGTAGGTCATCGAGCGGATGGCCTTCATAACATTCCACAGCTCAGACGCCCGTTCCGTCATGTCTGATTCGTTCTGCTTGCAGAGGAGGAACTCCTCCCTGCCCTTCCTGAAGAATCCATTGTAGTTGGAGAACAGCTCTTTGACGTGCTTGACACGAATAGTATCGAATTCCATGGCCAGGGTTATGAACTGAAGGTAGTCCCTAATCTGTGAGAGGTCCCTGACGTTGAGGGCGTTTATGAATCCGATATTCACTCTGTAAAGGGATGCCCTGACCGCATCCGCGATGGGCCCGCCGGTATTCAGGATGATGGCGTAATCGGTGCTCTTCTTCGGATCTATCAGATCCACGGCGTTCTCCGCAAGCTGGCGGTCGTTTCCGATCTCGTAGATCCTGTTGATGGTGTAATCATCATCCTTGGAAATGGATATGGATTCGTGATTGATGGGGATGAAATGCTTGTCCAGGTCGTTGAACAGCTCCTCGGCTATGACGGCCACCCTGTTGCCCCTGTAGAATTCATCGTCATCGGGGACGAAGGCTCCCATCACGCGCTCCAGCGTGGGGATGGCCTCGTACGAGTCGTATACGGCCCTTGATGCGGCGGTATGGAGATGTTTTGTGACCTCCTTGGTGTATTGCCTAATCTCTTTGATATTCTCGATCTCGCTGTGGACGTACTTCATACTGAGGCCGGTCTCGGCCGATACAGTGGAGATGACCTTTAGTTCGGAGTAAAGGGGTACGCCCATCACCCTGGACGCGACATGGCCGGCTATCTGCCTGGGCGTCATGGCGAAATGTCCTACGATGGGCCTGTCGATCCTGCCGTTGAGGGCAGTGGCCAGGGCGGCATCCGTGGTGATGACCAGATCGAAGTCCCTGACCTCCTCGTAGAGTTCGTCTATGCTCTTGGTGCATCTCATCGTGTTCCTGATTGCTTACACCGTGATAAAGGCATCCGCGTTATGCCTGTAATGCCTGTTATCCGTGTTAGTACGATGTTTTCTTGTACTCTTCAGCCGATAATCGGTCATGGACGACGTGTACATAGTGGAGATAGCCGTCACCGGACCCAAGGGGTTCCCCATGGACAGGGTGGTCGATGTCGCGGTGTGCAGGATGCACAGGGACGGTCAGGATTTCGACACCGTGTACAACTCCACGGTCTTCGCCGACCCGATGGACATAGGGAAGGATTCCTTGGACTACATACAGGAAAACTACGGCATGACCGCAGAGATGCTGTACGCATCGCCGGAGGTCGGTATCGTGGCGAAGGAGCTCCTGGAGAAGCTCAAGGACAGGGAGGCCACGTCCTTCGACGTTAACAGGACCTTCGGTCAGTTCCTGTGCGTGGAACCGTGGGACCTGAACGGGGAGTTGGCCCTGTTCCCCTCTATATCGTCCAGGCTGCCGCCCCTGCACGCCTCGGACCTGAAGGACGCCTACGATTATGTGACACCCGGGAATCCCATGGGCATAGACGGCAGTTCTGCCATGGACAGGTGCCTCATGTCCACGTCGATAATAATGGAGCTTCGCAGGACGGGATACTTCCGATCGCATCCGGCGTATACGCACATGGAATCCGGAAGCGGAATCCAGCACCGAGATGATGAACGTGATGATGTAAAGGATGATGAATCCCACTCCTATCGGCGTCTTCAGTATCCAGACCAGTAGGTCCGCAGGGGCCCAGAGTATGAGGTTCCCCAGGATGAAGAAGAATAGGCCCACGAGGAGGAACTTGTATCCCCTGGATTGCCTGTAGTCCGTGTAGATGTGCCCCAGGCCGAGAATGCCGAAGAATCCGGGTATTATCGACAGGATGCGGCGGACGCGGTCGTCCTTGCCGTTGGGATCGGTCCTCTTCCCTTCCTGTCCGCTCTCCTTCCTGACAGGCTCCGCTGGGATCCTGGCATAGCATTTGGGGCAAGTGAGGCAGTTGCTCGGAACGGCCTCTCCGCAATTGGGGCAGTAACGGGTCATTCTGCCTTCTTGATGATGAAGGCTGTACAAGTAGATGACGCTATGAGCTTCCCCTCTTCCGAATAGACCTTCACGTCGTAGACCGCCAGGGAGCGGGAGATGTTGACGGGTTTGGCAACACATCTGAGGTTTCCGTTGGCAGGACGGTAGAACTTGACCTCTGTGCTCTGGCCGGTACCGTCGTGCACCATATTGGAGATGATGGCGAACGTGTGGTCCAGGAGGGCGTAGACGGCACCGCCGTGCATCCTGCCCATGCTGTTGATCATGAAATCCCGGACATCCATGGAACAGACGACCTCTTCCTGGGAGATCGATTCGATCTTGAGTCCCATGTGCTGGGCGAAGGGGGCGTCGAAAACTTCCAGAACGCGGTCGGCATACTGTCTGGTGTCCTCCGACATCAGGGGAAGGAGGTCTGATCTGTCCATGGTCGTGCATCGGGGATCACAATAAAGAACTATCCGAGCTACCAGCATGTTTTCTGGGATGGTGGTATCTCGGAGTAGGGTTCAGGATCTCGATCATCCTCGTAGGCGACGATCGTGTGACGTGCCGCAAAGTCTGGTGATCTCAACGTTCAGACGATCCGCTTCTCATCGGAGACGATCACAGCCTGTCCAGCTGGTTTGAAAGCATATCCTTGCCACTGAATGTCCCTTTCAAACGGGATTTGTCAAGCAATACATATCCGATCTTGTTCAGCCGTTCCACTGTGGATTCGACATAGTCCCTGTTCGGTATGCAAAGGATTATTGCATACACTGGACCCGTTATCATCTTCTCTGGACGGATACAGTCCTTGACCCCGGAGCCATCCGTCCGTGGCAGCACGTCCGAGACCTTGATATCCAGACGGTACTCCCTTCCTGATTTGATATGTCTGACCGTCATATCCGTTGCGATTTTCCCTTCTGCGACCGTCCCGAACGAGGAATTCGATATAATCTCATATTCTCCGTTCACGAACAGGGCACTGGAAATGATGTCCACCATATACCAGCCTCTCGTGCTATGTTCAGTGGGGGACGGCACATCCTCTTTCCCGTTTATGGACAGAAGAACATTCAAGATGTGTCTCGAATTTACCCTCAAGAAGAAAGTGTAATTCCTTTGCCAGCAATCGAAGCCGATGAATGTGGAATCCGCCGTAAGAGTGAATCTGCCGTGTGCCACGGAATTGCGCATATGGATCAGCAGCGACTGCATCTTCGTCGGCTTCTCCTTCTTCGGGCATCCATAGGTCATGATCAGTCTGGAGGTCGTATCGTCCTTCCTTTGCTCTCTGACGAGTTCGTTTATCTCCTCTGTTCCCCTTTCTTCGCATTCATCACAGACCACATCTCCTAATTCCATGAGCGAAGTGAAATGGTCGAACATCTCGTTGTTAAGATCCTTGCTTTCGAACATCGGGTCGTAGATGGACTGATAACCTCCCGGATTGGGAGAGTACCACAACAGCAGCTTGAAGAGCTATGCAGTATCCTCATCGTACTCGATAGGTTTGGGTACGTGTGATAATCCGAATTCCTTCTCCTTATCGAATACATATCCCGTCATAGCTCTCATTCCCAGAATGAGTTAAGAAGGCCCCGAAGGGCCTGTTTGTCTTTTGGTTATTGGTTTTGGTTTGACATCGTTCCGAAGTTACCTTCAGCTCCTGTTGAGTCTCAGCGCGACGATGACTGCCATGACGGCGATCAGGATCACGAGGATGACGAGCAGGATTGTGGTGATGGTCCACTCGGACTTCTCTTCGGGGGTGACGGGGTCAGCGGGTTCGATTCCAGTGAGCTGGAGGTAGGTGACTCCTGCCTCGTCTCCGGAGATAGTGAAGTTGAGTCCGAACAGGGTGACGGTGTTGTCGGACTTCTGAAGCTTCATGACCGCAGTTCCCTGGTATCCGTCGAGCAGGGTGTAGGTGACCTCGTGGGTTCCGGCATCGATGCCGTTCATGTAGAACACATCGGTACCGTATGCTGCGGACTGCATGAGCTTTCCGTCGATGCTGATGTTGTGGACTCCCTGGTCGGCCAGGATGTAGATCTGGTAGAGATCGTACTCAAGGACTGCGTAAAGCACGTCCCAGGTTCCGATAGTGGGCGTGTAGTAGTTTACACCTTCATTAGGATTGAAGTCAATCCTGGATCCGTCCGCGGTAGAGGCCCATCCCTCGAGCACTGCGTTGGACACAGGCACCTTGGAGACGGTGACGGTTTCAGTGTCTGCCTTAGCGTATGCCGTGAACCAGACCTTGCCCTCCACGACGAAGGCCGTGCTGTACATGTCGTCGAGGACATCGACGATGCCTCCGCTGACGGTGGCTCCGTTGAGTACGAATACGCACGGGTTGTTCACAAGGGTAAGAGGTCCACTGTAGACTGCGGCTGCGGCTACTGCTTCTCCGTTGTTCATGTCCTTGCCGGTGATTCCAATGTACATGTCACCATTATCAAGTTTGAAGGTTCCGGGGGCTGCGGTCGCGGTCTGCTGTGCAACGGTGACGTTACCGTCGACGACGATCGTTCCGTTCACGGTCAAGGTCTTCGTTGCGGGGACGTTGAGGGTTCCGTATACGAAGACGTTCTCGAGCGTGGTGGTACCGTCTATGGTCAGCTTGGCGCCGGCTGCGATGTCGACAGCGTTGTTAACATTTGCAGCACTCATCACAGGTGTGATGGCATTGAAGACGACCTCTCCGGAGGAAACCATGAAGGAGTCTCCCTTGCCGCTCATCTCGAAGCTTCCGGTGACCACTGCGGCCTTGTTGTACTTGGCCGTGACGGTCATTCCGGTCACTCCGATGGCGGAAATTTCGGATTTATCGGTAACGATCATTCCGTTGAACTCTCCATTCGCCTGAAGCTTTGCGGCGGAGATTCCGTCAGGGCACTCGATGTTGAGAGCGAGAACGGTGAAGACGGTTTTGATGTTCGGAGTTCCAGCTTCATACTCCTTGTACTTAACATTAGCGTTGTTGACGATTATGTTCTTGGTGTATTCCGTTGCGGTGAAGTCGGTGACTCCTGCCTTGACGTTTCCGTTGATGGTGATGTCTCCGTCGATCTTGTCGAGCTGAGCGATCGCGGTCTCCATTCCGGAGATGACATAGTTGCCGTTGCTGAGTGCGTAGTATGCTCCCGCGATGGGTGCTCCCCATGCAGGGTTGTTCTTGTTGACAAGAGCTACATACGCGCCCTCTTCGGTGTTAGAACTGGTTCCGTAGGTTCCATCAGCGAAGGCCACCTTGTAGGCGGTGGTCAACGATCCGTTCACGACGATAGCGGACGAGTATGCTTTGGTTCCGGAGGTGATCTTGTATGCAACGAGGTTGAAGGCGGTCTGGGCCTTGATGTTGGCTCCGGCTCCGATCTTGACGGATCCGTCGATGACGAGGGTGACTCCGTCGTTGAGGATCAGATCCGCTGCTCCGGTGGGGATGACGAGGTTGACTCCCTCGGGTATGGTGAGGTTGGATGTCACGTAGACGTACTTGGGCAGTGTGGTGCTCGCTCCGTCCCTTGTGATGATGACGTCTCCCTGCTCGGTCTCCTTGATTGCGGTCAGCACGTTGGTCCACTTGGCCCATCCGTTCTTGACCTCCTTGCCCTTGTCGTCGACCTGGACGGTCTTGACATCGGCGGAGATGTAGGAATCCTTGATCTTCACGTCGCTCTTGTCCTCTGCGTAGAGGGTTCCGTTGACGTAGACGTATCCTGCTCCCTTGAGGGTGGAATCCTCGGCGATGGTGAGCTTGACATCGTCTCCGTTCTTCTCTCCGATGGTGAGCTTTCCACTGACGATGAGGACATCCTCTCCACCGAGGGTGCTGGATGCCTTCATTGTCTGGTTGCCGAGGACGTTGGCCTCTCCGACCGCGTCCTCTGCGCTCGCAAGGTACTCGAGTGCCTTGTCGACGGACATGTACGTGTAGACCTTGACGGTCTTATTGTCCTCGACCACGGGGATGATGATCTTCGTAGCGTTGACTCCCATCTCGGAAGAGATGGCGGTTCCGAAGATCCTGGCGATACCGTCGTCGGTGACGGTCAGCGTGGCGTCCTCGCTCATGACGAAGGCCGCGAGGCTTGACTGGGTGGTGATGGTTCCTGTGAGGTACATGTTACCCCTAACGAGCTGGAAGCCGCTGTTGTCGGTGATCCTCAAGCTGTCGGTGACCTTCAGGCTAGCGCCTGCCACTCCTGCGGATGCTGTCATGGCTGCCCTCGGGGTGTATGTGGTGACTCCTACGGAATCGCCGACGTATGCATAGTTGGCCTGCAGGGTACCCTTGACGAACATGGTCACGGTGCTGCTGTCCTTGTCGGAGTCCGAGGTCACGATGATGTTCGAGACCTCGACGTTGTAATCGTCGTCAACAACGGTAGCTGTTCCGTTGAAGAGCTCTCCTTCGATGAGTATGGAGTTGAAGTCGTTGATGGTGACGTACTTGGTCTCGTGGGTCTCTGTGTCCCTGTAGGAACTGATGCGGAGATCCTCATCGCTGATGATGAGGCCTGCTTCTGCGCCTGCCTCGATGGTGTAGAGCTTCACTTCGGTGACGGCATCCTTGAGGAGGTGGTTGATGCGTGCTTCGCTCTGTGCGGGGTACGAGCTGTTGATCAGGACGGATCCCATGTTGGAGATCTCGACACCGTCGATGCATCCCTTCACGATGAGCTCTGCGCCTGCGGAGACGGTGAACTCGGATCCGGTAGCGGTAACGACTTTTCCGTCGGACTCGACGGTGAACTTTCCACCCTCGAGGATGGTCAGGACCATATCCTGTGAAAGGTTGACCTCTCCTGCGTCGGAGACGGTTCCGGAGACGGTCATCTCTCCCTCGTTGATGCTGACGATACCTGCGGCACCTGCCTCGGTCTCGGCCTCGTCGATGTTGAGTGTTCCTTCGACGATGAACTGTGCCTTGTTATCGATGTTCAGGATTGCACCGGCCTCTACGATGAGGGTGGATCCTGCGGGGACGATGAGCCTTCCGGAGACGTTGATCACGGCGGTGTTGGCAAGGGTCCAGGTTCCGTCGACGATGAGGATCTGGTTCGCGGGGTAGTCGTGTACTCCGAGTGCGGTGTCGTAAACGTACTGGATCTCCATTCCTCCCTCGGTCACGAGTTTGACGGTCGCGGGGAGATTGGTGATGATCACGGGGTTCAGGACTCCTGTATCGGAGACCTTCACGACTGCACCGTTCGGTCCGGTAATAGGATCTGCATCCTGCTCGAGGTTGTCGAGGGAAACGGTTCCGTCCACATAGAGTATGGATGTTTCGTCAAGGATGATCTGCTGTTCGTCGCCGATGGTCAGGTCCGCCTCCTTGGAGACGTTGACGGTGGCGTCGTCGAGCGTGAGGTCTCCGTTCAGGGTAACGTTGCCGTTGAACGTGAATGATCCGTTGTTGATGGTGAGTGC
Source organism: Thermoplasmata archaeon (assembly GCA_015063125.1). Taxonomy (GTDB): domain Archaea; phylum Thermoplasmatota; class Thermoplasmata; order Methanomassiliicoccales; family Methanomethylophilaceae; genus Methanoprimaticola. The sequence continues at coordinate 590,830 of SUTB01000001.1, forward strand.
ACCAACAAAGATGTCGTCGCTGTATCCGCTGAAGTAGGACTGGGAGTACTCTCCGTTCGCATATCCGGCGATGGTGAGCGAACCGGTGGTCACGGTCAGTCCGCCTGCTGCGGCTTCAACATTCATCTCTGCTTTGAACGTTGCATAGGTTCCTGTCTTAGTACTCTCGTATGTGTACTTCTGCTCGTAGGTAATGGTTCCCGCGTATATCGCTTCTGGCGAGATGGTAACGGACCTGTTCTCTGCGGGCCAAGTGGATGGATTTGCTTCGATAGCCGCCTTCATTGCAGTCTTGACATTTTCTTGACTGGCTGCCGGAGAAGCTGCGTATGTCTGCGTGATCACGATATTGTTGGCAAAGGTTCCTCCGGGAATCGTTACATTCTGGTCGCCGACCTTGAACGTTCCGTTTCCAGAGACAATCGCGGCTTCACCAAATGTGACTGCACCTGCAGTGGCGATGATCGTTCCATCGTTGACAACGCTGCCGGTGAGGGCGATTGCGTCACCGAAGTTGATTGTTCCGTTGTTGGCTATATTCAACTCTTTGCTGTTAGTATCATCAAATGTTGCTGTCATCTCGGTGTAAAGATACTGTCCGGACGGGACATAGAGGGTGCTGTTTGCGGATGCGCCATCCCTTGCATTTGCTGCAAGAGTCACGTAGAACACTTCCGCCGGCGAGCTTGTGGCTGCTTCGTAGTTACCAGTGGTGACCTCGAGGTCTCCGGCTGTCCAGGTGGTGATCTCCACAGCTGCAGTTGTCTCTGAATCGGATGAGGTTATGGTTCCCGTGAAGTTGTCCGCTGTGAGCACGTTCTTGCCCACGGTGATCGTTCCGGTGTACTCGATGAATTCGGTTTCGAAATCGCCTGTGATCTTCACACCGTTGTCGAGGACTCCCTTGACCGAGGAGGCCTCGGTGAGTTTGAGTGCATCTGCCTGAGGAGTGACGTTGAGGATGATGTGGAAGATGAGGATATCATCGGTAGCGATCTGGTCCGCGTCAGTGATTTCCGCCGTAGACCAGACGAAGATCTGGTAGTAGTCCTGAGCGGATTTGAGGTCACCGATTCCTGGGTACTTCGGTGCGAAATCACCAGATACTGTTTTTTCGGATACGCCGGGGACGAAGATATAGCCATCCACCGCATGATTTGCTTCCACCAAATCCGACTTATAATCGGCAATACTCTTCGTAAGCTTCAGAACCTGAATTGATGCATAGTATTCCGCTGTATCAGGTGCGACGTACTCGGCACCGGCCCAGTTCCCGTACACGGAACCGGCTTCTACGGGTGTCTGGTGGGTTTTCAGTCCCTTTGCTGTCACTGTGTATGTGGGGATCCCGTCGGAGTCATAGGACATCGATGAGATCTTGTACGAGTCGTACAGGGCTGTGTCATATATCTGATCCTCGCCCTTGTCGTTCAACCAGTTGGCATAGACCACCTGGTCCGCCGCATTCACGTGGATCGTTGTCGTCCCATCTGCTGCGTCATCTCCCTGAGCAGGGCTGATGGCCGCAACGACGACGAACGCCATAGCGAGCACGGCGAGTACAGACAACAGTTTGATTGTCTTTGTGTTCATATATATCATTCCTTTTCAGCGGTGAACACTTGCCTCTGATCCGGGTTGTCCTCTCCTTTATGGAAGAGAAGATGTCGAAAAATCTCCGTTTACTTGCAGGACACATGCCCTATACATTGTCCCGCGGGCCTTTCACCGCCCGACCGCAATCATCCCATAAGGCCCCTAACCTCCCTCAGGAACGAAAGATTGGTCGGAGACAATGTATCTGAACAGAATATTAAGCGGGTTTTCAATCTCGTGCCTTAATCCATAATGGGTTTTGACAAATCACAAGATGATCGATTTTTGTCGCAAAAGATGAAGATCAGGCATCTGGACCGTCTGATTCTATGATGCCCCTGATCTCCCTTATGCAGTCCGCCACCAGACGGCCTTTCTCGGTGATCATCATGATATGGGAATTGGTACGGCCGGTGTAATAGGTCGAAATCAACCCTAAATCCTCTAAATCATCAAGCTTTTGTGTCATGTTGGAGCACCTCGACACATCGTTGTAGATGTCGGTCTTCAACACAGGGGACATCTTATCAAGGTAGAGTATGAGGGTAAGCATATGCTTCTGCTCAAGGACTGCGATAGTCGATCTTGTCTCCTTAGAAAGTCTGTTCTTGCGGCTGATAAGCAGATCCTGTACCTCTTTGGGGAGATCGTCGAAAGAGCGCCTTAAAGAGTCTACATTCTCTCTATCATCTAGTTTTCCGCCGAACGGTATCGTTCTAGAGGTTGATTGTTCCTCTGTTTCATCCGCCATTAGAAACCCCTCATCATGATAAATGCATCTTCTACACTTAATTTTAAGTTTTGTGCACAACTAAAAAGATAGCTACAATAAAGAAAATAATGAATCATTATGAAATCATGGTAGACATCCCTGTATTCCAACCGAATACCTATGAGATTCTGCTTTATGTAGAATCGAATGATGGGTGTCTAAAATCTGAAATCTACAAACATATTGGTTTCTCGGGACAAACCTCAGTTAACATCGTAAACAATCTAATTGAGTCTGGTCTTTTATCGGAATCTAAGTCTGGTAGATACAACAAGAAGTCCATCTCATTGACAGAAAAGGGACTCAAGATCCTAAGTCTCATGAAATCCATAGCAGACATCTTCTCGGAAGACCCTTGATTCTCTCTTACAATTAGAGAAGAATCCTCTTCTAAATCGGTAATGCCTTTATCCTCCGTCCCCATAAGGTTGAACGATGCCCGAAGTGATCACCGTAACCCAACTGAACACCCGCGTCAAGGAGCTTTTCTCCAGGACAGCAGGTCTAAGCGACATTTGGGTCAGCGGGGAGATATCCGGATTGACCAAATCCACCTCTGGGCACTATTATTTCGTTCTGAAGGACGAAGGCAGCGAGATCCGCTGCGCTCTTTTCAAGGGTTCCCGCGCCAGGATCGATTTCGAACCTACAGAGAACATGAAGGTCAGGATGTTCGGGCGCGTCGACATCTATGTCGCCCGCGGAAGCTACCAGTTCATAGTCGAGACCATGGAGAAATCCGGTGTCGGCGACAGATATGTTGCGTTCGAGAAGCTGAAGAAGAAGCTATCTGACGAGGGACTATTCGCTGAATCGCACAAGAGGAAGCTCCCCCTGTACCCTAAGACCATCGGGGTGGTTACCTCCCAGACGGGTGCTGTCATCCATGATATCATAACAACCTCAGAGTCCAGGTACACCGCGGACATCCTTCTGGCGCCCGCGATGGTCCAGGGAGAGGGCTCTGCGGAGTCCATAGTGGCCGGCATAGAGCTGCTGAACAAGGTCGGAGTGGATGTCATCATAGTCGGAAGGGGAGGAGGTTCCATAGAGGACCTATGGGCCTTCAACGAGGAGATCGTCGCCAGGGCGATTTACAATTCCAAAGTCCCTGTGGTCTCAGCAGTAGGTCACGAGACGGATTTCACCATAGCGGATTTCGTCGCTGACCTGAGGGCACCAACCCCGACTGGGGCAGCGGCATTGATACTCCGTGATAAATCCGAGATGAGGTCAGAGATCACCTCTTACATGACTAGGCTCAACCGTGCCATCTCTTCCGTTCTGGATGAGATGCAGCATTCGTTCGAGGTTCTGGATTCCAGGTTGGACCCGCAGAGGGGCCTGGATGCCCTGTCCCTTCAGCGCATGAGGATAGAGAACCTGTCAAAATCAGCCGATAGGGCCCTGGTAGACAAGATGCACGACATGATCCTGGACTTCGAGGGGCTCGACGCAAGGCTCCAACCCTCCAGAGCTCTGGATGATATGGATAACAAGAAGGAATATGTCGAGGCCTCCCTGGAAAGGATCAATGTAGGTATCATGACCTCCGTCAGGGAGAAGGAGAGCGAGCTCTCGTCATACAGCAAGCAGTTGGAGGGTGTGAACCCGCTCAACGTCCTCACAAGAGGATACAGCATGATCACCGGCCCCGGAGGGAAGGTGCTCACCACCATAGATAATGTCAACGTCGGCGACAGCGTCACCATCCATATGAGGGATGGAAAGGCTGAGGCTGACATCAAATCGAAGGAGATGAAGGAATGAGCGATTATTCGGAAGAAGTAGAGAAGATGAGCTTCGAGGAAAGCATCGAGACCCTGGAGGGCCTGGTGAAGGAATTGGAGGCTGGAGGCATAGACCTCGACCGCAGCATAGAGATCTATGAGAAGGCCGTCATCCTGAGGAACCATTGCAGGGAGATACTGGATGAGGGCGAGCGCAGGATAAAGAAGATAATGGAATCCTCTGGCAGCATCAAGGTAGAGGATCTGGAATTCGACTGATCTTCCACAGCTTTATGTTCCTCTCGGAGGCCCATTCGCTGGTGTTCTTGAAAAGATCGGTGGATTCGAACTCATCGTCATCGAAGGCTAATCTGAGAGCGCCACCGAGGCTCCCCTCGTTGAGATTTGATGAGTTATAGCTTCCGAAGGCGTCCTTCAGACCTATCATCAGTACGTTGACGGCATCGTGTCCTCTGGCGATCATATGCTTGTCGGTATGGTTGGACATCTGACTTTGAAGGTCCCTGAGGACGTTCTTCCTTGACAGCTCGCTTCCGTAAGTGTTCTCGATGACGGACTGGACCATCCTGGTCAGATCGACCTTGAGGGTCTTCCTGTCTATGAAATCCCTGAAGTCCAGGTTCTTGAAATTGAGGTTGTATCCCCTGAGATGGGATACATACATGAGCAACCCTAACGGGTACGAAGCCTCGATTATAGCTTCCCTTATGTTCCCGAACTGGCGCTCGAACCTCTGCATCCTGTCCTGGTCGCCGTATTCTGAAAGCACATCATCGAGGGCGTCGCTGTTGATCAGCATCATCTCCAGATCCCTCATGTCTGTGTAGAAAACCGGAGGGGAATATACCCTGCCCTTGAGTTCGTCCAGGTCCTTGTCAACTATGCCCAGCACCTTTCCGTCCCTGCGGGCGGTCATCTTGTTGACAACCTGTATGACATTGCTCTTGGAGTGTGCGGGGAGGATCTTCGTCCCCTTACGGTCTATGAACTTGCCGTACAGCCTCTGGTCGGTGTTGCCCTCAGAAAGCAGTATGGTTCCCTTGAACAGGGATCTGTTCATCGATATCTGGTTGCAGATATCATCGACAGTAAGGTAATCACGCATTCTTCAGCACCAGCTCCTGAGCCTGATCCCACCTGTCATGTATCACCTGGGGCGAATGGGTGGCGACAAGCATCTGAATCTTCCTCACCCTGCATATGTCACTGAAGAAGTCCCCTATCATTTGCTGCCAGGATACGTGCAGCGATATCTCGGGCTCATCCACTATGACTATGCCGTCCTGGTGGGAATGGAAAAGGATATTGTAGAACATCAGCAGGATCTGAGTCTCGCCGGATGACAGCTTGTTCAGCTGCAACGAGGTCCCGTTGGCCATGGTTACGGTCAGCTTCCCTGATTCGGTGACATCGATGTACTTGTTCAGGAAGATGTTGTTCACGATGTCCTTGAAGACTATTATGGACTCGGCCAGCTGATAGTCCCTGTCCACGTATTCCGAGATGGAATAGGCCAGATCCTCGCAGGCCTTCCTGTTGTCTATTATCTCGTATCTGGACGGAGGGAACTTTATGTTCGTGGGAAGAACAGGGTAGAATCCTGCGTCCTTGATGAAATCGAGCTTTGCATTCAGGTCCTTGCACCAGAAGTCAAGTTCGCTGTCGGACATCTCCCTGCGCTCTCCGGTGTATTCGGTCAGGGAATTGTCGTCCTTGGCGCGGCGTATGGTCTCATACAGCTCCTGGGCACAGAACTCCAGGGCATTCACAAGATGCCCGTCCTTCTTCCTGATGGTTAGGCGGTCGGGACCGAGGTATGTTATGTCCGACATGGATTCGACATCCTCATCGGTCACACGGGTGTCCAGATCCATTTTCTGTACCATCTTGGTCAGCTTGCAGTCCTTGTTCTCAATAATAAGGACGGTACCATCCACGAACTCTATGTCGAATCTCTTGAATGGGATCTCCTCCAGATATGCGGAGTCGCCCTTGAGAGCACTGTAGAGCATGTGCATCAGGGTGGACTTGCCGTAACCGTTTGGAGAATGGATGTATGTCAGATCGGGATTCAGTTTGAGCTCATAATCGAACCCATTGTAAAGCCCGTCCACGCTGACCGAGCGAATCTTCATGAAAGTAAATCGGACTCATCAGTTAAAAATATATGAGCGGGGATGTCACTTCGATGTCGAACGAGGAGATTTTCAAGAGCATCTCTGCTGATATTTCGTCCGGGAACACGGAAGGGGTCAGCCAGAGGATACTTTCTCTGTCCGAATCGTCGGACGACCCGTTCGAACTCCTGAAGTGTATGTCGCTTCTGAAGCTCCTTCCGAACGACGGCACGGAATCCAAGATCGCCAACAGGCTGGTCGTGATGGCCGATACGGAGAACGGATTCGAGATCGCCACAGCGCTGTACAACCTCGGATGTCCCTATTTCTCATACCAGATTTCGAAGGATCTGGACGGGGATGACAGGGTCAAGAGGCTGAGATGCCACTGCCTTGTGGACATGGAAGAGTACGAATCCGCAATGGAGTGCTATCCACAGATATCGAATCCAGTCATCAACGACAGGATCATGCTGTCTGCGATACAGAGCGCGGTGGGGGAGCATAGGCAATCCCTTGATACCTCATCAGCCCTTCTGAAGGAGAATCCCAAGGATTACGATGTCAGGGTGGCCTATGTCACATCGCTGATGCTTGGCGGGCATGACAGGGAGGCCGTCAAATACGTCCGTGAAGGCCTGAAGGACAAATCGGCTGATTCCAATGCAATCGCGGCATATGTGATGAGGATCCAAGGGAACGTCAAGGCCGCAGGCGGATATGCTGCCAGGGCTGTGCAGAAGGACAATCAGCATATCGGAGCCTTGGAGACTTTGGGGATATGCCTGGCCCTATCCAACGAGTACGACAAGGCCAGGATAACCGCCGGTGCAATCAACGAGATCTCGCCCGGCAACAAGGCTGCCATGAACATCCTTTCTTACTGCGAAGGTCACTGAGACTTCTTGAAGAAGTTAGAGTACCTCATATTCATCCTCAGTTCGTGCCAGAATGTAGGCGTGAGGAAGACCAATGCCAAGGATATCTCGAGACGTCCGATCCACATCAGGAGCATCAGGAACCCTTTGGTGACGGGATCTATGAAGGAGTACGTTCCCGCTTCTCCGATGGTACCGAATCCTATTCCGGTGTTGGTTATCGAACCGACAGCCATTCCCAGAGATTCCTCCCAGCCCCAGTTCGGCAGGAGGAAGATGATCGCCACGAAGGTGGTACCCAGGTACAGGAGCATTATCGAGACGGCTGAAAGAACACGGGAATCGTCCACATCCTCTCCGTCAACCTTGACTGTGTACACTGCATTGGGGTGGAGGATGTTCTTCAGGTTGTTATGGAAGAACTTCAGGATGAGCCTGACCCTGGTGATCTTTATACCTCCAGCGGTAGAACCTGCAGATCCTCCGATCATCATGAGCACGATGAACAGGAACATGATGATCTCCGGGGCCGCGGTCGTGTCGATGACGAAAGCTCCTGTGGTGGTTCCCAGGGATATCGCCATGAACAGCGAGTTCTTGAAGGTCTCTCCGTATTCAGAGGGTGGAACGCTGCCAGTGTTGAAGATCGGGAATGCGTAAAGTACGAATATCACCAGGGCAGCGAAAACGTACCATCCGAGGAGGAGCTTGATCTCCTTGTTGTGGTAGTATTCCTTGAGGTTCTTCCCGTATATGGCCTTGAAGTGCAGGTAGAAGTTTACTGCTCCGATGAACATGAAGAACATGGTGACGATCTGGACCGCCAGCGAGAAGTCCATCATACTGTTGTTGGAAACTATGCTTCCGCCAGTCGATATTGTGGTCAGCGACAGACAGATGGAATCCACCAGAGGCACATTCAGCAGCATCAGGATGATGAAGTTCAGGAAAGATAGCAGAACGTAAACCAATATGAAGGATTTCGCTGCGCTCCTGAGCTTCATCGAGAACCTGTTGTTTCCGGAACCTTCCAGCTCATTGCTGAAGAATGAACGGCCCATTCCGAACATCGGCAGGATGTACATGAAGATGATAACGACTGCTATACCTCCCAGCCACTGCGTAAGGGATCTCCATATGAGGATGCTGATCGGGTAGGCATAGACATCGTCTATTGTGGAGCATCCTGTAGTGGTAAAACCGTTGACAGATTCGAAAGCCGCATCGATCAGCGGGAAATTGAGCATGATGTACGGGAAGGATCCGCAGACGAACATGACAATCCAGGCCAAAGCCACAGTGATCAGTCCGTTAACCGTCCTGAAATTGATCGACGGAGCGAAAAGAAGGTATACTATCGTACCGAAGATCATCATCGGAACGGCCGGTGTCAGGAAAATGAATGTGTTTTCACCGTTCAGGAATGCGTATAGAGCAGGGAATAGGTAAGTGCCTCCGATGATGGCCACTAACCCTCCCAGAAGCTTCATCTCGGTGCTGTTCCACCTTGAGATCTTGCTCAAAACACTCTCTTCCTTGATACGGCCCATTGGAATCAGCTCTCTGAAACGATGTTCCTTCCGAAGACCTTGGCAAGATCCTTCTCCTTCGTGAAATTGGTGAATACCAGAAGACGGTCGCCCTCCATGAACTCGGTGTCCATAGCGGGATAAAGAACGTCGTCATTGCGTTTGATGGCTACGACCCTCACGCCGTTCGGGAGGATGAGGTCGCCGTAATATCTGTCGAGCAGTTTGGAGTGTGAATCTACATCGTGTATGAAGAACTGCTCATCGCTGTTCCTCATCCTCATGACCACCTTGTCCCCGGAAATGACGCATTTGGCGATCTCGTTGGACACGATCTTGTCGAATCCTACGATGGTGGCCAGACCGGTGAACGTGAAGATGTCCTGATACTCCTTCTTGAGGTATCTGGATACGATCTTGTTAGTGTTGTACTTCTGAGCCGACATGCACATAAGAAGATTGGTATCGTCCTGATTCGTTACGGATACCAAGCAGTCGGATCTGAAAAGGTTCTCAGATGACTGAATTTCCGGATCTGTGAAATCCCCGTTGATGACGAGCACACCGCTCAGGCTCCTAGAGAGGTCCTTGCAGCGCTCATTGTCCTTATCGATGATCCTGACGTACCTCTGCTTATCATCAGCTGCCAGAAGCGAGGCCAGATGCTGTCCGACGATGGTTCCTCCGAGGATAACTATGTCCTTAGCTGAGATTTCCACTCCCAGGGATGCATTGTAGCCTGAAATGGCCTCATAGGTTCCCATGACGCATATCCTGTCCCCAGCGTGTATCTCCATCGTGTCCACCTGGAAGAACAGGTCATCGCCGCGATAGATGGCGAACACAGTGGCATCGTTCAGTGAGAAGGTGTCCTGGACAATCTTCCCGACCATATTGCTGTCCTGAGAGACCTCGAACACGGCCATGGATGAGTTGAAAATCGGCATGACCTCGAAGTCCACAGCATTCTCCAGGGTGCATATCCTGTACATCTTGTCGGCAGTGATCAGCTCAGGGGAGATTATGACATCCACTCCCGTCACTCCGTCTTTGGTGGTGGCGATCATGAAATCTGGATTGGTGATCGAAGCCACGGTGACGATCTCGGGTCTGATCCTCTTTGCCATCATGCAGATGAAGAGATTGGAATCGTCTCTCTTCAGGGTGCTTATGAGAACGTCTGCTCCATGAGTCTCAACAGCATAATTGATCGTCTTTGGATTGGTACCGTCCTCATGAAGAACAGATACATTCAGACGGTTCTTAACCATGTCCGCGATATCGGAATCGTTCTCTATCACAAGCACATCGTGCATGTTCGAAATGGTCTCGGCAGCTACGTAACCGACAGCGCCGGCACCGATTATTATGACCTTCATGGTACTGAAGACCGAGATATTCGTAACGTTAAAAGCGTTATCATTCCTTAATAAAAGGGTTAATATACAGGCGCGTGTCGTAGCCATAATCATGTGGAAGCAAGTCAGCGAGGATTTCTGGGCAAAGAATCGCGCATCGAAGGTCGACGACGTCAACGAGATCGTCAAAGGCATCATAGACCAGGTCCGCAACGACGGGGACAAGGCCCTCATCGAACTCGCAGAGAAGTTCGACAAGGTGAAACTGAAGTCCATTGTCGTCACGAGGGACGAGATCGAGGAGGCCTACGAGAAGGTCTCGCAGGATGTCGTGGACGAGCTGGAGAACGCAGCGTACAACATCGAGCGCTTCCATAAGATGCAGAAGCCCCAGGGACTCTGGCTGACCGAGGTCGAACCCGGTATCACCCTGGGTGTGAAGACGACTCCTCTCGAGAGGGTAGGATGCTACATCCCCGGCGGAAGGGCCTCATACCCCAGTACCGTCCTGATGACAGCGATTCCCGCCAAGGTGGCTGGTGTCGACGAGGTCATCATGTTCACACCGGCTCCTGCCAACCCCCTCACACTCGTAGCAGCCGATATCGCAGGCGTGGACGAGATCTATTACAGCGGAGGTGCCCAGGCGATTGCCGCTATGGCCCTCGGTACCGAGAGCGTTGAGCCTGTCCAGAAGATCGTAGGTCCCGGAAACGTGTTCGTCACCGCGGCAAAAATGATGCTCAGGGACAAGGTGGACATAGACTTCCCTGCAGGACCGAGCGAGGTAGCTGTCCTTGCAGACGAGACAGCGGACGTCGAATTCGTGGCCATGGACCTTGTGGCCCAGGCCGAGCACGATCCATCATCAGCCTGTCTGCTCGTAACAGACGACCCCAAACTTCCTGACAAGGCCTGGAAGATCATGGAGAAGTTCATCAGCGAGACTCCCAGGAAGGAGATAATCGAGAAGGCCATGAACAACTCGGGATACATCATCGCTGACGATATGGACCTGGCTGCGGAGATCATCAACGAGATCGCTCCGGAGCACCTTTCCATCCAGACCAAGGATCCATTGGATACGCTCAGCAAGGTCAAGAACGCCGGTTCGATCTTCGTCGGCCCGTACACTCCTGTGGCCGCAGGCGATTATGCTTCGGGTACTAACCACGTGCTGCCCACGGCCGAGCACGCCAAGACCTGTTCTGGATTGAACGTGATGGCCTTCATGAAGACATCCACTGTCCAATATCTCACCAAAGAGGGATTGGCGGAGCTCGCTCACACGGTCGAGACCCTCGCGAATGCCGAGGGACTCTATGCCCACGGCGCATCCGTCACGGCTAGGAAGTCCGATTCGGACGAATGAATTCATACGGGGCAATGCCCCGTTCTTTCCATCTTTTATAAATACCTCCTGTGAAAAACATTCGATAATTGACGATTATCCAACTTTTAACTACTGTTAATCAATGGGTTTTATATTCTCCAACCCATATGCACAATCATAGTGGGAGACAGCCCCTTGCAACCGGAGAAATCCAACTGTCTCTCCTATTCGTTCTTTATTTTAACATCTAACCCATACCTAAGTCCATGGGGGAGCAGAGCACTTTATTCGAAGAAGCACTCGAGAACAGTGATTCCATTGTGAAGAACGGTCTCTGCAACGTATGCAAGGGTACAAGACGCCTTTGCGGAAAGGATAGATGCCCCTTGATGGTGAAGTTCTACACCAAGAAGCTCAACACCCCGGAGATCAAGAGCAACGACATCGCTGGTAGCTCACCCCCCGCTGTTTTCGTGGGAAGGTACGGCTATCCAAAGGTGGAGATAGGTCCACTTCTCCCCACATACATGGGAGACACCACAGTCCTGGACAAACCCGAGCTCTGGGGAGGCAAGTCCATGTACGATATCGCCGCCATGAGATTCCAGCTTGTCCGTGGAAAGTACAGGATAGATGCGACAGATTTCCAGAAATCCGGCAGGATCGTGGACAATGTGCAGGAACTTGCATTGACCGAGAAACCTGTCAGCGTGGAGACTATGTTCGAGAAAAGGCCCTCAGGCAGGATAGTCCTGGATGACGAGATCATGCCGTTCGGACCTTCAGGAAAGATGTCCGAGATCCGTGTTGAGAACGGGAGATTCGAGCATAATCTGGAGAAATCCTTCTATGATACCGATATGAGGTCAGTGGATGCCGTCATGGCAGCATATAACAACGGTACGTTGGTCTCCGAGATAGAGAAGGCCTTCTCCGTCGGCACCATGGGGATCGGAAAGAGGAGGAGGTTCGTTCCCACCAGATGGAGCATCACCGCTGTCGATGACATGATCGGCAAGGAGATGATGAAGGATGTACGGTACCTTGAGACCATCGATGAGTTCAGGCTTTTCCAATGGAAGGAACTGGATAACTGGTGGTCCATAGTCATGATGCCCACGACCTGGAGGTACGAGATGATCGAGGCTTGGTATCCCAAGACCTCTTGGAACCCAAGTCCTAACGAGATGATACTCTCCCACGACCACGAGTTCTTCGATGGACGCACATCATACGCTGACAACATCACCGGAGCCTATTACGCCGCGAGATTGGCAGCCACTGAATACCTGGCAAGCATCGGACGCTCCGCAGCCGTACTGGTGTTCAGGGAGATACATCCTGGATACGACATCCCCCTGGGAGTTTGGAACATCAGGGAGAATGTACGTGCTGCTCTCAGGACCAAACCCTATACCGCAGAGAACCTGGAGGGCCTCTGGCCTCAGATCAACGCGTTCATGGACCTGAAGAAGGAAAGATGGCTGAGGAACTCGGAGGTGCTCAAGGATTACCTGACGCAGCGGCGCATAGAGGACTTCTATTGACGCTGGCTTCACCCGACCTTTCTGAATTCTTATTAGCATACTTTATATAGAAGAACTAAAATATCGTCGAACCATAGAAAGGTGAAAGCCATGTATGGTTCTGGAAATCAGCCTGTCATCGTACTCAAAGAGGGTACACAGAGAAGCAAGGACAAAGAAGCCCAGTTCAACAACATCTCCGCTGCCAAGGCAGTCGCGGATGCGGTAAGGTCCACACTCGGACCCAAGGGAATGGACAAGATGCTCGTCAACACCATCGGTGATGTCGTTATCACCAACGACGGTGTGACCATCCTTAAGGAGATCGACGTCCAGCACCCCGCAGCCAAGATGGTCGTCGAGGTCGCTAAGACACAGGACTCCGAGTGCGGAGACGGTACAACAACATCTGTTGTCCTCGCAGGAGAGCTCCTGAAGCAGTCCGAGGAACTGATCGAGGCTAACGTCCACCCCACAGTCATCACCAACGGTTACAAGATGGCAGCTGCCAAGGCCATGGAAGTCCTGGACAAGATCGCAGTCGACGTAAAGAACGACAAGATCCTCAAGCAGGTCGCAGTAACAGCCCTCACCGGCAAGTCCGTCGGAGACGAGGAGTCTCTTCTGGCAGACCTCGTCGTCAAGGCTTCAAAGACTGTCGTCGAGAAGGGAATCGTCGACCCCAAGAACGTCCGTCTCCAGAAGAAGGTCGGAGGAACCATCGCAGACACCGAGATCGTCACCGGAATCGTAGTCGACAAGGAGAAGGTCCACAGCAGGATGCCTGACAAGGTCGACAAGGCAAAGATCGCACTCTTCTCCTGCGCCCTCGAGGTCAAGAAGACAGAGTTCGATGCATCCATCCAGATCACAGACCCCACAATGATGTCCTCGTTCCTCGCAGAGGAAGAGAACTCCATGAAGGCCATGGTCGAGGCCATCAAGAAGGCCGGAGCCAACGTCGTGTACTGCTCCAAGGGAGTGGACGAGCTCGTCCAGCACTACCTCGCAAAGGCAGGAATCCTTGCCTACAGGAGATGCAAGGCATCCGATCTCGACGCACTCGCACTGGCAACCGGTGCAACAATCTGCGGAAACGTCCTGGAGATCTCCAGCAAGGACCTGGGAACCGCAGGATGCGTAGAGGAGAGGAAGGTCGGAGAGGATGGAATGTCCTTCGTGACCGGATGCAAGAACGCAAAGGCAGTCACAATCTTCATCCGCGGCGGAACCGAGCATGTGCTCGAGGAAGTCGAGAGGGCGCTCAACGACGCAATCCGCGCTGTCGGAGTCGCACTCGAGGACGGAAAGGTCGTTGCAGGGGCAGGAGCACCCGAGATCGAGGTCGAGCTCGCTCTCATGGATTACGCATCCTCCGTCGGCGGAAGGGAACAGCTCGCAATCGAGAAGTTCGCAAAGGCCATGGAGATCATCCCCTGGACTCTCGCTGAGAACGCTGGAATCGACCCTATCGACAGCATCATCAAGCTGAAGAACGCCCACGAGAAGAAGAACGCCAAGGCCAAGTACTTCGGACTCGACCTCGAGACCGGAGAGGCTGTTGACATGCTCGCACGCAACGTCGTCGAGCCCCTCAGGGTCAAGTCGCAGGCAATCAACTCAGCCGAGGAAGTCTCCAACATGATCCTCAGGATCGATGATGTCATCGCATCCCGCAGGGCCCCTCCGGCGCCTGCCGCAAGCGATGCTCTCGCCAACGGCCCTCACGGCATGGCCGGCGAGATGTGAGTTTTAAAACCATTCAAGGGGGTTTATCCCCCTTTTAATTGATTAATCCATTTAGATAACAGTTCAATTTTAGCTAGGCATCTGGATAGTGATTTTTGTTCTCCAAGATATACGATGTTTGGCTAGGGTTTTTATCAGACTAACATATTAAGTCCGTTAACAGGTAATAATATGGATGCGTCAAAAGATTTCGATAACATGGATTTCAAACAGTCCCTGTTCGCGAGCTACGCAAACATAGCAATCATGGAGCTCAAACTGTTCAATAACAGTCCTGAGCACCTGAGGCCCACGCACAAGGAGATCCTGTATCTATACAGCATTTGGTCCAGACCGGGCTGTACAGCGACGGACCTAGTTGATCTGTTCGACAGTTCCAAAGCCCTGGTATCCCAAACCATCATCGCTATGGAGAAGAAGGGATACATCATCCGCGAGAAGGATCCGGAGGACAACAGGCGTCAGAACCTGCGTCTCTCCGACAAGAGAATCGAGGAGGGCAACGATGAACTGAAGCTCATTGACTCCGCTGTTAGGAAACTCTCCAGCCAGTATTCGGAGGAGGAGATCCATAACGCGGCTAAGATCCTGGCCTCGTTCACCAGCAATATGGTGCATGAGACCGTCGATCCTAAGATCAAAAAACACTGAGGACTGGGATCATCCCCAGATCCACCTTATTTGCAGCATTCTACGATTTTATAATGTCCATTTTGTAAAAATTAAGGTCAATGCTTAAATAAACAGAATCAGATAATCTTCTCGGGATGGATAGCACTTGCGTGCAGCACTTTACGCCAGGGTATCCACTGAGGACCAGGCTTTGGAAGGTTTCTCTCTGGACGCCCAGATGAAGAAGTTGGAGGCCTATTGCAGGGCAGAGGGGTTGGATATAGCCGACCGCTACATCGATGACGGTTATTCCGGTACTAAGAGCAACAGGCCTGCCTATCAGCGCATGATGTCGGAGATGGATTCTTGGGACAAGCTCATCGTTCTCAAGATGGACCGTATCCACAGGAACAGCCTGAACTTCACCCTTATGATGGACCTGCTGCGCAAGAAGGACAAGAAATTCGTATCCATCTATGATAATCTCGACACGGAGGATACCATGGGAAGATTCGTTATGGATATTATGCAGCGTATAGCTCAGCTAGAGAGCGAGCAGATCGGGGACAGGGTTAAGCTGGCCATGACGTACAAGGCCAAGAACTGCGAGGGCAACCTCGGATCAGCCCACCCCTACGGATATCAGTATTTGAACGGCAAGCTCGTCGTCGTAGACGATGAGGCGCACATCGTCCGCGCCATTTACAACATGGCGATCGGAGGATCGACCCTCCAGGAGATCTGCGATCACCTCAACGATGCGGGCATTGAGTCCAAGAAGGGAGTAGGATGGAGCAGACAGACCATCTCGAACATCCTGCACAACCCCCTCTACATCGGACAGAGGCGCTGGGATAACATCCAGCTCAAGTCCGCCGTTCAGGCCATAGTATCTGTCGATAAGTTCAAGGCCGTGAACCCCGAATACCTATCGTCATGAGCAGAGGCAGGGTAGCCGCATACATCAGGGTCTCCACAGAGGAGCAGGCACGCGAGGGATACTCCCTAGCGGCGCAGAAACAGGCTCTTGAGGATTACTGCTCTTACACCGGCTACGAGATCGTCAAATTCTACATAGACGACGGTTACTCCGGACGCAACACCAGACGTCCTGCCTACAGGCAGATGCTGGAGGACATCGACACCTGGGATTCCATCCTGGTCCTGAAGATGGACCGTATCCATAGGAACAGCCGCAATTTCCTGGAGATGATGGACCTCCTCAAGAAGAAGAACAAGGAATTCATCTCCAAGCAGGAGAAATGGGACACCAACACAGCCATGGGGACCTTCGTCATCCAGCTATTGCAGAGTGTCGCCCAGCTCGAGAGCGGACAGATAGGCGAACGCACAAAGGACGGTATGCGCCAGAAGGCGGAGACCCTGGAGAACAACGACGACGAGAAGCGCACCATGGGATTCACCCCTCCTTTCGGATACCGCATCAGCGAAGGGAAGCTTGTGGACGATATGGACGAGCAATACGTCGTATCGCTGATTTTCGAGCTCTACGCCCAGGACGAGACCATGGACTCCATCAGCTATTCCCTGAACAGACAGGGACTCCTCACGCGCAAGGGGAACCCTTGGAACAAGTACAACCTGAGGAACATCCTCCATAACCCCGTTTACGCCGGGTACATGCGCTGGGATGACCTCCTGATCAGGCACGATGCCACCCCTGTGGTGTCGCCGGAGACGTTCAACGGCATACAGGACAAGATGGCCAAGAAGGTGAGGGATCCTGCCAAGAGGAACCCCGAATACGTCCCCGTCTACGACGAGGTGGAGGGCATCCCTCCGTCCGACAGCAAACTCGATCCGTCCGAGGATGGTGATTGAGCCGTCCGTTCACCCCGTCGAGATGACCGTACCGTTCGGTCCCGGATCAACAACCCAGTATCCTTTTTAAATACCCTGAAACAAACTATTAAACTTCGTTAACTGTACAGTTGGTAAGCGGGGTCTTACTCTGATAGAGGAGTTTCAGCAGCTGAGGGAGCCGAACAACAACCATACCAAGGAGTTCGAAGTCTACCCAGAGTACTCTCCGCAGGTTTACAGTAACTTTGCATACGTCGACGAGTATCACTGCGATTATGCAGAGTTCCCCATGCAGGAGTACGAGGCACCGATCCAACTCACCGAAGAGGAGGAGGAACGTCAGCAGAGGCGCGATCAGGAGCAGAGCTCCGATAACCCCAGCACCGACAGCTCCTCCTCGGATCTGTCGTCCACATCAAGCTCATCATCCTCTTCATCATCGGCGTCTTCGTCGTCATCCGCATCATCGTCTGCATCTTCCTCGGCCGCCTCGTCTTCGGCGGCGGCGAGTTCATCCGCTGCCGCATCGTCTGCAGCCAGCGTCACAGCTGCACAGGTAATGGCCACAACAATGGTCGCTTTGGTCGTTGTGACTTCTGTCGTTGTGCCGACCATCGAGAATGCTGATGTCCAGGTCTTTCT
Source organism: Thermoplasmata archaeon (assembly GCA_015063125.1). Taxonomy (GTDB): domain Archaea; phylum Thermoplasmatota; class Thermoplasmata; order Methanomassiliicoccales; family Methanomethylophilaceae; genus Methanoprimaticola. The sequence goes on from SUTB01000001.1 coordinate 608,517, forward strand.
GGACGCGTATTTCGTCGGAGGTATGCTCAGCTATTCTATCGAGCTCGTGGATGCCGTTGAATCCGAGACCTATTACGCCGTCCTCCTCGAGAGCGGGACGATCGTCCAGCAGGAGGCGATACCCGATGGCCAGCTGTCAGGCAATCTGGCGGGCCTGGACGGCTCGAAGGACCATTCCGTGGAAGTGAGGACAGGACTGCCGCCGTTGCTTGTATTAGCGTCTCAGACCATTCCCGGAGAGCCCGTATGGGCGGAATTGGAGTACTGTAACGCCACATACGATTCCATCGAGTTCTCGGTGCAGCTCCACGGTACCGACGAGGGCGCTTACGTCACACTCAGCGATCCGGACACAGGTTCTACACTCTATTCGTCACCGTTGACCGACGGGCGCTGTTCCGATACCGTTTCCGGACTGGCAGAGGCCCACACCTACATCCTGTCCGTCGAATCGTCCGCGACCACATACATGCAGCAGGACATCTCTACTCTGTCACCCGTCATCACACTTGACAGCCTGTCTGCTTCAAAGAACACCATCACGTTCAGCGTGACCGTTGAAGGAATGCATTCCGAATTGACAGCACAACTGATAGATACGGAGACCTCCGCAGCGGTGTATTCGACCGTACTGACCGAGGGCACCAACTCGGGAACCGTCAGCGAACTGAAGTATAATCACACATACGCGCTGTCTGTAGCCTCTTCAGAAGCATCTTTCATCAATCAGAGCATCACAACGGAGTCGTTGCCCATCGAGGTAGAGCTCAAAGACCTCTCGGTTAGCGAGAATAACGTGTCCTACGTCGTGGATGTGGCCGCAAACGGTCAGACCGTCACTGCATACCTGTATGGACCTTCAGGAGAAGCAGTGTACAGCATGGACCTTACCGATGGAACAAACACAGGTACCATCAGCGGATTAGAGTTTGGTAAGGAATACAAATTCGAGGTTTCCCATGAATTGCAGACATTCGTCAGTCAGACTGTCGTGATAGAGTCCAGATCCATAACCGTGGACCTTGTCGGTCTTGTGGTAGAGGGAATCACCATCGCATACGAGATCGAGGTCACCGGCGACAGCGAGATAGCAACATTGTACCTCTACGATGTGTCGGAGGAGGAGAGTCTCTTCGCCAGCGTAGACCTGTCTGAAGGAACCAATTCGGATACCTTCACGGGCTTGGAGTTTGGTAATGAATATCTGTTTACGGTAACCTCTGGTTCTGAAGTATTCGTGAGAGAGACCATCACTATACGTGAATCGCCTACCGACTTGGTTGTAGTAAATTCGATTAGAGCACTAGTTAGCGGAATCTATTACGATGTTACCGTAACTGGTAGCACCGACATACCCTATCTGACAATAAGCAACAACAGTTACGGAGTGGTCTATTCCGAACCGTTGCATGAGGGTAACAACATATACACGGTATACACGGTTAAAGAAGGCATAGAAAGTGATAGATTCATTCTCGAAATCAAAGGGTCTGAGGTCTATTACACCGAACAAGTCATAATTCCCTCTAGAAACTACGATCTCTGGTACGAATCTAACTTAGATACTGTGAATTTCACAGTTATTATCAATGAAGAACTGTCCGATAAAGAGATATTCTTCATCGATCGTACGAATTATGAAGCTAAAGATTTTGATAAAGCGATTTTTATAGATGCTCCTAGGGGTACCATTACTGAGAAAACAATATCTGGGTTGAGTTATGACACAACCTATATACTGGGAATGCTGGATGGAGGTTATGAACGCTATAAAATCTATGTGACCCTAGGTCCCGCCGGTTTTAAAGTAACGCCTCATACATTTTCAGTAGATTGCGTAGTGACGCTGGCCAGTTATGATTATGATCATCCTGAAAATAACCCATCGATTGTGTTGCGGCCTTCTACTGGGGGCGAGCCTATTGGAGATCCGGTAAATCCAACAGGAAAAACGACAGAATGTACGTTCACAGACCTCACACCAGGTACGGAATATTTTTTGCAGGTAGAACATGGCGATGATACGGTTGCGTCTAAAATGGTGTCTACATATCCAAACATTGATCTAGAGTATGTAGACGGAAATGAGATCCAAGCCAATATTCAACTTGAATCGGGTTACCCCGTCACAGTTGGACTGTACATAGACAATTATTGCACAAAATCTGTACAAGAAGCGACATGTAACAGCACAACGACGGTCAATTATAAATCGCTAGAATACGACAGTGATTACTACATTGGCGTGAAGGCTGACGGAGTACTACTAGCCTCTGAAAAAGTTTCGACAAGCCAATTAATCACAGGTGGACTCAATTTCACTTCTAACGTGTTAACATATGATGTATACCTACACAGTAAAGTCTCTGGAAAACTATGGCTTTACGAGCAATCATCTGGAAGATACATAGAGTCCGTAGAGTTAGTAAATGCCGTTGACAGTGTATCAGGAACTTTCAGCGATTGGGAATATGGCCACACATACTCTCTTAGGGCCGTTCTGGAGAGTCCTTCTTTCGACAAAATCTTAGGTAATAAGACTATACCGTTCCCAGTGACGTCGTTGACGGCATCTTCCACAGACACAACAATCAATTATGAAATTACCTCAACCAGTTCTATCGCCGGTTATGTCGTGTATTTGATTCCTTCTGCAACAAGTTCGTCAGATTATCTCAACACCACAATCACTGAAGGTATGTTACATGAAGGAAAATACTTGGGTAGTTTCTCTGATCTAGAGTATGGACCATACTATCTAGTAATCAACGATAGCGGTTCCACAGATCCTGTACAGGATCCATATGTAAGTAGCGAAACCGTCATTGTTGGACCCATTGCAAATCATTCGTTAACTTTGAAAGATGGCAAAATTAAGATAAGCGTAGACTTTACCAGTGAGCTCACTGGTGATTTATATCTCTTGAGGGAAGGCACTTCAGTTAAACAAACAACTATCGCCGGTCCCTCTGTATTGGTTGATTTCAGCGAGTGGGTAACTGGCTACACTTATACCTCAAGGGTCGTCATATCAGATCACACTATCGATCTGGATTCATTGCCTATCAACATTCCAATTCCGGATAATCCTGTAGATGATTCTACATTTGTATTCAGTGGTAATCAGCTAAGTTATAGTTTGACGCTTTCGGTAGGTGTAGAAGGAACAGTCCAACTGATTTATGGCGGTCAAAGTGTAGAGAGTGCCCCTGTTTCTGGTAAAAATATAACGGGAACATTCAGCAATTGGGAAAGGGGAAAAACGTACACTCTAAAACTAGTAATCGGAGAAACCTCCTTCGATGTCGATTCGGTGGAAATTCCGAATCCGGTTACAAATATGTCATATTCTGTCCTTGGGACAAAAATCACATATTCAATAGATCACTCTTCTAACATTGATGGTTTGGTTGTATTCTTATTGAAGAATAATCAGCTCGCAGGGTCGTATGCGATAGAAGGAACATCGACCAGCGGAACATACACCAATAGCTATACATTGGATAGTTACGACAATTATGAACTTGTGATTAACGACAATGTAAGTTCTGATTACAAAGTGCACGCATACGATAAAAAAGATGTTTCTGTGCCTGGATTTGTTGAAAGTGTCGACGTAACGCCAGGTGATAACAAAATCGATTTAACCATAACTCCGACAGATAGCGCATATAGTCTAAAATTCATAATCACCTTGAAATTGAATGATTCGATTGTTACATCTATGGAGTACTCTGGCAATGGCAGCGCATCATATAGCTATGATTTAACAACTTCAGGGGGTCTACCAGCTAATACATACAAATTGATAATCAATGTTTCGATGGATGGATATGGCTCAACAGATGTCCAGCACATTGAAAAAGAAGTAACCATTCAACAAGAGAAATCTAGAATAAAGTAAAACAAATGATATGGGTGAAAAAGAATGACAAATGAAAAGAAAGACAACAAAGAACTCTCCGATGAACAGAGGGAGAACCGCGCAGTGCTCGTGGCGGTTGCCCTGTTGGGTATCGTCACGGTTCTTGCCGTGGTATTCGACCAATACATCTTCGGGCCGGACTCGATATTCAACGACACCCCCACAGGGAATGCCGTGATCGATTCGCTGTATCAGGAGATACCTGCTTTGATAAGGACCTGCGAGATCCTCTTCGTCACGCTGCTGCTGTTCGTAGTGCTCAACGTCATAAAGAACAGGATCAAGGCGGACACCCACTTCCAGACCGCCCTGAGGCTAATCCTGAGCTTCTCAAGGTATGCGATATTCATCGTCGCCATCATATGGATCCTGTCCTCCTGGGGAGTCGACACACAGGCGTTGCTCGTCAGCGCAGGAATCTTGGGACTGATCATAGGTCTCGGTGCCCAATCGCTGATCGCGGATATCATCGCCGGACTGTTCATCGTTTTCGACGGCGAGTTCAAGGTCGGTGACTTCATCGTCGTGGACGGATGGAGGGGATCGGTCATGGAGATCGGGATCCGTACCACCAAGATCCAGGACGAGGGCGGTAACATCAAGTACATCAACAACAACACGATCAGCGCCGTCGTCAACCAGAGTCAGGAGCTCTCGGTAATCAGATGCGAGCTCGCCATCAACTACTCCGACGACCTCGAGAGGGTCGAGCTCCTCATCAGGGACTACATGCCCAAGATCAAGGATAAGATCCCCTACATCGTGGAAGGCCCCTACTACAAGGGGGTTCAGGACATGCTGGACAGCAGCGTGAACCTATTGTTCCTCGCAAAATGTAAGGAGGTCGACTTCTACCCTGCAAGGAGAGCACTCAACAGGGAGATCTACAGGATGGCCAACGAGATCCAGATCGAGATTCCGTTCAACCAGATCGTGGTCAATCAGCCTTCGCCGCCTGAGACCTTCGCAAAGAAGACTGATGAGAGGGAGAAGCGTCTGGCAACCGCCTTCGTGTACGGCCAGTCCCATGAGTCCGAGGGAATCGAGGCGGAGAACCGCTGAACTTCGACAAACCCATATCATCAGGTCCCGGGGCAACCCGGGACCTCCCAATCGGGAAGTCAATCAACCATTCAATCCAATCGTTATATATCTGAATGAAATTCGGACCCTTATGAACAAGGAAGAGAAGGCCAAGTTGCGCGCACTGCTCATGGTCGGTATAATGGTCGTTGTCGCCGTCGTAGCCGCAGCATCCGTATTCGTCTGATGTCTATTGCAATAGTCACCGGGGCATCCTCCGGAATGGGTGCAGAGTTCTGCCGCAGGCTGGATGCCCTGAATCTTGATTCTATTTGGCTCATCGCCAGGAGGAAAGACCTCCTGGACGATATTGCCGCTTCTTTGAAGACCCCTGCACGTGTTATTCCTGCCGATCTAACAGACAGGGCAGAATTGGACTCCATAAGGGCACTCATCGATGCTGAGAAACCCGAGATCTGTTTCCTGGTAAATTGCGCGGGGTTCGGCAAGTTCGGTATGACCTGGGAACTTCCCAAGGAACAGACCCGGGCCATGATCGACCTCAACGTCACTGCTCTGGTCGAGATGACAAACATATGCATCCCCTACATGAAGCGTGGGGACCATATCATTGAACTATGTTCCGAATCTGCATATCTGCCGCTATACGATCTGAATGTCTATGCATCAACGAAAGCCTTCGTGCGTCACTTCTGCAACGCATTGAGGATCGAGCTTAAGGACAGGGGCATAACGGTCACCGAGGTCTCTCCCGGCTGGGTCAGAACCGATTTCATAGACATAACCCTCACCGAGTCAGATGTGCCCAAGAAAGTGTTCACCAATGCAGTATCCAAGGAAGAGGTCGTTGAGGCTGCTTTGAAAGCTGCTATCAAAGGCAAGAAGAGGTCGGTCTGTGGTTTAACCAACAAACTGATCGTTTTCATGTGCACACACTTCCCGGGCTTCGGTGAAAGGATTTGGAAAGGGCAATTCAATTGAGTTAAGCTTTAAGCTTAATTCAATTATCTAATAGCGTAACTAACTAATTTAATTAATGTTTTTGAATTTTTCAATATGAGTTAATCATTATTAATTAAGCAAATAACTAAACTAACATAATTATTAATGCACTTTAGAATTCATCGAGATCTTCTGTGAAAAATGAAACAATCCGGGATGAATATGCATAGTCTACAGTTGTTATTCTAACAATCTTAGATTTTTCCATTCAATAAGATGCCCTATATCGAATAGTTAGACTTGAAGTATAGTATCAAAGGCATCAAGCGCTATGGTTTTGAACAAAATTGGCCCCAATTAGCACAAAATAATGGGAATCTGCTAAACTACACGATAAGTACACCCTTTTTAGGTCAAAAACAGGGTAATTTAGTTGATATTCGGGAGACCGTCATTGACAGAATAATGCTTATGAAAACCCCCATAATCGATCAATACATTCGATTTTGTGGCATTTTCATAAATAATGCATATTAATGTTCATTTTAATGACATTTACATTACACTTAAAATTAATTGCAATTTATTAATGTAATTAAGTAACTAGCTTAATTAAATACGAATAATTTCAAAATACAATTGCATTTTATGTTTAATTAATAAAAATTATGTTATTTAAGTTATTAGCTTAATTTATTATAAGTATCAATTTACAATACTGTTAACTCAATAATAATTAATCTAATATATGTATTAGCTTAATTAATTAAACATAAGAATAATAATGAGCAGAAATACAATGTATTCTATAATTATTTAATGTAATTAAGATATCAGCTGAATTAAATACATTATATCTTCATCTTTGAAGAAACAATCAACAATGCATACAGAATATCGCCCCGAGAAGAGGCCCTGTTTTGGAAAGCGATTATTTCCCTGCGTACCTCCGGAGCAAAATCGGGAAGGAACAGTTTGTTGAATGCATCGGCATCGACAAACTCTCTGAAATCAAGATGGTAGCACAACTCTTCTTTGGTTACAAGCTTAGATAGGTGAGTCCTCATGAGTATACTGCATTCATCGAGCATGCATTCGATATACCTGCCTGCTTCAAGATAAGGCAGATCAGTCTCGTCCTTCATCAGATCGCAACGTTCACCGGCAATCCTCAGTAATTCGCTTAAAAGCTGAAGCGACATGAAATCGGGATAGGATACGGGATTTCTGCCTCCCAGAATCTCTTCGGACCATCTCTGAGCCGTTGAGAAATGGAAGTATGCGGAAATGCCTATGTTGCAATATGCAACGAATGCCGATTCCATTCTCATGTCCTCTTCCGTCAGGCTCTCCATGTAATGCTGATGCAATTCAACCGGAAGCTAGATAGGGTGAGGTCCAAGTGCGACAAGATCGTCGTCAAGGTTGGAGAAATCATTCTTAGCGATCCTGAGCATGGCGTCGCATCTCGACAAGTCAAGCTGCATCTGACAGTCCATAGCGGAAATGAAAGATGGCGGGAGGAACTCCATGCTGCTGTATATGACGCGCTCGGAACTCTTGCGGTTCCGGATCGATTCGATCACATCACATTCATCGGAATCGTAGATCATCTCATCTCGTCCCTTATCTTCGTGATGTTCTTTTTTAGATTAGTGAGGTAGGCATGGGTGATCTTCTCATTCAGCCTTTCGGCAGGTTCGATTTCCCTCAGGTACTCAGCATAGAGCTTCGGAGACAGCTCGCTCTCCTTCGTCATGAGCAGTAGGTCCTCGTTTGACCCGTTCTCGAAATAAGAGAAATCCTCCGCGTAGTAATGCTCGGCCAAATCATAATAGCGCCATTCTATGGCGGTATATGCGCTGAGTTCCCTGTACACTTTGTCGCGTGCCCGATCCTCATTAGCGCGCATCACGAATATCTCATGCTCTTCAAGCTTGCGTACTGCCCCGTTGTGGAAGAGTTCAACGAGTTTTTCCTTCGATACAGGTTTGTTGTTCATAATATCTTTATTAATTTAGCTTGTAGCTTAATCAATTATATTATTTTCTATTCATTCAATAATGTATCTTTCTACACCGCTAGTAAAGGCGTGCAGATTTTTATTAATGGTGAAGATTGGGTGATGATGCCGAATACGAAGCTCCTGATTTTCGATCTCGACGGTACCGTCAACAATTCATCACCGGGTATCGCCTACTGCTACAAGAGGACTGGAGAACACTACGGCAAACTGGATATCTCTGACGAGAGGATCGCAGAAGGCCTTTGCGGACCATTCGATGAGAATCTGAGGATGATTCTTGACGATCCATCTATCGATATCGACGAGGCCATCAAAGTCTACACAAAATTCTACGTAGAATTCGGACAGGCCATGTCCGAACTGTTCGACGGCATCAGGGAAGTCCTTGTAGACCTCAAGGAAAGAGGCTACATGATAGGTCTGGCCACCCTTATGGCGGACGAATATGCCAAGAGCACTCTCGAGAACTATGGTATCATGGATCTCTTCGATACCGTTCACGGGGCAAGTTTCGTAATCCCATACGTCAAAGAGGACCTGATAGACATGTGCATCTATGATGCCGATGTGTCCCCGGAAGAAGCTGTCATGATAGGTGACGGTTTGGATGATTACAGGGCATCGAAGGTATCGGGAACAGGATTCCTGGCGATCACGTACGGCTATGAGCTGAAAGAGGATTACTGCATAAAGCACGGCCTAGGGTATGTGAACTCCCCGTCCGAGATTTCGGATAAATTCTGATCAGTCGACGATTCTGAATCCGGTCTCGTCTCCTTCCTTCTGATACCTGACGTTCCTCATATCCATGAGCTGAAGTATGGTATCCACATGCAAACCGACTCCGACGTTCATGAACTGAGTCTCGATGTACTTCTGCCCATCGACCTCTGCAGTAGGGTGGAATCCGGTTACACGGTGCTCAGTGAGGATCTGCATTCCGTAGATCCTGCCGCGGGTATCGAAGATAGGTCCTCCAGACTGCCCTTTGAGGCCGATTGACGAGGTCTCGATGTACTTGAGGTCCAGACTGCCGTCCTTGGACTTACCCTTGTCCTCGTAATGGGTGAATATGCCGTCTATGGGGTAGAAGAACCTGTCGTGGGGTATGGACGGGATGCTGAAGGCCTTCCTGTCCTCCAGGAACTTGGGTGTGATCTCGATGAATGGATATCCTCCGCGGCATAAGCTGGTGCCAATCCTCATATGGGACGAATCAGCGAATACGGGGTATTCGGGTACGTTCTTGGGATCGAAGTTCTCAAGCTTCAGAAGGGCGATGTCTGCCTGGCGATTTATCGTCACCGTGGAGAGCATAACCCCGTCCCATCCCCACCAGAAGGAATGATTTGTGAGGAAGGATTTGTCCTTCTTGATCTCGCTGGAAGGCTTACCGGCAACCTGCGGTCTACCGGAATTGATGGCGTCTATCTCCTCCATCTTCTTGCTGTCGCTCTGGAATTTGGCGAATGAATCGAAAACATGGCCTGCGGTGATGGCCCAACCGTCCTTGTTGACGACTATGAATGAGGCGATATCGGTGCGTAGGGTACCGTCAAGTGTACGGGTTGAGATAGCTACGGGGCGCGTGTATCCCATGGCTTTCTGACAGGCATCCGCGAACATTGTTGCTCCTCCTTTACTTCCTGATGACGGGTTTGCCGTCCTCGACGGCGACATCTATGAGCGTGTAGATTGGAATACCGATCTTCTTGGAGAGGGCTTCGACGTCCTTGCACTTGTTGAGGACGCAGAGTGCCTTCTCGACGATGACTCCGTGGTCACGGAGAATGCTGACGATTGCCTCCATGGTGCCTCCGGTGCTGACGACATCATCCACGAAAATGGCCTTGGTGCCGGGCTCTATGAAGCTTAGGTACATGTCGGTGGTCTCGTAGCCTGTGGCCTTCTTGAGCTTGATCTCCTCGGGGATGCCGTGTCCCCTCTTGCGGATGATCTGGAAAGGAACGCCAGTGCGCATGGTCAACGCGGCTGCTACGGGGATGCCCATGGCCTCGGGAGCAAGGTAGACGTCGGTTTCAAGGTCCGCCAATCTCTGAAAGTTCCCTACTATCTGGTCGAGAAGGTCGCGGGAGATAGAGGGGTTTCCGTCCGAAATAGCATTGATGAAATAGGGATAATCACCCTTCATCACGACCTTAGAGGCCAGATAGGCCCTCTCCAACTCGTTGGTTTCCATGGTATCATCTCGTAATTAATTGGTAGATTAATGCTTTGAGGTCAGCGACTTCCTTCTCAAGAGCTGCGACACGGTCCTCCAGGTCGCCAGGCGAATCATTTGTCTGAGAGTTCATGTTCCTGACCTCGTCTATGAGCGTCTGCCTCCTGGATTTGAGCGCATTTGCCGACAGCTGGAGCTTGATCTTCTCGCTGTCATCCCCGGACATCTCTGCCTTGAGCATCTTGATCTCTATCTCCATCAGCTCATCTGTGATGGAACCGATCTCTTCGGACAGAGAATCGAGGTTGCCTGATGCTTTTGGTGCTTCGTCGGTGAGCATCCCCTTCTGTTGATAGAGCTCTGCCAGCTGTTCCTCTATGAGTCCGACCTCCATCGCCTTCTTCTCGGCATCCAGAGGTGTTTCGGGCATCTGTTCCCTGAGGGTCGAGAGCTTCTCCTTTAGGAACTCGATCTGCTGTTCGGTATCGTCCATGATGATCAGAACTTGGTATCGCGGGGAATGATCTGGATCGGCGCTCCGCAGAACGGACAGTGGTCAAGTACTGCATCCATACCGTCCTTGTCCTCTCCGAGAAGGGCAGGTCCCGTCCTGGAATCGATGAAAACTATGTCCTCTGATATTAGGTTGTCCAGCATCTGCTTGCAGCACGCGGCCTCCACATCGACATCGGATATCTGGAGGTGCAGGAGAGGCCTTGCACGGAGTTTCTTTACCCTCTCGTCGTAGAGGATCTTGTCCACCCTCTCGGCATCGGTATCCGCTCCTGGATAGCCCATCTCTGCAGCATAGGCGAGCATCCTCACGCTCTTCTGGAGGTCCTTAGGGATGCCGATACCGACCTCATACATGAGGCCGAGATGGTACAACGCGCTGGGATCCAATTGATCGGCGGCTTCAGATAAGTACTGGACAGCAGTAGCCATATCGACATCGACGCCGTCTCCGGCGGCCAGAAGCAACGCTAGCTCCCTGCGGGCAGGAAGGTATCCCTGGTCGGCTGCCTTCTTGAACCACTCGGCCGCTTTGGTGGTGTCCTTGGGGACGTCCGTGCCATAGATGTAATTGAGTCCGAGCTTGTACTGGGATTCAACGTCGCCCGACTCTGCGCTGACTTTGAGGTTCTCACTGTCCATTTTATCATGACCCTTATCACTTGGTCAATATAAATCACAGTTGGGCCAATAGTTCCTTTGCCTCGGGAATGTCGCTGTCAGCGGCCATCTTCAGCCACTTCTTGGCCTCTCCGACATCTGCTGTCACTCCGTGTCCACCGACATAACAGTAGCCGACCATGAACATGGCTCCTGGGATGCCCGCATTGGCGGCTTTCAGGAAAAGCTCGAAGGCTTTCTCCGCATCGGGCTCTATGCCCTCGATGCCCTCTGCATAGATGTAGGCAAGCCTCTCAGCGGCAAAGGGATCGTTGGAATCCGAACCTTTGGTGTACCATTCCACAGCCTTCGGGATGTCCCTCTTAGTACCGTTTCCGAACTCGTATGCTATGGCGAGATGGAACATGGCATTCAGATTGCCGTTGTTGGCTGCAGTGCGGTACATTTTGAAGGCCTTAGATTCATCCTTGCCCACTCCGAGACCTTCCTGGAAGAGGAACGCTAGATTTGTACGCGCCTCATCGTTCCCCTGATTGGCAGCGAGACGGAACAGCCTGACAGCTTCCTTGTAGTCCTGTTTGACGGCTATACCGTCCATATAGGCTAGTCCCGCGTAAAGCTGGGCATCGGGGATGCCGTCCTTGGCGGCGAGTATCGACATCTTCGCGGCCTTATCCTGATCCATGCCGTCATACTCACCCTGCATGTACATCCTGACCAGAAGGGTCATGGCCTCGCTCTGGCCCTTGTCTGATGCCTCCTCGAGATACTTGTACCCCAAGGCCTCATCCTGGGGGATGTCCCAACCGAATAGATATGCCATTCCCAAAGCATAGAGACCATCCGGATCGTTCTGCTTTGCGAGCTGCTTTACCTCTTCGATCGAAAGCTCCGTCTCACCCTGCGAGGAGTGGAAGACGAAGCCTCTCTTCTCTTCATCCGACATACGATTTCCCGAACATGACACTATCAATGATTATTGATATGACGCTCAGTTCGGGAAATGAATCAAAAAAGCACAATAAATAACCTACCCTGTCCGTCAGAACAGGGCAGGAATGCGTTTCATCCGGCCAATAGGCCTTTTCCAGCCATCTTCAAGGTGGCTTTCTTCAGCTCGGGATCGTCTCTCAGATAGCACCTCACCGTGGTGACGGGATCCTCGTGTCTCATCGCTATCGCGATGTCTCCGAGCTCTGCACCGTTGTGCCTCATATTCGTGGCCGCGAACCTCCTCAGGCTGTGTGGGGTGAACTCCTTCACACCAGACCTTTCTGCGAGATTCTTCAGCCTGGCGTAGATCACGTCCCCGGTCATAGGCATCCCGTAAGAGTTGAGGAATATCGCGTCGGGGTCGTAATCCCCCCACTTGTCAGCGATCATCTCCCTCTTCTCGAGGTATTCCTTCAAGGAATCGCTAACGCTGTCCATTATCGGCAGCTTCGACAGTTTCCCGTTAGGGCCGAAGCCTTTGCTCCAGAACTCGAAGTTGCCGTCCTTGATATCGGAGAATCTCATCTTGCCGATCTCCCCTCTGCGCATAGGTGTGCTTGGTGACGATCAGCGAGTTCCCGTTCTGGCAGGGCTTTGTACGCGCTGATTCCGGCGTTTATGTCCGACGATTGGGTCTCCCCGTTGTCCTGCTTCTCGATGTAGTACTCCCACCTGCCGTCCAGCACGGTTCCGTCGCCGAAGTTCTCGGATGTCATCGTCAGCCTGGGCGTGTATCTGTAGATCGAGAGGTCGGGCTCCCCCGCGGCATCGCTGGATTCGGCCATGGGGGACGAATACCGCCAATGCAAGCACCATAACGGCCAGCAGGGCCGTCCTGGAATGCGATTCCCTCATGGGATCACTCTCCGATGATTCCCACGGTGGGCTCGTCCTTCAGCCCATTCACGTGTACGTGGGAAGTACCGGACCACACCTTGTGTCCGATCATCTGCTTCATACCTCACTTTTCCCTTTGTTTGTTCTCCCCGCTTCTATAGAGTCATCCGCCTTTCATGGATGCAGAGCAAGACATCGATACATATCTATATTCAGTTCGACATTTGCGAGGCATGCCGGACATCGATTCCGAGATCTTCAAAGCCATGTCGGATGCCAATAGGCTGAGGATACTGACCATGCTCTCCTCGGGGGAGATCTGCGCCTGCCGGATACTGGAAGCTCTGGACATCACGCAGCCCACGCTTTCCCATCACATGAAGATTTTGTGCGGATGCGGCCTCGTCTCAGTAAGGAAGGAAGGGCAATGGTCGTATTATTCGCTCAACCGCAGCAAGCTGGAGGATCTCAAATCCTTCCTGGATTCGCTTTGAGCTGAATTACATAGATAAATATCTATATAGATAATTATCAATGTATAATCATGACTTCAATGAGACCGTCCGATGACGAGAGAATCAGGGAAGATGTCCGCGACTACTACGGAAAGCAGCTGAAGGGTAGCTCGGACCTCAAGACCAACGCATGCACCTGCTCCGCTGCACCCGACAGCAGGATATCGTCCGTGATACCGCTGATAGATGAGGAGATCCTCAACAGATTCTACGGTTGCGGCTCCCCTTTACCCCCGCTCTTGGACGGGCTGACCGTCCTTGACCTTGGATGCGGAACCGGAAGGGACGTGTACATAGCATCCAAACTTGTGGGGGAGAAAGGGCACGTCATCGGCGTGGACATGACCAGGGAACAGCTGAATGTGGCCGAATCCCACATCGAGAGTCAGACTGAGAGATTCGGATATACTCGGCCGAATGTGGAGTTCAGGCAGGGCTATATAGAGGACCTGAGGTCCGTCGGCATAGAGGATGCTTCGATAGATGTGGTGATCTCCAATTGCGTGATCAACCTCTCGCCCAGAAAGGATTTGGTATTCAGAGAGATACATCGTGTGCTGAAGGAGGGCGGGGAGCTGTACTTCTCGGATGTTTTCGCAGACAGGAGGGTCCCGGATGAGGTCTACGCTGATCCCGTGATAAGAGGGGAATGCCTTGGGGGAGCGATGTATGTTGAGGATTTCCGTCGGGCGATGGAGAAGGCCGGTTTCCAGGTTGTGAGGTACGTATCGGTATCCGACGTGACCATAGACAACCCGGAGATCAGGAAGATCGTCGGAGACGTCAGATTCACCTCCCGCACGGTGAGGGCATTCAAGCTCGCCGACCTGGAGGACGAGTGCGAGGATTATGGGCAGACAGTCATCTATGACGGGGGCATAGAAGGTCATCCCGACTGGTTCGATCTGGACAACGGGCACCGCTTCTACACCAATCATCCAAAGTCAGTCTGCGGGAACACCGCCTCGATGTGCTCCGAGACGCGCTATGGTGCACATCTCTATGCGAGGGGTGACAGATCTCGTCATTACGGCTTATTCGACTGTAAGGATGACGAGCCCAGAGGAGGTTGCTGCTGCAGGTGAACGTATCGTTCAATTGTTCATCTGGTTGATCCTGCGATCTATATGACTGGCTCCCCACGACACCTGCGGCAGTCCTGTCTTGCATATAAGACGGATATTCATAAGCTGTGAAAAATCGACGGTATACGCCCGATATGCATCTGAAGGTCTGTCGCAAGGAGCCTTTCAATAGATTAAGTCGTTGGAAGAACCTGTCCTCGAGATTGCTTCTAATGATCTCCGCGGTGAGCTGGTCCTTCAGCCCGTCCACATGCACGTGCGCGGATGAATCGAACCAGACCTTGGCCCTCTTTATCTTCTCCATCGGCGGAGCGTTCCATTCGTTCTGGACGAAGGATTCCAGAACGTCGCCTATCAGATCGAACCAGTCGTTGACGTAGTAGCGTACCTCCCCTGAGGACGATGTCCACGGGTGGAGCTCCTTCCTGATTGTTCCGATATCGCTCACGGCTCTGCATCAACGGCTGCATTATAAAACTTGGAAGATGAGCAGATCATACGCGGCAACTGGATGGAAGCATCCCCTCAATCGCGGCCTTAAGTAAATCGTTCTGGGAGCATTGCTCGAAGTACCTCCGAGCGCGTACAATCCATCCGGATCGTTCTGCTCTGCGAGCTGCTTTACCTCTTCGATCGAAAGCTCCGTCTCCCCCTGTGATGTGTGGAAGACAAAGCCTCTTTTTCCATCATCCGACATACGATTTCCCAAACTCTACTAACACCAATGCATCAGGTGCCACGTTCAGTTCAGGAAAAGAATCTTGAAGCGATAATAAATAACCTACCCCGTCCGTCAGAACAGTGCAGAAAATCGCCTCTTTCTTTTCCACATGCGTCTCACATCTTGTTCGGATGCTACCGTCGTTCCTGCGATGGATAATGGGTTTTACTGATAGATATGGGTAGATGAGAGGTCTGCTCCGGCTGCCGGGCGAATTGGTTATTTAACCTCCATGAGTATGGAATCATGATCGATGTCAATAAGATGCCTGAAATCGGAGATACAGTGCCTGAACGCGGTCATAGGGTGCACCAGAGGATGCGAGTATTGCTATGCGAGAGCCGTCGCCAGAAGATATCATGTGACGGAGGACTTCTCGATACCGCAGTTCTTCCCGACAAAACTGAGGATCCTGGACAGGAAACTCCCGCGCATCTACTTCATGACCGGGATGAGCGACCTCTCCGATTGGAAAAGGGAATGGATAGACACTACCATGGATGCCGTCGGGAAAAACCCGCAGCACCAGTACATATTCCTGACCAAATCCCCGGACAGATTGAGGATCGGGAGCGATATAGATAACGTGTGCTTCGGTGTGACTATCACGAGGGATTCAGAGAAGGGCAGGATAAGGGAGCTTCGGAGGAATGTCCGTGCGGGAAGCTACCACATCACTTTCGAACCGATGTTCGACCGCATATCCGACATTGATTTCGAAGGGGTCGATTGGATAGTCCTCGGTACGGAGACTGGAAACCGCAGAGGAAAGACCGTATCGCAGCGTGATTGGATACAGGACATCGCCGATTCGGCCATCGGATCGGGCGTCAGCGTCTTCATGAAGGAGGATGTAAAAGACATCATGGGCGAAGAGAACATGATACAGGAGCTTCCCAGAGCCTACGAGGAGCTTCTGGTCAGGCAGAAGGGGCGGAGATCATGAGCGATATAGTGGTTAAAGAGATAGAGACGAAGAACATCATGACCAAATCATCCGGTCCGCTGGGTGGTTATGCGGTCAACCCGTACACCGGATGCTCCCACGGATGCAGATACTGCTATGCGTCGTTCATGAAGAGATTCACGGGACACACCGAGCCCTGGGGAAAGTTCCTGGATGTCAAGGACTGGCCGAAGGTAGACTCCTCGAAGTACGACAATCAGACTGTGCTGATCGGCACCGTCACGGACCCCTACGTCCCGCAAGAGAAGAAGTATCTCAGGACGAGGAAGCTACTCGAACAGCTTTCCGGGAGCAAGGCCGATATCACCATATGCACCAGATCAGACCTTGTTCTCAGGGACTTGGATCTTCTGAAGGGTTTCGAACGCATGACCGTTTCCTTCTCCATCAACACCCTGGACGATTCCTTCAGATCGGACATGGACAAGGCCATGAGTATAGAGAGGCGCCTGGATGCCATGAAGAAGCTCTACGACGAGGGAATACGCACGGTCACCTTCATCTCGCCTGTCTTCCCGGGGATAACCGATATAGAAGCAATCATAAGGAGGACAAAGGACCAATGCGACCTGGTTTGGCTGGAGAATCTCAATCTCAGGGGAGGATTCAAGTCCGATATACTGTCGTACATCGAGGAGAGATATCCTAACTTAGTTCCGCTGTACAAGGAGATCTATACGAAGAAGAACCGCTCCTATTTCATCGACCAGGAAAGGAAGACGGAGAGCCTGGCCAAGGAATTGGGTTGCCCATTCACCGACAACTGGACACCATACGGGAGGGCGGAACCCGGACATCCCGTCATAGTCGATTACTTCTATCACGAGGAGGTCAGGAAGACCAACAACTCCGGGGTCAGGAACAGGAAATGATTCCGCCGCTCAGGACCTGATCAGATGCGGATCTCCTGATACTTTGCACTCATTCGCCGTATGATCACCGTTCTGTATTGCTCCGCTCGAAGTGGTTCCATGTTCTGCCAGCGGCGAATTCATGCCGATAGTTACCTCAGCGTTACTATGTTACCCTCTGGTTTCTTATTTACCTATTAGTTTCTGTTCGATACTAATACTCATAGCAATATCTAGTATCGGTGAGAAACCATGTCACAACAGATAGAGAGACTCGAACATGGAATGATCACGAAGATCGCATGCGGGGACATGAACGTCCGCGTATACAGCACCAAGAACGCCATCGAGGACCAGGTCATCATCCTGGACCGTCAAGGAAAGGGGATCATCATCGAACTGCCCTGCTTCCATGACGGCATCGCGGAGCTTACCAAGTATCTGGCCGATAACAAGCTGGAGATCGTCGGAAAGCTGGTATCCTACCACGCGGAAGGTTCCTCCTTCCTCCCTGATGTCAAGAACTATTTGACCGAGTCAGCAGTCGCATACAACACCGACGGAGAGGGAGCACACCTGGTGCAGAACTTTTCCGGAGTCTTCGGAGCCGCTTTCGATTCCGGGATAATCAACGCCGGCGAGAAGCTCAACGGAGGAAAGATGAACATCGCAGGGATCGACATCGAGATCATCCCCCAACGGGATACCTCTCGTGTATGAGTTCGATAAGGATTTCAACGTCATATCGAAGAGATATCTGGACGACAAGTCCGTTCTGGCTTGAAAATTTGGAGAGATAAGTAAAGGGGGGTTGGAGGACAGTTTGCTGCTGTCCTTCATTGCTTGTTGCGGTTCTTGAACATCTTGATGGCCTTGGCTGCAGCGTCGAGGTCTATGTTCAGTCCATCGCCATCTTGCTCTTCTTCCCATCTGGCCTCTTCATTGTCCGTCTCGTGCTTCTTAAGGAACTCTCTCAATCCCATTTTGAGTCACCGGATATGAATCCGTTTAACTGATTTATATACCTTTGACCAGGAAGGTCGGAACGAATAGAAGTTTCGGAACCTGAACCTCATATGCATTAGATCAGAACGCTGACAGCATGTGCAGGGCCCGCTGTCCTCGAATTCAAGCCCGACGAGGTCGAGGGGGCTTACGTCTCGATAAGGAAAGAAAAGTCCAGCGAGAATTACAGCATCGATGATGGGCATAGGTTTTCAATGTAGACGTTTCCTCGAATAGAACGTCCTCAGGTACTCTTCGCAGGCATCGTATTCAGGGAACATATGCTCCCACGATCTGAACTGAGCGTTATGGGGGCGATGGGCCTTGGACATATCCTGCCTAAGGTGAAGGATCTCATGATAGATGACGAAATCCAGGATCGGGTCGGGGACGCTGTCGTCATCCAACAACGGATTGACGGATACGACTCTGAAGAACTGGTTGCACTGGCCCCATTTGTACTTCTGCATATGGTCTGCCCAGGAGAAATAGGAATTCCTGATATCATCATTGAAGATGAGCTCCATATCCCTTAGCCTCTCGACTGAATCCAGAAGGTTCTTGCACTTCCCCTGCTCGGTCAGCTTGAGGGACCTGGTGCGCTGGAGGAAGATGGGTCTGCTCTTGACGATGAAATCCGGGGAGAGGATGTACTCGGTTAGCAGAGGCGACTGCTTGTACCTCTTGCCCCTGGACCACGCCACGATAGCCTTGCATTCATCACTCAGGACGTTATCAGGCGCATCCTTCAGGTAATCGGAGAGCTCTATCTCGATGGCCTCGCCGGTGATGCGGTATGCATAATGCAGATGCATCTTGCCTTTCAGGATGACCTTGTAGGAATCATAGGGATACATGTCCAAAGGGCGTATCCTGGATGTGACATCGATATCACGCATCCTTATCCCTCACGAGTATCCTCTTCTGGGCCTGCTTGCCCTTGATCGAATGCTCCGAGAAAACCCTGTGCCCCTCCAGATCCTCTCCGGTATGATACATCGCGGTGGAGACCGTTGAAGGCGTGGGAGTGAATATCTGCACCTGCTCAGGATTGGTCTTGAGCCTGCTATGGCAGAATCTCGAGAGCTCCTCCATATCCTCGTTCCTGCAACCTGGATGCGCAGCAATGAAGTAATATGTCAGGAACAGTTCCTTCCCGCATCTCGATGTGCACTTGTCAAACCTGTCCTTGAACTCCGTAAGCTTCTCTGGCCCAGGTTTGCCCATCGTATTCAAAACCCTTCTGCTAACATGCTCCGGGGCGATCTTCATCTGACCGGATACATGATGCCTGACGAGATTCTCGAGATACCTCTCACCGTTCTTCTCGTCTGCAAGGATCATGTCGTAACGGATACCGGATCCCACGAAGACGCGTTTCACTCCAGGGATGGATCTGATATCCCTTAGCAACTGCACCTGTTTTCCGTGGTCAATGCAGAGCTTGGGGCATGGTTTGTCACCAAGACATGACTTGTCCTTGCATGCGCCTATGCGGAGCTTCTGACGGCATTCTATGCCGTACATGTTGGCTGTCGGTCCTCCGACATCCCTTATGACGCCGTTGAAACCTGGCTTGGAGGCGAAACCTTTGGCCTCTTTCAGTATGGATTCCTCAGAACGGGATACGACTGTGCGTCCCTGATGCACCGCGATAGCACAGAAGGAGCAATCGCCGTAGCATCCTCTGTGGGTGGTGATGGAGTTCCTGATCGTATCCATCGCCTTCACCGGGCCGTCCTTCAGATAGTATGGGTGCACCTCGTTCTCGAAATCCAATCCATAGATGGCGTCAAGTTCCTCTGTGGTAAGCAGCCTTGACGGCGGATTCTGCACCAGATAACGGTCGCCGTGCTTCTGAACAAGACCTTTGGCGGTTATAGGATCGCAGTTGTCCCTGAACAGACTGAAGGCTTGGTTGAAGGCCTTGGGATCCTTTGAACAGTCCTCATACGAGGGCATCTCCAGATATCCCTCAGGAGCGGTATTCGATGCATAGCATACACCGTTGATCCCCTTCCAATCCGCTCCGTCCTTCATGGCATTGGCGATGGCCAGATTGCTGAGCTCTGTCATTCCGTAGGTTATCGCATCAGCTTTGGAATCGAACAGAACCGATCTCCTGACAGAATCGGACCAATAATCGTAATGGGCGACCCTTCTCAGGCTGGCCTCTATGCCGCCGAGGATTATGGGCTTGCCCTTGGCGTACTTCTTGATGAGATTCGTGTACGCTATGCATGCCCTGTCCGGACGCCTGTTGTTCACCCCTCCTGGAGTGAAGTCATCGTCCTTGCGGAACTTGTTCACTGCGGTATAGTTGGCGACCATGGAATCCACGCATCCGGCGGAAACCGACCAGTACAATTCGGGTGAACCCAAACGGGTGATGTCATCGGGGGCATCGATCCTCGGCTGGGCTATGATGCCGACCCTGAAACCGTTATGGATCAGCCAATGGCCTATCAGCGCAGCGCCGTTGTACGAGTTGTCGGTGTAGGTATCCCCTGAGACGATGATGACGTCCAATGCGTCCCATCCCCTCTTGGCGACCTCCTCCCTGGTCGTTGGAATGAACATCTCAGGTCAGAATAAGAGTTCCATTATGTAATCGTTCATCTCGAAACCGTTGCCTATCGGCTTGTCGATGGATGCGCTTATGCTGAATCCCATATGCTTATAGGCCTCGATGGCGCGGTAGTTGTCGCGCTTGACGGTGAGGTGGATCCTGTGGATGTCCTGCTTCGTGCAGAGCTGCTTCAGGAAAGCTATGGATCTCGATGACAATCCCATTCCCCTGTGCTGGCCGTCGATGTAGAACTTGGACAGGAACATGCCACCATCATCGGGATGGATCCCGAGATAGCCGATATCGTTGCCCTCGCTGCGGATGATGTAGTATGAGTATCCGTCTGAAATCTGCTCTTTGATGGCATCGAAGCATTGCATGGTCGTGACCATGTAGTCTATCTGCTCATCTTCTACGATCCCGTCATAGGCCTCCGGCCAAATCCTAGCGGCCAGTCCAGCCACGCGGGATATCTCCATGCTTGTGGTAGCCTTCAAGAATTCCGGTCCGTTCCTAAGGACCTCTACCTGGCGTACATACTGTCCGATGCCCTGTTCGAAATCGACTCCGTACCTGACGTCTGCGCCGGAGTAATAGGTCCTTTTGATGGATCCTACGGTGTAATCGACGGCTATGCGGACGGAATCCTTCAGGCCTATGCCCGATTCGAGTGCCCCTACCAGTGCTGAGCTGAACACATCGCCGGTGCCGTGGTAGTAGCCTTCAATCATGTCCCTCATGACCTGCCCGGTCTCCCCAGTCTCATAGTCCTTGAAGACTGCGCCGACCTTTCCCGGCTCGAAGCTTACACCGGTGATGACGATCTTCTTCAGTCCGAAGACCTCAGCAGCATTCAGCATGGATTCGATGTATCCCCCTTCATAAGGCCCGTCCTTGTACTCCTGGCCCAGGAGGAAAGACAGCTCTGTAAGGTTGGGCATGAGTACATCCGCTCTCTCGCAGAGTTTCCTCATCTCCTTGGGGAATTCCATGTCGAACACGGAGTACAGGTTTCCCTTGTCGCCCATGACGGGATCGACATAGGCCGTGGTCCTCTTGTTGGAAAGCTTGTCCAGCAGATCGCAAACTAGGTCAATCTGCTCGAATGAACCGAGGAAACCGGTGTAGAATGCATCGAAATCCAATCCCAAGGATCTCCAATGCTCCTGGATGGGGTGTATGTCCTCGGTCAGATCACGGTAGGTGAAACCCTGGAATCCTCCCGTATGGGTTGAGAGGACTGCGGTGGGCAGCACAGAGCATTCGATACCAATTGACGATATGATGGGCAAGGCTACGGTCAACGAGCACCTGCCGACGCATGATATATCGTGCACAGCCAACATTCTACCGTGGGACATCGGCCACTTCACAAGGATAGTAAAAGATAAAGATTGCTATCGTACAATTCTATGCGCTGAGGCTTCGGAAGTCATAGTTTTTATCCCTCATCCACTTCCCAACGGCATGGACGTTTCGGAGATCCGTTTGGAGAAGGCCCTTTCAGAGTGCAATTCTACAGTCAACATGCTGGAGTCCAACGGCACCTCTCCCGAGCTTATCGATGCTTACGTCAACCGCGGTTGCATCCTCTACATGTTGGGGTATTTCACATCCGCCATGGAGGATCTTACAGCTGCAACAGAGATGATCGATGAACTGGAATCTGCCGGCACCTCAGTTGATGCCGGAACGTACATCAAGGCCCATGCGACGATGGGCGCCATCCTGTATGAGCAGCGTTCTGAGGTCTCCGAGGAATATGGTTATGCTATCTCCAGGCTTCCGGAGCTCAAGACCGACTCCAAGCACTACGACAAGGCAGGCATCATCAGGCTCTGCATAGAATCAGCAGAGAACCTCATAGACTGCGAGTATCCTGAGGATGCCGAGGAATTCGTCCAGAAAGGCCTTTCGTTACTCGCCAGATCGACAGACAAATGGTCAGGGAACCGTCTTATGGAGCTCCACACGCTGGAAGGGGAATGCAAGCTAGGTATGGGCGACCTTCGTGCAGCTATGGAATGCTATTCGGAAGCAATATCAAAAGGTACCGACCTGGTCGACAGCAACGAGATTGAGGATATGGAGGAACTGGTGGTCCCGATAATCTCAAGATCCCAATGCGAGAGCGAACTCGGACTGAACGACATGTACATCGCGGACCTTAACTTGGCTATCCAGCTTCTTGAGGAGATGCTCAAGGTGAACAGGCTAGAGGATCCCGAGATCCTCGTGCACATGCACCAGGATATAGCTTCGGCCCTGATGTCGCAGGGCAAGGTCCAGGAGGCTGAGAAGCACCTTGTGCGCGCTATGACCATGGGAGTGAATGGCGCCAAAGACTATCTGAACAATCAGACCAACGGCCAATTTTAATTGCGTATCTTTTCAATAATAATTGTTAATTAATTAAGTTAATAGCTTAATTTACTAAATTAATATTCTTCATTAAGCTATTTACTAAATTTAATGACTTGAACCGGTTCGAGATAGCATTATATCCTGTCCTCGTTTCATCGAGCGCATGCAAGGGATGTTCTGCAGCAGATGCAAGAGTTTGATGCCTCCTGGCAGCAGTAGATGCAGGTCCTGCGGAGCCACCCTGGGTCCGGGAGATATCAGCATCCAGTCATCCCTTGACGGCATCGGGCCGAAGAAGACCGCCGTTGAATACGTTCAGGAAGAGAATAAGGAGGCTCCCTACCTCCCTTACAAGCCTCGCGGATGCCAGATGGATATCATATCCGATATTCGCATCGCATTGGACGAGGGAAGGCACATCATAATCGAATCCGGCACAGGCACAGGAAAGACTATCGTATCCCTCGCCGCGGGCCTGGAGCATGCCAAGAAGACAGGGAAGAAGATCGTCTATCTCACTAGAACGATCTCGCAAAGCGATCAGGTCATGAGAGAGCTCAAGGCCATATCGCGCATCAAGAACGTATCCGGACTCACGATAACCGGCCGTAACAAATCCTGCCCTCTGTTCAGAGGTACGAAGGACTATGAGAATCTCTCGCCGAAGGTTCTATCCATGATGTGCGAGGAGAAGCGCTCCAAGAGCATCAAGGGATCCGCAGGCGGATGCCGCTACTTCGACAGGATCAGGACTGAGATAGATAACGTAGAGAACTACGTCCTGAACAACTTCCCCACATCTGACGAACTGGACAGATACTGCGAGAAGATAGGTGTCTGCCCATATGAGATGAAGAAACAGCTCATGAAGAAGTTCGACGTCGTAGCTGTTCCTTACGTCCATATCCTTTCCACGGACATCCGTACTACTCTAATGGCCAACCTCGGCCTTGAGGAGAGTCCGGAGAGCATGCTGCTGATAGTCGACGAGGCCCATAACCTCGTGGATGCGGCAAGGGATCAGGAGAGCTTCACGATAACCAAGGACATGGTGGACAACGCCATAGACGAATGCTCCACCATGAAAGGCAACCCGACCGTCTGGATGGAGGTCGAACTGAAGGATTTCCTATCCTTCTTCAAGAACTGCATTCGCAACGTCGCCACAGAGAAGCTCGGCCTCAACGAGAAGGAGGTCGTTCTGAACGACGACTACATCGAGCAGCGCATGATGAAGAAGTTCGGAATGAGGTCTCAGGACCTGGATGCGGCCATCGAGAGGGTGATGGACTATGGTGAGGCCAGGACAGAGCTCCTTATGGAGCAGGGTGACAACAGGGTCTCCGAGATTCAGACTCTGGGCATAGCCATGAAGGACTGGTGCTCCTCGGCTTCAGACAGGTTCGTGAGGTCCCTTAAGATAGATCAGGACGGCGAGTTCCTTAGCGCCAAGTGCATCGATCCCGCAGAGATTTCCGTCTTCCTGAACAGCATACCTGGGGCCATCCACATGTCCGGAACTCTGCAGCCGTTGGACCAATACGCTAGGGTTCTCGGTATCAGGGGGAACCCGAGGTTCAGGATGTACCCCTCGCCCTTCCCGCCCGAGAACAGATCGGTGCTCTATGTGAACGATGTCACGACTCAGCAGAAGGAGATGCAGAAGGACCCTGGGATGCAGAACCGCATAGAACGTTACATCACGATGCTCTGCAACTCCGTCGACAAGAACACATTGGTATTCTTCACATCCTACTCGTTCATGCGCAGCATGCGCCCCTATCTGGAGATGCACATCAACAAGAGGCTCTACTGGGAGGAGTCCCGCAACCAGCGCAAGACCATGGAGAATTTGGCTGCGTTCCGCAACGGCCGCGACGGAGTTTTCTTCTCTGTCATGGGCGGATCGGTCGCAGAGGGCATGGATTTCCCCGGCGACGAGCTATGCTACGCCATCATTGTCGGAATCCCCTATCCTCCCCCGTCTTCCGAGCTTAAAGCCATGTCTTCGATGTTCGATCAGAGATATGGAGCAGGCAAAGGTTGGATATACACAAGCGAAGTTCCGGCTCTCAGGAAGATGAAGCAGGCGATCGGCCGTTTGATAAGGACGGAGACCGACCGCGGAATGGCAGTGATCCTAGACAACAGGGCATCCAGATACGTCAAGCAGCTGGAGGCCAAGCTAAGCGATGATCCTGCCGGAGATGCAGCGAGGTTCTTCAGATGAGCATGGTATTCGACATCAAGGTATGGATCATCATAGGGATTGCCCTGGGGCTGGTCCTCGGATTCGACCATCCAGATGCGCCCACCATGCTCATGATCACACTTATGATCCAGATGACACTGGCCCTCCAGGGGCTGAAGTTCGACTTCTCGGATATGAAGGAAAACAGGAAAGGGGTGCTTTTCTGTCTCCTTCTGTGCTTCGGATTCAACACGGCTATCACCCTCCTCACTGGACTGCTCTTCATAGACGATACTGCACTTTGGTACGGTTGGGTGATGCTTTCTGCCGTTCCCTGCGCAATTTCTGTCATGACCATGACCTTCTACATGAAGGGCGACATGAAGCTGGGCATGCTCGGATTCTCCGTGATCTATGTGTGCGCTCTAGCGCTCACACCGTTCATCACCCATATGCTCATGGGAGAAGCTGCTAGTTGGCTGAAGATACTGGAGTATGTCCTGCTGTTCGTAGTAATCCCCGTTGTCGCTGATATACCTCTAAACAGGATAACTATCCCCCCAAAGGTCAAGGTGATGATTATGAACGTCGTCATCATGGTCATGGTCTTCATCAGTGTCGGCTTCAGAAGGGACTACATCATCGAGAATCCCGATATCGCCCTTTGGCTGCTCCTGGCCAACCTTGCCAGGATATTCATCCCCAGCCTGGCGATGATCTTCATCCTGAAGAAGATGCGTTTCGACAGGGACAAAGGCGTGGTCTACGTGGCCATCTCCACCTGGAGGAATTCCGGTCTAGCCGCAACACTGTGCATCATGATGTTCTCCGTAAGCTATCCCAATGCCCTGCTGCCTGCCGTCCTCTCGCTGATGGTCGAGAACCTGTGGTTCGTGATCATGCAAGGGTCTTTCGACAGACTGTGGCCCGCTCCTAAAACGGAGAAAAACTGATTTTTATAGTAGTTGCTCTATCGAGAAATCACGCGGAGGTAGCCAAGCGGCCTACGGCGCCGGTCTTGAAAACCGGTGGAGCATCTCCTCGAGGGTTCAAATCCCTTCCTCCGCGCCTTTTCGCCCAATTATGGTCCAAGACATCCGATAGGGACTACGTAAACACCATCGTCCCTTTGATAAGCCAATTCAGTTCCTGTCAGGACCATTTTGAAACTTGGCAGTTTCATCTCATGTTTCTCCAACAATGATTCCAACTTACATAGATTCTCTGCACCTTCATCGATATCCTTACTTCCAAGCTTCACTTCGATGACTCCGTATCTTCCATCATCTAACCTGACGACGGCGTCTGCCTCCAACCCATATTTATCATGAAAATAGAGCACCTCACCCGATAAACTGGAAGAGTAGACTCTGAGGTCTCTTATGCATAACGATTCGAATAGTAAACCGAATGTATTGAAATCATCTACAAAGTTATCAGGAGTTATCCCCAGGTAATATGCAGCGATGGATGGATCAATCAATTCCCTTTTAGGACCCGCCCTTATTGCATCCTTCGATCTGATCTGCGGATTCCACGCAGGAACATCCTCTATGAGGAAGACTCCTCTCAATGCAGCCAGATAGTCGGCGAATCTGTCCGAAGAGATAGAAACATCATTCTTGACCACATCAGCGACCATCGTTTTCATTGTTGCCATAGAGGAGACATTTCTTGCGTAAGATCTTATAATCTCTTTGGCTGTAGCGGGATCCTTAGCATATTTTCTTAAAGAGACGTCATCACTCTCATATATCTGATCGAGATAACTTTTGATTCTGATTGCGCATTTACGGTAACTCAAGCCCATATTCGCAGGCCAACCCCCACGACATAGACATTCAGCGATCTTTTTGACAGAAAGGTCTGATTTGACTCCGTTCTGAAAATCTCCATCAAACAATGCCTTTAAAGATACTTTTCCATTCGAGTCTTTGGATTCGTACAGGCTCATAGGATACATATCTAGAACTCCGATTCTGCCTGCTCCGCTATGTTGGATACTATCTTCTGATGGTATTCTGGAACCGGTTAGTATAAATTGTCCGTTTTTTCCGCCTTCATCCACATTGCTACGCACTGCATCCCAAATAACAGGAGAAACCTGCCACTCGTCGATGAGCCTGGGCTGTTCCCCTTCCAGAATCAAGGATACATCCGCTTCTGCTGCTGCTATATAGTCTTTGGATTTCTTTGGATCCTGCATCTTTATGGTACTGGCTGCAATATTGGATGCTGTTGTAGTTTTTCCACACCATTTTGGCCCTCTGAGAAGTACTGCTCCAAATGAATCCAAATAGAATTCGAGCTCATTGTCGATGATACGCGGCATGTATCCTTCCATGCTTCCACATATGCCTAACAACTATTTATTGCTGCCTTTTTGATTAAAATTCTGCAATATTTTAGTGCAAATTTTTGCAGTAATCTAGTGCTAATTGACTATTATAATATCTATAAATTCGATATCTATGTATGTGTCTGGCGCGGTGGCTATGGTGCAGAACCCTGATTTTCGGGGTAAAATTAAGAGGCCCGGTTTAGAGATCTGGACAGCGCTAGCTGTACATCCCTTCCTCCGCACTTTTGACTCTCATAACCTTCATACTACTGTACATTGAGAGCTATCCTTGACTCATGCATAGTTTCAACAAAGATCACATAATCAAAAATTCAAAATTGATACGATTAAACATAAAAACTTTTGATTTTTAAAAATAAATACGATTAAACGAATTTATTTTATAGATTTAAAGAGTATTGATAATTATGGAAGAAGTTTGGAGAAGACAATATCTCGATGAGATCCTTAAGTTCAAAGACCAAGATGTGATCAAAATCATAACTGGGATAAGGAGATGCGGGAAATCCACTCTGCTATTCCAATACATGCAGATGCTGAAAGATTCTGGTGTCGATCCTGATAATATCCTATACTACAACATGGAATCGATGAGGAACGATCGCTTCCGTGATGGCAAGGCCCTGTACGATGAAATCATATCAAAAAAGAATACTGAAAAGATTTACATAATAATCGACGAGGTCCAGTTCATCAATGGCTGGGAGAGGGTTGTCAACTCTTTGAAGATAGACCTTGACTGCGACATATATGTAACCGGATCAAACGCATATATGCTCTCAACTGAGATCTCCACACTTCTTACCGGTCGCAACATCGAGATTGGCGTGCTTCCTCTATCGTACAACGAATTCTGTATAATCAACGATAAAGAATCTGAAAGAACGAGGCTGTTCGATTCATATCTGCACTATGGTGGAATGCCATTCATACGTCCAGACTATTCTGAAGAAGTTATTTTTCAAAGATTAGATGAGATAAAATCAGACATCATTTTGAAGGACATATGCAGTAGAAAAGAAAGAATTGATTCCGTCAAAGTCAGGAAGGTCATCGATTACATGTTCTCTGAGATAGGCAATTCCATATCGGCAGGGAATATCGCAGATTCATTGAAAATCAGCCCTTCTACAGCCAGCGATTACCTCAATATTATAACCGAATCCCTTTTGTTTTACAGGGTAGAAAGATACGATCTGAAGGGCAAGACGATACTCAAGACCGAAGCGAAATACTACTGTTCCGATTTGGGGATGAGGAATGCACAACCTCTGAAGGCGGATCGGGATTCTGGAAAGGTACTAGAGAATCTGGTATATCTGGAGCTCAGACGTAGAGGCTATAGAGTTTACGTGGGGACCATAGGTCAATTGGAAATCGATTTCATAGCCCTTAAAGGCGAAGAGAGGAAGTACATCCAAGTATGTCAGACACTTTCGAATGATGAAACAAAGAAAAGGGAACTGAGACCGTTTAGAAAGATCGTCGGAGAAGGTTCTAGATTACTTATTACGGCAGATCCGATATCCATCACAAGAACCGAAGAAGCCACTATCCAGAACATAATTGATTTTCTTGAGGAATCGAATCGAAAATCCATGTCTGAAGATTGAGGGTTGAGCTGAGGGAGTATGTAAACAACTTCATCAGCCCTTATATCATACCGTTCCATGAAGGTAGGTGATACCGGTATGGCCACATTCAAATCTGGAGAAAAGGAGATTTTCTACTCCGCAGACCGCAAAGAATGGCGCCAGTGGCTCGAATCCAATTTCAGAGATGCCAAAGAGATCTGGTTCGCATTCCCCATGAAATCCTCTGGATAGGAGGGGATAACCTACAACGATGCTGTCGAAGAGGCGCTCTGTTTCGGATGGATCGACAGTGTCGCTGGAAGCCTTGATGAGAGATGCCATATCAGACGTTTCACCCCTAGGAAGAACAACAGCCCTCACTCCAGGATGAACATAGAACGCCTAATCAATATGGACTCCAAAGGATTGATCCATCCTGAAATCCGTCCCCAGGTGGAATCCCTCATAACCGAAGAATATGTTTTCCCGAAGGACATACTGGCCAAGATCAAGAAAGATAAGGAGGCCTGGAAGAACTATCAGTCCTTTTCAGAGCCCTACAAGAGGATCAGGATAGCGTACATTGATTCTGCCAGGGACCGTCCGGAGGAATTCAAGAAACGCCTCAATAACTTCATCGCCAAGACCCGGGAGAACAAGAAGATCGGCGGCTACGGCGAGATCGACGACGATTAATGCTAAATGTTTTCCCAGACGTAGTCCCTTATAATGTTGGATGAATGCGGATACACGTTAATGCCGTTGCTATGGGTAGCGATCGTTTACACCAACAATAAACAACATTTGAATTGTTTTAAATAGTGAATTCATATCTCTGTGTTCGATGTCCAGGAAGTTGTTACTCCTAGCTTTGGCCGTCGTGTCATTCGCGGCGGTCTGCGTCAGCTTGGATCTAGCGGCGGCTATGGACTCGGAAGCGGAGGCAGACCGTCCCATGGATCAGCCGGATAGGAACATGCCCGGTTCGATGTGCGGCCATATGGAACCGCCTATGGACGGGCCCAGACCGCTCGGTATGATGCCGGGAGACATGGCACCCATGGACGGCGGAATGGATCCGCAGAAAAGAATCGAGCCAAGGTCCGAACCAGGGCCGATGGAACCTAGGTCCGAGCAGCCTGAATATCAGCATGATGCTTCACCCGAGGTGCTATCAGCGCATCTCAAGCCGATGATCGACGGAGACATCTCCGAATTTGACCCCGGATTCGTCGAGGACGCCATCGATTACGCGATGGACAACGGGATGGAGGACATCGCGGAGCTTCTCATGAAGAAGCTTGCCGCCAACTACGAATCCTACCTGCACACCATTCTGCACATCGGTGCAATCGATACCCGTGCAAGCGGTTTCGACGACGAAATGGATGAGGCATCGGATTTCGAGCTCGTCGATGAGGATGAGGAGGATCCAGTGGATCCCATGCCCTTCTCCGAGCCCGCACCTTCTCAATACAATCCGTTCAGAGAATTCTCTGAGCCCCTTTTCGTCCTTCTGGAGCTGTGAACGTTCTGAAACGCCAGAACCTGCGCTCAAGCGCATAAACCTCAGAACACAGCCAATAAGGAAGGAAAAGAAATGGGAAGAATGAACCAAGGAAATCATCAACCGATTCAATCGGTATCATCTGCACATCTCATCTTTTCCGGAGCTGAAGAGCTTCAGAAGGGATGATCAGAGATGGGCAGCATATTCGACAGTCTGTTCAATTCAGTGGACTCGATGGGTCCTCAGGAATTCATAATATGTGTGGCAGCAGCCCTGGCGATAGGGGCAGTGATATCTGTCATCTACATGTTCAGGAACAATTTCAGCAAGAGCTTCGCACTCACGATAGCGATCCTGCCTGCGATAGTAGCAGTCGTGATAATGGTCGTCAGCGGAGACATCGGAGCAGGAATCGCAGTAGCGGGAGCATTCAGTCTCGTCAGGTTCCGTTCGGCACCCGGATCTGCGAAGGAGATAGCCATCATCTTCCTCGCTATGGCCACTGGGCTCCTCATCGGAATGGGATTCATCGCTTACGCAGCGATATTCGCAGCGATAATCGGGCTGGTCATATTGGTGTGCAACACTATGAAGTTCACCGAGAGGAAGACCGAGCAGGCCGAGAAGGTGCTCAGGATTACTATCCCTGAGGATCTTGATTACACATCCGACATCGACTCTGTAATAGACGAATACTCCTCATCCATGGAGCTCGTCTCCGTTAAGACGGTGAACATGGGAAGCATGTTCAAGCTCACATACAACATTACACTGAAGGATCTGAGCAAGCAGAAGGAGCTCATCGACAAGATACGCGTCAGGAACGGGAATCTGGAGGTAGCTCTCATGCGCAGGGATACGGTGGAATCCAACCTGTGAGGTATGGTCATGGTAGCGAAGACGATATTCAAGAGATACGAGCTGAAGTACGTGCTGGACAGGTGCCAATACGACGCTGTGGAGAAGGTTCTGCAGGAGCATATGGTCCTGGACAGGTACGGGCACAGCTCTATTCGCAACATCTACCTCGATACGGATGATTTCCTGCTTGCTAGACGCTCCATAGAGAAGCCGTTATACAAGGAGAAGCTCCGTTTGCGCAGCTACGGTGCTGCTACTGAGGATGAGGATATCTTCGTTGAACTGAAGAGGAAGTATGACGGAGTCGTCTACAAAAGACGTCTGTCAATACCATCAAAGAAGGCCATGGAATGGTTCTCCGGGAATGCGGAACCGCCAATGGGCCAGATCGCTGAAGAGATCGACTACTTCCGGGTGAGGTATCAGGGGATCGGGCCGGCTATGTACCTGTCCTATGAGCGCGATTCATACGCAGCCAAGGATGGCGGCGATCTTAGGATCACAATAGATTCCGATATCCTCTCGAGGACGGTCGACATCGATCTCGGACAGGAACCTTCGGGCAACGAGGTGTTGCCGAAGGGATACAGGGTGATGGAGGTCAAGACCATGTACGGGTATCCCTCATGGCTGACCGAGCTCCTATCATACAACAGCCTATACAAATCATCCTTCTCCAAGTATGGGAACGCATACAAGGAGATGGTTCTGGGATTCAGACCCGAAGAGGTCTGTCTCCCCTCCTACGCCGGACAAATAAGCCGCAGCAACAGCGGGTATGCCACAGACAACCAGACTGCGGGCAAGAGGTCCGTCATCGACAAAACCCTTTACAGCCATGCAAAGACGGCTGCTTCGATAAAGATGAGAGGAACGATAGAATGAACGGGAGCATATTAGCGGTGATTGCTATAGCTGCTATCGCAGTCATCGGTGGAGCTGTCTTCTTCATGGGCGGGAACCAGAGCGATGATAGCTCCGAGACTACGGTCAACGAGACCACTAGGGATACTGTGAGTGAAATCGACACAGGAGAGAGCTCAGACCAGGGCGCTTCGAATGCCGAGAACAACACCTCTTCGGATTACGCCTTCACCATAACCTATGTAAGCGGAACCGAGAACGCGTACCAGATCACCAGCAGTTCCGGACAGTACACCGTGACCTTCAGCGGGATCTCAGCAGATACTGAATACTCCATAGCCGGGGTACTGAACGGCAACATAGTCATCGATGCCGGCGACTACGATTTCGACCTGGACCTCAACGGGGTGACCATCACCTCAACAGCAGAAGTCCCTATCTGCATAACATCAGGGGAGAACGTATCGATTGCAGCCAAGAAGAACACCACCAACTACGTATACGACAAGCGTGCGGCGGTATCCGACGAGGACATCTCCGCATGCATCTACAGCAATAGCGATCTGAAGCTCAAAGGAAACGGAAAGCTCGTTGTAGTTTCGGATAACAACAACGGAGTCCACTCCAAGGACGATCTTTCCGTCAAGAACCTAACACTCTACGTCACATGTGTGGACAACTGCCTCAAAGGCAACGACAGCGTGAAGATCACCTCCGGAAACATAATCCTCAACGCAACATCCGGCGACGGAATCAAGACCTCCAACAGCGAGCTCAGCAGCAAGGGCGTGCAGCGCGGTTCAGTCACGATAAACTCAGACGACGGGGACACATCCCTGACCATCAGGGCATACTGCGACGGAATAGACAGCGCTTTCGACGTGATAGTCGAGGAGACTCAAGGCAACAGCGTCGACATCAACATCATAGCCGGTGTTGAGGCCACGTCTTCCGCATCCTCAGTCACCTCCAGTCCGGGAGGAATGCCCGGCGGAGGCTCAGGATGGGGAGGAAACCCCGGAGGAAGCAGCTGGGGCCAGGGAGGTCCTAACAGCGAGGGCAACAATAACAAGGCATCCTACTCCTGCAAGGGTATCAAGGCCAACAACGCGATATACATCAATTCGGGAACACTGATCATCGATGCATTCGACGATACTCTCCATGCCAACAACGATGAAGCCATCGAGTCCGGCGTCACCCCGACAGGAAATGTCACCATCGCAGGCGGAACGGTTACCCTTAACAGCAAGGATGACGGAATCCACGCCGACGGTACGCTGACCGTTTCGGGAGGAACCCTGAGGATCAATGGAAGCTACGAGGCACTCGAAGGCGCTTACATCGTCATATCCGGAGGCAATACATCTCTGATCTCCTCGGATGACGGAATCAACGCCACATCCAGCGGTCTTAAGCTTTCCGGAGGATACCTCTACGTCTACGCCGGAGGCGACGGGCTCGACTGCAACAGGAGCTCCATCTCCTTCGAGGGAACGGATGTGATAATCATATCCACCAGCGGAGGTAACTCGAGCATCGATGCCGACTACAGCTACTCCTATACAGGTGGAAGCGTGCTCGCCATCTGTCCCAACGGAATGACACAGGAGGTCACCGGATCATCTGCATTCAGATCCTACGGAAGCCAGCAGTCCTTCAGCAGTCTGAACAAGGGAACAGTCGTAACAACGACGGTCAACGGTACCGCCATGCTTGCAGTGAAGATGCCCGTATCCCTGAGCAACTGCTTTGCGGTTTACATCGGATCGACCTCTGCTACCATCAGCTCCGGAAGCTCATCGCTCAGCCTGAACGATGACGGGGCGTATGTGAGAGCATGACCTATATGTCCCCCTTACGGGGGACAATAAACCCTTTCCAATCCTTTTATACGGTCCTCCCGACACACCTTCATGGCATACGACGTGAAGATGATTGACAAGGGACGCACCGAAGAGCTTCTGGGATGATGCAGTTCTCTCAATTACTACAGAGTCAAGGCCGACATTAACGGGATCTGCATCGAGCTTTTCAGCGAGAATAAGGATTACATCGACATGTGGACGGACAACTTCTATCACATGTCCGACTCTGTTCGCTCCCATGCCAGGATCTTCTGCAACCCGCACCAGCTCATCCGCGATGACCGTATCATATCCCTCCGCAGGGAATTCTTCAGAGAGTATCTCTCCCAGTGTTCGTTGTTCATGATTAACACCATCTGTCCCGCGAAGGAGACAGGAACGCATCAGGCAGATCGTCAGCGGAAACTGAACGGGAGAGGCGAATCCACCGTCATGCTATCAGGTGTGACCAGGCAGTCATAGGCCAGTATCTTCACACCTTTTCTGTAAGCTTTCTCCAGTACGATGCCGAACTCCTCATGCGTGGAGTAGTTGGGTGTGAACGATTTCATTCCCTTCATCTGCACAATGAGCGCTATGTAGCATTCGTATCCTTCATCCAGAGCCTCCATGAGGCCTTTCAGATGCTTCACACCGCGCTCGGTAGGCGCATCGGGGAACATGCAGATGCCGTCGAACTCCAGTGTCACGCCTTTGACCTCGATAAAGCACTTCCTGTCGCCGTCCTCCACATAGAAATCGAATCTGGAGTCGCCGTGAGTGAATTCCGGATGAACTACGGGATCCTGGCCGAAGAGGCCGGAAACTGGGATGAACTCCTTGAAAGCAGCGTTCGGAGCCTGTGAATCGATGTTGATCAGGATATCTCCCTTGTAGGCAGCGATAAGGTCGTAGCGGGTCTTCCTTTCGGGGTTATCGGAGTCGTAGAGAACAGCTTTGGTCCCAGGAACAAGTATCTCCTTGCATCTCCCGGTGTTCTTCACATGGACCGTCTCTATGTTGCCATCGACCTCGACCTTAGCGATGAATCTGTTCGGTCTGCTAAGGAACTTACCCTCTACAACCCTGTCGTATCTCAAGATACCGCCCTTAACTCCGTTGATATCCGACCTGCATATTGGTATTTGTCCCTATCCTTGTTCAGACGTCTTCACGTATCGGATAAATCTGAAATAAATCGGAAATTATGCCCATATCCAGCCATCATCCTTCTTTAATACCCTGTATGCAGGTCTTTTCCACATGAAACCGATAACGCAGGAAGAACTGCTAGCTACCATCGAGGAAAATCCGATGATCTGCACTCGTGCGATAGTGAAGAAGCTGCGCCCTGAAGAGTTTCATGACGCAGATGCGTACGTGAAGTATGTTGATGAGATCAAACCCATGCTCATGACTCTCTGGAAGAACGGCAAGATCGTCTCATCCAAGGTACAGTGCTGCACCTTCAATCTGAAGCAGTGGCAGATAGCCTGATCAATCCTCTACGAATTCCTCTTTCTTCAGGAGTTTGGGGTACCCTCCCCTCAGGAACTTCCTGATGGAGGTTATCCCGAACACTCCGCCGTAGATGGAACCGATCATCTCGGATGCTACGAATCCCCACCAGATCATCTCGAGGGTTCCGAACGAGACCGCCAATGCTAGGCATATCGGGATGCGTATTAGGTTCAGCACCGCTGTGATGGAGAGTGATTTCAGACCCCATCCCATGGACTGGAAGTAACCTACGGACGTGTATCCCAAAGGCGTGAACGGCATGTATATCGCGCTTATCAGCAGGAAGAACGCCATCTGATCCCTCAGTCCGATCGTGGCCTCGGAATATGTGAACGGCAGGACCAGGTACTGGTTGAACAGCACCAGCACCAATGAGATGCCGATGCTGATGAGTATTCCGTACTTCAGAGCTATGAAGTAGATCTCCTTCACTTTGCTGGCCTTCTTGGCACCCAGGGCTGCTGCGCAGATGGGCACTATGGAGAAGCCGATCGCCAGAGTCGGCATGAAGAACAGGTCCATTATCTTGAATCCGTTACCGAAGATGGCCACACCGTCGATGGGCGATACACCTTCGATGATGACGTTCATCACCATCGCCGTGACGGACATGAGGATGATTTCCATCGATGCGGGGATTCCGACACGGAGGATATCCCAATCCAGATGAAGGTCGAACTTGAATCCCTTCAGAGGGATCTTGACGAATGTGCTCTGGTTTCCGAAATACCAGAAGAATGCGATGATTATCGGAACGGTCATCGACAGGGACGTTGCGATGGCTGCTCCGGATATCCCCCATCCAAAGCCGAAGATGAAGATCGGGTCGAGGATCATGTTGAAGACGACCCCGATGACATGGATGATCATGGAACGCTTCGCGGCACCTTCTGATCTGAGCAGACCGCTGAGCATGTTTCCGATCAGGATGGCGGGGGTTCCGATGAAGATCGGGATAGCGTAGGCCAAGCAAGCCTCCATGTTGGACGCGCCTCCGCTGGCGGCGATCAGTTGCTCGGCCAGCAGTATGAATACGACCGCCAGGACGATACTCATGACAAGAGTCATCATAAGTGCCTGTGCGGCGACCCTGTTGGCTCCCTGGCGATCCATGGATCCGATACGCCTGGCCAATGCCTGTGATGCTCCCACACCTATTCCGTTTCCGAAGCCGATCATCAGGAAGAACAGCGGGAAAATGACGTTGACTGCCGCCTGCGCCTCCACTCCGATCGATGTCAGCCAGACCGTGTCCACGACATTGTTGATGCTCTGGATGAAGTTGGCTATCATAACAGGCACAGCCATGGCTATGATGGCCTTCTTGGGGTTGCCCAGCATGATCTCCACATCTTTTGTCATCCTAGCTTCGGTCTCGGACATTGTTTCCCCCTTAAGAGGAATACCTAATAAATGTTGTGAATGGCCAGCGGTGTTTTATGAATCTTCTTCCATTACCATTCGGAACAGACCGGATGATGATAGACCTTGGCTGATCAGTGATGAGCCCTATGAGTTCTGACGGTGTTCCGCTCATTCATCTGAAGAATAATCGGACATTCCGACATAGCTTATGAGGTCCGATAGCTTCATCCCGTTCTCCCAGCGCATGATGAAGTTCCCGTTCGCAGATGATTCGAACTTGGGTATCCTCCTGTAGAGGATGGCGTTCCTTCCCTTGAAAACGTGGTCGGTTGGGATGGTGAAGATCCTCCAAGGGTCGCCTCTGTATGCCTTGAGCCTGTATGCGTAGATGGGGACCAGATGCGACTGCGTACAGTCCGCCAACATATCGTTGGCCTGCTCGATGAGACGGGCATTCTTGCTGAAATGGAGAACGTCGTCGGCTGAGCTCTTCACCTCTATGGGGAAAGAGAAATCCCATCTCATGGCGACCAGATCGATACCTAAAGAACCTGCGGCACGAGTGACCAGGAACGGATTCACCAGCATGCTCTTGTACGCATCCGTCTCGGAAGCGCTGCATGTCTTGATCATCTTGTTTATGACCTTCTCGTCTCCTGAAAGGAGTCCTTTCAATTCCCTCTCGTAAGGCTCGCCCGGTGCTGCCATTTTGCATCCCTATCATCATCACCGACTGGAGAGTATATAAAGAAAAGAGGGGGGTGGCCGAAAGTGGCGAAAGTGGAAAATCGGGGGTCATGCCCCCGGAAATCATTTCAAGGCGACAGTCTGCTGGGATCCCTGGGGAAGAGGATGGCTTCCCTGATGTTCGGGAGGTCCAGCATCTTGACGAGCAGCCTCTCGATACCGATTCCCCATCCGCCGTGCGGAGGCATTCCGTATCTGAAGGCGTCGAGGTAGAATCCGAAGTCGTCGGGGTTGAGCCCTTTCTTCTCCATCCTTGCGACGAGCCTGTCGTACCTGTGCTCCCTCTGTCCTCCGGATGAGATCTCCTGGCCCTTGTAGTCCAGGTCGAATGCGAAGGAGAACTCGGTGCCGTCCTTCTCCATGATGTAGAAGGGTTTGGCCTCCTCGGGGTACTCGACGATGAAGTACATCTCCTTGCCCTGCTTGGCCATGTACTCTCCGACGATCTTCTCTCCCTCGGTTCCGAGGTCGTCGCCGTTCTTCAGCGGGAGTCCTCCGTCGTTGACGATCTTCAGGCACTCGCTGTACGTGAGCTTGGGGAAGGGGCGGGAAGGGACCACGATGTCCTTTCCGATGAGCTCCAGCTGCTTGGCGCCTTTCTCCTTGAGCCCGGTGATTACGTGGTCGATGATGACCTCGATCATGTCGGTGACGTCGTCCATGCTCTGGATCCAGGACATCTCTCCGTCGAAGGAGATGAACTCGGTGACGTGACGGTTGGTGTTGGACTGCTCCGCGCGGAATGCGGGGGCGATCTCGAACACCCTGTCCAGTCCGGTGGACATGAGCACCTGCTTGTAGAGCTGGGGGGACTGGGAGAGGAACGCGTTCTTGTCGAAGTACTTGATCTTGAACAGCTCGGCTCCTCCCTCCGCACCTGCGGCGGAGATCTTGGGGGTGTAGACCTGTGTGAAACCGTTCTCGCGGACGGCCTCCTCGATGAGAGCGACCATCATGGACTTCAGCTCGAATATGGCCTTGATCTCGGGCTTCCTCAGGTCCATGAACCTGTTGTTTAGACGGGTGTCCATCTCTACGTTGACCTTGTCGATGACTCCCATGGGCAGAGGGACTCCGGCCTCGCTATGCATCGTGTATGCCGATGGGATGACCTCCAGGCCCAGAACGGTCTG
Source organism: Thermoplasmata archaeon (assembly GCA_015063125.1). GTDB lineage: Archaea > Thermoplasmatota > Thermoplasmata > Methanomassiliicoccales > Methanomethylophilaceae > Methanoprimaticola. Next base: position 647,652 of record SUTB01000001.1, read on the forward strand.
GTTGCTCTCCTTGACCTCTCCGACGATGGAGACTACGGATTCCCTGGACAGGGATGTGAGCTTGTCGAAGAGCTCGGGGTCGATCTTCTTCTTGGGCATTGTGACCTGGATGACTCCGTACCTGTCGCGGAGCTGGAGGAAGGCGATTCCTCCCATGTTCCTGATGTCCTGAACCCATCCGCTGATGGTGACCTCTCCGTCACCGACCGCGATGTTGCTGGAATCCTTGAAAGCTGTCATGATGTTCAACCCGATTGATTCTTCCTATAACTAATCACTTCTTCTTGGCCTGGTTAGCGACCGCGTCCATCTTGGCGTTCACCGCATCCTGGTCTCCCAGGTATCTCTTGGATATGACCTTGAATTCCCTGTCGAACTCGTACACCAACGGAACTCCGGTAGGGATGTTCACTCCCACGATGTCCTCGTCGGAGATGTCCTCGAAGTACTTGACGAGGGCACGGAGGGAATTGCCGTGCGCAGCGATGATAATCCTGTCTCCCGCGAGCATCCTGGGTCTTATGACATCGTTGAAGAAGGGAACTGCCCTTGCAACGGTGTCCTTGAGACTCTCTGTGAGCGGGAGAGAATCCTTGGGAACCCCTCTGTAGGGATCCTGCAGCGCAGGGTTCCTGTCATCGTCCTCGGCGAGTGTCGGCGGAGGGATGTCGTAGGATCTGCGCCATTTCTTGACCTGATCCTCGCCGTACTTCTCGGCGGTCTCGGCCTTGTTGAGTCCCTGGAGCGCTCCGTAATGCCTCTCGTTGAGCTTCCAGGACTTGATGACAGGCAGCCATTCGCGGTCCATCTCCTCCAATGCGAGGTTGAGTGTGTGGATGGCGCGCTTGAGGTAGGATGTATAGCAGACATCGAAGTCGAATCCTTCCGCCCTCATGAGCTTACCGGCAGATCTGGCTTCCGCTTTGCCTGTGTCCGATAGGTCCACATCGGTCCAACCGGTGAAGAGATTCTGCTTGTTCCATTCGCTCTCTCCGTGGCGGAGCAGCACCAAGGTCATGTTTCCTGTCATATGGTCGGCAATCGTGAGTGTCGTTTATTAGCCTGTTGGGCGGAAACCGTCCTGAAAGATGCTCATTGATGTGCATTATGCATCGCGAATCGCCTTTTCGTTCGACTTCCAGTATAGTCCGAGTTAAAGCACTTTTTATAGAAGTCAGCCCATCAAGAAAATAATACAGGTTGTTAATCATGTCTGCAGAAAAAGTCACAGTTTCTATCATCAAGGCAGATGTGGGATCCGTCGTCGGACACGCCAGGCCCCACCCCTCGATGCTCGATGCTGCAAAGAACGTCCTCAAGGACGCTCAGAAAGCAGGAACCATAGAGGATTTCTACGTCACCCGTGTCGGGGACGACATCAACCTCTACATGACACACTACAAGGGAGAGAACAACAAGGACGTCCACGGTGCCGCCTGGGAGTGCTTCCAGCAGGCCACCAAGATCGCCAAGAAGATGAAGCTCTACGCTGCCGGACAGGACATCCTCACGGATGCATTCTCCGGAAACGTCAAGGGAGCCGGTCCCGGTTCCGCAGAGATGACGTTCGAGGAGAGGGGATCCGAGCCTCTGCTGTTCTTCATGGCCGACAAGACCGAGCCTTCCGCATACACACTTCCCCTCACAAGGATCTTCATGGACCCCTTCACGACCACCGGACTGGTCATCGACAAGAGGGCCAAGCAGGGATTCGACTTCGAGATCCAGGACGTCATGGCCAACAAGAAGGTCGTCATGTCCGCCCCCGAGGAGTCCTGGAGCATCCTGTCCCTTCTCGGAGACACCTCCAGGTACGCCATCAAGAGGATCAACTCCAGGGCAGGAATCGGACCCGCAGCCGTCGTTTCCACCGACAAGCTCAACATGACAGCCGGAAGGTACGTCGGAAAGGACGACCCCGTCTGCATCTGCAGATGTCAGAGCGGTCTGCCCTCCGTCGGAGAGTACACCCAGCCCTTCCTCAACAACACCATGCTCGTTGCAGGATGGATGAGGGGATCGCACATCGGAGCGTTCTACCCCTGCTCGCCCGAGGACTCTGACCCCACATACTACGACGGCCCGCCAAGAGTGTGCTGTCTCGGATTCCAGCTCAACAACGGAAAGCTCCAGGGACTCGAGCCCTACGGAGCCAAGAACGGAGAGCACATACCCGTCGACTTCTTCGGAACCTCCACCTTCGACGAGGCTCGCAGGAACGCCATCAGGGCAAGCAAGTTCATGAGGTCTCAGGGACCCTTCGTCCCGTCGATCCTCGGAGCAGAGGAGATGGAATACACCTCCAGGCCCGATGTCCTCAAGGAGCTCACCAGCAGGTTCGTCTCCCTCGACGAGAAGCCCAAGAAGAAGGCAGCCGCTTCCAAGAAGGCCCCTGCCAAGAAGGCTCCCGCAAAGAAGAAGAAAGTGGAAGTCGAGTGATCTCGATGAAATCGAATCCAGCGGTCATCGTCAACTTCAAGGTGTACTCCGAGGTCGAGGGAGTAAAGGCCCTCGAACTGGCGGAGATCTGCGCCAAGGTTGCCGAGGAGACCGGAGCGAACCTGGTGGTTTGCCCTCCCATGGTGGAGCTGTCCTACGTAGCGGACCAGGTAGAGATACCCGTCTACTCGCAGAACGTGGACCCCCGCAAGCCCGGTTCCGGAACTGGATTCACCACACCGTCGCTGGTCAAATCAGCGGGTGCCTCAGGCACCCTGATAAACCATTCGGAGCACAAGCAGCCCGCGTCCGACGTGGGCTCTTGTGTCCAATTATGCAAGGATCTGGACCTTGTCACCTGCGTCTGCGCGGACACCGTTGACATCGCGAAGGATCTCGCCCAATTCTCACCTGATTACATCGCAGTGGAGCCTCCTGAACTGATAGGAGGAGACATATCCGTCACCACCGCCAACCCCGGCATCGTCTCCGGTACAGTGGAAGCGGTGAAATCCGTCGACAAGAAGATCAAGGTCCTGTGCGGGGCCGGCGTCAAGAACGGCGGGGATGTGAAGACCGCTGTTGACTTGGGTGCGGAGGGAGTTCTGCTTGCCTCGGGCGTAGTCAAAGCTGCTGATCCTGAAGCTGTCATCAGAGACCTGATCCGCAACATCTGAGCATCGCTATTTTCTACGAGTAACTGTTACCATCAGCCATGAGGTCAGTGCTGGCTGTATCGCTGCTGTTTCTGGTTTGCGCATTCGTGCCGCTGGCCTCGGAATATGATGCTGCGAACACAGGCATTGTTCTCTACGAGGTCAACATCTTCAACGAAGACGAGGGAGTTTCGCTGCACAACTACAGCTCGTACGACATAGATCTGAAGGATTTCTGCATCACCGACAACCCTCAGAAGAGCTCGTCCGAAGGATCCATAGGCTTCTCGCAATCTCTGATAATCCATTCGGGAGAGACACTTACCTTCATGAAGGATAAGTCCGCGGATTCGGGCTTTCCGGGACGCCATACTACCTACAGGAACGGCGAGTCCGGAGTAACCATATCGAACAACTTCGCATTGAACAACTCCAAAGACGATGTCTACCTGTTCTACGGGAACAACATAATCGACGCCTTCTTCTACGGTGACGTCGAGATCTCGGACAAGAACTTGTGGTCCGGGGACACGTTCACCCCTAAGAAGAACAGTTTCGCAGTGAGGATATCCGCGGAAGGGGGGTCTGCATCCTGCTGGACCAACTACAGGATCGGACAGACTAATCTCCAATTCGACCCGGAACTCCAATTCGATGCCACTGTGCATCCGTTCCTGTTCCCCGAATCCGGCGGAATACCTATCTATAACGCCCTAGAGGACGCGAAGAAGTCCGTTTGCCTTACGATGTATCAACTATCCTGCGACAACGTCTTTGCGCTGTTGCAGAAGCTTTCCTTGAAAGGAGTGGATGTCACCGTCCTGCTGGAGGAATCGCAGGGCTACACAACACAATCCCCTTCGCCGGCAAAAGCGCTGGTCGATGCAGGGTGCACCGTGAAGCTCATAGGAGGCGTATCAGGCGACAGGTTCAACCTAGTCCATGCGAAGTACTGCATCATCGACGGCACCAGGGTGATCGTCACGTCCGAGAACTGGACCTGGGGCAATTTGAACATGGAGGTGGTGACCGATCCTATGGAAGGTCAGGGGAACCGTGGCTGGGGAGTCCTGATCGACAGCCCGTCCTATGCGTCATACATGATGGACGTCTTCGAGAATGACATCAACGGCGAATACGGAGATGTCATCGATTTCAGCGATGCTGCTCCCTATGCGAAAGCGAAGACACTGACCTATACTGCTCCGACGAAGAAAGTGCAGCTGCCCAGCTACAGATGCAAGGTCACCCCCATGCTCTCCCCGGACAACGCTCAGCAGGCCCAGATCTACTACATTTCCAACTCCACTTACAGAGTCTATTCACAGCAACAGAGTCTCGACAATGATTTCCTCAGCAGAACGGACAATCCCTATTCGGCGATGGTCTCAAAGGATTCCGGTGGCGTTGATTGCAAGCTGATCCTCAGCAATAATGTGGACAGCAGAACAGTCACATCGGTCCAAGTGTCCAGCGGGATCGGCTGTATAGTTATGGACACTCCATACGTGCATAACAAAGGAATCGTCTGCGATGATACCGTTCTAGTGGGATCCATAAACTGGACCTATAATTCCCTGGAGAACAACAGAGAGGTCATGGTCGCCATCGATTCCAAGGAGGTCTCCGGATTCTTCGCGGGCGCATTCGTAGACGATTTCGAGAGGAACGACAGGTCCTCCGGGCTCACACTGTCCTTCACGGAATTCTCCAGTCACTATAGCTCCCCGGGGAAGATCACGATCACCGTGGCGGTCAAGCAACCCGGAAATTACGCCTATAGATGGAACCTTGATGGGGCCGTCTCCGATTCATCGATCCCTCGCAAGGTTCTAGAGGTATCCTCAGGCAGACATGTCCTGAGTGTTATTGCGACCGACTCTATAGGAAACAGAGGATTCATTTATACAGAATTCACCGTTGATGAGGATTCGTCTGATTCCGTGGAATCGATCCTCCCGTATGCCGCACCTGTGGCGTTTGTGCTTCTGGCCATAATGATCGCAGCGATCAGGATATTCAGGGGGCGTTCCGCTTGATTATCTATAGGGCCATGAAGGCTGAGGATTCCATCAGGATCTACGCCCTTTTCAACAGCAATCTGGACGGCTCCTTCTCCCTGGACGTGATTGAGTACTTCTTCCTCTGCTGGCCCGAGGGACAGATCGTGGCTGAGGATATCTTCGGCAACATTGTTGGCGCCATATGCGGGACCAGGGTAAAACCGGGAAGAGCCTCCATAGCGCTCTATGCCGTGGATTCCAAGTACAGAGGACAGGGAATAGGGACCAAGCTCCTGGACAATTACCGCACCAGGTGCTATATGGAAGGTTTCTCAGAGGTTCAGCTGGAGGTCCGTGTGACGAACGGCAGGGCCATAGATTTCTACAAAAGACAGGGATTCGCCATCGAGGAGACTCTGCCTTCGCTCTATGCCCCAGGAGAGGACGGTTACAGGATGGTCCTGAAGCTCTCAGGCATCAATCACGTTTCATCGTGACGAGCGAGTACACGGTCACCGCCAATACGCCTATGATCGCCGCTATCAGAACGTAGTCGAACCAGGTCATGTCAGTATTGATGACGATAGGCTGAGGAGGGATTGGCCTCTCGGATGTGTAGTTCAAGAGATAGAAGTCATTGTAAGTGCCTGCGGTGATGAAGACCTGCGACTCGTACTCGGCAGCGGAGATCATCTTGTACTGTCCCTCCGCCTCATCGAAGACGTATACCGCGGTGCACTGGTTGTGATCGGTGGGCAAGGTCACCTCGACTGTACAGATTGCGAGGAGGTCCCTGTCGATTCCCTTGATGTCCAGTCTGTACATTCCGTCGAAGTTCTCCGGAGGATCCACAGGGTTGAGGGCTATCATGAACTCGTCCCCGTAGATACGCTGCGAACCCTCGATGGTGATGGTGACGGTGAGGTTATCCTCCGCCAGGATGGTCGAGATGCTCTCCACAGGGTATTGCGTCTCCTGGTCTATCACCACGGCGTTCCTCTGCGACATGACGTTCAGGGACGATGTGGGGCTTGAATAATGGACGTAATCGGCGAGATAGCCGATCCCTTCAGGCGTACCCTCTATCTCGGATCCGGACCTGCACTGGATGACGGAATTGTTGATCAGCGTACCGCCAATGTATAGCGAACCGCTGATGACCATGTTGTCCGAGTTGTAGAGCGTTGCGCCTTTTGAGATGTTCAGGTAACCGTCGGTCTGGACGATGTACTCGGTGTTAAGGGACACGATCCCTCCCACCGGGATGGTACAGGAGGAGAACGACGTCCAGACACCGTCCTCTGCATAGATCTTCATGGTGGTTTTGAGATAGGAGAAGGAATCCGATATGGAGCTGGCTGAGGGGTTGCCGCCTATCTTGTAGTTACCGAAATGGTATGCTGATGTCCTCCTCTCTGCGAGGAATGCGGAATCGTTGGAGACCGTTGTGTTCTGGGCATCGATGACGACCATGTGCACTATCTCCTCGGATACGAGGGCACCGTTGCGGAGGATCCTGGGCATGTTCAGAATGCCACCTCCCATGATGCACTTGCCGATGGTGGCGCTGGAGCCTATGTGGACCTTCACATCGCCTGTGACACAGGATGTGGCCAGATCCCCGATGTTCCTGTTGTAGCTATGCTCGGTGTTGGCACCGATGCAGAAGTAATCGATGCTTCCGGAATTGATATCGTAGATGAGGTGACCGATCCTGGATGCGATGTTGGACATGTATCCGACTGCCGCACCGTTCATATCGATGTGGACGCTGGAGTACTTCCCGTTCTCACCGGTGGTGTACATGCGGTTGACGGACAGACCGTAGTCCAGATGGACGGTGTAGTTTGTGATGCCCAGCATCTCGGTCGTCGGGTTCAGGAGATTGACGCTGCCTCCCTTCATGTCCAGCGTTACGTTGCGGAGTGTGGTCGGGATCGAATCGTATGAATTCCCGATGTACTGCTTCACCTGATTGGAAGCTGTCAGCATCGCAAGCGTCTGGATGGATCCGCTGTACATGGTGAAATGGACGGAGTTGGCCGAATTCAGCGACTCCTTGGTATCGACGCTGAAGATCGTGAGCTTCCTCACATTAGCACCGTCGTACACGATCTCCATGTAGTCTCCAGCTTGGGAGAGGTTCCTGAGGATGATGTCGGTGTTCTGAGAATAGGTGTGGGTGAACCATTCGGAAGGATGGTCCTTCGTGACCACGTAATCCCCGTAGGCCTTGAACGTCATCAGGGTGTTGCCCTTGGCGTCAGCGGTCAGGATGATATCAGCGTAAGGATAAAGATCCTGGGGCAATGGATCCTTGGGCGGATCGGCGGCATCGATGGGGTCGATGACGATAGCTGAGGCTGAAACAAGCACTAGCGTGAACAGCGCCAACAAGCCCCATTTACTGCTCATCATGAATAGAACAATGGAATCGTATATGACGGTTTTCGGTGAATGGTCGGAAAAAAAGGAAAAACGGGGGATGATCCCCCTTGGTTTTCAAGAGAACATGGAGTCGTCCAAGTGCTCTGTCTCGAAGTAGTAGCTGGAGCGCTCCTTCTGAGCGGAAGAGACATCCTTGGAGAGACCTTTGTTGTAGGATCCGTAGCGGTCCTTGATCTGCTCCTCGACGCTGCGGGATCTCCTGAGGGCCCTGTCGATGTGCTCGCCGGTGATCAGCTTGGCGCCTTCCAGGACAGCGATGTCTCCAGCGGACCTTATGAGTCCTCCGAGCTCCCTCAGCCTGAGGGTCAGGGCGTTGTTCTGGTTGTCCAGCTTCGCACGCCTCTTTCCTTCGGCGATGATCTTCTCGACAGCCTCGATCGATGCGTGGGGTATGTGCCCGTCGAGCTGAATCTCCTGGGCTACGAACTGGGCGTACCTGGCGCGGTTGTGGGAATTGTCAGGCATGGCGATGTCGACAAGTACCTCGTAACCGTTTCCGATGATCCTCGACCTGAGCGGAGAGAGGATGTTCTCAAGATCCTGTATGTTACAAGCGGCCACCAGGATGAAGTCGCAGGGGACGTTGTCCACCTTGACGCTTGCTCCGGCGGACTGGGGGTTCCTTCCAGTGATGGGGAACACCTTGTCCTGCATGGCGGTCAGGATGTATCTCTGGAGCTCCTTCAGATGGGATATCTCATCGATGAATAGGACTCCCTCGTGTGCCTCGTGGATGGATCCCGCGACGATCCTCTCGTATGCGGGGGACCCGAGCTTCTCGTGCCCTCCGTAGGGGTCGTGACGGACATCTCCTAGAAGCTCCGTCTCGGATGCTCCTGTCGCCAGGACGAACGGGTTCCTCCTGAGCTTCACCAGAACCTTCTCGTTGCTGGTGCTCTGGAGCTCGGCCCTCTTCTCGAGAGCGGCCTGGTCCAGCTTGCGGATCTTGTCTCCGGCACGCTCGAAGATGACCTGTTCGTCGTTCCTGTCGCGTGTGGTGACCTTCTCCTTTCCTGCTGTGATCTCCTGCAGGGGGACGTCCAACATACCGCTGAGGTTGCTGAGGATGTCCTGGAACGGATTACTCTTGTTCGCTGTGGAATCCAGCTTGGACTGGTTGCAGTGAGGGCAGACCGTGTCCGTGGGGAGGGAGTATCCTCCGCAGTTCTTGCACTTGTATCCGAGGTGCTCAGCGACGTTGGCAGGAGCCTCCTCAGGTGTGAGCAGGATGCCTATGGATGCCGCCTTGATGTCCTCCTCCTTGAGGACCTCTTTGGCGTCGAGCACCGACAGCAGGGGACGCTCGGGGTTCTCCGGGTTCTTGACCACGCGGACCTCCTGCTTTGGGGCAGGGAGGTTCATGGAGAGCGCACGGGCGATCATCGACTTACCGGTTCCCGGGGGACCGACGAGCAGCAGATGCCTGCGCTGTTTGGCGGCGATCTTGGCAAGCTCGATGGCCTCCTCCTGACCGAGGACCCTGTCGAGAGGATCCTTGGGGATCTGGATCTCGGCTGTCGATTTCAGTTCCTGGACGTCTTCCCAGGTTTCAACATGCTTCTGCTTGGCCATGGTAATCAGACGAGGTCTTCCTTAGTCCAGATGGTTATGTCGGCAGGCATCTTGGAGATGTTTCCCTTGCGGGTTCCGACGACGGTCTTGATTCCCTTCTCGGAAGAGACATCGATGATCCTCTGGGAGATGACTCCGTCGAAGACGATGGCAGCGACGTTGTCCCCATCCTCCTTCAGGGAGTTGACGAGGCTCTTTACGGCGACCTGCCTGATGACTTCGTTCGAGGCATCCAGGACCTTGGCGTTGTGGGTCGTGGAGAGCTCCAGGAGCATGTCGCGGTAGGATTCCTGCTCTGCAGTGAGGACCTTGTCGGTGATGAGCTTCTTTCCCTTCAGGGACCTTGCCTTGGCGGGTTTCTCTTCCTTGGTCTTGGTCTCCTTGGGCTTCTCCTCCTCAGCGGGTTCCTCGGCGGGCTCGGGCTCCTCTGCGGGCTCCTCGTCCTTCTTCCTCTTGGTGGACTTCTTGGGCTTGTCCTCGGCGTCCTTCTTCCTCTTGGTGGACTTCTTGGGCTTCTCCTCCTCGGAGGGCTCCTCTGCGACGATCTCCTCGGAGACCTTGACTTCCTCGGGCTCCTCGTACCTCTGGGGGACCTCGGGCTCGGTCACTTCGGCCTCGGGTGCCTCGTATGACCTCTCCTCGCGCTCCTGGCGCTCCTCGCGCTTCTTCCTGTACTTGTCGAGGGCCTCGTTGTTGAAACGCTCCTTACGGCGCTCCTCGCGCCTTTCGTCACGGTCACGCCTGTTGTCGCGGTCCTTCCTGTCACGGCGCTCATCGCGGTCACGCCTGTTGTCGCGGTCCTTCCTGTCGCGCCTGTCGGACCTGTAGTCTGATTCGGGCTCGAAGTTGTCGAGCTCGTCGAAAGACCTCTCCTCGAAGTTGAGGTTGTTCATCTCCATGTACTGGTCGCCGGGGACCTTGTTGCGGAGACACTTGATGATCTGCTTGGAGGACAGCTCCTCGACCTCATGCGCACGGGGTGCACGGGCGACGAAGTCGACCTCTGCCACCTGGAAGAGCTCCCTGAGGATGAGCTCTCCTCCTCTGTCACCGTCTGTGAAGGCTGTGACGACTCTCTCCTTGGAGAGTTCCTGGACTGTCTTGGGGATGTTGGTTCCCTCGACTGCGATGGCGTTCTTGATTCCTGCCTTGAGGAGGTTGAGGACATCCGACCTTCCCTCCACGATGATGATTGCCTCGGAGTCCCTTACGTTGGGTCCGGCAGGGCATCTGTCAGGTCCGTAGGTGGTGATCTCCTCGACCTGGACGCTCTGCTTGACGCTGTTCATCAGGTTGGTGCTGGATCCCTCGGACTGCTTCATGAGCTCGTTGAGAAGCTCCTTTGCACGCTCGACTACCTTCTCCCTCTTGGTCACACGGACATCCTCGATTCCGAGGACGTGCACGGATGCTTTGCAGGGACCTACGCGGTCGACGGTCTCCAACGCTGAAGCGAGGATGACGGTCTCGACCTGGTCCAGGCTCGATGACATGTAGATGATTCCCTCGGACTTTCCGCCCTTGGTTACTGTCTCGACCTCTATCCTTCCGATCCTTCCGGATTTCTGGAGGTCTCTCAGGTCAAGCTCGTCACCGAGGAGTCCCTCGGTCTGACCAAAAATGGCTCCGACGACGTCGGGCCTGTCTATAACTCCGTCAGCGCTAATCTTAGCCTTGACCATGTATTTCGTTGCATTAGGATCAATGTTCATTTGTACCCTCCATGGGGCTGATGGGTAGAACCTTGTCCCTGCTCTGCGCATCCCTTTCGCAGCCCTACTGTCCTTCGGGCTACGTCCCAATTTTAACCAAACCGAGAAGATCTTTCGTATGTCGGGTCGGCGCTCCGTTGCCCGGATATCTCGGCTTTCGCCATCATAGGCGAGTGATGATCGTGATATTGTTATGTGTGAACAGGGAACACTGTGTCTCCCTGCTATCGACATTTAAAATCCTATATATAAAGAGAATGTAGACGACAATTGACTACCAGGCAAAGAACAATTCTCTGTGTGCTACACTCACATCCTTATCAGATTGCATCCATCGATACGTTCTGCCATCTCAGCGATATCGTCGTCGCAGGTGAAGAGCAGCACCTGCATATCCGATGAGACCTGCATTAGAGCCTCCATGGCTCCCTCCTTCCTCTCCGAGTCGAATGGGAGCAATACATCATCCAATATCATCGGGATATCGCCGTCACCCATCTCCCTGGCCACCGCCAGTTTCAGTGATAGCAATATCTGGGCCCTCAGCCCGGTGCTCCACTGCCTGGGGCCCTTGGCCTCTCCGTTGGAGATAACCGATAGGTCGGTGTTCCTCGGATCGAGATCCAAACGGCAGGTGCCTTTGGTCATAAGTGATAGATAACTGTCAGCGGTGGTGACCACCTCGGGATGTACGTTCTCATAAAGTTCGGTGCATGCCTCCTGCACTATGGCGGATGCGAGGACTGCTGTTGCCCCTTCCCTCAATGCTATCTCCATCTCGTCATGAATCGCATAGGACCTATCGATCAGAGCATCTAGCTCTGCAGTGTCCAGGACCGCCTTCATCTTCTCTTCGACGGTTCCCAGTTCGGAGGCGATGGAGGTCTGTAAAGTGGTGTCCAGATCGATCTTCTCGACTACTGGAAGAGGCTGATCGGGATCGAAACCGGCAGTACGGATGTTGTTGCAGAGCATGCTGATGTTCGCATCGACTTTCTTCAGCTCATCGGCGTTCGAGACCGCTGTCCTGTATCCCTGTTCGCCGCCGTATGCTGAGAGGAACCTCAGAAGATTGTTTTCAGCCTGCATAGATTGCCCATGGAGCTCGTTGCGCTTTACCGAAGTCCTGTCCAGGTCGTCTATCTTCCTGATCAGCTGCTCGAAATGCTGCAGGTCCGAATGAACCGAGCCCAGACTGCCTCCGAATAATCTCGCCTCCGAGGTTACATCCCTTTCGTAGATCTCAATCCATTCCAGATTCCCGTAGTCAACTGCAGGTCCGAGTTTACGGGTGAATAGCAAGAAAACGATGATTCCGGCAACCATGGCTCCGGCCACAGCGTAGCGCACGATGTCATCCAAACCGGGAATGATCAGGGCGACGACTGCCACCACGATCAGAAGCAGGGATACGATTATGCGCACTATCGGCACAGTTGTGTTCACCGGAGCTGGACGGTTGAGCCTCGCATCGTATTCCGGGCGTTTGGAGATCAATTCCCTCATCAGCGGGATTTGCTCCCTGACGGTCTTCTCGTCCGCACCGAGGTCAGCTACGGCTGTGCGCCTGGATTCCTCGAAGCTGCTGAATGTTCCCTTCTTGATCTGAGAATCGCTCACCAGACGGTCATGCTCCCTGATGTCCTCAGGTGTCGGTAGCTTCGAAGCGGAGAGCTCCTTCTTCCTTTGACGGTTCTGCTGCAGACTGCTGTAAGCTCCCTTCTGCGATTCGATCTTCGCATAGAGCTGATTGTTCTCTATCGCCGAGCTGTTCTCCTTGTTGATGGCCTCCAGCTCGGATTCGAGGCGCTCCTTCTTCTCGGTTAGAACAGAATAGGATTCAGCATTGGAACGCATCGAGGATATGCTCTCCATCACTTCCTGCTCCGAATCCTGAAGCCCGTTGACCTTCGAAGGTGAGCTGCTGGTCTTCCCCAGCAAGGTGGCCACCTCATCCTCTAAGGAATCGATCACCTTGGGCATCTCCTCCCCGCCAGGTATCGTCAGGAACCTGGAGCGGATGTCTCCGCTGGAAAGCGGGACCTGATTGTCAAGCCCGGATGTGTTCATGGCGAAAATATTGCGGTAGAGCTCCGGCTCCATGCCTACCAGGCACTTCGGGATCCCTTGAGCGGACCCCAGTTCTGCCTTGCACTGCACATCGTCCTCGGTATATTCGATGTATCCTTCATCCCTCTTGTTCCTCTCGGGATAGAGCTTCCTTCCGTTTGACGGGACCAGTACAGAGCGTATGAACTCCATGGTAGTGGTCTTACCGGATTCGTTAGGACCGTAGAAAACATTCAGCTTGGGATCGAGCTCGAAAGTCCTGTCCCTCAGCTTGCCGAATGATGCGATATTGACTCTGGAGATCCTCATCTGGAAGCCTCCATCATGACGATAACGTTCCTGACTGCCTGCTTTACCATATTCTTGAGTTCATCTTCCGAGAGAGCAGAATAACGGTCGCGGTACCTAGCGGCGATCTTGTTCGTGCAGATGATGTCTAGCAGCTCATCCTTGGAAAGGGAGCTGAACCTGTCGCCGGTACGTATGACGGCCGAGGCCATGTCCTTACCGCCGGCTCTGGAATCCAGATCGACCTCCGGACTCGTGTCGACTACGATTGATGAGATTATGCTTCCGGTAGCATCAGAAATGGCCCTGCTGACGTCCGATGGATTGGAACGGAGCATGGTGTCCAGCTTCCCAGATCCTCTGAACGTGACCCTGGCCAGCGATGAGCCGTTGAGGCTTCCCTTCAGAGTGTTGACCACGTCGTTCAGATCCCATCCGGTTATGTTCACGTTGAGGTCCTTCCACACGAATCCCTGTGTCGGGATGAAATCGGCTGAACGGATCCTGCCCGAGTATACGGTTATCAGGTAGCATCCCTTCTCGCCAGTCTCCTTGAAGCTGCGTCCTTGGATGTTCCCGGGATAGACGACATACGGTGCGGTGGAGACCACATTCCTTCTGTGTATGTGCCCTAAAGCCCAGTAGTCAACGGACCTCCCCTGGAGATCGCGGCTCGAACAGGGGGCGTATGGATAACCCTCTGAATAGGAATCTATGTCGCAATGCACGCATGCTATGGTGAATCTCTCCGGATCTCCTTCAATCATGGATACGAGATTACGGGTCTCGTGCGGGGTGGAGTAGCTGACTCCGATGATCTCCACATCGTCAAGGACCAACTTTTCGGGCTCGGTTCCGAACTCCTTGACATTCTCTGGATAGGGGATTGCTGAATCCCAAGCGGTCTCCGAATCGTGGTTGCCCCTGCAGATGTACACGGGGATGCTCAGCCTGGAGAACTGCTGAGAAAGCCATAGCCTAGTGGATGGGAGCTCGTTGCTGTCATCGTACAGGTCGCCGGAGATGATCAGGGCGTCCGCCTGCTTCTCGATAGCGATATCGACTATCCTGGCGAAGGATTCGAACACCGATTCCCTGAGCCTTCTTGCCAAGGCAGGGTCGTCGATCTCCAACCCTTTGAAACGAGACCCGAGATGCAGGTCTGCGCAGTGAACGAATCTGAAGAGTTTTCCCATCGGCAGGCGCTACGTGTTGTGACTATAAGAACTTGAAAGGGAGATCACCGAAAGTGGACTGTACACTTCAACATCTGGATGGGAAAAGTGTCGCCGAAAGTGGACCGAATCCCCTATAACTGAATTCGACGATACTGCCAATGATACCCATGGAGAAGATCGCGAAGAAGGTCAACGAGGAGATTCAGAGGGGATGGCTAGGACCTAACCTTTCATGCCCTTATCACCCTGCCCACTTCACAGGACAGGACTGTTCCTTCTGTTACTGCCCGTTCTTCCCATGCAACGACAAGACTTTCGGCTGGGAGCTCCAGGGCAGGCACGGACCGGTTTGGAACTGCTCCGACTGCCTGTTCATTCACAGAACCCCGGTGGTCAAGTTCATCTACTCGGAGATCGAGAGATTGGGTATCAAGGATGCGAAGGACCCGCGCTTCGACGATATCTTCAGGGATGCCAAGGCGAAATTCTGGAAGAAAGGAAAGGCTCTGATGGTGGTTGGAGCTACATCCGATGCAGGAAAATCCGTCACAGTGGCGGCTATCTGCAGGATACTTCACAACAAGGGATATCTGGTAGCACCGTTCAAATCGCAGAACATGAGCCTCAACTCCAAGGTCACCAGGGCCGGGGCCGAGATCGCCATGATACAGGTCCTGCAAGCCAAGGCCGCAGGCATAAAGAATCCCGATGCGCACATGAATCCGATTCTGCTGAAACCGAAAGGTGACACGGTGTCGCAGGTCATGGTATGCGGGAAGCCTTTCGCAGACTACGATGTCGACGGATATTACAACGAATTCGTTCCCGGACCCGGCATCGGGATCGTCAAGGAGCATGTGGAATTCCTGAAGGACAGATACGACTGCGTGGTCATGGAAGGTGCCGGATCGCCTGCCGAGATCAACATCTACGATAGGGACATCGCCAATATGGGGGCGGCCAATATCGCGGATGCCAATGTCATTCTGGTTGTCAATGTGGAATGGGGAGGCTCCTTCGCATACGCAATCGGTACAGTCGAGCTGATCCCCGAGAATGACAGGAAGCGCATCAAAGGAATCATCCTAAACAACGTCAGAGGCGACACGAAGAAACTGCTACCAGGAGCCGAAGAACTGGAGAGGCTCACCGGCATCCCCGTCATCGGAATCATCCCCCATGCGGACGTGGTCCTTCCGAGTGAGGATTCAGAGGCGCTCAGGGGAGTTCGCAAGAAGGGCGAGGGCAAATCGCTGATCGGAGTGATCAAATTCCCGCGCATGGCCAACTTCACGGATCTGGACCCACTCTTCCTAGAGGATGTCTCCACCGTGTTCGTGGAGAAGGTCGAGGACCTGAAAGGCGTCGATGCCATCGTCATGCCCGGAACCAAGAACACGGTCTCCGACTACCTGTGGATGCAGGAAAAAGGACTCGATAAAGAAATCAAGAAGCTCTGGAAGAAGATCCCGATCGTCGGAATATGCGGAGGCTACCAGATGATGGGTAAGGTCCTGGACGACAGCAACGGTATCGAAGCCGGGAAAAAGGCTGTTTACGAGGGGTTGGGCTTCTTCGACAACACCACGACGTTCGGCGAATACGCCAAACAGATCATCCAGAACGAGGGCAAACTGGCGGTTGGCAACGGCGGGGAGATCACGGGATACGAGCTCCACATGGGTATTTCCGAGGTCAGGGAGAAACAGCCCCTTGTCCTCCTGGACAGATTCCATGCGGACCCGCTGCCAGAAGGCTCCGTCAGGGAAGAGGATCTGACGTTCGGAACCTATCAGCACGGAATATTCGACAAGCCCGCCTTCAGGAAGTACTTCCTTTCATTCGTGAAGCACAATGGAGAGCCCGTCAACACCGAGGGTGCTGAGGACTACGAGGCAATCTTAGAGGAGAACCTCCAGAAGCTGGCGGATGTCTTCGCCGAGAACATGGATGTGGAGAAGCTCATCGAGATCGCGGGGGTGAAGGAATGAGCTGCGTGCTCTTCCTCGGTACATCCTCCGGGGCCGGCAAGACCACGGTCTGTGCGATGATGTGCAGGTACCTCAACAAATCAGGCATAGATGTCGCCCCGTTCAAGGGATCAAACCTATCGCTCAACTCCATCGCGACCAAGGACGGAGGGGAGATAGGCATCGGACAGGCATTCCAGGCCTGGGCGGCAGGGATCGAGCCCGAGACGGATATGAACCCTGTTCTCTTGAAACCGTCAGGCAAAGGCGTCATGCAGCTCGTCCTGAACGGAAAGCCCTACATGGATATCACGAAGGACAACCCGCTTGACCGCGACATGGCCATCGTAGAGGTGAAGAAAGCATATGACAGGATGACCTCCAAGCACAGCATGGTACTCTGTGAAGGCTCGGGTTCCCCTGTGGAGCTCAACCTCATGAAAAGCGATCTCGCCAACGTCGGGCTGATGAAGGTCACAGGAGTCCCTTCGATCATCGTGGGAGACATAGAGAGGGGCGGCGTCTTCGCTGCAATATACGGCACATGGAGGCTCATCCCCGATGATCTGAAACCTCAACTCAAAGGATTCATCATCAACAGGTTCAGAGGGGACGGCTCCATCCTGGCCGACGGAATCAAGAAGGTCGAGGAGCTCACAGGAATGAAGTGCTTAGGCGTGCTGAGGTACGAGTATCTCAGATTCCCCGAGGAGGATTCGCTTTCATCATCGGACGGTAAGCTAGAAGGCAATGACGTACATTCGGCATTCATCGCGAATCTTGATGAGATGATCGAACACGCTATCGAAGACGGATTCGACTTCGAATCGATGAAGAAGATCGCGGGACTCTGATCATCCGCCGGAAGCAACCTTAACGGCCTTTATGACCATGCTGTCCTGAATAAGGGTGTCCATAGGAACAGGCTTCCCATCGACAAGATAGAGGAACGAATCCGGATGGAAACCGTTCTGGTGCATGGCATCCTCTATCGTGATTCCGTTACCAGCATCGATCTCCTGACCTGCTATCTTGATCGTTCCCATGACTGTGTGATTCCCCTTCCGGTATAAACCGATTGAGGACGATGATCGCCTATCAGTCAACGGTCAGATGTAAAACTTCATCTGTCCAGACTATGCAGTGTCTGATATGAAACACAAATGTTCTCAAACAATCATGTTGAAAGCGAACATACTATATGGCATTGGTTTCCGATAATAGTCTTTTATAATGTCATCCATTTATTCACCAGGTCGATAACGGAGGTGACTGCGTGAAAAAGGTTTACCATGATTTCATCGAGTCCAAGTAGAAACTGTGCGTCGAGAACGACAGCTTCCAGGTCAGCGAATACTCCAAGTATGATGTCAAGAAGGGTCTTCGTGACGCTAACGGAAACGGAGTCATCGTAGGTCTCACCGAGGTCTCCCAGGTCGACGGAACCATCATGGTCGATGGTGTCAAGACCGAATGCGAAGGAATCCTCCGCTACCGCGGATACTCGATCGAGGACCTCACCAACGGATTCCTCAGGAAGAGGTACGGGTTCGAAGAGGTCGCATTCCTGGTCCTGTTCGGCAAACTGCCTACAGAGAAGGAGCTCTCGGAGTTCAAGGAAATCCTGAACAAGAACCGCAAACTCCCCAGGACTTTCACCAGGGACGTCATCATGAAGGCGGCCAGCAAGGACGTCATGAACGCCATCTCCAGAGAAGTGCTGTTCCTCGCATCCTATGATGAGGATGCCCTCAACAACGACCTCGAGAACGTCTTGAGGCAGTGCCTCTACCTTATCACGGTATTCCCCATGCTCACGGTGTACAGCTATCACGCCTACAACCACTACCTCAACGGCCAGAGCATGTACATTCATCACCCCGATCCAAAGCTCTCCGCGGCAGAGAACTTCCTGCGCATGCTGAGGCCTGACAAGAAGTACACTCAGCTCGAGGCCACCGTCCTCGATCTCGCTCTTGTTCTGCACATGGAGCACGGCGGAGGGAACAACTCGACATTCACAACCAGGGTGACCACTTCCAGCGGTTCCGACACCTATGCAGTCATAGCCGCGGCGATGTCCTCGCTCAAAGGCCCCAAGCACGGAGGAGCCAACCTGAAGGTCATGGACATGATGTCCGACATCAGGAAGCACGTGAAGGATCCCGACGACAAAGATGCCCTCAAAGCCTATCTGAACAAGATACTCGACAAAGAGGCCTTCGACAAATCCGGACTCATCTACGGTATGGGCCACGCGATCTACACCAAATCAGATCCCCGTGCCAACGTCTTCAAATCATTCGTCCAGGACCTGGCCAAGGAGAAGGGCCGCCTCAGGGACTTCAAGTACTACCACAACATCGAGGAGATCGCACCCGGGCTCATCATGGAGCACAAGCACAACAACAAGAGCGTCTGTGCGAACGTGGATTTCTACAGCGGTTTCGTCTATGATATGCTGGACATCCCGAAGGAGGTCTATACCCCTCTGTTCGCCACGGCTAGGATCATCGGATGGAGCGCCCACCGCATTGAGGAGCTCATCTCCTCCAACAAGATTCTCAGGCCCGCCTATGTCAACATCCACGAACCCCGCGACTACATCCCCCTCGAGAAGAGATGACGATGACGTCCAGAGAGAAAACCGCCAACGACAAGTTCTCCTGCACCGAGAGGGAGCGCGCAATCTTCGAAGCCGGTATCAAGCTCGCAACGGTCTACCATCAGTTCGTGGGCACTCCGGTGAACATCGATACGGTGAAACAGCTCGAGGACACCATCTCCAGGACCGTCGAGGTACAACCGTACGTAGAATGCGCGGAGATCAAGATCGATCGCGATTCATTCGTCTCCGACGGGGACACCTACTCTTATGTTTCCCTGACAGGGGACATGATCGATGCCAAGGTCGTCATAGCCCTCGGTGACTCCAGGGTGACCGCCGAGATGAGATACGACGAGGATCTTGAGTACCCCCTCATGTACGTCTCCAAGATCGAATGAACCGATCAGAAGGTAATTCCGTCCACGCCGATTATCACTGTTGACGATACCTTTCCCGATGCACCGAACTTCTCATTCAGGTGATCTGCCGATGCAGCACAGGGATAGTACACCCTTGGGCAGATACCATCATCGAGGCCCTCGACATTCAATGCTAGCGAGTGGATTGCGCACTTCAGATGGTGCTCCCCCATCATGGTCATGTCGAAAAACAGGTTGTTTGTAAGCCAGATGTAATCCTTAGAATCATATTCGGCCTTCTCGGAATCCAGCACGTCATGGCCGATCATCATACCTCTGCTGTCCACGATATCCATGAACCTCTCTGTGAACATCGGGAATTCTGTGCTGCAGAAAGCTATGAGCTTGAGCTTCTTGGAGCATACCTCTCCGTAGCCCACGGGGTCGATGGGCATGAATCCTACGTTTAATGGGGAATTCTCTATCGATCTCACTTCCGCCATGAGATCCTTGGTCAGCAGCTCCAGACGGATGATGCCGGGGTGGAGAAGCAACGCCTTCGAGAATTCCGTATAGTGCACGTAATTTGGTATTGTTTGATTGTAATAATTGGTTGCGGAAGTGGAGGTGAGAATGGACATTATTGACCATCGATTTTTGTCCTCTGGGTAGTGATGTAGTTATTCCTATCATCCAACTAAAATCCGATGAAAAGTATCGGATTTTGAATCGAAAAATCAACATCGCTATGATTGTCTGGGGTACCATAAAAATTTAATATACTTTGTTTACGATATATACGTAGCTAGTCTATAGACTAGTCAGGTTACTATGATCACCGATATCAAAATTGGTATAACAGGACTTCCCGGATCGGGAAAGACCTATGCTCTTCTGCGTGTAGTGGACATGCTAAGGTCGGAAGAGGAGATTTCTATCGGCGGCATGGTCGATGAGCCCATCCAAAAAGATAGGAAGAAGGTGGGTTTCACCGTCAGGAATCTTCTAACTGGACAGCAACAGGTCTTCGCCAGCACCGAAATTGAAAGCAAGATCATGGTGGGGAAGATAGGAGTGGACCTGGCCAAACTGGAAGAGGTCGGAGTCCAGGCCATCAGGGATGCCATGGAGCAATGCGATGTCATCGTCATCGACGAAGTCGGAAAGATGGAGGTCGAGAGCGAGGCATTCGTCAACATCGTCAAAGAGTCCCTCGAGGTCGACAAACCGATGATCATCACTCTCCACAAGAAATCCAGGAACCCCCTCCTTCAGGACATAAGGAGGAGGGATGACGTCAGGATTCTGGAGGTCACCCCTACGAACAGGAACCTCCTTCCCTACAAAATCGTCCGCCTGATGCACGGAGAGAATGTTTGATGCCTGACGGTATCATCATCCACGAAGGATCCACAGATATCCTGGTGCCGGAATTGCATTCTGCCGGAGGCCCGGGCAAGATACAGGGCGGAGTTTTCTTCAACGAACAGATGGCATTCAATCGCGACGTGAGCGTAATGCTCCTTCGCGCTGTCGGAAGGGATCTGACAGTAGCCGATGCAATGACGGCTACAGGCTCCAGAGCAGTGAGGATAGCTAACGAGGTCAAAGGTACGCAGGTAACGGCCAACGACATCAGCCCCGACGCCATCCCTTTCATAACTGCCAACATCGGTCTGAACAATCTGGACAACTGCTGGTCATCAAACCGCAACCTACATTCGCTCTTCGCAGAGGAGACGTTCGACTATGTCGATCTGGATCCATTCGGCTCACCTGCCCCGTTCGTTCAATCGGCCATCCTCGGATGTAGGAAAAGAGGGATTCTAGCAATCACCGCTACGGATACCGCTCCTCTTGCCGGCGCACATGCGCCCAAATGCAGGCGCAGATACCAGTCTGAGCCTGTTAGGGGCTACATGTGCCATGAAGGCGGCCTGCGCATCCTAATGAGTTCCATCGCCAGGGAGCTCGCCAAGTTCGACAGGGGCATGAAACCGCTGCTTTCGTTCTATGCGGACCACTACTTCCGCACATACATCCAGGTTGAAGAAGGAGCCGAGAAGGCCGACCAGATGATGTCGCAGCTCGGATACATGGAGTACAACATGGAGACTCTGGAGAGGTCCACCTCCCAGCATTACGACCCGACCCATAAGTATGGCCCGTTCTGGTTGGGCCCACTGCACGACCAGGAATTCGTCTCGAAGATGGACCCTACAGGCATGGCTGCGGAGAAGAGATGCACAAAGTACCTGGACCTTTGGAAGAACGAGCTCGATTCCGAGGTATTCGTCTACGACATGAGCGAACTGTCCTCCCACATCAAGATGTCCCCGGCTAAACTGGCGGACTTCATCGACCTCATGAACACCAACGGAAAGGCCTCCTTCACCCACATCTGCCCAACTTCTTTCAAGACAGATCTCCCGCTGAAGGACATCATAGCGCTCTACAAGGAGTGCAGCCCCGATTCGAAGAAGTGAGGCACGTAATTCCTTATATCGTTCATCGCCCTTCCCCAGACTAGGTGCCTATCACATGCCGAGTCTAGCTATCATCGGCTCCCAGTGGGGAGACGAAGGGAAAGGAAAGCTCACAGATTATTTGGACGAGAAATCGGACCTCATCGTACGTTTCCAGGGCGGGAACAACGCGGGACACACAATCATCGTCGATGACAAGGTGTTCAAGCTGCACGGACTCCCCTCGGGTGTCGTGAGGCCGGGAAAGCTCGCGGTCATCGGAAACGGTGTCGTCGTCAACCTGGAGGAGCTCAGCGACGAGATCAACCAGGTCATCGAGAACGGCGGATCCATCGACGGGCTGAGGATCTCGGACAGGGCCCACCTCATCATGGGATACCACAAGAAGCTGGACGGAGCCGAGGAGAAGTATCGCGGAAAGAACAACGTCGGTACCACCAAGAAGGGAATCGGTCCGACCTACCAGGACAAGATAGCGAGGATCGGATTCAGGGCCGGCGACCTGCTAGAGGACGATCTCCTGAAGGAGAAGATCTCATTCATCCTCCCTTACAAGAAGGACCTCATGAAGATGATGGACGCCGAGCAGTGCTGCTGCACAACAGAATCCCTGTACGACAAGATGGTCGGATGGAGGGATCAGATAGGCAAGTACATCTGCGACACATCCGTTCTGATCAACGAGGCACTCGATGCCAACAAGAAGGTCGTGTTCGAAGGCGCTCAGGGAGCTATGCTGGACATCGACCACGGAACATACCCCTACGTTACATCCTCGGCTACATGCGGAGGAGGAATCTGCACCGGATCCGGAGTGGCACCCAACAGGATCGACAAGGTCGTAGGAATCGTGAAGGCATACACAACCCGTGTCGGTGAGGGACCGTTCGTATCGGAGATCCACGACGACTTCGGAGTCGAGCTCCAGAAGAAAGGAGGAGAGTTCGGAGTCACAACCGGCAGGGGAAGGAGATGCGGATGGCTGGACCTCGTTGTCGTCGAGCATGCTTCCAGGCTCTGCGGATTCACATCCCTCGGAATCACCAAGATCGATGTCCTCAACGACATCCCCGAGCTTCCCGTCTGCGTCGCTTACGAGATCGACGGAGAGGAGGTCAAGCACTTCCCCGCTTCCATCGCCAAGCTCAACAGGGCCAAGCCCATCTACGAGAACTTCAAAGGATGGGAGGGCTGGAGCAACACTATGGATGTAGTCAAGGCAGGCTACGACAACCTCCCCGGCGAGATGAGGGAGTACATCGAATTCATCGAGAAGTACCTGAAGGTACCCGCTGATCTCATCAGCCTCGGACCTGACAGGGATGAGACCATCGACCGCAAGAAGGATTGGTGGAACTGAGGTAATATCATGGCAACAGTGGTAAACGTACAGGCTGGAGTCTGCGGAATGGTCTCCAAGATCACCGCTACAATGAATGATGATATGATGTCCGCTAACGTGGTCATCGAGAGCAACTGCCCCATGGTGCAGAAGCTGTCCCCCATAGAGAACGTGGCAGCATTCTCGGCTGTTGGCGAGCCTTTCACCGAGTCCGAGGTGTACAAGAAGGCAGCGACATGCCTCCGTCACACAGCATGCCCCGTGCCCTGCGGAGTCATCAAGGCCATCGAGGCCGAGGCTGGACTTGGGCTGAAGAAACCCGTCAGCATCACTTTCGAGTGAGATCAAACGGCATCGGTACGGTGTACCGGTGCCGTTCTTTTTTGAAAAGGTACTCCCCCGAAGGGGAGAATGTGTTTTATGTGAACTTCACTGGTTGGACTTCCAGAGCCCGTGCTTGTTGCAGTACTCCCATGCCCTGACTTCCTTGGCATCTGTCTTGAAGAATGCCTCAGGCTTGTCTCCGGGTTTGAGGTACTTCCTCATCATAACACCGTCAGCGCATATCTGGATGTAGACGATGTAGTGATCCTCTTCCATCGGGTGTGCGGTCTCCTTTCCGACCTTGACCAGGAATCCTCCGTCCTGCTTCTCGATGTAGGGCACATGCTTCTCATTCTTGAAGTCGTCCGTCTTGGGCTCGAGAGCGATCATGGGCTCTCCGCAGCACTGGGGTGTGCACGCGGCCTTGAAGATGACCTCGACTGCGTTGGGGCATTTTGCGCATTTGTAGATTACCATTATTGCACCTCAGACACCGAATCGACTGCTGTCATTATTATAGTTCGCTCCCGCATGGCTGAATTGAAGCGAAGATGATTGTTTATAGAGCGATCATCATCCAGACCTTCATGGAAATCCCCGCTCTGTTCACATTCTACGAGGATAAGGAGATCAGGATAACCGACGGTTACTTCTCCTCCGCCTCGCCCAGGAGAGGGGACAGGGTGAAACCCATCACCTACTTCACATCCGCTCAGGATACTGGTGTCAAGCCTCCGGTTGTCATAATCGACTGCAATAGCTTCGAGGTACGCGAATTCTCAGAGAAGGTGATGAAGCATCTCGTGATCAAGGGCACCCCGATTTGGTTCATGACCTACATCGAGACGGTTGAGGATGTGTTCGATGCTTTCAACAAGGATGCCGAATTCGTCTTCGCACCGTACCATTTCGTTGCATCGGATTACGAGCTGAAGGACATCTGCGACGTCTCCGATTCGGTTATCCCCACGGTGTTCATCCATAAGGGCAAAGCCGTGCTTCCCGGAGGGAAGAAAGGTGATGTGGTGAAGGTGCTCGAGAAGCTGGTCGGATTAGGGTTCTACAAGAACTGCGTATTGGATACCGACCGCAGCCTGGATGCCTACACATGGTCAGTGATCGCAGAGGACTATCCTTCGACGATCCCGTTCATCGATTCAGCGAACGGCCCGGAAGGATTCGAGAACTTCATATCTCCATATCTTCTGTGATCCTCAGGAAGGATTCGACCTTCTCCTGCAGATCTTCCACACCCTTATCTGTGTGGGGGATCCCCAGATTTCCTAGCAGCTCCATGCCCATGGTTATGCAGAATGCACGGACGATCTTCTCTGTAATCGAAAAATCCGGATTCTCGCTACCGCCGCACATCATCAGAAGACAGTATTCCGGATGGGGCAGGGACTTGTTGCTCCAATAGGGCTGGAAGCGGTCCATTACGGTCTTCAATATGGACGATGGTCCGCTGAAATGGATAGGTGTCGCGAGAATCAGGAGATCCGCGGAAGACACCGACGAATAGATCCTGGCCATATCGTCTTGGATTATGCATTCCCCGGAACTGCAGCTGTCGCAATCGCGACAGTGGCCGATGTCCATCTCCGAAGGAAGCAGCATGTCCACATCGAAACCCTTCCCCTTCAGGAATCTGGAAGCATGGAAGCACATGGAATGCGTGGTCCCTGACCTGTCTGCTGTACCGCAGATTATAGACACTCTGGCCATAGTATTGCATCATCTTCTCCGATATTAAGGGCTGGCATAGCATTTTATGATTAGTGGGCATTTCCTGAAACATAGGTGGATCGATGGAAAAGGACTTCTTGAAGGCCAAGATGGTGGAGTTCCCACGCAATGTGATAGCAGGGCATGACGTGCTGAGCAGCGTCAGGGACATCTGCGTCAACATCCACTCGGGGACCACAGGGACCATCATTACCGGAGAGAACACCGATATCGCCGCCGGGAAAGCTGTGAGAAGCTATCTAGACGGATACGACATCGACACCTGCATAACGGGAAACGCCACCGCTGAGAACATCGAATCTACCAAGGATCAGATCCTTGAGCACGATTCGACATTCATCCTTGCGGTTGGAGGCGGAAGCAAGATCGACATCGCGAAGATCCTGTCGCTCCAGCTCAACATCCCGTTCCTCAGCATACCGACTTCTGCTGCCCACGACGGAATAGCGTCAAACAGGGCATCGATCAAATCCGAGAAGGGCTCCAAATCCATATCTGGAGCATCCCCTATGGGGGTCATCGCCGACACCTCCATCATTTCTAAGGCATCGTACCGCTCACTCGCATCGGGATGTGCGGACGTGCTTTCCAACTTCAGCTCATTGCGCGACTGGAAGCTTGCGTACAACCTAAAGGATGAGTCCTTCAGCAGATCCGCATACTCCTTCGCAATGTTCTCCGCCGAGTCCATGATGGATGCCGCGGATTACATCAGGCCTCACCTGGAAGAGAGCGTCTGGCTGGCGATCAAGCCCATCATCGTATCGGGGATTTCAATGTGCATAGCAGGAAGCTCCAGGCCCACCAGCGGTTCCGAGCACATGATCTCCCACACGATCGACATGATGTATCCCGGAAGGGCGATGCACGGTGAGCAGTGCGGAGTCGCTTCCATAATCACCACATATCTCCAGAAGGGAGACTGGGAAGAGCTCAAGCATGCCCTTGTGAAGATCGGAGCGCCCACGAAGGCATCAGAACTGAACCTCTCGGATGAGGAGTTCATAGATGCCGTGTGCAATGCCCACAAGATACGCAAGGACAGGTTCACCATCCTTGGAGATAAGGGTGTTCCCCGTGATGTCGTCGAGGACGTGTGCATAAGAACGGGGGTCATCTGATGGCCCAGATCACTCTGATCGGCAAGGATCATGCCACCGTGGATTCCGAATTCTACTATCTCGGACCCATGGAGGAATGCGCAGAATGCAAGTTCAACAAGGTCTGCTTCAACCTAGAGGAGGGCGCCAGATACAAGGTCGTCTCCATCAGGCTCCAGGAACATGAATGCCACGAATTCGACGGCGATTCGGTTACCGCGGTTGAAGTGGAGAAGGTGTGCACCCCGGCTACAGTCGGCAAGAGGCAGGCGATGGAGGGCAGCAAGATCACGTACAAGGGATCCGAATGCAAGAACCTGTCATGCGAGAACTATGCGCTCTGCCATCCGATAGGTAAGGTCCCGGGGACGAAGTACGTCGTCCAGAAGGTGAACGGCGACCTCGACTGTCCCCTGGGAGAGAAATTGGTTTTGGTCGATCTTTTCTGATCAGAACTTCTCGCCGGTAATCCTCTCGAACATGTCGACGTAGAGCTTGCTCACGCGATCGACGATCTCCTGAGGAAGAGCGGGGATGTCCGGTTCGGGCTCGCCCTTCGCACGTGCGTCATAGAGAGCCTTGTGGTAACCGGTCTCGCGATAGTACTGGCGGACGAACTCCTTGGAAAGCTGCACGATGTTGCCCTTGGCGTACTCGTTTGCGTCCCACCAGCGGTCCTCGTCCAATGTTCCGAATGTGTCTATGACCATCAGCTTCCTGTTCTTGTCGAAGGCGAACTCCTTCTTTCCGTCGCAGTGGATGAGTCCCCTCTTGGAGCACTCCCTGTCGATGATAGCATCGATCTTGAGGACGGTCCTCTTGATCTCCTCGAACTCCTCATCAGAGAGTCCGGCCATCTTCTTTGCCTCCTCGTCCGTGAGGTTCTCGTCGTGGGCCTCCAGCTTCGTTGTGCACTCGATGAAGGGTTTGGGGAGCTTCTCTCCCTCCTTCACTACGTGACCTGCGGGGAATCCGAGATCGGTCTCCTTGACCTTTCCATCCTTGATCCTGTCCATGAGGGATCCTGCTGCATAGTACCTGCAGATGACCTCGAGAGGGATCAGGTAGTTGGTCGTGGAACCATTGATCTTGCTGTAATCCCTGATGATGTCGACCCTCTTGACCCTCATCCTGTCGGGGGAGGGCTCGCTGATGTAGTGGTTGTTGATGCCTTCCTTCGTCAGGAGTGTGAACCAGTACTTCGCGGTCCTGCAGAGTGTCTCACCCTTGTGGGGGACCTGCGAGGGGATGATCTTGTCGAAAACGGAGATGTTGTTGGTGTATGCGAACTCCAACGTGTCATCGTCCACTTTGTACACTTCTTTGACCTTTCCGGTCATAATGTGCTGCATGTCCTGATGTATCTAGAAGCTAATAGATAATCGTGCGCTTCAGCGTGCGCGATGATCAGGATTTCTCATTGAAATCGACGGCATCTGTGGACCAGTCTGTCATGTCGATGGTTATCAGCTTGCCCTCGTTATCGGTTCCCAGTCCCGAGATGATCTTCAGGACTTCCAACGCCTCCATAGAAGCTATTGCGGAAACAGCCGCTCCAACAGATGGAACGGTTCCATCCTGATCCTTCATGGTGCCTATCATATCGCGAAGGCTCTTGGTCTTCCCGGGGATGCATACGGCGATCTGACCCGTGAATCCGCTTACACCTCCGTGAACGAGAGGTACATTCATCTTCTCTGCCAGATCGGATAGGGCCATCCTTGATTCGAAGGAATCAAGACAATCGACCAATATGTCGCATCCCTCGAAGAGGTTGCCGTTGATCTCCGTCAAAGGCTCCGAATTGGCCTGTATCTCCGCTCCCGGGTTCAATGCGAGGATCCACTCGGCTGAGATCACGGATTTGGGCCTGAAGTCTCCGGCGCTGTAGATGAACTGACGGTTGAGATTGGTGACATCCGGCGTCTGGTGGTCGCACAGGACGAAGTGTGTGACGCCTGCGGCGGTGAGCTGCGTTATGACATTGACTCCCAGCCCTCCGCATCCGACGATACCTACGACAGCGGACATTATCTTCTGCTGTCCCTCTTCTCCGAATATCGGTAACTGTCTCTCGAATCTCGTAGTCTTCCCTCCGCCAATTCGGTGAGCAATCTGATGGCTTCCATGGCAGTCTGCTCCCTTACGGATTGTCTGTCCCCTTTGAAAAGGTTCCTGGTCACGATGGTCCTGGGGCCGTCGGCGACCGCGATATAGACAAGACCGACGGGTTTTGTTTCGGTGGCTCCTCCGGGACCAGCTATCCCCGTGACGGCCACGGCGACATCGCTTCCGTAAGCCTCTATCGATCCAAGGGCCATCTCCCTCGCCGTCTCCTCGCTGACCGCCCCATGCTGGAGAAGCGTTTCATGGGATACCTTCAGAAGGGCTTCCTTTGACTCGTTGGAATATGTGACTGCGCTGCCCAGGAAAACATCGGATGCTCCGGGTAGATCCGTTATGAGGGAACCTATCATCCCTCCGGTGCATGATTCCGCAGCGGACATCCTCAGACCCTTGGACCTGAGCACATCCAATAATGACTCAACCTCGGAGCGGGGCATCGTTACCGCCACGGCTGATCTGCTTTATCCTGTTCACGCCGTCGATGTCGTCGATGATCTTCGCCACGGGCTCGGGGACGAGCGAGCGCCATTCCTCATCGCAGATGATCCTGCGCCTGATCTCGGTACCAGAGAAGACCTCCCTGTTGTACAGAGGGGATTCGCGTACCTCGTAACCTGATTCCACGAAGAGACGCCTGGTGAGAGGGTTGTTGGAGTACACCCTTCTGAAAGGGGGTACCAGCGAAGTGACGTGAGCGACCCATACTGGGTACCTGTTGATATCCTCGATGGGGACTATGCTGTAGTTCTCTATTCCCTCGTCCCTAAGCGTCTTGTTGATCATCATATACCTCTCACCGGCGGTGAAAGGGTTCTCGGGTGTGTGCGAATACTGCGCGCTTCCGATACCGATGGTCAGATGCTCGGATTCCTCCGCGCACTTGCGGATAACGTCCATGTGACCCTTGTGCAGGGGCTGGAAACGGCCTACCACAAGGGAGTAGTTGTCATAATTACGCTTCATTGTTGTCACAGTTGATTATCATATGGCGTGGACAATCGAACTTGGCAATATCTTCCGGAGAGTAGCCGTCGTTGACGTAGAGTGCCTTCAGCAGTCCGCTCTCCTTCACGAAGTTGCAGACCTGACAGAGTGCCTCGACCAGATTCCCGTCGGCGGCGATGCCGTTGGCGAGCCCCTCGATCAGCTTGTAGAAATCATCCCTGTATGCGCTCTTGTCGATGATGCTGTTCTGTCCGCGGATCCCTTTGAGATACTGGGAGACTGCGGCGCTGGTGACTCCGAAGATCTTCGCCACCTGGACCTGTGTCATACCGTGATTGATAACAAGCTCTTTGGCAAGAGCTCCTTTCGCTGTTGGTAGTACATAAGTCACTATCATTTCACACGGTACTTTCACGGGGTTTTCAACTCCAGGCTGTTCGATGTTGTCCAACATTAAAATGGTTTTGGGAAAGTAAGCTAATTTTTACGAATTTCGTAGTCAAACATACCATGGGTTACTCCATTCCCAAGGCTTGATGACTTCCGTATACATCGCAAGACCTACGACAGCGCCCTCCGCTCCAGCTTCCGAGAGGATCCTAGCATCATCAATGGAAGTGACTCCTCCTGATGCTATCACCTTGGCGGGACATCTCTTGATGAAGTCCTCCGCCTGCTGCCTGTCGATGCCTTTCCTCTGCCCTTCGACGTCTACATTGGTGTTGAGGACGGCTGCCAAGGGAACATCGCGGATCCTGTCGAACATGTCCTCGATGGTGATCTGTGCGGATTCCTGCCATCCCTTGATGGCGATCCTTCCTGCCTTGGTGTCCATTGAGAGGACGATCTTCCCGGGGTGACGGTCCGCCATCTCGATAAGCCATTCCGGTTCCTTTACCGCCTTGGTGCCGACGATTATCCTATCGACCCCTGCGGATACCAGATCATCGATGGTGGCCGCATCCCTGATGCCTCCGCCGATCTCCGTGGGGACACCGAGCTCTGCGGTTATCTTCTTGAAGACCTCGAGGTTGTTCGGATTGCCGAATGCCGCATCGAGATCCACCAGATGGAGGTAGTCGGCTCCCTTGTCGATCCACATCTGTGCGACCTTGAGAGGGTCGGGCATTACTATCTGCTGGCTTCCGGGCTTTCCGCCTACCAGCTGGACCACCTGATGGTCCATGACATCGACTGCGGGGATAATCCTCATAGGTTCTCCTCCGCGAATGAGATGAAATTCTGCAGCACCTTCCTGCCTGATGAGCTGCTCTTCTCGGGATGGAACTGCGTCCCGTATGTGTTGAACTTCCTGAAGAACGACGGGAACGTCTTCCCCTCGTATTCGGTGGTGCCCAGAGTTATGTCCTCTTTGGGATTGCCGAAGTAGGAGTGGACGAAGTAGTAGTTGTTGTCAGGCGTGCCATTCAGCAATGGATCATCCGACACGACCTGGTTCCATCCCATGTGGGGTATGGTCTCGCGGTCCAGCTTCTCGACCCAGCCCTTGTAGAGTCCGAGCCCAGGGGATTTGCCCTCCTCGCTGCCCTCGAACAGTATCTGCATTCCGATGCATATTCCGAGTGCGGGCATGCCTCCCCTCAGCATGTCGCATATCTGGTCCCTGTACGGAAGGAGCTTCTCCATGGTCTTGTCGAATGCCCCCACTCCGGGGAACACAATGCATTCGGCGTCCATGAGGTCCTTGATGTCCTCGACCACGGTGACCTTTGCACCGCAGTTCTCGAGGGACCTGCGAATGGAGTAGAGGTTCCCAACTCCGTAATCTGTGATGTGGATGCTCAGCGGCATTTGGAGATCACCTCTTCGGCTTTCTCCAAGAGCAGTCTGTTGTCCTCTTCGGTACCCACGGTGGTCCTGATGCAGTTCTCGGTCCTGCGCTTGGCTCCGAAGTCCCTAATGAGGACACCGCGCTCCTTCAGACCGTCCACGAGGACCTTGTGGTCTATAGGGGACCTTGCGAGTATGAAATTGGAATCGGAAGGGAACGTCTCGAATCCGAGCTTCCTCAGGCCGGCATCGAGCTTAGGCCTCTGCTCCCTGACCATCTGGACGCTCCTCCTGACGAAATCCTGGTCCTTCACTGCCGCAATGGCTGCGCCTTCGCTGACCATGTTGAGCGAATAGGGGATCTTGACGCATATCATCATGTCCGCCAGCTTCTTGTTGGTAGCGGCGTATCCTACGCGCAGGGCCGCCATGGCGTATGCCTTGGAGAACGTCCTGAGGACGATGAGGTTGTCGAACTCCTCCACCCTGTTGATGAAGGGATCGTCGGAGTACTCGGCATATGCCTCGTCCACGACGACGATGCCGTTGAATCTGAAGAGGATCTCCTCGATGTCCTTCTTCCTGAAGCAGTTGCCGGTGGGATTGTTTGGCGAGGGCATGATTGCGACCTTCGCATCCTGCTTGACCATGGCATCGACGTCCAGCTGGAAGTCGTCCGTGAGATCGACCTCGATCGCCCTTCCGCCGTTGAGCTTGACGAAGTAGTCATAGAGCGTGTAGGACGGAACGGGGACGACGGAATTGTCGCCCATGTTGGTGAATGTCTTGAACACCACATCCAGGAGCTCGTCGGAACCGTTCCCTGCGATGATGTTGTCCGTATCTAGCCCGTAAAGCTCTGCCAGAGCTCCTCTGAGCCCGTCGGAGTAGGTGTTGGGGTATCCGTTGAGGTCCCATGTGTGCTCCTTCAGGTACTTCTCCGCCGCAGGGTTGGAACCGAGCACGTTAGTGTTGGTATCCAATCTGAGCTCGCCGTTGAGCTTGGGATTGTAGTACTTGACGAAATCCCTGGTGGTCTCCCTCATCACCTGTCTGTCCATCAGTTCACCAGCCTCTCGATGGGCGTGGTGAGGATGCCTTTGGCTCCGAGCCTCTTGAGCTCGGCGATGGTGGAGAAGACATCCTTTCCGTCTATGACGGCGTGTACTGCGAGGTAGTCCTTGTTGCCTGCGATCTCAAGGACCGTAGGTCCTCCTATGCCGGGGATGATCTTCTCGATCGCGCTGAGCTTGTCCTTGGGGATGTCGGCCATGAGATACTTCTTGTTCTCTGCCAGTATGACGCTCTGAAGCGAATCCACGACATCCTGGATGGCCTGTCCGTTCTTGGCCATCGCCTTGTCCGAGGACAGCACGACTGCTTGTGACTCGATGATGGATCCGACCTCCCTGAGCCTGTTGGTCTTCAGAGTGGATCCGGTGGAGACGAGATCCGTTATCAGATCCGAGACCCCCATGTAGGGCATGATCTCGCATGCTCCGGTGACGGTGATGATCTCGACCTTCTTTCCGAGATCGTCAAAATACTTCTTGGTGAGGTTGGGGAAGGATGTGGCTACCCTGCTCCCGTCCTTGATCTGTGATGCATCCGTGATTCCTGATGCCTCGGGGACAGCGACTGCGAGGTGACAGTATCCGAACTGAAGGTCGAGCATCTTCTTCAGATCCTTTCCGGACTCTGCGGTCTCATCGATTCCCGTGATTCCCATGTCTATGGCGCCTTCGGCAATGAAGACGGGGACATCCTGGGCCCTGATGAATATGACCTCGATATCCTGATTCTTGGCCTTGATGTAGAGCCTCCTGCCGATGTCCTCTCCGAGGTCGATTCCCGCCCTGGTGAGAAGCTCAACAGTCCTCTCGTTCAATCTGCCCTTGTTCGGAACTCCTAGTTTGAGTGTCATTTCTGTCCTCGTCTCGCCATTAAATATATAATATTTAAAGCACAGGGGACGGACATCATTCTGAGACCAGGTTCAGTCCTATGACTCCAGCTATAAGGACGCCCAGGAAAAAGAATCCCATGAGGTTAGGTACGTCGCCCATGATGATGCTGACGATGACGGCTCCGATGGCACCAATACCGACCCACACGGAATAGGACTGTCCCGATGGCAGCCCGCCGTCCAGCGCCTTGTACAGGAATATCACGCTGATGGGCAGAATGAGTATGGTGACTATGGTCCAGAAGGGATCCGTGAAGACGTTAGAGAAGCTCATCGTGGTGGCCCAGAGGGTCTCGAATATCCCGCCTATGAATATGTAGAGCCAAAGCTTGTTCATCCTATCACCGACGACAATTCCAAACCGACCACGCCTATGATGATCATGGTCACGAGTACGATCTTGATGCGGTCAAGCCTCTCCTTGAAGAGGACGAACCCGGATATGACTGCGAACACAGAACCGAGTCCCGTCCAAAGGGAGTATGCGATCCCCACTGAGAATCCCTCTCCCATCGCGAAAGCGAGACATGACGGGCTGGCGTACATCATTGCGATTGTGAAGAGCAACCAGAATTTGGAGTGCTTCTCGCTGTACTTCTTGAGCCCTATGACCCAAAGAGGTTCTAGCACACCTCCCAATATGACCCAAGCCAGCCCGATCAGTTCCATAGAATCTACCGATGACCCCGTATGATGGTCTGTTCATATCACTTTTTAATCGAGAACATGGCGCTGTTTACGGCCATCATGGCGGTTCCTATCTCAAGGGGATCGTGGATGATCGCTTTGGCCTTCTTCCTGCTCTCCTCATCGAAGTAGTGGGGCACTCCCGGAGTGGAGATGACTGCTCCCTCCTGGATGAGCCTTCCGGGGAAGATGGCGGGGGCTGCATTGAGGATGTACTGATGGGCTGCCAGAGCCGCTTCCACATCCTCCAGTGCCTTTACTCCGAACCTCTGCTCAAGGGCTTTGGCCTTCTCGAACTTGATATCCGTGACGGATACGTTAGCACCCCATCCTTTGAGAATCTGGACTGCTTCCGTGCCGACAAGTCCCGCTCCGATGACGAGGACGTCCTTGCCCTGGACACCGTCAGCGGCATTCTTCAGAGCAACGGCGTAACCCATGGCGGTTCCCCAGGAGTTGTTGGTGCTCCTGGCCTCATGGACGTTGTATGCGACGAACATGGCATCGTCGGCCATCATGATCATGTCGACCTTGTCCAGGATCCCCTGCTGGAATCCGTTCACATCCGTGCCTGCGGTGACATAGCTGTCCATGCCCAGGCGCTTGACGATGGCGTCGACCGAT
The DNA here is from genome assembly GCA_015063125.1 of Thermoplasmata archaeon. Lineage (GTDB taxonomy): Archaea > Thermoplasmatota > Thermoplasmata > Methanomassiliicoccales > Methanomethylophilaceae > Methanoprimaticola. The sequence goes on from SUTB01000001.1 coordinate 682,093, forward strand.
TTCGAGAATCCGCTGATTACACCCATTCCTGACGTGATGGGAACGACTGCGACCCTGACCTTGGAGAAATCCACATCGTGATCCACTCCGGCACCCTCCAGCGCCAGCTGCTTCACGGTCTTTCCGCACATCTTCATCAGCCTGGAATCCAGGTCCAGCTTGTCATCGGGTACGCCTTCAATCAGATCGGGTGTTAGCCTTGTCATCAGATCATCTCCGGGGTTCCGTCGAGGAACCTCTCAATAGAACATTCGTCAAGGATCCTCTGGATGCAGGCATCGCATTTCTGGTCTACCTCCTGCTCCGTCCTTCCTTTGACGATGAGGGTGGCATGCCACTCCTCCTTACCGTTTTCATAATCGGAAATGGTGTTGTCAGCACCGAACAGTCCCTTCTCGAACCTCGGTTTCACCACATGTCCGAACTCCTTCTCTCCGCTCGACCTCAGGACACCGTCCTTGAAGTACACGTGACGGTAGATTGAGCATCCTTCCTCGGCCTTCCTGTCCTTGGGCTTGCCAAGGGCGGTGGTGGTCAGCTCCTCCAAGAGATTGACTCCTGTAGCCGCCTCGATGGCCGCGGGGGTCTGGCTGGGGATACGGGCATCGATCTCCAGCACGCGGAGTCCCTTGGGTGTGAGGATGGCTTCCACATCCATGAGTGCATTGAGCTTAATCGCTTCAGCAACATCCTTTCCGATATCCGCGAACTTCCTGCATTCCTCATCGGACATTATGTTGGGGTTGCAGCGGACCATCTTGCAGTCGTAGTTGGAATCGAGGCAGACCTCGGTGGTGACGTATGATTTTGCGGTCTCACCGTTGCCGATCACCTCGATTGAGACGCTCTTGCCGTGGACGAACTCCTGGATGACCGGTTCGTCTCCCAGGCCCCTGACGATCTGCAGACCGTTCTCGAGGTCGTGCTCGTTATGGGCTACCGTGACACCGATGCTTCCGCTCTGGGATGCTGGTTTCACAATAGCAGGATAGCCGCAGTACGGCCAGGGTTCCGGAAGAGGTACTCCAACCGACGCCATGATGTTGTTCGATTTGTTCTTCGAACTCGAGATGTTGTATGATGCTAGGTCGAACAGAAGAGGAGCATCCATACGTCCTTTGATCGAGTCCAGCGTTGTCAGGAGATCCATCTCCTCGCATGCGGGAATCACCGCATCGCATCCTTTGAAGACCTCCAACGCAGCTTCCGCATCCTTGGTGGGGTCTAAGACTATCGGTTCGTCGCACAATGACATTGCCGGGGCGGATGCCTTCCTATCCAGGACGACGGTCTCGTAACCGGCGGCCTTGGCCAGTAGAACCGCTTCCATGCCCTGAAGGGCCCCGCCGACTATTGCGATCCTCATCAGGCCACTCTCTTCGGGCGGTGTGCGTTCAGGAATGATTGGTATTCCGCGGATGATGCGTGGTGGTGGCCCATGTCCTCGAGAAGCTCGAACACGTGCTCGACGGAACGGTTTCCGTTCTCGATGTCCAGCTCGTGCTGCGCCACACCAGCGAGATGCTTGCTCGGAGGAACTATGGACGTGACCACGTTGGCTCCGGCGTTGATCCTTGTCTTTAGACCTGCGATGCCTTCAACGTCGAGGCTGCAGGGGATGAGCTTGTCCTGGTTCAGGAGCCTCATGATGGCGATGGCCTTCAGCTCCTCGGTGGAATCGTAGGGCGTGAAATCCTGCATGGGCGTTCCCACCTGGGGGACGAACGTCATGGCGCGGACCTGACCGCATCCCAGGGAGCTCATCTCTGCGATGGTCTCCGCACGGTCCCTGACGTTCTCTCCGAGTCCGATCATCATACCGTCCTCGGCCAGCAGTCCTGCCTCCATGGCCCAGATCTTCTGGTTCCTGCGGTCGTCGAAGCTCTGGTTGAGCCTCAGTGATTTGAAAAGCTGCCTGTTGTAGGTCTCCTGGTAGCATGCGTACCAGTCAGCCCCGGCGTCGCGCACCTTCGCGAACATCTCCTGAGGCAGGGCTCCGGGGGAGGCCATGATGTTGATGCCGACCTCGTCGTGCACAGCGGAGATTATCTCAAGGAGGTTCTTGTAACCGTCCTTATACATCTGGGGATCCTCGCCCATGGTGAGATCAGAGAGGTTGATACCTGCATCCTTCAGGCTTGCCGACAGCTCCACGATCTCCTCCTTGGTCTTGCGGTATCTGTCGATGCCGTTGTTGGTGGTCCTGTAATAGCAGAAAGTGCAGTTGTTCTTGCAGTAGGTTGAGAAGTAGACGAAACCGTATGTGAAGATCTTCTTGCCGAAGTGCTTGTCCCTCACCCTGCGTGCGGCTGAGAACAGGCAGTCCAGTTCGTCCTTGTCCGATACGGACATCAGCTGGAAGATCTCGCCTACAGATAGCTTTCCTTCCTTCTCTCCCTTTGCGACGATGTCCGCTATCATGAATATCAATCCAATTTGTAACCGTTCAGGTACGTGATGCTCTTACCGGTCTTCCTGGCGTTGCTCCTTCCTGTCTTCATCATGAGGAGCCTCTCCAGACCGAAACCGATTCCTGCCCAAGGCTCATGGACGTCATGCGCGGGGTCGAGTTTGTGGGGTCCGATGGCCCCGGATGCGACCTCCGTGCCGTTGATCTCAACGTCTAGTGTCTCTACGTAGACGTCGGATTCCTCGCGGCAGGTGGTGTACTCGAGTCCGACAGCGTCCATGATGTCGCCGATGTACATCTTCAGATGCTCCATTGCATCTCCGTCCGGTCCCATCTCCACCAGGTTCAGCATCGTGAACTCCTCGAGGTGGGTGGAGCTCTTGGACTCCTTCCTGAAGCATGATCCGATCTCGAATATCTTCACGGGGCCTTTTGTGTGGTCCCTGAGCTCCCTCATGACCTTGTAGAGGTTCATGGCGTGCATGGGCCTAAGAGCTCTCTTGTCATCTATCCAGAAGACCTGCTTGTACAGCGGGTGGTCCTCGGTGATGGTCATCTTTGCCAATGCGGCCTTGGAAACGAAAATGGGGGTGTGCACCTCGATGAAACCCCTGGCCTTGAGCTTCTCCCTGATCCTGTTCTCCAGATCGGTAAGGTCGTTGCGGGGGTTGGCGATGATGTCCTTCAGACCCTTGTCGTTTGCCGACTTCATCTTGGAGAACTGACTGGAGAACTCCTTGTCCCTCGCTGCGGCGTCATCGAACTCCGCGTCGGACCAATCGACGTCTCCATATTCCATCAGATGCTGGATCTGAGAATCAGTGAACTTTACACCCATGATATCTACCGTAATGATGGCGAAAGGCCGGGGGGTCGAACCCCGCTTACAGGTTTTAGAGACCCGTTTGCTCGCCGGAGCGCCCTCCAACGGATGATGAGAGTTTATTTTTGTATATAAGTTTTCCGCAAAAATTGGCGTTTATTTATATACATCAAATTCATAGTATAGACTAGCTGCATCATTCATAATGTAATCTGCATAGGGTCGATTGAACCCCTGAGACCGATCTGAAAGCAGCCCGTCTACGCCTACATAAGTGGTCGTAATAGTTTACAAGTATAAAACAAGGGACTTGTAGCGGATCAGAAGTCGATACCGCAGTTGGAAAGGACGTTCAGGGCACTGTCATAGATCGAGACGTACTCCTCGGTAGGCTGGATGTCGTCGGTGTCGTAGCATTCCTGGAATTTCTTCCCCGCCGGAGCCTCAGCATAGATCTTCTCGTAGGTTGAGACTATCCTGTCCAGAACGATGTTGACATCCTCGATGGACATGCCGCAAGCGGCCATCGATGCCTCACCCATCATCCTGGATTCCATACCGGTGACCTTGTCCATCTGAACACCTTTGGCTGAGGCCACACCGGACAACAGCTCCCTTCCTGATGCCGTGTCGCACATGGCCTGGGCCGCGGTCTCCAGCAGATTCATCTCAGTGCAAGGTCCGGCCATCGCATAGTACTGGTTCGCCAGCAGTAGATCCGTGTTTGTATCCAACGCCATGGCGGTGTGGGCCGCCACCTGCAGGGACTGCCTGTTGGTTGTGGTACCCCATCTGATGTGGATCGGCCCTCCGAGATGGATGTCCCCGTTGAGCAGGGCGGAAGTAGCAATGGTAGTGGCGACATCGCAGATTGCGGTCTCCTCTATTCCTCCGGCATATCCGCCCACGATCGGCATCTGCTCGATCAGGATATTGTCTCCTGAAAGATGCCAACCAGCGACCATGTTCAGAAGGTTCATGTCGACCTTTATCTCGTTGAGCTGTGAAGCCTCATGGAGATCCGAATGCCTCATTCCAATCTGATCGTGGAGATTTGCAACGATGCGTCCTTGGACGGTCAGAGGAGTCTGCGGGCCCTATACTCCCATACCCGGTCTTCCCGCATTGATCAGCGCATCCTTCACATATGATAGCTCCACGACCGTGGCCCTGATCTCCCAAGGAGAGTTCTTGACGGAAGGGTGTCCCTTGACAGTCTCCAGTACACCGGACACGATGGTGTCCACAGTGGGTTCCTGAGCGTATGATTCAATCAGAGTGGTGTAGATGCTCTCAGAAACGGGAGCTCCTGTGGGGCCTCCTTCGATTATGGGCTTCGCCATGCTGTTCCCTCTGCGGGGCGTGCATTCCACCTGATCCTTCCCGCTGCCGATGTTGAGCTTCTTCGGAGCCATCTTGAGACCTTCGTAGATCTCGTCCTCGGTGATCTTCATGCGGGTTCCGGTATCCCTATTGTAAATTCCGGTTGAGATGAGCATATCTATCCCGGCGACGAACAGGCGGTCCACCATGTCCTGGTCCTCTGGGAGGATCTTGTCTCCGAAATTGATGTTGTAGCGTTTCTTCATCAAAGTGGCGGTGTTGGGAACGATGTAGTAATCCCAATCCTTCTCGGAAATCTTATCTCCGGACACGAAGCGGTTGTAGGCTTCGAAAACATCAACATACCTACGTGCCGTCATCCTATCCAACTCCGCTTGTGAAAGGGGTGTATAAACCCTCGCTACCGATTGTTGAAATCGGATTTCATATTATTAATAATGAGCCTAAAATCGATATAAAATTGGTTCGGCTCTGATTTATCATATTAATAGATAGCTATAGGCCAGCATATTATTATTTATTATAAATTATCAGAAAGTGAAGAAACTATATGCTAGGAGATCAGACGAGGAGCTTGATTCTTGGAACGCCTCAAAAAATCTGTAGGAAAAAATGTCCACCCTTGGATGTATCCTACCTTTTTGCTGCGATCCCTGAGATAATGATGAGTAATCAACATTTTTTACAGCCAGACATCTGAAAAATCGGTATTTGAACGTCTTTTTCAGAATAAAGAATAGGAAAATTTGTCCGTTAACTCCAAATTTTTTACAATTTCTATATAAATTTTTGTCAGTTGGATGTATCATTCAACACTAAGTTTAAATATGATAAAATCAGAATTTTCAAAAATTAGAAACCTTTAAATACAGAACTTTTTAAACATGGATAAATCAACAATAAGTATTATATACTGACCATTTGCTAGTTATTTTCAGACAACAGAAAACTGTTGCGGCGTCTATAGACGCAACAAAATAAGGAGGAATAAAAAAATGGCAAATGAGGAAATTCTGGCGGATCTTAAGACATCCGTCGAGACTTGGAACATCAAACTTGCACAGGAAGCTACCCAGAAGGCAATCGACGCAAAGATGGAAATCGGAACCATCATCGGAGAGGGCCTCGGAAAGGGAATGGAGACCATCGGAGTCAGGTTCGACAAGGCAGAGATCTACCTACCCCAGGTCGTTGCAGCATCCAAGACAATGGAGGCAGCACTCAACATCCTCAAGCCTCTCATGGAGAGCGGAGAGGGCAACCTGAAGGGAACCGTCGTCATGGGAACCGTCGAGGGAGACATCCACGAGATCGGAAAGAACGTCTGCTGTGCAATGCTCAGGGGAGCAGGATACAATGTTATCGACCTTGGACCTGACGCATCCGCAATGGACTTCATGGACGCTGCTGAGGAGAACAACGCATCCGTCTGCGGTGGATCTGCACTCATGACCACCACCCTTGAATCCCAGAGAGAACTGGTAGAAACCATTAAAGAGATGGAAGCCCCCTATAAAGCCATATTCGGTGGAGCACCCTGCTCGAAAGAGTGGTGCGACGAAATCGGAGCAGACGGTTACTCTGAGACTGCAAACGAGATCATCGGACTCGTCGACCAGCTCACTGGAAACTGATTTGGAAAAACAAACCCCAATAATAGGTGATAAAATGGCAGCAACAAGGTTCTTGACCGTTACTGACGTGTACGAGAGATTCCTCAAGGGAAAGAAGGTCCCTGAGGCAGACTGGGATTACAAGATCATCCCTGAGACAGCGACAGCAATGAAAGAGAAGTACAAGCTCAACTTCGGCGACAAGTTCGTCCCCGAGGACAACGAGACAAAGAACAACCTGTTCCAGGCTGGTCTCGAGATGCTCGTCACATGCGGATTCTACTGCCAGGACCTCGGCCGTGTAATGAAGTTCACGGAAGAGGAGATCTGGGAGGGAATCAAGAGGGCACCCAAAAAGCTGATCCTTGGAGAGGGAAGGGACATCGCAAGGTTCTACCCCAGACACGGAAACGCACCCATCAAGCCCGTCATTCAGGGAGGACCTACCGGATCACCCGTCTCTGAGGACGTATTCATTCAGATCATGCAGTCCTACGCCCAGGAGGGAATCGTCGACGACCTCGTTAACGGAGTTATGACTACCGTCGAGGGCAAGCCCGCAAAGTCCAAGACCCCCTACGAGGTCCGCGCGACAATGCAGGAGCTCAGGATGACCAAAGAGGCAAGGACCAGGGCCCAGAGGCCTGGACTCGGTGTCTAGGGACCCGAGACTCCTCTGTCCGAGGCAGCAAGGCTTGTCGCAGACTGCCCCAACGCCGGACACAGGATCACCGATGCCCACGAGTGCTCTCAGCTCAACGAGCTGAAGATGGATATGACCGGACTGAACATGCTCGCTGGCTGGACAATCTCCGGAGACACCATCATGATCGAGCAGATGCCCATCTTCGGTGGATACTGCGGACAGCTCGAGGAGACCGCAATCTGTGATGTCGCTACGACACTCGCATCCTTCGGACTCTTCTCCGGTAACTTCCACCTTGACGGACCTATCCACATCAGGTGGGGAACCACCATGGCTAAGGAGACCCTCGCAGTCGCAGGACACGCTTGCGCAGCAGTCGACAACAACACCGACCTGCTCCTCGCTAACCAGTACTACCCCGTTGCAGGACCCTGCACCGAGATGGGACTGATCGAGACCGCAGCCCAGGCAATCTGTGACACCGCTTCCGGAAGAGAGCTCCTCTCCGGATCCGCAGTCGCAAAGGGAGTCGTACAGGACAAGATCACCGGAATGGAAGCCCGTGTAATGGGAGAGGCAGCCGCACAGACCGCAGGAATGAAGATCCCTGAGGTCAATGACCTGCTCAAGAAGTTCGTCGAGTGGTACGAGCCTCAGTACACCAGCGCCGACCTCGGAAAGACCTTCCAGGAGTGTTACGACGTCAAGACCGTCAGGCCCACCAAGGAGTACCTCGAGGTCTACGACGCAGCTCTCGCCCGCATGGCCAGCTGGGGATTCGAGATCACCCCCTACAACACCGGTGTCATGTACGGCGGTTACGACGACCCCAAGAACTACAGATACTGAAACAAACTTTAACTGCCGGTGCCCCGCAAGGGGCGCTGGCCCACTTCTTCTTTCTCTATTTTCTGACACACTGGCCACGCTTGTGTGAGTAGAGTTTTTCTTTCCTATCGTTCTGTTTATATGTAGCCAATCGGTTACCAGTCCCGGTTACAACCCCCAGAGGGATAAAATGAGATATGGAATTGCATTGGACTTGGGTACAAGCGGATTCCGTTGTCAGGCAGTGGAGCTCGACTCCAAGAAGACTGTCGCGACCGCGATCACGGAACGCCACCCTATCCCCGGTATGAATGTCATCGATCACGTCAACTATGCTATCGAGGTAGGAGAAGACCTTGCGAACGGATTGATGGTCACCGCCGTCAACAACCTGTTCAAGGAGCTTGCAATCGACCTGTCCAAGGTCGAGACCGTCGCTGTTTGCGGTAACCCCTTCCAGCTGTCGCTCTTCCAGAACATCGAGATCAGGGACCTCGCCTACGCCGGAAAGAACAAGATCGAGGCTCTCGGAATCGTCTCACCCGACAGGGGCGGAGCGATCATCGATGCGTCCTCCATCGGACTCATCGGTATGCCCAACGCCAAAGTCATCATACCTCCCGCGGTCACACACGAGATCGGTGCTGATGCAATGGCCATGATGATGATGACCGACGTCCTCGAGGTCAACGAGCCTTGTCTGGTCGTCGACTACGGAACGAACGCCGAAATGGCTCTGGTCGTCAACGGAAACATCTACACAGGATCCGCCGCTGCAGGACCTGCCCTCGAGGGACAGCAGATCGAGAGGGGAATGCTCGCAGCACCCGGGGCACTCAGCGAGGTCATTATCACAGACAAGGGATGGAGATGCATCGTCCTCGACGACACCATCGCACCCCAGGAGGGAGACCTCATCGATCCCAAGACCGGAAAGGTCCTCGAAGAGGGACCCATGCACGGCAAGGCCGTCGGAATCACCGGAACAGGAGTCATCGCTGCTCTCGCCAACGGAATGAAGACAGGACTCATCCAGAGCTCCAAGATCATGACCGAGGACGGATTCCTCACACTCCAGGACGGAATCAGGATCAGCTCGGCAGATGTGGAGGAAGCCGGTAAGGCCATCGGAGCCCTGCGTTGCGGATTCCTCACTCTGATGGATGCCGCCGGACTGTGGGTAGACGATGTGAAGAAGGCATACATGTCCGGAGCATCTGGACTTTATGTGGATCCCATCAAGGCCATGGAGGTCGGAATGGTAACACCTGGTGCTACCGACATCACTCAGTTCGGAAACACCTCCATCGGAATGGCCAGGAAGATCATCTTCGGAGAGATCACCATGGATGAGCTTAAGGCATTCGCCAAGAAGCTCCTGGCGCAGCACGTCATGTTCGCTACTTCGGACATCTTCAAGAACATCTACTCCATCGAGTACTCCTTCTGGTGCGGAGGAATGCCCTTCAGCGAGTACAACAACATGCTCGAAATGTACGGCATCAAGCCGTTGCCCAAGCTCCCCGATCCAGAGACTGTCGCCCACAGGCGCCTCGCAGTCAGGGACCTGCCCGACACCGAGGACTGCAAGGTCCACATCATCACTGCAGGAACCGTTACCACCGGTAAACTGGACGGATGCATAGACTGCCACAAGTGCATGAAGGAGTGTCCCGAGAAGGCACTCACCATTGTCACCAAGAACGGCGAGCAGTGGGCAGAGGTCAAGACGGACAAGTGCGGTGGAACCGCTTGCAGGAGATGCGAGAGGGTCTGCCCCAAGACCTGTCTGAACACCCTCAAACTCAGGCCTGTAGCCTGATTATAATCATGGCCCCCTTCCGGGGGCCTTTAATTTTTACAAAAATAGAATTGACGATCAGTCGTTCTGATCGTAATCGTCACGGTTGCGGATTCCGAGACGGGCCATCATCTGCGCGAGCATATCCTTCATCTCGTAGACGTCGCTCCTGACCATCGCGATCTGCGACTTCATGGAAGCGATGTCCTGCTCGTTCTTCATGACCTTGTCCTGGAATTCCTTACTGACACCAGATGCGGTGGCGGAACGTGCACCCTCGGCTTTCAGGGCCTTGATCTTGTTGATGGTGTTGTCACGCCTGAACTGAAGCTTGTTCTTCTCCTCTGTCAGCCTGGAGAGCTCACCTGCATCGTCGTTCATGTCTGCCTCGACGATCTTCTCCTCCATAACCTTGAGGGATTCCGTCATGGACTTCACCATGTCGTTCAGCTCGTCTATGTCGTCCGTGTCCGGGACCTCATAGCCCTCATAGGCTTTCGCTGCCTCGGCGTTCCTTGCGTTGGTCTCGTCGATGACAAGCTTCCTGTAATCCCTTCCAACGGGCTCAAAGGAGACACCGATGGGGTAGACGCTTGCGTTGAGATTCCTGCTGGCGAGTGGAAGCTCTAGTCCTGCCTCGATGTACGAATCCTCGATCTCCTTTTTGCGGTCAAGGTACTGCCTGATGGTTCTATCGATCTCTTCCACACAGGACTTGTCCGCATCGGAAAGCTCGCCTTTCGCTAAGATGCAGTCCTTCTAGGCTGCAAGATGGTCGGCCTGCTTCCCAAGGAAACGGATCTCCCTTTCGTACTTGCTCGATGTCATTTCCTTTCCTCTGGATTCAGTATAGTATGCATCTATATATAGAAGTCCTACCTCATTCTTTTCTTCGAACCGCCATCGTTAATATGTCTGGATTGTGATTTATGTGCATGGATGAACTCTGCTCCAAGAGTGCCTATGACGATACCGATCTCCAGCTGAAGGTGGAGACTTTTCTGAAGGACAGGAGCATCGATGCCGTTACAGGGATCAGACGCATGGGCAGAGAGAATCTCGTCGACTTCGTTGCCGAGATGGCGAACGGTCTAGGAATAGGGTGCTCGGTATATCCCGACACCTCTGGCAAGGATGCCGTCATATTCTACAGCTGGGAGATCATGAAGGATCCTGCTGAATCGCTTCTCAGAGAAAGACCCGGATTGGATGTGCTGCACGGACAGGACCTATGCCATCAGGTGCCTGCATTAGTCAGATACAATAAGAAAAAGAGGGATTGAAAGGGTTTGACGTGTAATGGATTACACGTAACGATTTCACTCGATAGCGCCTGAGGGGCACTCGTCGATGCATGCTCCGCAGTCGGTGCAAACACTGGCGTCGATGACTGCGACGTCACCGATGGTGATAGCGCCTGAGGGGCAAGCATCTGCACATGCTCCGCATGAGACACACTCTGATTCAATGATTTTGGGCATTTGAGTAACCTCTGAGCAACTGAACAGTTGGACTATATTTAAAATGATTGATGATTTGAACGTGTGATCATAGATTTTTAGTGAATCCTAACATTTTTTCACTGGCTATATTTAAAAATGCTCGTCAGAAGTCCAAAGTGAAGGTGTTTGAAGAGGGGCTGTCCCCCTCTGTTTTCAGAAGATCTTGATCTTCTGGTTGCTGACGTTGACGACCTCTGCGCTTCCGCCCTCGAGAGTGAAGAATCCGAAGGACCATCCCATGTCGAAGTACATCTGCGCCAGCTCGGGCATGACTGCCTTCAGCATCGGCAGGAGCCTGGGGTCATCGGAGAACACGGCCTTTCCATCCCAGCGGAGGAAGTCCATTCCTACTGATGCGAGGATCTCGCATTTGGGGTTGGCCTTCAGCTGCTTGTAGACGTCCTTGAAGGTTCCGACACCGAAGTAGATCTTGTCGTCAAGGTTCAGCTTGAGCCCCAAGATCCTCATCCTAGGCTGGTCGCCGTCCGTTGTGGCGAGGGTGAATACCTGGGCCTTGGTCAGGAATGCATCGATGTACTCCATGGGGGTGACATCGATTGTGAGAGGGAGGGCCAGCTGTGCGATCCACTCCTTCTCCTTCTGAGTGACCTCTCCGTCGATGGCGCATACCAGGAGACAGAGCATGATGATGTCGTCCTTGGTCTTCTCCGATACCAGGCCGATGACGTCGACCATGGTGTCGATGATCTCCTTGTATGCATCCGGAGAGTCCAGGCCCATGTTCTTGAAGATCGAGACTCCCTCCTGGTATGTGGTGTCCTCCTCGGTGATCATGTCGAAGATGGGCTTCAAGAGCTCGAATTCCTCCTCGGAGAGCTTTCCATCGGCCGCTACGGTGGCCAGTATGAACTGGAGGTAGGACTCCAAGGCATCTCCGCCGTCGAGGGTGATCTTCGCCATTTCGTTGATGACTTCCACTGAGAGCTCGTTGAAGATCTCTGTGAAAGTCTCGGGATCCATAGCTTCCAACTGCTTGCAAAGTGTATCGAAATCGCTCATGATATCTGCATGGCGAATGATTACGTCAGTTCTTAACAGTAGCGAGGAACGGTTCGGACGTTCCTATCATAATGGAATCATCTGAATCTTCTCAGGACCTGCTTGCCTTTCGAAGTCACCTTCCAGGACAGGTTCCTGTTGGATCCCTCGCTGGTGATGAGCCCCATCCTCTCCAGTTCCTTGGTACGGTAGGACAGCGCGGGTGCGGAGAGGTCTCCCCTGAGCTCAGAGTTCGTCCTGGAATCGGACGATTTGAACATCATGAACGTGTCCAATACCTTCGTCTGGAGCCTCAATGAGGTCACTTCGGTGATCGAATCGCCGCCTATCTTGACAGCCCTTCCGTTCCTGATGTAGTAATAATCGGAATCATAGGGTTCCACGGCCTGCCTGAGGGCTATGACGCTTAAACTGTCTCCTGAGGTGAAATTGACATGGAAAAGCGCGTCCTCATGGGAACACCTCTCATCCTCCAGGATAGAGGCTATGATCGATTGGGTGTAGTCATAATCGTCAGGATCGATCTGAATGTCCGTGACGTCGCCTATCCCTACTGCGGATAATCCTGAAAGAAGTGTGTCCAGCACATCCTTGTGAACAGGATCGTCGTCGCATAGGAGGTAGATCCTGTCCACCTGTCTGTCGGACCTCAGGATGCCGAAAACAGACTCCGGTGAATCGCCGATTATGCACAGGTGCACGTCATAGCTCATTATTATTCCAAAACTATTTTAAATATTAAAATCATATTGGAAAATTGTAGAGCATAAGAGATGCGAATGGATAGCACATCTCAGAAGCTTGGTGAATGTCCGGGACGGATAAGAGAAAGGCGCGAATCGTAACTTGGAACGCGTGATTCGCATCTGGATGGAATAGCGATTCTCTCGGAATGTTGGATAGATAGCAACGCCCCGGACAATTACTTCATTTTAGTCGAAGGTTATAATATTAACTATATTCCCCTCGAACGTTCGAATATGATTCGAATATTCGATCCATGGGGCTGAATCCTCATCACCGCAACAACCTTTTTTACACCTACTCCATAAACTCAGAGCGTTAGGAGATGGAGGGTGGCCGACGGTAATCCGCAAGGATGGCTGAGGAAGTTCCCTCCTCCAAGGGCAAGATGGACAGGCGCAAGCCTGTACGGCGAGAGCCGTGGCAAGGGCCCAGAAACGACACAGACCCGGTAACAAGGATGATCCGTCAGACGGTGACGTTCCCGGGGATTTGGTGAAACGGCGACCCCCCATCGGAGCAAGTTCATACAACGGGGGAGACCTGCCCGGGACCCGTGGGTAGAACGCGAAGTTGAATGCCACCTGAAACAGAAGGGGGGCTACTACCATCACCTGACGCTACTTTCCAGGAAGGATACGTACATGATGCTGCAGCGCTGTCCGAAATGCTCTAAGGAGACGGGGATCAGAGTCATCCCCACACAGGAGACCCTCGATAGGGTGCTTCCCCTGCTGGACAAGGCCGGCATGGGTGTTCCCGAGGACATCACCGCGACAGACAACCTCGGCATACCCGTATTCTCCATCGACAGACAGAAGACCGCCCTAGGCAAACCCAAGTACTACAACGGAAAGGGCCCGACCGTGGAGCAGGCCAAGGCATCAGCGATAATGGAGGCCATCGAGAGGTACTCCGCAGAGCAGAGAGAGGATGACGAGGTCGTATACGGATCCTACAACGAGGCATCGGAGGTCATGATGACCTGCAACCCCGTGGACATGATCCTTCCGCTGAGGGTGCTCGACATGTACAACAGGAACACGGAGATTGCATGGGTTGAGGCATTCGAGATGTTCAGAGGATGCCCCATCTGGGTGCCCGCATGCGCCGTGTACTATCCGTATTACCCCGAGGACGATCTACAGCTCTTCAGCTTCCACACAAACGGATTGGCCTCAGGAAACACAATAGAGGAAGCTATCCTGCATGCGCTGTTCGAGGACATCGAGAGGGATGCATGGAGCATAGCCGAGTACAACGACCGTGCCAATGCCGATGTCCTCATCAGGGACCAGGATTCAGTGCCTGCCAGGCTCATCAAGAAGTTCAATGACCAGGGTGTGGAGATCCACCTCAAGGACCTCACATCCGATATCGGTATCCCCACTATCGGTGCGGCAGCAGATGATGTCAGGACCAAGGACCCCGAGATGCTCACCATCGGAGTGGGAACGCACCTCAACCCTGAGATCGCGGCCGTGAGGGCCATCACCGAGGTAGCTCAGAGCAGGACCACGCACAAGCACGGTATGAAGATCAACGCCCAGCTCCAGAAAGCAACCATCGAGATGGGATACGAGAAGATCAAGAAACTCAACCACATGTGGTTCTCCGAGCACCCCAAGAAGGTGTACCTGGAGGATATGAAGGACAGATCGACTGATTATGTCCTCGACGACATCGAGGTCGTGCTCCAGAGCTTGATGGATGCGGGGTTCGACCAAGTCATTTGCGCAGACCTCACCCGCCCCGAGCTGGGAGTCCCTTCGGTGAGGATGATCGTGCCCGGACTCGAGGTCTGCACGATGGATCCCGAGAGGGAGGGCGGAAGGCTGAGAGGCATGTGGCCTCCCCAGAGGCAGTGAGGATGTTCGAAGGAATCAAGGCAGTCGGATTCGATCTGGACGGGACCTTCCTGAACACTCATGTCGACTACGGCAAGATCAATATGGCTGACCAGAACGCCTGTGCTAGGCACGGCATCCCGTTCGATCAGCTGGTGTTCACAACAGAGAAGAGATTGAGGAGACCCATCCTTGATTGGCTCGCTGCCAACGGACGTGCGGATGAATTCCCGGCCATCTCTAAGGAGATCGACTCGGATCTGAACAGCATAGAGTTGGAATTCGTGGATGAGGCGAGGCCTTTCCCCGGTTCTCTGGAATGCGTAAGACAGCTGAAATCCATGGGGCTCAAGGTCGGTCTCCTCACCAGGGGCAGTCATCGCTACGGAGTGACCGCTCTTACCAATGCAGGGGTGATCGACTGTTTCGATGCTGTCGTAGGCAGGGATTATGCCGACTACGACGACGCCAAACCTTCACCCAAGGCGATGGTGTATTTCGCTGAGGAACTGGGCGTCCAGCCCTCCGAGATCCTCTATCTGGGAGACAACAAGACGGATTATCATTCCGCCAGGGATGCTGGCGCTGTATTCGTGGGCGTCTGCTCCGGGTCCATGACCAGGGAAGGATGGCTTAAAGAGGATCCGGACATGATCACAGTGCAATACGCCGGCGACGTCATCGGCCTATTGTGATCGTTCCGTATCCGGTGATCAGCTCACCATTGTCGAACACGAGCGCATTGTGCCCATTCATTGCCGCAAGGGCAGCTTCTGTATACCCTGAAGCGGAGAAGAAGCAGAGGATCACCTCGTACTCTTTGAATGCTCTCAGATTGCTGCATGCGTCTACCAGGTGATTCACCACTTCTGCCCCTATCTTATCCTTCCTGTATTTGCATTCGCCAGCATACAGCGTCTTATTCTTCGAATCTATGGCGACCACATCTATCTCTGTCTTGCCATCCCAATAGGATCCGTATGATGCTGCGATGGATTTGGACCTCAGATATCTTCTCAGCTCTGACCTAGATATGTCCTCGAAAACGAAAGCTACATGGGAATCGATGTAGTGATCGTTCAATTCGCGGACGGCCTCATCATTGATGCCCAGAGCGATATCGTTCTTGTATGGGTACACGAACCTGTACCACATGGCTATGAACCTGTCTGAGATCGTATAGAGCCTGTTCCTGCTCTTCTCCGGAGACCTCTCCTTCTGTGATACCTTCGATTCCACCATGCCCATACCGATGAGCCTGCTAAGATATGGCATTACATCGGATGCCTTCAGCCTTGTAGCAGACGTAATGGATTCCATCTTGCGGTTACCCTGGGCGATGGTCTTCAGGAGCGTATTGTATATGGCCGTATCCCTGAATTCCTCCTCCATGAGATAGGATATCTCCGTCATCAGGGGAGATCCGAGGCTCATGGTCAGACGCTCGATGTTGTCCAGAACAGGTCTTTCGCGATCCATCAGCTCCATGTAATGGGGAATGCCGCCCGTGAAGGCATACTCCTCGACGGCGTAACGGTAATCCTTCCCGCGGATGCAATCCCTGAACTTCAATGGAAGTACCGTGAGATCGCATGTGTTCCTGCCATAAAGCGCTCCGCCGTAATCAGTGAGGTCCTCCATCAGACCTTTGTACGAACCGCACAGTATGAACATCACGTCCTCTTTGCTGAGCGTATTATCCCATATGGATTGGAATTCCTTCTCTGCATCCCTGTTGCTCTTGGTGATGTAAGTGAACTCATCGATGACCAAGATCTTCCTCCCTGGGCCGGACAGCTTGACGAACATCGATATTGAATCCTCCCAGGTATCGGGATTGATGTTTACTCCCAGGTGTTTGGACAATGCAAGGTTGAACGATGATAGCAAGGAATGGGCGCTTTCCCTATTGGCCTGGAAGAAGAAGTTGGGCTTATCCTTGCAGAACTCCTTGATCAATCTGCTCTTGCCGACACGACGCCTTCCTTTGACGATTACCAAAGGATGCTCGACATGAAGGTATTGATTCTCAAGGAGCCTCATCTCCTTTTCCCTACCAATGAAGTCCATGTTTTATTATCTGGATGATTCTATATAATCGTAATTATAATAATTTAGATTATATTAATTGAGCAATGAATAAGGAAGGATCGGAACGATAGACGATACAAAATGAAGAAAAACCTCCGGGAATCCCGGAGTAAATGGTTTCTTGATCTTGCTTACTGGCTTCCGTCACCGAGCTTGTGGTGCCTGTCCAGGACCTTCAGGTGCTCCATGTCGTTGTACCTGAACCTCTTGAGGTTGTTCTGGAAGGTCTTGTCCTTGGGGAACATCTTCTTGACGGTCTGGAGCATAATGCTTCCCAGAGACATGATGGGCTTGCCGAGGTTGATTCCGAACCTGGTCATTCCGCATACGACGTGTCCGGGGTTGATCACATCATGGTGGTCGAGAACTGTCTTGAGCTCCCTCATCTTCTTGACGGTGGGTGCGTTGTGGATGACATCCAGCTGCCATGCGAAGAACACTCCGAGACCGGTGGACCTTCCGCCGAACTCGGCTGCCTTGTCTCCCATGTAGAAGTTGAATCCGAAGGGCAGCATTCCGGTCAAGAGCTCGTCGTCCTTGAAGTAGTAGGGCATGAACAGGGTTGTGGACCTGTCGACCATGACTCCGATGACTCCTCCGGGCTCCATGTTCATGGCGTCGAATCCCTGGTAACAGATGTCCACGTACTCTCCCCAGTTGTGGGTGGGTACGATGACCTCTGCGGGGATCTCTCCGACTCCGACCTTCCTTGCACGGAACTCGTAGCACCTCTCCTCCCACTCGTGCTCTGCGACCTCACCGGCGATCTTCCTTCCGCCGAACTCCTCGGCAGTGAAGTCGGCGAACTGCTCGCCGAGATCGTTGTGGTCGGCGTCTCCCTGGAATGTCACCAGGAGGACGTTGGAAACGTTGGGTGCGTGGATTCCGGCCAGGCGCTGGTTCTCGAAGTGCTTGTAATCGGACCATGCGATGTGCAGGGGGATGACAGAGGGGTTCTTGACGATCTTCTGCAGCTGGGGGTCGGCGATGGCGAGTGCATCGTACTCGTATCCGGTGCACCTGATCTCTCCCATGGGGTAGATCCTGAATGTAACGGTTCCGAGGACTCCGAGGGTTCCCTCTGCTCCGGAGAAGAACTGGTTGAGGTTGTAGCTCATTCCGTAGGATCCCATTCCGTCGAATCCGGTCTGGACGACTGAACCGTCGTCGACGACGACGCAGGAGTTCAGGATGTTGTCCTTTGCGGATCCGTACTTGTAGGAACCGACTCCCATACCGTTGGTGGAGATCCATGCTCCGATGGTTCCCGCTGGGAAACTGGAGGGGTAGGATCCGATGATGTATCCCTTCTTCATGCATGCTTCGAGGAGCTTCTTCCATGTGCATCCTGCCTGGACCTTGACGTACCTCTCCTCGGTGTTGATCTCCAGGACCTTGTTCATCTTGGAGGTCATGTCGATGATGATACCGGCGTTGGTGGGCATGCATCCTCCGAGACCCCATGTCGCGTTACCCCTGGGGGTGACGGGGATTCCGTGCTTGTACGCGATCTTGACGACCTCTGAGATCTGACAGACGTTCTCGGGCCTGACAATGACGTCAGGGATGCAGTTGAATGCGAGTCCGGCCTCCTTGGGGAGGGGTGCGAGGTCGTGGCAGTAGATGACTCTGTCCATTCCGTTGGTGTTGACGTTCTTGGCGCCTACGGCGGCCTTCAGCTCCTCGATGATCTCGGGTGTGACCTTCCTCATGAAGTTGGGCTCCTTGGGCTTGTAGCCGAGGAATCCGTCGGTGATCTTCTTGACGAATGCGTTGGTTGCGTCGGAGCGGTACTTGCTGCTGCACTTGCCTGCGTACCTTCCGCCGAGCTTCTCCGCCTCTGTGACCATCTTGTCGATCTTGGCGTCCTCGTTGTGCCTGAGCTTGACGGCGACCGTCGTGCAGTCAGGGACGTTTCCTGCTACCTTGTAGCCTGCGTCGACGGCTTCGTCGACGAACTTGGCGAAGTTCTTGACGGGGATGTAGAATGTGGGCGAGCTGGGGCACATGCATGCCGCTCCCTCGATTCCCTTCCAGAGGTCCTCCTCGAGCTTTGCTGCACCCTCGACGATCTCATCTGTCTTAGCGAGATCGAGGTCGACGAACTCTTCGTCTCCCTGGTATGCGAGGACGAGCTTGTTGCCGTTGAATGAGATGTGCAGGGGCTTGACTGAAGGCTCCTGTGCGATCTTCTCCAGGACCTTCTGGATGTCCTTTGAACCGCCGAGCTCGTAAGCGACTGACTTGGTGACTCCTGCGGGGAACAGCTTAAGTGTGACCGCTGTGATGATTCCGATCCTTCCGGAGGATGCGACGTATGTCTGAGTGAGGTTGTATCCGGACATGTAGTATCCGATGATGTCGTAACCAGTCTCGATCGCTCCGCCGGTGTAGTCGACGGCGTAGACGTTGTAGACGGTGTCCTTGATGGTTCCGTACTTGTAGGATCCGACTCCGGGGGCCTCTGAATAAACCCAGTCCTCGACGGTCATGTTGGCTCCAGCGGGGCGTACTCCGAGGGTGAATCCCTTCTCCTTGACTGCCCTTGCAAGGTCGCAGATCTTGCATCCGACCTGGACCTTGACGGTCATGTTGACTGTGTCGATGCACTCGATGGCGTTCATCTTGCTGAAGTCGAGAACGACCTCGTCTTCCTCGCAGTGCTTGGCGACCTTTGTCGTGATCGCTCCGTTGGCCTCCATGACTGCCTTGACGGCTGCGGCGACGTCTGCCTGTGTTGCAGGTGTGATGATGATGTGCTCTCCGCTCTTGGAGATCTTTCCCTCTCCGATGGCGCTTCCGATGCGGTCGAGGACCTCGGGAGACAGGGGTTTGTTCTGGTAGTTCAATGATTTCATTTCTTATCCTCCACTCAATAGCGTTGGCTTATGGAGTTGCCACTTGTTTCCTATAATATAAAGGAATAGCAGAGAATCTCATTGGAAAATGAGAATATATGAGATTACTTGCTGGGAGGCTCTGCCATCGATACGAATGGGAACATGCCACAGCGTTGTATGAATCCCTTCAGTACTTTGGTGTTCGTCTTGAACAGATGTGTATAGCATCTGCAGTCAGAGCAACCGAATCCTTTGCAGAACGGTTCCATCCCTTCCTCGACTGCGATGGCTGCGAGATCGCATTCGGGGATGAAATCCGGATACGAGATGTAGGCTTCGATAGAATCGGCTGCAGTGGTTATGTAATCTGCATGCCACTTCAGCTTCTTCTCCTTGGAAAGATGCCTGCTGACCCTCTGGTCTAGGCCGTTCATGGCGCTGCCCACATAGCAGTACAGCCCCTTTTTGAAGAATAAGGTGCCCAGGGCGCCGACTTGGATCTCCTTGTCGGCCCCCAGGCTTATTGCGAGCACGTACGTGCCCTTGCGGATCATTGTTTCAGTGAGTCCTCGAACTCGACCTGGGAACGGGTCTTGATGCGGATGATGACGCTGCTGTCGTCGATCCTCGAAGGCTCGATGAAGGCCACCTCTCCCAGCTTGCGGCCGTAGACGGTGACGTTCTCCAGGTACTCCTTGTGCTCGGCATAGGGGATCTTGATCCTCAGTCCGTCAAGATGGAGGACCATCGGGGCGGGCCTTAGGCACATGTCGATGGGTTCGTACTCCTGCAGGATCTGCTTGACCTCTGCGGGGTGGACGAACAGCGGATCCTCCTCTATGGAGACCTTCTTGTCCTTCAGAACATTCTCGACTGCATCGCAGATCTCGTCCAGCTTGTCCCTCTCCTCGGGGGACTTCATCCTGGCCGCCTTCCTTCCGACTCCCGTAACAAGTGCGTCGTAGGTGTCCTCGACGCCCTCGGGCTTCGGTCCGGAGACGAGCACGACGGGGATGTGCAGGTCCTTGATCAGATCGGTCTTCTTCTCGACGCAGGGCTTGAAGTTTCCGAGGCATACGACGCATGCATCGTACTCGTCGATGATCCCTTTCTCCACCGCGGAGATCTGAGAGGTGTTCTTGCCCCTTCCCCTGGCGAGTCCCATGACCACTGTGACCGCTCCGGCCCTCCTGAGTATCTCCGCCACATCGCAGATCGGATGGGGCATGTGATGCCTTCCCAGGGTGGGTCCGACGACCGCGATCTCCGTACCTGCCAGAGGCACCTCCTTCACGGTTCCTCCAATCTCCGTGCAGAGCTTCGAGATCTCCTCCCTGTCCTCGGACGGGACGGACATAATGACAGTCAACATCTGAGAGCTCCTGTTCTTCTGGAGGACCACTCCTCCGACGTCCTCGATCATCTCGAAGAGCTCGTCGGAACGGTAGATTCCTCCGTCGTACATCATGACCTCGAACATCAGGCTGCACCTCCCATGGATGCGTGTACCTTCTTCCCTTCGTCCATGAACTCGGGCTGCATGAGCTCCTCTGTGGCGACCACGGTGATGACGCCGCCGTCGATCAGAGTGCGGCGGTTCTTGATCCCTTCGGGCATGGACCTCCATATGGCGCCCATGATCTCCCTCAGGTCCTGTTCGCCGGATGCGATGACCATCTCCTGCATCTCGGAGATCTTGGCTCCGGACACCTCGATGTCGAAACGGGTCTGCTGGACGACCTTGTTCCTCCCGTACTTCGTCCAGAGGGCCTTGAGGATGTCGGGGGCGTAGCGCTCCTGCGTGATGGTGATGTACGTCATGTTGGATTCCTCCCTGACGTTGGCAACGTCAACCACGGTCTTGTTGCCCGGATCGGCCTTCAGCACTATGGAGAAGATGAACAGGGGCGTGGACGGCTTCAGAATGAGCTTGGCCTTGTCGATCAGAACGGCCTTGTTCAGGTCGCTCATGGTGTCCTCGAACAGCTTCCTGTAAGCCTCGTCCCCGAACTTGTCGTCTCCTACTACCTCTATGTCCATACAATCCCTCACAGGAATCCTGAACTCAGCAGTGCTCCGCCGACCGCTCCGATGTACTGGGAGTCCGGCGGGACTATGGGCTGCTCTCCGAGAACCTCTCCGATCTGCGTCACGAGTCCGGAGATCAGCGAGGTACCTCCGACCTGGATGATCGGATGCCTTACATCGATCTCCTGGAGCTGCTGCTCGTAGACCTGCTCGGCGACGGAGTGGCATGCTGCGCAGGCCACATCCTCGAACTTCTTTCCCTCTCCGAGGGTGGTGACCAGGTCCTGGATACCGAAGACGGAACAGTACGAGTTCATCTTGGCGTTCCTCCAGTCTCCCTTGTCAGCGAGTCTTCCGAGCTCGGTGATGTCGATCTTGAGCCTGTTCGATGTCATCTGAAGGAACCTTCCGGATGCTCCGGCACAGATTCCTCCCATGGTGAAGTTGTCGGGGATTCCGTCCCTGACGGTGATGGCCTTGTTGTCCATTCCACCGATATCGATGATGGTGGCCTCTCCCTTCTGCCTGTTGGCAAGCCAGACGGCTCCCTTGGAGTTGACCGTCAGCTCCTCCTGGACCAGCTTCGCCTTGAAGTGCTCTCCGAGGGTGAAACGTCCGTAACCTGTCGTTCCGATGGCCTCGATCTGGTCAAGGGTGACACCTGCCTGCTCCAGTGCGTTGTTGAGCACCTGGGTGGCTGATTCGATGACGACCGCACCCGAAGGTGTCCAGTCCTTACCGATGATCTTGTTGTTCTCCATGACGACGGCCTTGGTGGTGGACGAACCGGAGTCCAGTCCGACCGTGAGACCGGTCTGCCTCTCCCTTGCGAGGAGCTCCTTCCTGGTGACGATGGTGACCAATGCCTCCATCCTTGTCAGGAGCTGGGATGCCTTGAGCCTCTCCGTGAAGGAGTAGGTGACGACGGGCAGGTTGGTGTGCTCCTGGATGTACCTCCTGAGCTCGTTCCTGACCAGTGCGGCCTCTGCGCACCTGAAGCATGTGGTGATGAACACCGCGTCCGCCTCGTACCTTCCGGATGCGAGCTCGGCGGCCCTTGCTATCATCAGCTTGAGCTGTGGGGAACGGGGCTTGAATCCGAAGTCCTGGACGGCCTTGTCGATATCCGCCGAGGATACGTCGGGATAAACTATCGATGCACCGACGGACCTTGCTGCCTTCTCTATCTCATACTGGACACTGCTGTACTCCGTACCGCAGGACAGCTGCGCGATCTTGATTGTCATTTCAATCCCTCCATCCATTCCTTGGCCTGGGCCACGAAGTTGACCGCATCCTCGTCAGTCTCGGGGTACTTGACGTTCAGGACCGGGATTCCCTTCCTGTGGACCAGATACTTGATCATGAGGTTGGAACGCTCGCAGCCTACGCATCCGAAGCTGTAAGGGCAGTCCTCCATCACTATGGCTGCGTCTGCCTGCTCGATGAGGGGGCCCCAGAGGGCCAGCCTGCCCCTCACTCCGGAGGGGACCTCGATACCGGCGTACTTCAGTCCTTTGACCACATCATCGAGTGTGACGTTCATCGGCGGCATGTCAACCTCCAGATTGTCCACTCTCTCCTGGATGGCCGCCATCGTGCTGAGCGGCTCGTGCCCGAATCTCTCGACAAGGTCGAAGAGGACCAGGCTGTTTGGGGGATCTATGAAGATCTTCATCACTGCACCTCGCATATCTTCTTGAAAGCGTTTACGTCAAGACGTTTCCTGTCCTTCTCAGGACTGTATTTGGCCCCTTTCTCTACCTGCTCCAGTCCGTATTGGATCTTGGACAGGAGGGCCCATTCCTCCTCAAGCTGGGCGTACCCGGGCCTTGTTCCGTGCTGTGCGCGGCATCTCCTCGGGTCGCTGCATCTGTAGGCCCTTATCTTCGAGAACACCTCGTTGGGGTATGTCTCCCTCACCTTGGCGAGGATCTCAAGGACCTCTTTCCTGGGTGCCTCCACGAGGCAGCCGTAGCAAGTCTCCTTTACCAGGGCCTTGTCCCCGAAGGAATGCACCATGCGGACCAGCTGGTCCGGGGTAAGCATGGACCTGGGGGATATCATGAAAAGCCTGGTCTCCCTCTCTTCACTCATAAATCCATCTCCCTAATGTAGACGACGTCATCGTCGTTCAGGTCCTTCATGAGCCTGTCGAGGTCGTCTTCGAATCTTCCTATGATGTTTGTTCCGTAAGGCTCCTCGCCGGTCGGACCGTGCTCCTTGCTGTCCTCCAGCCTGATTCCCATCAGACCGTGGTAGGGCCTGGCCTGGTTGGTGATACCGATGTCACCGCGCTTGCACTTCTTGAACTGCTTATCGTGGGGGACGATGTCCTTTCCTTTCATCTCGTCTCCGTAGAAGGTGACCATCGGCAAGCCCTCGAAGGTGAACTGGACCTTCATGGAGCCGATCGGCTTGTGGCTGAGTCCGGTGATCTTCCTGAAGTAGTGGACGCTCCTTGGATCCTCCTGCTGCTCCAGCTTGATCTTGAACACGCGGTCCTTGGGAACTCCCATGATCTCGGCCTTGGCGTCTGCCAGGGCGGTGACGGTCCTCTCGGGCGTCTGCTCCACGACGATGGCATCGTCTGATGTGTCCCCGGTCCTGGTGACCTTGATTCCAGCCGCCTTGAGGAACTCCTCTCCTTCCTTCATCGTCATTCCTACTGCCAGTGTCCTGGGCGGGTTGGTGGCGATGGTGAAGATGTCGTCCTTCTTCGCATACTCGATGATTGCGAGTCCGTTGGTGACCTGTCCGGCGATGTTGTGCGATACGGACTGCTGCCTGCGGTCCTTGAGGACGTACAGCCTTCCCTGTCCGACGCCTTCGGACCTAACCGCGACGCATCCCTTGTCCCTGACACCGCTGTCCTCCGGAGGGATCTCGACGTCGAGGTCTTCGGAACATGCGATGTAGCTTCCGGTCACGTCCGTGGCCTTCATGTATCCTTTCGATGAGAGCACCAGGATGTGCTCTGCGGATGCGGGCGACTTCTTGTCCAGGTCTATGGAGACCATGGTCTCGATCTTGTAGCCGTCCTCCAGCTTGTAGCCCAGGTCCTTGGTGACTATGACGTTCTCGGTGCTGATCTCCGACATCATGGGGCGGACGGTCATGATCTCGTCGCCCTCCCTGAACTTGTCCAGCAGATGCCTTCCGACCGTGATCCTTCCGATGACCGCCTTTCCGGCACCGTAAGTGCCCTTGTGGTTGTCCTTGGCGATCATCATGTATGTCGTGCTGCTGTCGAATCCTCCCAACGAGAGGAAGCAGTCGTACATCCTGTATCCGTGCTCCGACCTGTCCACCTTCAGCTCGGTCGGGAAAGAACCGAAAGCTGCGATGTTGTGGGTGATCCACCTGGCCGTGACTCCCTGCATGTTTGTGGACACCAGTGTCTTCCACAACCTGGCCTCTGGGGTGTCGTTCAGGTGCATCACGACCGTACCGCGGTTGGTGACGATCTCGAAGTCGCTGGTCTCCTGGACCAGCTTCTCCTCCGACAGGTGAACTGCTATGAGCGTGTCCTTGTAGTACGGCTCGTCGGCGATGGCGCTCTTCAAAGTGGCTCCCTTCTTGAGCTCCTTGGTCTTGCCGTTCACGATTACCTTCATCAGTGCTCACGCTCCGGTAGCATCGACTGTACCTTGGAAACGATCTCGTCCAGCTTGTCCTGGGAACATGTTACTCCCCTGACCACGCCGTTGACGATCTCGACGATCGTTCCCTTCGTGTCTATCTTGTCCTCTGGGGGCATGACCATCTTGGTCTTCACCCCTACGGATGCGAAATCCTCGTAGTCCACGGGACACTGCGCGACGATGATAGCGGGGATGTCCACGTTCCTGAGGATCAACCTTGCTTTGTAGATGATGTGCATGCGGACGTTGCCGAGATGGATCAGGGCTACCTTGAACTGCTGTATCCTCTCCACCTCGATGGGGTCCAGTCCGAAGTAGCTTCCCGTCGTCATGTCGGGCGCGTCTGCGGGAACTCCGGATCCTGCGTTGACCACCATGACACTCGTGTCGATACCTTCCTCGCGGAGGGCGTATGTGATCTCGCACACGGGCTTGGTGATGTGCCTCCTGCTGGGGCCCATAGCGATAGCTATTACATCCTTGCCGGACTCGGAAAGGGTCGCCCTTGCGGCCAGACCTCCTCCGGCCCCCAGACCCATCGACTCCCTGCACTCTACGAAGCTGAGATGTCTTCCCATCTTCTGCTTCATGATCATTCACCTTCTGGAACCGGCTCCTTCTCGAATGATTCGAGGATCTCCTTGGGATCTCCGATGGCCATGACCTTTCCGTTCTTCATGAACGCAGCGCGGTCACAGCAGTTGAGGACGAAGTCCATGTCGTGGCTGACGACCACGAATGTCTCTCCCAGTGTGTCCCTGGCCCTGATCACTGACTTCGCGATGATGGTCTTGGTGATGGGGTCCATGGTTCCTGTGGGCTCGTCCAGAATGATGATACGGGGCTCCTTGATGAGCACCTGTGCGAACGCGATCCTCTGACATTCTCCCACAGACAGGGAGTCGGGGTACGAGTAGAGGATCTTCTCGATGTCGCTCTTGGGGAATCCGACGCTGATGAGAACCTGGATGGCCTTGACTTTGGCCAGCTCTGCGGGCATCTTCATTCCGATGCATGTGCTCAGGTTCTGCAGGACGGTGTCGAACGGGTAGAGCGTGTACTCCTGGTGGAGGAATCCTATGTAGGGGGTTGCCCTTCCCTTACCCATGTATCCCTCCTCGGACATGTTGACCCAATCCTCTCCGATCCTGACCTTGACCTCTCCGCCGGTTGCGGGGGACATCCCTGCGATCATACGGGATGTTGTGGTCTTTCCGGCTCCGGAGTAACCGACCAGGGCGAAGATCTCCTTCTCCTTGATGTCCAGGTTGATTCCGTCGACGGCCTTGACGACTCCTCTGACAACAGAGAAGTAGTGCTTCTTGGCATCGTTGCAGACGATCAGGGAATCACCCACAGTGGTGTGGCTGGACTTCTCGAAGTGGTAGTCCTTCATGAATGCCTCGGAGATCTCCTTGGGGCTGCCCTGCATCTTCACGTTTCCGGCGTCCAGCAGAATGGCCTCGTCCGCCATCCTCTCGATGGCCTCGGGCCAGTGGGATGCGAACACCATTGCGATGCCGTTGCTCTTGACGTAGTCGATGAGTCCCTTGTGGACTGTCTCGGCTGTTGTAGGGTCCAGTGTTCCCGTGGGCTCGTCTGCGAGGAAGAACAGGGGCTTCTTCGCCAGCTGCCTTGCCATGACGACACGCTGCTTCTCTCCTCCGGAGAGGTCCCTTGCGATGTGGGTTGTCCTGTGCGTCATATCGACGAGTTCGAGCATCTCGATTGCGCGCTTGATCCTGTCATCACCCTTGACGTCCTCGGGGATAGCCTCCATGACGTTCTCGATGACGGACATGTCACCGAAGAGGGCGAATGTCCTCTGGAGCATGATCGAGATGCGTCCCTTGATCTCCTGTCTGAGGGGGTCGTCCTGCTTGAGGGACCAGAAGTCGATCGACTTCGTGTCTGTAGCACCGCCGCACTTCGTACAGGGTGCTCCCTTGTATGGGAGGTCCAGGTTTCCGCATTTTTTACACTGGTTGAGGTTGTAGATCACACGTCCGGAATCGGGCTTGTAATCATCGTTTCCCCTGAGAATATGGATGAGAACGCTCTTTCCCGCAGCGCTCTTTCCTATCAATCCCATGATTTTTCCAGTAGTTAACTTCGCACTTACATTGTTGAGAGTGACACGACCGTCGAAGGTCTTGGTCACGTTCTCGATAACCAGAAGTTCTACCGACTCTTGAGCCATAGCGCTGGTTACTCGTTCCGACCATATATAGTCGCGCTCGTTAATTTAAAAACTATGGAAGCCGAGCATGAAGTTGGATGGATGCATCGTAAAAGCATTTTTAAATTGGATACAAGATTCATCCATCATGATCTCCAGCAGCTCAAGGGTCGGCGGCCCTATTCCGAAATTCAATGATTATCACATCTGGAAGACGTTGTACTACCTCGACAACGAGGAAGCAATCGGAAGGAAGAAGCTGTCATCGCTGCTGGATATCGGAGAAGGAAGCACCAGGACTATTATCGCCCTGCTCCAGACCCATGGGATCATCAGCATCAACAAGAGCGGAATCATACTGACCAGCTCCGGAATGGATCTGAAGAAGAAGACACGTATGGACCTTGGACCCATAACCATCAAGGACCTCACCATAGGCGAATACAACGTAGCCGTGAGGATCCCCAGAACTGCTCACATGGTATCATTCGGATGCGAGGAGAGGGACAAGGCTATCGAGGCCGGGGCCACTGGTGCGACCACGCTGGTGTTCACCGACGGGAAGCTTATGTTCCCTGGTTCAGAGTATCTTGTCGATCCGACCACTGAGAATGAGATCAAATCGGTCTTCAACCTGAAGAACGAGGATGTCGTCGTGATAGGAACCGGAAAGACGATGCAATCTGCAGAGATCGGTGCCGTCATTGCGGGAATTAACATCATGGGCGGATTGAAACTCGCCCGCGGAATTAAGGATGTCATCTCCCCCAGGAGCGACAATTCCGAACTTCTGTCGCTGGCCTTCGCCATCCATGACCTCGTCGGTGGTCTGCCGGTATGCGCAAAGAACAGGGACAACCTCGGAGTTAGGATCGAGAACGGTGCGGTCATAGACAACGCATACACCGGTGAGGTCCTCGAGGAGGTCATCAGAAGCGGAACGACCATCAGGAGGGTCGCCACATCCGGACCCTACAAGGGTATCAGAGTAATCGTTACTCCGATAGAACTCGATAACCGCACCATAGCTGTGATCGGCGTGGTGGACATACGCTCGATGGCAGGCGTTGACAATCTGATCAGACTCAATGAGGATGAGTAAGTGCCAGATGCACGAATGAGGTGTGAAGAAATGGCAAAAGATTTGGATGCAGGACTCGATAAACCGCTGGAGATCGTCCGCGGTCTCAAGGGTGTAAAATGGGCATTCTACCTTGACAGAGAGATATTAGAGAAGCTCAGGGTCGAGGAATCCACAGTCAGGTCCATGGGGAGCATCCCTGTTGACAATCAGGGCTTCCTCCAGGCATTGGATAGGGATGCAGTAATCTGTATTGTGAAGGACCCCAGGTTCAGACCCCCGCCGGAACCCACAGTCATCCTTGTCGGAGCTAACGGCAATCTGCTCGGCGAAGAGGTGTTCCCCTTCACCATGCACAAGTACGACGGCCGCAACGACATCGTTTGGATGGGTGACGGATTCGTCTGTTTCCTCGGAGTCGAGGCAGGAGGATCCGAGCAGTTCGTCATGCCCCCGGTATCGTTCCCTGAACTTAACGAGAGTAACGGATGCAAGGACGTCATCTCATGCAGCCCAGCGCCTACCAGCGACAAGATGATGAGACTCTATTACGGCCTCGATGACGACTCCAGATACGCATCAGTTCTCGTAGCGTTCAACAGGATCTGAAAACAATCCTTACGTCCCTTCGGGGACGATCATCTCTTTGTTTTTTAATCGGCATCAACCGGGTCATTTTCTAAAAATCACAATAAAAAAATAAGGTACCTCCCCGAAGGGAGGTAAATGGTTTCAGGATGGATCATCCGCCTCCTGAGGGCATCATCTCCGATATGTCGACCTCTTGAGTCTCCCTCTTGATGTCTTCAATGGATTTCATGCCCCTCTCGAAGGACGAACGCTCCTTGAATGAGACCTCGATGTACTCCGACGGATCTGCCGGGACAAGATTTACCGCGTCGTAGTACAGGTCAGTGTAATCCAGTCTAACCCAGGTTACTCCGTCCTTCTCCTTGATGTCGGTGATCTTGCCGACGGTCGAGGTCGGCATGTACTTCACGAGGTCCCCGTTCTCCAAGTGATCATCCCTTGATGACTGCGGATCTCTCTCCGGCAGGCTGGAATTCCCTGAGGGCTCCACGGCCGATCTCCTTCGTGACGTTGGCGAAGTCGAAGACCAGTGCGGGATCTGCGAATGCGACACGTACGTAGGGGTTGGCGGTCCATGCGTCCTTCCTTGCAGCGTGGGCTGCCTTGGGGATTCCGGTGTATCCGGAAAGGTGACCGACGTTCATTGCGTAGTTGGGGTAGTTGGGTCCACGTACCTCTGCGGGCAGTCCCTCATCGGACCTGTACGCGAAGGAGTTGGCGGATCCACACTGGTCCTGCAGGTCGAATCCGTAGAATCCGAGCCTTCCGGTCCTCTCCTTGTGCTGGAGCATGGACAGGTACCAGCAGTTCAGACCGCAGTCTGCAACTCCGGTTGCCATGGATCCGGCGACTCCGGTTGCTGCTGCAGCGACTGTTGCCCTCTGGGATCCACCGAAGTGAGCCTCCATGATGGCGGGGTACTTCTCGTACATCTCGAGAGCGTACGAGTTGATGTCGTCTCCGAGCTTCATGAGCTTGTCCATGTCCTTGGGGTCGAGTTTGCACAGGCCGCCATACTTGGACTTGATCTGGTCGATTGCGTAGTAGACGTAATCCTCGAGGATGTTGTCGGTGTATGCAGCGGTTGCATACTGTGTGAATCCGACTCCTCCGGACATGTATCCACCGAGGTAGACCTGGTCGAAGACTGCTGCTCCGAGTGCGACTGCCTCGAGAGCTGCACGGCCGGGGTCGTCAGGGTAGACACGGTCAGACTGTACCATGTCGGCCATGAATCCGAAGGGGATTCCTCCGGGCTCGTTGGGTCCCCTTGCACGCCTTGCGGGCATCATGGTTCCCATGTTGATCGAAAGGTGCTTTGCAGAGTATGCGAAGTCTGCGATTGCTGCCTCTCCTGCTGCGAGTTTGTAGGAGGAGATGAAAGCCATGGAGATCTGCATTGCTGCGTGCCTGGATGTGGTTGCTCCATCCATGATCCTTCCACAGATTGTGGGGACACGGACAGCCTGCATCAGGGTCTTTCCGATTGCCTTCTTCAGCTGTTCTGCCTGGTCCTTGGGGAAGAGCTTGTTGATGTCGATGACGAATCTCTTGTCGATCTCATCAATGAGCTCGTCGTCTCCGGAGTAGACCTTGACGTACGAGTCGTATGCGAGGGCGGGGTTGATCTCAGCCATGTGCTCCTGAACGACTGCTCCTCCAGGCATTGTGTGGTTGACGGTCTCGAGGTAAGCGTTGATTGTCTCAGGTGTTACCTCTTTTCCGAGCCTTCTCTCGATAGTCTGGTGGGGGGAGTCGAGTCCGACGAGGACTGTCCTCCTGATGTCGTCCCATGCCTGCTGGATGGCTGTGTTGTTCACACAGTGCAGGTCATCTGCCTCTGCGTAGATGTCAGTGTGGGACAGCTGGTAGGGCATCCAGGACCTCTGTCCGAGGGGAACTCCGATGTCCTCGTTGAGCATGGGGATTCCACGCTTCTTGGCGATTGCCTGTGCTGTCTTCTGGAACTCGACTTTGGACTTGGACTGTTTCCATCCACCAAAGCAGTAGTATTTGGTGGAGATGTCAGTGGGTTCCTCTTTGAACTTCTTCTTACATGCATCCATGAATAACTTCTGTTTTGTTGCCATGTAAATCACTCCTTAAATGCCCAAGGCTGGTAACCGCCGAGTGTCCTCAGCTTGTGGATCCTGAGTCCGTACATGGTTACTTCCTTGTCGTCTCTCATGTCGACGCCGTCTGCTCTGAAGATTGTTGTCCTCTTCTTGAGGTCAGCGGCTGCTGCGGGCTTTCCGACGGAGATCTTCCTGTCGAGGGGGATTGCGACCTGGTCCTTGACGTAGACGACTTCCTTCTTCTTTGCGTCCCACTGGTACCTCTGCCATCCGTCGAACATCAGTCCGTTCTCATCGAGACGGCATGCGTGTCCGTGAACGGTTGCTCCCCTGATTCCTGTAAGGGCGGGGTCAAAGGTCTCGTTGTCGATCATTTCTTTTGCCATGACCTCGAGGTTCCTCTCACGGACCTCGATGATCTGCCTTCCGGAAAGTGTTCCGGTGTCGACTCCTCTGTACCTGGAGAGGTACATCCATGCCCTCTGATAGGGGGAGATGGGTGCGAAGTAGACTGAATCTGTGAACTGGATGTACCTGATACGGTCACCGGTCTTTGCTCCCTCGATGGGGACGACGAGCTTCCTGATCGGGCACTCGGGCTCCTTGCCCTCCTGGATTGGGGGGTGGATGGACTTGTAGTCCTCTCCGGGGTTCCTGTGTCCCATGATCCTGATGACATCGTCCATAGGAACGTCGCGGAGCTTCTTCAATTTGACTTTGGGATCCATGTATCTGCGCCTGTTCTTGGCAGGTGTTGAGTTACCGGGATAGAACTGTCTCTTGTATGCCATTTTATTCACTCCTATAATCATGAAGTGTGGGCTTGTATTTCGTGTATCTACCGACGTTGAGAACGTAACCGAACTCGATGCATTGATTGCACGCGCTCTCGATCTCTTCCAGCTTGGCGTCGAGTTCATCCTCGTCCTCCACCTCGAGCTCGATGTAAAGAGCACCGACGAGGTAACGGAGTTCGACCTCACGGCCGTTGACGTTGATGATCCTGCGCTCCGAATGATTGTTGGGAAGTCCCTTACCAGGTCCGCTGTTGATTGTCTTCGGAATGCTCTCACCGGTCATCTGAATCTGCCTGATGCCATCGATGACATCGAGCTTGTTCAGGAGTACTTCCGTGGTTTCTGCACTCAGAAGGCGGTTGGTGATGATCTGTACTTCCGGGAGCGGAGCGCCCGCGTAATCTGATGGAGGGTTAGATACCATACAAGGGCCTCACAGTTTCTTCTTCACCTTCTTTGCCTCTGCAGCGACACACTGCATAGGTCTGGCGAACTCCTCGACGTCTCCAAAGACCTCTTTGAAGAGACCGGATGTGGCCTCTGCGGAGAAGGTCTGTGTTCCTCCATCGAGACAGTTGGCGGCTGTTACTGCAGGGATGAGAACTCCCTTCGAGTGCCTGGTTACGACGTGGTTTCCGTGGAACAGACCAGGTCCTCCTCCTCCGTAAATGGAGTGAGAGAAGAATGACATACCGACTCCTACTCCCTCGGAACGACCGTAGTCGACACCAGGAAGTCCGGACTCGTGCTCGAGCAGATCGTTGTAGTACAGGACGGTTCCGGGAACTCCCTGTGCTGCCCTTGCTGCTCCGATGTTGACCATAACTGCTGCGACCATTCCGGTTGCTGCGTATGCGTTCCAGAGAGGGAGATCCTTTGTCGTGTAGACTTTGTATCCGCTGGGGAGTGTCTCCTTCACTTTGATGACGCCGTCGGCAATTGCCCTGTCCATTAGGGACTCGATAACAGTTCCGACAGTTCCGGTCTTTCCGTTCTTCTTGACAAGTGTGTAAAGCATGTTGTTGGCGTTGAGTCCCTCGTATGCGAGAGCGAGAAGTCCTCCCCTCTCGAAGTTTCCGATAAGGTCTCCCATCTCGTAGGATCCGCACTGCTCGAAGATAGCCGAGAGGGCTGTTCCCTGCATTGCGTTCCTGTTGACGAGAGCAACAACGTGGTTTGCCATGATGTTCCTGAGTGCGAATCCAGCACCCTCGTTGTTCTGGGGAACCTCGAGGATTGACTTGACGTTTGCGCCCTGGAATGTGATGGTCTGGGGGTATCTTCCCCAAACGGCTGCCTTAACCATGTTGGCCTCATACATCGGAATCTTGAACTCATCGATGATGGCCTCTGTAACGGCTGCTGCAACCGATGTGAATCCTGTTGTGTACTCGATTCCAGCGTCCATCCTTGCTTCAGGTACAATGACGACGAGCCTGTTGCCCTTAACGGTAACCTCTGTACCGTCGCCGTCGAAGACCTGGACCTTCTCTTTTACGATCTTGGCGATCTTGTTCGCGTTCTTGACAAGAGCGATGTCGATCTCTTTTCCTTTGATCATCGCGCCTGCTACTGCACCGGACTTGAGACCCTTCTCAATTCCAGCGAGGTCGACTGCGATTGTCCTCTTTGTCAGAGACACGATCTTCTTGATCGCTTCGTTGCGCAACGGACTGATGGCCTCCAACGGAATGTCTTTCGCGATGCGCTTTCCGTTGTCGTCATACAAGTCAATTACGTCCTCGTATTTTGGCATTTCATACCTCCTTGTTCAATAATTTTCTGCGAAATATCGCTATTTCGCATACCCCTTGCGTGCGGAAGTATATTTTTTCTGAATATAAGGGAGATGGTTTGCTGGCTAACTGAAGTGCTGTTAAATCTATGGTTTTTAGGTGTCAAATCGCCATTTTCTGCCAAAATCAAAAGTGGTTTCAATGGGTTTTATTTAATGATTTGGTGAGTTGGATGTATCCTCTTTTTCCATTTATATACTGTAGCAAAAAGGGAGAATCGGAGTAACACTACCCCGATTCTCCGCGAAAAGATCACTCTCTCTTCGCCTTCTGCATGACGCCTTCGTTGTACTTCTTGAGGTGTCCGACGAAGCCCGGGATCATGTTGTAAGGTATGCCGCAAGCCATCTCGTCGGGGCGCATATCGGTCTTCTTCCTGCAGCCGAAGCATCCCAAGGAGATATTCGGAAGACCGGTGCATACGGGCATCGCAACTACATCCTCACAAGCGCATTGGAAGGGCGATGTGCTGAACTCGACACGTCCTCCTTTCTCTGCTGTGGTGAGGGGTACGATCCAATAGATCCTTTCGGGGATATCGTCGATGGCGACCACATCAGGCTCGAAATCTGCGTCCTTGAGGGGGCAGACGATCTCGCCTATGGTCTTGAACGGCACGATCTTACGATCCGTGATCATCTTACCGGCAGCCTGGATAGTGTCGTGCATGCCGATACCTGCGTGAAATTCCCCAGACTTGATCTTGTCTGAGGTCTCCACCATGTTCAGCGCGGATGCTCCGACCATGCAGCTGTGGCAGGCCAGTGGCATCTTGAAGGATGCTCCGTCCTTGGCCCTGAATATGGCCTGGCAGTGACTCTGCTGCTCAGTGGGCTCGTTGTATCCCTCAGGGAACTCCTCTCCCTCTTTGACAAGCTTGATGGCCACAGGCTCATGGCGCAACTTCATGACTTCCTTCATGACCTCTGCGTATTCCTTGTTCTTCTCGAGAAATTCTGACATGAGGTGGGAATGCCCATCCACACTATAAACCTATAATGATAAGAAATAGGGGAACCCCCCGGTTAAGGGGGGAATGAGTTTGAAATCAGAGAGACTTAATGGCGTTAACCATTGCGGTGTAGTTCTCGTCGGGTGTTCCGGGTGCGATACCGCATCCAGAGGAGATGATGTTGAATCCGGCCTTTGCAGAGCGGATTGCAGCCTCCTTACACTGCTCAGGTGTTCCCTGGAACAGAGGCATAACTGATCCGACGTTTCCAACCATACAGGTCTTTCCGCCGACCTTTCCGCAAGCGACTTCGGGCTCGACCTTCTCCTCGATGGAGATTCCGGTGACTCCGGTTGCGACCATCATCTCAAGGATGGGCTCGGTGTTTCCACAGATGTGGAGGATGGAGTACTTGTCGTTTCCGGGCTTGAGTGCAGGACCGACGTACTGTCCGACGTACTGGTCGAACATGTCGGGTGCGAGCATGTCGGTGGATCCGGTAGGCTCCGAGCACTGAACGACGTCTGCTCCGGCTGCCCACAGGGCCTCGGTGTATGTCCTTACGTAGGGGGTCATGTACTTGAGCCACTTCGCGACATCGTCGGGGCACATGAGGATTCCGAAGATGATGTTCTCTGTGTTGCACAGGTTTCCGGTGAGTGTGATGACTCCGGTGTTTCCTGCGATGACGGGGTACTCGGATCCGTACTTCTCCTTCAGGATCTTGACGGAATCGATGACGACCTTGGGCCTTCCCTTGCTGATCATTTCCTCGGGCTTGATGAGCTTCTCTTCGAGGTTGTCGAACTCGCCCATCATTGCATCGAAGTGCAGGGGGTGCTCCTTGATCATGGGTGCTGCATCCTTCTTGTCGACTGCGACTGTTGCTCCGAGGCACTCGGTCTCTGCTGTCAGACAGAATGCGGCCCTGACTCCCTCGGCACCGTTGACGGTTGCCTGGGCTGCTGCCAGTGTTGCCATGAGGTTGGGATCTTTGTGTGCGTCAGGCCATGCTGCTCCGACTTTGTCCATCTGTGCAACTGTTGCTGACTGTGTAAATACTGCGACTGGGGGTCTGTCAAGGGACTCCTGTTTCAGTGCAGCAAGTACTCTCTCTCTAGGTGTCATTGCCATAATGAAAACTCCTGATGTTTGCATACCTTTCATCCTATATAAGAAAAGAGGGAAGTTATAGACCGCAGTTATGACCATAGCTTAACTTTTAGGGCTTGTTGGGTGCCATCCGAGTTGTATGTATCCGCCAACTCGTTTTCATCACAATGTGACGTCAGAAATGTCTGCCAGGGTCCCCAGGTCCATCAGTCCCATGTCCGTAACGCCGTAAAGACGGGCGTTGGGGTAGTCCGCATCCTTCAATGCGGGGGCCATGACCGCATCCTTGTCAAGGACAAGATCGTTTCCCGAGGCGAATGGGCTGAAAGGCGGAAGGACGATCACACCCTCCTTCTCCGCATGGACGAAGCATTGAATCTTCAGGCCGCCGCCCACGCTCCCCGGGATCCTCACGGAAGGGTGCTCGTGCCCTATTATAACCGGTCTCACACCGGAATCCACATGCCCGTGCTCCAGGCGGAAGCCCATTATATCGATGTAATCGACCACCAGGAATCCGAGATCGGCCACGATGTTCTGCAGATAATTGTCGTGGTTTCCTTTGATGGCTACGACCTGCGCCGCCTCGGCAAGAAGGTTGAATATCTTCCTGACCTCCTTCTTCTCCTCGTAACCGGCACGCTTGAAGTCGTGCTTAATGTCCCCGAGGAGAACGATCCTCTTCGGTTCGTACCTGGACAATATGTCGTTGAGGCATTCCCTTATGGATTCGGTATTGATGCGTGGAAGGTACATCCCCTCCTGCTCGAGCGCCCTCTCGTAACCTAGATGAAGGTCTCCGAGAACAACCGTGGGGCCTTCATCGAGGACCAGACACCTGTCGCTGGTGATCCTCACTCCCGGCAGTATCTCCTTGGCCCTCATGACCGCCCTTAGAGAATAGGGATTAAAACCGTTTACGCATATGCGGGAGCGATGATCGAACACACCTTCCAGATTCTGCCTTCAGTGGGTGCCAAGAAGGAGAGGAGCATCTGGGAATCGGGCATACTTGATTGGGACGATTTCCTATCGTCCGACAGCATCGGCTGCGTCAAGCCTGCCCTGAAGGAGAAATCGGATCCGATCATCATGCAGGCTGCGGAACTTCTGAAGGAAGAGAATGCCTGCGCATTGTCCGATCTTGTGCCCAAATCTGAGCATTGGAGGATGTACGACCGCTTCAAGGACGATGCAGCATACCTCGATATCGAGACCGACGGTCTGAGCAGGGATGCGCTCGTCACGGTGGTCACGGTCCATAGGAAGGATAGGACTTACACTCTGACGGAGGGATTCGACCTGGATTCCGAATCACTGTCGGATGCCCTGAAGGGTGCGAAGATGCTCGTCACGTTCAACGGGAGCTGCTTCGATGTTCCCGTTCTAAGGAACAGCTTCCCCGAGGTGGATTTCGATATCCCTCAGTACGACCTACGCTTCGCATCGAGGAAGGTGGGATTCAAGGGAGGACTGAAACCCCTGGAGATCGAGCTCGGCATAACAAGGGCCGAGGAGATCGAGGGAGTGGACGGCGCTGAGGCCGTCCATCTTTGGCATATGTGGAAGAGGCACGGTGACGAGGATGCACTGAACATCCTGCAGGAATACAACCGTGCAGATACCATCAATCTCGAATACATCGCCGGAGTGATCTACGGCAAACTCGTGAGGGAACATGCCGGATACAAATGGTGACCTTGGACGTATGGAGCGCGACCTGGCCACTGCGGCTGCGGGCCTCAAGAAGGCGAAGAGCATACTCATCGTCTCCCACATAGATGCGGACGGGATAACGGCCGGTTCCATCGCGACGATAACGGCCGACCGTCTCGGAGCGGAGCACCGCACTGTTTTCGTGCCTAAGATCACCGAGGAGACCATCGCTATGGTCAATGACGCTCCGGAGGACTACGTTTGGATCTGCGACCTCGGAAGCGGATACCTGTCCGAATTCTCCAGGTCCAATCTTGTGATCACCGATCATCACGTTCCCGATCCCAAATGGAGGAAGAAGCAGACATCTCTGGACAACTTCGTATCCGTGGACCATCTCAATCCCCACGTGTACGGGTTCGACGGCTCCTTCGAGACCTGCGGTGCAGGTATGACCTATCTGTTATCGAAGGCAGTGGATCCCGCCAATATCGATCTCGCCTACCTCGCCATAGTCGGTGCGGTGGGGGACTTCCAGGACACCAATCAATCCAAGCTCGTCAGCATAAACCGCATGATAGTCAACGATGCCGTCGCGAACGACGACCTGGTGATAGAGCAGGACCTGAGGCTCTTCGGAAGGGAGACCCGCCCCATCATACAGTTCTTCCAATACTGCAACGAGCCCCGCTTGGAAGGGCTCACGGACAACCCCAACGGATGCATGGACATGCTGGAGTTCCTGCACGTCCCGCTCAAGAAGAACGGCGAATGGAGGTCTTGGAACGATCTGGACCCCTCGGAGAAGGAGAGGGTTACGGATAACGTTCTGGAGCTTGTGTGCCTCGAGGACCAGAAGAGGATCTATGGGGAGGTCTACACCCTGCCGAAGTTCGAACACGGGACCGGACTCAGGGATGCTAAGGAATTCGCCACCGTCCTGAACTCCTGCGGAAGATACGACGATGCGGAGACAGGGATGAGGATATGCTGCGGGGACACGACCGCGCTGAAGGATGCGGAGAAGAACCGTGCCGACCACAGGAGGCACATCTCGTCAGCGTTATCTTACGTTAAGGACAACCATCTGATCAGGGAGCGCAGGTTCATCCAGTACTTCGATGCCGGGGATAAGATAAGGGACACTGTGGTCGGTATCGTGGCCGGTATGCTCTTGAACTCTCCCGAATGCAGGCACAACCTGCCGATAATCGCCTTCGTCGATTCGGATGACGGCGTGAAGGTCTCCGCCAGGGCGAACAGGGATCTGGTCGACAGGGGCCTGGACCTCTCTGTGGTTATGAAGACCGCCTCCGGACTCGTTGGAGGGTACGGCGGAGGTCACAGCGTCGCTGCGGGAGCGACCATTCCGGAAGAAAAGAAGGAGGAGTTCCTCGACATAGTCGAGGATATTGTCTCCTCCCAGGTGAATTGAGTTTTGTTCAGCCCTTCATCAGGGTGTACAGGACTGCCTTCTGTGCGTGCAGCCTGTTCTCTGCCTGATCGAAGACCACGCTGTGGGGTCCTTCCATGACCTCGTTGGTGATCTCCTGACCGCGATGTGCGGGAAGGCAGTGCATTACGATGCATGTGGGCTTCGCCAATGCGACGATGTCGTCGTTGATCTGGTAGGGCTTGAAGATCCTGATGGCCTCTTCCTCGGACGTGGTGTCTCCCATGGAGATCCATGTGTCCGTGTACAGGACATCGGCATCCACGCAGGCCTTCTCGGGCTCATGGGATGCGATGATCTTGGATCCGTTGGCCTCGGCGATCTTAGTGGCGTTCCACATGATCTCCGCGTTGGGCATCCTGATAGCAGGACAGCATGCCACCATATCGATTCCCATGATAGCGCATGCGTAGAGCAGGGAGTTGCAGACGTTGTTTCCGTCTCCAAGGTACACGAGCTTCTTTCCCCTGAATCCTCCGAGCTTCTCCTTGATTGTGACCATATCGGCCAATGCCTGGCAGGGGTGCTCGAGGTTGTCCAGTCCGCTGACTACGGGAACGGATGCCCAGTCTCCGAGCTTGTCCATCATCTTGTAGTCATTCGCACGGTACATGATGGCGTGGACGAAGCGGCTCATGACGCGGGCCGTGTCCTCCATGGTCTCGCTGTGGACTCCGATCTGCATCTTGGACTCGTCCAGATAGACTGCGTGTCCTCCGAGCTCGGTGATCGCCACATCGAAGGAGATCCTGGTCCTTGTGCTGGGCTTCTCGAAGATCATACCGAGGGACTTTCCCTTCAGGGGGTCTCCGTGGTGTCCGCGCTCTGCCTTGAGCTTGATTGCGAGGTCGACAAGGTCGGGCCACTCGTCCTTCATGTCGACTACCGAAATCAGATTCTTCTTTGCCATGAAGGTGCGTCATTATTACTGTATTTAAAAAATGATGGTAAGAGAGGATTTGGGTTATTGGGGCCGGCAATCCGACTATAGCCGGACCCTTGTTCCAAGAACAGTTATTGGTTAACTCCCATTCAATATTTGTTTTTCGATAATGAGAGCTGCCATGCCCCTATCAGGATCATGGCCATTGTTATAACCAACACCAGGATGGGGGCGGCGATTGAGCCCGAATTGGCTGGATCGATGAAACTGATCGGAACGTTCACCGTGGTTATGTAAATCTTCAAAGGATAGGTCATGGGAGCGAAGATTGCTATGAGGTATGAGACGAGGTACAGCACTGCCCCGCCCTTTGCCCACAAGGAGTTGACTGCTCCCAACAGGATCATCAATACCGATATGACGAACAATACAAGCAGCAACACTCCAGGGATGCTGCCGTCGAAGATACTGATGCCGTCAGCGATGAGTTTGTAGATTGTCGCGCTTTCCAAGGGTAACGAATACTCACTCTCTCCCAGGTACAGAGGGTAGTTGTATCCGAACACCATGAAGATCACCATGGCCACTGCCGCGATTAGGAAGACGATTCCAATCCAACGGCGTGATGAATCATCTAGATTCTGATTCCCGTATTTCCTCCAGTTAGTCATGATTGCGGATTTATATACTCGTTTATAAAGTATTGCGATACTGAACACCGTTCAGCTCCGCATTGTCTCATACTCTATAGTCGGTGCTTCAAAATTATATCAAAAATCGATGACAACACCACTGAAATGGTACGCGAGAAAATATCCGTCGCCCTTAGGCATCATAAGTTCATTGGACTAGTCCCTTGTTACCCTGGCGTTTTTCATAGATTCAGCATAGGTTTCCAACAGGATGATGAATCCCGATATGTTTATGTAAGGGAATCTGATTGCCCGAATTACAAAATGGCCGGGATAGGGTAGCTTGGTTATCCTAGGGGACTGTGGATCCCTTGACTCGGGTTCAAATCTCGGTCCCGGCCCCTATTGTGTTTCTAATCTGGTGCATCATCATGTCGTGGGAGGGCAAGCTCAACAAGATCGACGACAACAGATGGGAGATCCCCATGGACGAGAGCCTGGGGATGAAGACCAATGCCGTCATCTATGCGAGCGAGGAGATGCTCTCTCAGATACGTTCTGACAATGCACCCATGCAGGCCGCCAATGTCGCATGCCTCCCCGGTATAGTCGGGAGCTCGATGGCCATGCCGGACATCCACTGGGGATACGGTTTCCCCATCGGCGGAGTGGCCGCTGTGGACGAGTACGAGGGATCGATCTCCCCCGGAGGAATCGGATTCGACATCAACTGCGGTGTTAGACTTATCAAAACGGACCTCACGCTGGAGGATCTCGGCGACAAGAAGAACGAGCTCATCGACGAGCTCTACAGGAACGTCCCGTCTGGACTGGGTTCCAAGGGACTGACCAAGGTCGGGTACAAGGAACTTGATGACATCCTATCCGTGGGATCGGAATGGGCGGTCGAGAACGGATACGGATGGGAGAAGGACCTGGAAGTGACCGAGGAGTTCGGACACATGAAGGACGCGGACACATCCGTGGTCAACGATAAGGCCAGGAAGAGAGGGCTTCCGCAGCTGGGATCGCTCGGTTCCGGGAACCACTTCCTGGAGGTCGACCTGGTTGAGAACGTCTTCGATGAGAGAACGGCTAAGGTATACGGCCTGAAGCAGGGCACTCTTGCCATCACCGTACACTGCGGATCCAGAGGATGCGGGCATCAGATCGCAACGGATTACCTTCAGGAGATGGAGCGCTACATCAAGACCAACTCCGTCAACCTCCCGGACAGGCAGCTAGCCTGTGCACCCATGGACTCCAAGCTCGGTGAGGACTACTACAAGGCCATGTGCTGCGGTGCCAACTATGCCTGGGCCAACAGGCAGATGATCACACACTGGGCCAGGGAATCCTTCGAGAAGGTTCTGGGAGATTCTGGCGAGAACATGGGAATGGATGTTGTCTACGATGTCGCGCACAACATCGCCAAGAAGGAGAGGCACGACATCGACAGGCATCACGATGATGTTCTGGTCCACAGGAAGGGTGCCACACGTGCGTTCGCTCCCGGAAGGTCCGAGATCACACTGCGCTACAGGGATGTAGGACAGCCCGTCATCATCCCCGGCAACATGA
Organism: Thermoplasmata archaeon; assembly: GCA_015063125.1. Taxonomy (GTDB): domain Archaea; phylum Thermoplasmatota; class Thermoplasmata; order Methanomassiliicoccales; family Methanomethylophilaceae; genus Methanoprimaticola. The sequence continues at coordinate 724,063 of SUTB01000001.1, forward strand.
AGGTAGGTACCTATGTCCTCGCAGGAAGGAAGGGCTCCATGGAGCAGACCTTCGGTTCAACCTGCCACGGGGCAGGAAGACAGATGTCCAGATCGACAGCGATAAAGACGCTGTCCATGGACTCTATCCTGAACGAGATGGCATCAAACGACATCTATCTGAGGAACGGTTCTAGGGAAGGTGTGCTCGAAGAGGCGCCCGGCGCATACAAGAACGTGGATCAGGTCATCGAGGTCGTCTGCAACGCAGGACTCAGTGAGAAAGTCGCCAAGCTCACGCCCATCGGTGTCATCAAGGGCTGATCACAGTCCGAGGACTTTCTTTGCTGCCTTTTCCGCGGATTCCCTGAACATCGATGGTGCGGAAACCAATATCGCCCAGCTGTACGGGTTGCGTGCCTGAAGGGCTCTGGCGATCTGTGAGAATCTTGCCAATGACATGACCTTGCCCCCGTCGTCGATGATGGACACGTCGGTCTTGCCGATGTTGATGGACGACTGGAGGTTGCTCTTGGAGGTTATCTCGACACCGACGTTGAAGACATCCATATCCGCCTGGTCGGCGATCTCCTGCTCGAGACGCTTGGTGCCTTCCCTGTTGGCGTATCCGATGAGCTTCGAGGCCACCTCTTCGTCGACATCGGTGCTGTAGACAGCGAAGGCCTTCTTGTTGATGTCACGGTTGAGGACGCGCCTGATGCAGTTGGAGCTCTTGCCGCCGGAATCGATTACCTTCTGGACAAGGTCGTAATCCGTCCAGAGGTAGATGTCGGAGAGATCGAGCCCTGAATGCTCCACGGATTTGCACAGCATCTTCTCGGCTATCCTGGTGGTCTCATGGAAGTAGACCGATGTGTACATGAGCGACCTGGATACCATCAGACCCTCGGCGGCGGTGATCCCGCCCCTGCGGATCATGATGCGGTCGTTGTGGACGGTCATGGTGTTGATCAGCCTGTCGCAGTCGATATCGCCGTGTGTTATCCCTGTGTAGTGGGCATCCCTCATCAGGTAGTCCATCTGGTCGGCATCAACAGGGCCGTGTATGATCTGATGGGCGTAATCCCTGGAAGGGAAATGGTCCTTGCCCATGAATGAATCCAGATTCTCGCTGTGTGAATTCTCATAAGCGATGAGGTCGCAGACCTCTTTGGGATCGATGCCTTCTCTCGCGATCTCGTCACCTATCGGCCTTAGGCCGTCGAAAAGGTCATCGTCCACTTTCTTGTGGTTGGGGAGCTTGCCTGTTATGAGCGCACGGGCCAGCTCCATGTGGTCCAGTCCCGTGGCATCCTCCATTATGGATTCCAGGCAATGGGAGAAGGGTGCGTGGCAGACATCGTGGAGAAGACCTGCCATCCTCACCGTCTTGGATTCGTCCTCGCCGAGACCTATGGCGTTCGCCATGCGTCCGGCCAGATGGTAAGTTCCTAGACAATGCTCGAAGCGGGTGTGATTGGCACCGGGGAACACAAGGTATCCTAGACCGAGCTGCTTCACGGTCCTCAGCCTCTGCATCTCAGGACGGTCCGTTATGTCCTGGTAGATGCCGTCGACGATGATGTTTCCGTGAACGGGATCCTGGATTACCTTGCCGCTGCGCATATCATTCTCCGGACTTCCAGAGCTTGTCGCCCACATAGTGGATGGTCTTGATGGCCTTTCCGCCTGCCTTGTTCTTCAACTCGGAACCGGAGCGCAATGCCTTTCCGATGGCGAGCGGGGCGCCGTTCTTGATGTCCTTGATCCAAACAAGGTCTCCCTCGGCCACGTTCTCGTCGGCATCGGTTATTCCGGGGCCCATGACATCTGCACCGTTGGTGACGAAGGGTACTGCCCCCATGTCAACGGTGACCGATCTGGCGGTGGGCCTGTACTTCAGGATTCCCCTGATGGTCAGGAAGGGTTTCTCCTCATAGACGAGTCCGAGGATGTCCTGTCCCACGAAAATGACGTTGAAATCCGAACTCTCGGCCATGTCCACCGGATCCCTCTCATCGAAGACCGGAACGCCGAAAAGCTCCTGGAGATTCTTGGACAGGACCTTGATCTCCTTCTCTCTCATCCTCTTCCTTTTCCTGATCATAATGTCGGACATTGAACTCCGTATGGAAGTCCAGATAAAAGATATCATTGATGGAAAAAACCTGATGGCACCGGGGGATAGGATAGGATGGATGGATTTCCGGTGCCATCTGGAGGATTGTGCCTTTGGGGATGCACTTCTTCTCCTCTGATTACACCATCCACCCGGGAGTATTTAAAGTTCAGAAGGGGAGGTGGCCGAAAGTGGAACCTACGATTTTGATGTCTGGCTAGCAGAAAAATCGACTGAAAGTGGAAATGAAAATGAGGGGCCGAAGCCCCTGAGTTTGCTCACTCCTTGGGAGTGATTCCGATGGTGATCATCTTGCCGGTGACGTCCCACTCCTTGACCTCGGTTCCCTTTGGTTCCGAGGTGAAGACGAGCTTCTCGGCCCTGACCTCTGAGGAGATGTGCTCCTTCCAGGTCTCGAACAGACCTACGAGGCGCTCCTCCGATGCCACGTCGACATCGATGAACTGCTCCACCTTGAGCTTCATGTCCTTACGCATCTGCTGGATACGTCTGATGAGCTCCCTGGCGTAGCCCTCCGCCTCGATCTCGGGGGTGACGTTGAAGTCGATGAAGATTGTTCCCTCGTCGAACTCCACAGGCTCGATGTCCTTCTCAACGGAGGGGATCTCATCCTTTCCGAGGTACTGGACCTTCTTGATGTTACCCTGATCCGCGAGGACGTCGTCGAATAGCTTGACGGCCTTGTTGACGTCTGCGTCGTTACCGCGGACGAAGACCTGAAGCAAAGGCCACCTGAGCTTGGATCCCATCTTCGCCCTCTCGGCGGCGATGATGTCCACGATGTTCCTGACGAGTGACATGCTGTGCTCGATGTCCTCGTCGATGAGCTTCTCGTCGCAGACGGGCCAGTCCTCCATGTGGATGGACAGCTTCTTTCCGCCCATGTGCTGGTAGACCTCCTCTGCGATGTGGGGCGCGATGGGTGCGAGCACAAGTGCGGTCTTCATGATCGCATAGTATAGGGTGAAGTATGTGGCGTTCTTGTCGGCCTCAGCATCTGCTCCCTCGGACCATGACCTGTCCCTGACGAGACAGACGTACCACCTTGAGAGGTCCTCGAGGATGTAGTTCTCCAGCTCGCGTGCGACGATGTGCAGCTCCCTGGTCTCGAGGTACTGTGTGACGGTCTTCACGATCTTCTCGGTCCTGGAGATCATCCAGCGATCCTCGTCCCTGAGGAAGGGAGAGATGGACTCGATGGTGAACTTCTCGGGGTCGAACTTGTCCAGGATCATATACGTGGATGCGAAGTTGACTACGTTCCAATAGGTGTTCAGGACCTTCCTGGCGTTCCTGGGGCCGTCCTTCTGGAATGCGGTATCCTCCCAGGGAGCGTTGCTCTTGATCATGTAGTACCTGACGGAGTCCGCACCTACCTGGTCGATGAGCTCCAAGGGCTCGATGACGTTTCCTAGGGATTTGGACATCTTCTGTCCCTTGGGATCCAACACCCATCCGTGCATCATAACCTCGTCGTAGGGTGCACGGTCGAAGGAGATCACTCCGGCTCCCAGCTGAGAGTAGAACCATCCCCTTGTCTGGTCATGTGCCTCGACTATGAAGTCGCCGGGCCACCACTTGTCGAATTCCTCCTTGTGGTGAGGGTATCCGAGGGATGCCCATGCAGCTACTCCGGAATCGAACCAAACATCAAGGACATCAGGAACCCTGTGCATGGTCTTGCCGCACTTGGGGCACTTGAATGTCACTCCGTCGATCCAAGGCCTGTGGGTGTCCATGCCGTCGGTGTATCCCTCTCCGGCCTTCAGCTCCTCGTACTGGCCGACGACCTTCTTCTCACCGCACTCGCACTCCCAGACGGGCATTGGGATTCCCCAATACCTCTGCCTGGAGATGCACCAGTCCCTTGCGCCTTCGACCCAGTTCTTCTCCCTGGTGCTTCCGGCCCAGTCGGGGACCCATTTCGCACGATCGATCTCTGCGAGCATCTCGTCCTTGACCTTCGGGACCTCCACGAACCACTGGCGGGTGTTCCTGTAGATGATGGGTGATTTGCATCTCCAGCAGTGCCCGTACCTGTGCTTGATCTTGCTGGAGTTGAACAGCTTGCCGTTCTCGTCCAGATACTTGATGACATCGTCGTGGACGGTCTTGACCTTCTTTCCCACCATCAGGGGGAACTCGTCGGTGTACCTTCCGTTCTCCGCCACGGGACAGAAGGGTGCGATGCCGTACCTCTTTCCGGTCTCGTAATCGTCGGGACCGTGTCCGGGTGCGGTGTGGACCAATCCGGTGTTGTCCTGCTCCACATATGTGGCGGTGACGACCTTGTAATTCCAATCTGCCTTGGGGACGTCCAGCTGGAATACGGGCTCGTACTCGATGCCCTCCAGCTCCTGTCCCTTCATCCTCTTGAGGACCTCGAACTTCTCGTATCCGCCCTTCTGCATGACGTAATCCGCCTGCGACTCCAGGATGATGAGCTCCTCCTCGCCCTTGGCTCCGGACATCTTCACCCTTGCGTAGTCGAAGTCGGGGTGGACCGCCACGGCCATGTTGGCTGCCAATGTCCAGGGGGTTGTGGTCCAGATGAGCAGGGATGCCGTATCGCCTTTGATGGGGAACCTTACCATTATGGAAGGATCGGTCTCATCCCAGTACTCGATCTCTGCCTCTGCCAGTGCTGTCTCGCACCTGGGGCACCATGTCACGACTCTGCTGGAATCCTTCAGGAGTCCCTTCTCGTATGCCCTCTGGAGGGTCCACCATGCGGACTCGATGTAGTCCAGCTTGATGGTCTGGTAGGGGTTGTCCCAATCCATCCACACTCCGAGCTGCTTGAACTGCTCGGTCATATCGGCATGGAGTCCAAGCGCGAACTCCTTGCAGGTGTTGACGAACTTGTCTATTCCGAGCTCCTCGATGTCCTTCTTGGAGTGGACACCGATGTTCTTCTCGACCTTGACCTCGATGGGGAGACCGTGCATATCGAATCCGGGCTGGTCGCGGATGTTGTACCCGTTCATGGACCAGTACCTGATCATGATGTCCTTGACGGTCTTGTTCATCGCGGTTCCCAGGTGGATAGCGCCGGTGGTGTAGGGCGGTCCGTCGACGAAGTAGAACTTCTTGCCACCCTTCCTGGCTTCCCTGGTCTTCTCATAAGCATGCTCGGACTTCCAATACTCCTGGACGTCCTTCTCGATACCCTTGGCATCATAATTGGCGCGGATCGGCGTTATCATTGCTAGTCCTCATTGGCGGGAGCTATCTTGTCCCGCGTATGTCCGCGTGTATGCGCAACTTGTTAAAATAGGATTTGAAGAAAATCCGCTTCAGAGGCTGATGTATAGCTGAATAAGCTGCCCCGCACCCATCGCGATTACGTCCTATCCCTGCAGATGAACTTGATGGCCTCGTTGGCCAAGGTCATGCCGAAAACCCCGGGGACAGTCGGCAACGATCCCAGGACGCTCTTCCCGTGGTCGTCCCTCTCCGACGGCTTCGCCACCGGGGGCTCCACCGAATAGACGGCAGTGATCTTCGATGTATCGCAATCCCTGAGCGATTTCCTGAGCTATGCCGCGATCGGGCAGACGCTGGTCTTCATGAGCGGTGATACTCTGACCGATTGCGTATCGATATGAAGTGCGGCACCCATTGATGAAAATGTGACTATGCCTTTCTCGGAAGCATGCCTCAGAAGCGCGGTCTTGTTGCGAACGGTGTCGATCGCGTCGATCAGGATATCATAATCGCCTTGCAGTATGCCAGGGACGGTCTCCTCGGTGACCAGTGCATCTATCCCTTCTATCTCAATGTCCGGATTGATGGATCTGGCCCTCTCGCAGGCGGCCTCGACCTTCGATCTGCCGATCGTATCATGTGTGGCCAGGATCTGACGGTTCAGATTGCTGTCTGAGAACACATCGTGGTCCACGACCCTTATCCGGCCTATTCCTGCGCGTACTAGTCCTTCGAGGACATACCCTCCGACAGCTCCGCATCCGACTAGGATTACAGATGCATCCTTCAGCTTCTGTATGCCTTCCTCTCCCAGGATCAGTTCCGTCCTCTGTGACATGCTCATGGGAACAGCCTCCTCAGATTCTCCTCTGCCGTAGCGATTAGGTCGTCCGCCGGTTTACCGATAATGCTGCCGAGCCTCTCTGCGAAATCCCGCATGCCCTTGAAGTCCTTCCCGCATACCGGGGAATCCGTCTCCAGGAGCAATCTGTCCTCCGGGATCGCCCCCACTAGCCTCTGGACCCTTATGTCCGATCTGGACAGAAGTCTGGGGGAGATGGAGAAATAGCATTCCAGCTCCGAATATGACTTCACATAGCTGTCGGAGCCGTAGGAATGCAGGATGGCCTTCAGTTTCCTGCCCTTGAGCGAATCGAGGACCATCTTCTCACATCCTACGTCGTGTATCGAGACAACCCTGCCGAAGTACTCTGCAAGGTCCAGCTGTTGGATCATGACCATGGTCTGGAAGAGGATCTTGCCTCCCCTCTTGGAGTCCAGTCCGATCTCTCCCACATGTGCGTCGGGATCGTCCTTCAGGATGTTGTAGAGCCTTGACTTGCTCTCAACCGTCCATTCCTCCCCGTACCACGGATGTACTCCGTAGCACTTGATCATCCTGGGGTCGTCGATCTGCATCTGCCTGTCCCACTCGTCAGGCTTGGCCACGCAGGATACGATGCGCGATAATTCAGAGAAATCGCCGTATCCCTCCGGGACCTGCTCGATGCCGTGCAAGTGGGAATCGATCATGGTATCAGAACCAAGCGTCCAAGGACCTCTGCTTCTTCCTGTTGGCCTCGGCCTTCCTGGCGGTCTCGATCTTGTTGATCACGTTGACCACCCTGTCCTCGGAGAACTCGTACTCGTTCATCAGGTCCAGGATGCCTTCCCTGTCGATGTCTCCGACCTTGACGCTGTAGTCGTCGGACCTGGGGCCGTTTAGGAAGATCTCCCTGACCTCCTCGTACTCGGGGATGTCTATGTCGGTCTCCTCCATGACCTTCTCCAGGGACCCGTGCTTCTGGATGAGCTTCAGCCCCTTCTTGGGTCCGATGCCCTGTACCCCTGTGTTGAAATCCGTTCCGATCATCATGCAGACGTCCACAAGCTGCTCCCTAGTCACTCCGAGGGACTCAAGCATCTGCTTGGAATCTATCAGCTCGGTCTTCACGTCCCTGTAGATCTGCTTGCCGGGGACCTTCCTCCTGCCTGTGATGGTCATGTTCCTGACCAGCAGGGGTGCCCCGAACAGTATGGAATCGAAATCCTGGGATGCGGCTGCGTAGACGTCTCCCTTGCTGCACATGTATGCGGCCTGGGCCTCTCCGTCGCTGGGCGCCTGCACTATGGGCAATCCCATGAGCGTGATGAGCTTCTTGGATGTCTCCAGGATCTCCGGGGTCATCCTCGCAGTCTGCTGGGCCTTGGAGAACGCCTTCTTCATATCGCCTTCGGCCAGGGCCTGCTCGTACTCCTGCTTGGCCTTCTCCCTCCTGGCGATCCTCTCCTCGATGGTCCCCGCCTTCAGCTCGTTAGGCTTGCCATCGAAGACGAATGATGGTTCTATGCCAGCCTCGATGAGATTGGCCGTGCGGTACAAGATACCCGTGAGGTGGGATGTCACCCTCCCTTGGGAATCCATCAGAGGCTTTCCGTCGGGCTGCCTTATGATCGATAGGAATTGGAATATGGTGTTGAAGGCATCTACTGCCACGGTCTTCCCGCGGAGCTCCTCGAGCTCTATCTCCTTCGCGGTCACAATGGGCGATAGGTTTACTCCCATGCTAGCACCTCAACTCTGATGCCATTCGGCTATCGTCGGGGACATGTCATCCATCTTGAACAGATAGGAACCTGCTACGAGGATGTCTACTCCCGCATCTACGCATACCTTGGCGGTGTCCTTGTTGACCCCTCCGTCCACCGAGACCAGTATCTCCTTCCCGTTCTTCTTGGCCCATTCCTTGACCCATGAGATCTTAGGAACGCAGTCAGCTATGAACGACTGGCCACCGAATCCCGGGTGGACCGTCATGACCAGGACGAGGTCTACCTCCGGAAGGAATTCCTCGAGGGCGGTGACCTCCGTCTCCGGATTGATGGAGATACCAGGCTTGATCCCTTTGGATTTGATCTTCTCTATGGCTCCGTGGATATCCCCCTCTGCCTCACAGTGTACGGTGATGAGGTCGCAGCCGGCATCGGCGAAAGCGTCGATGTAACGGATGGGGTCCTCGATCATCAGATGCGCATCGAAGGGGATCTTCGAATACCTCCTTATGGCTTTGATAACAGGCGGACCGAATGTGATGTTGGGAACGAATGCGCCGTCCATGACATCGAGATGCGCCCAGTCCGCGCCAGCCTTCTCCACGCGTACCAGCTCCTCTCCGAGCCTTGAGAAATCCGCCGAGAGCATCGACGGGGATACGAGGGTCATACTATCCAGTATGACTGCCGGATATAAGGTAGGTTGGTTCGTTCGGTGATCGTCGATAGCCCCTCACCTGTCAATCTAACAAGCGTTGATTATTTAGTCCAGTGAATCGATTCAGTCAGTATGGCACTAGCAAAGCACAACGTCGCACCGGCAAAGTGCGATGTCAAGGGATGCGAGAACGACGCTGAGAGGTCGTTCAACATAAAACAGGTCTCGAAGACCGACTTCACTCTGAAGAGCGGCGACCTCCGCAACGTGCACCTGTGCAAGGAGCACTACAAGGAGTTCAAGAAGCAGACCAAGACCGACAGGAAGCTCGACTCGATCTACGAATGAAACGATACCATGTTGGAACTGCTCTTCCTAGGCACAGGCGCCAGCGTCCCCTCGAGGGAGAAGGCCACGTCCTGCATAGCCGTCAGGAGCGGTTCCGACATCGTCCTCATGGACTGCGGCGAGGGATCCCAGAGACAGATCATGGTCTCGCCTTTCTCGTTCATGAGGATCAAAACCATTCTGATAACGCATCTGCACGGGGACCATGTGTTCGGTCTTCCCGGACTCCTCCAGACGATGAGCCTATCCGGAAGGAAGGAGCCTTTGACGGTCTACGGGCCGAAAGGCATCATCGAATGTGTGGATGCGTTCATGACGGCGACGGAGGGGGAGACCGTCTATCCTTTGGAAGTGAAGGAGGTTTCCGGAGGGGAGTCATTCACCGCCGGGAACATGAACGTGACCGTCTATCCCACCGAGCATAACATCACGTCCGTCGGCTACACAGTGAGCGAGAAGGACAGACCCGGAAAGCTGGACAGGGAGAAGGCCATATCCTTGGGCATCAAGGACGGACCGGACATGTCGAGGCTCAAGAACGGGGAGACCGTCAACGGCGTATCACCCGATCAGGTCCTGGGGCCCGTGATCAAAGGGATATCCGTCTCCTACACCGGGGACACGAAGTACTGCCAATCGGTTATCGACGGCTCCAGAGGCTGCAACGTCCTGATCCATGAGTCTACATACATGGAATCCGAGGCTGACCTTGCAGTGGAGCATTCCCACTCGACGGCCTTGCAGGCTGCGAAAGTTGCTAAGGAGGCCGGGGTCGGAAACCTGATCCTCACGCACATCAGCAACCGTTACAACGAGACGTCCGTTGTCGAGGACGAGGCCAAGAGTATATTCAATAATACTGTAGCAGCGAAGGACATGGACCTTTTCGAGATCAGGCAGGACGGAATGTCCCTGAAGCAGTGATCAGATCAGCTTCAGCATGTCTGCCTTGGTGATCATTCCTTTTATCGATCCTTTATCGGAGACCAGAACTGCATTGCAGCTGCTCATCATACCCGCCACCGTGGAGATGGGCGTGGTACCGGAGACTACAGGGAACGAATCCCCCATTGCGTTAGATACTGTGAGCCTGTAGACCTCGTCGATCATCCTTCCGCTGCTGATCAGGTCGAAGATGTCCCTCTCGGAGATGCTTCCTACGGGATTGGTGCCGTTGAATACGGGGAACTGCGAGTACCCCGTCTCCTCCATCAAACGCGCTGCGGACTGGATGGTCTCATCGCTCTGGATGGAGACCACTGATTTTGAGCACACATCGGCGGCAGTGAGTCCCTTACCGATGTCGTGCCTCATAGCCTCCAGGGTGTTGAAAAGAGAGACAACGGTCTCGTAACTTGCAGAGATCTTCCCGCGTTCAATCTTCGCTATGGTGCTCTGACTGATGCCGGACCTTGCAGCCAGATCGGACTGGGTTATATCCATTCCGATCCTGATTTTGCGGATGTCCGTAGCCGGGGGGAAGTTCATGCACGGACGATAAAATATTCCTATAAGAATATTATCATCAATAACATATATAAATAAGAAAATAATCGGCCTTCTATGGCTAAAGCTAAAAACGTCTATGTAGAGGGACTCAACGAGATCCCCGCACCTATGAAGAAAGTCGAGATCGTCGAGAGGAAGGGAATCGGACACCCCGACTCCGTCGCTGACGCTCTCGGAGAGGAAGTCTCAAAGGCTCTCTGCAAGATGTACATCAAAGAGGTCGGACACGTTCTCCACCACAACACCGACGAGACACAGCTCGCAGCTGGTAACGCCGCACCCAAGTTCGGCGGCGGATACATCATCGACCCCGTTTACATGCTCCTGGTCGGCCGTGCCACCACATTCATCGACGACGGAAAGGTTGTCAAGGACCTGCCCTGCAAGCCCACAGCTCTGGCAGCAGCACGCAAGTACCTGAAGAAGACCTTCCCCAACCTCGATGTCGACTCCGAGGTCATCCTCGATGCGAAGATCGGAATGGGATCCGACGACCTCACCGGCGTCTACAAGACATCCGGTATCCTCGCGAACGACACCTCCTTCGGTGTCGGATACGCACCCTACTCCATCACTGACAAGCTCACACTCGAGACCGAGAAGTACATCAACGGTGCGATGAAGAAGAAGCTGCCCGAGACAGGACAGGACGTCAAGGTCATGTGCTCCAGGATCGACAACAAGGTCACAATGACCATCGCATGCGCAATGGTCGACAAGTACATCCCCGACGCAGACGCATACAAGTCCGCCATCGAGCAGATGTACGACCTCGTCACTGACAACGCCCTGAAGATCATCGGAAAGGATGACATCAAGTTCAAGCTGGACATCAACACCGGTGACAACTACAAGAAGGGAATCTACTACCTGACCTGTACCGGACTCTCCCAGGAGATGGGAGACGACGGATCCGTCGGAAGGGGTAACAGGTGCAACGGTCTGATCACACCCTACAGGCCCATGTCCATGGAGGCTACCTCCGGAAAGAACCCCATCACCCACATCGGAAAGATCTACAACGTCATGTCCAAGCTCATCGCCGAGGACGTTGCGAAGAAGGTCACCAACGAGGCAGAGGTCAGGGTCAGGATCCTCTCGCAGATCGGAAAGCCCGTGTCGCAGCCCCTGAACTGTTCCGTTCAGATCGTGCTCCCCAACGCGGACAAGAACCCCAACCTCAAGAAGTGGTCCAAGGAGGCCGACGCAATCGCTTGCGATTGGCTCGACAACGTCGACAAAGTCTCCAACATGATCATCGAAGGCAAGGTCAAGACCTTCTGATTTTCTAAACCCCTGGGGGGCATAGCCCCCTTTTTTCATCACTATTTAAATAGATTTAAACCCATCCAACTAACGCTGGTGGTATAGATGAAGATAATTGATGCACCTCAGTTCGGCCCTATGTTCAGGTTCAATGACGCAAACGTCTATTGGACTATGTACATCCTATCGAACGGAAAACGCATAGGCCGTAAAAGACTGGCCGACGAAGTCGGAATCGGAGAGGGAAGCATGCGCAGGATCCTGGACACGCTCCAGGATTGGGACTACATCTCCATCAAGCAGACAGGCATCATGATCACCAAGGCTGGTCAGACTTTCTTGGACCAGATCCCCATCCAGCCTGTTGACATCTTCCTCGAGGGCTCCGTCATCGGACAGGAGCAGCAGGGAGTCATCGTCAAGGGTGTCGCCAACAAGGTGAACAACGGTATGGAGCAGAGAGATGCCGGAATCAAGGTGGGGGCCGAAGGATGCACCACGATCGTCTACAGGGACGGAGCGCTCTGCATCCCGCCGGACTGGAACCTCGACACAGAGAGGCCCGACGTCGCCAAGAAGATCCGTGACGAGTACGGCATGAAGCCAGAGGACGCCATGATCATCGGCGGAGGCAACACCAAGCAGTCCGCCATCGTGGCCGCGGTGTCCGCAGCCCTAGAGCTGTTCTGATGAAGCACCTGTTCAGTTATTCAGTCTATCAGGAACTGGACGACCTAGGGAAGGATTTGGGAGCTATATTCCAAAGCCTCAGATGCGATGGCCTGGAGCTCCTGACCTCCCACGAACCCGTCGACCCCAAATATTCTCAGTACACCGTATCGGTGCACCTCCCCTATACCACGGATTGGCTGGCGGCTTGGGAGGGCAGACCGTATGAGATGTCCGACCACTTCGCCAGATACTACATGTACGGCAAGGACAAGGAGTCCGTCTGCGAGACCGTCAGGAACATGATCAACAGCGTTGCACCGCTCAAACCGGCCCACGGTGTGATCCATGCCTGCAACGTAAACATCCCCGACCTGTGCAAGAGGAACTATTCCGGGGACTGCAGGGACATCCTGCTGAAGTTCTGCGAGATGATCAACACGGCGATCTCCGGATTCCCGAAGGGGGAGCCCCCGGTGAAACTGGCCTTCGAGAACCTCTGGTGGCCGGGACTCAGGCTGAAGGATGATTCCGACTACCGCATTCTCGAGAAGCACCTGGAGTTCGAGAACTGGGGAATCTGCCTTGATACGGGTCACCTCATGAACTGCCTGCCAGGAATCTACACCGAGCAGGACGGGATAGAGGCTTTGCTGAGGATATTCGACGGTTACAGCCAAGACCTCAAGGACGCCATAGGGGCGATGCACTTCCACTACAGCGCTTCAGCCAAGTACCGCGAATCCTTCGAGGAGAAGGAGTACACAGGCGGACCAATAACCGACTTCATCAACGGATGCTACCACCACATCAATACCCTGGACCAGCATCTGCCCTATTCGGATCCCCGCTGCAGAGAGCTGATCGAGGCCATACAGCCTGAACTGGTGATCCACGAGCTGCCGGGACACGGCCATAATCCTCTGGATGACTTCGCTCAGCAGAGGTCCCTGCTCTGATTCTCTCCTTATTTTTATATAGTAAATCCCTAATCGGGAATTCAGAGGAATATCGAATGGCACGTTTCAAAGAGGCTGAGGCCAGGCTCCTTGACAAGACTGTATGCATGAACTGCTATGCTACAAACCCCAAGAAGGCAACCAAGTGCAGGAAGTGCGGATACAGCAACCTCAGGCCCAAAGCCAAAGAGAGCAGGAAGCAGTGATTACTGCTTCGTATTGATTTTTACGGCCTAATGGCCGGATACCTTCGGTTTAGCGTTAGCTATGCAAGGTACCGGCCGGCCATTTATCGTGAGTGTCAAATACCCTGTAGTCGGTATCCCGAACGGAGTTGCTAAGGATGAAGGTCCTGGTAGTCGATGACAACATTGCGATTCAAGAGATCCTGAAGGACATCCTCATTCAGGAAGGACACGTCGTAAGGATAGCTGGTTCCATAGACGAGGCTGTCGATTCCATCCTGGAATTCAAACCGAACGCCATCCTTCTGGATACCATCATCAACGATGAGGACGGACTGCAGGTCCTGGTCCGTGCACACGAGCAGGACCACGAGGTCGATCTCAATGCGGTGCTCATCAAGGGGGTGAACGACGAGGCTCCCACCGACAACTCGTTCATAAAGGCGATTGTGAACAAGCCTTTCAAGTCCTCGGACATCTCCGCCGCCCTATCCGTTCTGGTAGCGACCAAAGAGGCCCAGATGGTAGAGGCAGCGACCAGCGCCAAGCCCAAGAAAGGGCTGTTTGGCTTCATAAAGAAGAAGCAGCTGCAGCCCGCGACCCCACCCGCTCCCGCGGAACACATCGATACCGACGAGACAGCGATCATCGCAGAGTACATCTCATCTGAAGGTCCGATGTACGGAAGGTCCTACGTGTTCTTCGAGAAGGAACCCTCCAAGATCTTCGATTTCCTAGACATCTTCAACCCTTCCGACTACAACATACTGGTCATATCCTCGGAGAACTCAAAGGCCGTGAAGCAGAACTACGGGAAGGACAACCTCGAGGTAGCCACGCTCTCCGCCGGTGTCAGGGGGAGATCCCTGGACATCAACGCGCTGGGAACGCTCACGGTGTTCATCAAGGACTACATCAGGAATCATGACAGACCGATCGTCATGATAGAGAATTTCACAGACATCATAGATAACAACGGCCTCAACCACAGCCTGGTGTTCCTGCACCAGCTGGTGAAGGCCAACATCAATGACAAGAGGACCACCTTCGTGGTCTCCGTCGATCCTTCGATCCTCACGACGAAGGACCGCAACATCCTGCTCGGGGACATGTCCGAGTACTCCAACTGAGGGAGAGAAATGCAGATAGAGAAGGTATGGGCAAGGGAAGTCCTGGATTCCAGAGGCAACCCCACGGTAGAAGCAGAGATCACAGTCGGCGGCCACAAGATATCCGCCATCGCTCCCTCTGGAGCATCCACGGGATCGTGGGAGGCCCACGAGCTCCGCGACGGCGGGAACAGGTACGGCGGAAAGGGAGTGCTGAAGGCGGTCGAGAACGTCCGCGGACCCATCGCCAAGAGGATCACAGGCATGGACCCTACCGATCAGGAAGGTATCGACAGGGCAATGATCGAGCTCGACGGCACCGAGAACAAGACCAACCTCGGCGGAAACGCCACCGTAGCCGTGTCCCTCGCAGTCGCTAGGGCCGGTGCCATGTGCAACAACATCCCCGTCTACCAGCACATCGGGAAGGACCACGTCACACTCCCTGTGCCCATGCTCAACATCATCAACGGCGGAAAGCACGCCGGAGGCAACCTGAAGATTCAGGAATGCATGATCATCCCCGCCGGAGCCAAATCGTTCTCGGATTGTCTGCAGATGTCGTCCGAGGTCTACATGCATCTCAAATCCATACTGAAGAAGAAGTACGGGGTAGGAGCCATCAACATCGGCGACGAGGGAGGATTCGCTCCCCCGCTCGATACGGTCGATGAGGCCCTGTCCACCATCGTATCCGCAATATCCGATGCAGGTTACACTCCCGGAAAGGACGTGTTCCTTGCGATCGACGCTGCTTCCTCAGAGTTCTTCAGCGACGGCGTCTACGACGTCGACGGAATGAAGCTCTCCGCCGGAGAGCTCGCTGACCACTATATGCAGCTCACCAAGGACCACCCGCTCATCAGCATCGAGGACCCGTTCTTCGAGGATGACTTCGAGACCACGGCCGAGCTCACCAAGAAGGTCGGCAACAAGGTCCAGATCGTAGGTGACGATCTGTTCGTCACCAACTCCAAGCGCCTCTGCAAGGGAATCAAGCAGGGAGCTGCCAACGCACTCCTGCTGAAGGTCAACCAGATCGGAACCATCACCGAATCCGGAGAAGCTGCGCAGATGAGCTTCGACCACGGATACAACGTCGTCGTTTCCCACAGGTCCGGAGAGTCCGAGGACACCACCATCGCCGACCTCTCGGTCGGATGGGGATCCGGAGAGATCAAGACCGGAGCTCCCGCCAGGGGAGAGAGGACTGCCAAGTACAACCGCCTTCTCAGGATCGAGGAGGAGCTGGGATCCAAGGCTGTCTTCCCCGGAATCAAGAAATTCCACATCTGAGGACTAGAGATGGATTACCAAAGGAACATCCCCCTGCTGTGCGACTACTATGAGTACACGATGTCCAACGGGTACCTGGAGAAGGGTCTGGGAGACCGCATGGTCTACTTCGACATATTCTTCAGGACTGTGCCGGACAAGGGCGGATTCGTGGTGTTCGCAGGCTTGGAGCAGCTGGTGGACTACATCACCAACCTCCGTTTCACCGAGGAGGACATCGAGTTCATGCGCTCCAAGGGAACGTTCGGGGAGAAGTTCCTGGATTTCCTCAAGGACTTCCATTTCACCGGGGATGTGTGGGCGATACCCGAAGGAACGGCTGTGTTCCCCGGAGAGCCCCTCATCACCATCAGGGCCCCCATTGCCCAAGCACAGATCCTGGAGACCTTCGCTCTCCTGACGATCAACCATCAATCCCTTATCGCCACCAAGGCCAACCGTATTGTGAGGGCTGCAAAGGGCAGGACCGTACTGGAGTTCGGCTCCAGAAGGGCCCAGGGAACCGATGCGGCCATATTGGGTGCTAGGGCAGCATACATCGCAGGATGCGGCGGAACGGCATGCACTGTGAGCGATGAGCTTTTCGGAGTGCCCGCGAGCGGGACCATGGCCCACTCTTGGGTGATGATGTTCGATTCGGAGCTCGAGGCATTCAAGGCGTTCTGCGAGCTATATCCTGACAACGCCACCCTTCTGGTGGATACCTACGATACTATCAACAGCGGAATCCCCAACGCCATAAAGGCGATCAAGGAGGTGCTCATCCCCAAGGGGATAACCAAATGCGCCATCCGCCTGGATTCTGGTGACTTCGCTTTCCTCACCAAGAAGGCAAGGAAGATGCTAGACGATGCCGGTCTCACGAACTGCAAGATAGTCGTATCCAATGCCCTCGATGAGAATCTGATCAAGGATCTGCTCAACCAGGGTGCCGTAATAGACGCTTTCGGTGTAGGCGACAATCTGATCACCTCCCACAGCGACCCTGTGCTGAACGGTGTGTTCAAGCTCGTCGCCATGGAGGAGGACGGCAAGATAGTTCCTAAGATCAAGATCTCCGACAACGTAGAGAAGATCACCACACCCCATTTCAAGAAAGTCTACAGGGTCTATGACGACAAAGGCATGGCCATTGCCGATCAGATCTGCGTTTACGACGAGACCATCGACACGGATGCGCCGTTGGAGCTTTTCGACCCCTCCGCGACTTGGAAGAGGAAGACCCTAGAGAACTACTCCGTCAAGGAACTCATGGTCAAAGTCATAGAGAACGGAAAGCTTGTGTACGATCTCCCCTCCTTGGAGGATATCAGGAAACACTGTGCCGAGGAGACGGATACCCTTTGGGACGAGGTCAAGCGTTTCTCCAACCCTCATCAATATTATGTCGATATGTCGGAGAAGTTATGGAACGTCCGTAACGATCTGATTAACCAATCTAGGCAGTAACGAATTCCGTGGCGAAATTACGAATTTCGTTCCATCTATCTGCTTTATATACGCTTGGATGAGCGAAATATCCCACATTTCCTATATATAAAACTAACTATCCAAAAACGTACAAAAATTGTCGGTCTAAACGAACTAACGTCGTTAATCTATAGACCCTAAACTAAGGGTTTATATGGGGTGTTTGCGTAGCCCTATCAGTAGAAGAAATCGGGCAATTATGACCAATTAACTCCGATATCTTCACAGGTTGGGGGACTCGTAATATGAGCGATGAAAAGACTGCGGAATGCGGCAGCTACGCGCGCCGTAAGCCATCCAGCATTCGTCTGGACAGGCTGGATCTCGAGAACGAGATGTGTGTGTACTGCGCCTGCGGCCGTATCGTCGCCCTCGATAGGTCCGAAATGCAGTTGAAGTTATCACTTGGCAAAGAGCTCCAATGCACCGAGTGCCGCAACCGCAGAATCTCGGAAGAAATTGACTTCCTCAACAACCTCTACGATGGCTTTATCGACGAGGAAAGTTACTGATTTTAGAAACTAAGAAAGTAACACGAAATATCCTTTAGTGTTACTATATAAAACGGCAAAGTTAGCTTTAAATTATAGTATGTAAAAAATGAAAATTGCCGCTCGGAACGCATCATTCCGAGGCGGTCTTCTTAGCGGGTTTGGTTGTGCGAGCTGCCTTCTTCTTTCCGGGGCAGTCGGGATTGATGCATTCCTCGAGATTTCCTACCTTGACCATGGGCGCCTTACAGATCGCACAGGGCTTGCCTAGGGGAGTGATGACTCCTCTCGGCCTGAGAGGGTAGGTCTGAGTGCATGTGGGCCACGAAGAGCATCCTGCGAACCTCCTGCCGGCCTTGGAGAACATCACCCTTATGTGACCGTTGTTGCAGGTAGGGCAGAGTCCCAAGTCGTTGAGAGCGACGTTGCTCGTACACTTGGGGTCGATGCACTGCACAGAGGGCGGGTTGCCCTTTCTGATGATCTTGAGCTGAGGAAGGCCGCAGACAGGGCATTTGGAATCCACAGTCTGCACCAAAGCTCCCCTGGGGAGCGGATATGCGCGCTTGCACTCGGGGTATCCGTCGCATCCGATGAAGTTACCGTTCTTCGACCTCTTGACGGACATGTTGTTCCCGCATGACGGACAGATGCCGATGTGCTGCTGAGAGTGCAGCGCGTCCTTGATCTCCTTTCCGATGTCGTCGGACTCCTCAGAGATCTTGACCGCCACATCGTGGAGCATGTCCTGCGATTCCTTGACGACGGAATCCAATGTGCGTGCCCCCTCGGAGATGCTAAGCATGTCCGATTCCAGCTTCGCGGTCATGTCCGGCTCCGTGATGCCTCCGCCGTGCTTCTCCAGCGACTTCGTGAGCGCGATTCCGCTGGGAGTGGGGATCATGTAATTGCCCTGGACATAGTTCCTTGAGAACAGCTTGCCGATGATGTCGTGCCTAGTACTCTTGGTACCGAGCTGCAGCCTGTCCATCTCCTGGATGAGCGAACCCTGGTTGTACCTGTACGGGGGCTTGGTCTCGGACTCGACGATGGCCATGGACCTCACGTCGACCTCCTCGCCCTCCTTCAGGACCGGGAGCCTGCTCTCGTTCGCGGGCAGGTACTTCTTGTAGTACTTCTTCCAGCCGGGATCCGTGAGAACGTATCCGTCGGAGAGGAAGTTCTCGCCCTCCACCTCGATCACGCACTTGGTGACCTCGGCCTTGGCGTTGGGCGCGACCGTTGCCAGGAATCTCCTGACGATGAGCTCGTAGAGCTTCCACTTGTCGCCCTTCATCTTGTCCTGCGTGGCCCCTGCCGTGGGGTAGATAGGCGGATGGTCCGTTGTGCTCCTCTTTCCCTTGGAGGGATAGATCTTCTCCTGGGCGAGGATCTCGTTGACCTCTGCCTTGAACTCCGAGTCCTTGAGCTTATCGAGCACCGACCTCAGGTTGAGGCTCTTCGGGTACTCGGTATTCTCGGTACGTGGATATGAGATGTAACCTCCGGTGTACAGATCCTCGGCCAGCTTCATGGCCGTGGTTGGGGGGATACCGATCTTGTTGGCCTCCACCTGCATCATCGTGGTGTCGAACGGCGCCGGCCTGTACTCCTCCTTGATCTCCGAGGAGTATTTGGCGACGGTACCTGTCTTTGTTGACTTGACTTTCGAGAGTACGGCCTCCGCCTCCTCCTTCTTCCAGAACGGGTTGTCCTCGTGCTCTCCTTTGAAAGCAAGCATGCCGAACTTTCCCACCAGGTTCCAATAGGGGACAGGGACGAAGTTCTCGATCTCCTCGTGCCTATCTACCAGGAGCTTGAGAGTGGGGCTCTGGACCCTTCCCACGGACATGAAGTTGTTCCCAACCTGTCCGGATGACAATGAAATCAATCTTGTGAGGACGGCTCCCCAGGACAGATCCACGATCTGCCTTGCCTCTGCGGCATCGGCGAGCTTCTCGTCGGGGTCGGTGAGGTTCTTGAATGCTGCCTCCACCTCTCCCTTGGTGAGGGCGCTGAACTTGGCCCTCTTGACCTTGCTCATATCGGCACCGATGGCCTTGACGGTCTCCATACCGATGAGCTCTCCCTCCCTATCATAGTCGGTAGCGATGATGATCTCGTCCGACTCGGAGGCGATGTCCTTGATGGTGTTGAGGATGGATTTCACACGCACCGATTTGACCTGCGGGGCGTAGACCAGCTCGGCAGGCTTGATTGCACCCCAGTCGTTGTACTCCTTGGGGTAGTCCAGCTCTATGATGTGTCCCCTGAGGCTCACTACGTTGTAGTCGTCGCCTCCGGCCGTGAACTTGATGACGGTGGCACCGTTAGCTGAAGAAGATTGCGATTTTCCGTCCGAAAGGATGGTGGAGATCCTCCTGGCGGCGTTCGCTTTCTCGGTGATGATCAATTTCCTCATTGCCTTTCAGAAACTGGCCCGATGGTATAAATTGATTGGCCTGGGCAGTCGGGTGGCCGCCCGGGCCGATGAGTGTGAAAAAGATCAGTGCCTGTGGCCGATGTGGTGCATATTGCCCGAGGAGGGCGCTACCATGGTGAGCCTTCCCCTTAGGACGCCTTTGAGGCTGGTGATCTCGGAGGCGAACTCCTTGAGGGAAGCGAGCTTGTCCTCGCAGATGAGGATCTCCATGCACTTGGAATCGTCCAGGTGTATGTGGACAGAGGTCTTCACGAGCCCCTGGTGATGGTGCTCGAGGTCGGTGATCTTCTCTCCGACCGCGGAAGCCGTATGATCGTAGACGATCACGACTGTACCGACCATCCACTCGTCATCGTTCTTCCACTCGTTCTCTGCGAGGGAATCGCGGACCAGATCGCGCAATGCTTCTGATCTGCTGCTGTATCCTTTCTTCGCGATGTCCGCGTCGAAAGCTTCCAAAAGATTGGGCTCGAGTGATACGCCGATACGGGTGACGCCTGTCATGAGTTTTGTTATTATCTCTAAATATAAATAGTGTTACTGATAGTATAAAAAACAGCGTTTCCGATAACACTAGTTCGATATTCATGACGACCTATGTGTCAGATTCTCTGGTTCCGCATGGCACGTTATTTAAGGTCATTCAGCAATCACAGTCACATGTCCGTTGAAATCGACAATCTCCAGAACGCGCTCGTTTCGGCAATCAAGAGCCAAGTCCAGGGCGAGGACATCGCTGTGGCATTCTCCGGAGGATTGGACTCCGGTCTCGTGGCTGCGATAGCGAAAGAGTACGCAAGATCCGTGACCCTGTACACGTCCGGTAAGGACCAGTCATACGACGTGGTCATGGCACAGGAGATGTCGGAGAGGCTCGGCCTACCCTGGCTTCACATCCCCCTCACCGAGGATAACATCGAGGCCAGGCTCAGGGAGATGATCTCGATTACCGGGACTTCCAGCCCTCTTACCCTCTCGTTCGAGCTCCCGCTGTTCTTCGTATGCAGGACCGTCCGCGAGAAGTACGTGCTAAGCGGACAGGGATCTGACGAGCTCTTCGCCGGATACTCGAAGTACATCGGACTCTCCATAGAGGAACTGGATAGGATGAGGAAGGCGGACCTCGGAAAGCTCATTTCCTCTACCATCCCTCACGAGACCAAGGTCGCCGACCACTTCGGAAGGAAGGTCCTGTACCCCTACATGGATTCCATCGTCACCATGCAGGTCAACGCACTGGACCTCAACGAGCTGAAGCCCGCCGATGCGGATCACAGGAAGATGCTCCTCAGGCAGGTAGCGACCAACCTCGGATACCCCTTCATCGCTGAAAAGAAGAAGAAGGCAGCTCAGTACGGATCCGGAACCATGGACCTCGTCCGCAAGGTGGCCGAGAACAAGGGCATGACCTACGCCGAGCTCGTCGACAGCATTTATAAGGAAATCTTCGAGTGAGCGACGTACTCCATGTACATCCTGGCCGGATCGAGATCCGTGAGCGAGTAGAGCATCCTGGTGCCCACCACATCCTCAATCTCGTTCAGGTAAACCTTCCCGTCCCCGAACACGAAGTCTATGCCGATGAAATCGGCCATGAGTTCGGGGACTATCCTTCTCACAATATCGACGGCTTCTGATGGAGGCTCGACCAGTTCTGCCTTCCCGCCGAGCTTGAAATTGGCCCTGAAATCCGAATTGGACGAGCGCATGACCGATGCGATGATCCTCCCTCCGAGGACATAGACGCGCAGATCCCTACCGGGAGATGATGCGAATTGCTGGACTATGGGCTTCCTTCCGTCCAGTCTGTCGCAGTATTCAGATACTTCCTTCTCGTTCTCAGCCTTGAAGACCTCAGTCCCTCCGTGGCCTATACATGATTTGACCACCCAAGGAGGGCCTGGCGGAAGCTGCTGCCCAGGGAACGAGAAAGGAAGGATCGGTATCCCCAGGCTCTTCACGAAGGAATAAGTGAATGCCTTGTCGTTGCATATCCTGCAGACAGAGGATTTGTTGAACACGGTGCTCCCGTAATCCTCCAGCTGTGAGACGAGATCGCTGTCCCTTATGCGCGAGATTACTATCTCGGGAGCGTCCTCGATGTCCATGGTATCAGTGGTAACGATAGAACAATCCATGCCCAGCTCGTTGCCGCAATCCCTTAGACGTTCGGCGAAGAACGTATTGGACTCCAGGTCCGTCCTGTCATAGAGAATCCAGCATCTCAAAGTATCACTGTATGAGGTTGACTATATGCCTGATGATGTGGTCGGAGACGTCGATGCCGGTAGCGTTCTTCAGATTAGTGATGTGAGCATTGGAGTTCACCTCGCACACAACTGGGCCTTCCGGCGAATTGATGATGTCCACTCCGGCGAAGTCCGCCTGGACCGCCGCTGCCGCATCTATTGCGAGGATTGCTTCCTCCTCCGTCGGGACGTACTTGGTCATGGTGCCTCCGTTGCTGGCGTTGGCCCTGAAATCTCCGTCCACGGCCTTGCGCTTGACTGCTGCGACAACCTTCTCACCGACGACCTCGATCCTTATGTCCTCGGCATCGCATTCGATGTATTCCTGGAAGATCTTCGGAGCGGGATCCGATGATTCGTTCATTAGGTCGGACTCATCGACGATGAGCCTCACCTGCTCCCCGAAGGAGCCGAAGCAATCCTTGACGACCATCGGATAACCGAGGATGTCCTGGACGGTCTTCACCCAATCGCCGAGGGGCTGTCCGAAAGTCATCGGGGAGGCCAGAGTCCTGATGGACGGGATGCCGTAATCCGCCAATGTGAGATGGGTGAGGGACTTATCGTCGCATACCCTGATGCACTCGGAGCAATTGAACACCGGATATCCGCACACCTCCAGGTTCTTGGCGAGCTTCACATCCTTGTCCCAGAATACGACGAAATCGCAATTGCCGAGCTTCTCATGGAACGCCTCCTCATCCCCAATGGGAACGGTCAGATCGGTGTTGTGGAAGACCACTATCGGGATGCCCGCCCTTGATCCTGCCTGAACGATCATATCGGCAGGTTCCCTGAAGGAATCGTTGCAAAGGTGCCCGTTGATGACTACAGCTCCTCTCATCGATTGTCGAAGGGACGCTCATGTTTTTATGACTACCTTCCATGGGGTTGAGCATGAGCGGTCCGAACGTCGAATGGTTGGATGGACTCAACGTCCGCGGGA
This sequence comes from Thermoplasmata archaeon, assembly GCA_015063125.1. Classification (GTDB taxonomy): domain Archaea; phylum Thermoplasmatota; class Thermoplasmata; order Methanomassiliicoccales; family Methanomethylophilaceae; genus Methanoprimaticola. The sequence goes on from SUTB01000001.1 coordinate 747,539, forward strand.
TAAAGCCCGGTCTTGAGAGCATCACAACCCTGCTGGGAGCACTTGATGATCCGCAGAAGGGCCTTAGGACCATACATGTTGCGGGCAGCGACGGCAAGGGTTCCGTTTGCTGCATGCTCGAATCGATCCTCATCGCTGCTGGTTACAGAGTGGGGATGTTCACATCACCTCATATTCTGAAGGTCAACGAATGCATCCGCATTGACGGAGATGAGATCACCGATGATCTCCTGGAAGATTGCCTGTCCAAGGTCAAAAGGGCATCCGAAGGATCCGGATGCCAATGCACCAACTTCGAGGCCCTGACCGCATGTGCCCTCACGGCATTCCGTGAAGAGGAAGTGGACATCGCTATCGTCGAGGTCGGCATGGGAGGCAGGCTCGACTGCACCAATCTGGTGGAGCCGGAGGTCACCGTGATAAACAACATCAGCATGGAGCACACCAGATATCTGGGTTCCACTCTCGAGGAGATCGCATCCGAGAAGGCAGGCATCATGAAGCCCGGCATTCCCTGCGTCACGATCAACACAGGAAGGGCTCTTGACGTGATCACCGAGCACTCGGAGAGGCTCGGATGCTCCCTCAGGGTCATCGACCCCGAGGAAGTTGAAGTCCTCGAGAACGCATCGGACCACATCATGATACGCTACTGCGAAAGCAACTATCGCGTCGGTCTGCCTGGAAGATTCCAGGGCCGCAACGCCGCACTGGCGATCGAAGCGGTGCGCTCGCTTAAGGATTCCAACAGGATCATGCATTTCGTTCCCATAGGTTTGGACTGCGCCAGCTGGCCTGCGAGGATGCAGAAGCTGGAAGGGTTGCCGATAATCCTCGATGTCACCCATACCAAGAAAGGAGCGGAGTGCCTGAGAGATGACATAGAACAGATTTACGGCAGGGTCATCCTCGTCTCAGCGATGCTCAGCGACAAGGACCTGGACGGTGTGGCGGAGTTGCTGTCTCCGATAGCGTCAAAGATCTACGTATCCTCGCCGAATTCTCCGAGGGCGGCAGATAAGGATTATCTTGGATCCATTTACAGAAGGCACCACGGCGATGTGACGGTCTGTCCGACCGTAGGAGATGCTGTGGAGCAAGCAATTAATGACGGAGGAACCATTCTGGTGACGGGTTCCTTCAGGACCGCGGAGGACTGTCTTAGATGGCTGGAAAGAACAAAGTGAGCGAGATACTGGACATACTGTCGCAGGACTACAACAAGGGAGCCTATCCCGGAAGGAACTCAGAAGGACTGAATCCCGAGTGGCCGTGCGATCCGTTCCATGTGCTGATCGCCACTATCCTCTCCCAGCGCACCAAGGACGACAACACCAGGAAGGCATCGGATAATCTCTTCCACAAGTATGATTCCGTGGAGGAGATCGCGGATGCCGATGTGGAGGACGTCATACAGCTAGTCCACTCTGCCGGATTCCCCAGGCAGAAAGGGACCGCGATCGTTGAATGCTGCAAGATTCTCAGGGACGAGTACGACTGCGTCGTTCCATCCGACACCGACGAGATGATGAAACTGCCGATGGTGGGAAGGAAGACGGCTGCATGTGTGAGGTCTTACGCCATGGACATCCCGTCCATCTGCGTGGACACGCATGTGCACAGGATCTCGAACCTCATGGGGCTTGTGGATACGAAGAATCCCGAGGAGACTGAATTCGCCCTCATGGACATCACTCCAAGGGAACGCTGGTCGGATATCAACAGGTACATGGTCAGGCACGGCCAGGTGGTGTGCCTTCCGAACCATCCGCACTGCGAGAGGTGCAAGGTCATCAAATACTGCAAGCACGGAAAATCGGTCAAGAAATGATGCTTGTCAGAACATCAGCGACATCATTCGTTGCCTCATAGGCATACCTTAAGTAATCCCGCTTCTGTGGGCCATCAACTTATATGCTCCCCAGCTATAACCGACTTAGATGCACGAGGTTTCAGTCGTAGCCACACTGGTCGATGCGATCATCAAGGAACTCCAGAAATACAAGGTGACAAAGGTCAATAGCGTCACCGTGATAATCGGAGACCTCACCAACCTCGGTGAGGAGCAGATGAGCTTCGCATACGAGATCGTGACCCGCGGGACGATCCTTGAGGGTTCGGAGTTCATTGTGGAGCACGAGCCTATCGAACTGAAATGCAAATCATGCGGCTTCACCGGCCCAGCCAAGGTGCTCACGGACCCGGATTTCGATTCTCATTCAATCCCGGTCCTTGCATGCCCCGAATGCGGCGGTGCGGTGGATGTCATAAAGGGACAGTCATGCATAGTGAAATGCATGGACATCGAGGAGGCAGAGTGATGTTCAAGTACAGGGACGAGGAGACGGCCAAGAAGATCCTGAACGGGATCAAGGACATGGGAGTGAAGGCCAAGTTCATGCACATCTGCGGAACGCACCAGGACACCATCGTCAGGTTCGGTCTGGAGCAGATGCTGAACGATGTGGGCATAGAGATCGCCCAGGGGCCTGGATGCCCGGTGTGTGTCACCACCAGCCAAGAGATCGCGGATGCGATCACGCTAGCCAGGAACGGCGTCACCGTCACGGCTTTCGGCGACCTTATGAGGGTGCCTACCACGATCGGGTCGCTCTTCCAGGCGAAGTCCGAAGGGGCCGATGTGAGGATCGTCTACTCCATAGACGATGCCGTGCAGATGGCCAGGGACCAGCCCGACAAGCCCCTTGTCTTCGTAGGGGTCGGATTCGAGACAACCGCCCCCTCCACCTGCGTCCCCCTCCACAAGGACGACTGCCCCGAGAACTTCAGCGTATACAGCTGCCACAGGATCTGCCCCCCTGTACTCAAGACCATATTCGACCTCGGCGAGACCAACATCCAGGGACTCATCGAGCCCGGACACGTAGCCGTCGTCACGGGAACAGAGATGTTCAAACCCTTCTCGGAAGGGCCCTACAACATGCCCCAGGTGGTCTCCGGATTCGAACCTCTCGACCTTTTGATGTCCGTCTACATGCTGTGCAAGCAGATCAAGGACGGAAGGCATGAGGTGGAGAACGAGTACACAAGGCTCGTCAGGACCGAGGGCAACCCCATAGCTATGAAGCTGATCGAAGACACGTTCACCCCGGTGGACCGCTACTGGAGGGGATTCCCCAACGTGCCCAAATCCGCACTGGCGCTCAAGCCCCAGTTCGCGGACCACGACGCCACAAAGGTGCACGAGGACATCCTGAAGACCACCCCCTCTGTCGAGGCGGAGGCTAAGGGATGCAAGTGCGGCGACGTCCTCAGGGGACTCATCAAATCGGAGCAGTGCCCGATGTTCGGAAAGGTCTGCAAGCCCACCAACCCGATGGGCCCCTGCATGGTGTCCGCGGAAGGTAACTGCAGCATCGCATACAGATTAGGAAACAAGAGGCTTTGACATGACGCAACTGATGACGGACCTCCACATGAACAAGCGCATCCTCGTGGTCACCAACGACTCCAAGGTGTTCAAGGACAAGAGCAAACTGCTGTCGGCATTCGAGATGTTCGAGGGAAGGGCGACCGAGGTCAAGAACCTGGTCGCACGTCTGGACACCGCAACGGACGATAAGGACAGGAAGATCTGCGACGTTTCGTACGGTGTAATAAGCGCACGCTACGGATTCGTGCCCGGCAACTACATGGTCACAGGATACGAGGAGACCATGGACACCGCTGAGGAATTCAAAGCGGTGGACCAGAACAAGGGATACGTGGAGCAGGTCTCCTACATCGCCAACGCCTTCGACAAGGTCATCTTCTGCATGCCCAAGGAGCTCTTCAGGCTGTTCCTTGAGGCCGACCAGATCGGCAAGGGCAAGCTCATCGCAGTCACCAATCCCGAGTTCAAAGAGGAATGCGAGAAGAGGGATTGGATCTACCTCGAGAGGAAGGGTGCGCGCGTCGGCAACGACAACGCGGACCGCATCGAGGAGATCATAAGGGAATTGTGCAAGCAGTGATCCGAATGAGGGTAGACGAGCTTGAGGTCTGCGATAGGGTCGCCGAGGCCCTCATGGAGGCAGGCTTCGTCAATCTTCACCCTCCCCAGGCGCAGGCCATCCCCATAGCGCTGCAGGGACACAACCTTGTGGCTGCCATACCTACAGCGAGCGGAAAGTCGCTCATAGGATACATCCCCGCTCTGGAGATGATGGTCCAGAAGGGGAAGAAGGTCCTCTACATCGTGCCGTTAAAAGCACTGGCTTCCGAGAAGAAGGAGGATTTCGACAAGTTCTCACATCTGGGCATAAAAGCGCATATGAGCACCGGGGACCTGGATTCGGATGATAAGGGTCTAGAGGATGCCGACGTGATAGTCGCGACGTCCGAGAAGGCGGACTCGATGATCCGCCATGGGAGCAAATGGATCGAGAGCGTCGGCCTTGTGATAGCTGATGAGATCCACATGATACACGACCCCGGAAGGGGACCTACGCTTGAGGTCGCGCTAACCAAGTTCATGAGGAGGAACAGGGACCTCCAGATCATCGCCCTGTCCGCCACGATGTCCAACGCTTTCGACCTTGCGGAATGGCTTCACGCCAAACTGGTCGAGAGCGATTGGAGGCCCATCCCGCTTAAGGAAGGAGTCTACTACGACGGCATGATCAAGTTCGACGACAGGACGTCCAGGGAAGTGCCCTCAGACGGAGAGGAGGTCTGGAGCCTTGTCAAGCAGGCCGTCCAGGACGGCGGCCAGAGCCTGGTGTTCGTCAACTCCAGGAGATCCACGGAAGCTCTGGCGGTCAAGTACTCCAAGAACATGAGCGTCCTGGCCGGAAGGACCCTGACCCCTCAGGAACTCTACGTCCTGGAAGGGGATTCCTCCGAATCCACCGCAACAGGAAGGAAGCTTTCATCCTGCGTGAAATGCGGTATCGCATTCCACAACGCTGGACTCACCTACAAGCAGAGGAAGTACGTCGAGGACAACTTCCGCAACGGGACCATCAAATGCATAGTCGCGACGCCTACGCTGGCGGCGGGAATAAACCTCCCTGCCAGGAGGGTTATCGTCAGGGACACGTCACGTTACGAATCGAACTACGGCAATTCCCCCATCTCGGTGATGGAGGTCAAGCAGATGTGCGGTCGTGCCGGAAGACCCGGCTACGATCCTTATGGTGAAGCGGTCCTGGTCGCCAAGAATCAGGCCGACTTCGACCACCTCATGGAGGACTACGTCGACCACGACACCGAACGTCTGACATCCAAGCTCTTCAACGAGAAGGTCCTGAGAAGCCACGTGCTCGGATTGCTGGCCACAGGCGATGCGGACAGTCAGGAAGGAATCATAGACTTCCTCAAGGAGACGTTCTTCGGTACAGTCTCACAGCTCTTCGGCATCGAGGGCGTCGTGGACAGCATCGTCTTGTCCCTGATAGAGGAGGACATGGCCAGATCACACAACGAGGTCCTGAGGGCAACGTCCTTCGGAAAGCGTGTGTCCGACCTCTACATCGACCCTGCTTCAGCATCTATTCTCAGAGAGGCAGTCACGAACATCAATGACGACACGGAGAACATACAGATCCTCCTTGCTGCGGCCATGACTCCTGATGTCATCGGAATGTATCCGAAGAAATCCGACCTTGACAGGCTGAACGCCGTCTCGGATGAGATTTGGGACAAGATGCTGGTCGATCCCGATGACATCGAGGATTACGATCCCGAGTTCGTGAACAGCGACCTGAAGGTCGCTCTGCTGATCAACGATTGGATCGAGGAGATGGACGAGGACACCCTGACCGAGACCATGGGCATCGGCCCCGGTGACATCAGGTCCAAGATCGATATGATGGATTGGATAATCTACGCCATGAGCGAGATCGCATACATGTTCAACCCCGATGCCATGAAGAAGATCCGTCCTCTGATGACCCGTGTGAGATACGGAGTTAAGGAGGAGCTCATCGAACTGGTCTCGTTCAGAGGTGTCGGAAGGAGCAGGGCGAGGGTCCTGTTCGACAAGGGCATCCGCACCAGATCGGATGTCGCTGCGATTAGCGAGGAGGAGCTCGCCGCGATACCTAGGATCGGTCCTGCGCTCGCTGCCAAGATGAAGGAGCAGGCCGGAGGCAAGACGTTCGTCGTCGAGAAGATGGCGCCTTCTGAAGAGGAAGCGATGCTCGATGAGATGGCTGCCGAATTCGACATCCCGATGGATGACGAGAAACCTGTTGAAGAAGAGAAGAAAAAAGTGGAAGAGGATGGTCCTAAACAGACCAACCTCTTCGATTTCTGAAATCAGTTGGAGAGGATCCTCTCGACGTCTGCGACCGAGTTTCCACACTTGATCGGAGGTGCGCAGTTGTCGATGATCGCGTTGGGGTCCTTCAGTCCGTTTCCGGTACAGATGCACACGACCCTCTCATCCTTGTCGGCCACACCGAGCTCGATGAGCTTCTTGAGTCCGGCCACAGAGGCCGCGGATGCGGGCTCGACGCAGACTCCCTCCTTCCTTCCGAGGAGCTGCTGTGCCGCGATTATCTCCTCGTCGGTGACTGTGGTGCAGTAACCGCCTGTGGAGTACATCGCCTTGAGTGCCTTCCTTCCGCTGACGGGGTTACCGATCCTGATGGCGGTCGCGATGGTCTCGGGGTTGTGCTCGGGCTCGAAGTTGTCGTTCTTTGCCGCGAACGCCCTTGCGACGGGTGCGGATCCGGCTGCCTGGATTCCGGTGAGCATGGGGATCTTGTCGATCCATCCGACCTCCTTCAGCTCCATGCATGCCTTGTAGACGGCCCAGATGTTGGCAGCGTTGCCGACGGGCAGGATGATCCTGTCGGGGATATCATAGGACAGCTGATCCATGATCTCGAAGAGGACTGACTTCTGTCCCTCGGGGCGGTAGGGGTTGATGGAATTGAGCAGGTACAGCTTCCTCTCGTCGGCCATCTTCCTGGCCAGTGCGAGGGCGTCGTCGAAGTTGCCGTCGATCGCCAGGACCTTGGCTCCGAAGAACAGGGCCTGTGCGAGCTTTCCCATGGCGACGTTTCCGTCAGGGAGGAACACGGCGCACTTCATCCCTGCCTTTGCGGCATAAGCCGCCAATGCAGCGGAGGTGTTTCCGGTGGATGCGCATCCTACTGTGGTCGCTCCGAGCTCCTTCGCGTGGGAGACTCCGATGGTCATTCCCCTGTCCTTGAAGGATCCGGTGGGGTTGAGTCCCTCGAACTTCACGAAGGCGTTCTTGCATCCGATGGCCTCTCCGAGGGCCTTGGTGGGGTACAGAGGGGTTCCGCCTTCCTGGATGGAGACCTTGTTCTTGGGGTCCACGGGCATGAACGGGTGGTACCTCCAGACTCCGATGGGCTCCTTGCGGAGGTCCACCGGCTTCATCTCCTTGACTTTCTCCAGATCCATCTTGACGGTCAGGAGACCGCCGCATTTGGGACAGGTGTTGACGAACGGGTCGTCGACCTCTGCTCCGCAATCCCAACAGATTACTTTGTGTGCTGCCATTTCAAATCCTCCTGCATCCGGTACCGCAGTTCGTGATCCAGGTATCGCAGGCCATACCGTTGTCGGAATAGACCTTGCGGACGGCATCGGCTATCGCCTTGCCGTCGTTGTTGTCCTTGTTGAAGAGTGATAGAATGCACGGTCCCGATCCGCTTATGCAGGATGAGATCGCGCCGTTGGCCTTAGCGGCCTCCTCGGCCTCTCTGATGTGAGGTACGAGCTTCTGCCTCGAAGGTTCGATGACCGCGTCGGCTATGGACCTTCCTATGAGGTCGATATTGCCGGACATCATCGCATAGACGAGAGATGACGAGTGTCCGATGTGGAAGACCATGTCCCTCAGCGACACCTCCTTGGGAAGCACCGCCCTCGCATCCTTCGTGGGGACCATGACATCCGGTAGGGCCGCTACGATCCCGAGGTTCTCAGGAGCCTTGACGGACATGACGTCCAGGGGCTGGTTGGACCTTATGATGGTGAATCCTCCAAGGATGCATGGTGCAACGTTGTCGGCGTGGAATCCTCCGGAAGTCACACCCTCGGCGGTGGCCGCCGCAACGATGACATCGTTCATGGAGAGCTTCTCTCCGGTGAGGACGTATCCGAGGTATGCTCCGCCGGAAGCGGACGCACCCGACGAGCCCATGCCGCTGCATGGTCTGATGCCCTTGGTGATCTTTATGTCGATGCCGAAGTCCGCTCCGGCCATCTCCAGGACCTTCTTGGCCGCAATGCTGACGGAGTTCCTCTCTGGATCCAGGGGGATGCTGGAAGCTCCGGGTCCGCTGACCTCTACGATCCTGATCCCGGATTCGGTCCTCCTTCCCTCGATTATATCGCATGGACTCTCGAATGCCATTCCGAAGGTATCGAAACCGGCTCCGATGTTAGCAGACGTCGCAGGTGCCGATATCTTGACCCATTCATCGCTCATTGAAAGCTCACTGTCCGCTGGTATCCTGTCGTCATAGATAAAACATCACGCACGCGTATGTCCGCCGTTATCCCGACTCCCGATTACGGCGAACTGATATCACTTTGCATAGGATGCGTATCTGGTATGGCCCATGATCGGCTTAATCAGCTCCTTCGTCTCCGCATCGGTGGTATCGAGTGTGCCGTTCATTATGGAATCGGAGAGGATGAGCGCGTACGTCAGATTGGATCCCCTGGCGGTGAGGGAGTACATCCTGCATGCCCTTCCCGTCTCCCTGTACATCACATTGAGGATTCCGTTGTCGACTAGCATGTCCATCCGGGGGATGATGGTGTTGTATTTGCCGAGATCCGAGAGATCGTCTATCTTGACCTGCCCCCGGACCAGGATCCTCCTGAGTATCGGATAGATATAAGTGGAATCGAAGGCACTGATCGGTCTCTTTGACATACATTTATCAGAGGTATATTGATTAATCTAATATTCTTGACTAAAAATAAAGTACTTTCATTTAAGGGAATTAATTTATACCGTTTCACACATTGTGAAACATCAAAATGATATCGTTTTACTGTTGTCGAAGTGAGGAGCATGTCTGAAAACGAAGGACTTGGAACAGGCAATCAGAGGCTCACTATACAGTTCGGGAAGGCGGTCGACGGCCGCACGAACGTCTGGAATCAGCCCATACCTTACGAGGACCTCCCCGACGAGGTGAAGAGGTACCTTCTGGACAAGAAGGCGAGGCCGGAACCCAAGAACACCCTGGAGAAACTAGAGGGCAAGCATGTCATGAGCATGATCCTATTCATCGATTCCATGTCCCCCGTCGTCAAATCCGACATCTACAACAGCATATCCCGTTCCGCCAACGTCGTCTCCAAGCTGGATGACCTCCGGGACATGGGATTGATAGAGATGTATCATACCGGCAGGACCAACATGAGCGTCATCGTCATAACCGACAAGGGCAAGAGGGTGGCCTCGATCATCCGCCAGATGATCGACACCATCGATTCTGAATGAAACCTTAGAAAATGTGCACCCGATTGCATGCAATAGGGTAGTACTGCTTTGTGACTATTTGCTTTGGATTCCTTGACTTCTTAATATTCTCCTCAGATTGTGTTGATTCGACCTTATCTTTCGAATCGAGGGAAATTAGGGGCCTGAGATGAGAAGCTAGGTCGAACGGTAAAAGGCCCGCACGGACCCGTATTGGGTTGGGATCCGTGTAGGACTGACCGAGGATTTTCGACATCGATCCATCGTCAGATGGAGACCCGATTCAGTGGCCGAGTAGCCGTTGAAAAGGAGAAATGAATAATGAATACAAAAGGAACAAAATTCCTGGCAGTACTGGCTGTATTGGCTATGGCATTCGCTGCATTCGCGGTCGTCGCACCTGCGGAGACAGATGATGCAGTTGCCGATTTAACAGTCGACATCGATGGTACAAAAGTCATCAAGTACACATCGGGAGCACTGACTGCTGGAAAATACTACTATTTCGGCGAGGATGCGACAGATGTCGTCTTGCCTGCTGAGGGAAGCACTGTGCCTCCTGTCGTAGCACTGATCTTGAACGGTGCAACAGTTACCTTCAAGGCATCGGCCACAACAGCAACCGGCAACGTAGATGTCTTCACATTTGCAGTAGATTCAGCCACATCGACCACAATCACACTCACCGGAGATTCTGCTACCAAATTTTCTGGTGAAACCTTCTGGGATTCTGGTGTGAAAGATCTTGCATACACAGCTTGGGATGCAGCATCAAAGAAATCTCAGTTCGATGTTGGAGTGAATGCAGCCGATGCGTCCACAACCTTTGGATTGGCTGCAGTTGGCGGGGCAATTGCACTTGCATCTGGAAACGACATGGATCTTTATGCTGCATCATACACGATCAGCGGATCATTCGGTACTGTGACCAACTATGCAGCAACAACCGCATTGACACTTACCAACTTCACCGCAACGCTGAAGGCAGATTCTGCCTCCACCAACGTACTGAAGCTGACTAAGTTCTCGGGAAAGATTTCGATTAATACCGGAGTTGCAACTATCGAAGAGTGGGACTCTGGAGATGTCGAGGTCATGACTGCAGCAACCGGCAAAGATGTGGTCCTGAGATCTAACATTCCGACAGGATCCTCACTCTACGTGAATGCTGGACAGTTCATTAAGACCGCAGATTCCGACATATACGATGGAACTGCGACACCGGCATCCAAATTCACCAACAACGGAACAATCAGCATCAAACAGACTAAGACATCTGCAGGTGTGACCGCGGTGGGTACCTTTACTCTTGCAATCACCATGGAGAATAACGGGGTCATTAGCAACCTCGGAGTGTTCAGTTACGACAACAACGCAATAACGAACACGAGCACAGGTAAGATCACTACTGGCGAGTCTGCTGCTACTGCAACTACTATAGCCGTCACTTGGAATGGAGAAGGAGATGTCACCAACAACGGTACATTCACATTCAAAGAGACCACAAAGGAATCCGGTGTGAAATTCACTTCTGACAGTACCGGAGACGTGAGGAACCAGGTAGCATCCAACAAGGATGTCAGCGGAGCACTCACATCCGACACATACGGATGGAGCCAGAGCGCAACCATTATTGCAAGCTCCACTCTGACAGGCAAACTCACCCTGGACGGTCTCCTTATCATCAATGAGGGAGTCACACTGACCATCAGCAGTGATGGAGAGATCGAACTCGCTAGCCCCCAGTCTGTAATCATCAACAATGGTAACATTGTGATTCAGAACAACAAGGGAATCGACAACCTGAAGGGATTCGTGTACAACTACGGTAAAATGACCCTTAACGATCCCAGCATAGAGCTGACTTATGAGGCACCCACACTCAATGTCGGAGCATTCATGAAGAACTACGGCACAATCACCAACAGCGTCGGTTATGTCGTAATCGGAGCGACTGGTTCATTCATGAACCAGTCTGGAGCTACCTTCATTACAAACTCCTACCTCTATCTTGCTAATGGTGCACTCGTCTCCAACGCAGGAAAGATTCAGATTGACGGTATTGTAAAAGCTATCACCGCCGACAAGGAAATCGCTCTGACTGACAAGAACGCCACAGTTCAGATCATAGGACTGGTTCTTCCTGACAAGGGACTGATTATCACCAACGAGACCGGTGTCGAAGATGCCGTCGGAAGTATCGTTCTGGCATCAACATATACAGCCGATCCCGCACACACAGATCTGATTACAGGACTTAACATCGCAACCTACGACAGCGGAAAGGCTCTGATCGTCTCAGGAAACGTCTCGCTCTACAGCGATACCTACGGTCAGACTGTCTCCGATAGTTACACTATCACTCTCAATGGTGACACCGCCTACATCGGTGACCTAACCCTTCAGGAGAAGGTTCTCCTCGGTGGAGAGGACAAGACTTTCAAGGTCGTAGGAACACTCGTTGCTGTCAACCCCGGTTCCGCTGAGATTAAGAACATGGGTACTGCTGGAGTCATCACAGTCGACGGAAAGATCATAACGAACATCTCGCCTCTCTCCGGATATAAGAAGCTCAACGCAGCCATGTATCAGACGATCAGCGAGAGCTTCGTCAAGACCTACTACTACACCACACTGCCTAAGGCAGTTGCCGAGGCATCCGAACTCGGACTCGCCGAAGTCACCACATACGGAGATCTGGAGGTCAAATCCGACCTTACAATCCCCGCACCCTTGATTGTTAAGAACCAGGGAAAAATCACCATCAAAGATGGAGCGGATGTCATCGTCGCTGATGGCGCTGAGCTCAACAACGGTGGAGCCATTTATGTCAACGGTTCCCTGTACGCATACGACATTGAGGACATCACTGGTCTTACAACAGCAGCTGCTATCGTCAGCGACGTCAAGGTCGTTGGAGTAAGCGATGTGCTCTACACCAACCTGTATGATGCGCTCGATGCCGCAAGTGCCGGAGATGTTGTCGTCATCACCAAAGAGGGCGAAGTGAAACTTACCAAAGACACTACCATCCCCCTCGGAGTGACTCTCGACACCAACGAGAAGGCCCTCAACACCGACGGTAAGAAACTGATCAACAATGGTACGCTTGTACTGTATGCAGCAGGCTCATTCTCCGATTACGAAGACATAACCCTGAATGGATACATCGTCAGCGATGATCAGAGAACATACAACACAACCCGCCTCACCGGAGCATACTTCTCCACTGAGGTCAACAACGTTGACAGATACTACATCGCAGGCATCAAGAACCTGGGAGACATCACCGCTGCCGGAGTAACCGACATTGCGGTATACGGAGACATCAGCACCCCCTCGATCACATTCGCTGGTGCAGATGAAGCAGCTACAGTCACCTTCTACGATGATGTAGATGTGACTACTATTACTGCTTCCAAGGCAAAGATCGTGTTCTCCGCCGGTACCGTTGTCAAGGCAACCGTTACCGATGGAGCCAACTCTGTTGCACTTAACGGAGATGTCCCCTCTAGCAAGACTCTTACTGTTACCCTTGGCGATAAGTTCAAGGTCGGAGGAGACTTCGATGCAGTCACAACAGCAGCCTCCAAGTTCACCTTCACCCTGTCCGGAACATCCACAGTTGATGCTCTGAACGTCTACAGCCTGAAGGTTGGTGGAAGCGCAATAACGGCTGGAAACGTTGCAATCACCAAGGACCTTGTTGTCACTGGAGACTTCACAGTCGCAGACAAGAAGACCCTGACTGCCAAGAACGCAATGGTCACCGGATCACTTGACGTCGACGGCAGCGCTACGATCACTAACGTGACCGTTGGATCCACATCCAACGCTGTCAAGGCAGCTGCGGATGTTGGTGGAAAGGTCACTGCTACAGTAATCGTACTATATGCAGGCAACAACGTAGATGACGAGATCATCGAGGGTATGAAGTACACCGAGTTCTTCGTTGACGGAAAACTCTGGTTTACCGTTTACAGCAACGGAGAAGTAGAGCTCAACAACCTCGTAGTCCCCGTGACCAATGCAATCGCCGTTGCAGATGAGTATGACGGCCTTACCGTCGGTGAGAACGGAAAACTCTCTGGAAAACTTACCCCTGGTGAGAAAGCATCGTACAACCTCGCTGTGGATTACGAGATCTACAACATCACCATCATAACCGATGCCGGAATCAAGGCAGTCTACATCGATGGAAAGGTCATGGCCTCTCCCGCTTCCGGAACCAACAACTTCGAGCTCGAGGGACTCAAAGCAGGAACCTACAAGGTCACCTACACCCTGATCAACGGATACGAGGGATCCGCACAGCTCTACACCGCTGACGGAACCATCCTCAAGGACAACTCGTTCGTTCTCTCCGGAACCTCAGCCGCTGACCAGAACATCATCCTCCAGCTCCTCGGAACTGAGAAGGAAACCCCTGCAGAGCCTACCCCTGTCGAGCAGAACGAGTGGACCATCACCACCATCCTGCTTGTCATCCTCGTGATCCTGATCGCCATCATGGCAGTCATCGTCGCGCTGAGACTCAACAGGAGCTGAAGGTAAAACGATCAACGGATGAACGAACACCAAAAACCATAAGACAAACTGGATCCCCTCTGGGGATCCTCCCTTATCTTTTTCTCTCTTGATTTCGAAACCGATTCAAATCTATCATCGTTCCACTACATAAAATGTGTTTATCGAAATTGGTGTACAAGACATGTTTATTAAATGTAGATTGTGTATTACGAAGCATGAGTGACAGCTCGGATATACACATCAGCATACCGCTCAACGGTACCGTGCATGACAGAGGGAACGCACTCAAGAACCCTATCCCCTTGGAGGACCTCCCGCCGGAGATCCAGAAATTCCTGAACAACAAGAAGGCCAAGGACAAACAGAACCGCAAGACGATCGAAATGCTGGAGGGCATGCACGTGCTCAGCCTGATCGTCTTCATCAACAGCATGTCCCCCGTCATCAAGACGGACATCCACACCCACATCTCAAGATGCGCTGGAATGAACGACAAGCTGGACGACCTGATCGGAATGGGGCTGATCAAGGTCTACCAAACCGCACACACCAACACCAACGTCGTCGTGATAACCGACAAGGGCCGCGAAGTCGCGAACATGCTCCAGGAAATGATCGATTTCATAGACAAGGACATGAAGTGAGCCAAAGCAGGAAGACATCGGCGGAGGAATCCGCTCAACCCACCTTCTTTCAACATCGATTCAACTTTTCTCAACCATTAATTACCACAATCCACATTAGACGGACCATGGACTTCCAGGTCATCGGCATGCGCGGGGGTGCCCCGTTCGATTCCATCGTATCCCATTTCACCTCCATGGGCGGCGATGTCGTGCTGATGGATCCGGACATGGTGATTGGAAAGGACCACATCATCTCCGCTGCGATGCACGCGGAAAGGTCATTCTCGGAGGGAACCAACCGTTCCAAGACCATCCTCACCGAGATCATCCTGTATTCCGCTTGGGAGAGGCAGATCTCCAAGGCATTGTCCAAGATGAAGCCCAAGGATGGCAGAAACGAGTACGTCGCCCTGCTCATCGACATCGAGGACCCAAAACTGGATGCCATCGGCATGATTAGGGATGATTCACTGATGGAACCCACCAAGGAGAAGGCACATAAGCTCGGACTGACCGATGGGCCGGTGCCTTACGAGGACCAGGCCGTCGAGAACGTTGCCATGGTCGAGCTTCTCAAAGCCTGATTTTCAGAAGAAAAGGAGGGTTGCCCCTCCTGAAAAGTTTCACTCTTTCGGTACGAACTTGTATCCGTAGCGGATGACTCCGGACTCGCCGTCTGTGCTGAGCTTCCTCAGGACCGCACGGACGGGCATTCCGATGGAGATCTTGTCGAACTCCACATCCACCAGCTGAGCGGTAATCATCACGCCGTCGTCGGTCTGCACCATGGCTACAGCGTAAGGCTTCTGGAGGTTGTTGGACTCCGGCGCCTCATGGACGATGGAATAGGTGAACACCTTTCCGGTCCTGCAGATATCGTATTCCTCCATCTTTCCCATGCTGGCCCTGCGGCAGACGGGACAGAAGCTGCGTGCGGGGAAGAAGATCTTTCCGCAGTTTCCGCACTTGGTTCCCTTCAGGTTGTACCTTCCGGGGATCTCCCTCCACTCTCTTGCTACTCCGGCCATCAGATCGCCTCCAGTATGCTCACGGTGACAGCGGAACCCATTCCGCCCACGTTCTGTGCTAATCCGTACTTCGCGTCCTTGACCTGTCTTCCCTCGGCGGTTCCCCTGAGCTGGTGGGCGATCTCGACGATCTGCGCCACACCGGTCGCTCCGATGGGATGTCCGCGGGCCTTCAGTCCTCCGGATGTGTTGATCGCTACCTTTCCGGAATCGAAGTGACACTGGCCTTCGAGCATGGCCGCTCCGGCCTTTCCCTTCTCGTAGAATCCGAGGTCCTGCAGGGCCATGATTCCTCCGACGGAGTACACGTCATGGACCTCAGCGACACTGATGTCCTTTGCGGTGATTCCGAGGGTCTCGTATGCCTTGTTGGCGGCTGCAACGGTAGCTCCGTATGATGTGATGTCGGGCCTCTGGAAGAGGGCGAGAGTGTCGCTGGCCTGTGTGACCGCTCCGACCTTGACGTAGTTGTCGGTGTACTTCTTTGCATCCTCGAGAGGACAGAGAACGACAGATGCCGCTCCGTCGGATATGGGTGCGGTGTCGAACATGCCGAGAGGCGTCGCAACGGGGCCGGACTTGAGAACGGTCTCGATGGGGACTGCCTTCCTGAACTGCGCGTTGGGGTTGAACGCTCCGTGGTAGTGGCTGTTGACAGCGACGGATGCGATCTCCTCGCGTGTCGCTGTGCCCTCGAAGATCATCCTCTGTGCGATCATGGCGTGCAACGAAGCGAATGTCGCTCCCATCTCCGCCTCCCACTCCGAATCTGCGGTGGCGTCCATGACGGAGTTGATCGATGCATCGTCCAGATCGGTCATCTTCTCGGCTCCGCCGACCATGACGATGTCGTGCATTCCTGATGCGACTGCCATGACGGCCTCCCTGAATGCCACTCCTCCGGATGCTCCTCCGGCCTCCACCCTCGTCGCAGGGACGTGGTTGGTGGCCATTCCGGTGTAATCCGCGACCATGGCGTCGATGTGCTGCTGGTTGATGAAGCGTCCTGCGGACATGTTTCCGATGAACAGTCCGTCGATCTCGCTTCCCGACAGTCCCGCGTCCTCGATGGCCTTGATGCCGGCCTCGATACCGAGGGACCTGAAAGATTTGTTCCAAAGCTCACCGAACTTGGTGACTCCTACTCCGATGATTGCTACTTCCCTCATGTTATCACTCCGGCATGATGATCTTGCCCTTGAACTTGGCATAGGAGCCGTAGTCCAGGTAGATCGGGTCTGCCAATATCTTCTCCAGAAGAGGTGCGTTGTCCCTCTTGTAATTCTTAATCTCATCGGTAACGGTGATGTCGAATGCATCGCTTCCCGCTCCGGATCCGTACGATGTGACGAAAATCCTATCACCAGGCTTGGCATGGTCCAGTACGTTGGACAGTCCGAGAGGTACGGCACCGCTGTAGGTGTTACCGATGTCGGGTGTGAGCAGTCCGTACTGTATCTGCTCAGGGGCGAATCCCAGCTGTGCAGCGACCCTTGTGGGGAACTTTCCGTTGGGCTGGTGGAAGACCGCGTAGTTGTAGTCCTCGGGCTTCGTTCCCATGGCCTCCAGCATCATCTTCGCTGCTGATGTGATGTGTCTGAAGTATGCGGGCTCACCGGTGAACCTTCCTCCGTGCTTGGGGTAGGGCTGTCCCTCTCTCCTCCAGAAGTCGGGTGTGTCGGTTGTGAAGCTCAGTGTCTTGTTGATCTTGGCGATGATCTTCTCGGATCCAATCAGGAAGGCTGCTCCTCCTGCCGATGCGGAGTATTCCAATGCATCCCCGGGTGCTCCCTGGGAGGTGTCCGCTCCGATGGCCACTCCGTACTTCACCATTCCGGATCCGACCAGACCCATGCAAACCTGGATTCCGGCGGTTCCCGCCTTACATGCGAACTCCATGTCCGCCGCTGTCATGTTGGGTGTAGCCTCTATCGCCTCGGCGACGATGGTCGATGTGGGCTTTACCGCATAGGGGTGGGACTCCGATCCGACATAGATCGCTCCGATGTCCTTGGGATCCACCTCAGGGACCCTGGCCATCATGCTCCTTGCGGCCTCCGTCGCTATTGTAACGACATCCTCGTCAGGTGAAGGTACAGACTTCTGATTGATCATCAGACCCTTTCCCATTCCCTTTCCGTCTACTCCCCAGATCCTGCCGATCTCCTCGGGCTTGATCCTGTACCTCGGGACATACGCCCCGTAACTCACGATTCCTACATCCATCAGTTCTCAACCTCTTTCAGTGCTGTCAACTTCTCTACTATCGCATCCACCTCGTACTCCGTGGTAACCAGGGGGATGCGCTCCAAACGCGCCAGTTTGACCGCTAGGGGGTCAACGGCATCAGGTTTCTGATAAACGACCACCGCCGGCGTAAGGGGGTGGGCGCGGATGGCGATCATCGGGGAACGGCCGTAGTGGACGTTCGTGAAGATCAATGCCCTCTCGATGTTCCATCCGTACATCTTCATGTAATCCTCGGAACCCAGACTGAGGATCGCCTTTACCGAGTCCACGATGGTGTATCCGTACACCACCTTGGAGGGCACCTGCTCGGTGTTGAGGTCCCTTCCGCCGATGGCCGCTATGAATGTCTTCATGTCGACCCCGACAGGGAACTCGTCCGTTGCAAGTATGCAATCCAGCTTGTAGTCCGGGATGTACTTGGAGATTATGGGTGAGCCCCTCTCCTCGTCCAGCTTGATGAAGGACTCCACCATCTTCTTGATGACCGCTACACCGGGGGACTTCCTCCTCCCGGACTCGTAGTCGCTGACGACGGAGTGCGAGATGCCCATGCTGTCGGCCAGCTGGTGCTGCGACAGACCGAACTCCTCCCTCCATTTCCTTATGGTCTTTCCCGGATCAGGCGACAGCGTGATCTCTCCCGCTATCTTCTGTTTGAATTCCTCTACCATGATTCGGTGTAGCCAGGGTCCATATTTAATATTGACGTATCGTCGATTCGTCAATCGACGATTTATTGCACCCCTTATCTTTTTTTACAGGATAGGGATAAACAGGGACAGAGGAAGAGGCATGACCGAGATCGGAAAGTGCGTAAAGACGATTGAGACCAAAGAGGGCAAGTTGGACATATACAGCCTCAGGGAGCTGGAGTCCAAGGGAGTGATCAAGGACCTCTCCAAGATGCCCTATTCCATCAAGGTCATCGTGGAATCGATGCTCAGGCAGAGGGACGGGGACGTCATCACGGATGAGGACGTCATCACAGCAGCTTCATGGAACCCCAAGGAGAACACCGACAGGGACATCCCGTGGATCCCAGCAAGGGTGCTCCTGCAGGACCTCACCGGAGGAGCAGCCATCACAGATCTGGCCAGCATGAGGAATGCGGTTGAGGCCATGGGCAAGGACCCTGAGCTCATCAATCCTATAATCCCCGTGGACCTCGTCATAGACCACTCGGTCAACACAGATTACGCCGGAAGGGATGACGCACAGGAGCTGAACGAACAGCTGGACTTCCAGAGGAACAAGGAGAGGTACGCACTCTTCAAATGGGCCCAGAGGTCGCTGAAGAACTTCCGCGCCGTACCGCCTGGAAACGGAATCTGCCACCAGGTCAACCTCGAGTACCTCTCACCTCTGGTGCACGTCAAGGAGAAGGATGGGAAGACCATCGCCTACCCGGACTCATGCTTCGGAACAGACTCCCACACCACGCAGATCGACGGACTCGGAGTCGTCGGATGGGGTGTAGGAGGAATCGAGGCAGAAGCTGTCATGGTCGGCCAGCCCAGCTACATGAAGCTCCCCGACGTCATCGGATTCAAACTCACCAACAAGCTCGGACCCGGCATCACCGCCACCGACCTTGTCCTCACAGTCGTCCAGATGCTCAGGAAGAAGGGAGTCGTGGGCAAGTTCGTGGAGTTCTACGGACCAGGATACAAGAACCTCTGCCTCGCGGACAGGGCGACCATCGCCAACATGGGCCCGGAATACGGAGCCACAATGGGATTCTGCCCCGTGGATGAGAAGACCATCGAATACCTCAAACTCACAGGCAGGGACGAAGCCCACATCGACACCATCGAGAAGTACATGAAGGAACAGACGATGTGGTACGACGGCGAGCCGGAGTACACCGACACGCTGGAGCTGGACCTTTCAACAGTGCAGCCCTGCCTCGCAGGACACAAGAGGCCTCAAGACAGGATCCTCCTGTCAGAGATGAAGGAGAAGTTCGCAGAATCGCTCAAGGCTCTGGGAGTCGAGGAACAGAAGAAGCCTTTCTCCGACCAGCTCGGGGACGGCTCATTGGTCATCGCTTCGATCACATCCTGTACAAACACCGCCAATCCCTCCGTAATGATCGCGGCCGGACTGGTGGCCAAGAAGGCCGCAGAGCTCGGTCTGAAACCCAAGGACTACGTCAAGACCTCGCTAGCACCCGGTTCTAGGGTCGTCACCGAGTACCTGAAAAACTCCGGACTGCTGCCCTACATGGAGCAGCTGGGCTTCCAGGTTTGCGGATACGGATGCATGACGTGCATCGGTAACAGTGGACCTCTCTCGGAGAAGGTTAGCAACACCATCATCGCCAACGACCTCGCTGTCGCCGCCATCGCATCCAGCAACAGGAACTTCGAAGGAAGGATCCACCCCCTGGTCAAGGCCAACTACCTTGCGTCGCCCCCATTGGTCGTGGCGTTCGCCATCGCAGGAAGGGTCGACATCGACATGGACAAGGAACCCCTCGCAACGGTGAACGGCAAAGAGGTGTTCCTGAAGGACATCTGGCCCACTGATGCCGAGATCCAGGAGATTACCGACAAGTACGTGACCAGGGAGACCTTCGTCGCGAAGTACAAGGACATCTTCAAGGGCTCCGCCAGATGGGATGCGGTGGAATGCTCGGATTCACCCCTGTTCAACTGGGACGAGGCTTCCACCTACATCAGGAATCCCCCGTTCTTCGACGATATATTCGAGGAGCCCGAGATCAAGGACATCAAGAGAGCAAGGGTCCTCGCCAAGCTCGGCGATTCCATCACCACCGACCACATCTCACCGGCAGGAGCCTTCTCCGCCGATTCCGATGCTGGAAGGTACCTGCTCGCCAAGGGAGTCAAGAAGGAGGACTTCAACTCCTACGGATCGAGGAGGGCCAACCACGAGGTCATGGTCAGAGGAACTTTCGCCAACATCAGGTTGAAGAATCAGCTGGTCCCCGGATGCGAGGGAAGCAAGTCCAGATACATGCCCGATGGCTCCGTCGACACTATATTCGAGACCTCCAGGAAATACGAGGAGGACATGACCCCCTTGATCGTCCTGGCCGGAAAGGAATACGGAACCGGAAGCTCCAGGGATTGGGCTGCCAAGGGACCGTTCCTCCTTGGAATCAGGGCAGTGATCGCGGAATCCTTCGAGAGGATCCACAGGTCCAACCTGGTCGGAATGGGGATCGTCCCGCTGCAGTTCCTCCCCGGACAGAACTGCGAGACACTGAACCTCGACGGTTCGGAGACGTTCGACATCGACCTCTCGGATCTTGAACCCAAGGGCGACATCTACGTCACCGCATACAAGGACGGGAAGAAGCTGGAGTTCAAGACCATCTGCAGGGTAGACGTCCCGGCAGAGGTCGAGTACATCGCCAACGGCGGGATCCTTCAGTACGTCCTGAGAAGGATGGCTGAGGAGTAAACAAACTCAAAAGAATACCTAGAGATTGAATCGATCCGATTATGGACTCTCTTTCAATTTCTGGTACTCTTCCTGATATTCTTCAAAATCGATAGGATCATCGTATGCATGTTCACGATTTCTTATCTCTATCAGGAAGATTGTAAGAACATCGCCTTCGATGACCGTGAATATTCTAAAATCACCTACGCGGTATCTCCAAACTCTTTTCAGATCTCCCTTAAAGGACTTGCCCATCCTATAAGGGTCTGATGTACCTTCCAGATTCTTTGTTATCCAAGAGTAGATCATTGCTGCTGAAGAACGATCCATCTTCCTCAGATTCATCCTTGCTTTATCTGTGTATATCACACTGTACTTCAAAGAAATCTGAGCTCCTTCCCAATTTCCTCGTGAGTATAGGTCTTTGGATTGTTCTTGAACTCCTGGAGAGCCTTGCGACAGATGGTTATGTCTATCTCGTCTTCAATAGCCTCCATGACTGATTTCCTCAACAGCTCTGAAATTGTCATATTGTGAAGCTTTGCATACTGCTCAACAATAGTCTGCTCTTGCTCATTAAATCTGACCGAATAGACCATAATTGTTGTATGACATCGTCATACATAAATGTATATATCGTATCATCTGAACACATAAAACTATTTCAGAATTGAACTGAAAAACTAGTATTCAATTGTTCTGCTTCGGAAGATCAGGCAGATTGACCTTCTTCCTCTGTCTTCCGCCGGTCTTCTTCAGCTTGCCCTGGTCCAACGCCCACTGGAAGCTCTTCTGATCGGCCGGAGCGATGAGGACGCGGTCACCCTTGGCGTACTTCTTGCCGGTGACCCAATTCGTGAACGCCGACAGAACGCGGTACTCGTCGGCATCCATCACGATCTCCTTGGTGTTCTTCCTGCCCTTCATCTCGGAATAGGTTCCCGTGAAGCACCTGGCCGTATGGTCCTTGACCTCGATCATCTTGGTGCATACCGTGTCCAGGAAGTACCTGTCATGGGTGACCGTGATGACAGTTCCGTCATACTCAACCAACGCTTCCTCGATGGCATGCTTGGCGGGGATGTCGAGATAGTTAGTGGGTTCATCCAGGATGAGAAGGTTCGTCTCATCCAGGAGCAGAAGGCACAATGCCACCCTGGCCCTCTGACCGCCTGACAGGGTGGACATCGGACGCTCCACATCCTCCCCGAAGAGCAGGAACCTCGCCAGCATCTTCCTGGCCTCGCCCCTCCTCTCCTTACCGATGACCGTGAGGATCTGCTCTTCTGCAGAGAGCTTGAGGTCCAATCCCTCGTGGTTCTGAGAATAGTAACCAATCTTCGCCCCGGGGGCCATCCACATCTCGCCTCCGGAAGGGATCTCCTCCAGGATTGCCTTCACCAATGTCGATTTGCCCTGGCCGTTCGCACCGAAGATACCGATCTTGTCGCCCTTCTGGACATCGAGATCCACATTCTCCAGGATGGTCTTGTCGCCGTATCCGACGGAGAGGCCCTTGGTGATTAGGACATTCTTCCCGGACTTGTGGGCGGCCTGTATCCTGACGGTGATCTCCTCCATCTTATCGGGCTTCTCCTTCTCCTCCATCTTCTCGATCATCTTCTGCCTGGTCTTGTGGACCGTGAGGAAGGGATTGTCGATGTACATCTGCTTGGCGATGCTCTCCTGGTGCCTCTTCTCGGTCATGTACTTCTGGTATTCCTTGCGCATCCTCTCGAGGTCCAGCATCTTCTTCATGATGAAGTCGGAGTAGTTCCCTTTGTACTCGCGGGACTTGCCGTGCTCGATCTCCAGCATCCTGGTTGCGATCTTGTCGAGGAAGTACCTGTCATGACTGATGACCAGAACCGCACAGTGTGAATCTAAAAGGTAATCCTCCAGCCATTCGACAGTGTCTATGTCCAGATGGGATGTGGGCTCATCCATGACAAGGAGATCGCACTCCTCCGCCTGGACCACTATCCTGGAGAGCATGACCTTCGCCCTCTCCCCTCCGGAGAGGGAGTCCATGGTCCTGTCCATGAACTCGTCGGAGAGGCCGACCTTCTCCAGTGCTTTCCTCTGATTGTCCTCATCGTCCATATCGCATTTGGACAGCTGCGATTCCAGGTTGGCGTTCTCCTCCGCCAGTGCGTTCCAGTCGATGTCCCCGCCGGCAGTCATGATCTCCTCGATCTCCTTGAGGCGGCGCTTGATGTTCTCGATATGGCCGTACGGCCTTCCCAGGACGTCCCTGACAGTGTACTCGTGGGATGATTCGGGGAACTGCTCCAGATATCCGATCCTCTGCGTATTGCGGGTGAGCTCGCCGGTGTCCGGCTTCATCTCGCCCAGCATAATCTTCAAGAAGGTGCTCTTCCCGGCGCCATTGACGCCGATGAGACCTATGCTGTCGCCCCTGTTGATCTGGAGACTGACATCCTTTAGCACCTTCTGCGGTCCGAATGCCTTTGTGATCGACTGGGCTTTGATCAGCATGAAGCGGGAGAAGAGGTGCTCATACAAAAACGTTAGATTGGACAAGATCAAATGTGCCAACAGGGGGAAACTGTATATTATTGCTGTTGGATACCCCTTCCATGAAAGATAATATGGCAACGATGAAAGGGAGAGGGCCGAAGGCTCTGATGCTAGTCGTTGTTCTGCTGATCATGTCGTTCTCGGCGATTGTAATCAATAACACGGAAACTGATGATGCTGCAATTTCTATACCAGAAGAAGCAAGAGTAGAAAAAGGAAAAACCGTGACAATAACTTCTACGGGAGC
Organism: Thermoplasmata archaeon; assembly: GCA_015063125.1. Classification (GTDB taxonomy): domain Archaea; phylum Thermoplasmatota; class Thermoplasmata; order Methanomassiliicoccales; family Methanomethylophilaceae; genus Methanoprimaticola. The sequence continues at coordinate 771,593 of SUTB01000001.1, forward strand.
AGCAGGAACGGTTACATGGACTACGAGTAATGCATCCATAGCAACGGTGGATGCCAGCGGTGTCGTTACTGGTGTAGCTGTAGGTGTAGCTACAATTACAGCGACGGATAGTGGCAGTAGCAGTAGCAGTAGCAGTAGCAGTAGCGACACATGTACCGTCACCGTGTTCAAAACTGCCGTACAATCTGTAACTCTGAATCACTCGAAATTAGCAGTAGAAATGACTAAAACAGGAACATTGACAGCAACTGTTAGCCCTTCTACAGCTACCGAGAAAACAGTTACTTGGACTAGTAGCGCTTCTGATGTTGCCACAGTGAGCAGCAATGGCAGGATAACTCCTCTAAAAGAAGGAGTAACTACAATCACCGCCACTGCGGATGGGAAGAGCGCTACATGTGCTGTGACCGTCATCCCCACAATAACTAGTCTGACAATCTCTGCATCTAGTGCTGAGATCTACCACAACTCCAAGGAAACAGAGAATAGCATAACACTGAATGTCAGTATAGCTCCTTCTTCAATCTCTTATCGCGACTGGACAAGTAGTAATGCTGCCGTAGCAAAAGTCGACAATACACTTGGTAAAGTCACAGTGGCCAACGGATTCAGCGGAACGGGTACTTCAACAATCACCCTGACCATTGGATCTCAAACAGCTTCGTGCGCAGTTACTGTAAAAGATGTGGCCGTATCAACCATATCTCTCGATAAAACCAGCGTTGAAGCCAGCGTAGGAGACTCGATTACTCTAACACCTATTCTCAACGCCTCTCTAAAATATCCAACAAATGATAAAGTCACTTGGACAGCCAGTCCTTCTGGAATCGTATCTTTCAAAAGTGCAACTTCTGATGTCTCTGCTGCACCCATGACGATGAGTGTAGATGCAGAAGGAAAGGTTACTGTTACTGTGACAACCAAGGAAGGTTCAAAAGTTTCACAGTGCGTGATTGATGCAAAACCAGTTCTGATAGAAAAGGTAGAGATCGAGGGAGGACCATACGAATTGGAAGTGGATGAGATCAAGGACTTGAAAGCCAAACTGAAGTTCACTCCCACCAATGCTACCAACAAGAATGTGACATGGGCCTCCAGCGATCCCACGAAGGTAGAGGTCAACGCAAACGGTATCATCACGGGTAAAGCTCCGGGAACGGTCACCATAACCGTTACCACCGTGGAAGGCAGTCACACCGCCACAACAACAGTGACGGTCACCAAGGACTACACCATTGAAGCTGATGTCACCGAATCCGGAGGAAAAGGTAACGTCGGCAATGTGACCGAACTGCTGAACAAGATCGAAGCAACCAAAACAAAAGGTCTGAACCCTATTGTTGATATCGATGCTTCCCACTCCGACTACGTCAGCATGACCTCGGACGTTATCACAAAACTCAAGGGCATCAAGGGCGCAGAGCTCCACATCGAGCTTAAACTCGGAGGCATGGCCTTAGACAATGGCGCCATGAGCAAATTGCCCAAAGGAAACATGATCGGATTCTCGATCAACACGACAACCCTGGCGGATACTTACGCCAAGTTCGCGCCTTACTATGCGTACGACGTCTCGATATACTCCGGGGAACTCAAGGTACCGACCAACTTCGGTGGCGATCGTGTCACCGTCGCCATCAAATACACGCTCAAAGACGGAGAGAGCAAAGAGAAACTCGCTGTCGCGTACGTTCCCGACAAAGGAACCCCGGTGCTTGTAAGCGAATTCGACTACAATTCGGAATATGACTGCGTCGTGTTCGAGACCAACCATTGCTCGTCCTTCATGGTGCTCTTCCATGACAATGACATTAAACCTGAAGGTGATGGCTTCATCGTCTTCATCGTGTTCATGATAGTAGTCATCGTACTGATCGTCCTGATCACGCTGTACATCAGGTCTGCCAACGGGTTCAAGGGAATGTTCGCTGTTAACGGTAACAACAGGAGACAGCAGCCTCCCCAGCCGCCGGCGGGATACTATCCTCCGGCCGTAGAGTACAACAACTACTACAACTACCGCCGCTGAAAACACTTACCTGCCCGGAAGGGCAGGTCCTTTCTTCACTTCTTCAACGGAAAAGCATCGTCGATGTACTCGTCCTTGCCTGGCTTGAGCATCGCATGTCTCTCGGTCAGATCCGTTATCCTGCGTACGAACTCATCCTCATCCGCAATGCGTATCCAAGCCTTGACGTCGACCTTGTCCGAGTAATCGCACTGAGGATTCCTCGCCATAAGGTCCCTGCACTTGCTCTCGAACACGCTGTAATACCCGTAGTCCAGAGTGAACCTGTATACGGCGCAGGCTGTCCTGGTATGCTTCACGGCCTTCTCCAGCACTATTCTGGAGCCTTCAGTGTAAGCATGCACCAATCCGCCAGTCCCCAATAATGTGCCTCCGAAGTACCTGACGATGACACATATCACGTCCGACAGTTCGGAGCCCTTAAGCATGAACAGTATGGGCTTCCCGGCGGTTCCCGAGGGCTCGCCGTTGTCGCTGGACTTCTCCTTCCTCTCCGAGCCGTTGAATACGGCCGCATAGCAGTAATGCGTAGCGTTCGGATAGCGTTTCGATACCGCTTCCAGGCGAAGCGGGATCTCCTCCTCGGAAGCACATGGTATCAGTATGCCGATGAAACGTGACCCCTTCAGTGTGATCTCGTCCTCGTAAGAATCGATGATCGTGTCGTAATCTGAGATGCGATTCATAGAAAAGATGCCGTCCCGAAGGACGGCTTGAAAGGTTTAACGGGTCTCCCTCTCGATGGCCTGGGCCTTGTCGAAGTCCTCCAGGATCTCCTGCTCGGGAGCCTTTGTCACGAGTGACACTATGATTCCTGCGATGAGCGAGAGTATGAATCCGGGAAGGAGCTCGTAGATGCCCGTTCCGGAGAGGAACGTGTTCCAAAGGATGATCGTGGCGAATCCGACCAGCATGGCCGCGAGTCCGCCGTACATGTTCATCCTCTTCCAATACAGCGAAAGGATCATGAGAGGTCCGAACGCGGCACCGAATCCGGCCCATGCGTAGGACACGAGACCCATGATGGAATCGCCTCCAAACATGGCCAGGATGAGTCCCAAGATGGCGATCGCGATGACGATGGCCCTGGAGATCCACATGAGCTTGTGGTCGAGGTTCTCCTGCTGGCTGGCCCACTTGGTCTTGCTGATGATATCGTTGGTGATGGCCGATGCCGAGACAAGGAGCTGCGAGTCCGCGGTGGACATGATCGCAGCCATGAGCGCGGCGTAGATGATACCTGCAAGGAGTGGCGGGAATAGGCTGCCGCTCAGGAAGATGAAGATGTGTTCGGGATCGTCCAGGACACCGCCCACATCGTAGCCGTTGATGATGAGGTATCCCCTTCCGACGATACCGACGAGGATGGCGAACGTCAATGCGATGACGATCCATATCAGGGATACGCGCCTTGCGACCTTGATCTCCTTGGGGTCCCTGACCGACATGTACCTGACGGCGATGTGGGGCATACCGAAGTATCCGAACGCCCAGGCCATCAGCGATATGATGGCGATGATACCGAGGGGACTTCCTCCGTCGTAGAAGATGTTGAGGAACTCGGTTCCGAGTCCGTCGAGACCGGCCTCGATCGCCTCCCATCCTCCGGTTGTGTTTCCGATGGTTGCAAGGGGAACGACAACAACTGCGATGACCATCAGAATGGCCTGGAAGAAGTCGGTCCACGCGACCGCCTTGAATCCTCCCATGAACGTGTAGGCGACGATGATGACGCCACCTATGATCATCGCAACGACCACACTAACCTCGGGGAAGATGGTCTGGAGGACTCCTCCGCTTGCCTTGAATCCCGATCCGACGTAGATAACGAAGAAGAACAGGATGATTATGCTTGAGATGATCCTGAGATATCCCTTCTTGTCCCCGAAACGGTTGGAGAAGAACTCGGGCATGGTTATGGCGTTGCCTGAGACCTCGGAATGGACTCTGAGCCTCTTGGCGACGAACAGCCATGAAAGATACGATCCGATGGCCAGCCCGATACCGATCCAAGCCTCACCCAGACCGAGCATGAGTACTGCACCGGGCAGACCCATCAGGAGCCATCCGCTCATATCAGAAGCCTGAGCGGACATCGCTGCCACGTAGGGGTTCATAGAACGCCCGCCGAGGAAGTACTGCTCCATGTTGTGGGATTTGTTGTAGAAGTAATAGCCGATACCGATTACCAATGCGAAGTAGGCGATAAAGGCGATTAGTACCATGAAATCCAATTCAATACACCTGCGTGCGCATTTAGGTTATCACATAAAAAAGGAATGGGTGGCAAAATATGCCATCCATCCCTGTAAAAATGTTTGGCTGAATGAGATACGTTCTCCTCTCACGATCGGAAATACTTTTCCATATCGTCCTGTGCGGATCCTTCCTCTGCAGGCTCGGACCTGAATTTGACGCCCGGTCCCTTCCAGTTCCAATCTCCCAGGAGATGCATAACTGCGGGGACGATGTAGGTACGGACGATCAGGGCATCCACCAAGATGGCGAAGCACAATGCGAATCCGAACTCCTGCATCATGTTCATTCCGGAGATCATCAGGGTACCGAAGGCGCCTCCCATGATCAGTCCGCAGATGGTTATGACGGAACCGGTGTGGGTGACCGCATGGTAGATCGCATCGTCGTTGGACATTCCCAACGCCATGACGTTCTCCTTGATACGGGTGGTCAGCAGAATGTCGTAATCCATTCCCAATCCGAGGCATATGACCAGGAGGATGATGGGAATCATCCACAGCATGTCGCCTCCCAGAAGATCCACGAACACCAGACGCGTGACCGCGAGGGTCCAGACGATGGACATGAGGATCGTCAGCACGGACCTGAACGGGATCAGGTACGACCTCATCACTACGAACAGGAGGATGAGGATCAGCACGATCACCAGGAGCTCGATGTAGGCGAACTCCTTCTTGACCTCTTCGGACACTTCATACATGATGACGGCGCTTCCGGTGTTCCACTGGGCCTTGACGATGGCGCTGTTCTTGGTCGCGTAGTCGGAGACCGCTGCCGCTATGACGGAGATGGACTCCATGGACCTAGTGGACATACCCGGTGCGTTGGTGGCGGTGATGATGCTGATGTAGGTGGCATCGCCTGAGCCGGTCTTCGCATAAGGTCCCCCGAGGATCGAGGCGGAGACGTTCATGATGTAATCCACAATGGGCGCGAAGGTGCCAGACACAAGGATCTCGTTACTGATGCCCGAGCCGTTGAGGAAAGTCACAACAGCTGCCAGGATCTGTCCCACCGTCGGGTTCTCGGCGGTTACCTGGTCTTTGATGGCCGCGACGATGGCATCAGGGTCCGTGACTCCGGCAGCCCTTGCGGCTGCGACCGCGGCATCCCAATCGAACTCAATCCTCATGCTGTCGAACGCACTGTCTATGACGGGTCCGAACCCGTAGACTAGGATATCATTGCTGAGGCCGTTGCTGTTGAGACCCGAGATGATCTGCGTGGCTCCGGTCCTTGCGGCTTCCGGCATGAAATGGATGATCGCTGCGACGATCTCATCGGGATCAGTGAGACCGTAGGTTATGGCAGTGGCGACCGCGGCATCCCAATCGATGGTGATTCCGGCAGATGCGAATGCGGCATCCACCACTGATCCGACACCGTTCACCAGCATATCGTCTGTGGCGCCGGACTGCTTGATCTGCGTTATGATCGCGGTGAGCGTCTGGGCCATCGAGGGGTACTCCATTGCGAAGCGCGACTCCACATCGGCCACTATGGCTGCGGGATCAGTGAGACCGGCCGTCTTTGACGCTGCTACCTCCTTGTCCCAATCGAAATCGATGTTGTAGGATTCGATGATGCTGTCGATGAACGCTCCGGGGCCTTTGAACAAGTACTCTGTGCTCATGCCCATCTCTGACACTGTCTCGACCATCTGGTTGAAGATCATATCGATCTTGGCCGAGGTATGCGCCTTGATGTATGCGACCTTTTCGTCCGTCTCGGTTATCCCTGCGGCCTCTATCGCTTCCAGCATGTCCTCCCAAACGAAGGGTCCGCTGGCGTATGCGACGTTATCGTCCTTCATCATATCTGTATACAGCGATGTCAGGGTAGAAGATACCCGATCGTTCCAATTATCGGTCCAATACAGTGTGCCTATCTGCTGACCCTCTGTCTTGGTTATGGTCGCTATGGGCGACTTGTACTCGATGATCGAATAGTTGGGCATGACCATACCCTGGTCTGCGTAATCGGCGATGTATCCCATTCCGTCCCCGGATTCACCGCTCAGCATGGAGGTGATCATATCATAGGAGTTCTCGTTCTCCATGACCAGATATGCTGCGGGGGCGGTGGCGATCAATGCAGCGAGAACGATGGCCTTCGCATGCTTCAGAGAGAACTTGGCGGATCTGTCGAAGTACCTCTCGCCGATCTTCGCGCACCATACGTACCAGCCCTTTGTCGATTTTCCGCCTTCCTTGAACGTTTTCATGGTGGAGGGCCAGAAGACCTTGTCCCCCACGAAGTGGAGGATCGATGGTATCAGGGTTAATGCTGCGAGCAGCGCGACCAGGACACCCAATGCAAGGCATATTCCCATTGTGGAGATGAGAGAGTAGTTGCAGACGGACATCGCTCCGAAACCGATGATTACCGATGCTCCGGAGATGGTGATGGACTCCCCCGCCCAGACGATGGCCTGGTGAAGGGCATCATCATGGGAGAGCCCTGCACGGAGCTCCTCCCTGTAACGTGCTATGATGAAGATGCAGTAATCGCATCCGGCACCCATCATGGACACGAGGATCATCATGTTGGTGATGTAGAAGATGTTCATGAACTGGCCGAGGATGAAGATGAGCGCCATAGCGACTACGAACGCGACACCGATGGTCATCGGCGGAATTCCGGACGACACGAAGGATCTGAAGAACAGTCCAACGAGAATCAGGATCATCAGCACGGTGAAGGGATCGATCTTCGAGATGTCCTCCAGTGCGTTGTGCTCCATGTCATAGGTCATCGCGGATGTTCCGGTGAGGTACTCTGCACCGTTGAATCCGGTAGCCTCCATAACATCTGCGATGAAATCACGGACATCGGGGGTGAAGGCTGCGACCTCGGTTAGGGTTAATCCCTCCAAAGTGATGAATGCCATCACTATTCCCTTACCGGAGGCGTCTTTCATCGGGTCCATGGCAATGGCACCGGTTATATGCTCATAGCCGGATGCGTATGAATCCAGGTCCTCGACGAACGTCTGGGCCCTGGCCAGTTGCGTGGCGTTCTCGAAGTAGAGGACGAGAATCGGCATGGTGTTCTCATCGGCTTCCGATTCGGGGAAGTAGTCGGTCAGGATCTCGAGCCCTATCATGGACTCTGAGTTCTCGGGGGCCATCTCGTTCATGTCGTAGCTCATCACACTGTTGGCGTTGATTGCGAGGAAGCCCGACAGGCACAGGATCAGTACCCAAATCACAATTATCGCCTTGGCATGCCTCTGTATGCCATTGGCAATATGGTCGAATATCATAGGTTCTGCGAACCTCCGGTCATATAATAATATTTTTAACGCGACTACACGGAATCAGTTGTTCCCGCCAAGATTTATTCGTGCACTCACATGCCTGAGCATCACATGGGCGAGGAGTACACATACAGATGCCGTTCCTGCGGACACGAGATCGCGCTCCAGATAGGGGACTACAACTGCAAGGGCTGGGGTGACAGGAAGTCATACGGCGAGATCATGGGCTGCAAATACGGCAAGAAAGCGAAGGATGCCCTTTCCGCTCATCCGCACTGCCTGTTCCACTTCCGCACCGATGTCTTCACATGCGACTGCGGCTACACCAAGAGCTACGATTCCCTGTTGATCCATGACAATGATATCCTTGAACCGGAGGTCTACTTCTCCACACCGCACAGATGCCCCAGGTGCAAGAAGTATATGCAGGTCCTTGAGGACTTTCCGGACACTATCCGCTGCCACAGATGCGGAGACGACATGGAGAAGGACTGGCGCAGCCTTTTCAGATGGGCCCAGTCCTCTTCGGAATGAGACCAAAGTTTTTATCTCAGTCCCCTCTACGGAGGCATACCGGGATTTCTCAATGGGCAAGTAGATCAGCCCGGTTAGATCGCTTCGTTCGCAACGAAGAGGCCGCGAGTTCGAATCTCGCCTTGTCCACTCATTCTATCAAAATTGACCCGCAAAGGTTATTCGAGTGATCATGCCAGCCTGTGAGGGATCTCCTTCCCTTCGTTGTGCAGTTTCATGCTGAGAAGGCAGTTGGACACCATGTCCCTGACAGCTGTGCGGTAATAGAATGCCATGTGCTGCGTGTAGATGACATTGGGCATGTTCCTCAGGATATCGATGTAGTGTCCTTCCAGATCCTTGCCACTGCAGTCGTTGTAATACAGACCGAGCTCGTTCTCCACAACGTCCAGTGCAGCACAGGAGACCTGTCCCGAGTCCAGAGCGTCGATGAGGGCCTTGGTATCGACGAGCCCGCCTCTTGCGGTGTTGACGAACACAACGCCCTTCTTCATTTTGGCGAAAGCCTCTGCATCCAGGATATGGTACGTCTTCTCGTTCAGCTCCATATGCATCGAGATGACGTCGCAGGTCCTTAGAAGCTCATCCATGCTGATGAACTCTGCGTACCTGTCGGCCTCTGCCTTCCTGCTGCGGTTGCAGTAATACAGCTTGCATCCGAAACCTGTCAGGTCCCTCATGACGGCAAGGCCGATCTTTCCGGCTCCGATGATTCCGACGTTCATATCCTTGAGCTGCTCGGCCAGAAGGCAGTTGAGCCTGAAGTCGTTGCCCATGGTCTTGATCATGACCTCCTTCATCCTGCGGACGCCCATCAGGATGTCCATGACGGTGAATTCCGCCACCCCGTCGGAATCGTAAGTGATGTTGGTCACCACCATGCCGATCTCCTTTGCATGGGCTATATCGATGTGGTCGAACCCGATGCACCTTGTGCCTATCATCTTGACCCCCAGCTCCTTGAACCTGTCCAGCATCGGCGCTGTGACCGGTGTCGTGAGGATGGAGACGTAATCGTATCCGGCTGCAAGGTCCACGATCTCAGGGACCAGCGTATCCGAGGTGCAGTCCCATTCTATGCCGAGTTTATCAGTGAATTCGCTGAAGAACCCCTATTCATCGTATGTCCTGCAGTCGTAGACGAATACCTTCATGATTGACCGGGTGGATAGTTGTGGACTTACGATAAAAAGATTGATGTAAGTGGTCCTGTGACACAGGATGGATGACCAAGGACAATCTGGATTCCATCAAGGTAGTCGAGACCCCCTACAAATCCAACCTCTTGCAGAAGATCTATCGTATCATCTGAGGTGGATCACTGATCAGGCTTGTAACGCATCCCTTCCACAGGGACTAACGTAACCTTGCACCGACACCCCAGGCAGAACGGAGGGAATTTGGAGTCCTTGCTTCCGAATTCGAATTCTTTCCCATCCCAGCATTTGCAGATGGAACAATCGTTCTGGAAACATGATATCACATATCTTGGCCTCCAATCCTCGAAGGTTCCCTGTATCTGTGCTGCCTCCCTCATCTTCTTCACGGTCCTGCTGTGCGTCAGGATGGTCTGTATGGCTTTGATCTCCAAGGGATCGGCGGTGAAGTACTTGATGAAGAAATCATTAGGACCGTACTCGCTGCGGCACAGCCTGATCGCCATGTCCTTTGCGTGACGAACCCTATCTTCGCCCAGAGCATCATAGAGATAACGGCAGTCATCGGCTTCGATTATGTCTGCCTCCGACTCCAGAAACAATGGCGCGTCTAGTGGATCGTGACGTTCGTACTCTTCCAGATAATGATTGTAATCCAATTTGCATTCCAATGGGACGTGGTCCTTTTCCGAAGTAACGGGCGCCTCTCCGGAACGAAATATGTGGCCCCGCAGTTTGGATAGATGGGAATCCTTTCCCATGAAATTTCCTCTGCATCGGTAGATAAGGAGTTGTCAGCAATCATTCCGATTTAGGGAAAAGTTAGGCGGAATTCTATTAAAAAATTGTACCGCGTTTTCGTTGTTTTGAAAGTGATGACTACATATTGGATGTATTGTCCAGTATAGTCTTATTGTTCATATTTGACGATGTGAGGATTGTGATAGAATCCTTAGAAGAAGTATAGAGACATGAGAAAAATGACCAACAACAAAAACATGCGGTTTTAACGCTCGTTTTTGTCAAGTAAATGGGTAAAGGGTTTGGAGAGGGTACGCTCACTGGTGAGCGATACCCGTCCAGGTGAACCAGCATGCCTTGAAGATCGGTACGCCCTCGATGTTGTTGGCGATGAACTTCTTCATGAAGATCATGGACACGATTCCAAGAGCGATGATGTCGATCGCCAGGAGGACGAATACGATCATTCCGGGCGTGGACAATCCCAATGCAGGGTTCGCGGTGAAGATCAAAGCTGCTGTAGCCATGAGGCTTATTCCGGAAACCACTGTCATGAGAGGCTCGATGAGAGCAACGATTCCGACCGCAAGAGTGACGAAGGTCATAGCGAAGATCGCGGTCTGGTTGTTCATTCCGACCCTGAGGATGGTCTTGTCGAAGTGCTCGAAGTCCACGGGGATCGCGAAAAGCGCGACGATCGTGATGGCAAGAGCACATACGGACAGAATGATCGCGAAGCTGCGTCCCTTGGGGTCGTACTCTCCCTCAGCCTTGGGCTTGTCCTTCTTCCTTGCCGCAGGAGGCATGGGCATGTACGGAGGCATATTGGGATTCATGTTAGGATTCATAGGAGGCGCCTGGTACGGCCTGTTGGGATCGTAGGCGCCGATGCGCTCCACGGGCTCCTGCTGGTGTGTACCGACGGCCTCTTTGAGATTGGCACCGCAGTTGGCGCAGGTGTCACTCTCTTCAGGATTGTTATAGCCGCATTTTCCGCAGAATGTGATGTTAATCCCCTCTTTTACTTTACGGCAGATAATTTTCTAAAGATATATAATTCCCCCCGCAATCTTTAGATATCTCGCAACATCCAGATATCGCCTCGAACAGGCTCATTATAATAAGCTCGACGCATTCCGTACACTCATGTGGGACGGATTGAGGGATTCTCTCGTTGAGGTAATCAAGGAAGCCTCAGAAGGCCAAAGGGTGGGCATCGCATGCTCCGGAGGATTGGATTCCGGATTGGTCTCCGCTCTCTCCAAGCAGTATGCTGAATCCGTCACGCTCTATACTTGCGGTACAGCCAACGCCTTCGACGTGTCCATGGCCAAGGACCTCTCCAAGAGGCTCAATCTGCCCTTTGTCCACGCTCAGATATCCAAATCGACCATCGTGGACCTGATCAAGGAATTCATCACCGCCACCGGCGTTTCGGATCCGTTCACCATCTCCTACGAATTGCAGCTCTTCTGCGTCTGCAAGGAGGCTGAGGAGGAGATCATCATCACCGGCCAGGGGGCGGACGAATACTTCATGGGTTGTGCGAAATACGTAGGTCAGACCAGGGAGGAATTCGAGCTTCTGAAGGATGCTGGAGTGGAGAGGCTCATGAACGTCTCCGTCCCCTGCGAGAAGGCGATCGCGGATTACTTCGGAAAGACGCTCATCTACCCCTATCTTGACGACCGTGTGCTCTCCGAGATATCGGAGATCGATCCGGAGACGCTCATTCCCGAGGACATGGACTCCAGGAAGCAGGTGCTGAAGGACGTGGCCAGCGACCTAGGGTACGGGTTCCTGGCGGACAGGAAGAAGAAGTCCTCTCAGTACGGCTCAGGCACCACCGATCTGGTCCGTGCGGTCGCACGCGAGAGAGGGGTTGGGTACGCCAACCTGATCTCCATCCTCTATGATGAGGTCGTCTACGGCAGTAAGCAATCCGAAAGAGGTGCTGTCGTGAACGCCAGGATCGATCCCATCATCAAACTGAAAGCCGAGAAGATTCTGATGGAGAAAGGTCTCTCGCCCTCTGAAGCCATAGAGAAGTTCTACCTGGATGTAATCAAGGCGAACGAGAAAGAGGACTAAAACCCTTAAAAATTCTGAGAAACCGACGATAAAGGTTATCAATGAGGGGGAAATCTTACCATCATGGATTTCTGCCCCAGATGCGGAAGGTACCTCAAGGATGATGAATTCCAGTGTCCCGAATGCGGGAATGTGGTTCGTCAGATCCCTCACGATGACGTTCGTCCGGACGGCTTCCAGCCAAATGGCAACGAGAACGTCACAATTACCTCCGGGAAGGACATAGTGAAAGCCATATTCGACAGATACTTCTTCATAGCGATGGCCATCGGATTCGTCGCGATGTTCGCCGTCACTTACATGTGGGGATTCCACTTCATTCTGTTCTGCATACCGCTTTTCTTCCCGATGGGAAGAATGAGCATAGGTCCGGGGCTTCTGGCGGGGATGACCGTCGGAAGCTTGACGGCCATCCTCTGGAAGATGTATATAGTCAGCGCGACAGTGTGAAGTCGTAGAGCTTGTCCATTCCCTCGCCGGTCTTCGCGGACACCGCTTCGACAGGCTTGTCGGGGAAGTTCTCTGCGAACCACTTCCTGATGTGCTTCACCTGACCGGGCTGCGCCAGATCCACCTTGTTGATCAGGACCAGGTCGGAGCCCGACATCTGCATCTTGTAGAACGCCTCCTTCTTCTCCAGGAGGGAATCGAACCTCTCCACGTCGGCCAGCCCTATGATTGAACAGGTCTCCTCGTCTATCATGGCCGTGTGCACGAACTGCTTCACCTTGTGAGGAAGCGCCAAACCCGTGGGCTCTATTATCAGGATGTCGGGGTCGATGTCCCTCTTGATGTTCCTCAGAGTCACCTGAAGGGTACCAACCAACGTACAGCAGATGCACCCCTCGGGCAGCTCCGTTGCGCTGTATCCCTCGGCCTTGATGGTCGCACCGTCCACTCCGACCTCGCCCGATTCGTTGACGATGATCGCGGTCTTCATCCCCTTGTCCACATAGACCTTCGCCAGGCTGAGCAGCATGGTGGTCTTCCCGCTTCCCAGGAATCCTCCGATTATGAACACGTGCATCTGATCGCCTCAGAAGGTGAGCTTGAGGTTGTCGTACTTGTAGACCTTCTCAGGACAGCTGAACTGACACCTGTAGCAGGCGGTTCCGAGGCAGTTCTTGGTCTTGACGACGATCTCCTTGTCATCGGTGACGGTGAGGGCATGCTCGGGGCACTCCTTCTCGCACTTCTTGCATCCTATGCAGCCTTCCATGTGGCCGCGTAGCTCGGTACCGATGTCGTGGAGGATGAACAGTCCCCTGTCTCCCAGATCGGGGATGTCACGCTGCACCATCCTGTGGACGGTGGGGGTTCCCTTCGGCTTGGGGAGCTCCTGGATGCCGGCGATGGCATTGTTCCTGTTGTACATCTCCATGCCCATTCCCTCGTCGCAGACGGCGAGCTCCTGAGTGTAGATCTGCTCGAAGATCGGGTCCCCGGCGAACATGACGTGGTTGGCGCGGATTCCGTTGGCGATATCCTGGAGGGTGTCCAGAAGCTCGGGGTCCCTGAGGATATCGGTGGCCATGGCCAGCGAGGTGTTTCCGTACTGATAGATGGTGTTGCATGACGGCGGAAGGAGTCCGACCTCCCTCGCCTTCACAGCATCCACATAGGTTCCGGAGGCTCCGGCCATGTACATGACGTTGAGGTCGCTGAACTTGATTCCCGCGTGCTCAAGGAGGGTAAAGTGTCCTGCCCTCATGGCACCGATGGCCTTCATGGCCTCGGAGATGTCATGGGAGTCGATGTAGATGCCATCCTGGAGATGCATCTTACCGTCGGAGGTTGTGAGCTTTCCCTTCCTCCAGATGTGGCAGTCCAAGGCTGCTGCGACGGCTGCGATGACTCCGGTTCCGGTGATACCGATGGCCTTTCCGCTCATCGGACCCTCTTCCTTGACCGTCTCCAGCGCGAAATCGCACCTGTCTCCGTTCTCGGGGATTATGTCGTCATTGAGGACCTTACAGATGTATTGGAAATCATACTCCAGATCGGATATCGCCCCAGGTCCTGCGAGCATACCGCATTTGATGGACTGTCCCTCCATGGCCGGTCCCGCCGCAGCGGATCCGGTGTAGATGTCGTCGCCGATCTTCAGCGCCATCTCGGCGTTGGTTCCGTAATCAGTGACCAGACAGTTCTCCTTCTGCTCTAGGAATCCGCTCTTGTACATCATAGCTAGGGCGTCGGCTCCGATCTCGTGCCTGATCGCGGGAGGGACACATAGCTCGCATCCGTCCTTGACATTCAGTCCAACATCGACCGCTGAGAACACTCCCGCATCCCTCTTCTGTGCGACGATCCCTCTGGCCTTGTGAGCATTCTCTCCGGCGAAAGCGAGGTCATCCACAGGGATTCCTTGGAATAATGATAATTGGATAGGGTTACCGCAGATGCTGACCCTCTCTACCTGTTTGAGATCCACACCGAGCGTAGCGATCAGCTTGTTGACCGTATCCATCAATATCTTGTGGGCCGTGTCAGTTCCTGCATTGATGCAGAAAGTGAGATGGTCCATGATGTTGGCTCCGGGCAGCGGATGACATTCCGTGACCGAAGTGGACAGGATCTTTCCGGTGGAGAGGTCTACTGCGTGGCCCCTCGTTCCGCTGGTACCGATATCCAAAGAAATTCCGTAGCTCATCTTATCTCCTTCTAGCCGTTTCCGGCCCTACTATTTTGATAATCTTCTTCATGTGATATAAAACCAGATAACATTGGATGGATAGAAATGATGAGTGCTCAATTATTTTGTTGTTTTGGTCAATAATATATAAAGATACTATCCATATTTTATATACTTCGGCAGGATAAACCATCCATCCATCCAACTCGTTATATAGGTACTAGACACATCCAACTAACCGTAGGAAGTTGGGCAAGCAGCTTCCGAAAAATAATAGGAGGAAAAAGAATGATTGATTATAGCAAAGTCGACTTCTCGAAGATCCTCAAGCGCTACGATGTTGAGGCTCAGAACGAGACAACACCCGAGGCAGTCGCCAAGGCAATGCTTCCTAAAGACCCCGTCCTTTACAAAGTGGCGGACTGCGTCCTTTACATGAAATTCAAGGACGTCGGACCGGCAGTTTCAGAGGCACTGAAGACGAAGGATGCATTGGATATAATCAACAACGGACTGGTAGTTGGAATGGAGTGTGTCGCGAAACTGTACGCAGAGCACATCTACTACCTGCCCGAGATCATGATGGCGGCAAAGACAATGGAGATCGGAATCGCACTCGCAGAGAAGCAGATCCCCGGTGGAAGGTCCACCAAGGGAACTGTCGTCATGCATGCGGCCGAGGGAGACCCCCACGACATTGGAAAGAACATCGCTGCTGTTATGATGAGGTCGTCCGGATACACAGTCATTGACATGGGTAAGGATGTGGCTGTAGACGACGTCGTTGCCAAGGTGAAGGAAGTCAAACCCTTCATGGTCACCGGTACCGCACTTATGACCACCACTATGACCGCATTCCCACGCGCAGCAGCAAAGCTCGTCTCAGCAGGCATCAACATCCCGTTCATGGCTGCTGGTGGAGCAGTTAACAGGGACTTCTCCGAGTCATTCGACTTGGGAATCTACTCTGAGAAGGCACCTCAGACTCCCCCGATCGCTGACAAGGTCCTCGAGGGATACGACTGGAGGAAGATCAGGGAAGAGTGGGACCACATTGTAGGAGCGTGAGTAAAATGGCAAAGTACACAAAGATGGCATACGACAGTGCAGAAGAGATGGTATTCGGACACGCAAAGGAGCCCATTTCCTACGGATTCGGAATCAAGGTCGGAGCCGGCAGAGTCATACCCGAGCTCAACTACGGACCCAGGCCCGGATCTGAGGCTTCGCCCGAGAAACTCAGGAAGGAGTACGTTGACTACATCTCGAAGGATGTCCTCAACAGGTGTGTAACACTCGGATTCCCCGACGTCCAGCTGGAGACCGAGTGGATCTCCCAGATGGGAGACCCCAAGATGTCGACTCCCGTCGTAGAGGGACAGAAGGCAATCTGCGAGAAGTTCCACGAGGAGTACGGAATCAACTGTGCAGTAAGGCAGACCATCCCTGACCAGCGTGAGGCTGAGGAGGGATACAGGCCCGGAATGGGCGGAAAGCACAGCTACCCTGAGCACCTGTTCGGATGCGCGGAAGTCGCATGTGAGAACGGAGCAGACGTCCTGTCCTGTGAGACTCTCGGAGGAAAGGAGTTGGGAGACTACGCGACCACCAACGGAGATATCGTCGCATTCCTCTTCGGAATCGGATACCTCGGATCCATCGATATGGAGTACGTGTGGAAGGAGTTCGTCAACATCGCAAAGAAGAACAAGACCGTGGCAGGAGGAGACACCAACTGTTCCGGAGCGAACACCTCGATGTTCATGGCCGGTGGAATGCTGGACCAGGATGTCCAGAGGACCTACTCTGCGGTTACCCGTGCCATCTCGGCAGCAAGGACCCTTGTTGCATGGGAGCAGGGAGCATCCGGACCTGACAAGGACTGCGGTTACGAGGGACCTATCTGTAAGGCCATCGCCGGAAAGCCCTGTGCTCAGGAGGGAAAGAACTGTCAGTGCGCACACGCTGATCTTCAGGGTAACCTGATGGCTCAGGTCTGCGACCTGTGGTCCAACGAGTCCATCGAGTACCACCCCGAATTCGGAGGAACCTCAGTCCAGTGCTGGATGGGATCCCTCGGATACGAGGTCGCTCTGATGAACACCGCTATCCAGACCGGAAAGCAGAAGGATCTCAGGGACCTGTACATGATCACCGACAGGGAGAGAGGACCTGAGGGACACATCCTCGCATACGACAATGCCTACGAGATCGGAAAGGCGATCGTCTCTGAGGGTAACAACTACTACCTCAGGGCAAAGGCAGCCGGACTCAAGGCCGCAGAGCTCATCAAGGCTCACAACGACGCCAAAGAGCTCCAGCTCACCAGGAAGCAGAGGGAAGTCCTCGAGGGAATCATCAAGGACCTCTCCGCACTGCCTGACGACGAGGACAAGTTCTTCGAGTACTGCTGCAAGAAATACGCAGACGTACCCAACTTCAACCTGAAGAACTACGGACTCTGATCTGTAAAACCTTAAACTAAAGCCCGGCAGAGATGCCGGGCAACACCAATTTTCGGAGGTTGTACTTCATGTCAGAATTTAAGCCAATAGACCCGACGGCATGCGGACTCCTGTTCGTCGCTGCGATCTCATTCCCTCTGGCGCTGTCATGCTTCGTCGAGACAGTCATCCCCGCAGAGCTGTTCATGCTCATCGGTGCGATGATCATGCTCGTGGCAGTCGCTGCTTGGAGAGCGGAGAGCGCGTTCGGATTCACGGTGTTCCTGTTGGTCGGTGCAGCTGTGTTCGCCACCGGATATGGAATAGACTCCTGGGGAAGTGTAGGTTTCGGGATAATCTTCCTCTTCTGCATCATCTGGTCGATCATGGCGAAGACGCCAAGACTGTTGACCCTGTTGCTAATAACCACTGCGTTCGTCTTCCTGCTCGCAGGACTGAACGGAATCATAGGCGGACTGACCACCATACTCGGAGTAGTCGCCGCGCTGAACTTCCTGTTCAACTTCTACCTCGGAATGTCGTTGGCAACCGAGGGAAAGATCCCTGCGTTCTAAGCAAAAAGGCATTTATTCCTTCTTAGGGCCCGAAAGGGCCCACCCTTGTTCTAATTAAATAATATACGTTTATTGTCGAATATATGGACCGATAATGCCTTTATTGTAATCCATATTCGTCAATTGATGACAACAGATAGTCCTCGCCCTGTCGTACCCCTGGATTCATCCGACCTAGACATAAGCTTGGTCGGAGGAAAAGGAATCAATATCGCAAAGATGATATCCAGCGGATTCAGCGTACCGCCTGCGCTCTCCGTGACCGTGGATGCATACGAGATGTTCCTCGACCTCACAGGTCTCAGATCCAAGATTGCAAAGGTACTCGAATCGACGGACTTCGATGACGAAGAATCGCTGGAATCCTCCTCGGAGAAGATACGCAACATGTTCTTCGAAGCGGACCTTCCAGAGCAGGAGATCGACATCCTCAAGAAGAACTTCTTCAGCCTTGACGGGGAGTACTTCGCAGTCAGATCCTCAGCAGTGGCCGAGGATCTTGCGGATGCGAGTTTCGCAGGACAACAGGACACCTATCTGAACGTGAGGAAGCATGACATCATCCAGATGGTCCTGAAATGCTGGACCTCCTACTGGAATGCTAGGGCTATGAAGTACAGGCACGACGCCTCCAAGAATCACTTGGAACAGGGAATGGCGATTGTCGTACAGAGAATGGTCAAATCAGACATCAGCGGAGTCATGTTCACATCAGATCCCGTCACAGGAGAAGGACACATCATCATAGAGGCATCATGGGGACTCGGAGAATCGATAGTATCCGGACTCGTCACCCCGGACAGATACATACTTTCATACGACGGGGAGGTTGTCGACTGCACCGTCAACACCAAGCAGCAGGGATTCTACCTCATAGGCGGAGAGAACAAGCTGATCGACATCGACGAGGACAAGAGGGATGTACGCTGTGCGAACGACAAGATCCTAAAGGCGATAGCAGAGGAAGGACTGAGGCTCAGGAACCACTTCGGATGCCCCCAGGACATCGAGTGGGCTGTGGAGGACGGCAAGGTGTACATCCTGCAGTCCAGGGCTATCACGACGCTTCCCGACATGGCCGAGAAGGACGACATCCTATGGTCAAGGGGATACGGAGACGAATATTGGGCGGATGCAACGACACCTATGTTCTATACAGTCATGGGAAAACTGCTCACCGATTACGTGAACCATGAGGGAGCCCACATGATGGGATACAAGGACCTCGAGTCCGGGCCCCTCACGAAACTGCACAAGTCAAGGGTATATTTCTCCGCGGTCGTGCTGGAGAGGATCTTCGCCCACTATCCAAAGCTGATCCGTTCTAGGGAGCTTCTCGAGTATTTCCCCCGCTCCGAGCAGGAGAGGATCTCGAAGTACCCCAACGATATACTCGGTATGGTCAAGTCGCAGCTCTGTCTGCTCATCCGCGACAGGGACGGAATGATCTGGAAGACCGACAAGGTCTACAGGGAATGGGCCATGGGATTCCTGAAGCTATGCGAGGAATTCGATGCTCTGGACCTCACTAAGCTCGAGGACAAGGAACTGGCCGATTGGTATTACAAGATCCGCAAGGGATCGACCAAGCACTATCAGCTGATCCGTTACGGAATGGTATCCCATTCAATCATGACCAACCTTCTGGTCAAGAACTGGTGCGTCAAATGGATGAACGATGACGGTTCCATCTATGCCGGGCTCATGTCCGGACTGGAGGACAACAAGACCATCGAGACCAACAAGGGATTCTCCGACCTGGGAGTCGCCCTCAGGAACGACCCCGAGGTTAGGAAGAAGGCTGAGAGCATGGCTCCGGCCGAGTTCGTGGCCTGGCTTCAGACATCCGATGCACCGTACAAGGACGTGTACAACAAGTTCATCAAGGACTTCGGCCACAGGTCAGGTACTAGGGAGCTCAACGCTCTCAGGTGGGCGGAGGATCCCGACTACGTAATGGGAATCGCGCTGCAGATGGCCGCAGGGGATGTGGACCTCAGGGAAGAGTTCAAGAATGGTGTCAAGCGCAGGGAGGATACCGAGGCTGACATCAAGAAGAGGCTCGGATTCTTCAGAAGGAAGCTCATCATGACCGTCCTGAAGTACGCCCGCACTTACCTCATATTCAGGGAGAACCAGAGGTT
Organism: Thermoplasmata archaeon; assembly: GCA_015063125.1. Lineage (GTDB taxonomy): Archaea > Thermoplasmatota > Thermoplasmata > Methanomassiliicoccales > Methanomethylophilaceae > Methanoprimaticola. Next base: position 791,461 of record SUTB01000001.1, read on the forward strand.
CTACCTCGACCACATGATGTACAGGAACAGGCTGATCTTCCTGGAGCAGGGAAGGAGGATGGCGGAGAAGGGACTCATCGACGACAGGGAGGACATATTCTTCCTGGAGGATACCGAGGCCATCGACATCCTCAACGGAAAGAACATCGGCGACATCAAGGCGCTGATCGCTCCCAGAAAGGCAGAGTTCATGAAGTACCGCGACAGGCTCCCGCCGAAGTTCCTGCTCAACGGAGTGGACTTCGACGACGACCCCATCTCCCACGGAGACGTGCTCGTTGGTGCTGCATCCAGCCCCGGAAGCTACCGCGGAAAGGTGCGCATCATCATGGACGTAAGGGACCTCGGAGAGGTCGAGAAGGGAGAGATCCTGGTCACCAGCAACACCGACCCCGGATGGACGGTTGTGTTCTCCAAGCTCGGAGGACTCATCACCGAGACCGGAGGAATCCTATGCCACGGGGCGGTCATCTCCAGGGAATACAGGATCCCTGCCGTTACCGCGGTCAAATCAGCTTCAACCACCCTCCACACCGGAGACCTAGTGCTGGTCGACGGTACGAAAGGAGAGGTCACCATATTGGAGGAATCGAAATGAGCACAGAACTTGATTGGAACGAGAGCTATTACTTCAACTTCTTCGACAAGAAGGAGGGCCTTACAGCATTCATGCGCATAGGCAACAAGCCCAACAGGAACGAGAAATCCGTCTTCCTTTTCGTGATGAACAGGAACGGCGTGTTCGGCCTCAGGAACACCGAGCCCTGCGACGAGAACAAGAAGTTGTGCTCAGGCCTCAAATTCGAGGAGAAGGACGGCGCATGGAGGATCACGTTCAACGGTCCTCTGTTCGACATGTCCAAAGAGCCCGTTCCCATCATGTCCTCACTGGACATCTGCTGGAATCCCGTCAACCCCGTCATGGACTACCATGACTGTGTCGATGAGAAGGGTGCGGCCATGTCCGCCAACACCGCTTCGGAGCACTTCGAGCAGTTCGGTGTCGCCACTGGAAAGATCGTCATCGGAGACTACTCCTGCCAGGTGGATGCCACCGGTGAGAGGGACAAGAGCGAAGGCGTCCGCGACTGGGGCTCACCGAAGATGTGGCTTTGGCTGAACTCCGTGCACGACAAGGACCTCGGATGGAACGCCACCAAGCTCTCCACCCAGATGGGCGATGTCGATGCTGGATTCGTAGGTACCAAGGATTCCAACGACCCCGTCATCAAGATCGATGTCGAATTGGAATACAACGGAAACCTGCCCGCCGGATACACGATGAAGATGACTGGAAAGAGCGGAAAGACCTATGATGTGAGGGCGAAGATCCTGAAGCACGCTCAGCTCCCGATGCAGGGTAGCAAGGATATGATGCTCATCGAGACCATCTCGGAGACTGTCATGGACGGTCGCACCGGATACGGAATCGCCGAGTTCCTGGTCCCCGCCCAGAGACAGTGAAACTACGGGGCCAGAGCCCCGTTTTCCTATCTTGAAACCCCTTATGATTCATTCTCACACCGAATAGCATTATAACGCTGCATCCTCATTCGAAACCGATTCACATGACAGACTGCAAAGTATGCGTGGATGCCGGCGTATGCAAGATGAAGACGATCATAACAGCCACCACCGACGAGATGGGGATGGTCAAGCTCGACATCAAGAGCGACTGCCCCGACATCCTGAAGATGTCATGGAGACTCGAATCCTTCAGCCCCTATTCGGAGGTCGAAGCAGAATTCTACAAATCAGAGGTATACAAGCTCGCTCAGGAGACCCCGATACCCCACACAGCATGTCCCGTGCCTTCGGCCATGGTCAAGGCCATAGAGGTCGCTGGGGACCTAGGTCTCAAACGCGATGTGACCATCAGGTTCATCGACGACGATTCAGAAGCCTGATCTCATATCTGTAGCTTGGTGCAGAGAGGCACCTGCCTGCATGCCTGGGCGCAGTAGTACACTTGGATGTTCTTCCCCTTGTACTTCTCCATGAGAAGGTTCCACCCCACTACAGGGATATCCCCCGCAATGATCAGGTTCAGCTTCTTCCCATCGGCGAGCTTCCTGTCGATGTAGTCCCCAAGTTCCCTAGCGAAGGTTATGTTCTCGTCCGAGAGGAAATCACGGTCGACCTTCACGATGTTCGTGTCGGGCTCCTGTTTCCTGAGCTCGTTAAGGACCACTTCGAGCAGTCCCTCCATACCTTCGACCACTAGGCCAGCCAAGGCCATGTTATCCTTGTTCGAGATGAAATCAGCTACATTCAGACGGGGATCTGACTGAGGAGGACAGGCGTTAACCATAAAGATCGGAATCAAAATCGGTAAAGAAGTTTATAACATCTGGCAAGAGGAAAAGTCACTTCATCTTCTTCTTCAGCTTTGCAATCTTCTTCTTTGCTTCGCCGTCACCGGCTGCGGCCTGTTTCTCCAACTCGGCCAGCTCTGCCTTCTTGGCCTGCTGCTTCTTCTCCAACTGCTTCTTGGACATCGGCATATGAAATCGCCTGAATCCTGAATGGACTGAAAGAACAAATATCTTACTTGATCAGGACGCTGGACACACCGCGGCAGTTCTTCAGGAGCATGATGACGTTCTCATGAAGCTTTCCGTCGACTACCAACTGGAGCGTGGATCTGTCCCTCTCACCATCATCGCTGATCATCGCCTGTCTGAGCGTGATTCCGGAGTTGTAAAGGACGGTGGTGACATCTGCTATGATTCCGGGGACCCTCGCGTCCGTAGGGATGATGACGATGGCGGAGCATCCAATCTCGTCAGCCATATCCACCATGGACAGCATCGGCTGGAGCTTAGAGAAAATACAGTCCAGTTCCGGTGTTGCGGAGATGTGCTCGAGCGTTGTCCTGACCACCCTCCTGTCAACCTCGCATGCGCGTGCGATACCAGCATCGGTCTGCTCGATGTCACCACAGTATGCGACACCTTTCGTCACCCTGATCCCATACTCCAGCAGCTTCTTGGCCACCTTGCGCTGGGACGGATACCTCTTGAGCAGTACGGTTATCTGGTCCATGGCCCGGTATTAGAATCGTAGATATTAAACGATGTTCCTATTCGAACAATATTACCTATTTGAATGAATTAGTGCATAAAAATGAACAATTAAAAAAGAGGGGATGATCCCCTCGTTTGTCCTCAAGCTTCTTCGAGCTCGGGGTTCATGAGATGGTTCTTCATGACGATATTGGTGATGATACCGACGATCAGCGCAGGGGCCAGCGAATCGATGACAACTCCTCCGCCGAAATCGAAGTACAATCCTCCGAGACCGCAGATGAAGACTGCTGCGACGACGTACAGGTTCCTAGGATCCATGAGCTCCACACCGGACAGCATCCTGAGACCCGATACGGAGATGAATCCGTACAGTGCGATACAGGTAGATCCTATGACACACCAGGGCAAGGTCTCGACGAACACCACGATGGGGTAGATGAATGCCACGACGATACAGATGAACGCTGTCAGCAGGATGGTCCTGGTAGATGCATTCTTGGACAGTGCGACACATCCGATCGATTCACCATAGGTGGTGTTGGGGACACCTCCGAAGATAGCTCCGACGAACGATCCCACTCCGTCTCCCACAAGGGTCCTGTGAAGTCCGGGATCGGCGAACAGGTTCCGCTTGAGGATCGAACTGATGTTCTTGTGATCCCCGAGGTGCTCCGTGAACACGACGAATGCGGTGACGAAGTATGCGACGATGATGGTTACGATCTTCGACATATCTACGGCAGAGAGATCCTGTCCCAAGAGTCCGACGAAGGTCAGCTGGGGGATCCAGTTGTTGAAGTCCCCGATCTTCTCGAACGGCGAGAAGTCGATGAGCTGAAGGTCCTGGATGCCGGTCGCCATTCCGATTCCTGTCAGGATCAGAGCGGCAACGTATCCGACTGCGATTCCGACAATAAAGGGATACATCCTGATGGAGCTCCTTGCCCTCACTGAGGTGTATGCGATCACCATGAAGGCGAACAGACCGAGGATTATAGCGAACATGTTGTATGATGCAGTCGGCAGTGCAGCGTTGTACTCGTTGTACATCACATAGGTCATGGCGGTTCCTGCGAGGAAGAATCCAATCAATGCCACAGTGGGTCCGATGACGATCGGAGGCAGGTACTTGTTGATCCACCTGATTCCTCCGGCCAGAACGATGACGGCGATGAGGACGTAGACCAGACATGCGACCAATGCTCCGATTATGAGACCGAAGAACCCGCATCCGATGGCCATGAACAGCGGACCGATGAATGCGAAACTGCTTCCTAGGAAGACAGGGCTCTTGAACTGCGTGAACAGGAGGTACACGATCGTACCGAATCCCGCTCCGATGAGGGCGGAAGCCATGTTCAGGTACTCGCCTGTGGGGTCCACGATGAGCGGTACGAGTATGGTGGCCGCACTGATGGCGAGGAACTGCTGCAGAGCGCAGATCAAGTTCTCCTTGAACGGAGGCTTGTCCCCCACATCATATTTCATTCCATTTTCTTCAGACATGATATCTTCTCACTAATGAGTTTGTGAATCATTTGGTTCCGAAGATCCTGTCTCCGGCATCCCCTAATCCAGGAAGGATGTATGCGTTCTCGTTCAGTTCCCTGTCCATGGTGGAGATGTACACCTCCACGTCCGGGTGGTCCTTATGGATCCTCTCGGCTCCAGTCGGAGCGGCGATGATGGACAGGAGCTTGATCCTCTTGCATCCGTGCTTCTTCAGCATGGTGATCGCCTCTGAGGCGCTGCCTCCTGTGGCTAGCATGGGATCGGTGACAATGACCACCTTCTCTTCGATACGATCGGGCAGTTTGCAATAGTACTCTATGGGTTGGTGCGTCTCCTCGTCCCTGTACAGGCCGATGTGCCCTATTTTGGCAGAAGGGAAGATGCTCAGAATCCCGTCCACCATGCCCAGTCCGGCACGGAGGATGGGGATGACCGCGATGCAATCATGCTTAACTACTGTCTGCTTGCATTTCTCCAAGGGAGTCTGGACCTCTATCTCCATAGTCGGAACGTCCCTGAAACTCTCGTAGACCATCAAAGCGGCGATCTCATTGATCAGGTCCCTAAAATCCTTGTGACCGGTATTGACATCCCTGAGCATCGCCACTTTATGACGGATCAGCGGATGGTCCAGGATATGAATGTTCGGGCAAAAATCCATCGAACTCACTTCTCTGGGAATATTGTATGGTAGTATCAGTTAAAACTGATTCGTTTAACATACGACAATAATGTGATTTTTAGCAAGATAATGGTCATTGTTGCCCACTAGAATGATGCCCTTGATTCAGAGCAACAGGAAGAAAATGAGATACGTTATGACGAATCCCACAAGCGCTCCGCCCACCAATTGGAGAGGAGTGTGCTTATTCAGGAAGTAACGGCTCCACATGATCGGGGGCAGAAGGAGTATGTACAACACCCCGAAAGGCCAGAATGCTGCGGCCAATCCCATGGATGGTCCGATGACACCGCATGCATGAACGCTGATCTTCCAGAACGGGGTAATGAATGCTATCGCAAGAGTAACTAGGACGTAACAGATCATGAGCACGGTGGCGAGCCATGGCGCCCCCAGCAAGTATAGCAGAACGACGCCTATCGAATAGCCGATTATTCCCGCGATCAGAGGCCACATCCTGTCCTCCTTCCTCTCCACATCGAGCTTGTCCGCATTGCCGTACTTCTTCGAGAAGAACACTATGACCGAGATCGGGATGACCACAGCCGAGAGAACTGAAGCGATTGATGCTAGGATGCCTGTCGTTGAATCCTCTGAATAGGATATGCATATGGCGATGAACGGGATTATGGCCAAGAATGGCGGCTGGCCTATGATGGAGATGATTTTCGCTATCTTCTCGGTCTTGGGAGATATTGTTCCCTCGAAGCGATGCGTCGGATCATGCATTCTTACGGACCTCCTTCAGAACATTCATCGTCTGTTCCTTGGTCTGCTCCGGTGTCCCAGAGTTGTCGATCTTGATCCAACTGTCGGTTATGAGGGACATCCTGTGGCGTGTCTTCTCCAGCTTCTCCTCGGTCTCGAAGGTCTCGATCTCCTCGCCCCTCTCGTAGATCCTCTGGAGAGCGATCTTGGGCTCTATGTCCACGTAGATCTTCACCTCGGGAACGGGAAGGATCATCTCTATGACCTTGTAGATTGGTCTGCAAAGGAATTCGGGCAGATAAGCAGCGGCGAGGCTGTACCTGACGAAGATTATGTCATCGTACTCCTTTCCGTGCTTCCTCTTGAATCTGAGCGAATGCAGCACATCGAAGATGTAGTATGTGGTGGAGATCAGAACGGCGACCTTGCCGTCCTTGAGAAGGTACTTGGATGCTGTGCGCCCGTATGACGTCTCGCTGTTGGGGTGGGTGATCTCTAGGACTTTACGTCCCTCCGACACCAGCTGCTCCCTTATGAAATCGGAAGAAGTGGTCTTTCCGGACCCATCCATACCGTCAACAACGAACCATGTCATCTGATCACAATCCCAACAGAATCATGACGGCCGTGACGGCCATGCAGTTGACGATGTTGTCCACCCATCCGGGAGTGAAAGTCTCTGTGATCGATACGACGGCGCCTGCTATCAGACAGCACGCCCACATGGGGATCGATGCCGCTAGCTTTATTCCGGTCGGATCGGGCAGAGGCATGAAGCCAAGGAAAACGATCAGGACCATGGAAACGATGGCCGTGACGAACAGGACTGCGAGCGTTCCCTCCATCGATTTGCCGTTGACGGTCTTGTGCTTTCCATACTTCTTACCTATGATGCTTCCGAATCCGTCTCCCCAGGTCATCGCCACTATGCCCATGGACGCTGCGGTCCAATGCTCGTTGAAGCATAATGCGACGAGGATGACGATGCTGACCACATACAGGAACAGTCCCGGTGTGTGGCCTTTGTTCTTCGATATGTCCCCAAGAGCTGAATTCGATATCGCATTATTTTTGAGCATCGCGAAGAAGAGAATGATCGCGAAGGGCACTGCGAAGAATGCCTCCATCACCCAAGCGTTCTCGAACATCCACCAGATGAACACGAAATTACCGATTCCGATGTGGATGATCTTGCGTATGTCGTACTTGTCTCCGGTCTTCTTCTGGGTGAGAAGAGCGACGGCCAATACGGCTACAATCAGTGCGTAGACCAGCACAAGGGCAACGATATCGTTGCTCGAGATCTGAAAAAGGTCTTCGATGCCCATGTGCCATACACCTGATACTTAACGGTATAAATGACTTAGAGATAAAGGTATGTCCGTCGGATGACGATTTATCTCCACCAATCGAATTTATAGCCCTTCGATGATTGCTGTAGCATGAACAAGTACCTTCGGCTGTTCAGGCTCGGCAACACACTGATCGGCTCGTTCGCGATCCTCATCGCGGCATTCATGGCTGCCGGTACAGGTATGATCGATTACTGGCAGAACCTCGTCATAGGTTTCGCTGTGGTGTTCACATTCATAGCTGGAGGAAACTCGCTCAACGACTTCATCGATGTAGAGATTGACAAGACAGCGCATCCTGACCGCCCGGTGCCATCAGGTGAGCTCACACCGATACAGGCCAGGAACATCGGAATCGTTATGCTGGTCCTATCGGCAGTGCTGTCGCTCCTTACTATGGATATCCCGAGCATCGCCATCGTCATCATAGCGGTCATCCTGATGGCCTCCTACGAGCTCTTCCTCAAGCAGAGGGGATTCATAGGGAACCTGACCATCGCCGTAATGACCGGAATGGTCTTCCTTCTCGCAGGAGCCCTCGTCGGCGACTACACCTCCAACATCGCAGTTGCGGGAATGGCGACCCTGGTCTCGGTAGGAAGGGAGATCTCCAAGGACATCGAGGACATGGAATCCGATATCGGAAGGAAGACCCTCCCCATGAGCATCGGAGTCAGGAACGCATCGATAGTCGCTTCGCTATTCTACCTAGCTGGTCCAATCCTCAGCTGGTATCCGATCTACCTCGATCCGGCCAACTACCTGTACTACAGCGTTATCCTCGCGGACATCGCGTTCTTCTACTGCGCATACAAAGTGTTCTCGGACCCCCACGCAGCGGAGAAGAAGGCCAAGATCGGTATGCTGTTCGGACTCCTGGCGTTCATCCTGAGCGCCATCTACTACAGCTTCCTCGCGTGATAGGATGAAGCTCAAGCAGGACACCTCCGACCCGAAGGCTATGGAGGTGTGGAACGCCAAGGTCGATTTCGATAACATGTCCGGCGCGAAGAACCGTCCGGTCATCGTCCTGGCGAAGAAGGGCGATGCGTACACGGTATTCATGGTCACATCCCACGGCCATCATCCGGAGACGGATATCAAACTGGTGGACCCGTACGAGGTCATGCTGGACAAGACCTCGACGGTCAGGACGGATAGAACTTTCAATGTCCCCAAAAGCAGGTTCAATTACAAGCTCGGAGACCTGGCGCCGGACGACTGCGAGATGGTGGAGATGTTCTACGGTCGTGTGAAGAACGGCAAGCGCATCAATACGCCATACGTCTGATCAGGCATACAGCCTGATGACCTTTCCCATGTTGATAAGATGGTCCGCAACCCTCTCTGAATCCGAGGTCATCGCAAGGAACTCCGAACCGACATCCAGAGTGCATATCCCCTCATTGAGCCTCTTGACATGGTTCTCGGCCATCTCCGCAGTGACGATGTCGATGTGCTCCTCGATGTCATAGGCGGCTTCGAGGGCGATTTCGTTGGTCTCTGTGTAGGCCATCTCGATCTTGTCATACAGCTGATCGATGAGGGCCTCCACGTTCATAGTCTCCTCGAGTGCGGTCTCCGAGAATGAAACGTTCATATCCTTCATCTTCTGGGCGTACTCCATGATGTTCTTGGAATAATCTCCGATACGCTCGAGGTCGGATATGGTGTGATACACTGTGGAGATGTAGATTTGGTCCCTCTCGTTCAGCCTGTTCTCGGACAGTTTGACAAGGAACCTGGCGATCTCCTTGTTGAGGAAATTGAGCTCCTATTCATTCTGGCAGAACTTCTCAACATTATCGAAGTCCATCGTGCGGATCATGTGACATGCAGAACGGTAGTTCTCCATGGCGATGGAGGACATGTTCAGGACCTCCTTCTTGACCTGCTGGACTGCGATTGGGGGATTCCTGAGCATATACGCGTTCAAGTAATGCAGGCGAGGTACGAATTCCGTTTCGACCTTCTCGCCACCGATCTTCTCGGGGACAATCCTCATGACGAGCCTGATGAGCGCATTGGTCAGTGGCAGCATGATGACCACTGTGATCACGTTGAACACCGTATGGAACATGGCCAGCTGGGTGGACGGCACTCCGGGGAACAGGGACTCGAAGATTCCTGCGTAACCGTATCCGAACAATCCGATGACCATGCCCAATATGACGAAGATGATCACTCCGAACACGTTGAACAGAAGATGGATCACCGCTGTGCGCTTCGCGTTCAATCCGCCGGAGAATCCGGCGATCATCGCCACGACACAAGAACCGATGTTCGATCCGAGGGTCAGGTAGATTCCCTGCTCGAGGTCGATCAGACCAGTGACGACCATGGTGATGGCCAGAGTGGTGACAACCGACGAACTCTGGACCAGAGCAGTCAGGAGAATTCCGATCAGAAGCAAAACGAAGATGTTTTCGATGCCGGCAAGGAAATCGACTACCTCGGGGAGCTGCGAGAACTCCGCCATGGATGTTGCCATCATGGTCAAACCGACGAACAGCAGACCGAAACCGGTCAGAACCCCTGCCCAGATCTTAGTGGACTCTTTCCTAGAGAACGAGTGTGCGAACGCTCCGATACCTGCTAACGCAGAGAAGATGACTGCTAGGGAGATCGTCTCCCCGCCGAACATTCCCATGGCGGCGATCTGAGCCGTTATGGTGGTACCGATGTTCGCTCCGTAGATGATAGTGGCAGCAAGCGGCAGGGTCATAATCCCCGCGTTTACGAATCCGATGACCATGACGGTCATGGCTCCGGAGCTCTGGATGGCAGCCGTACCGACGGTACCGATCCCTACTCCGTAAAGCTTGCTCTTGGAGGCCTTGGTGAACATATTCTTGAGCTTGCCACTGCTCAGCGACTCGAGATTCGAACTGAGCATCATGCACGCGGTTAGGAAAACACCGATACCTGCGAGCAGTGTCAAAATGGCCGTTGTGACAATGATAGCGTCCAAGAAAAGCCTCCGTTCTTGCCTTGCTTGAAAAGGCGTATTCTTTTTACATTAAAAAGGGCGACCCCCCTACCATCGCATTGGCCACCCTCTTCCATCCATGAAACACGTACGACACTGCCATCGACAATGTTATAACCGCTGGCCTGCGTTCCCATCTCATGGATATCATAAGCTTCGTCAAGAAGGACTACCTTCTCATGATATCCGCGGCCCTAGCGTTCATCTCTCTGTTGATAGTTCCGTTCGACACCGTTCTGACCTATGACTACATGAGGATAGTCAAGACGATCTGCACCCTTCTGATGTTCCTGCTGATCGTTGCGGGGCTGAAGGAATGCAACGTCCTGAACAAATTGGCACAGAAGATGCTCAGTGACGTGAAATCCACGAGGATGCTCTGCATCGCCCTGATCCTTATGCCCTTCTTCTGCGCAATGCTGTTCTCGAACGACGTGGCATTGCTCACATTCGTCCCGTTGGCCATAGCGATCCTCAGCATGGCGGATATGAAAAGGGCCACCATCGGAGTCCTGGTCCTCCAGACTGTGGCGGCCAACGTGGGCAGCTTCCTCACCCCGTTCGGGAATCCCCACAACCTTTACATCTTCAATCTGAAGGACGCCTACGGCTTCACGCTTTGGGATTACGAGATGGCCCTCATCCCCATAGTCGCCATGGGAACTGTGGTGCTGCTGGCGATGACGCTGATGATGAGGAACAAACTTCTGAAATTCGGAATGGACCAGGAGATTAGCATCAAGAACAAGACCACGGTGTTCATCATCCTGGCGCTGTTCATCCTGGCGATAATCACTGTCATCGACTTCATCCCGTTCTACGTCACCGTGCTGATCATAATCGTCGCATTCCTGATCATGATGCCCGAGATCTTCAAGAAAGTCAATTACAGCATCCTGCTGATCTTCTTCTTCCTGTTCGTCTTCGCCAGCGGACTCACCAACATGGAATACGTGCATTCTCTGCTGACAGGGCTCATGAACTGGGATCCCATGTTGACGACCGTCATAATGTCGCAGTTCACAAGCAATGTGCCTTCTACCATTCTGCTTCAGCCGTTCACCGACGATTGGGCAGCGGTGCTGATAGGTGCGGATATAGGAGGATTCGGAACCCCCATAGCATCCATGGCCAGCATCATTACCCTGAAGCTGTATCTACAGGAGAAGGATTCCTCTGTAAGGAACTATCTGAAGGTCTTCTTCATCGTGAACATAACGATGCTGGCGGTGCTGATCCCGACCTATTACATCTTCGTCTGAGGGATCATCTTCTGGGCTTGTAGGCCTTGAGGTACTTCAGAACTTCTTCATCCTTGTCGGTCCACTCCGGGGTGTATCCGCCCTTGATGTACTCGTTGTACCAATCCTCGCACTGCTTCATATAGTCGGTCATATCGAGTTTGGGGACGCATATGACCTTCGTGTTGTCCGGATTGGGAACCCACTGCTTGGGACGATCGTAGTCCTTCTCTTCAGGGAATCCAACCAGGAAAAGGATCCTGTCCAGATTGGAGAGCTCGGCATAGAGGGAAGCCTGCAGCATGTAGGTCATCGGGATGTTTGTGTAACCTCCCTGATCGTCCTTCCACTTCTCCATATCGTGGGAGGTCTTGATCTCCAGGATTGTGTCCCTGACGCCGTCGACCTGTATGTATCCATCTACAAGCCCGCCGAAGACCTTCTCGTTGTGGAAGTGGTCGTAGCCGCATTGCTCCTTGGGAACGGGTTCCTCGACTCCGACCTTCTGTTCCTCCGAGAGGCCCAACGCCTCCCTCATGAGCAACGGCTTGGCCGCGAGATAATCCCTGAGGACCGGTTCCAGGATGTTGCCGGCATCGATGTACTTGTTCGGCTTGTCTCCGGGATAGAGGCCGGCCAATTCGCAGGCCACCTTGAAGGGTGTGGAGAACTCGCTCATTCCAAGTATCGGACCGACCTTGGTGCCGGTGATCTTCTTGAACCTGTAGATGTCGAAGATTACAGTCTTCTCCTCGTCGTCTATCTCGACGATGCTTGCCCTTCCATCGAATGCCATGCGTGCAGAATCCTGATGGGGGTTAATGATACTATGCCCAGGAATTATAGGTCAGGCCCTTCCGTTGTGGATGTCCTCGTAGAGGGTCACGACCTTGACCATCTCCTCTTCGCTGAGCGTTCCCTGGATGAACATGGCGTCGAACCAGACATCGTCCGAGAGGAGCTTGATACCGGTCTCGGTGCAGCCGTTGCGGATATAGTAGTTCTGGCGCCTTACCCTCATGATGTAGTCCTCGGCCCCGCTGTCCTTGGGTTCCGTCACCAGGAACGACCTCTTGTCCTGATACCTCTGACGGAAATCCTTGAGGATCTGTGCTCCGTATCCCTGTCCGCGTACCTCGGGCACTGTTGCGAAATAGATGAAGAACAGCTTGTCCCCGTCGATGAAACCGAAAATGAATCCGATGAACCTGCCCTCGTCGCTGTAGGCGTCGAGGAAGGCCCCCTTCCCCATCGCACGGTGTATGTTCTCCAGAGGGACCCTCTCCGCATCGGAGAATGCGGTCTTGTAAAGATCGAGAATCGGCCCGTCCATGAATGTCATTCTCTCGCTTCTGAGCATATCATAACCCCAACTGTCTGTAGAGCTCCTCGCGCTCCTGCTTGGAGATGTCCCTGTAACGGCCCTCCTTCAGCTTGCCCAGCTCCACGTTCATTACCCTGATCCTGACCAGTTTGACGACATCATAGCCGAAGTACTCGCACATCCTGCGGATCTGCCTGTTCAATCCCTGTTTCAAAATGATCCTGAACTCATTCTCCCCGGTCATCTCTACGAAGCACTTCTTCGTGATCCTGTCCTCCAGGATGGGCACCCCGTTGGACATGCCCTTGATGAATGCCTTGGTGACCGGTTTGTCCACCGTGACGATGTACTCCTTCTCGTGCTCTCCTCTGGAGCGCATGATCTGGTTGGCAAGCTCGCCGTTGTTGGTCATTAGCAAAAGGCCCTGCGAGTCCTTGTCCAGCCTACCTATGGAGTATATCCTCTTCGGATAGCCGATGTAATCTATCACATTGTCCTTGTCTTCCGGGTTGGAGGTGCAGGTTATCCCCTTGGGCTTGTTGAACACCAGGATGATATCCTCCTGCTCCTTCTCGATCCTCTTCCCATTGACCGCAACGATATCGTCCTCGTACACCCTGTCCCCCACAACGGCAGGCTTGCCGTTGATGGTGACCTTGCCTTCCTCGATCAGCCTGTCGGCCGCACGGCGGGAGGCAACACCAGCCTCGCTGATGTACTTGTTGAGACGGGTTCCTTCGGACAAGACGATCAATCCTTGACCGTAGCCTCGGCGGACTGAATGCACTTGGTAAGAACGGAATAGGCGTTGATCATGTTGCTCTCGTCGACGATGAAGATTGTGTCGGTGTGGCAGCTGACCGTCTCTTCGATATTGATGCCTGCGTCGGAGAGATTGGTGATCAGATACGCGATGACTCCGCTCGTGTCCACGATCTTCTCCGGTGACTTGACGGCGATCTCCACGAGGTTCTCCCTGATCTTGATGATGTTGAACCTTCCAACGGTGTCCGTGATCCTGTCCTTGAGGTTCCTGTCAGCGATGATGGTGACCGCGGATGCGGACTGAACGCACTGCATGATGGAGTTCTCGTTCCAAAGGTCCTTGAACAGGTTGTCCATCTTGTGCAGGACGGACCAGTCGTTCTTCGCTGTGACGATGCATGTCTTTGTCCTCATCTCGAGCCTGCTGTCCTTCAGGACCCTGAGGATGTTCAGCTCGTGGTCGGTGGTTACGTTGAGCTTCGATGCGTAACGGCGGCATGCGATCATGACAGCCTCCTCGTTATCGACATCTATGTCCTTCATGATCATTCTGGCCAGGGAGGAATAATTGATCAATCCCTTGGCGACGCAATCCTTGATGCTGGGGTGTGCGTCGATGTAAACCCTGGTCTTCTCCGCAAGACTCTCTTTCATCTCGCCTTTTGCCATGCTGAGGGATATTGTACTGCAGTATTTTATGTCTATCTCTGAACAAAATTATCTTAAAAAGTTCAAAGCACAACATTGTGTCTTGAATAACATTGTTGGATGTTATATCCTATAAATCGGTTAATCATTTGATAATATGGATAACAAAACGATAGCTATCGTAGCCATTGCGGTCATCGCAATGGTATCCGTAGGAGCTTTGCTGATTCTGAACCCATGGGGCTCTGAACAGAAGGATCCCGATCCGGAACCGGAAAAGGAATTCCCTGATCTCAATGAGAAGGTCATTGTGATCTACTTCTCAGCGACTGAAACAACAGCTGGAGTGGCAGAGAAGATCATGGATTACCTCAATGCAGATGCATACCGCATAATCCCCGAGGTGCCGTATACCAATGAAGACCTCCAGCGTGATGTTGAGGGCAGCCGTGTAAACAATGAACATGCCGATCATTCGATAAGACCTGCGATCGAGGGGGCCCCGATAGACCTTTCCAGCTATTCCACGATCGTTTTAGGATTCCCGATCTGGTATCACCAAGAACCTAACATCATTGACACTTTCCTAGACATTTACGATCTGAATGGAAAGAACGTAGCAGTCTTCGCAACTTCATGGTCTGCGGGAGTTGCTGCCGCCAGATTGAGCGTATGGAATGCGGAACCCGACTGCAACATGCTGAAGGGGGCCTGCTTCTCAACTGGTTTCAGCGAATCAGAGATCTACGATTGGCTGGATTCGCTTGGTTTTGAAAAGAAACAATAAATTAGTAGGGGGATAACCCCCTACATTTCTAGTTTATCAGAAAGCCTTGATGAGCTTTGTCAGTTCCTTCTCGTAGTCAGCCTGTGAGATCTTAGAAAGGATTCCAACGATATCCTCGTCGTAAATCGCTTTGTTCAGGTACAGTCCGAACTTGTCGGAAGTAGACTGGTTGAAGACGATCAGGTTGTTTCCATCCTGAATGACTCCCATTGCCAATGTGAATGCTGCAATGGTTGTCTTTGTAGGGTGGTACGCTCCGTAGAGGACGTAGATCTGGTCGCATCCGTAGTTGCTGGCCTTGACATCCTTGACAGAAACTCCGTCGATCGAGTGAAGCTCGATGTTCTTCGTTCCGTTGAGAACTGTGACGAAATCCTTTGCCATTCCGACAGGAGTCAGCTGGGAGTAGATGGTCTCTCCGCTGGATCCGTTGGTGGACTCGTAAGGTGCGTCATGAATTTTGATGTATTTGTCGTATGCTGCGGCCGCTTCATCCTTGGTCTCGAAGTGGATGACCTTGATGTTACTCGTCCTGGTCTTGTCCAGTTCCTCTCCGGTGGCGGGGAGTTTTGTATGGGTTGTGTAGGACAGAATTGCAAGGTCAGCTGTTCCGCCGATTGCGACTTCGAAATCTCCGAACTCTCCGTCGTAGTCCTTGACGAACTTCTCTGCCAGTTCCTGCGCGTTGTAGTTCTTTGCAGGGAGGAGGAAGACGCAAGCTGCTGCTGCGATGATGATCACAATAGCAACGACAGCGACGATTGTCATTGTCTTCTTTTCCATAATATCCTCTTGGATAAGATATCCATCTGGTGAAGTGAGATGGATGTACTTAAATTGTACTAACCATCCAACTCATGCTGAATATCATATTGCCCTTCTTTCCTTAACGGCGTAAGTATCCTCGGCAAGAGGGGCCGACTCAGCATCGAACTCGTCATCTAACATTATTAGATGCGGCCTTCCGTGACTGTCGATGATTTCTGAATCCACGTCATAGACTGCCTTGATGTTCTCCTTCGTGATGACTTCTGAAGGCGTCCCTATCGCATAAATGGAACCGCCATAGAGCATGATCATCGTATCGGAATACTTGGCAGCAATGTTAAGGTCGTGACTGATCATTATGACCAGGATGCCCTTCTTCTGGGAAAGATCCCTGAGGATACGTGTGACCTCCATCTGGTGCTTGATGTCCAGGTTCGAGGTCGGCTCGTCCAACAGCAGGATCTCGGGCTCCTGGACCAATCCCCTGGCGAGCATGACCTTCTGGTGCTGTCCTGCGGAGAGCTCATCGAAGTTCCTCATTGCGAGGTCCTCTATGTCCAGAAGCTTCAGGGTCTCATAGACTATGTCCAGATCCTTATCCATTGACTTGTAGGTGGCGTGAGGATGGCGCCCCATGAGCACAGTGTCCACCACAGACAGAGGGAAGGTGTCGTTGGCGGAGTAAGGAACGTAACCGACTTTCTTTGCGAGATCCTTGAGCGAGATGTCGTTGACAAGATCGCCGTCGATCATCACGGTACCCTTGTTGGGGGAAAGGATCCTGTTTATGCAGTGGATCAGCGTGGACTTTCCGACTCCGTTGGGCCCTATGATCGAAAGGAGCTGCGGACCGTTTGCATCCAGCGTTATGTCCTTGAGCACAGGTAAGCTAGAGTACCCAAATTCTATTCCGTCAATTACTAACCTCATTTATCCTCATCTCCAAGCGCTCTTCCTGCGCATCCTGATCAGTATGATTATGAACAACGGGCATCCGATGATGGCGCTGATGACTCCCACAGGCAGAGCGAACTCCCCGGAAACCCTGGCGATACAGTTCGCCAACAGGAGGAATAGTCCTCCGAATACCGCCGAAGCGGGAAGAAGATGTTTTGTCTCGGAACCGACGAACAGCCTCGCGATGTGCGGGGCGACCAGACCAACGAAACCGATGGTACCTGTGAAGCAGACCACTGCCGCGGTCATCAATGATACCAGTGTGATCTCCACCAGGATCGTCTTCCTGGGGTCCACTCCCATGGAGTGAGCTGAATTGGCACCGGCCATCATGACATTGATGCGTCTGTGATGGTAGAATATGATGGCGCCGCAGACCAGACTGATGGCTAGAGGTATCGGGATGGTGCTCCATTCCGTGAGCGCCAGGGTTCCGACCCTCCAGGAGTAGATCTCGGATAGAGTCTCCTCCGAAGCGGTTATCATCAGCAACTGGACGATAGCTGAGAAGATGTACATCATCGCGATTCCGATAAGGATGATCTTTGTGGCCGTCACCCTGCGCCTGAATGAGAACAGCAGGATTACCGCCACCGGGATCAGCGAGAATCCGAATGCCATCGCAATCCTGACCCATGGTTCACCGAAGAACGGCATGATCGTGTTCCCGAGGACGATCGCGATTGATGCACCCAACAGTGCACCTGACGAGACTCCCATGGTATATGGGTCGGCCAGAGGGTTGCGGAGCATGGACTGCATGACCGCACCGCCCAGCGCAAGTACGGCACCTACGATGACCGCGAACAATGAGATGGGCAGCCTCGTGTTGATGACGATATCATCTGAGTATGGGTCGGTTATGTTCCCCATGATATGATCGATAAGGATCGTATAACAATCCACGAAGCTCAGCTCGTACATTCCTATCGACAGAGAGAGGACTATGGCAACTACGGTCAGCACCGCGCAGAGGATGATGAAGAACCATTTCCTGCGGATCGATCTGTAGTAATCCTCCTTGCCCATCAGAACACCTCCTTCTGAGCTTTACGTCTGACGATGAGATAGAGGAACACGGGCGCGCCGATGAACGACATGACGACTCCCAGAGGGATGTATCCGAATCCCGTGAGAAGACGAGATACTAGGTCTGCTATGACCAAAACCGTGGAACCCAGTATGATGGATCCGGGAACTACGAACTTGTTGTCCCCTCCGACCAGATAACGGGTCATGTGCGGCGCCACGAGACCGATGAAACCTATGATTCCCGTGAATGAGATGATCGATGCGATGAGCACCGATGTCAGGATGATGCACAGCATCCTGAACTGGACCACATCCAATCCGAGACTCTTGGCGCTCTTCTCTCCCAGAGCCATGATATTGAGCTTACTGGACGATAACTGAACGAGGATCGCGGAAGCCACTGTCATCACCAACATCAGGGGCATATCCGCCCAGGATGCGTTGGTGACACTTCCGACCTGCCATATGTATGCGTCCTGAAGACTCTCTGTGCTGGCGGTGATCATCACCAGCGTTACCAATGAGTTGAAGAAGAATGTCAATGCGGTTCCTATGAGGATGATCGTCGATGGCGAATTGCCAACGAAACGCACCATCAATATCACTATGACCGCCGGTATGAGCGACCCGATGAATGCATTGATGACTATTCCTGCCCCCGATACGACCGTGGAGTAGGAGAATCCCATGATTATGGCCACTACTGCTCCCAGACATGCTCCCGAAGAGATTCCGGTGGTATACGCATCTGCGAGAGGATTCTCCATCATGCTCTGCATGACGGTACCGGCCAGGGCCAGACCTGCACCGGCGATCAATGCCATTATCACTCCGGGCATGACGTTGTTGAAAATGTAGTAATCGGCCCACCAATCC
This sequence comes from Thermoplasmata archaeon, assembly GCA_015063125.1. Taxonomy (GTDB): domain Archaea; phylum Thermoplasmatota; class Thermoplasmata; order Methanomassiliicoccales; family Methanomethylophilaceae; genus Methanoprimaticola. The sequence goes on from SUTB01000001.1 coordinate 810,131, forward strand.
GGACTCCTGATCTCGTATGTGACACCGGTAATGTGGTCCCAAATGACCTGCGCGGTCTTCGTGAACTCGTATCCTGTACCGACAGAGCATGAGACCAGGGTTGTGATGATGAGGGCTATTAGACATATCGCTAGAAATGCGAATTTGCGGGCTATGGAGCTTTTGTACTGCTCCTTGCCGGTTCTTTCTATCTCCTCGATCATCGGATGAGACGTCCAATTTGTTTTTTCGTATTAATTGGTAGCGACCTCCAACCCCCAATATTGTTGGTTAATACTTCCAGCTTTTATAGGGAGAAATGATAACAGTTGGCATTGATAACATGAAGTCGAACGTGACCATGATTGCAATTGCCTTGGTAGCGGTAGTTGCAATAGCAGGAGCAGCCGTTTTCATCCTGAACGGAAACGGAGAAGGCGGCGAAGAGCTTCTGGACAAGACTGCCCTCCCCATCTATGGGAATGCGAATGATGACACGACCATCGATCAGAAAGACATAGACCTCATCCAGAAAATGATTGACGAGAGCATCCCCTTGGAAGACTATCCCTTCGCAGATGCCGATAGGGATGGTGCTGTGACCAGCAAGGACATAGCAATCGTACAGAAGATCATCAACGGGGAAAACACACCGGTATGGTTCGTCGACCAGTACGATCTGGTGGCCGGCAAATACCACTACGTTAAGATCGACTATCCGCTCAGGGATATCGTCACTCAGAACGCGGACATGCTGCTGCTGACAATGATGATTGATGCTGACGATGTGGTAGCGGGATACGTTGCCAACATCGCCAACTACCCCAACGAGTTCTACAAGGTCACCCATAACGGCTTCTCCAAACAGGTAGGCGAGACAGCAAGGTACATCGGTTCCACCGACTGGGTGGGCATCAAGAACCTCGATGTGGAGCTTCAGGAAGAAGGAAGGCAGATCGGAGCGATCGTCGTTCACAGCAAAGCCGCTCTCGGGGACTATGAGGATGACATCATAGCGGCAGGATTCCCGCTCATATTCCTGAGATGCACTGACCCTATCTATTCGATCGATGCGGCTCTGCTGCTGGGAACCCTCATGGGACCTGAGCATGCAGCCAAAGCAACTGTTTTCGCTAACGATTGCAAGCAGACCATAAGCGAAGTCAGCGACATAGTCGGCAATATAGCAGACAAGGACAAGAAACGCTTCATCGCCCTGTGCATGATCTGCTACATAGCACAGGATGAATCGCAGTATACCAAACTCGGAATACAATCTGGGGGCAAGTCTGTCGTCGGTATCTCCGGTAACTCCTCGGAGCGTCTTCAGGATGTGGAAGCCATCACGAAGTACAACAACAAGATAGACTACATGATCAACTGCACCACCCAGGACTGTACGAATGTCACCGCAACATCCCTCTGGGAGGACAACGGTGTCAGATACATGGCCAAGAGCACTCACTACAAGGACATGTTCTGGATCAACATGTCCATGCCGGTTCCCTGCAGGGTGATGTACGTAGCATCAATGTTCTACCCGGACCTGGTGTCGAAAGCTGATGCGGATGCATACTTCCAAAGCACTGTCGACAAGTACATGCCGTACCTTCACGAGACCGTCTCCGACGGATATTTCGACGTGTCCAAGGACATGTTCACCATAATCACCTACCAGGACTATGTGAACGAGGGCGGAGGTGAGCCTGGCGAAAAGGTCACCTCAGAGATCAATGCGAAGCTCGTAGCCCAGCACTTCCTTGACACCATGGACCTTGAAGGATTCTCCGGAGATGGTTTCTATCTCAAGGATTCTTCGAACGACCAGTCCGCTGACGTCCTCTCCAACTCCGGCAACTACTATGTCAACGTCAAGCTGTACAACGATGCGAAATCCGTATTCGAGGCGAAGAAAGCAGAGTTCGAGCAGAAGGTTGGACAGTCGTCCTCCATGGGAGGCACCTATGTCGCCATGGATGTGGTCACCGGCCTCACCGACGGATTCGGTTATTACGTGAACACCACGGAGAAGGGACAGATCGGATCCATGCACTACGCAGGGTACTACAAGGAATGTTTCATCCTCATCCATCTAGCGAAGAAACCATCGTTCTCGGATGTGGACCTCCAGGAGATCGTGACTTCGGCATGGGCGGTGGACGGCAGTTTCTCTGCAGTGGATTCGGCCAACAAGCTTGACCTCAATCTTCTGAGTAAACTGGACTATCCTCCGTACTCTCTCATCCCTAACAGCAATGATATGAAGGCAGAGATAGGATGTTCCGCGAACGACGCCGGAAAATACTATTACATCACCTACGACAACAGCTCTGATGCGCTGGTCAAATTCCTCAACGAGAAGCAGGAATACATCGACAAGATCGGCACCGACTATATGGGAGGTGTCGCAACGGCAGTCGAGAAAGGAGGCTTCGACGACGGATACGGATTCTACGGACAGGCCGTCAGGCAAGGCGGATTCTGGATGCTGAAATTTGTCGGATACAAGGACGGCTGCTTCGTGACAATGTTTCTCAGAGGAAACCCCGAGTTCAACGACCAGAACACTGCTGAACTGGTGAACGCAGTAGCGAAAACCATCCCGTGATCTAGGAGACAATGAAATGGAAAAGAACAATCTAATCATAATCGCAGTAGCGGCGGTCATCGTTCTAGCGGCGGCAGCTGTGATCGCGTTAGGAGGCGCGGGCGGTGGCAATTACGACAATCTGAAGATGACCAGCCTGCCGATCTACGGCAACGCCAACGAGGACTACACCATAGACTCGAAAGATGTGGAGCTGATAAGGGAAAACATCGGCGGGAATCTCTCCAAATACCCCTACGCTGACGCTGATGGGGATGACGCCATCACAGAGAACGATGCTGTGATCGTGGAGAAACTCATAGCGGGAGAGAGTACCAAGATACGCTTCATCGACCAATACGTATACGATACTGGCGACATACATCTCCTGGAGATTGACTATCCTCTGAAGAATCTGGTCACCATCAATCCCGATATGCTCCAGCTGATGTTCACTTTTGACGGCGACGAGAAGGTCATAGGCTACATCGCCAACAAAAGTTCCTACACCAATACGTTCTACAAGGCCGATCACAACGGAGTGTCCAAATGCCTCGGTACCACCGCTAGGCAGATAAAGACCTCTGAATGGGAGGCGATTAAGAACACGGACAGCGAATACCACGACCAGGGCGGTATCGGCGCCATATTGGCGTACAATGACAATGCCCTCGGAGACTATAAGGACGATCTTCTGGTTGCTGGAATCCCTGTCATTTACATCAGGTGCACAGACCCCATATACTCCATCGATGCCACCATGCTCCTTGGATTCCTATTGGGTCCGGACTACTTCCAGAAAGCCCTGAATTACGCCAACGATTCTCGTAAGGCTATCGTAGATGTAACCGAGGCCGTCGCAAAACTCGACGAGAAGGACCGCACCAAGTTCATCGCCATGTGCATGTGGCGTTACATCTCTCAGCACGAGTCGCAGTACACCAAGATCGGAACTCAGGCCGGCGGAATAGACGTCGCCAATCTGGAAGGCAACGGATCGACACAGATCAACGATGTGGAGGCGATCACCATCTACAATGGCAAGATCGATTACATCATGAACTGCCACACCTGCGACTGTAAAGTGGTCAGCCCCTCGTATCTGTTCGAGAACAGCGACCTGGACATACTCAGAAAATCCTCTGAGTTCGAGAACATGTTCTTCCTGAACCTGTCCATGCCCACGCCCTGCAGAGTGATGTATGCGGCAGCAATGTTCTATCCGGACATTGTGTCGATGAGTGATGCCAACAAATACTTCCAGACAATGGTCGACAAGTACCTCAGCTATCTGGACAACACCGTCGCTGACAATGATTTCAATGTCGTTCAGGACATGATGACCGTGATCACCTACCAGGACTACCTTGACTATAGAGGAGGGGATAAACCAAAGGAGATCGAATCGGATATCAGCACCGTGGCGTTGGCCAACAGGTTCTGGAATATCATGAAGGACGATCTGAACTCCAACTTGGACCCGATGATCGACTATTCGTACACTCCGTACGTATTGTCTCCCGACAACAACTCTCAGGAGTCGAAAGTGGTGTCGGATGGAAGCACATACTACATCAAGTACACTCTGGTGGAAGATGCCAAGTCCAAGTACGAAGAGATTAAGGCCACGTATGAGGCCAAAGTAGGTACAACTGCAAGGACCAGCGGAATATGCACCGAAATTCCGTTCTCCAACGGTCTGACCGAGGGATACGGATACTATGTGAACTCCGATCCTGATGCTGAACATGTGCTCGGAAGCATGAAGTTCGTAGGCTACATCGACCACTGTCTTGTGGATCTGCAGATCGTCAAGAGGCCGTCGTTCTCAATGGATGATCTCGCTAAGCTCATCGATGCGGCATACCCCTCTGAGTCCGGTAAATCCGCGAAGACCTGGCTGCAGACGTTCGACAGCACATCCCTCAACGTGTATCTGGGGTCGCCTTACACCTTGGACGAGGGTGCAACTGATACCTACGCCAACATATCTGCTGCGGACAGCGGGAACGGAAACCGCCACGTGGAGGTCGATTCCTCTGCCAACTCGTTCGCGACGTACAGCAAGGCAGTGTCCACATACAGAACCAAGACCGCCGGTTATGACACGGAGGGTACGGAGTACCTGCCCCTGAGTACCGATGGGTTCGAGGATGCCTTCGGATACATCATATACCGCACCCAGGTGAGTGGATACATGATCTACTTCGCCGGATACGTGGACGGATGCTCTCTGGACCTCACCCTCAGATATGAAGGCACAGACTATACGGTTGACCGTGCAAACACGCTTATCCAAAACATATTGAAAGCCGAACCTTGAAGGTTCGGAAGCAGGGGGATCTCCCCCCTGCCACCTTAAATAGATTCTTTGAAGAGTTTGGTGAAGACATCCTTCTGCTCATCGTTGATGATGAGCGGAGGGATCAAACGGACGGTGTTCCCATGGCAGACGTTCACCAGGACACCGTTATCGCGGCAGTGCTTCTGTACGGCTGATGCAGTCTCGTTTGAGTCCATCTCGATACCGATTATGAGCCCGTATCCGCGAATCTCCTTGATCTTCTCCGATTCGACGGCCTTGAGATCCGCCATCCATCTCGCTCCCAGATCGTGTGAGTTCTGGACCAGGTTCTCCTTCTTCATGATATCCAAAGTAGCGCAACCGGAAGCGGTGACCAGTGGGTTGCCTCCGAATGTAGTTCCGTGGGTTCCGGGAGTCATGACCTTTGCGATCTCGTCTGTGGAGGTGACCGCTCCTATTGGGGCCCCTCCTCCTAGTGCCTTGGCCATGGTGATGATGTCGGGTATGACGCCGAAGTTCTGTATTCCGTACCACATTCCCGTGCGTCCGATTCCGGTCTGAACCTCATCCACTATCATCAGCGTTCCGTTGTCCGTACAGAGGTCACGGACGGTCTTGAAGAACTCCTTGGAAGCCGTGCGAACACCGCCCTCTCCCTGGATGGGTTCCACTATCAAGGCCGCCACATCCTTGGTCATCATGCTCTTCACGGATTCGCAGTCTCCGTATTCGTAATACTCGTACGCACCGCTGATCAGAGGCTCGAACGAGGCCTGATACTTCGTCTGGCCTGTGGCTCCCAGCGCTGCTGCAGTTCTTCCGTGGAATCCGTTCAGCGCCGCCATCACTTTGCTGCGTCCATTGTATCTTACGGCCAGTTTCAATGCGCCTTCGTTGGCCTCCGCTCCGCTGTTGACGAACAGGGTGCGGTTGAGCTCACCAGGAGTGATCAATGCGATCTTCTCCGCAAGCTTGGCCTGCTCCTCCACATAGTACAGGTTCGATACATGCGCGAACTTCGCGACCTGCTCCTGCATAGCTTTTACCCACTCGGGGTGCGAATAGCCGATCGAGTTCACGGCTATTCCCGACACCAGGTCAAGATACTCCTTGCCACTGGCATCGTAAAGATAGCATCCCTTCCCGTGTGTGAACGACAGTTCTATGCGGCCGTAGTTCTGGAAGAGGTACTTAGAACTCAGTTCCTTTACTTCTTTGAAATCCATTTTATCACTTCACTATGATTGTTCCGTGGAGGTTTCCCTCCTTCATTATGTCTGCAACTATGCAGTTCGGATCCGTCCCGTTCACCATACGGACGGTTCCGACACCCGCTTCTATCGCCTTGCGGCATGCGTCCACCTTGGGGACCATTCCGCCGGATATCACGCCGGATGTGATCAGTTGATCTATCTTCTTCAGATCCACCTTGTCCAGCTTGGACGAGGGATCGTTGACGTCCATCAGTATCCCCGGGACGTCCGTTATGGCGATCATCTCCTTGCAGGGGACGTTCGCCGCGATGCCGGCGACCATGGTGTCGGCATTTACGTTCAGCTTCTTCCCATCCTTGTCCTTCCCTATAGGGTAGATGACGGGCACTATGTTCTGCTCCAGCAGGTCCATCAGCGCTGTGGGGTCGCACTCGGAGACCTCTCCTACCAATCCCACATCCACTGTGATCTTCTGTCCGTCCTCGATGGCCTCCATTGGGGGCTTCTTGACGCAGAGGGTGCAGTGGTATCCAGGCAATCCAATGGCCTGAACGCCTGCTTCCTGCAGGCATGCGACGACATCCCTGTTGAGGTTCGAAAGGACCTTCTCAGCCACCTCCAGACCATCTTGGTCCGTGACCCTGATCCCTGCGACCTTCTTGGGCTTGAGTCCCCTCCTCTCCATCTCCTCGGAGATCTCGGGACCTCCTCCGTGGACGAGTATTATCTTCGCCCCGGATGACATCATCTGGGCGATCTCCTTAGCAAGGCGCATCATCGCATCCTTGCCGCGGATAGCGTTCCCGCCGAACTTCAGGACGTATAGGTTGTCCATGCTATCACGTGGAGTACTCGGCGTTGATGCGCACGTAATCGTACGTCAGGTCGCATCCCCATCCGGTAGCGGTCTCCTTACCGATGCCCAGGTCGACGATGATGGACACCTCTTTGTTGTCCATGGCCATGCGCACGACCTCCACGGAGCGCTCGTCCTGGAAGACAGGGGCTCCGGAATCCAGGATGGGGACCTCCATGTCCCCTCCCTTGATGGTGAGACGGACATCCTCGAGGTTGAACTTGCATCCGCTGTTGCCCAGCGCCATCATTATACGGCCGTAGTTGGGGTCGGACCCGAATATGGCCGACTTGACAAGAGGCGAGTTGATGATCGTCTTGACCAGCTTGTTCGCATCCTCCTTGGAGTCGGCTCCAGTGACCTTCACCTCGATGAGCTTCGTCGCTCCCTCTCCGTCGGATGCGACGGTGCGGGCGATCTTCGTCATCACGAAGTTCAGGGCATCGAAGAATTCGGGATCGTCGTCAGCCACCTTTCCTCCTGCCATTCCGTTGGCCAGGAGGATGCTGGTGTCGTTGGTGGACTGATCTCCGTCTACCGATACCATGTTCAACGAACTATCGAGGATCTGCTGCCATTTCTCGCGGAATCCGACGGACAGGTTGGCATCCGTTGTGATCAGCGACAGGGTGGTTCCGTGAAGGACCTTCATGTGGGGTGCGATCATTCCGCTTCCCTTGCATATCGCTCCGATGTAAACCAGGGTACCGTCCGAGAGACGTACGCGGACAGCGCACTCCTTCTTGATCGTGTCTGTGGTCATTATGGCCTCGGCCAGATTCGCATCCGCCTGACGTCCGTTGAACAGCTCCTTGGCCGCACGTGAGATTCCGTAGCGGACCTTGTGCATGTCCATGAAGCGTCCGATGAGGCCTGTGGACATCACACCGACGTTGAGGGGATCCAGCCCCAGTTCCGTGGCGGTGACCTTCTTCATCTCAATGGCGTCCTCGATACCGCGGCGCCCAGTGAGGGCGTTGGCGTTACCGCTGTTGACGACGACAGCCTGAAGCTTGTCGGCATTCTCCTTCATCATCACCTGTACGGGTGCCGCCTTCACGTTGTTGCTAGTGTATCCGACACATGCTGTCGCAGGTGTCTCGGAGTACAGCAGAGCAAGGTCGAGCGAGCGGTACTTCACACCGCTGTGCACTCCGGCCGCTTTGAATCCCTGGGGAGTCGTTACTCCTCCGTCTATGACCTCTACCATCTTCATACCCCCAAACCAGGCAGGTTCAGGCCTTTCTTCTCATCCATGTTAAGCATCAGGTTCATACATTGGACTGCCTGTCCCGATGCCCCTTTGACCAGATTGTCCAACGCTCCGAAGGAGACGACCTTGTCCCCCATGACTTTGGACGAAACCTGTGCGTGGTTGGATGCCACCACTGCGCGTATGGACGGCTCGGGGACGTAGTGTACGAACGTCTCGTTGCCGTATTGTTTACTGTAAATCGAATCCACATTCTCCTGAGAGAGGTCCTTGGTGATGCTGAAGTAGCATGACGACAGGATGCCGCGGACTATGGGCAGAAGCTGCGGGACGAATGTCACCTTGGTGTGGGAACCTGCGAACTTGTCCACCGCCATCTCGATCTCCGGCGTATGGCGATGCTTGCCTACGCTGTACGGTATGATCGTCTCTCCGCATGTGGAGTGGTGCGTGCGTTCCGTGGGGACCATTCCGGCCCCGGACGTTCCCGACTTGGCATCCACTATGATGTCCTCCTTGACGACTCCTGCCTTCAGCAGAGGTCCGCAGGCCAAAATGATGGATGTCGCGTAACAGCCCGGATTGGCCACCAGGTCAGCTCCCCTGATCTCATCACGGAAGAACTCCGGCAGACCGTACACCGCTTTCTGCAGATTGTCCACGTCCGTGTGCTCGTGGCCGTACCACTTCTCGTAGACGGCGACATCGTGCAGGCGGTAGTCCCCCGACAGGTCGATGCATTTGATCCCCTGCTCCATCAGAGCGGGGATTTCTTTCATGGCCACTCCGTGAGGGGTGGCGACGAACACGAAGTCCAGATCCTTGGTGTCGGAAATCTTCTCGGTGAACTCGAGGTCGCCGATATATCCCCTGAGGAAGGTGTGGACATCGCCGACCCTGCGTCCCGCGTTCTGGCGTGACGTAAGCGCGGCTATCTCTACATCGGGGTGCGTGCAAAGGATGCGTGAAAGCTCCCCTCCGGTGTACCCGGTTCCTCCTATTACTCCAACTTTAACCATAGGTCGTCTCCTTTTTGTTCCTTTAACCCCATGTTTTTAGGTATATTAAGAATGGTGTTCGATTCTAGACAAAAATGTTACATAGTAAACATTGGGTATGTTCCAGACATCTTGAGTTTCCGAATGGACACTATCCGACACAGTTTGATGTACATTTTGCGCGCGCCTTATATAACGGAATTCACATCGTTTGGAACGGTAAGCATGGCAGTAGCTAAGAAGACAGCAACAAAGAAGGCTAGCACAGCCAAGAAGACGGTTAAAGCGACCCCCGCCAAGAAGCTCAGGGACAAAGTAGTCCTTGCGTACTCCGGAGGTCTCGACACATCTGTCGACATCCACTGGTTACAGGAGAACTACAACGTCGACGTCATCGCCATCGCGGTCAATGTCGGTCAGCCCCCGAGCAAGGACGACATCGTGGCCCGCGCACTCAGGAACGGAGCGATCAAGGCCGACTTCATCGATGTCAGGAAAGAGTTCGTCACGGACTACATCTGGCCTGCGCTTAAGGCCAACGCCATGTATCAGAACGTCTACCCCCTGAGCACCGCTGTCGCCAGACCCCTCATCACGAAGGTCCTCGCAGACATCGCCAAGAAGGAAGGCGCGAAGTACATCGCCCACGGATGCACAGCCAAGGGAAACGACCAGGTAAGGTTCGATGTCGGACTCATCTCCCAGAACCCCGACCTGAAGATCATCGCCCCCATGAGGGAATGGATCACCACCAGAGAGGAGGAGATCGATTACGCCAAGAAGAACGGCATCGAGATCATCGTCAAGAAGTCCAGCCCCTACAGCCGTGACGAGAACCTCTGGGGCAACTCGTGCGAGTGCGGAATTCTGGAGGACCCCTGGGAGGAGCCCCCCGCAGGAGCATGGGCGTACACAGTCGACCCTGCCAAGGCACCCGCTGCACCCAAGTACATCGAGATCGGATTCGAGAAGGGTGTTCCCGTATGCCTCGACGGAAAGAGGATGGACGGAGTCAAGCTCATCGAGACACTCAACGAGCTCGCAGGAAAGTACGGAGTCGGAAGGATCGACCATGTCGAGGACCGTCTCGTCGGAATCAAGAGCCGCGAGACATACGAGTGCCCCGCAGCGATCACACTCATCACAGCCCACAGGGCACTGGAGTCCCTGACCCTGCCCAAGAACACGATCGAGTTCAAGCGCATCATCGAGCAGAAGTTCAGCGAGATCATCTACGACGGTCTGTGGTACGAGGGTCTCCGCGAGAACCTCCAGGCATTTATCGAATCCACTCAGGAGTATGTCACCGGAGTCGTAAGGGTCAAGCTGTACAAGGGAACCGCCACCGTTGTCGGAAGGAGATCCCCCTACTCGCTGTACGACGTCGGACTCAGCACATACGCCAAGGGAGACGGCTTCGACCACAGTTCCGCAGTCGGATTCATCTACTGCTGGGGACTGCCCGGCAAGACCGCAGCCAAAGCGCACGCCAAGGCACCCAAGAAGACCGTGAAGAAGGCAGCCCCTGCTGCGAAGAAGACCGCGGCACCTGCCAAGAAGACAGCAACAAAGAAGAAGTGATCACGTGAAACAAGCCCTCTGGTCTGGAAGGTTCAAGGACAAGATGGATGACTCCACGCTCGACTTCACATCCTCGCTGGATGTGGACTCGAAGATGGCGTTCTACGACGTCATGGGGTCCCTCGCACATGTGGAGATGCTGAAGGCATGCTCCATCCTTCCGCCAGAGGATGTCGACCGTATCACAGAAGGCCTCAAGGCCATCCTCAAAGAGATCGAAGAAGGGAAGTTCGAGCTGGACTACTCGCTGGAGGACATCCACACCAACATCGAATTCTCCCTCACTGAGAGGATCGGCCCAGCAGGCGGCAAACTCCATACCGGAAGGAGCAGGAACGACCAGGTCGCAGTCGACTTCAGGATGTACCTCAGGGACAAGGTCCTTGAGGCGGCAACCGCCATCGACGGCCTGGTCACCAGCCTCCTCAAGATCGCCGAGGAAAATGCCGAGACGGTCATGCCCGGATTCACGCACATGCAGCATGCGCAGCCGGTAACCTTAGCGCAGCACATGCTCGCATACGCATTCAAGTTCGCAAGGGACGCGGATAGGTTCATCGATGCATTCAACAGGATGAACAAATGCCCGCTGGGAGCGGCCGCTCTTGCGGGAACTACATACCCCATAGACAGGTTCATGACCTCAGAGGCTCTGGGATTCAAGGAGCCCACCGAGAATTCCATGGATTCAGTCAGCGACAGGGACTTCGTGAATGAAGTGGCATTCTGCGCCGCCCAGACACAGATCCACCTGTCATCCCTGTGCGAGGAGCTGGTCTACTGGTCCTCTCAGGAGTTCGCGTTCATCGAGATGGATGACAAGTACACCACCGGATCCTCCATCATGCCCCAGAAGAAGAACCCCGACATCGCGGAGCTCGTAAGAGGCAAGACCGGAGGGGTCGTCGGATCGCTCGTCACCATGCTGGTCCTGACCAAGGGACTTCCGCTCACATACAACCGCGACCTGCAGGAGGACAAGAAACCCGTCATGGAATCCATGGATACGGTCATCCGCTGCCTGGAGATCATGGAGAAGGTCATGTCCACGACCACCTTCAAGGCTGACAGGCTCATGGAGGTCACCAGCAGGGGACAGATCAACGCCACCGATCTCGCAGACTACCTTGTGACCAAGGGGGTCCCCTTCCGCGAGGCTCACGGCATCGTCGGTGCAGCGGTGAGGGAGAGCATAGAGTCCGGAGTGAACCTCGAGGACATGCCCCTGGACAAACTGAAATCGTTCTGTGACAAGATCGAGGACGACGTCTACAAGTTCATCCCCGTGAAGAGCTGCGTGGACAGAAGGGAATCCTATGGGGGAACATCACCGACATCCACCGATGAACAGATGTCCAAGGCGATAGAGCAGCTTATGCTTCGCGAAGAGACCCTCCGTCAGGAGAAGCAGCTGATCGATAATTGCTGGAAGAACCTGCTGTCCTGACAGCAGGCTGTTTTCTGAGAAGATACCGAGGATAATCAGTCGTAGTCGATACGGTCGTTATCCTTCACATCGAACTTGATGTTGGCAGCGGTCAGCATCTCGCTAATCCTGTCCGCGATGGGGACGAGGTCCGATGCCTTTCCGTAGGTCTTGATGTAGAACTCCTTGGAATCCATGGGGAAGACCAGTCTGACCTTTCCCTTCCTATTGTATCCCTCGGGCTTCCTGTTCATCTCGAGGTCGATGGTGTTGAGCTCTATCAGCATCTGCAGAAGTTCCTCCTCCTCAGGCATCTGATCGATCGACTCCAGGAACATCTTGAGGATATCGGGGAAAACAGGAGCCAAATCCTTGTAGTCTGATTTGCCTTTGAGGACGAAATGCTTACTGCTGACTTTCATCATTGCTCCAAAGCTAAGACTCTTTATTTATTGCTTTTGATATGGGAAAAACAATGAGAACAGCTCTTACTGTGGCAGGTTCCGACTCCATCGGAGGCGCAGGTGTCCAAGTGGACATCAAGGCCATGTCCGTAGTCGGCATTCACGCCACATCAGTCATCACGGCCGTCACCGCCCAGAACACGCAGGGCGTCGATGGCATCTTCCCCATGCCTGTGGATTTCATCCAGGCCCAGCTCGAATCGGTGCTGAAGGACTGCGACATAAAGGCGGTCAAAACCGGTATGCTGTACAGCGCAGAGATCGTAGAGACGGTGGCGGACATCCTAGAGGACCATGAAGCCCCGCTTATCGTGGATCCCGTCATGATTTCGGGAACCGGATGCTCCCTATGCGAGGACGATTTCGTCAAGGCACTCAAGAAGAAACTCCTTCCCATATGCGAACTCGTGACCCCGAACATGCATGAAGCTGAGACACTGGCAGGCATGAAGATCAGGAATGAGGACGACATCACACTCGCCTGCGAGCTTATAGGCAAACAGGGATCGTCCGTCCTGTTCAAAGGCGGCCATCTCAGAGGGCCCAAGGTTGTGGATTACCTGTACCTGTCATCAGAATTCAACAAGCTTGAGTATCCTCGTCTCAACAAGGCCGGACACGGCAGCGGATGCTGCCTCTCCGCTTACATAACCGCCAATATGGCGAAGGGACTGGACATCGTCAACGCGGTGATCAAGTCCAGGGACATGATCCAAGAATCCATCGCATCGCAGTACGCCATAGGCAAGGGTGACGTCGTCGTCAACCCGATGGTTAAGGTCAAAGGGGAATCGGACAAGTTCAAAATCCTCGATTCCCTGGATTCCGCGGCATCCAGGATCATCGACCTGATCCCCAATGAATTCGTCCCCAAAGCGGGAATGAACATCGCCTATGCGCTTAAGGATGCTGCCGGACCAGAGGAGATAGCGGCCATCGACAAGAGGATAGTCGTTCACAACGGAATCCTCAAGAAGAACGGTCCCGCCAAGTTCGGAGCCGCTGAGGGACTGTCCTACATCCTGCTTGAGATAATGAAGCACGACCCCAAATCCAGATGCATCATGAATCTCGCCTACAGGGACGACATCATCGACATCATGGAAGAGGTCGGCATGACCGCCGTGAGTGTGGAGATGTCCAAGGACAAGATCTCCGAGGCCACGAAGAAGGCCGTCAGCCTTGCCGGAAAGGTGCCCGATGCCATTGTTGACAAGGGCTCCAAGAAGGACAGGACAATCAGGATCATCGCCAGGAACCCCGAACTCATGATGGAGAAGCTGGACAACATACTCTGAGGACATCATGGATACGGATGACGACTCCATTATCCGCTGCAGCGGGCTTGTCAAGAGATTCGGGAAGTTCACGGCAGTCGACGGGATAGACCTTGACATCAAGGAAGGGGAGATCTACGGATTCCTCGGACCCAACGGTGCCGGTAAGACTACCACGGTCCGCATGCTCACGACCATCGACGTTCCCGACGAGGGGCAGGTATGGATCGGCGGGCACGACACCCACTCCGATTTCATCGAGGCGAGAAAGCTGCTGGGGATCATACAGCAGCAGCACAGTCTGGACAAGGACCTCACCGTCAAGGAGAACATCATCCATCACGCACTCATGGAGAACCTGTCCTGGAAGGAATCCCACAGGCGCATGAACGAGCTGGCCGACCAGATGGAGCTCCATGAATACATGAACAAGAAGGTCATGCACCTGTCCGGAGGCTGGAAGAAGAGGGTTGCCATCGTCTGCTCGCTCATCCATACCCCGAAGGTACTCTTCATGGACGAGCCCACGACCGGCTTGGACACACAGTCTAGGAACATGCTGTGGAAGCTCATACGCAACATCAACAAGACGGGCACCACCATATTCCTGACAACCCATTACATCTTCGAGGCGGAATCGCTGTGCGACCGTATCGGGATCATCAACAAGGGGAAGATCATAGCCGAGGGAACACCCAAGGAGCTTAAGGAAAAGGTAGGAAACTTCACGCTGGTCACCGTCGATCCCGAAGGAAACGAGAACACCAGCTACTTCCAGGACCTGGCCCACGCCAAGAATGCCTCTCTCGATGTCCCGCCGGACTGTAGCATATCGATACGCCGCACCAACCTTGAGGATGTCTTCCTGGAGCTTACCGGGAGGAAGATGTGATGTACAACATCTTCTCCGAGATCTTCAGAGTGGCGTACGGCGACCTGGTCTACATGAAGCACAATGCGATTCAGACCCTGGTCTCCACTCTGGTGGGTCCGTTGCTATATCTCATCGCCTTCGGTTACGGTATGCGCGCAGGCGACTCGGAATACATCGCGTATGTCATACCCGGTATCGTCGCGATATCCTCCATGAACTCAGGATTCTCTTCCTCATCGCAGAAGATAGTCATCCAGAGGCTCTTCCATACCAGCTTCGACGAGCTCATCCTCTGCCCTATGCATACCCCTTCGATAATCTTCGGTAAATGCCTGATGGGGATCATAAGGGGACTCATCGGTGGGGTCATAATCATCTGCCTCGGAATGCTGCTTACATCCGGGCTGCACATAACTGCAGAACTGATCCTGACGATGATCCTTTCGAGCGTGATGTTCTCATTGCTCGGAGTGGCCGCTGGATTGCTGGCTGACTCTACCCCCACATTGATGATGTTCAACAGCCTGATCATCCTCCCGATGTCGTTCATGTGCGGCACCCTGTTCGATGTGAGCGCACTTCCGGACATCATATCCTCGATAATCTGGGCGCTTCCGTTGACTCACACCACCACGGTCATGCGTGAAGCAGCGAACTGCCTGCCGATGGATGGGATCTCGATCCTTGTGATCATGATATACATCGTATCGTTCTATGCAATCTGCCATTACGTGATCAGGAAGAAGCTCTACTGAACATGCAGAAGATGAAATTCATCTGCAGACAGCCGTTGCGAATAGCTTTCTCGGACTGCGAACAACGCACGGATGCAGTAGATGATTAATTCAAGAATCGATGACAGAATTGATCCGACCTCAGGTCGTAAGAGGATTGGTTACCCCCGGGCTGATGCCCGGGGGGATGACTGTTCTCACTCGATGGTCAAAACTTTGATCTCGAAGAACAGAGGCTGGTTGACACGCTCTGCTCCTTCTTTGTAGATGATGTCGGAACCATCGATGTTGGTGATGTAGATGGTCTTGGTTCCGAGGTCGAGCTTGATCATCTGAATCTCGGTTGAACCGACCTTCACAGGGTTCTTGATCTCTATGTCGTAGGTGATCTTTCCGCTGGAGACGGTCTTGACCTTGTAGTTGACGACGGTGTCTCCGGACTTGTAGACCTCGTAGGTCTCTCCTGCCTCGGGGACGTAAGTGATCAGGACAGCGTTGCCCATGTCGGTGTAGGATGCGTATGCGTCCCACTTGTACTTGGAAACGAACTTGACCTCTCCGTTGTCCTTGAGGGTAACGTCGGGGTATGCGGCTGCGAAGTCCGTCTTGGTCATGGTGACGGTTGTGGACATCACATTGCCGGAAGTGTTGAGGTATCCTTCTGTGGATGCTCCGATGTATCCCTGGGCTGCGGTGAGCTCGATCTTGTACTTGTCGCCGACCTTGTGGCCGATGACGGATTCCTCGAATGCCTTCAGCATAGTTCCGTTACCGATTGTGAACTCGAGAGGTGAATAGGAGGTCTTCGCCGTGTAGTCGTTGGATTTGGCGATGTTCGTGTCGTTACCGATGCTGGAAACGTTGGTGTCGAATACGACGGCATAGGTTCCTCCGTACTCGTCATAGAATGTTCCTGTGTACTCCACAGTCACTTTGTCTCCATTCGATGCCGTCTTTTCCCCACTGGGGAACCATTCATCGGACACGAAGCATCCGATGACAACGACGGCTGCAACCAAGAAGATGACACCACAGACCAACATGATCGGGTCCCTATCTTTTCTGACAGTCTTATCGCCAGCCATTTTAACCAAGCAACCGATTCAAAACCCTGTATAAAAGTCCTATGCCTTTTCTATTAAGTAGAATAAAAAAGAAAGGGAATCGAGCCCGAATCAGTTATGTATGACACCGGGGATAGACATACCATGTTCGACCTGTATGTCGTGACCGATGAATCTCTCTCCAAGGGACGCTCTAATGTCGAGATCGCAAGGCTCGCCTATGAGGGCGGTGCCGATGTTGTGCAGCTGAGGATGAAGGATTCGACCAAGGAGGACATGCTCAGGGACGCCCTCAAGATCAAGGAGATCGCTGACGACTACAGCAGATATTTCTTCGTCAACGACAACGTGGAAGTCGCTGTGGAATCAGAGGCAGACGGCATACATCTGGGACAGTCGGATATGCCTCTGGAGAAGGCATCGGAGATCGTGGGCGGTAAGATGCTCATCGGCATCTCCGTCACGACCGTCGATGAAGCGATAAAAGCCTACAACGGAGGGGCCGCCTACGTCGGTGTCGGATCCATCTTCAACACCTCTACGAAGCTTGATGCGACCCAAGGTCTCGGACTTGATGCAATCTACAGGATCAGACAGGCCGTCGATATCCCGATCGTGGCCATCGGCGGTATCAACAAAGGCAACATCCAGGACGTCATCAGGGCTGGTGCGGACTGCGCCGCCGTGGTGTCCGCTGTGGTCAGCCAGGATGATGTAGTCAAAGCGGCTCACGACCTCAGGGACCTCATAATCAAAGCCAAGCTTTGATTCGCACATCGTCCGTACAAACTGGGGTGCTCTTAAAATATAATTAAAAAAATACCCCTATCATGGGCGCACAGGATGAGTATCTACGCAATTTCTGCATCCTACTGACCGACAAAGGTGTCGTTCCCCTCACGGATCCCCTGCAGATAGCAGTCTACAACAGCCTGCTCCAGGGAATGAAGAGACCGAGCGATCTCACATCGGAGCTCAATCTGAGCTCATCGTCTCTGCACTTCATCATCGACAAGATGGCCGAGAACGGGATAATCGACAGGACCAAACCGGAGTCCGACAAGAAGACCGTCTACTACTCCACCAACGCTAAGGTCCTGGCCAGTTCCACGGAGACCAACGACAGGCTCAGGAACGTCTCTCAGAAGACATTCGTCGATCCGCTCAAGAACTACAAGGGACTCTCCACATTGTCCAACATGCTGGACTGCTACATGTCCGAGATCGGTGTGGACATCGACCCTCTCAAGATGAAGTACGCCGACGCCCTGGCGGACTCCATCGAGATGGAGAAGGCCGGAATGGAGGATGCCGTGATGAACGTCAGGGACATCTTCTCCAGGATCACAGGCCACAGTTTCTCCGTATTCTCGTTCTCCCCTCTGACCCTGGTGGTCACCGGCGACGAGAACATCATGGACAAATCCAAGATCCTGATGGAATTCGTCATCAGGCTCATCGAGAACTCCACTGGAAGGACCTACAAGATCGTCAGCACAGAGCCCTTCAACGGCGCAGACAACATGATCAAGGTCACCATGGACCGCACAGAGAAGGTGGAAGAGCCCTACATGAACACCAGCCTCCACCACAAGGATGCCGATCGCTTCCTCATGGTCGACGTTGACGGATCGGCCGGTCTGATGACCAGCGACGTCCAGATCGATATCATCAACGCCATCTACGAGAGACCCCTGTGCATCACGGACATAGTCACCAAGGTCGACTCCCCAAGGTCGACCATCACTTCGAACCTGCTCAGGATGGTTGAGGAGGGAGTCATCTCAGTCTTCTACTCCGAATCAGGTTCAGCATACTACGGGCTCGCATGCTCAATACTGCTCAAGAAATCCCGCCCAATCTCCTACGACAGATCCGAGATGGACGAGGTCCTGGACAAGATCAAGGACAAGGAGGGCGGATTCATGGAAGGCCAGTTGCTGTACACATTGGCCCTTCTGAAGATGTACGGATTCGATTCCGAGTACACCATGGTCGTCCTGGGAGCCAAGTACATGAGGGCATCCGGATCCATGGATGTGCAGGGCAGCTTCGACACCTACTTCGGAAAGATGTCGGACATAGCCCAGGCGATCGGACTTTCACTGAACATCGTTTCCGTCTACCCCCTAACGATAGGAATCTCCAGCAGGGACCCTGACTCGGAGATGTCGCAGGCGATGACATTCATCAAGGGAATGGCCCACCAGGGACTGGAGATGGCCAGCAGCGGAATATTCGTCAGAAGCTCGGAGGAGAGCGCGACGAACGAGAACATCTCGTTCAAGGAGATCTACCCCTCACTCAGCATGAAACCCGTGAAGGGAGTCATGATCGAGAACCTGTCCCCTGCGCCTTCCGCGAAGAAGCGTACATCATCTGTCAAGACAGCCCTGCTCAACCGCAGCAAGAAGGACAGTACACAGTCCACGAGATCGGTCAGGTACATCACCGCGGCCGTGTTCATGGTGATGCTCTCAGCCATATTGGTGTTCGGAGCGACAGGAACCGGTTCGGATCTCAGCGCAGAGACGTTCGAGCTCACTGTCGACAGCTCGCTCGAGTACACTGTGTACGACGAGGACGGCAACGAACTCACCTACCCGTACAGCGCCCAGGCCGGAGATACGCTCTCCCTGGTCCTCGACGATCCGACGGATATCGGTTACGTGAGGAACGGGATGGCATTCCTGATGTCCCCTGCGGACAACGGAGTATACAGCATCAAGATGAATTCGGACCTGAACCTGGTCCCCCTTTTCGACGTCTCCGACCTGACGGAGATGGATTGCACATTCTCCCTCTACTGCTCGGAGAAGGCCATAGTTCTGGACACAAGCTCCGCACTTAAGGAGAACGAGAAGTACAGGAGCTCGGAGAGCTATATGGAGCTGACCGGAGGATTGTACGTCTCGGCCAACAATGCGATTAAGGTCACAGCCAAGGACGGCTACTATATCGCCAGCAACGATGAGAGCGAGAAGGACAAGATCCTCCCCAGCCGTTTCTGCAACAGCACCAACTTCAGGGATATGAGCATCAACGAGATCCCCGTTGAGACCAGGACGATCTACCTGGACAACGGCCCGCTGCTTTACGGCGACCAGCTCATCGAGGATGAGCTCGTGGTTCCCGGAGATGCGAAGAAGATCGGTCCGATGAAGATCGTAGGCGACAAGAACGTCATGGTCAAGGTCAACGGCAAGGCTGTGGAGCTGGACAACGACAACTCCTTCATCATCATCCTCGAGCCCGGAGTGGAAACCCACATCACGGTGGAAGAGAAGAACTTCTACTGATCTTGCACACATTCCGACAGACCAGCGCATAGTATTATTACACCGTCAGGTCTCGAAGCCACTAGGAGCGTGAACATGCATGGCCGCAAACAAGCACACCGACAAGGGATTCTGCCCTTTCTGCGGTAACGAGTTCCTCGGCGACCATGACAACTGTCCTTTCTGCGGTCAGGACCTCAGACAATACAAGGATGACCTCGGCCCTATCATGGAGACCATCCAGACCAGGACCAACATCGACATGAAGAGCCCCAAGGTCAGGATCACCATGTCAATCATCCTGTTCGTTTTGGTGTTCGCAGGCGCCCTGGTGGCATTCGACTACTATGAGACTCACATGCAGCCTGAACCCGAACCGGTGGCGGAAGGAATCATGGTGGACATCAAGACCAACGGTTACATCGACCTGACCGGCGACTTCGCGAACTACGACCTTAACCTCCTGCCCACCTACGACCCCGACCTCAAGCTCACCATCAGCCTCAGCGATAAGTACGTGGGCAAATACAACAAGATAATATGGGTCGTCCAAAC
This sequence comes from Thermoplasmata archaeon, assembly GCA_015063125.1. Taxonomy (GTDB): domain Archaea; phylum Thermoplasmatota; class Thermoplasmata; order Methanomassiliicoccales; family Methanomethylophilaceae; genus Methanoprimaticola. The sequence goes on from SUTB01000001.1 coordinate 830,536, forward strand.
GGATGCCTACAACCATACGAACGCCAAGAATCCATTCTACCAGAAGGTCACCAAGGACATCGCCGATTCCGACAACATCTACAGCGTGACATGGGACAACGTCTCCATAGGGAGATTCTGGATCACTGCCGACTGCTATGGCGAATCCGGAGATTACGATGTGTTCATCGGCAAGGGAGTGTACTATGGGAAGTACACGACAACCTACTCTTGGGAATACGACGGCACCGTCAATTCCTTCGAGTACACCATGTCTTCCGATGAGGTGAAGAACTGCCTAAACGTGGACCTCAGCAGCCGGCTGGACGAACAGTCGAAGACCTCGATGACGAAGTACGTGGTCGATAGCCTCTCCGTGGAAACCCTTAACGATCAGCTGAGATCGCTGTTCAACAAGAACTACAGGGATTCGCAGGCCAAATATGCGGACTTCGTCCTCTCTTTCGTGCAGAACTGCTTTCCCAACGTGTTCGACAGCTTCAACTACCGTGTCAACGACTACTGGGCATACCCGACGGAGACCCTGCTCTGGGGATGCGGCGATGACGAGGACAGGGCCATCCTGTACTGCTCCATCATGAAGAGGGAGGGCAAGGATGTTGGCCTGCTGTTCCTGCCGGAGACCACGATCGCCGCTGTGGACGTCGATCTCACCGACAGCCCCATATCTGCTTACGCCAAAGGGGTCAGGGGAGTCTACAGCCTGTACATCGTGGCCGATACCAGCTCTGACCTGGGGCTCGGAGAGCTCAGGCCTTACTACGATGTCTCCGACAATGGAAGGATCCTCTACTACAACGGCGAGGAGATCCACGGACGCTACGGATTAGAGGTCGTGTGAAACAATCAGACCACCTTTTTTATAGGCCGATTATGTCGCTTCCTCCATGGCATTCGGACTGTTCAGACCTACAGGGGAGTATAAGCTCGTCGTGCTCGTAAGGAACGACCTCAAGATGGGCAAGGGCAAGATCGCCGCTCAGGTAGGGCATGCCGCTGTCGAATGCGCGCTTTTCACTGAGAAGAAGGACAAGAAGTCCTTCGATGCTTGGTACAGATGCGGCCAGCCCAAGATCGTCCTCAAGGTGGATTCGATGGAGGAACTGGACAAGTACAGGATGATCGCCAGCAGCAACAAGATCCATATCGCGGTGATCACCGATGCAGGAAGGACTCAGGTCGACCCGGGAACGGTCACCTGCATGGGCCTCGGACCTGCGCCCGCCAGTGAAATCGACAAGATCACTGGCGAGCTCAAGATGCTGTGATCAGAGCCTTCTGATCTTTGCTTCCTTCGGCAGATCCTCGGATCTGAGATTGAAAAGGGAATCGAACAGCCCGACCTTGAATGAACCCGGACCTTTGCAGTCTTTTGCCGCATGTTCCGCCGCAACGTTGAATGCGGTTATCGCCGAGATCACAGACTCCTTCTTGACTCCGTTGGCCCCGACATATGATCCGATGACGGAGCTGAGCATGCAGCCGGTACCGGATACGTTGCCCTGCATAGGGTCGCCGTTCTTCAGCTCATACACCTCTTTCCCGTCGGAAACGTAATCCACTTCGCCAGTGGATGCGACGATGCAGCCCAGCTTCTCGGCCAGAGAGCTGATCAACTCGCCTACGTCTGATTTGCCCACGGCATCGACTCCTCTCACTCCGCCCTGGATTCCTGCGAGGAACGAGATCTCCCCGGAGTTGCCTTTGATCACTTCGGGCTTTACCTTCTTTATGATCATCTCGGCAACGTCGTTGCGGTATCTGGTGGCGCCGGCTCCGACAGGATCGAAGATGACGGGGACATTGTTGTCCTTGGCGATCTTTCCGGCATACATCATGGATTCCACTGTGCGAACGTTGAGAGTCCCCATGTTCAAGACAACGGCATTGGAGAAACTGGACATGTCAATAATGTCCTTCATCTCATCTGTCATCACGGGTGATCCCCCGGAGCAGATGCAGATGTTCGCGCAGTCGTTTACGGTCACATAGTTGGTGATGTGATGGACGAGCGGATGCTTGGAGCGGACGCAATCCATCATCTCAGTTAGGTAATCCATGATACCTCTATCCCCAGCCTGATTTAAATCAGATTGCTAGACCAGTAGGATAATGGAAAAGAATCTTTATCTAATCGAGTAAACAATCCTTCTGACATGGCTACGATCAAAATCGAATACAAGCACACCGAGAAGGAGATCTCCGACATATCGATCAGGAGACCCTCCACCGGCAAGATGGCAGCCTACATCCAGGACCTGATCTACGAGATGAAATCCGCGGACATATCCTGCTCGTTCAAGGAGACGATCATCGAGGACGGGAAGAACGACGTCCTGATCAACGGAAGGACCATCCCCGAGGTCATCGACGGCCTCCAGATCAGGTACCTCGATTCCGACGACGCTTGCGACCACGGCAAGCCCCAGAGGATCACGTTCGGACGCCCGACACTCGACTGGAAGAAGGAGTACGTCGAGGACGTACCCGACACCATCATGAAGAACGCCATCGCCAAGGTGTACGCCGACGAGAGGCAGAAAGAGAAAGAATCGCAGTGAACCCACTTACCCGGGGCATCCCCGGGCTCTTTTTAACCTGACTTTGACACATCTGCCAATCATTATTCTAAAAAACGGGAACCGACAGAATTTGACAGTTGTCGATATGGAGCGGGATCGAACCGTGGAGGACATCTCTGATTGGACACATCAGGCGATATGATACGGATCGGCACCCATTCCTGACTTGGGTTATATCGGAAATCAAGAACCAACGGACCGCTCATCCATTCAATGTTCCTAACGGGCATCAGC
>SUTB01000008.1 GCA_015063125.1 Thermoplasmata archaeon
TCTCTAAGAAAGAACAGGAAGAGAAGGAAGAGATCACTGCCTGAGATTCTTGGCGTGGACCGCGATCGCTTCATTGATAAGCCTTGCACCCAGTATGGCCGTTATGCCCGAAGGGTCTGCCGGAGGACATACCTCGCAGACATCGAATCCAACGAGTCTGTCGCCGACCGCATTGATGACCTTCTTGACGTCGTAAGGATGGAGTCCGAAAGGTTCTGGAGTGCCGGTTCCGGGCGCGTATGCAGGATCGATTCCGTCGATATCGATGGTGAGATAGACGTGCTCGTGCTTGACGCCGTCGAGAGCCTTCTTGATCGCCCAATCGATGCCGTTGTCGAAGATGTCGTAAGCGCTTATGAACGGGATGACATCGTCCCTGTCCAGTTCTTCCTCTCCGATGGCGCGGCAGCCGAGGACGAAGGTGTTCTCGATGCCTACGTGTTCTGCAGCGCGCCTCATGATGCAGGCATGGCTGAGCGGTGTCCCGAGATACTCGTCCCTGGAGTCCAGGTGGGCATCAATCGAGATGACGGCGATGTCGTCCTTGTCGAAGTTCCTGACCACAGGAACATTCACAGAATGCTCCCCACCGATGGTGATGGGGAACTTGCCGTCCCTTATGGCAGGGCCGACGGCGAAATCCACTTCCTGGACCATGTCCTCGGGAACGACGAAGTCGTCCACGTTACCGTAGTCGCAGATGGCCGGCAGCTCCTGATGGATGCCGTGCTCGAAATGAATCTCCTCAAAATTATAGGAGGCCCGCCTGATGGCGGTGGGTCCCTCCCTAGCGCCTGCCTTGAAGCAGGCGGTATGATCATACTGGACTCCGAATATGACGACCTCGGACTCCTCATATTCAGAGTCCGCTCCGGCATACCCGAGTCCGTATGATATTTTACCAGTCCTCACATGAACTTGTATCTGCCCATGGCGTTGAGGTACAGAACCTCAGCACCCTCCTCGATCTTCTGCTCTGCGTCGTCGTTGATGACGATGGAGAGGTTCTCGAAGGTCTCGAGGTCCATGACGAGGGCTTCCTCGCCGGTGATGGACAGGATCTGTCCCTTCCTCTTGTCGATCATGGGGACCTGGACTTTTGTACTGACAGGTCCAACGATGGATTTCTTTGCTCCGGTGAAGATGCTGACTGCATCGATGTTCGCCTTTGCGGATCCGTGCTTTCCGGGCTTGGAGGTAGTGATCTTGACGATCTTACAAGGCTCCTCGTCAACATTGACGTACCTTCCCTCTTTCAGCTCTCTGATCTCTTTCATCTCCCACATTGGTTTCACTATCCTTTGGATTATTCGATCCAGCTTTATGGCCGGAAGTTCACTTCCCCATTGGAAGCGAACACATGCAAGTCGTAAACGGTTACAGACCTCATGTTATCTGGCTTCCAGGATGCCGTCTGTAATTATAATGTTATGCGCGCGTTAAGGACGGTCGAATTACATGAACGGTCTGGGTCGGATCGATGATGAGGAGCTCTGTTCGGCCTTCCTTTCTGCATGCATCTATCGACGTTAAGATGGAAGATGCCGGTAATTCGTACCTCTTTCCCGATTTTTTAGTAAGAAACGTGACGGGGATTTGACCAACTTACTATGTTCTCGAAAAAATAGTAAGTAAATCAGTACCTTCTTGGTTTTCCCCGGTTCTTGCGCTTGTTCTTCTTCTCGGGGACCTTGGGCGGATCAGGATACCTGCGCTTGATGTCCTCGACCCTGGCCATGAACTCCTCGTTCAGTCTGTCTCCGCAGAACTCTCCATGGTACTGGTCCACCTTAGCTGCGATGAGAATCTTCCCTGCCAACGCACGGGCTATGTTGCCTCTCTGCCAGTAGGGGGCCTTGTGGACCTCAGGGTGCTGGTAGATGATACCGTGCTTAGGGCCCTTCTTGCCGGACTTCAGATGTCTGAACATCGCCCTCTCCGCTCCCAGCAGCTGGACCGTGGAAGAGGGAAGTGTGGAGAGTCTCTCGAGTCCTCCAGACAGCGAGATCAGCCTTGCCGCCAGAGGCCCTCCGACTATGGCGCACATGTTCGGACAGGTCTCCTCCACGATCTCCTGGATGTAGGCCTCGGTGCGCTCCTCGTCATCGTATAGGCGGTATAGCGTGTCGGCCAGGTCCATGACGGCGCGCATGTCGTTGTCGTTGAAGTCCGCACCTATCGATTGTATGTCGATGCCCAGCTCCTCGATGATAGCATCCCTGTCGCCGTATCTTGCGATGAGGTCAGCGTACTTCGAGTCCTTGGCGTAGTCAGCGAGCTCGGGGAAGTGCATCCCGTACCACTCGTGGAGCCTCTCGTTGTAGAGGTTGATTGTGGCGATCAGGTCGTCCAGGTTCCTGATCGCTTGGACCAGGTTCTTGTCCCTGGGGACGGGTTCGGATGTCCTGAGCTTCCCGAGGCCCATCATGACCTCGTGCATGAACGCATCGTCGTATCCGAACTTCTGAGGGGTGAGGAACGATGAGTCGAACAGCTCAGGCTTACCGAGTTCGGATTGTCTCCTGTCCCCGACCATGAGCTTCTCAGATACCTTCGCAGCGAGCTCCCTCTCCTCATCGAGGATGCCTCCTCTCTGGACGGCGGCGAGCTTCTCAGCGACCACCTGTGCGTCCTTGGGCATCAGCCTCTTGTCAACGATGCTGTGTGATCTCTCATCGATGAGGAAAACTCCGAACCACTTGGTGACCAGTATCGCCATGTTATCACATCTTGGAAAGTTTGGTTATCTCCCTCTTGGGGAGGTCGGTGACATCGTCGCCGCAGAGGAGCTGGAGTCTTGCCTGGAATTCCAGTTCCTCCATCCTGTTGTAGGCCTCCTCGAGGGTGCGTCCCTGAGTGAGGGCGCCGTGCCTCTCCATGAGCATGGCCTTGCAGTGCCCGTACTCGGCCACCGCATCGACCAGCTTCTTGGATCCGGGGGTGTAGTAGCCGATCATCGGCACGTCTCCCAGCAGAAGCACTCCCTCAGGGGTGATGTTGCTCTTGATCTTCTGTCCCTTGACAGCGAGAGCGACGCAGTGGAGCGGATGGCAGTGGACAATCGCATTGGTGTCCAGATTCATGTTGTAGAGGGCCAGATGGAACTTGTGCTCTATCGAGGGCTTGCCATCGGAGAGCACCTTTCCCTTGGAGTCGATGAGGACCATGTCCTCGGGCTCCAGCATGCCCTTGTTCCTTCCCGACGGGGTTATGAGCACCTCGGAATCGTTGATCCTGACGCTCATGTTCCCTCCGGCGGATACCGTGAGCTGTCTGTCGTAGAGCAGCTTGCAGATCTTGACGAGCTCCTGTCTGGCGTATCTCTCGTTCATTGCTTCACCATATGGATGTCCTCTGGTTTCAATATTCCCTTCTCGGTGATGAATCCCGTGACCAGCTCCGCAGGGGTGACGTCGAACGCTGGGTTGAGCGCTTTAGAGCCGACCGGAGCGATCCTGATGTCCTTGACCATCGTGACCTCGGTCTCGGACCTCTGCTCGATGACGATGTCCTTGCCGGTCTTGGTGTTGAAATCGAATGTGGAGATGGGAGCGGCGACGTAGAAGGGAATGCCGAAGTGCTTGGCGACGATGGCCTTGTCGAAGGTCCCGATCTTGTTGGCGAAGTCGCCGTTCTCGGCGATCCTGTCCGCTCCGGTGATGATCATGTCGACTCCCTGCGACATGTAGTACGCTGAGGCTCCGTCGGGGATGATGGCATGGTCGATGCCCTCCTGGTTGAGCTCCCATGCGGTGAGCTGCATGCCCTGCAGACGGGGTCTGGTCTCTGATGCGTATACGAAGAACTTCTTGCCCTGTTCGTGGGCCTTCCTCATGGGTGCGAGGGCGGTACCGACATCGACGGTGGCCAGTGCTCCTGCGTTGCAGTGAGTCATGAGCTTCATTCCGTCCTTGATGAGCTCCGCTCCGTACTCGCCGATCTTGGTGCACTTGTCGACCATCATCTGCGCGTATCCGTCGGCGGCTTCGACGGGATCCTTCCCGTCCTTCAGTTCCTTGTACATGTAGTCGACAGCATAGAACAGGTCGTTGGCGGTGGGTCTGGCTGCCTTGATGTCCTTGGCCGCTTTGTCCAGATCGCATCCCTTCAGGGCTGCCATGCACATGCCGTACGCTGCAGTGGCTCCGATCGAGGGGGCTCCGCGGGTCGTCATGTTCCTGATGGCCTCTGCGATGTCCAGATAGTCATCGAAATCGACAAGGACAATCTCTGCAGGGAGTTCCCTCTGATCGATCATCCTGACTTTTCCGTTCTCGAACCAAACGGCCCTGATATCGCATACTTTCCCGTTAACCGTTGCCTTCATTGGCGCACCTGCCTCGGCCATTCATTCGTGAATATACAAAAGTTATGAATTGTCTTAGCGAAACTTATATATACGAACCGCATACGGACTTTTATGGCAGAGGATAATTCGAAGCACTTCGAGTTGTATATCACTTCAGAGGGGGCGGTGCAGGTATCCAGCGATGTCAAGCTGAAGATCCTGCATGAGCTTACAGAGGGGGACCTCTCGCTCACCGAACTCTCGAAGAAGGTATCGAAGGCACAGTCTACGATATCGGTCCACCTGGATTCCATGGTGGAGGACAAACTGATCTCGGTCCATGACGATCTTCAGGATAATAGGAAGAAGTACTACTCCCTGATCTCGCTGCCATTCGGAAAGTCTGTTCCCTCGTCCGATGAATCAAGGGACCTGGCGTTCGGTATCCTGGGCAATGTTGCCAAGGATCCGGAGATGATGCTCAAGGCCATGCCTTGGTTCGTTTTCCTCGGATTCGACGGAGTCGGTCTCAACGTAGACCCGATGGCCAGGATACTCGGGTTCATCCATGGTGCATCCCTGTCGGGATCGCTTACCGGGAAGGATCTGGAGGAGACCATAGGCAACGCCCGCGAGTATCTCAAGAAGATGGGATTCGGAGAGGCCAGCATCTACTCAGTTAAACCTCTGACGATCATCATCAAGAACAGCATACCTCTGACGGAAGGCTCTGCGAACTGCATGATAATGTACGCAGCCAGCTTCTTCTGCAAGATCCTGGAGGATGCTACGGGCAAGCCCCATGAGATGGTGAGCAGCGAGGTGTTCGGAACAGACTTCAACTATCTCCGTTTCGTCCTTGAGCCCAGGATGCACAAGATCCCGTTACTGGAAGAGGGGTTTGAAGGTCAGTAAGGCCCCGTTGCCGAGCATCTCGCAGTCTTCCAGGGTCATCTTGATTCCGTTCTCGGTCACCCATCCGTCACCGTCGCAGGGCGTGGGGGCATCCTTGCCTCCGATTATCAGCCCTCCGACGAACACGGTGTAGCGGTCCACCATCTTGGCCTTGAAGAACGATGCGATGGTCTTCCCGCCGCCCTCGACGAGGATGTTCTCGATGTCCATCTCGGCCAGTTCAGTCATGACCTTCTCCAGGTCTATTGATTCTGTGCCAGCACGGATGATCTCGTCGCAGTTCCACGACCTTTCGCAGCCCTCTAGTGTGACCATAACCGTCGGTGCTCTGTCGTTGAGGACCTGAGCATCATCGGGGGTCCTTCCATGAGGGTCGAGGACTATGCGTATGGGGTTGGTATCGTAGTCCCTGTCCTTGAGGGTCAGGTGAGGATCGTCCGCTATGACCGTTCCGACTCCGACAAGAATGGAGTCGTACTGCTTCCTGAGCCCCTTCACCCTGGTCTTATCCTCGTCCGAAGATATGCGGACCTGTGTGCGGTCGTCCCCGGCCAGTTTGCCGTCGGCCGACATTGCGCAGTTGACGTGGATGAACGGTCTCATCGATACCCTACCGATAAATGCATGAACAACGGGCTATAAATCCGTTCATCTGGGGACGAGTGCCTTGTTGTTCTCGCCCGGGGTGACGGTGAACCTGTAGACGTTGTCCTTCCTCTCGACGCCGAACTTGACGTCCAGGAATGATTCCAAGGTGTCCATCTGGCTGAGCAGGTGCTTGCTGATCCTGGAAACGCTGAATCCGCTCTTGCCCTGGGCCATCGCCATGTATGGTAGGACCTGGTCTGCGGTGTGGACATCCATGGTGGCTCCGCTGGTCATCTCCCTGATGAGATCGGCAGCAGCATCCTCTCCGGCCTTGTCGGCGGTATGTCCGCGGGATGTCAGTGCGTTGCTGCCCAGCAGTCCGTTCTCGAACTCTGCGGTGAGCACGATACCTGCACCGCGGGAGTCCCCATCGGTCTTCTGGATGTCGAACTCGACGTCCGCATAGGGAGCAAGCGTCTTCTGGCAGCTTTGGATCATATCCTTGTTTATCCAATCCGGCAGACGCTGGCTGAAACAGATTCCCTTGATGCTCTTGAGCTCTCCGAGATCCACGATGTCCAGGGGCTTGATCGTGTCGATGGGGTCCAGCGTGGTGATGACGCGGCCTCCGCCCTGGGGGTAGAATCCGCGGTCGATGATCTTGACGTTCGCCTCGATGCCCATCCTCCTCATCAGAGGGAAGAGAAGGGTCTGATACGAGTCGATAGGAGGCGCCCACATGACATTGGTCCCTCCGCTTATGTCAACGGTGAGCCTCTTCCTGTGGTTCCTCCCGGCAAGCATCATGGCCTGAAGGACCAGGCTCAGGCTTCCGGCCGTTCCGATGTTCATCTCGATGTCGTACTTGTGCTCGTTGCCGGGCGTGAAAAGAAGCTCGCGAGAGCCTATGGTGTTGCCCTCAACGGTGGATCCGGCCATCTGGGCCACGGCGTCCACCGCAGCGCAGTGCTGCTTGGACAGTCCGTTGGTAGGTCTGTTCTCCCTGATACGGGTGAGATGCGTTGTGATCCCGGTGACGGTAGCCATGGCTACAGAGGTGCGGACCATCTGTCCCCCACCTTCGCCTCTCGAACCGTCGATTTCCAGGACCGTCATGATGATACCATATGGGAATCTTTTAGAAAAATCATCGCTTGGGATGGTATGAGTGCGATAGCCGGGAGTCGAACCCGGGTCAGGTGCTTGGGAAGCACCGATCATAGCCGTTGGACCACTATCGCAACTGGTCTCTGAAAGCGGACTCTGAATAATAAACGTAGTCCTCGCTGTTTTTATATCAAAAGTAGCTTAGGTGTCTTTGCGGACTCGTGGTCTAGTGGTTATGACGTCGCCCTTACAAGGCGAAGGTCGCCGGTTCAATCCCGGCCGGGTCCACCATCTTTTGTCATAGTCTTTTTCTTGATCTCCCTATGCATTTTTCGGATGGATACACTTTCCTACCTTGTCTCTTCCCCTAGGTCGTAAAGCCCCGTTGACTTTGGATGCATTGGATACATGGTTTACTATCAATCAGAAAATAAATTACTCACTTTTGTACATTATTTTCTTTATCGCTAAGATTGTTTTATATACTTGTAGTGTTGTAATGGGATTATACATCCATCCATCGATGTATCCATAGACAAAGATGGCGGATGTTGGAGAACGCGGGTGGTTTATTCCTCCTTTCCTTACCACTTTCCATCCGCGTTTCTCTCCCATATTTCCTTCACT
>SUTB01000005.1 GCA_015063125.1 Thermoplasmata archaeon
AGAATGAATGTCGCACTTTTTCAGTCCTTGCACTCACCCTCGAAGAGCTTGCCGCTCGTTTTTGTTGCTGGTCATTTCTCTATCTGTAATTTCCTGGATAGCATCTGCTTTATCCGTTCATTCCGTTCTGCATATCAAGGAGGATGTCATGACACTCGTAAACGGAACCGGGGACCGCAAAGAAGCAATGGAGTTCATGGCGAGGGCATACTGCACTCGTAAGCATGGCGCTAGCGGGATGTGCGATCAATGCGCAGCGCTGTTGGATTATGCCTTCGACCGTATCGACTCATGTCCGAACCACGAAACAGGGGTCAGGTGCAAGGGATGTCCGACCCGCTGTTACAACCGCGATATGGCCGGCATGATGGAGGATCTGCTGGATTCCGAGCTACCCAGATTGGTCCTGCATCCTATCATGCTCAAGAAATTCTGCAACTGGTGACAATCCGTCATCGTTTCGGAACGATGTAGGAGTGGGCCTACCCGGATTTGAACCGGGGTCAATGGCTCCCAAAGCCACAAGTATACCAAGCTAGCCCATAGGCCCACTGATTCCTCGGATTTATCGACGGTATATAAAACGTTTTGATAGAATTCATTCCGTTCTTTTGTACCGTTGTTTGGTGGTGCGTGGACTGTCCGGATACTCCATCTCTATCAGTCCATGTTCCCTTGCTGGTTTGATGTAAGATCTGAGGAAAGATGGGCGTGATTTGTAGGATTGGAGTTCCATGAGCTCTTTGACGCTGTAGTACTTACCAGATTCCATCTTTAGGATGAATTCCGTCAGATGTCTTGGAGGCGCTTCCGTGGCTGTTCTGATCTCGGCCATCGAATCCTCAAGTGCATTCAGTATCATCCTCAGCATGAATTCTATGAATCTGTTGGAATTTCCTGCTGAATTGCAGAAGTTGATCGAATCATAGTATTCCTGCTGGGCCTTCAGGATTCTGTTCTCTATGGGGATCCAATGGAAGATAGCCTTCCATTTCCCGAGCAGTGCGGTCTGCCAGAGTCTTGCCATCCTCCCGTTGCCGTCGGAGAACGGATGTATGAAGACCATCTCATAATGGAATACGCAAGATGCAATCAGGGGATTGACTGTGGATGATGACTCATTCAGCCATGCGAATAGGTTCTCCATATGGGACGGTACGAATTCCGGGGGCGGGCACATGTACACGAGCCTGTCTCCGGCGAACACTCCCTCCGCACCAGAACGGAACCTCCCAGCTTCTTTCTCCAGATTCCTTACGATTATCCCATGGAGTTTGAGAAAATCATCCATACTGTATGGGTCGAAATCACCTAGAAGGGAATAGGCCTCGATAGCGTTCTTCACCTCCAATACCTCGTCTTTGGGGCCGATAACCTTGCGACCGTCGATTATATCCTCTACTTGGCCGACGGAAAGGGAGTTGGCCTCGATAGCGCACGATGAATGGATGGACCTGATACGATTTTGCTTTCTCAGTTTCGGATGGGGGTCTAGAAGCTCATAATGCTCTATGCTGTTGACAAGTTCGCCTATGCGGAACACCATGTCCAACATAGTCTGTGAGATCGTGAAAGGAGGAGCTTCAGACATATATCTCACATATATCTTACATATATCTAAAATTATCGTCAATCTGCAACCAAAATGACCAAGCCAGCATATAGGCCCACATATATCTTTGCAAGCCGATGAAAACAGTCAGTTCTCCCACGGATACTTCGGATCGAGGAGCTCCGTTAGCAGACCGGTTTCTATCGATGACATGGTCTGGAAGTGGTCGTAGATGACCTTTGTCGAAGGATCGACGTTCCTTCCTATTCCGGATACCGCTATCTCCTTCTCCAGGAACTCTGTGGCCTTCCTTATTGGCCTAGGGGCGGTCACATACCAGTGCCCATCCTTCTCATAGGGTTCTCCGTACGGGTTCCCTTTCCAGAACTCCTTGAAGTCCTCGGAGGCCTTCTTCACCTTCGCCGGCGGGCCGATGTGCTCTAAGGTCTCCGGCAACAGGTCGGTCTCCAGCTCGAACACCACCGTCATGCGGAGATCATCCAATCTGTGAACCGCATTCATGACGTTGAATCCGAATTCGCCGAACTTCTTGATCAGGGCGTACTGCGTCCTCCAGAGCTGTGCCTGGAGGTTGTCCTCCACCACATCGGCGGGCCTATCGAACTGAACAGATGCGAGCCTGCTGCCGTGCTTGGAGCAGATCCATTCCAGCTCTTCGGGGGCCAGAGGCTCTCTCTTATTGGGGAAGAAGAACTTCTCGTCCGGATTTTCCAGGTATGCCTTGGCGGCGATTACGAATAGGTCGAAGGTGTCCTCGTGAACTGCTGATGCGGCGTTCCTGTTCCTGTCCACGGGATCGTAGACCACCAGTGCGGACTTGAAATGCGGACCCTCCTTCTCGATGACGATAGTCTCGCCCTTCTTCCATTGGGTGGCGGCTTCCAGTACCTTCCTGAACGAACCGTACTTCACGATGAGGATCTCGCACATGTATCCTGAGAATCCCCTGGAGTCCTGCTCGGCCCCGTACGCGCCGATGCCCTTCATGAACTTCTTCAGCAGACGAACCTGATCCCTCTGATAATCGTCCAGATGGGAGTTGATGTACTCAGTGTGGAACGGGGTGCGGTCGACTGCGGTCTGTATGTGCTCCGTGGAAGCTAGATGGTAGCAGGGCACCATATCAACTTCCACGCCCTCGAAGAATCCTGTTGTGTAGGGGTGCTCGGAGTACACCAATTCGCCGTTTATGATGTCCTTCCCGGCTTGGAGGCCGATTTCGGTCATCTCCTCGCGGGGCATCTCCGGCGGGAAAAGCATGAAGAGGTCGAAATCCTGGTCCGTGAGGTAGCTTCCCTTGGCATAGGAGCCTGCCAGTCTCACGTCTACGTCCAGTCTCTTCTCTCCGAAGTACGTTCTGACTTTATCGAGCAGACGCGAGGCTACACCGTCCAGGAAGTCCATCTCCTTTTGCGAGGGAACGATCTTCCCCAAAACCGACAGCTCGACTAGTTCCGCGTCCATATGGGTCGCCTGATCCGATAGGTATTGATGCTTGATACGTTAAAAATCTACGCTTGGTCGGTTCCCGAAGGAAGGGGTTTGGTAAGGGGTTTTCGAAAGGATCAGAATTCCCTTCTGATGAATTTTATCCAGGCTATCAAGTATCCCGCGATTCCCCACACGAGGAGAACGAGGAACTCCTTCAGGAGGTCCGGCGGGTCCATCGGCTGGAGTGCAGTCATGCTGTTCATCATCTCCAGCACCATGATCATTCCGCTCAGATTGCCGTCCGCTCCCATTGTCAGGAACATGAACATCTGAAGGATCGAGGCCTGGGTGGACGCATCCTGGATCGCCAGGAAGCTGGGGTTGATATACTGGTGATACTCCATGATGGCTGCGGAATCCCCACTTGTCAGTGCAGTCAGGACCGCTTGCTGTGTGGTCTCATCGGCCATGAAGTATTCTGCCGAGAATATGTTCCCTGACAGCCATGTTATTCCGTTGGTCATTCCATCGTCGGTGAATCCTTTGAGGATGGCAACTGCGCTGTCGACCACGTTGCCGATCTGGTCCAGTGTCTCGTTGTATCTGTCCACGTACTCGGGGATACAGGTGTAGATGGTCTCTCCGGCTTGGTCGATCATGTACCAACTCTCGCCATCGTTGGCCTCCACCATCGTGGACACGATGGGGAAGATGACCAGCATCAGCAGGATCGAGATGACGGTACAAACGCTGCTCTTTTTGAGGAAGGCACTGATGACGAACGCGACCCCGGATGTTGCGAAGGCATACATTACGGCGAAACCGAAGGAAGTCAGGAAGTTCAGGGACATTCCGTCGATCTTGAGGAAACCGACGGTGGCCACCAGGATGTAGTAGACTAGGATGATCAGAGCTTCGACGATCGTGCAGGCCAGGATCTTTCCGATGAGTATGGATGTGCGCCTGACCGGTCTGGTGAAGAGGATCAGTGCGGTCCTCTCCTCGAATTCGGACACCAATGCGATGGACGACAGGAGTGCGACTATGAGTACGATGACCATCGGGAAGGTGCTGAGATATGCTTCAGTCAGAGCCCCTATGCTGTCCAGATTGTCCCAGCTATCCATGACGAACTGCAGTCCGGTGATCAGCAGGAACACCACGAATACGATGACCAAGCTGATCAGGAACTTCCTTCCGCGGGCGCACTTGATGATCTCGTTCTTCGCGACGACTCCAATCTGAGAAATGTCGTTGGCCATTTTACCTCGACTCCTTGATGAGGTCCAGATAGGTCTCCTCCAGCGCGTTCTCCTCGGTCAGTCCGTACACGTTCAGGTTCATCTCGCTGAGGTCCTTGTACAACCTGGATCTGAGCGACACTTCGGAACCGATGTTTATCATTATGTCGTTGCCCAGACGCTCCGCGGATATGACGTAGTCCAGCGAATCGATCTGTGCGATGTCCTCGTCAGAAGGTATGCCGTCGATCCTCGCTATGAGGCTCCTGGTCCCGCCGTTGGACTCGAATGCCGATATATCATCGTCCCTCAGCAGCGTGCCGTGGTTGATGAAAGCGATCCTGTCGCAGAGGTCCTGGACCTCCGGCAGTATGTGCGAGCTCATGACGATGGTCAGGTCCTTGGATTCGTTCCTGAGGTTCTTCAGGACCTCCCTGATCTCCGCCATTCCCCTGGGATCGAGTCCGGATGTGGGCTCGTCCAGGATGATTATCCTTGGATCGTTCAGCAGGGCCTGGCCCAGGGCGATCCTCTGCCTCATTCCCTTTGAGAATGTTCCGAGCCTCTTGTCCTGCCAGTCTGTCATCTTCACTTTCTCCAGGATCTCCTGCGTCTCTGCTGCGATCTGCTCCCTCCTCATCCCGATGAGCTCCCCCACGTACCTGAAGGTCTCCCTCGGTGTGAGGTAAGGGTAGAACTCAGGTGTCTCAATGACCGTACCCACGTCCGTCAGTGCCCCTTTGGGGTTCTTCGTGACATCGATACCGTTGAGATAGGCCTCCCCGGATGTGGCGTTGATGAGATGGGTGAGGATCTTCAGCGTGGTGCTCTTACCTGCGCCGTTCGGCCCCAGGAGCCCGGTGAAGCTGTTCTTCTTGATCGTGAGGTTCAGGTCGTTCACGGCGGTGAACTTGCCGTACTCCTTCCTGAGGTCCACGATCTCTATGGGGTTCTCTCTCATGTCAATCACTCTCAAATGGTAGTAGCACAGCCGCTCTGTTATTAAAAATTGGTTAGAAAAGCACCGTGAAAAACGTCTTTTCATTGCGACTATCTGCCCTCCAAAACGCCTGTGCTCAGATACTTTATTATGGGCTAGGGCGATGCCCCGAACAGGTTATTATCATGGCGAAGATCAGGGTCGGAGTCAACGGATACGGTACCATCGGAAAGAGGGTGGCATCGGCAGTCGCATTGCAGGACGATATGGAATTGGTCGGTGTCACTAAGACACGTCCTTCCTTCGAGGCCAAGGCGGCCGTAGAGAAGGGATTCAACCTCTACGTTCCTGCTGACAGCGTGCAGGCGTTCAAGGATGCCGGCATCAAGGTCAAGGGAACTATCGATGATATGCTCAAGAGCGTCGACATCGTCGTGGACTGCACTCCCGGTAACGTCGGAGAGGAGTACAAGGCCAAGTATCAGGCCGCAGGCGTCAAGGCCATCTTCCAGGGTGGAGAGGACCACGCCCTCACAGGACTGTCCTTCAACTCGACCGCCAACTACTCCGAGTCATGGGGAGCCCAGCTGTCCCGTGTCGTATCGTGCAACACAACCGGTCTCCTGAGGACCCTGAATCCGCTCGACAAGAAGCTCAAGATCAAGAACGCGTTCGTCACCATCGTCAGGCGTGCCGCCGATCCCGGCGACTCCAAGACCGGACCGGTCAACGCGCTGGAGCCTTCTGTCAAGCTCCCGACCCACCACGGACCCGATGTGCAGAGCATCATGCCCTGGCTGAACATCAACACAATGGCTGTCAAGGCATCCACGACCCTGATGCATATACAGACCGTCGTAGTCCAGCTCGAGCAGGAGACCACCACCGAGAACGTCCTGGAGATCTTCAGGAGTGCACCCCGTGTTAGGCTGGTCAAGAGCAAGGACGGAATCAAATCCACAGCGAACGTCATGGAACTGGCCAGGGAGCTCGGCCGCGACAGGTCCGACATGTACGAGATCGTCGTTTGGGAGGACGGAGTTAAGGTAGTCGGCAACACACTGTACTACTATCAGGCCGTCCACCAGGAGTCCGATGTGATCCCGGAGAATATAGACTGCATCAGGTCCATGTGCAAGCTCGAGCAGGACGGAGCCGCATCCCAGGCCAAGACGAACAAGTCCATGGGAATCCCTCAGTGAAGGTCTGAAGATGCAGAAGGACTTCAACACCCTCGAGGACTTCAACTACAGGGACAAGACGGTCCTCCTCAGGGTGGACATCAACTGTCCCCTCGACAAGCAGTCGCTCCAGATAGTCAACGATTCAAGGATAAGGAGGGTAGTCCCCACCATCAGGGAGCTGATGGGAAAGAAGGCCAAGCTGGTCATCCTGGCGCATCAGAGCAGGAAGGACAAGTGGGACTTCATCAACCTGGAGCAGCATGCAGAGCATCTCGCAAAGCACCTCAACGCTCCCGTCCAGTACGTCGACGATGTCCTGGGGGACAAGGCGATGGAGGCCATCAAGAACCTCAAGCCCGGACAGGCGCTGCTCCTCGGGAACGTCAGGGCCATCGACAGCGAGACCGCCAAAGGCGATATGATGGCGCATTCCGAGGGAGAGATAGTCCAGAAGCTCGCCCCAGTTATCGATTACTACGTCTGCGACGCTTTCGGGGCATCCCACAGGTCGCAGTGCTCACTGGTCGGATTCTCCGCCAAGGTGCCCTCTGCATCCGGAAGGCTCATGGCCAAGGAGATGTCCGCCCTGAAGGCCATCTTCGAGAACCCCCGCAGGCCTTCCGTGTTCATACTGGGAGGGGCAAAGTTCGGTGATGTCTCGATCATGATCGACCGCGTCCTGGGCAACAACACAGCCGACACCGTCATCCTCACAGGACTGGCAGGCAACGCTTTCCTGCTGGCCAGGGGAATCGACATCGGAGAGGCCAGCTCGCAGATCCTGTCTGAGGAGCTCACGGAGGAGAACCTCCAGGCAGCAAAGGATGTCATGTTCAAGTACGGACAGAGGATCCTGCTCCCCGTCGATGTGGCGGTGGAGAGGGACGGCAAGCGCGTCTCCGTCAACATCGGAGACCTGCCCACAAAGGAGCCCGCATTGGATATCGGAGACGCATCCGCTGAGAAGTTCGCAAAGGTCATCCAGTCATCCAGGACCAGCTTCATGTCCGGTCCTGCAGGGATGATAGAGAAGCCCGATTTCGCCATAGGCACCAGGGTCCTCATGACCGCTATGGTCGACAGCGGAGGTCAGTCAGTGATTGGCGGAGGACACACCGGCGGAGCCGCTGAGAAGTTCGATCTCGCGGACAGGTTCTCCTACGTCAGCACCGGAGGCGGAGCGCTGGAGACCTTCCTTCTGGGAGAGCCGCTGCCAGTCATCGAGGCGCTGAAGTACTCCAAGAACAAGTTCGGTGCCGAAGCCCAAAAGCTTTAAGTGTAGAACTAAGGATGCGGTTGCGATGGCTAAAAAGAAGAGGCGCATATTGGAAGAACCCGAGGAAGAGTACGAGTTCACGCCGACCGAGTTCAACGAGAGGGAGTTCATCCTCAAAGAGATCTACATCTCCAAGATATTCGCTGTCTCCATGGTTCTCGCAGTAGTCATCGGAATCATCGATGCGATCCTCATCAAGACCTGGCCGATGGAGAGCGGAGGATACTATCTCATGTCCATCCCCGCGACGATCCTGGCCTTCTTCGGAATCTTCTTGACCAAGAAGATCTCGTCGGTCCTCGGACTCCACCCGGAGCTCATAGAGGTCAAGTCGCTGGCGGGAACGTACCTCATGTACCTCGCCATGGCTCTTGGTATCTGCATCGTCGGAGTCCAGTTCTGAGACTCCGTTGATCAAACGATTTCAAAAATCATTTCTTTAATTCTTCTATCAGAAGCTTGACTGCATTGCCACGGTGAGACATGGTGTTCTTCTCGTCGATTGGTATCTCCGAGAACGTGAGCTTTCCGTCAGGGGAGAATATGGGGTCGAATCCGAAACCCCCGTCGCCCTGCTCCGACTGGGTGATGACTCCGCGGCACTTGCCTATGACGATGATGCGCCTTCCGTCGATGTCGCATCCGATGCAGCACCTGAACTCTGCGCCGCGGTCCTCGACACCTTCCATGAGCTTCAGTATCCCTTTGTTGCCGATGGTCTTCTGGGCGTAGGCCGACCACACGCCGGGGAATCCTTTCAACGCATCCACGAACAATCCAGAATCATCGATGATGAAGTTCCTGACGCCTTGACGGATGATCTCATCCATCCCTTTGTTGACGACCTCCTCCAGATCGCTTGTCTGGACCTCGTCGTAGGGCAGTCTGTAGTGCTCCATCTCGATCCCCAGGGAATCGAACGCTTTCTGGTATTCGGCAACCTTTCCGGGATTCGACGTGATGACTTTGAGCTTCATGTGTACCTGCCCCTGTTCTTGATGTCGGTGAGCTTCCTCTTCACAGCCTTGGGATCGGAGATGTTGGAGTAGTATGTGT
Organism: Thermoplasmata archaeon; assembly: GCA_015063125.1. Lineage (GTDB taxonomy): Archaea > Thermoplasmatota > Thermoplasmata > Methanomassiliicoccales > Methanomethylophilaceae > Methanoprimaticola. The sequence goes on from SUTB01000005.1 coordinate 8,702, forward strand.
CCATGAGCTTTTCGAAGGATGATTCCAGGCCCACATGGGCTGAGCTGAAGGCCCTTTCCAGCAACCTGAGGTCCACTCCGATGTCCTCGAGCTCCGCGTTGGCGCAGCCCATGGAGAAATCGATCAGGCATACCTCTCCGTTCTCTAGGATCATGTTGGATGTGGTGAGGTCACCGTGGCAGATCTTCGCAGAATGTATCTTGGCCACAGCCAGCCCTATCTTCTCGCAGATCTCGTCCGCCTTGTCAGGGTTGGAATCCAGGAAATCCTTCACCGATTCACCCTCGATGAACTCCATGGTCAGTTCGGCCTTGGAGAGGTCGATGTCGTAGATGCAAGGCGTTCTGACTCCAGCTTCCCTCGCGTCGCGCATGATCCTTGCCTCGTTGCGGGTCCTGGAGTTGCGGATGCTGGAATCGATCTCCGGGAGCCTGTAGGATTTCTCCGGCCTCGTCTTTATCAAAGCCTTCCTTCCCAGGAACTCACCCATCGAAATTGTGGCCTCTGCACCTTGGATCATGCTGTTTTTGACCATTTCATCACAAGTCTTAATTTTATGGAGTCCCATTCCGTTTCGGGGATATAAATGAAATACACAATCACAGGAGACAACCTCCAGTTCGTGAATGTAGAACTCAATCCCGGAGAGGAGCTGAGTTCCGTAGCCGGAGCAATGGCCTACATGACAGGCAACATGAGGATGGAGGCCGTCATGGAAGGAGGTCTGTTCTCCGGTATCAAGCGCTCGCTCGCGGGATCGTCACTGTTCCTAGTTAAGTACAGGCCCGAGAACGGAACCGGAGTCGTCGGACTCGGCGGACAGGTTCCCGGAAAGATCCTGGACGTGGACGTCGGCAAGGGAGCATGGATCGTCCAGAAGACTGGATACCTGGGATCCCAGCCCACGGTCAAACTGGACATGGCTTTCCAGAAGAAGATTGGATCGATATTCTTCGGAGGAGAGGGACTGATCCTCCAGAAACTCTCTGGATCCGGAATGGCATTCATCGGTGCATGCGGTGACCTGAACGTCGTCGAGCTGAAGCCCGGCGAGCAGTACAAGGTATCCACATCGAACGCAGTGGCATGGGAGGATACCGTACAGTATGATATCTCTGCAGCAGGAGGAATCAAGACATCTCTGTTCGGAGGAGAGGGACTGTTCGTCACCACCCTCACCGGACCCGGAAAGATCGTCATCCAGTCGATGACCCTCGGAGATCTCGCTAACGCACTGATCCCTTACTTGCCCAACAACAGCTGAGGTGATTGAAATGGCAGACAATGAAGTTCGCAACATGAAGAAGACAGGCACCGGAAAGTCCGCAATCGGACTCGTCCTCGTCGGTATCGGAATCGTAGCGCTTATCGGACTGATCATATGGTTCCTCACGGTCCCTGGAGTCCTGGAGTCGCTCCTTTTCATCGCACTCGCGATCGTGGTGATCGTGGCGATCATCGCCGGTATCATCTGCATCATCGCACTCCCGATGTACGCCTACAAGGGCGAGCAGTACCAGGAAGGCGTTGAGTATAGTCTCAGCGATGTCAAGCCCGTCAAGGAATCCTCTTCCGAGGACAACGACGACGACGAGTGAGCCTTCACAGAAAACAGGGGGCTAGTCCCCCTTCTTCCTTCATTCCATTTTTATCGTTCCTATGCGTTCATCAATTGCTGAAAGGTGATGGATTTGGCAGGTACTGCGATATTCTGTCCGGCATGCGGTGCACCCGCGCAGATCCCGTTTGGTAAGGCCTCCTGCATCTGCGAGTACTGCGGAAGCATGGTCCAGAGGAACATGACCGAGGCGGAAGCGGCGCACATCGTGAAGAACAAGGAAGCCGTCGACGACATCAAAGCAGCCATCCACAGCATCGCCAACAGGGATTACAAGTCGGCCCTCAAATACGCTGATAAGGCGGTGGAGATCACCTACGAAGATCCCGGACCGTACTTCGTCAGATACCTCGCTTGTCTGGACCTCGATTACAAGAAGGCCAAATCATCATTGAACATGGCCAGATCCATGTCCTCATCGAAGGATTCTGTTCTATCGGATTCCGAGTACGACGAGGCCAAGATGGCGTTCGCGCAATCCTATCTGTCTGCAAAGGGCGACGATATCAAACGCATGTTCCTCTCGATGAGGTCCGTAGGGCCGAAGGAGCTCGAGAACGTCAGGAACTATGAGCGCATCAGGAAGGTGGAGGATTTCTTCGCTGACAGCGATCTGAAGGACACTTTCATCGAGGCCATCAACTCCCAGATGGATGAATGCAAGAAGAGAAGCAGATTCTCCATGGAGACCACACAGTCCAACTGGGATGCGCTGCAGCAGTTCCGCAAGGAATGCTTCTACATCACAGCAGCGACGATGATACTGGACAAGTCATCGGCACCACTCATGGCGACTGCATTAAAGGGATACAGCGATGCGCTCAGCCTCAAATGGGAGGCAGCCTTCAAGCACGGTGTCTCCGGGAGCAAGGATCGGCTGAAAGCCATGCGTGCCGAGTCCGACTCCATTCTGGCCTGGGCCAAATCGATCAGATGAGAAGGATGCGGCCGGGCGGACCCGACCGTTGAAATGTTTTATGCGTTCCTCTTCCTGAATAGGGAATACACGACGTACAGGATTATCACGACGAGCGCGAATACTATCGGGATGATGATGCTGTCCGCGTACTGGTAGACCACTATGGCCCCTCCGGCAGCGACCATCAGGAACCCGAACAGCGCAGCGGCGCCGGATTCGTTGGTCCCCCATCTGTCGTCCTGTGTGCTCCTGAAAAAGGAGCTGAGGAGCTCATAGACTCCCACCACGAGGAGGAACAGTCCGATCGCCGGGAGCCAGTTGGACGTGTAATAATAGTAGACCAGAGAAACGATCGCTCCCAACAGGATCGCTATGATCGTCATCTTTCCGAAGCTCTTCTGTGTTTCCTCAGCCATGCCACCGCCTCACTGAACGATGTCCTCATCCCCGAACGGGTCCCCGCACTCCGGGCAGAACTTCGGGGGCTTGGTCGGGTCCTTGGGTTCCCATCCGCATTTGTCGCAGCGGTACTGGCGAGCTCCAGACGGTTTCTTGGCTCCGCATTCCTGGCAGAACTTGCCGCGGTTCACGGTTTTGCAGGCGGGGCACTCCCAGCCGTCCTCGGGCTTCTTCTTCCCGCACTCCGGGCAGAACTTGCCTTTGGCCATAGCGCCGCATGTGCACTGCCATCCCGGAGCTCCGTCCGAGGCGGCCTTTGCAGGCTGCTGCTGTTTCTGCTGGTTCGCCATATCGTAGTAGTTCTGGGCGTTCATGTTTCCGCCGCCCATCTGACCTACCATTCCGAATCCCATGAGTCCAGTCATCGCTCCGGCCTCGTTGGAGGCAGCCGATTTCAGAGCGGATGCCTGAGCCTCCACAAGGGTGGCTCCGGCCATCGAGGGGTCGCGCAGCATCGCAGCCTTCTGGGCGTTCTTGATGAGCTCTGCATCCTCCGGCGGCAGCGATACCGATCCGAGGGCGACGCTCACGACCTCCAGTCCGCGCAGCTGCGACCACTTCTTGGACAGGGCGTCGTTCATGGCCTCCTGTAGCTCCTCGGTGTGGTTCATGACCTCGTTGGGGCGCAGTCCCATTCCGGACAGCTTCCCGAATCCGGGCTGAAGCGCGGAGATGAACTCCGTTTTGAGCTGGTCGTCGATCTCCGACCTGTAGTATGATTCCTGCACGTTACCGCATACGTTCGCGTAGAACAGGATGGGATCCGTGATCTTGTAAGAGAATGTTCCGAAGCAGCGGATCGAGACATCGATGTCGAGTCCGATGTTCCTGTCCACGACGCGGAACGGTATGGGCGTCGACGTTCCGAACTTATTGTCGATGAGTTCCTTGATGTTGATGTAGTAGACACGCTGGTCCTTTCCGGTGTCACCGCCGTATCCGACACGCCTTCCGATTGTCTTGAAGGTGTTGACGACACCCGATCCCAATCCTCCGGAGAAGATGCTGGGTTCGGTCGATGAGTCGAACGTGTACTGTCCGGGTTCAGCGCTGAGCGCCACGACCTTTCCCTGCTCGACGATTATCATGCACTGTCCGTCCGCGACCGCGATACCTGAACCGTTGCTGATGATGTTGTCGTTACCTTTGGTGTTGGTCGAACGTGATCCCGTGCGCTTGACACCCTTGACCACTAGGACATCCTTGGGCATCGACTCGCAATAGAAGAACTCCTTCCACTGGTCAGCCAATGCGCCTCCGGTAGCTCCTGTTATTGCCTTGATTAGTCCCATGAAAAAGGGTATGCACATACGAGATTTAACCAGTTCCCTGGTAGTTCGCCGCAGCAGAGCGAACCGATGAGAATAGCATTATTACCGCCCCTTACATTACAGGTGCGTGGATAGGATACCTCTGGGATGCTCCCAGTTCGACCAGCTCTTGGGGGGCGGGATCGAGAAGGGGAGCGTCACGCTGATCTACGGAGAGGCCGGTGCCGGCAAGACCAATGTTTGTCTTCAGCTAGCGCGCAATATGGCCATCTCCGGACAGAAGGTGGCCTACATCGATTCCGAAGGCCTCTCATCGGACCGTCTGGGCCAGGTCTTCCTGGGGCAGGAGGAATCCATCAAGAATCTGCTCATCTTCGAGGTCCACAGCTTCACCGAGCAGTCCGACCGCATAGACAAGATCGAGAAGCTGGCGGCCACGGGGACGATATCCTTGGTGATCATAGATTCCCTCACGATGTTCTACCGTCTCAATTATGAGGACGCCTATGTGAGGAACGATTTCATCAGGCAGACCGAGGTGCTGCTGAACATGGCCCGCCAGTACAACATAGCGGTCATGCTGACGTCGCAGGTGTACTCGAACATCACCAATGGCGGAGTGGAGTTCCTCGGAGGGCATGCTCTGCATCACAACGCGAAGACCATCATCCGTCTCGACAAGAGGACGGAGGGCAGACGCGCTGCTGTGATAATCAAGCACAGGAGCCTTCCAGAGGGAAGGGCGGCGATGTACCGCATCACCGAGAACGGAATCTCGGATATCTGATTCAGACGTCCCTGTCTATGGCGTATCTCGCAAGGGAGATCATGAACTCCTTATCCTCGCTCTCCGGCAGGAACTGGATCTTGGCGATGGCGTTCTCCACCTTCTTCTTCGCGAGGTCGAGGTTGTACTGGATCGCTCCGCAGTCCTCCATGATCTGCTTGGCACGGGCGCACTGCTCGTCGGTGGCGTCCATGTTCCCCAGGATCGACTTGAACTCATCGAGGATCTTCTGGTCCTTCAGGACGGAGATCGTGTGGGTGACCATGCAGGTGCACTTGCCCTTGCGGATGTCGTTTCCGACTGACTTCCCGGTCTTGGAGGAATCTCCCGCGATGCCGAGGTAATCGTCGAACATCTGAAATCCCAATCCGAGGTCCAAGGCGTACTCGTTGATCGCTTTGACCTCCTCGGGTTTCGCTCCGCCGATGATGGCTCCTCCGGCAGCCGCTGCCGCGAAGAGGACGCTGGTCTTCAGCTTGATGGTCTCGAGATAGACTTCCTCGGAGACGATCTGTCCCTCGTTGTTGATGTCCATCTGCTGACCGCGTGCGAGGTCCCAAACCGCTTTTGCGACGTATCTCAGGACATCCCTCATCTCCTCTGCGGGAACATCCAGATCGGCGATGATCTGGTAAGCCTTGGCGAAGAGTGCATCTCCAGCGAGGACCGCGGTGGGCATGCCGTATCCGATGTGGACCGTGGTCATTCCCCTGCGCTTCTCGTCGCCGTCCATGAGGTCGTCGTGTATGAGCGTGAAGTTATGTATGTACTCGATGGCGACTGCGAGGGGGACGGCCTTCGAGGCGTCCCCTCCCACTGCCCTGCAGCATGCGACGGCCATAGCCGGGCGCATCCTCTTGCCTCCGGCGAAGGGATACTGCTTAGATGCATCCATCAGCACCTTGGGCTCCTCGTCTCCGATGTAGCTCTTTATCGGTCCGTCCAGTTCGGCGGACATCTTCTTCAGGTATTCCTTGGCGTCAATCATATCTGATCCATCCATTCTTTGGTCTCGCCAAGCACGACGTACCTGGCCTTCGAAAGCTGTTTGAGGTTCTTGGAACCGGTGAGCAGCATGGCTGCCTTCAGTTCCTGGATTATGATGTTGAGCTTCTCCTTGACCGCATCAGCGGATTCGGAGGCCTCTTTGAGGATTATGTTCGCGACTCCGGCAGCGTCTGCTCCCATGGCGATAGATGATGCTACATGGATTCCGTCCAGGACCCCTCCGGAGGAGATCAGCTGCATGCCGCATCCTGCGCATTGGGAGAGCGAGACCGGGGACGGTATGCCCCAATCGAAGAATGTGTCGCCGAGGCTCGTCCTGACGGGGTCCTCGGTCTCCAGCGCACGGTAGAATTCCACTGCTGAGAAGCTGGTGCCTCCCATTCCGGAGATGTCCAGTCCCTGCACTCCGATCCCTTTGAGCCTGTCAGCGACGGACTTGGAGATCCCTGCACCGGTCTCCTTGACCATGACCGGACCCTTCCTGGCGAGGTTGCGTATGGATTCGTAGCATCCGTCGAAGTTCGTGTCGCCCTCGGGCTGAACGATCTCCTGGAGGGGGTTGAGATGCACGGCTAGGATGTCTGCGTCGATGAGCTCTATCGCGCTCTCGATCATATCGTCGGTGTACTTCGCACCCTTCTCCTGGTCTATGAGCTGGACGGCACCGATGTTCCCTATCATGAGGGGCACATCGTAGTCCTTGACGACGGAGTAGCTGCTGGGTGCAGAACCCATGACTCCAGCGCGCTCGCTTCCCACACCCATACCGATCCCCAGCTCGGCGCAGGCCTCTGCGATGTTCTTGTTGATCTTCTTCGCTCCGGTGAAACCGCCGGTTATCGCGGTGACGATCAGCGGCGCCTCTAGCTTCTTGCCGAACAGCGTGCATGACGTATCCACGTCTGATGCGTTGATCTCCGGCAGCGCGTTGTGGATGAGCCTGATGTCATCCCAGTAGCAGTAGCCGGGTGCGACGCGTTCGTTCATGCATATCCTGATGTGATCCGCTTTCCTGTCCTTGATTGTCATGATATCACGGCCTAACCTTGGTGCAGGGGACTTCCTCCCCCTTGAGCAGCGCCTCGAGCCTGCCGGGCACCGTACCGTTGACGAGGATGCACTCTCCGTCATCCCCGCACATTCTGATCATCTCTTCCACTTTGCCCTTGATGCCGCCAGTGACGTCCGCCACGGACAGCTCCGAGTCCAACTTATCGAGCATGCTGCTGTCGGCATACTCTATCAGCTTGGCGTTCTGATCCTTCTTCGGATCCGCTGTGTAGAGGCCGTCGACATCCGATACGAAGACTATCTTCGACGGCTTGAAGATGTCCGCTATTACCTCCATGGCCTGGTCCCCGGAACAGATGGCGAAACCGTAGGACCGGTCAGCCACGACGTCTCCAAACAGGACAGGCATGATGCCTATGTGGGCCAGTGCCTTTAATGCCTCGGGCTCGTTGACGATGAGCCTTCCCTTGTCCATGACGAAGCAGGATCCCGGAGGGACCGAGACCGCAGGAAGACCGACCTTTATGAGCTCTTGTGTCACCATGGCGCTCAGATCCCTGACGTCGTGCTGGACCTGCGCAACGGCAGGGATCTGTCCGAAGTCCTTCAGTCCGTACTGAAGGGAGTACTTCTTGGCGATCATGTGGCCGAATGAACCGGCCCCGTGGACGATCATCACACCTACGCCAGCCGAAGCGATCTCCTTGCAAAGCCTAGCAGTCTGCTCCTGTTTGAAGGATCTGTACTGGGCCTTGTCGGTGATGACGCTTCCGCCGAGCTTGATAAGTATCATTGCTCGTGGATTGGTCTTCTTTATAATAAGATAGGCGGTCGCTATTGTCGAAAAGTTATAGAGACTCACGTCCACCAGATAAGAGAAGAGAAGTGGTTGACAGCGTGCCTGAGTTCCCGTACGCTTGCGCAATACAGTACAGACAGGTACGCGGGAGGGCTTTACTGCCGGGTTCGGAATGGGACCGGGTGTGACTCCTCCGCTATGGCCGTCATACCAATACAGGGGATAGGGGAGGAGTATATAACGTTTGCTGGGCACCGATTGACGGGGTAAGGCCCCCGTGCGTAGGAGGACGCCCGGGTGCCTTATTTCGGGAGCCGTACCAATAGGCAAGCAATACGGGTCCCGAACGATTCTGTCATATCATATTACTATTTAGCAGGGGTAGGAAAAGAAGTCCACAATAATGAACATCTGGATGGAGTTACCTTGACACAAAATTGTCGAGTTGGAGGGATTTAGAGGGGTTGCTCCCCCCAAGGAGGATGAGGGGAGCTGTTGGGGTTTATAGGTGATCTCAGAGACCGTAGTTCTTGAGGTTGTAGTTGGGGACGATCTCCTTGTACTCCTTGTGGGCCCACTCGGTGAACTTGTCAGTGTCATCGGGAAGGGCGGTGAGCTTCTTGTGGATATCCTGGAGTGTCTCCAACTGCTTGACGGTGAGGCCAAGCTCCTTGGATTCGTATCCCTTGAGCAGTATCTCGGCAGCCTTGATTCCGGCTGCCCTGGACCTGAGGTAGAGGTCGTTTCCGTTCTCGGCGATGACCTTTCCGATCTCCCAGGCGTGGTCGTATGCGAGGATGTATGCCTCGGGTCCTCTGTACCTGTCTGCGTACATGTACAGGTCCCTGAGGGTCTTCTCCTGCTTGAGCTGGATGGCGGTGTTCATCAGGGCCGCCTCGTATCCGATGGATCCGAACCAGCACTGGACGGAGGTTCCTCCGAACTCGGGGTGGTACTCGACGGACTCGTTGGACCAAAGGTCGCAGCACTGTGCGATGAGATTACCCTGCAGATCGCAGTGTGCGCACTGGCAGTTCTTTCCCTCCTGGGTGGTGGGCTTTCCTGCGATGGCCTTGACGATAGGGCCTTCGTAACCGCAGTCCTTGTCGGGTCCGAGCGCTCCGCACTCCCAGGCGCAAAGGGTCCTGGCTGCGGAGATGGCACGGGTGACGGCGGAGAAGGTCCTCTGGACATCCTGGTCCATCATTCCTCCGGCCATGAACATGGAAACGTTCGCTCCGGAACAGTTGGTGTCTCCACCAGGTGTGCAGTGGTTCCTCTTTGCGATGTCGACCATCTGCTCCCAGGTCCAGGTCATGTCGATGGATCCGAGGTATCCGACACCGTATAGGAAAGCGACGATGTCTCCGTTGGTGACGGCGTAGTCTGCGAACTCCTTTCCTCCGACTGACTCGACGGACAGGTTGTCGGCTCCGTTCTCGCATGCGATGTCGCAGCACTCGAAGAACTTCTCGGGGTATGCGTGGACGGTGTCCATCCCGGGCCTGAGTCCGTGGTCGGCCTCACGCTGATCGGGGATGGTCTGTCTCGTACCGCAGTTGAGTCCGTACTCCTCATGGTATTTCTCGCACATCTCCTCCTGGCCCGCGACGACGGGTGCGGAGAGCTTGGCCTGGTTCATCTGGGAGACCCACTCGGTCTCCAGCTGGACGTTGGGGAATCCGACGGTGACAGCCCTGTCGAGGATGTCCTTTGTGATGTAATCTACATACTCCTTCCTGAGCTTCTCGGGGTCCTTCTCGGTTCCGGGCCTGGGGGCGTAGTTGATCTCAGGGACGACGTATCCTGCGCCGAGCTTCAGACCGAATCCGTAGGATACGGGGTGCTTAGAGTGCCCCATTACCATGTCGTCTGCGCTCTCGTATGCCATACTCGTGTATCTTGTTACTGCCATCTCACTGACCTCCTACAATGCCGTCCCACTCTTCTCTGATCTGCTTCCATGTGTATCCCTGTCTGATCTTCTCCGCGATGATGGGCGTCTGGGGCGCCTTCTCCGAGTAGATACCGAGATCGTAGGAGTTGGCGTACTCCCTGTTGACCGCTCCGCCGCATCCCATCAGGGGGATGTTGATTCCCTTGTCCTGGAGCATCTTAGCTTCAGTGGGGAATGCGGACATGGTTGTGGTCATGAGGGCGGTTCCGCTGGCGAACAGGGGCTTGACCTCTTCGACCTTAGCGATGAAGTCCACGATAGGTACGTCACGTCCCATGTCGACGACATCGTATCCTGAGGACCTAACCATAACTGCTGCAATGTTCTTTCCGATGTCATGGGGGTCTCCCTCGGCAGCGTGCATGACGACGGTTCCCTTGGACTCGCGTCCTCCGGGGACCTGCTTCTCTGCGATCGCGATTCCGATCTCCATGGTCTTTGCGGCCATCATGATCTCGGGCAGGAAGTACACGTGCTCTGCGTACAGCTTTGCTACACACTCCATTCCTGCTACCAATCCATTATTGATGATATCAAGGGGATCCCTTGTTTTGAGGGCCTCCATGACGGTAGGTCCGACTGTCTTGAACTGCATGTGCAGAACCTGCTCTGCTACCTTTCTGAATACTTCGTCGGTAGGCAGCATCTTCTCTGCCATCTCCTCGGGCGTCAACGTCACCTGCATATCGATGTCGTAGCGCTTGAGGACTTTTGTGAAATCTGCTCCTTCTTTGCTTAGCACATTACCACCTTTTGATGTTGGATGGATGTTACGAGTGGAATGTTTATAACCCGTCTCAAAATCGAAATGACCATTTTAAATTATAACATTTATAAAACTTTGTTTAAAAATTCATGGATGAATGATATATCCATATATCGTTTAAGTTTGTAATCAATAATTATACTGGATTGTATAGTAATTGGGTTTTATTGGATGAATTAGGTGTGTTGATATCATATGTATAATCGAAAAATTATATGTATAATTACAATATTATACAAAATGAATGTCATCGATTGTCTATCTGAGAAATCGGAAGTCCAATACTATTTATGCTTATCTGAACGAATCCGTTTGGGATCCAGATAAGAAGAAGTGCGTCAACAAGCGCAAATGCATAGGACACGTGGATCCGGGGACCGGCGAGATTGTCCCGAACAGGGCCAGCAAGACAAGAGATTATCCCACAGTCCGTTCCGTTTTTGTCAGCAAGATGTTCGACAAGGTGGCCAAGGACATGCTGCTCTCCGAGACCCTGGCGTTATCGTTCCCGGATGATTGGAAGAAGATAATGACCGTAGCGTACTATCTCGCATCCACCGGAGGGGAGCTGCAGTTTTGCAAGCAGTGGAGCGAGAACAACAGGGCACCCTACAACTCCATCATGACTGAGCATGTCATGAACGAGCTGCTGTCCAACATCACCTCCAACGGCATCTCCCTATTCTTCACGCTATGGAAGCTACGTGTGCAGCCCGACGAGACATACGAGAGCTCCATCAGCTTCAGCGACTCGGAGAACGATATGAGTGAGTATTCGAAGAGGTACAATATCGATTTCAACATCAACAGCAACAGGACGAAGATGGACATCTTCTTCAGCACCAAGAACAACATACCGTTGTGCTATCAGCTGTCCAATATGGCCACTGGCCACAAGATCGGCGATTACGATGTATACAGGGAGAGCTTCAGCAGGCTGTCGTCATTCATGGACGAGGAGAACGGGGATCCGCTCGACCCTTCACTGGTGGCTTACGCAGGCAGCAACCTCATCGTCCGTACCCGTCCCGACAACGAGTTCGTCTCCGGGATGATCGAGAAGGCCGAACCGTCGATGACCAATCCGGAGAACTACAGGATACTGTTTGGAACCCCACTGTTCATAGAAACGTACATGCACCATGTGAATGGGAGAAAGCTCTACATCCACATCTTCTTCGATCCGAACAAGGCCGTCCAGGATCTGTCCACATTCATCTCCATCATCAATTTGTGCAAGTACGAGTTGGAGACCAACCGTCCCGTCGAGGGTCATCAGGAGCTGTACGACAAGTACCTGATAGTCACGGAGGACGAGAGAGGGAGGCAGGTGGTCTCTCATAACAGCGAGGCCATCCTCCACCACAACCAGTACCTAGGTTACTCGACGATCATCTCCAACTTCACCCGCAACCCGTCGACGGCGCTGATACCGTTTCTCCAGAACAAGACGATCACGGGAATGTTCGAGAACATGAAGAACGAGTACGACAGTACGACATTCAACCTCTTCACCGAATCCAACTACCTGAGCAGGATATTCATCCAGTTCCTGGCGCTGATCCTGAGGATGCAGGTCGAGAACATCATGATATCCAAGAAGCTGAACAAGACCCTGACCTACAAGCAGCTGATTGCCGAGCTGTCATCCATCAGGACGATAAACGTGCCGGGCACGAAGAAACCCATGCAGACGATGCTGAGCGACACTCACATACGCATTCTGGATGCGTTCGAGCTGGACTACGATATGGAATGATCAGCAATACGTGGTCTTATCGCTGTCGAGGACCTCGTTCCAGAGCCTGATGGTCTCCTGGGCATCCTCCTCGTCCATGATCTGGATGGCAAAACCTGCATGGATAACCGCCCACATGCCGACCTCCGCCTCGACCATTGCGACGTTGGCCTTCCTGGTCACTCCGCCGAAGTCCACATCGGCCATCTCTCCATCGATCTTTACGATCTTCCCGGGTATAGCTAGGCACATGGTATCACTCCGTCATGATCTTGAGGATGGCCTCTGCGGGCTGGCCGTCCGTCGCTGTAAGCGCGGCGATGGCCTTCTCCCTGTCGCATCCGGTCTGACTCATGACCAGGTCGACATCGGATGCTGCGAACGTCACCTCGGGCTCTGAGGATCCCTCATCGGAGCCACCCAGCGGCCTGACGGTCTCGGGACCGCTGACCTGATAGCTCTTCTGTCCGCCCATCTCGACGCAGATGACGTCGGCACCCTTGAGCACGATCTCGTTCGTCCTGGTCCTTATGATGACCTCGGTGACGTCCTCGAGACTGTTCTGCTTGATGCCCATCTGTTTCATCGCCTTCTGCATCTGGCGAGGGTTCATTCTCATTCCGCCCATGGTATCCTCATCCTATGACGTTTATTTAAAAAGTATTTTCAAAGGCTTTCCTTGACTGCGGCCATCAAGGCTGTCAGGACCTCGTCAGCTTTCTCCACGTCGGGGACTCCTCCCTGTGCGAATTCAGGCTTCCCTCCGCCGCGTCCTCCGAACCTTCCCAGGACGTCTGAGATGACGGCCTTGCAATCTACCTTCGGGTTTCCGGATGCGAGCATGACCGACAGTGTCTCCGACACGGATACGAATGCTCCGATACCGCCTTTGGATCTGATCGATTCCATGGTGTCGTTCATGACATTCCTGTCCGCTCCAGGAAGGATGGCCGAGTACAGAGCTGTGCCGTTGACGTCCTCCGGCGAGAGATGCGACACCATCCTCTTGGTAGCATCCCTCAGGAGCCTGTTCTTGATCTCCAGCTCCTGCTTCATGTTGGATACGGCCTTTGCCGCATCCTCGTTCTTGCAGCCTATGACATCGATGACCTCCAACGCTACGTTGGACAGTGCAACTGCAGATTGCTTGGCGGCCTCTCCGACCTTGAAGTGGATCTCGTATCCTTCCTTTCCGGCCTTTACCTTGCGGTCGACGACCAGCATCTCCAGTTCGGATGTCTCCAGGACGTGCACCCCGCTGCATGCGGAATAGTCGATATCGCCTATGGCGACGACGGTGATCTCCTCATCCTCTCCAATCCTGTCCAGCTTGATCCTGACCTTCTCCAGTTCCGGATCGTCCCTGTCCATGATGCTGTGGGTGATGGAATGGTTGTCCCTGATGGCCTGGTTGGCGAAATCCTCGGCCTTCCTGATCTGCTCCCAGGTCAGGTCCCTGTCCACGATGACGTACTTGGTCTCAGGCGAGATGAAGATCTTCACGATGCTGAGCTCCTCGCACTGCCTCTTCAGTGAACCGAAGAGCAGATGCTCCCCTGTGTGGCCCTGCATGAGGTCGTAGCGTCTGTCCCAGTCCACCTGGCACCAGACGGTGTCGCCGACGTGGAGATCGTTCCCTGGGCACTTGTGGACGATGTCATTGTCCTTGTTGTAGGAGACTTCGGTGACCTTGCAGTTGGCGATGCTGCCGGTATCGCAGACCTGGCCGCCCCCGCCGGGGTAGAATGCTGTGCAGTCGAGGATAACATCGTCCCCATCCACAGCGGCAACATGTGCCTCGAAGTCGAAAATGTACCCATCATGCCTGAAGATCTCGTCGGTCATCGTATCGGATTTCGCGGATGCGGTCGGTTCTAATAAAACAGATGGTCATCCGACTATAGGTCTGTAACTAACGTGAGATAATCAAGAATGACAGGTAGATTCTATAACCACGCATTGCATTCGTGCCTTTATGATCTGCCCAAACTGTGGAAGACAAATGAGTGATGGAGAATTATTCTGCACTGGGTGTGGGATGAGGTTGAACAACGCACCAGGCTATGGGGCAGCCCCCATATATTCAGCACCTCCAGTATATGATGCACAGAATCAGCAAAACGATCCTGATAGGCCTGTCAATCCATCCAAGGCAGTCCCGTTGATATTGGGATTTTTCCTTGGTCTTTTTGGAGTATTATTGGCAGTGCTCACGTACAACGGGAACTATGGGAAGTACACCCGTAATCCAACGGTGAACGCATTGTTATGGAGTATAATCGGAACATTGATCCAGATACCTATAATTGCCGCGTTATACTACCTGGTAATAATGCCCATGATTTCCAGTTTGTTCGGTATGTGAAATCACTGAATAAATCGACGGCTCTGCCGTCTTCTTCCCACACATGGCTGTGGATGGAGACACCATCCACAGCGGCCATATGTGTTTCTAAGTCGAATGTACCCGTCATGCCTGAAGATCTCGTTGCTACCGCATCTGTCCTTGCGATATAGAATCGGAAAATGAGGGTGTGACATGATAGTTTACAGCGACTTTTTGTGAATTCTCAAGGATAGCATTATATCCTCATATGAAATCGATACAATGTTCCTGAAGGATTTAGGCCCCTGAAGGGGCCTTGGTTCTCAAAGGAACCATCTTAGCAATTCGGACATTGTCCGGATTGCCGAGAGGACGAGGGAAACGAATTCGAACTTAGTTCCCCTGTCCTCTTCCTTTGCAGGTATTTAATTACCTCCTAAGGATTAGGTACGGGCAAACAGTCCGGTCGCGATAGGAAGTCCTTCGCGACGGACTTCCTTCCCCGCCCATTAGGATACTGGGGTTTCCAAGATTTAATGACCATAAGGGCTTTCTACGGTCTATAGATTGCGACCCCCTGGCCGTTATTTAAACGAAGGATCTATCGGCAAATCCGCGATCGTTTCGTGCAATACTCGCTTCCAATCCCCTTTTATAATACTTTATTAGTAGCGTGCGATAGTTAGAGGCGCTCTCATGAGAAGAACGAACACCTGTGGTGAGCTTAGGGTTTCCGACATCGGAAAGAAGGTTTGCCTGCAGGGATGGGTCAGGTTCTCCAGGGACCACGGCGGGGTGCAGTTTATCGACCTTGCCGACAGGTACGGGATAACCCAGGTCGTCTTCGACCCTCAGGACCTTCCCGCCGGCACGGATGCAAAGAAGATCGCGGATGTGATGAATACCTTCACCCGCGAATGCGTCATTTCCATCGACGGTACCGTAAGGAATAGGGTCGAGGGGACCGAGGATGCCAGGAATCCCACCGGACAGATCGAGGTGCTCATCACCGGAGCGGAGCTCCTGAACACTTGCGCCATACCCCCGTTCGAGATCGGGGACCAGAAGGAAGGGGTCCTTCCCAACGAGGACACCAGGCTCAAGTACAGGTACCTGGACCTCAGGAGGACCGAGATGATTCAGTCCATGGTCTTCAGATCCAAGCTGGTCCATCTTGCCAGGCAGTATCTGGAGCAGAACGGTTTCCTTGAGATCGAGACCCCCATCCTGGGAAGGTCCACGCCCGAGGGAGCTAGGGACTACATCGTGCCCTCGAGGGTGCACCCCGGAACGTTCTACGCGCTCCCCCAGTCGCCACAGCAGTTCAAGCAGATGCTGATGGTCGCCTCTATGGACCGTTACTATCAGGTTGCCAGATGCTTCCGTGACGAGGATTCAAGGAAGGACCGTCAGCCTGAGTTCACGCAGCTGGACCTCGAGATGTCCTTCGTGGACATGAAGGACATCCAGGACATGATGGAGGGCCTGATGGCCTACATCTGGAAAGGCCTGTACGACGAGGAGCTCAAGACGCCCTTCCCCCACATCGGATACAGGGACGCCATGGAGAGGTTCGGATCCGACAAGCCCGATATGAGGTACGGGCTGGAGTTCGTCAAGCTCACGGAGGTCGTGAAGGACGCTCCGTACAAGATCTTCCAGAACATTCTGGCCAACGGCGGAATCGTCGCAGGAATCAATCTCAAGGCCGATATCGCCGGCGACAAGGTCGGAAGGAACGATGTCGACCGTTACATCGCATACGCGAAGAAGGTCGGACTTGGAGGACTCACATGGATGAGGTGCGTCAACGGGCAGCTGGAATCCAACATCGTTAAGTACTTCACGCCGGAGATCTTGGAGAACATCAAGAAGACCATGGGCGCCGAGGAGGGCGACCTGATATTCATCATCGCAGGACCCTGGAAGGCCACCTACGAGAGCGGAGGATTCCTCAGGAAGAAGATCGCTGAGGATCTCGGACTCGTTCCGGACAATGTATTCCAGTTCTTCTGGATGGACGACTGTCCCATGTTCGAGATCGATCCCGTATCCGGGAAGTACGACGCGTTCCACCACCCGTTCGTGCTGCCGACCAACGACCTCAACGACGAGTATGTCGGAGGAGCATGCTTCGACCTCTGCCTGAACGGCAACGAGCTCGGATCCGGTTCGCTCCGTATCCACAACGCCGAGAAGCAGATCGAGGTCTTCCACAAGCTCGGTCTGGATGACGAGAGGATCGAGAGGAACTTCGGATACTTCGTGGAGATGCTCAGCTACGGTGCGCCGCCCCACGGAGGAATCGCCATCGGTATCGACAGGATATGCGCCATCCTGCTCAACAAGGACTCAATCAGGGACGTCATCGCCTTCCCCAAGAACAAGAGGGCAGTATCCCTCCTGGACGGTTCCCCGTCCAAGGTGGACGATGACAAGCTGGAGGAGCTCCAGATCATCTCCCTCGCAGGAGAGGACCTCGACCTTTCGGAGTACGAGGACCTCCCCGAGGAGTGAAAACATTTCAGGGGCTCAGGCCCCTCTCTCTACTTTCTTCAACCTGTATCCTGCGGTAACCGATAGGATCGGAAGTTCTATCAGCGGTGCGATCACCAGCACCAACAGCAGCAATGTAGCATCAGGGAAAGCCGCCACTGCAATCGCGAGGGACAGTGGGGAGTTCCTTGCCATGCTGGTGAACACAAGGGAAGTGGTGTCCGCCGTGTTGAACCTCTGCAATCTGGATACGAATGTCGCTACGACGTAGTTCACGGCGAAGAACACCAGCAGCGGGACTATGAGCGCTATGAACAGCTCAAGATGGCCCATCAGCTCAGCGCTCTCGGATGCGAACATGGCCGCGATGGCCAAGCACAGGAAGAACAGCTGAAGGTTGTCTCCGTTTTCGCTAATGCTAGAACCAAGATCGGCGACCTTTTGGACCTTCGCCCCCACTATTTTCAAGACGATGGCAGCGGTCAGAGGGATCACCAATACCACGATCATGCTCCATAGAAGACCGGGTATGTCCATGTCCACCTGTGTGTTGAAGAATATGAGCAGGTACACCGGCATCAGGACGATCTGCAGGATCAGGTTCAGAGGCAGAAGGGAGCTGCTCAGGGGAACGTTTCCTTTGGCCATAGCGGTGAAAACCAGATACCAATCCGTGCAGGGTGTGACAAGGAGCATCACCAGTCCGATCCTGACATCGATCTCGACGAACATCAGCCCCAGCATCAAAGAGAATATCGGTGTCCAGACGAAATTGATAGACAGTGAGGTTAGTGTGAAGCGTCTGTTCGAGAAGGATTTGCCGATCTCCCGTATGCTGACGCACATGAACACGAAGAACAGCATCACCATGAGGAACGGCTCTATGAGCAGAGATGCTCCGGAACAATCGACCAGCATCCCAGCCGTCAGGCCAACGATCGCCGCGGACAACATGATCAGCGGATGAAGGAACGCACTGTTCATGTGAACCAATCGTTTAGCTAGTAGAAAAGAAGTGAGCAACTATTATGTCCAATAAAGCGATTCTAACTCATGGAAAACAAAAGCATCTTGACGTTGATTGCGGTCGTCGTCATAATAGAAGTCATCCTCGCCGGTGCGGTAATCTACATTCTGTCGGATCACGGTCAGACCGAATACACATTGTATATCGGCCTCAACGATTCGGTGACAGGCGAGGACTACAATCCGGTGGAGGCGGCCGAATGGGTGGACGAAATCGTCCTGAAGTACACGGGCGGCCTCACCCGCTACAATGCGGATGGAGCATACACCTATGACGACGGAAACATCGCCCACGAGCAGAGCCTGGTCTACTACCTGACCGATGTTTCCTACGAGGATGTCCACAAGATCTGCGACGAGGTGAAGGAACTGTTGAATCAGAGCAGCATCCTGATATCCATCGGCAAACAGAAATCAGAATTCTATTGAAAACGATGGGACGGGCCTCTCGGCCCGTCCATTTTCAGTGTTTACAGGAAGGTGACGGTCTCTTCCAGTGGTTTCCTGGATGCGTGCATCGGTCCAGGCTTGCAATCGTCTGCAGGGTATCCGAGGGGCAGGAGGTTATAGACTGTTTCGTCCTCGGGGAGGTTGAACACCTCTTTCACCTTCTGGGGGTCGAACCAGCCGACCCAGCATGTTCCCAGACCGAGAGCATGCGCCTGGAGCATCATCTCGTCGGTAACGATGGCGGCATCGGTCTCTCCACGATTCAGTTTGGAGAAGTGACTAATCCACTCGAGGTCCTTCTTCATTGCGATTATCAAAACAATGGGCGCATCGAAATGCATGCACCATTCCTTATCGAACTTCTTCCTCTGCTCGGGGGACCTGACCACATAGATGTGTTGCCCCTGCATGTTCTTGGCGGTGGGAGCTAGCCTTCCAGCCTCCAGAATCTTGTTCAGAACAGCGTCCTCCACGGGCTTGTCGCTGTACTTCCTGACCGAGTATCTTGAGTTGATCACGTCTTCGAATTGCATGAAGAACCATGGGCATCTTTAGATAAAGAATATCTAGCCGAAAGATCACAATCAAAGGCAGTTTAATCCAGATGCGCCTTTTCAAATTGAGATGCCCATTGTTCCATGTATTCTTCTTTGATCTTTATCATCTCATTTCTGATCGGTACGTCGATTTCTTCGGATAGTCTGATCACAGTTTCTGTTGTGTACGTAACCCATGGTGATACGTAGGCCCTATACTGAGATCTTATCTCGTTCAGAACAGTGGTCCAGTCAAAATCATGAGAGAAAATCAGTCTGAGACAATCTTCATAATCGTTGGTTCTTTCAGTTACGGATTTGAAAACAAAAATATCCTCTGAACTGCATGTAAATAGACGGGTTTTATCATATGCTATTCTTAATGTAGAGCGATCTGCCATGCCATCTGAAAGCCCGAGCATTCCGCAGACTCTCGACTCGAAGATATCAATCCGATAATCATCCAAAGAAAGCATGTCTGAAATGTTAGTTCTCTCCATTCCTGGGGTTGGCCTTATGGATTCAAATCCCATGTTCTTAAGATCTGAAATCAGAGCATCATAGGATTCTTTGGAACGCACTACAAAATCGACATCTTTGGTCTTTTTCTTTACTTGTTATAAAGCATAGCGCCACCGCCGATCAGGTATATGTCCACAGGGCGATCTATAAACGAATCTATGTCTCTGATGAGTTTTTCGATCTGTGAGGTGTTCTCGATCATCCTTCCACCGTCCACAGTCTGTCGTTCAGATCTTGGAGAGACGGCCATCTCTCTATACGCTCACCTGACAATATGCGGTTGTGGATGTCGACAAACTCCTTTGGAGGGTTAAGCTTATCTTCGTTTTTCATGTAGAAGAGTTCAGCGGCCATGCGAAGTCTTGTGCTATCTTCATGCTCCGCTATTTTCAATGCATCGTTGAATATCTCCTCTAGAGAAAGTTCACCATATTCTGTCGTACAATAAACGTCATCGAATACCCAACCCGTCAATCCATATTTTTCCAAAGCTGTGAAGCCTGTGACATTGTCTGTCGTTTTTTCTTTAGTGGAGTAGATGATGGCATCGTTTTTCCTGAAGAGAAGAAGGGAGTTATCCGGAAGTTTGGCGTCATTGACCTCCAGATGGTCAATCAAGCTTTCTAGGAATTTTCTGATTTGAGGATACCTGTTATCATTCAGGCTGTAGTATCCGTTGATATTTCTAACGATACCTCCGTTGGTATGAATGTTCAGAATCTTATGTATGTGCGACTCAGAGATCCCCGTCTCCTTGGAGATGGTGCCGAGGTCTTTGGCCGTCATGATACACTTAAGGACATCCAATCTGCTGTCACTGAAGAATCTCGATACTTCAGGTCCGTTGCTCATGATATAGAATAAGCGTTTGGCGAAGGCACAGTTGCTTATTGCTAGTGGTTTTTCTTTTTTCAGAACATCTTTGGATTTCAGATTCCTAACTATTCTGTATGTTTCTGGATTCGATATGTTCATCGCTTCGGCTAACGAACCGACATCTGTGCATCCTCTCGACAGATAATAGAGTGATTCCAACTCCCTTTGACTGAACATCGCCACACCTATTATTATCTACTCTATTAAAGTATTTAATAATAATTTTGGGAATTTTTATTGAATAATAATTAAATAAATCAAATAAAGAAAAAATAAGGAAAAGTGATGGGGCAAGAACCTGCCCCATGATTTGCTTTATTTTTAGGATTAATTCTGTGGCAGACGCTCATATCCTGGATTCAATCAGCTTCTTGGCTGCTTCCACCACTTCTGCCGAGGAGTACTTGCCCCCGGTCTGCCTCATGACATATCCGATTACCTGATTGGCTGCCTTGTCGTTCTTCTGGTAGTCGGCGACGATCTTCGGGTTCTCATCGAGGAAGCCGTTGATCAGTGTCTCCAATCCTGCGGACTCCTCCTGTGCGGCGGCCGCATCCTGGCCGGTCATGAACGATTTGATCTCGATGGCGCATTGGGTGTCGGTGATCTTTCCGTCTGCGAAGTCCTTGATGAATCCCTTCAATTTCGACAGGTCGTTTACACCGCGGTCCTCCATGGCCCTCCAGTTGGCGCTGATCGGACCTCCGACCCACTTGATGGCATCGGCGGTCCCGAACTCCTTCGCGACATCCTCGAAGAGGATGGCAAGGTCCACAGAGGTGTTCACAAGCTGCTTGGCCATCTTCGGGTCCAGGCTGTACTGCGAGGTCATCCTCAGGATCATGTTCTGGGGGCTCTCGGCGATCCTTATGGAATCGGCCAGCTCCTTGATGTGATAGATTCCGAGATCGGGTTCATCGATGTAACCGTACTGGTCCTCGAACTCCTTCACCCTCATGCTGACGGTGACGTCCCTCTCGGGGTCGTATCTCCTGGTCTCCCTGACGATCTTCTTCTTGGCCTTGATCATGGCGATCTGCCTGACCATCTCCGAATGCAGTGCCTTCTCGGCGTTCTTCAGACCGCTGACGTTCTTGATCTCGACCCTCTCGGTCCCGACGGAGATGTTGCAGTCGCACTTGACCTCCCATTCCAGGTCGTCGGGGATGTCTAGTAGGTGTCTGATGTCCCCGATCATCTGTGTGAGGAACTGCCTGGCCTCCGCAGGAGTAGCGATGTCCGGCTCGGTCACGATCTCTGCCAGAGGGATACCGGACCTGTTGTAATCCACGAGCGACGTGAGGTCCGCGGTCCTCTTGGTCTTTCCGGGGTCCTCCTCGATGTGTATCCTGGTGATCCTGATGGGCTTCTTGCCGTCCAGGTAGTAGACTCCCCTCTCTCCGATCGGGTTGTCGTACTGCGTGATCTGGACGCTCTTCGACATGTCCGGGTAGAAGTAGGTCTTCCTTGCGAACCATGTGGTGTCGTTGACCTCGCAGTTGAGCATCTTAGCGATCATTATCCCGTAGACCAGAACCTGCTTGTTCAGGACGGGCCTGGATCCCGGCATGCCCAGGCATGTGGGGCACACATGGGTGTTGGGGAACTCGCACTCTTCCGTGGGGCAGGAGCAGAACATCTTGGATTTGGTGGGAAGCTGCACATGGCATTCCAATCCGATCTTCATATCGACACCTCCGGTCTCTTGAGATCGAACTGCTTCTCCCAGTCCTCCGCAACGGAGAACAGGACCTTCTCGTTCCAGTGGTCCGCTACGAACTGCATTCCGACCGGCATTCCCTCGGAGTCGTATCCGCAGGGGACAGACAGGTGGGGCGTTCCTGCGATGTTGGCGGGGACCGTGAGGTAATCCGCCTTGTATGAATCGAGAGCTGACATCTTAGAGATGTCATCGAATTTGGGTGCTGTGAAGGGCATGGTGGGTGCGAGCACAGCGTCGTGGTCTGCCAGGACCTTCTTGTAATCGTTGATGACGACCTGCCTGACCTCTCTGGCCTTGGCGTAGTGCCTTCCTCCGAATCCTGCCATGCGGGCGTAGGTCCCCAGGAGGATCCTCCTCTTGGCTTCGTCACCGAAGTACTTCGTACGCACTTCCGTGAAGAAATCGTCGAACTTCTGGGTGCGGTCGCCGTCCTGGTGGCCGTACCTCATACCGACATATCTGGCAAGGTTGGTGGAAGCCTCTGATGTTGCCAGAACATAATAGGCGGGCATGGCAAACCTCAACGAAGGCATGTCGACGTACTCTACATCGACTCCCATTCCTTTCAGCTGCTCCACGGCGTTGTTGAAAGCAGCCTCCACTTCCTTGGAAAGTCCTTCGATGCCCTCCTTGGGGATCGCCACGGACCTCATCTTCGTGTAGGATTTGTCGAAATCAGGCTGGACCATAGATGTGGGGTCCCTGTCGTCCTTTCCGGCGATGAGCTCCATGTACTTCTTCAGGTCCGTCGCCTTCTGCGACAGAACGCCGATCTTGTCAAGGGAGTTACCGTAGTCGATGAGACCGTACCTGGACACGCGTCCGTATGTGGGTGCGATCCCGTACACGCCGCAGAAGGATGCGGGACAGCAGATGGAACCTCCGGTGGAGACTCCCAGTGAGATGTGGTCCTCGATGACCGAAGCGGCGCAGGCGGATCCTCCTGAGGAGCCTCCGCATGCCCTGTCAAGGGCGTAGGGGTTCCTGGGGATCTCGAATCCCGAGTTGGTGGAGAAGGTTCCGAAACCGAACTCGTCCATGTTGGTCTTCCCGACTAGCTTGCCTCCGGCATCCCTGAGCTTCGATATGGATGTGGCATCGAACACGGGATGGTAGCCCTCCAGGATCCTCGATCCTGCACAGGTCTCCATGTCCTTGGATGTGAGGTTGTCCTTCGCTGAGAACAGGAACTTGGCATCGCCTGCGGACGTATCGTCCGTCATCGCATGGAACATGCGGTACTTCTCGTTGACCGCCTTCAGTTTGGACATCACGTCATCCATGCTCATGACAGCCTGGGCCCCCTTACGTACCTGTCGTATGTGTCCATGCCCCTGAGCAGCTCATCGGCGTCGAACTCCTCTTTGGGAACGTCCTCCCTGATGATGTCAGCGACCATGATGGGATTGACACCGCGCTCGTTGCACTCTGGTGCCTCGTTGAGCAGCTCGAAGTAGCCGAGGATATCCCCCAGCTCCTTGCAGTATCTCTCCGCTTCCTCGTCGGTGAGGGCTATGTGGGCGAACTTCGCCACGTCTCTAACGGTCTTCACATCCATTACTAGACCTTCGGCGGGCTATCGGGATGATTTTATAATAATTATTAGGCGGAGTTGTGGACGAAGATGAATCCGTACAGGATCATCCTGCCGTTCTGGAAAGAGTACGGGATGTCCAAGCCTGCGAAGTATTTCTTGAGATCGATCCCTAGGGTGGACACTGACGAGATCATCATGTCCGGGAACCTGCACGGTTCGGGATAAGCGCACTCCCCGCAGTAGTCGCAGGGGCCGTCCATGAAACCATCGCACTCGATGCCGTTGTCCCTGAGCTCCAGGACCATCATCCTAAGGGTGCGGTGAACGTCGTCGGATATGGATTTCATCAGCTCCGTGTCGTTGAAGTCGGCCTCGAACTCGCGGTAGGCCAGTATGACGTAGTCGATGCCCTTGTAGTATTCGGCGACATCCCTCTTCGCTCCGGGGTTGCACCCCCAGTTGGTGTCGTATGTGCCGCACTTGTTCTCCTTGCAACGGCTGAACGCCAGCTGATAGCTGTCCTCGTTGTACTCTGGTACCGGCGCCTTTCTGATGGTGAAGCTATCGAAGTCCTTCATGGATGCGACGGATTCCCATGTCTCCATGAGGTTCGCATGGGATTGGAGGTTTAAATGTATGGGAGAGGGCAATTTCATGAAATCGTCGGTGTAAGACCGATGAAATCGTCGGTATGAATATATGCTGGCCTATCTTATGAGATATTATGACAATGACTCCCGATGGATACAGGAAGCGTCTGGTGGAATCCGAGATAGATGTCTCACTGAAAGCTGCGGGAGCTGTTAGTATAGAAGGTCCGAAGGCTTGCGGAAAGACTTGGTGTGCGAGGACAAGGGCCAACAGTGAATTCTCGTTGGTAGATCCTGCGGACACTTTCATGAATCTCCGTTTAGCCACCGACGATCCCGCTATCGCTCTGGAAGGAGAGTACCCTCGCTTGATAGATGAGTGGCAGGACGTCCCCAAGATATGGGATGCCGTCAGATACACTGTGGACAAGGACGGAGGAAAGGGGAAATTCATCCTCTGCGGCTCATCAAGCATGGACAGATCGTCGATGAGTCATTCAGGTGCTGCCAGGATAATAGACGTGAGGATGCGCACAATGTCGCTGTTCGAATCCGGCGATTCCACCGGGAAGGTGTCTTTGAAAGGACTCTTCGACGGTGATTTCAGGACCGTAAGGGGAACATCACCGGGAACTGAAGGCATCGCATGGCTGATAACGCGCGGAGGGTGGCCCGGTCTTTTAGGCAGCGACGAAGAATCAGTATCCGTAGTTCTCAAGGATTATCTGGAGAAGCTGTGCGAGGAGGACATCCAGAAGATAGACGGCAGGAAGAGGAACGTATTGAACCTGAAGCGTCTGATCAGATCCTTGTCCAGGAATGAGACGACCTTGGCCCCGATGACCAAGCTGGCGTCGGATATCATGCAGTTCGAGAACGAGAGGGTCGACGAGGAGACGGTCAAAGACTACCTGGATGCGTTCGACAAGTTGCACGTAATTGAGGATCAACCCGCATATTCACCCAATTACAGATCGCCAGTCAGGGTCGGAAAGAACCCGAAGAGACATCTAACAGATCCTTCTCTGGCTGTGGCCGCGTTGGGGCTGAACAGAAGGACTCTGATGAGGGACCGTAATTACATGGGATTCCTTTTCGAGGCCCTGTGCGAGAGGGACCTGGCCATCTATGCGAAGACGTTCGGCGGGGAGCTGTACCACTACCGCGACCACAGCGGAAGGGAGATCGATGCGGTCGTGGAACTGAAGAACGAGGGCTGGGGAGCGTTCGAGATAAAGCTGGGGCAATCATCGGTGGACGATGCGGCAGAGAACCTCAAGAAGATCCGCGATTTCATGCACAGGGACGAGGATGCCGTCGAACCCAGATTCCTATGTGTCATAATAGGGGAGAGCGGTTCTGCGTACCGCAGGGAGGATGGGGTGTACGTGGTCCCGATCACCGCTTTGGGCCCGTAATCCCCGAAAGACCTTTATTATGCGGAATGATAGAACAGGCCATGGCAACTGCAACACCCGAGAAACAACTCGCCGCAGGAATGAAGGCGATGGAAGAAGGCGACTTCAAGAAGGCTTACTCATCCTTCAAGAAGCTCGTTGTCGAGTTCCCCGATAACGCTGAGTGCTGGTTCTACAAGGCCGAGTGCGGGAACTACGCTTCGGGAATGTTCGGAGCCAAGGCGGATATCGAGGAGATCAAGGAGGCCTACAAGAAGGCCATCGAACTGGATCCTGAGCGTGCCGACTACCTTCAGGCATTCGGACTGTTCTGCATATCGATCCAGAAGTACGATGAGGCCGAGGAGGCATACCGCGCAGCTGCGGAAGTCGACGAATCATTGACATCTTCGCTGTACTCCGAGTTTGCCATCGAGTACTACAATAACGTCATGGCGCAGTACGCGGAGATCATGGAGGACCCCAAGGCCCGCGCACCCTATGCGAAGAAGGCTCTCCAGTACATGCTTCTGGCCCTCGACATCGATGCTGAGGAAGCCAAGTCGCTTCTTTGAAAACTTCAGGATAATCTCCTTCCGCCCCTTGCGGGGCGGCAGGATAATTCGTTTCTCATTCTTTGCTCAGAAGTCCTAGGACCTCGTAGAGCAGATCGTACAGCTGTTTGCCCTTCTCAGGGGGCAGCTGTATGCAGGATGCCATCGCCCCGGGCACCTTGAGGGCCTTTTCCCGGAGATCCATGCCCTCATCGGTCAGGGAGATGATGACGGAGCGCTCATCCTCCTTCGAGCGCCCCCTCTTCACGTATCCCTTGGACTCCAGGTTCTTAAGCAGCGGCGTGAGCGTGCCTGAATCCAGGAACAGCCTTCCTCCAAGGTCGTTCACAGTGGAGTCCCCATGCTCCCACAGCACCATCATCGTGATGTACTGCGTGTAGGTGAGGTCCAGCTCGTCCAGCAGCGGGCGGTACCTCTTGACGATCTCTTTCGAGCATGCGTACAGGGGGAAGCAGACCTGGTTCTCCAGCTTCAGGCAGTCGTAGTTCTCCCCCATATGAACTCACAGCAGCTTCTTGATGTCGCCCTCGATCTTCTCGGGCTTGTCGGTGGGCGCATAGCGGTCGACGACGTTGCCCTCACGGTCCACCAGGAACTTGGTGAAGTTCCATTTGATCTTGCTTCCCATGATTCCTCCTTTCTTCTGGGATTTCAAGTAGGTGTAGAGGGGCGCCTCGTTGTCTCCGTTGACCTCGATCTTGGAGAACTGCCTGAAGGTGGTGTTGTACTTCATCTGGCAGAACTCTACGATCTCCTCATCGGATCCCGGGGCCTGGTTTCCGAACTGGTTGCACGGGAAGTCCAGGATCTCGAAGCCGTCCTTCTGGTAGGTGTCGTACAGCTTCTGCAGTCCCTCGTACTGAGGGGTGAAGCCGCAGCCAGTGGCGGTGTTGACGATCAGCAGTACCTTACCCTTGTACTCAGAGAGGCTTACCTCCTCTCCCTTAGCGTCCTTCATCGTGTAATCATAGATTCCCATGTTTGTTCACCTGTATTGTTTACAATTAAATTGTATACAATCTAATTATAAAAAAGTAACCCTAGGAATGGGAGATGAATGGAGAAGTAAGGGGTTTGGAAAGGGGTTTGTTGGATACTCAGTACTGATACTGCTGGTATTGCTGCTGATACTGGTCCTGGGGCATCTTGATTCCGATCCAGGTCCAGAGGCTGCACTCGAACATTGTGACGTTGCGGACGTTGGACCTCACGTACCTGGTCATGAGCAGCGAGCTGACGAGTCCGAGGACCATGATCACGACGCCCATCAGGATGAAGAGGATGAGGGTCGTGTCCGTGACGGCGAAGCCGGTGTTGGTGAAGATCAGTGTGATCGTTCCAATCACGCAGACACCTGCCACGATGTTGAACAGCGGTACGAGGAGGCTCAGGATTCCGATCACGATGGTCATGATGCAGAAGATGAGCACATAGAGTCCGTCCTCTCCGAGTCCGATGCCGATGAGCGAGTCGTTCTCGGTGACGGGTATGATCGTAAGCGTGAGGATGGTCATCACCAGAGTGACGATCGAAAGGATGATCGCGATCCAGCGGAATGAGATCTGGTTGTTGGGGGCTCCGTAAAGGTAGAACGGAGGCTCCCTCTGTCTCTGACCGGGATATTGCTGCGGGGGGTACTGGGGATATCCCTGGTAGCCCTGGGGCGGGTACTGCTGTTGCTGCTGTCCCGGGTAAACCGCAGGCGGGTACTGCTGATAGCCCTGCTGAGGGGGGTACTGCTGTTGGGGCATGTACTGCTGCTGGTAGGGCTGCTGTTGCTGATAGTTCTGTTGAGGGGGCTGAGGCGGAACGTAGTAGTTAGCGTTCGGGTCATAAGGACGTATGCGTTCAATCTCAGTGTCCATCGTGGGGATATATCCCATGTTAGACTGCTGAGGCTGAAGAGGCAGCTCAGCTCCGCAGTTGAAGCAGAAGCGATTTCCCTCTGGGTTATCGGATCCGCAATTTCCGCAGTAAGTCATAATATCCTCAGTCGCGCATTAATTAAAAAATATAAAACGGTGTTGCCAGAACGCATCGCTGAATTGTGGAGAATAAGATGGTAGCGAGGAGTCGATTTGAACGACCGATCTCCGGGTTATGAGCCCGACGGGATATCCTGGCTACCCCACCTCGCTATGTTGAAGGCTAAGAGGGGATATTATAAAACGTTTAGGGTGTCTCAGAAGAACTTCTTCAGGAACATCAGGTCGTCCAGTTTTCCTTTGATCTGGACCTTCTTCAGGACGAACGCCCTCATGGGCCTGAGGGTTCCGTCGATGAGCGCCGACAGGTTCTCCGGAGTGGTGGTGAGTGTGACGTCGGCCTCCTGGAGCATGACGGGGACGAAGTCGTAGATCTGGGCGTTCTTCAGCTTCATGGAGTATGCCTCTGTGCCCAGGTCGATGTTGAACGTCTTCACGAGGGGCTCGATCTCCTTCCTCACGTTGGGGTCCTTCTCCATCTTTCTGTGGAACTTGTCGATCAGTTCCTGAATCTTCGGTTGCATCGTCATCTTCTCACCAGTCGTCCAATCTTGTCATCTTCTTCTGGGATAGCATCTCTCTGACCGGCTCCCAGGACGTCCTCACATGCGGAGGGGCCTTGCCGTTGGCTTGGATCCAGTCGCGGATGAAGTCCATGGTGTAGTGGTCGCTCGGATATCCGCTTCCCACGTTTACTCCGAACTCATCCTGTATCTCCTGCATCATCCTGTCCCTCGTTACCTTGGCCACTATGGATGCTGCAGATACAATAGGGTAGGTGTCATCGGCTTTATGCTTTGCGATAATCCTTACGTCCTCTCCGACTTTCGTCGAAAGCCTGTTGGTGAAGGATTCCTCATTTATGTCCGGGCAGTCGGCGTAGATCACCTCGGTCTCCCATTTGGTGCATCCTTCGGCGAACATGTTCAGCTCGATCTCGTTGAGGGAAATCGTCTTCCTCTGCTCGTCGATGCCTTCGGCGGACAGTATCACGGTGCACCAGTGGGGGACAGCTTCTACGATCTGGTCGTACATCCTCTCCCTGGCCTTCGGCGTGAGCTTCTTGGAGTCCTTCACGCCTATCTCCTTGAGGAAGCCGTCGGATTCGGCGTAAACCACACCGACGACCAACGGACCCATCGCAGGCCCCCTTCCCGCCTCGTCGACACCGCAGAACATGCTTCTACCAAAGCAGTAGTAAGCCTACATAATCTTAAGTAGTTGCCTCCGTTGGTCTTTATCAATGACGCTCAAGTGTGACCTCCAATATGGCAAAGGCGATGCCGAGTACAAGCTCACCCGCGTAGGTGTGAAGGGAGTACGCAAACCCATCCTCGTCCAGAGGGACGGCATCAATGGCACGCTCAACAACATCCTGAACTGCAGCATCGACATCTTCGTCGACCTGCCCGGGAACCAGAAGGGATCCCACATGTCCAGGAACGTGGAGGTCCTCAACGAGATCGTGGACGCTTCCATAGCGAACCCTATCACCGCGATCGAGGATGTCGCTGCGGACATCTGTAGGAAGCTCATGGTCCACCACGAGTACGCCCAGGAGGGAGAGGTCAGCATAGAGGCGGAGTACTTCCGTGCGAGCAAGACGCCCCTGGGGAAGAACACATTCGAGTCGTACACCCTTCTCGCAGGAGGGCACATCGAGCGCGACGGGGAGCTGACCAAGATGGTCGGCGTCACCGTGACCGGTATGACCGCATGTCCCTGCGGACAGCAGACGGTCACCGAGATGCTGGAGATCGAGAGCGAGCACCCTGTCATGACTCACAACCAGAGGAACGTCTGCACGCTGATGGTCTACATGCCGGAGAACGTCTCGGTCGAGGCCAACGAGCTCATCGACATCGTTGAAGCCTCATTCTCATCGCCCACGTACGAGCTCCTCAAGAGGCCGGACGAGGGACAGGTCATCATCAACGCCCACAGGAACACCAAGTTCGTGGAGGACGTAGTAAGGGCCGTCCTGGACAACTTCGTGAAGAGGTACACCGATCTCCCCGACGAGGTGTTCATCGACGTCATCAGCGATTCCGAGGAATCCATCCACAAGCATGACGCATACGCCGAGAGGGAGGCCACCCTCGGAGAGCTCAGGCAAGAGAATCGGTGATCCGATGGATCTCTCCCCGCTTTTCAAGAGCGTAATCGATCAGGACAGGGCGCCTGTCGTGATCTGCGATACGAATCATATCGTCGTCTACATGAACCCTGCCGCTGTGGAGCATTATTACAAGCACGGCGGTTCTGCCATCATCGGCATCCACATCTTCGACTGCCACAGCCCCAAGTCCGGACAGATCATCCGCGACGTCGTGGACTGGTTCGCCAAGGACAAGGACAACAACATCGTCCACACGTTCTACAACGAGGAGCAGAACAAGGACGTCTACATGGTCGCGCTGCGCGACGACGATGGCGAGCTGATCGGCTACTACGAGAAGCACGAATATCGCGACAGGGACGACAGCCCCTTCTATGCGTTCAAGAATTGATCAATAAATAATCATAATTGGGGAGGTGGCAGGATCACTCCTGCTCCTCCTCATATTTCTCAAGTTTTACATCCATGACGGAGATGTCCGAGACATAGACGTCCTCGGGACACTCAAGGTCATCCAGGCATCCTACCCAGTAGACCACGAGTCCGGGTCCGAAGAGCTTGGTGTAGGGAATCAGCTGCTTCCTGGAGTTGTACTTGAACTCGGTGTTGTCCCCGAACGAGGCCTTGCTCTCAACCCAGCAGATCTTGTGGCCGTTGTAGACCATCGGATGGTCCAGTAGGCAGTCGGGGGTCTTTGTGAACTCCGTGTCGCGGAGGTCGTTCTCCGTCCTGTAGGTGATGCCCTGGCTGTCCAGCCACTGGTGGGTGAGGTCCTCTCCCCAGATACCTCTCTCCCTCTGCCTGTCGTTGGCGTCGGGGGAGTAGACGATATCGTTCTCTATGGCCTCGCGGATCTCGTCCGCGACCTCCGGGCTCTCGAGGGAGTCCGGGTCGTTGATGGATGCCCAGAAGTCCTTCTTCGATGTTCCGTCCTCCAAGAAGATGAACATCGCGGTGAGGATCGGCGGGAACTTGTACTTGTCCGAGAGCTCCATGATCGTCTTGCCCTTGCGCCACTCCTTGAGCATGCGCGGGGCGTTCTGCTTGACGATGTAGAACCTCTTCTTCACATCCCTGCTGGTCTTCTGGGTGTACAGCGTGTCCAGGAGCCTGTCGTCGTAGCGTCCCCTATGGGAATCTAAGTCGGCAGGTTTCCTCAGACTGTTGTACAGTTCCTTGTACTCTGCATAGTCCACGGTATCACTGGTTGAGGTTTCTGGCGAGGTCCTCTACGGCCGTGATGACCACATCCTTGACCATGGAAGTCGGGGGGCAGTAGGCGTTCTCCGAACGTACGAGGAAGTCCTCCGCCGTCATGCCGTTGATCACTGCGGATGTCAGCCAATCGATGCGTCCGGTTGCCTCTTCTCCTGCGATGATCTGTGCTCCGATGATCCTGTGCGATGTCCTGTCGGCGAGGACCTTCACGATGAGCTCCTTGCCTCCGGGGTAGTACCTTGCGCGGGTGAGTCCCTGTGCCTTGCCTTCGACGACGTCGACGCCGTACCATGATGCGAGTCCCTGGGAGAGTCCGGTTCCAGCGATCTGCTTGTCGCCGATGAAGCTCACCCACGGGCTTGCCACGGGTCCGAAGAGCTTCTTCTCTGGGGATACAGCATTGTTACCGGCGACCGATCCCTGCTTGACTGCTGTGGAACCGAGCTGACTCATGGTCGCTCCGTTCATGATAGCCGATTCGCACTGGACGAGGTCCCCTGCGACGTAGATGTCGGGGACCAGCCTGCCCTTCCTGTAGGGCTGGAGCGTCGGTGCGACGATCAGCGCGTTGAGCTGACCGATGTCGAATCCCAACGCCTTGGGGATGTCGAGGTTGGCGCGGACTCCCGTTGCGAAGATCATGACATCGCAGGGGTACTCCTTCCCATCTGCCGTGACGGACTCGACCTTGTCGGTTCCCTTCACGGACTGGATAGGTGCCTTCATTACGAACTTGATTCCCATGCCCTCCAGGTGCTTCTGGATGTTGTCGGCCATGTCCTTGTCCGCGATACGGGGGATGACCTGATTCATCATCTCGATGACGGTCACGTCTTTTCCCATGTTCTTGAACGATACCGCGAGCTCCAGTCCGATGACACCGGCTCCTCCGATGACGATGTTCTTTGCCGTCTTGAGAGCTTCCTGGATGTCCTTTCCGTCCCTGATGGTCCTCACTATGAAGACGTTCTTCAGGGATGTGCCCTCGATCGGGGGAACGAAAACCTTTCCTCCGGTCGCGATCACAAGTGAGTCGTATGCGTATGCTTTTCCGCCGGCTGTGACGGTCTTGGCAGCATCATCCACGGACTCGACTGTCGTCTTGGTGTACACCTTTATCCCGCGCTCCTTCTCGTAGAAGTCGGGTGTGTGCATGACGATGTCGGTCCATTTGCTCTTCCCCTCGATACCCCACGGGATAGCGCAAGGAGAATAGGCGATGTCCTCGTCCTCCGTGAAGACGGTGACCTCGCATCCAGGGTCTTTGGCCCTGGCGGTGGAGGCGGCAGTCATTCCAGCCGCTCCTGAACCGATTACGATTACTTTCTTAGCCATAAGGCTCCTCCGTTCCGAATAAGAGATTCTATTAATAAGGAATGGTAAGGAAGAGGGTCAAGGGAAAGCTCGCGAGATCAGGATCGGGATGTGTTTTCCGCTACCAATCATTAAATCCGCCCCTTGATATACTGAAATCAGGCGTCCAGATGAAAGACAAGAGATCCCCGTCGGAACCAGAGGCCCTCTGGAAAGAGGACGACATGGTCGACGGACAGAAGGTCAAGGCGATGGTCATGATCATGCGCACCAACGGCTGCTGCTGGGTTAAGCACGGCGGCTGCACCATGTGCGGATACAAGGAGGCCTCGCTGATGAACGTCACACCGGAGGATCTCCTGAAGCAGCTGGACCAGGCATTGTCAAGGTACAAGGACGAGCCTTTCGTCAAGATGTACACTTCCGGAAGCTTCCTCGACGACAACGAGATCCCCCCTGAGGTCAGGGAGAGGATATTCGATGCGTTCAAGGGATGCAAGAGGCTCCTCTTCGAGAGCCGTCCCGAGTTCATCACCGAGGATGTGGTCAAGAAACTCCCGAAGAACGTAACCGTCGCATTGGGATTGGAGAGCTCTGACCCTAAGGTGCTAGAGGTTTCCGTTCACAAGGGATTCACCCCCGAGGACATCAAGAGGGCAGGCGAACTGCTCAAGGCGAACGGCCTCGGTGTGAGGACCTACCTTCTCCTGAAGCCCCCGTTCATGACGGAGCAGATGGCCATAGAGGATGCGGTGAGGTCCGCAAGGTTCGCGGATCCATTCTCCGATGAGATATCGATCAACCCCCTCAACGTGCAGAGGGCCACCTATGTGGAGCGTCTCTGGAAGAGGGGAGAGTTCAGGTCACCGTGGATCTGGTCGCTCATCGAGGTGTTCAAGGAACTGTCCGGTACCGTCAACGCGCGCATCATGTCCTCTCCGTCGGGCGGAGGGGCGATGAGGGGCGTGCACAACTGCGGAGAGTGCGACATGAAGGCGCTCGAGGCCATTGAGAAATTCAGTTACTCGCAGGACGTCAAGGACCTTGACGTCACCTGCAAATGCATCCCCAAGTGGGAGGCCTACAAGAGGTCCGAGACGATCCTCGGATCCCCTGCCGATCTCGACAGGGACTTTGAAAACGAGTTAGTTTTGAGGATGTGAATCGATGGATTACGATATCAAAAAGGGATGGTTCAAGAATATCGAAGGGGATGCACTGGCACAGTTGATGGAACAGGTGTTCGGCAACGTGAAGAAGGACGGCGACAAGTACGTCTCGTCCTATGGTGTAATGGAGTCCATCGTGGTCACCGTCATCAACAAGGACAAGATGGACATCACCGTCACGAACGTCGCAGATGCGAAGGGTCGCTCCGACGATGAGATCATGGACAGCAAGAGGAAGCTCAACATCTTCGCGGAGAAGGCGACGGGCTTCGATGCTAAGGCCCGCATGAAGAGGGCTCAGAAGAAGGCGAAGGAAGGCACTCTCTGATCCCAAACCTATTTTTCCACGCTCCCGCTTCTATAATAATAAGAACGCGGGAGTAACTTTATATATAACTCCTCTATACCAACTTTTGGATTGGACATAATAGTGTCCGACCAGACGCACCGGGCAATGCGGTTGCAACCCACGTCTGCTTCACACGCTACGGCTTTTGGAAGCGAATATGGCGTCACGGTCGGAACATTAAGACGTTCGTCTGATAAAGCGCGAGGTTAGCGAAGAGACCCTCGCAGGTATGTGTAAAATATGCCACAAAGAAGACGTCCACAGAAAGGATCTAGGGCATTCGGCCCTAGGAAGAGAGCTCAGTCTCAGACACCGAGGCTCGACTCTTGGCCAGAGGTCAGCGGAGCCCCTAAAATCCAGGGTTTTGCAGGCTACAAGGCGGGAATGACACACGCTTTCATCGTTGACAAGCGTGCAAAGAGCACCACCTCCGGAATGGAGCTCCAGGTGCCCGTGACCGTCGTCGAGGTTCCCCCGATGAAGATCGCGGCAGTCAGATTCTACGAGAGCAGCATCGTCGGACTGAAGACAGCAGGAGAGGTCTGGGCAAAGGACCTCGACCCGCTCCTCGACAGGCGCCTCAACGTTCCCAAGAACCACGAGGAAGCGACATTCGCAAGGTATGACGGCCTGGACATCGAAGATGTCCGCGTACTGGCCTACACCCAGCCCAAAGTCGTTTCCGGTGTACCCAAGAAGGTACCCGACCTCATGGAGCTCAGGATCGGAGGCGGAACAATCGATGAGAGGGTTGCATACGCAAAGCAGATACTCGGTACCGAGGTTGGCTTTACCGACTTCTCCCCCGAGGGATCACTGGTCGATGTCATCGCAGTGACCAAGGGAAAGGGATTCCAGGGAGTCACCAAGAGGTGGGGAGTCAAGCTCCTGTCACACAGGAACAGCAAGCACCGCCGCGGAATCGGTAACCTTGGACCCAAAAGACCCGGATACGTCAGGTCGACTGTACCTGGATCCGGACAGATGGGATACCACCAGAGGACCGAGTTCAACAAGAAAGTCGTCAAGGTTGGAGCCGACGGAACTGAGGTAACCCCTAAGGGAGGATTCCTCAACTACGGAGAGGTCAGGAACACCTACGTCCTCATCCACGGATCCGTCCCCGGACCCACCAAGAGGCTCATCAGATTCAGAGATGCGACCAGGATGCCCAAGAAGGCAGACACCGAGGCGGTCGACGTCACTTACGTCTCCGTCGAATCAAAGCAGGGGGCATGAGTAAATGGCAGCAACCACAAATGTTTATGGATTGAACGGTGCGGTCGAGGGATCCGTCAAGATCCCCGAGGCATTCGAGACCCCCTACAGGCCCGACATCATCAAGAAGGCGGTCCTCGCAGCTGCAGCCAACGGCAGGCAGCCCTACGGACCCGCACCCAGGTCGGGAATGAGGCACGCGGTCAGCTTCCGCGGAAAGGGTACCGGATCCGCACGTAACCAGAGGATCCACGGACTCGGAAAGGCCGGAGAGTCACCCAACAACGTCTCGGGAAGGAGGGCACACCCGCCAGTACCTGAGAGGATCTGGGCACAGAAGGTCAACAAGAAAGAGGCAAAGATAGCACGCGCTTCCGCACTGGCAGCAACAGGCTGTGCGGACTGTGTCAAGGCACGCGGTCACCAGTTCGATGACAACGTCTCCTTCCCCATCGTCGTCGACGACAAGTTCAACGAGATGAAGGAGACCTCAGCAGTCATCGAGCTCTTCGAGAAGATCGGAATCGGCTACGACCTTGACCGTGCAAAAGAGGGACGCAAGATCCGTGCAGGAAGGGGAACAATGAGGAACAGAAAGTACCGCACCCCCGTTTCCGTGCTCATCGTCGTCGCAGATGACGAGAGGAACGCACCCATCTTCAAGAGCGCAGCGAACATCCCCGGAGTGACCATTGAGGAAGTCAAGACACTCAGCACGAGCATCCTCGCACCCGGTGGAGACGCAGGAAGGCTCACTGTCTACACCAAGGCAGCCATCGAAGCTATCGGAGGTTGGACACAATGAAGCAGAGTGATGTTCTCATCAGGCCGTTCGTGACTGAGAAGTCGACGAACCACATGACCGGAACCCCCACACAGGACTTCAAGGACGGAAACAAGCTCGAGTTCATCGTCAACAGGCACGCTGACAAAGAGATGATCAAGACCGTCTTCGAAGAGCGTTTCGAGGTCAAAGTAGAGAAAGTCTGGACAAGAATCCAGAAGGACGGAAAGCACGCCATCATCAAACTGGCAGACGGATACTCTGCAGAGGATGTTGGTATGAGAGTCGGAGTCTTCTGAGGTGAGTGATTATGGGAAAAAGATTGATACCAATGAGAAGGGGTCGCGGAACCTCTTTGTACCGCTCGCCCAGCCACAGGCACGTCGATGATGTCAGGCTCCCCGCGTTCAACGAGGGCAAGGCAGTCATCAAGGACCTGATTCAGGCGCCCGGAAGGACATGCCCTCTCGCAGTCCTTGACATCGATGGAAAGACGGACTACCAGCTGGCAGTCGAGGGAACCAAGGTCGGACAGACCATCATGATTGGCGGAACCCAGGTCGCAGCAGGAAACATCCTGATGCTCGCCAACATCCCCGAGGGAACCCTCGTGCACAACGTCGAGGCAAGGCCCGGCGACGGCGGAAAGTTCGTGAAGACCGCAGGATCCTCCGGAACAGTCGTTTCCAGGGGAGACAAGGTCAACGTCCTGATGCCCTCAGGAGCCATCAAAGAGTTCAGCCCCAACTGCCGCGCCGCAATCGGTGTCGTAGCTGGAGGCGGAAGGGGAGACAAGCCCCTCGCGAAAGCAGGTAAGAACGTTCTGACACTCAGGTCCAGGTCCAAGGCACCCTTCAAGACGAAGGGAGTCGCAATGAACCCTGTCGACCACCCCCACGGAGGAGGTAGCCACGCCCACGTCGGAGGACCCAACTGTCAGAAGAGAACAGCATCGCCTGGTCAGAAGGTAGGATTCCTGCCTCCTAAGAAGAAAGTAAGGAAGTGATTGCAATGGCAAAGAAGATTATTGCAGGATCGGCAAAAGCCTCGAGGAGGAAGTCCAGGAAGAAGGCGTCGGCAATCCAGGCACGCAGGAAGAAGGAGTTCCTGTACCGCGGATTCACGATGGAAGAGCTTCTGGCCATGCCTTTCGAAGAGGTCCTCGGACTCATGCCCTCACGCTCAAGGAGGACATACCTCCGCGGTCTGAACTACGAGCAGCAGCTCCTGTTCGACAAGCTGAAGGACGCAACAGAGCCCGTCAGGACACACCGCAGGGACTTGCCTATCATCCCCCAGTTCGTGGGAAAGACCGTCAGCGTATACAACGGTCAGAATTTCAAAGACGTAGAGATCAAGCCTGAGATGATCGGCTGCTTCATCGGAGAGTTCGTCCAGACAAGGAAGCCTCCAGTGCACTCCGGACCCGGAGTCGGTGCGACCAGATCATCTAAGTTCATGCCGTTGAAGTGAGGTGTCAGATATGGTTAATTCAGGTTATACTGCAGTAGCTGACCCCGACACAACCGCAAAGGCGCTCGGAAGGGAGATGCCCGTCTCCCCCAAGTTCGCCCGCGAGGTCGCAGGCATGGTCCGCGGAATGAAGCTCGAGACAGCCCAGAGGGCTCTCGAGGAAGTGATCGAGAAGAAGAGGCCCGTTCCCCTTAAGAGATACAACAAGAGAGTATCTCACAAGGCGGGAGTCGGACCCGGAAGATACCCCGTCAAGGCGGCCAAGGCCATCCTCAGCGTCATCGACAGCGCAGCTGCGAACGCAGAGTTCAAGGGTCTGGACACATCCAACCTGGCCATCGCGACCATCTCTGTTTCCAGAGGACAGGTCATCCCCGGACACATGCCCAGGGCACACGGACGTGCGACGGAGTGGAACCAGGACACGATCAACGTAGAAGTCATCCTCCAGGAGGTTGAGTGAAATGGCAGCAGAGAGAAAGATCGTTGCCGAGCACGTCCGCAGGGTTCTCCTCAAGGAGTACCTCATGAAGGAGGTAAGCCGTGCGGGATTCGGAGGACTCGACGTCCAGAGGACACCCATGGGAACCCGTGTCATCCTCACGACCGAGAGGCCCGGGCTCGTCATCGGAAGGCGCGGTCAGACAATCAAGAATCTGACCCAGGTAATTGAGGAGCAGTTCGGATTCGACAACCCCCAGATCGAGGTCCAGGAAGTCCAGAACGCTAGCCTCAACGCACAGATCATGGCCGAGAAGCTTGCCTTCTCCCTCGAGAGGGGATGGCACTTCCGCAGAGCAGGACACTCCACGGTCCGCAGGATCATGGATTCCGGAGCTCGCGGATGCTACATCATCGTGGCAGGAAAGCTCTCCGGTCAGAGGCACAGAACCGAGAAGTTCAAAGAGGGTAACATCAAATTCTGTGGAGAGACGAAGGCCCAGTTCATCGAGCATGGATATGCGGTCGCTAAGCTCAAGATGGGAGTTATCGGAGTTACCGTCGAGATCATGGTCAAGGACGCAAAGATGCCCGCGGACATCACAGTCTTGAACAAGACTGAGGCCGCAGCAGTGCTCCCTGACCTCTTCAACGCACCCGCACCTGTCGAGGCACCCGCCGAGGCAGAGGCACCCGTAGCAGAGGAGGTCGAGTGACCATGTCCGGACTCAAAACAGCAGACATCAGGAACATGTCCGTCGAGGAGCGCAACCAGAAACTGAAAGAGCTCCGCGACGAGCTGATGCACGAGAGGGGAGTCTCCGCCATGGGCGGTGCCCCCTCGAGCCCCGGAGCCATCAAGGCTCTCAGGCTCAACATCGCACGCATCCTGACCGTCCAGAAGGAGGAGGAAAAAATCTGATGGCTGAGATTTGCCCAGTATGTGGATTGCCTAAGGAACTCTGCATGTGCGAGGAGATCGCACGCGAGCAGCAGACCGTAAGGATCTCAGTCGACAGCCGCAGGTACGGAAAGATGGTCACTGTCATCGACGGAATCGATGAGAATGACATCGACATCGGAGACCTGGCGAAACAGCTGAAGAACAAATGCGCCGCCGGCGGAACATACAAGGACGGACGCATCGAACTCCAGGGAGACCACAAGAAGAAAGTGAAGCTCGTCCTGGAGGACATGGGATTCCGCACAGAGGTAAGATGAAAGATAATCTCTTCATGAGAACTGAGCTCATTGGATTGGACGTGGAAGTGCTGTCTTCACCATACTCGGGAATATCCGGTAAGGTGGTTGACGAGACGAAGAACACGTTTACCATCGATTCGGCCGGAACTGAGAGAATGGTACCCAAGTCAGGCAATGAGTTCAGGTTCACATATGAAGGCAGAACAATCGACATCATCGGATCAAAGATAGTTTACCGACCAGAGGACAGAATCAAGAAGGTTAGGTGAATAAAAATGACAGCAAAAATCAAGGACATCGGAATCGACGTCGTCCCTCCAACTTCGGAGTGCAATGACCCCAACTGCCCCTTCCACGGGACACTGGGAGTCCGCGGACAGACGATCGACGGAGTAGTTGCCACGGTCAGGATGAACAAGACCGTCGTGGTAGAGCGCAACTACCTCAGGTACATGCACAAATACGAGAGGTACGAGAAGAAATCGAGCAGGTACGTCGCACACGCGGCACCCTGCCTCGGTCTCAAGGTCGGAGACAGGGTCACAATTGCCGAGTGCAGGCCCCTGTCCAAGACAGTAACTTTCGCAGTCATCGAGAAGAAGGAGTGATCTAAATGAAGGGAATTGCCGGAAATCAGACAAGGGGACTTCAGAACGGATCCCAGCTCGATGTCATCGACAACACAGGCGCCAAAGTGATCGAGATCATCACGGTCCCCGGTTACCACGGCACAGCAAGAAGGGTCCCCTCCGCAGGAGTCGGAGACCTCGTAATCGCATCGGTCAAGAAGGGAACGCCCGCAATGAGGAGACAGATCGTATTCGCGGTCATCGTCCGCCAGAGGCGCCCCATGAGGAGACCCGATGGAACCATGGTCTTCTTCGAGGACAACGCAGCGGTCATCACCACTGAGACCGGAGAAGTCAAGGGAACAGACATCAAAGGCCCCGTAGCCAGGGAAGCCGCCGAGAGGTGGCCCCGCGTATCCGCTACCGCCAGCACGATCATCTGAGGTGTGAAGCATGGTTAGCAGCAAAGCAAGGGTACAGAGGAAGGCACAGGCCAACGCAACCGCGCACGTGAAGAGGAAGATGCTCTCCGCGCACCTCAGCGACGAGCTCCGTGAGAAGTACGGAAAGCGCGCCGCAAGGGTCTGCAAGGGAGACACCGTCATCGTCGTCCGCGGAAACGAAGACATCAGGAACATCGAGGGCAAGGTCATCAACGTCTACACCAAGACAGGCCGCGTCGCCATTGAGGGAATCACCATCAAGCAGGCGGACGGAACCGAGGCCGAGCGCCCCATCCACGCATCCAACCTGGTCATCACCAAGCTGAACACAGAGGATGCCTGGAGGATGGATTCACTGTCGAAGAAGGAGGCTAAAGAATGAGCGACCACATGAAAAGATTGGCAGCGCCCAGGTCATGGCCCCTGAAGAGGAAGGTCAACGTCTTCATCGCGAAGCAGACCGCCGGAGCACACCCCATCGAGGACTCCATGGCAGCCGTGACCGTTCTCAGGGACATGATCGAAGCATGTGACACCGCCAGGGAAGCTAAGAAGATCATCGGGAACCGCGAGCTGTTCGTGAACGGCAGGGCCGTCAAGGACCCCAAGGCACCGGTAGGATTCATGGATGCGATCAGCATCCCCAAGATG
The DNA here is from genome assembly GCA_015063125.1 of Thermoplasmata archaeon. GTDB lineage: Archaea > Thermoplasmatota > Thermoplasmata > Methanomassiliicoccales > Methanomethylophilaceae > Methanoprimaticola. Next base: position 50,025 of record SUTB01000005.1, read on the forward strand.
GATCTCTACTACCGCATGCTGATCACGGACAAGGGAAAGCTCACCCTCGTGCCCATCTCCAAGGATGAGGCAGCATGGGGACTCTACAGGATCCAGGACAAGACACTCGTCAAGGGTGGCAAGTTCCAGCTCAACCTCAGCGGAGGAAAGAACATCCTGTTGGACAAGAACGAGTACAAGTGCGGCGACAGCCTGAAGGTCCAGTACGACGGACAGAAGATCCTGGAGTGCTTCCCCTTCGCAGCCGGCAACACCGTCCTGATCAAGGAGGGAGCCCAGTCCGGTAAGGTCAAGACCCTGAAAGAGGTCCAGATCATACGCGGATCCGCACCCAACGTCGTTGTCTTCTCCGACGATACACAGACCATCGTGGACAACTGCTTCGTAATCGGAGCGGACAAGCCCGCGATCACAATGCCGGAGGCATCCGAATGAGCACAATGAGAGATCTCCACGTGGAGAAGGTCGTCGTGAACATCGGTGTCGGCGAGGCCGGAGAGAGGCTCGCCAAGGCAGAGAAGGTCCTCGAGATGGTAACGAAGCAGAAACCCGTCGAGACACTGTCCAAGACGGTCAACAGGGATCTCGGTATCCGTGAGGGAATGCCCCTCGGATGCAAGGTCACCCTCAGGGGAGACTCCGCTGTCGACTTCGTCAAGCAGGCTCTCGCAATCAGGGAGATGCGCGTGCCCGAGTACTCCTTCGACCAGGAGGGCAACATGTCCTTCGGTATCTCCGACTACACCGACTTCGAGGGTATGAAGTACGACCCCGAGATCGGAATCTTCGGAATGGATATCAGCGTCGTTCTCAGGAGGCCCGGAAACAGGATCACACAGAGGGCCCTCCTCAAGAGGAGGATCCCCAAGTCCCACCGCGTCGGACGCGATGAGGCGATCCAGTACATGAAAGACAACTTCCAGATCGAGGTGGTCCAGTGAAAGTGAACACACAGAAACCCAAGAAACAGTTCGGAAGATCCATTGGATGCACCCGCTGCGGACGCCGCAGAGGAATCATCAGGAGATACGGAATGCATCTGTGCCGCCAGTGCTTCAGGGACATGGCCCCAGAGCTCGGTTTCAAGAAGTATTCGTGAGGTGTCATAAATGCAGAGCGATCCACTTAACGACGCAATGTGCGTCATAAAGAACGCATCCGTAAACGGAAAGGCGGAGTGTACAATCGAGCCCTCGTCAAAGCTCATCGGCCGCGTGCTGAAGGTTATGCAGGACTACGGTTACATCAGCCAGTTCGAGTACGTCGAGGATGGAAAGGCAGGCAAATTCCACGTCATGCTCGAAGGAGCGATCAACGACTGTGGTGTAATCAAACCCAGGTACTCCGTCAAGGTCACCGAGGTCGAGAAGGTCGAGGCAAGGTTCTTGCCCGCCCAGGACTTCGGACTCCTGATCATGACGACCACCGCCGGTGTGATCACCCAGGAGCGCGCCAAAGAGCTCGGAATCGGCGGAAAACTGTTAGCCTATGTGTACTGAGGAATAAAGATGACAATTGCAGGGAAAATCGAAAGCACCATCGCTATCCCCGGTGGGGTATCCGTCACATACGACGCAGGTACCATGAAGGTCAAAGGACCTAAGGGAGAATTAAGCAGAAACTTCGCGTACCCTAACATAACTATTGCCGTCGGAGAGGGAGAAGTCAGCGTCAGCTGCGAGTACCCCAGAGTTAAGGACAAGGCCATGGTCGGAACCTTCGTCGCCCACATCAACAACATGGTGAAGGGTGTCACAGAGGGATTCAAGTACGACCTGAAGATCGTGTTCTCACACTTCCCGATGAAAGTTGCTGTTAAAGGCGACCGCGTTGAGATCAACAACTACATGGGAGGACACGCCCCCCGTTACGCCAACATCGTAAGGGGATGCACTGTCAAGATCTCAGGTCAGGATGTCACCGTAGAGGGAATCGACATCGAGGCCTGCGGACAGACAGCGGCCAACCTCGAGAAGGCTACCCAGAGGGGAGGCTTCGATAAGAGGGTCTTCGAGGACGGAATATACATCGTCGGCAAATCGCACAAGGTGAGACAATGACCGTGAAAGATTTCAAGGACCTTCCCGGAATGAAGGACGACAACATCGAGGAGCTCAAGGCCATCGGCATCAACACCGTCGAGGAGCTCAAGGCCGCGGTCAACGACGACGCAAAGGCAAAGGAGGTCATCAAGACCCTGTCCGGAGTCGGACCCAAGACAGTCGCCAACTGGAAGGCAGCATTCGAGGGAGAGGCACCCGCAAAGAAGGAGCCCGCCAAGAAGGAAGCCGTCAAGGGGGAGCCCGTCGAGGCAGTCACAGTCGAGGCCACCGGCGAGTACACAGTGAAGAAGAAGGCGGAGATCGACCCCGAGACCGCTGACGCTCTTGCCAAGAGGGCAATCATCTCCGGAAGGAGGCCCGCTTTCAAGAGGCAGGAGTGGTTCAGATACGCCAAGTTCAAGGACTCCACATGGAGGAAGCCCAAGGGAATCCACTCCAAGATGAAGAGGAGGCTCAAGAGGCGCGGACCCATAGTGGACATCGGTTTCCGCGGACCCGCAGAGGTCAGGGGACTCCACCCGTCGGGATTCGAGGAGGTCCTCGTCTACAACGTGGACGGATTGGACAACATCGACCCGAAGAAGCAGGCGGTCCGTATCGGCGGAACCGTCGGATCGAAGAAGAGAGCCGCAATCGAGGACAGGGCCGACGAGCTCGGAATCAGGGTCCTCAACAGGATGGTGTGAACATGTCCGATCTGAAGAACCAGAGAAGAATGGCAGCAGAGATCCTGAAGTGCGGTGAGAACAGAGTCTGGATCAACCCCGAGAAGATGGAGGAGGTCGAGGACTGCATCACACGCGCAGACGTCCGCACAGCGATCGCATCCGGTCTCATCAAGGCGAAGGCGAAGAACGGAACCTCGAAGGGAAGGATAAGATACGTGCAGGGACAGAAGGCCAGCGGAAAGAGGAAGGGACCCGGTTCCAGGAAGGGAACGGCGAACGCCCGTGTCCGCGACAAGGAGCGCTGGATGGCCACAATCAGGCCCATCCGTGACGAGCTGAAGACCCTCAGGGCCGACGGCAAGATCTCACCCTCCGTGTACAGGCTCTACTACAGGAAAGCCAAGGGAGGAATGTTCAAGTCCCGCAGGCACCTTAAGCAGCACATGATCGCTGCTGGACACCTCAAGGAGGAGATCTGATGGCAACAGGACCTAGATACAAAGTCGCATTCCGCAGGAGAAGAGAGCTCCGCACCGACTACTACACCCGCAAGAAGCTCCTCACAGCGAGAGAGACCAGGGCCGTAGTAAGGAGGTCAAGCAGGAACATCTCGATCCAGTTCGCGGACTTCACCATGGGTGGCGACAACATCATCGCAACGGCCACCACGAAGGACCTGAAGAAGATGGGCTGGGAGTACTCCTGTTCGTCCATCCCCGCAGCGTACCTCGTAGGATACCTTGCAGGAAAGAGAGCAATGAAAGAAGGCGTCGAGTACGCAGTCCTCGACATCGGAATGCAGCACGTGCAGCACGGCGGAGTCCTCTTCGCAACAGTTGCCGGAATGACCGATGCAGGACTCGAGGTGCCCCACAGCGAGGACGTCCTCCCCGATGAGGACAGGCTCAAGGGAAAGCACATCGATGATGCGATCGAGGCCGCAATCGACAGCATGAAACAGAAGATGGAGGCTGAGTAAAATGACTGACTGGGTTCCTAAGACAAGACTCGGACAGATGGTCCTCAACGGCGAGATTACAACGATGAGCGACGCCCTGGCGACCAAACTGCCTCTCCGTGAGCCCGAGATCGTGGACATCCTGCTCCCCGACCTTCAGGACGAGGTCATCGACCTGAACATGGTCCAGAGGATGACCGACTCCGGAAGGAGGGTCAGGTTCGCAGTTACCTGTATCGTTGGTAACGGCGACGGATTCATCGGCTACGGCAGGGCCAAGGGAAAAGAGGTCGGACCTTCCATCAAGAAGGCTATCGACAACGCGAAACTGAACATCATCGAGATCAAGAGGGGCTGCGGTTCCTGGCAGTGCGGATGTGGAAACCCCCACAGTCTGCCCTTCGAGGTACAGGGATCCACCGGATCCGTCACCGTCACCCTCAAGCCCGCACCCCGCGGTGTGTCGCTGGCAGTCGGAGACGTCGCAAAGAGTCTCCTGACCCTTGCCGGTGTCCACGACGCATGGGGATTCGCAAGGGGCAACACGAAGACCAAGGTCAACTACGCCATGGCAACCTTCGAGGCCCTGAAGATGACGTCCAGGATGAGGGTCACCGATGACCAGGCCAAGAACCTGAACATCGTATCCGGCCCCACCGGAATCAAGTTCGCAGAGACCGATGTCGACGCACAGGAGGAGTGAAGATGACATACGTAGTTATCCGTGTCCGCGGTCAGCCCGATGTGAACTACAACATCGAACACACCATGGGACTCCTGGGCCTCAACAAGGTCAACAACGCGGCCGTCATCCCCGAGAACCCCTCGACAAAGGGAATGCTGCAGGTAGTCAAGGACTACTGCACATGGGGAGAGATCGACGAGTCAACACTCGCTTCGCTGATCCGCGAGCGCGGAAAGGTCGTAGGCGACGCACCCATAGACGACGAGTACCTCAAGGCTCACTCCGAGTTCGGTTCCGTCTATGAGTTCGCGAAGGCGATTATCGAGAACAACTACAAGATGAGGGATGTCGAGGGCGTCAAGCCCATCTTCCGTCTCCACCCTCCCATCAAGGGATACGAGGGCAACAAGCGTTCCTTCCAGAACGGCGGAGCCCTTGGATACAGGGGAGCGAAGATCAACGATCTCGTCAACAGGATGATCTGAGGTGTGAAAGATGCCAAGCAGAACCAAGAAATTCAGAGGATACAGGACCCACGGACGCGGTAAGAAGTCCGGACGTGGAGCAGGTATCATCGGTGGTCACGGTATGGCCGGATACGGCAAGACCGGAAAGATCGGGATGCTGAAGGAGGACAGGAACTACTTCGGCCGCCACGGCTTCAAGAGACCTCAGTGCACTGTAGAAGCGAACCGCACTATCAACGTCGGCGAGCTGAACGAGAAGATCGAGACATTCGTGACGATGGGCTTCGCCAAGAAAGAGGGCGATGCCTATCAGCTCGACCTCACAGAGGCCGGCATCGACAAGCTCCTGGGCAACGGGAACATCGACATCGCTGTCAACGTGACAGTCGAGTCGGTCTCCGGAAAGGCCCGCGAGAAGATCGAGGCCGCAGGCGGATCGATCGCCGAGTGAAGATATCGGGAAGGTAGAAGAGATGGAAGAGACACAGAGTCTGCTCTACAGGATAAAGCCCTTTTCGGACAGGTTGCCCTCCGTCAAGAGGCCTGAAGGCCACGTGCACTTCAGGACCAAGATGATGTGGGTGATCGTCGTATTGGTGGTCTACTTCGTGATGACGAACGTGTACCTTTACGGTCTGGACAGGGAGTCCATGCTGGACATGTTCGCACAGTACAGGACTATCATGGCAGGAGCTTCCGGATCGCTACTGCAGCTCGGTATCGGACCGATCGTCACTGCATCAATCATAATGCAGTTGTTCGTCGGTGCAAAAATCATCAAACTGGACCTCTCGAAGCGCGAGGACAAGGCCTGCTATCAGTCTGTCCTCAAGCTGCTGGTCATCGTGATGATCGTCTTCGAGGCCATCCCGCAGGTCGCGGGATACCTCACCCCCTCCAGCGGCCTCACCGCCGCAATCGGAGGAATGGGAGGAAGGCTCATCCTGGTGCTGCAGCTCTTCGTGGGATCCTACATAATCTTCATGATGGATGAGGTGGTGTCCAAGTGGGGTATCGGAAGCGGTATCTCCCTGTTCATCGCCGCAGGAGTGGCCCAGCAGCTGTTCACAGGTACGTTCAACTGGGAGATGGTCTCCATGGGATCAACGGATGTCCCCGGAGGAACGATTCCAAGAGCGATCTACTATGTGTTCACGCTGTCGCCGGCAGAGATGTCCTCGTACGGATACGAGTCCCTGTTCTTGGGAAGCCCCAACCCGGTAATCGCGTTGGTGGGTACGTTGGTCATCTTCTTCGTGGTGGCATATCTGGAATCGACACGTATCGAGCTGCCTCTCTCCCATGGCAACGCCAGGGGAGCACGCGGCCGTTACCCGATCAAGCTCCTGTACGCAAGCAACATCCCCGTCATCCTGATGTCCGCACTGCTCGCAATCGTGAGCATGGTCGCACTGCTGCTGTATAGCAACAGCTTCCTCAGCAGTATCCCGCTGATTGGAGGAAACTCCGCCATAGGATACTTCGAGGAAGGCTCGACAACAGCCGCAGGCGGATTGGCATGGTACCTGTCCGCACCGCAAGGACTATCCAGCTGGCTGATGCCCATACTGGACCCCGCCACATACGGCGACGGTCTGCACGGGCCCCTGCAGCACATAGCCCACGTGGCCATCTACTTCACAGTGATGGTCATGGGTTCGATCCTGTTCGCAAAGTTCTGGGTGGAGACCACCAACCTCGGTCCCGAGTCGGTCGCCAAGCAGATTCAGAAGAGCGGTATGCAGATGCCCGGATTCCGTCGCGACCCCCGTGTGCTGAAGCGTGTTCTGGAGAGGTACATCCCCACGATCACGATCATGTCGGGAGCAATCGTCGGAGCACTTGCGGCATTCGCGGATATGGTCGGAACCACAGGAAACGCCAGTGGAACCGGAGTTCTGCTGACCGTGGGTATCATCATCCACTTCTACGAGGCCATGGGCCGCGAGCAGATGATGGAGATGAACCCCATGATGAGGGAATTCTTCGGCGGAGAGTGAGCGAATGGCTAACCCAGGCAGTCCAGAGAACATGAGAGCAATCAACGCAGCAGGCACTCAGTCATCGGGCCCCAACATGACCCGCATGATGATCGCCATGCTCGTGCTCATGGGTGTCTCCATGGTCACCATCCAGTTCAGGATGCAGATCGGAGCGGCCCTGGATGTCGTGTTCCAATTCGTTGCATTCGACGGGAAATATCCCGTCATCTCCATCATGCTTGTCTGTACCATCGCCATCCTGATCACAACAACAATCAGGAGTCTGATGCAGGATCCCATGGCCCAGGCCAGGAACCAGCAGATTCAGAGCGAGTTCAACAAGGAATTCCGTCAGGCGAGGATCGAGAACAACCTCTACAAGATGAAGAAGCTGGAGGCAGAGCAGCCCAGGATGATGGAGGCTTCGATGCAGCAGAGCACGGACATGATGAAGATCATGCCCATCACGATGCTGATATTCATCCCCATCATCGCTTGGGCATGGTACTTCCTCAGCACAGGAACCATCGACGAGCCTGGAAAGTACTTCCAGCCATGGAACGAGCCCATCGTGGACCTTCCCTGGTGCGCCGATGTCAATCTCAACGGAGTGCTGTTCCTTTCAATCCCCGTGTGGTTCGTCGTTTACATGATGATTTCGATGCCCGTATCGCAGATCGAGAACAGATTGATCAGGCTCTATCTCCTGAAGAAGGAGCTAGCGAGACTCGATTCAGAAGTCAAGAGAGCTGAGATCGAATGAGAATAACCATAAGCGGTCCTCCCGGATCCGGGAAGTCGACCGCCTGCAGCAAGCTTTCCGAGAAGCTCGGACTCGAAGCAGTGATCTTCGGGAAGATCTTCAGGGAGCTTGCTGCAGAAAAAAACCTTACACTGTCCGAGCTCGGCGCCATCGCCGAGAAGGACCCTTCTATCGACAAGATGATCGACTCCAGGATACTGGACATCGCCAGGGCCAACGAGGACATCATCCTGGAATCCAGGCTTTCAGCCTACATGTGCGCACGCAACGGAATCCCCGCTCTGAAGATCTATCTGGATGCAAGTCCGGACGTCCGCATGGCCCGCATAGGCCTGCGCGAGGGAGAGACCGAGGAGGAGGCGCGCGCTAAGACCATAGACCGTCAGAGGTCGGAGGCCAAGAGGTACAAGATGTACTACGACATAGACATCGAGGACCTGAGCGTCTACGACCTGATCGTCAACACGGATGAACTGGATCCCGACCAGGTGGTCGAGAAGATCCTCGAGGCTGTGAGGTCGAGATGATCGTAAAGGACCCGGACGCCATCCCCGACAAGTGGGGGAAGAGGCCTTCGGAACGTACGGTCGGAGAGCTGCTGAGAGGCGGCGTTATCATTCTTGACAAGCCCTCTGGCCCCACGTCGCATCAGGCGACGGCATGGGTGAGGGATGCTCTGAAGGTTGACAGGGTCGGCCACGGAGGGACGCTCGATCCGTACGTGAGCGGGGTGCTCCCGGTGACCCTAGGTAAGGCCACGCGTCTTACCGATATCGTCCTGTCCTCCGACAAGGAGTACATCTGCCTGATGAGGCTGCACGGCGACCGTCCGGAGAAAAGGATCAGTGAGGTCTTCGCGGAGTTCGTCGGGAAGATCTACCAGCTGCCGCCTGTGAGATCATCGATTAAGCGCCAGCTGAGAATCAGGACCATCAAGGAGCTCGAGGTCCTGGACATCAGGGGAAGGGACATCCTCTTCAGGATGGCCTGCGACGCCGGAACGTATGCAAGAACTCTGTGCGTCGATATCGGGGACGTTCTGGGCTGCGGAGCCAACATGGTGGAGCTCAGGAGGTCCAGGTCGGGCAAGATGACCGAGGATCGTGCACACATCCTTCAGGACATCAAGGACGCGTACGTGTTGTGGCAGCAGAACGGCCGCGAGGAATGGCTCAGGAGCATGATACTCCCGATGGAGGTGCTGGTGGAGCCCCTGCCGAAGATCGTCGTGAAAGCGACGGCCGTCGATGCCGTCTGCCACGGTGCGGACCTGAACATCTCGGGTATACACATGCTCGACGAGGACGTCAGGAAGAACGCACTCGTAGCGATGATGACCGCCCGCGGAGAGCTCATCGCCATCGGAAGGATGGCCATGTCTACATCCAAGATAATGGCGACGTCACAAGGCAAGGCCGTCGATACCGAGAGAGTCTTCATGGACGAGGGCCATTACCCCCGCATGTGGAAGTACTCCACGGACCTGGAAGAGCTGAAGGAAGAACCCCATTTCCCCGAATGAATGTCAGTTTTTGTTTTATTCAGAGGGGGCACACATTTGTTTCAATGATTTTGCCAATCGTAAATTTTACGTGCATAAAATTTACGGGCATAAAATTTACAAGCGGCAAATTATTTGTGCGATGTTGAAACGCATGAACGGGAACATCCCGTCCCGCGACCAACTTCTTTATCCCACCTAGCCGATTATCGGTCGATCGTCATGTCGCTTTTCGAGAAGAGGATGCAGGTGTACGGACCGGAACAGGTCCAGGTAGGTCAGTTCGACCCTACCGCCGACGGTTTCTACCGCAACGTGGTGACCATCCCCCTGACGGTCAAACCCAACCATGTGCTGTACGTGAAGGTCACATCGGACAATCCTGTCGACGTGGTCGTCGCCAGGGACAACGGCTCTGCCGTTCAGCACAAGGACAGGCAGAAGGATGTCACCATGGGCCCGTATCCGACGGAGAAGGCCAAGAGCATGGGGATAATAGTCGGAGTGTTCCGCGGCGACATCGCCAACGCGACGATCGAGGCATGGATGGAGAGGAAATGAGCTCCGAGAAGGTCAAGGGATTCTCGTTCACTGGCGATTCCAGGAGGATATCGCTCATGAGGCGTTCCGACAGGAACACTCTGGTGCTGTTCATCTTCCTGTTCATAGTCTCTGCTGCCGCGTACATCTACATGACGTTCATAGAGGGGAGGTACACCGTCTATGCCGGCATGCCCATACTAGCAGTGCCATTCTTCGTGGTGGGCCTGATCTTCTACGTGGTCAACCGCAGGTATTACGCCGGGCTGTTCATCATCGGGTTATCCGTGATCGCGTTCTTCGTCCTGCCGTACAGCGTCCTGTTCATCCTGTACCTGCTGGTCTGTGCCGAGGGCGTGGCCACCATGGTGGAGATCATACAGAGGATGATCTTCTACAGGATCATGTCCACTGTGGAGAGGGTCAACATCAAGAAGAAGATGACCTTCATGGACAGGGTCGTCGTGTTCTTCTTCAACATCCCCGTCGACCTGGACACCAGGAACCTGCTCATCGACAGGAACGTCTCCAGGAACAAGCTACCCTGGAAGGACATGGCCTACACGATGATGCTTGCACTCCTGTTCTGCATGTTCATATGGATCTACATGTTCCTGAACCCGTCGTTCTCCCCTGAGACGCACGGTGTCCCGATATACACGTTCACGATCATACTCTACCTGTCCATGGCCGTGATGCCCTGGACCATCTTCAGCTCGCTGAACGTGAGGATCGGTACCGAGTACAGGGACTTCAGTCTGTACTCTGGATTCCTTGAGACATTCAAGAGGATGTTCCTGCCGGTGTTCGCTGCGATAATATTCCTGGGGATCGCCCTTACGGCGGATGCCAACAGCCTGTACTACATCGGCATGTCCCTGCTGATGATCGTGGCGATGATAGTGTTCACTTCCGTGATGTACTACACCAGCAACGAGATGGTGGTGGTGAACGACATCCTGGACAAATGGGGGGACTTCCAGCCTACCGAGATGTATTCGGGTTATTCCCCCAAAGAGGCGAGGTCGACCCTGGACGATGGGATCCCGGGAACTCCGAGAAGGGATCCCTCAGAATGCTTCCTGCCGGATCTCAGGGGTCGTAGCCGCCGCTGAATTTCGGGTTGAGCTGTCCCGGTGCGTTCAGGGAGCTTATGATGGGCATGAAGACCTGTCCCGACGACATGCCGGGCGTCTTGTTCAGACCGATGATTTCGGGCTCATGGTAGTTGGTGATGATGACCTGATACCTCTGGATGTCGTCCTCGATCTGGACCACGGGGACCTCCAGTGCCTTCAGGGTATCCAGGACGGTGTCAGCCATGGCTTGGATCTCCTCGGGGGTGATCTCGTCCTTGAGCCTTATGAAGAATGTGTGCTCAAGGCTCTCAGCGTTGAAGATGTACTCGACATCGGAGTCCGTGAGGATCTCCTTGAACCTCTTGCCCTTGTCGTCCTCCGGCGCCAGTTCGAGCATGCGCTTCTTCCATGTCACCGGTATGTCCAGGTAGATTGCCTCCGTTCCGAGTATCTTCCACATGTTTCGTAGAATGGCAAGGGGGTATTTGTAACGTCGGGTGGACATCTTTGGACGTCCCATCTTGAATAGTATTTAAAAGACATGAAATTAATAGACTTAAAATCATGTCAAATTGTGAAATTAATTACAATTTAATCAATGTTGATTATTTGTCAATCTATCTCAGTAGGTTCGATTTCAGATTCAGGGATTTGCAATTTTTGATAAATTTGTACGGTTATAACAGTACAAATTAAAAAAGAATTTAAATAGTGTACTGTTATATTATACCATATGGATGAGAAACTCGTACCACGTCCAGTTTACCAGGAGTTGCTTATGAGGTCGGTATCCACGCCGATGATCAAGGTTCTGGTGGGGATGAGGCGTACGGGCAAGTCCATGCTGATGAAGTTATTCCTTCAGGATCTGGTATCCTCAGGCATCGCCAGGTCCGCGATCTACTACCGTAAGTTCGACGATGAATTGGAAGAGGAGAGGCCCGATCTGCGTGGATTGATCGATGACGTCAGATCGAAGATCGATGTTGGCAAGGGGGCCTTTGTCCTTTTGGATGAGATGCAGGATATAGAAGGATGGGAACGGGCTGTGGAATCGTTCTACGAGGCGGGAGCAGACGTCTATATCACAGGATCCAATGCCACGATGCTATCATCGCAATTGGCCACCGGACTTTCGGGGAGATTCGTGGAGATCAATGTGTATCCTCTCACATTCAGGGAGTTCGTGGAATTCAGGAAGAACCGGGGTGACACATCCTGTGAAGACGAGCTCCTGAGGAGATTCCAGCAGACGGGTTCTCTTCCGGCGATAGCACTGATGGACGAGGATGAGACCGATCTCATAGATATGATGCTCACGGGCATATTCAATACCGTCTTCGTGAAAGATGTGGTCCAGAGGAACGAGATCAGGAACAGCGCTAAGATCTACAATCTCAATCGTTTTATGCTGCGCAATATCGGCGACAGGGTATCCGTGAGATCCGCGGCGGGATATCTAACCAGCACAGCCACCAAGACAAACCCCGAAACGGTGGATTCATACATATCGATGTTAGAGGCAGCAATGCTCTTCTATCGTGCCAAAAGGATGGATTCCGGAACGAAGGACTATCTTCGCACCAGCGAGAAATTCTACAGCACCGACATCGGTATCAGGAACGTGCTCGTACCGCCTCATCCTGATGATATAGATGGGATTATGGAGAACATAGTGTTCATGGAACTGAAGAAGAGATACGGGACGGTCTGTACATATGATGTGGATGGACGTGAGGTGGACTTTGCCGTATGGGCTCCTAAGCATAAGGCGTACTACCAGGTCTGTTCCGATATTACATCCATGGATACGCTGAAGAGGGAGCTCGCGCCGCTCAGGTCGATTGACGATAATTATCCGAAATACATCATATGCAAGGGTAAAATCCCGTTTGATGATGTGGACGGTATAAGGATAGTGGACTACGATGATTGGGTAAAGGAACCGTATTGACAGGTTTCCCTTCAATCATCCTGAAGGTTGTTGTACTCAGTACCTATCTCGCTCATCAGCCCGAGGACCTTGTCGCCTTTCTCAGTGAGGGAAATCGTCTTGGTGTTGTGCATGAGCGGACCCTTCTCCTCCAGCAGATGATGTCCGATGAGCTCGTTCAGTTCGTCTATGACGTTCTGTCCTTTGGTACCTAGATAATCGTAGATATCCGATTTCTTGCATGGACCCTTGTCATGCACGCAGGTGAGAATCAGATAGGCATACCTATCCAGAGGTAGCGGAACCTCCATAACCAAGAACTGTACTGTCAATACTTAATCCTAATGTCAGTTTCCATTTTTATTAGAAACTGTAAAATACGATTCAAACACTATTTGGAATCGGAAGGACGGATTTTGTGTTCGGATCCGTCGGGAGTCTTTCAATGGTTGAGCAAGTAACCAGTTCGATACCTATCGGCAAGAAGATTGACGACAGGGATAACATATGGGCGAATCCGCACACTTACGAAGATCTCCCGGAGGAGGTCAAGAGGTATCTCGCGGACAGGAGGAGCAGGACTGACGAGAAGACGACCCTGCAGAGGCTGGAGGGCAAGCATATCCTCAGCCTGATCGTGTATCTCAATTCCATGTCGCCAGTGACTAAAAGCGATATTTACAACGATGTCGCGAGGCACGCAAATATGGTCGCTAAGCTGAAGGCACTGGAGGACATGGAACTGATACAGATATATTGCTCTGGAAGGACCAACACCAATATCGTCATCATCACTCAGAAGGGCAGGGAGGTGGCGGAGAGGATCTCTCGCATAGTGGATATAATCGACGGGAGAGAGGATCTAATCTGATCTCTTCGGTTCTTTCTCTCCAGTTGCTTGTTCTTTTATTGTTAGTTTTCATCTTTTGCGAAATATGAAAGGGTATTCCGTCTCGGGTTATGGTAGTAATTCGAGACCGTTCTAATACCGTATTACGATTGTTATGATTCGACCATGACTTTCGTTCCCGAGGGAGATTAGGGGCCTGAGGGAATATGGATGGTCTTGCGGTAAAAGGCCCGCACAGATCCTTGATTAAGGGTAGGGATCAGTGTAGGACTAACCGAGGATTTTCGACATCGCCCATCCATCCGGTGGGAACCCGATTCAGTGGCCGAGTAGCCGTTGAAAAGGAGAAATGAACAATGAATACAAAAGGAACAAAAATCCTGGCGGTCCTGGCTGTTCTGGCAATGGCATTCGCCGCGTTTGCTGTTATTGCGCCCGCAGAGATAGACGATGCGGCAGATGCAGACATGCCTTTGTCAGGGTATGTCGAGTTGTCGGACGGGGCCACGCTTAACACAATCGGTAGTGCATCTCACTATTATGTGAGGAGCAATATCACGGTTAATGTGGACACAACCTCTGGTACGATCGGAGATTACGCCAGTGCCGTCAACATCGTCGTACTCAAAGGTTGCACAGTAACGGTGAAGAACACCGGTTCAACCATACCTTTGGTGTACGCATGGGTCGCAACTAACGAGACATTTGACACCGAAACAGGAACTTACACTGTAGAGCTGAATAACAAAGATGTGAGGGACATCGGTGCGCAGATAGGTCCCGATGACAAGGTTGTCTGGGCTTCCGTACAGGAGGGGACATCATGGACTTTCTATTTCGGACCGTACAGCGATGATTTGAACATAGACACAGTAGACTGTAAAGTCACTGGTGACTGGACCACTCACCCTATCTATATCAAGGGTTCGAAGCTCATTGCGATCAACCTTACAGCTATAGTAAAGTCGAACACCGCAGAGTTGGGAACCGAATTCAAGGTAACCAAGTTCTCTGGAGAGATTTCCTATGTTGATGCTACAACCTTGTCCGTCGACAAGTGGACCTCTGGAGATATCGAAGTCGTAAAATCTGAAGATTCTACCCTGAACTCCGACATAAGCACGGGATCAACTCTGTATGTCGATGCGGGTGCGACTATAACAGCTGGATCAGAATTCACCAACAACGGTACAATCAACATCAAACAGACCAAGGACTCATCTGGAGTAGTTGATGTCGGAATATTCATCCTGAATGTTGATATGGTCAACAACGGTGTTATCAACAACCTCGGAGAATTCGAACAGAATGGAAGCATCACCAACGAGGGAAAGATCACCACCGGAGAAGACGGTGGATTGGTGAAGTGGTCCCATTATAGCGGCGAGGTCATCAATAACGGTACATTCACATTCAAAGAGACTACAGCCGCGTCTGGTGTTGTGTTCTCTTCAGAGAGTACTGGAGACGTGAGGAACCAGGTTGCATCCAATAAGGATGTAAGCGGCACAATCACTTCTGACACGTATGGGGAGAGTCAGAGCGCGACCATCATCGCGTCTTCTACCCTTACAGGAACACTCGAACTGAATGGACTCCTGATCGTCAACGAGGGCGTCACCCTTACCATTACTGGTGACGGAGAGATTGTTCTTGGTAGCCCCCAGTCTGTCATCATCAACAACGGTAACATCGTTATCCAGAACAACAAGGGAATCGATAACCAGAAGGGATTCGTGTACAACTACGGCAAGATGACCTTCAGTGATCCCAGTACGGCCATAGATATTGGAAACCCCATCCTCGAGATCGGAAGTGCCGGTGCAGCATTCATGAAGAACTACGGAACGGTCACCAACAGTGTCGGATATGTCGTAGTAGGAGCAACTGGTTCTTTCATGAACCAGTCTGGAGCAACTTTCATCAGCAACTCCTACCTCAATCTCGATGATGGTGCTCTCATCACTAACGCAGGAAAGATCCAAATTGATGGTACAGTAAACACTAACGGCGACGGCCAGGCAATCACTTTAACTGATAAAGCCGCTACAGTCCAGATTGTAGGACTGATCCTTCCAGGCAAAGGTTTAACAATTGTTAATGAGACTGGTGTCGAGGGTGCTGTAGGAAGCGTCGTTCTGGCGACTACTCACTATGACGAAGCCCCAGGTGTTGCTGAGCACACCGATCTAATTACTGGCCTCAATGTTGCGACATATGACAACGGAAAGGCACTTATCGTCTCCGGTAACGTCTCGCTTTACAGCGACACCTACGGACAAACCATCTCTGAGAATTACGCTATCGCTCTCGAGGGAACTACCGCTTACATTGGTGACCTGACCCTTCAGGAGAAAGTTCTCCTCGCCGGAGACAATGAGACGTTCAAGGTCGTAGGAACGCTCGTTGCCGTCAACCCTGGTTCCGCAGTCATTCAGAATATGGATGCTGGCGGAATAATCACAGTCGACGGTAAAATCATAACGAGCGTCTCGCCTCTCTCTGGATACACCACGCTTAACGCGGCTATGTATCAGACGATCAGCGAGAGCTTCATCAAGACTTACTACTACACCACACTACCGAACGCAGTCGCCGAGGCATCCGATCTCGGAGTCGCAGAGGTCACTATATATGGAAGTCTGGAGGTCAAATCCGATCTTACCATCCCCGCACCTCTCATCGTGAAGAATCAGGGAATCTTAACAATCAAGGACGGAGCGAACGTCATCGTTGCCGAAGGCGCCGAGCTCAACAACGGCGGAACAATATACGTCAACGGTTCCCTGTATGCATACAAGATCGAGGACATCAGTGGAAACACGACATCCATCGCCATCGTCAGTGATGTCAAGGTCGTTGGAAGCGAAGACGTCCTCTATACCAACCTGTACAGTGCACTTGAATCGGCAAAAGCAGGGGACACTGTCGTCATAACGAAGGACGACGGGGAACCTGTCAGGCTCGCCAAGGACACGACTATACCTCTCGGAGTCACTCTCGACACCAATGAGAAGGCCCTCAACACTAACGGAAAGAAACTGATCGTTAACGGTACTCTCGTACTGTATGCAGCAGGATCATTCACCAGCTATGAGGACGTCACACTCAACGGATATATCGTCAGCGACGATCAGAGGACATACAGCAGCACTGGCCTCGCCGGAGCCTATTACTACACGGACGTCGACAGTGTCGACAGATACTACATCGCTGGCATCAAGAACCTGGCGGACATAACCGCTTCTGGTGTCACCGAGATAGCGGTCTACGGAGACATCAGTACTACTGCGATTACATTCGCGGGTGCAGATGAGACGGCTACCGTTACCTTCTACGACAACGTCGATGTGACCACCATGACTGCCACCAAGGCAGTGGTCGTGTTCAACTCTGGTTCCACAGTTAAGGCGACTGTAACCGACGGAGACAATGCCGTCGCCCTGGTAGGAGATGTTCCTGCAGGAAAGAACCTCAGGGTTACACTCGGGGACAACTTCAAGGTCGGAGGAGATTTCGACGCAGTCACGACCGCAGTATCCAAGTTCGTCTTCACCCTTTCCGGAACGAGCACCATTAATGCTCTGAACGTGAATGGCCTGAGGGTCGACGGAACTGCCATTACTGACGGAGCTGTCATCATCGTCAACGACCTTGTCGTCACCGGCAGTCTCACCGTGGCAGAGGGAAAGACTCTGTCCGCTAAGAACGCAATGGTTACCGGGGCCATCGATGCTATCGGCGCCGCGACAATCACCAACGTGAACATCGGATCCACATCCAACGCTGTTAAGGCGGCCGCAGACGTGGGTGGAAAGGTCACCGCTACTGTTGTCGTCCTGTTCGCTGGTAACACCGTCGACAGTGAGATCATCGAGGACATGAGGTACACTGAGTTCTACGTAGATGGAAAACTCTGGTTCACCGTCTACAGCAACGGATTGGTCGAGCTCAACGACCTCACAGTTCCCGTGACCGATGCCATTGCACATCCCGGTCACTATGACGACCTTACGGTCGGCGAGGACGGAAAGCTCTCCGGAACACTGACTCCCGGCGACAAGGCATCCTACGATCTTGCAGTGGATTATAAGATCTACAACGTAACGATAAACACCGATGCTGGAATCAAGGCAGTCTACATCAACGGAAAAGTCATGACCTCTCCCGCCTCTGGACTCAACAACTTTACGCTCGAGGGGCTCGAGGCAGGAACTTATGAGGTCACCTACACCCTGCTCAACGGATACGAGGGATCCGCCCAGCTCTACACCGCTGACGGAACCATCCTCGGGGATAATTCGTTCGTCCTGTCCGGAACCGATGCAGACGATCTGAATGTGACCTTCCAGCTTCTCGGAACCGAGAAGGAGGTCCCCTCCGTACCTACCCCGGAAGAGCAGTCCGAGTGGACCGTTACCACCATACTCCTGCTCATCCTTGTGATCCTGATCGCCATCATGGCCGTCATCGTCGCACTCAGGCTCAACAGGAGCTGAGCGTTAGATAATCAAGGATGAACGAACACCAACAACCACAAACCAAACAGGGCCCTTCGGGGCCCATTTACTCAGATTGAGACCCCGTTGTTGAACAGGATCACGTCCCTTCCTTCGAAACCATCTCTGATATCGTCGTTGTAACCGGATACCGAGAACATGCAGTAGACTTTCCTGTAATCGCCCAGCTCTTTCACATCCCCAGCTTTGGAAACCAGAGAGTTCAGGACGCTTATGCCCAGAGGCCTCTCCGTGAACTTGCATTCGCATACATATGCCGTTTTGTTCCTGTTGTCCAGGGCGATAAGGTCGATCTCCCCGTTGCCCCAGTACTTCCCATATCTTGCATGAACGCCCTTTTCGAGAAGGTAGCTGCGCAGCTCCTTCCTGCAGATGCCCTCGAACACGAAGGCGACGTGTGCATCGACGAAATGCCCCTCCAGGTCATCCAGGGCGGTCTCCGGCTCCTCTTTCAGGATATTTCTCCTGTACGGGTACACGAAGCGGAACCAGAACTGCATGAAGCTGTCCGCTATCACGTACTGCCCGTTCCTGCTGTGCTCCGGGGACTTCTCGGTGATTGGAGATATCCTCTCCACCATGCCGACATCCATCAGTCTCTTGATGTACGGAAGCACCTCTGAGGAGGGAGCCTGGACGGTGCCGGTGAGCTTCTCCGCGGTACGGTTTCCGTTGGCGATCGCCCTCATGTACGTGTTGTAGCTGGAAAGATTGGAGAACTCGCTCCCGAGGAGATACTCCCCCTCGTTCAGGAGGGGTGCCCCCAGGGACAGGGATGATGATACCGCGTTCTCCTTCGGGGTGAGACCGTCCCTCATGAGCATCATGTAGTAGGGGACTCCTCCGGTGATCGAGTACTCCTCCACAGCTGTGCGGTAAGGCTTTCCCCTTATGGTGTCCCGGAACGGGAGCGGCATCAGGGTGAGGTCCCCCGTCCCCCTGCCGTGCAGGGGGCTGTCCTCTTCGGAGTAGCTCTTCATGGATACCAGGGACGAGCCGCACAGGATGAGCATGACGTTCTCCTTGGACAGGTAAGTGTCCCAAAGGCCCTGGATCGTCTTGAGGAGGTCCCTGTCGGCACGTACGGCATAGGGGAACTCATCGACGACGATGATCTTCCTTCCTGGCCTGTTGGAGACATAGGTCTTCAGGGCATCCTTCCAATTCGTGAACCTCAGTCCTTGGATGCCCGCGGACTCCGATACGGCATCTGAAAGGCTCTGGAGGATGGATTCGGAGGTCTCCTTATCCACCTCGAAGTACAGGCTCTCCTTGTCTTTGATGAATTCCTCGACGAGCCTGCTCTTGCCCACGCGGCGTCTCCCCTTGATGAACACCAGGGGATGCGGCATCCTGTACTGCTCCTCTAGGAATTCCATCTCCTGTCTTCTGCCGATGAAGTCCATGCACATGCTACGTTTCCTCCGTAAAAAAGGTTTTTGTTAATTGAAAAAATTTTAATTTAAAAAATTTTCAATTATTTTTGATGTTAGGATTTTCCTCTGAATTGGTATGTTCCAGCAAAGGGAAAGTGAGCACATCGCCGGAGTAGTCTTCATCAGATAATATAAACTCTCGGTCGCCCCGTATAGTGGAAATGAAGGTAACGAATAACGTTTCCATTGCACGCCTCACTCCCCGTCCGTGCCCGCGCACGGCTTTATTAATAAGTAACAGATAACCTGCCATCATGCCAGAGGAATTCACTGTCACCCCATGGGAGGTCAAGGGGGACATCGACTACGATCTGCTGATGCAGAAGTTCGGTACCAGTCCGATAGACGATGCCCTCATGGACAGGCTGTCCACGTACGGCGACCTCCACCCGATGCTCAAGCGCGGCATATTCTACACCCACCGCGACGTGCTCTGGCTGCTGAACGAGTACGACAAGGGGAACAGGTTCACAATCTACACGGGCAGGGGCCCTTCCGGGAATACCCATCTCGGGCACCTTATGCCGTGGATGTTCAACAAGTGGATGCAGGACACGTTCGGCGTGAACATGATCTTCCAGATGACCAACGACGAGAAGTTCCTGTTCAAGGACATGGAGCTGAAGGAGACCACCGACATGGCCTACGAGAATGCTCTGGACTTCATCGCGCTGGGATTCGATCCGAAGAGGACCAAGATAATCGTCAACACGAAGAACATCGACAAGCTGTATCCCCTCGCCCTCAGCGTGGCCAAGAAGGTCACGTTCTCCACCGCCAAGGCGGTCTTCGGGTTCGACAACTCGACGAACATCGGATCCATATTCTTCACCGCCATGCAGTCGGCCCCGGCGTTCCTGCCGTCGGTTGATGCAGGCAAGCAGGTCCCTGTGGTCATCCCGTGCGGTATCGACCAGGACCCCCACTTCAGGGTCTGCAGGGATGTCGCGCCCGGACTAGGATTCCCCAAGCCCTCGCTGATCTGCTGCAAGATGATGCCCGGCCTTTCCGGCGGGGACAAGATGTCATCCTCGGACGAGAACGCCACCATATACACCACCGACACCCCCAAGCAGGTCAAGAAGAAGGTCGGCAGGGCGTTCACCGGCGGATGCGTCAGCGTGGAGGAGCAGAGGGAGAAGGGAGGAAATCCCGAGGTCTGCGCCGTATTCAAGTACAACTACTACATGTTCGAGCACGACGATGCCGAACTGAACGAGATGGCACGCAAGTGCCGCAGCGGAGAGGTGCTCTGCGGAGAATGCAAGATGTGCCTCACCGAAAAGATAAACGTCTTCCTCGAGCAGCATCAGGACAAGAGGGAGAAGGCAAAGGACGTCATCGCGGAGATGGCGTACGACGGATTCGAATGGTGATCCCATGGTAAGCGCTGAGATTCTGGAAGGATTGAGCTACAACGAGAAGAGACTGCTGCTGGCGCTGGGCGCCAGGGGAGGCTCCGCCTCTCCTGCGGAGCTCATAGCGGATAAGCAGTTCGGTCTGGAGGTCGAAGTCATGGGAGCTGCCTCCTGGCTGGAGTCCAAGGAGCTGGCGAGGATCACCGAGAAGGTGGAGAAGTTCATCGTCCTGACGGATGAATCCATAGTCTCCACCGGGCTTCCCGAGAGGACCGCGGTAGTGAAGATCAACGAAGCGGGCGGAAGGATGGACATGGACGCCCTTGCGGAGCAGATGCCCGGAGGAATGGACAAGGTCGCCGTCGGATGGCTTAAGAGGAAGGCATTGGCGGACATCGTCGCCGAGGGCGACAGGAAGTTCCTGGTTCTCACCGACAAGGGGAAGGCTGTGCTCAATGAGGAGATGCCCGAGGAGGCGTTCCTCAAGAGGCTGGCCGCGAACCCGGTTCCCGAGGCCGAGGCTGATAAGAACATCGTCAAGGACCTCAAGGGCAGGAAGGGAATGATCGGCGAGAAGGTCGTTACCGAGAGGAGCATCACGCTAACCGACCTCGGAAAGGAGGTCGCCAACTCTGGATTGGAGCTTAAGGAGGAGGTCACCGAGGTGACCGACCGTCTCATCCAGTCGGGAGAATGGAAGAACGCAGAGTTCAGGAAATACGACATACAGACGTTCGCTCCCGCTATCGTCCCTGCGAAGAAGCACCCACTGTCCAGGCTCGGTGCGGAGATCCGCAGGATGTTCACCGACATGGGATTCACAGAGATGTCATCTGAGTACGTCCAGCCATCATTCTGGAATCTCGATGTCCTCTTCACGCCGCAGGACCATCCCGCCAGGGACCTGCAGGACACATTCTATCTGGAGAGGCCGAAGGCCATCCACATCGACGACGAGGAGCTCGTCGCCAAGATCAAGGCGATCCACGAGAACGGCGGGGACACCGGTTCCACCGGATGGGGAGGCAAATGGTCCAGGGAGATGGCGGAGTCCGCGCTCCTCAGGACGCACAGCACCTGCTCGTCCATCAGGTACATCGCGGCCCATCCCGATGCGCCGCAGAAGGCGTTCTCGATCTCCAGGATATTCAGGAACGAATCCATCGATTCCACCCATCTTCCGGAGTTCACCCAGATCGAGGGTATCGTCATCGACGAGAAGGCGGACTTCAACATGCTGATCTCGATGATCAAGGAGTTCTACAGCAAGATGGGATTCGACCAGATCCGCATCCGTCCGGCGTACTTCCCGTACACCGAGCCGTCGCTGGAGATAGAGGTCTTTTTCAACGGAAAGTGGATGGAGCTCGGAGGAGCGGGCATGTTCAGGCCAGAGGTCCTGGCGCCGTTCGGAGTCAAGACGCCTGTGCTCGCATGGGGATTCGGATTCGAGAGGCTCGCCATGCTGAAATGGGACATCAGGGACATCAGGGACCTGTACATCTCCGACATCGACACCCTCAAGAAGAACACCGTGTTCTGAGGGCACGTAATCCGGGACCATATCCATCAGCACTGATAGGATTATCTTCCTGTCATGGTTGCGGCTGAGCCGAAGGGCACTGTTCAGGAGCTCCTTGGCGCATTCGCTGTTACCAAGCTCCATCTCTATCACCGCTTCCCAGCGGAGGAGCTCGTCCATGCGGAAGATGCAGCCTTCGTCCAACATCCTCCTCCTTGTCGATTCAAGGATCTTCAGAGCGTCGATATAGCGGTCGTTGGCGTAAAGGCAGAGTCCGAGGACCATCCCCGAATCGACGTCGACAATTCCCCGGGCCGACGCCAGGGAGAGGGCCTCCCTGATCCTGTCGGATCTCAGTAACACTTCGCACATCAGAGAATATCCAAGGCACGGATCGGATTCGATTATCTTCGGCACCATCTCAGAAGCGGTCTCCAACCCGCCCGTATCCAAGGCCATCCTCGCTGCCATCGGCAGCAGGTCGGAACGTCCGTTCCTCATCACCATCTTGGATACAACCGCGGATAGGTCCCGGTCCGCATGATCCACTATGTCAAACGTATGTTCGGTCAGCAGCCTCAGTGCCTCCCTGTCCCTATTGGACATCCCCAGATGGTACACCCTTTCCGATATCGGGCATCCATGGTCCAGGCACCAGTCGGCAGCCATGCTGTGCCATTCCGTAAGCTTATCCTTCGGGCTTATCTTGAGCAGCTTGGTCCTGAATGCCACTTGGACGGCGGCTTCCCCGTTCGGCCTCATCACTATCATGGGGCTGGCGAACTTCACATCGGATGCCATGATCCGTGTGCGCAGCAGGCTCAGACACCCGATGCAATCCAGTCGGTCCCCCAGGTTCTTCCTGAGCGTATCGAAGTCCTTCGCATCCATGATCGAACAAAGGTCCAAGAGCTCCACATCATCCTCCTTGAGGGACCTGATCCTGTCGGCGAGTATCTTCTTCCCGGTGTCGGTGATGTGATACACCTTCCTCTTCGCAGGACGGTTCGACTTCTTTATGCTGGCGAATGAGAACACGACCTCGTTGGATTCGATCATCCTTCTCAGAATGATGCTGACGTGGGATCTGGTGATCCCGACGGACACCGCTATGCCGTCCTGAGTGATCTCCGAGGGGGCGTCGTAATCGATGTCGTATCTCAGGTGCCTGTAGTTGAATAGGTGGGCGAGGATCTTGTCATGGTATGAAACGCGTTCCATGACGAGGTAGTTCCTCTCGGAGAATATAATGGGGGCAACCGCTTTCTAGCCTCTATAGATTGAAACCCCTTGGGCGTTTGAAGGGCTGTGAGCATTCGAGGAGGAACGGCGGCACGTTTTCATTCTAAAGTCGGGGGCCGTCTTTCATTCGGAGAATCGCCTGATAGCAATATTCGACTCCGAACAAGTTCTCAGACGAGAGGGTACGATGCCCAGTACTAGAAGTCCTGTGTATCGGACTTCCTGCCCTATGGCAGATCACCATCTCACGGAGCGCATAAGGCTAAGAAGGGGAGGTGGCCAAAAGTGGACCCGGAGCCGTAATTTTAAGGATCTAAGATTCTCCGAAAAACCGCAAAAATGACTGAAAAGGCCCGACCGAAAGCGGAAATCGAATCGGAACCCATTTTATCCCATCACACGGTTCCTTGAGGCATGGCAAGGCTGTTGGTCTGCAGCGAACCCGACCTCCCGTCGGCGAACATGAAGGAATCCCTGCTCAGGATGCACGAGTGGGAGGACATGGGGTCAGACGGCAGTAACTCCTATCTGTCCAACGGGGACACGGTGATGGTGACGATCCCGGACATGCACATCCGCCATGAGGACCTCGACAAGGAGGCGGAGGCGTTCGGTATCAAGGTGGACGAGGTCATAGTGATGAGCAAGCATTCCGCCGCAAGCGGCAGGCCCGCGCTCACCGCGCATCCGATAGGGAACTACCATGAGAACGATTTCGGAGGGAAGGCGGAGGCCGTCGTGAAGGCCAATCCGGCGCTGATGACCGATGCGCTGAGGAGGATAGTATCATTCAACGACATCCCCGACGAACAGCTGTGCTTCGAGGTCACCCATCACGGCCCGTGGATGGAGAAGCCCACGTTCTTCATCGAGGTGGGCAGCGAGGAGAGGGAGTGGGGCAACAAGCATGCCGCCGAGATCCTCGCGAAGGTGATCGATTCCCTCGAACCCCATGAGGAGTATCCCTCTGCGATAGGCATCGGGGGAGGCCATTACGCCCCGAGGTTCACCGAGGTGGCGCTGAAGTACAAGGTGAATTTCGGACACATGATCCCCAACTACCATCTGGAGGGAAGGGACGATGAGGACATCGTCAGGATGATAGGGCTGGCAGGAGAGGCCACCGGCACTAAGATGGTGTATCTGCATGGGAAATCCATGAAGAAGGCCGAGGAGAGGAGGATCGAGGGCCTGATAGAATCGGTCGGTTACGAGAGGATTAAATCCGCTGATCTGGAGCCTTTGTGAGTCTATATCAGCGGGCGTTTCGACCTGGGATGGACGATATACCATCTGGAAAGGCCTTGTATAAATATAGATAGATTCTCTCTATCGTTGCGGAACACTCTGCCGAGCTGTCCGCAGGAAAAAGGATATGGATATGACAAGGGTGGCGGCGTTCTTCACCGACGAGCCGACCGTTACGCGTACGGCGATCCAGAAAGCAGCGGACGTTCAGGGCGTACTGATCCGTGCTTTCGATCGCTTTTGCTACGGTGACGGCGATGTGCAAGTCAAGGAGAGGTCCGACGGCGCCGTATCATGCCCTTCTCCATATCGGCGCATGCCCGCAATGAACGGTCTGGAGGGCCGTCCCTTAGCCTACGGCCTTCCGTTCAACGCGTCCCGCGCCGGAGCCCGCTTCTGCGACAGCGATGAGACCTTCGCTGTAAGAGGTCCAGCACCCAAGCACGGCACGATCGTCCCGGAACCCGGAAAACCCGCTGAGCCCCACTTCATCGGGATCTCCGCCGGATGTCCGTGATCCCACGGAACCCGGCTGCAACCGGAGATGTCTTCGGTAGGGATCCGAAGGGACGAGGCCGTGTAGGCTGCCGGCGTCATAGGGCATGGCCGCCCGAGGACGGCAGCAGGGTGTTCCGCGCAGTACCCGCTAGCCCCGCGGCCGGGAGACCGGCCCGGGGTCACAGGTACGATTTTGATTAATGTTGGGGAGTGAGATACGACCGTCCGGTCGACATATTACCCAGCGGTCAGTTACCGTGCGATAAGGTCTAGGATAAATATCTGCATAATGCCTCCAGTATCGCAGACCAGTTCTGCAGAAGGATATCGATATGAGAATCACGACAGAACAGTCGGTAAGGGGCCGGATTTCCGGCAGACCTTACCACAGGACCGCATCCGATTATCGTAATGCCGGGGCTGCCGGCATCGAAGCGGTGATGTGATGTCTACGAAGAAGATGACATCCCGCGAACGCGGCCTCGCGATCTTCCAAGGGGAGATCCCCGACCGTGCTCCGGTATGCGATTTCGGCAACGCCGCCATGCTCGGGTACACCGGCCGCTCCATGCAGCAATGCAGGGACGATCCCGGCCTTGCCGTTACAATCATGAAGAAATGGGTAAAGGA
The DNA here is from genome assembly GCA_015063125.1 of Thermoplasmata archaeon. Classification (GTDB taxonomy): domain Archaea; phylum Thermoplasmatota; class Thermoplasmata; order Methanomassiliicoccales; family Methanomethylophilaceae; genus Methanoprimaticola. Next base: position 75,968 of record SUTB01000005.1, read on the forward strand.
AACAGGGGCGGACTTCTTCTTCGGCCCTGTTGAGACCAAGGGCATATTCATGGACCTGCCCGGTATCGAGATCAAGCTGCCGGAGAACGACCAGGGTTCACTGAAGAACACCTACTTCCAATCCATAGACGAGGCCGTGGAGAAGTATCTCTACGACCCCTTCGATCCCGCGACCTGTCCGAAATTCTACAGGTATGTGGTGGACTTCTTCGCCTCGCAGCGCAAGGCTTGCCAGGATGTGATGATGCCCGTTTGGTGCGAGGGCGTCCTGACCACCAGCGGTTTCCTATTCGGTATGGAGAACCTGATCATGGGGCTGATGATGCAGCCCGAGGAGATCAACAGGGTCATAGACAGGGGAGCGGCGTTCTCCAGGGACATCGTCAGCGCTCAGCTGGAGGAGGTCTATGCGGATTATGTCGTCTACACGGACCCGGTGTCCTCTGCGGACATGATCGATGGCGATATGTTCAGGAAGTTCAACCGTGACCGTCTGCATGACAACATAATGCATTGGAACAGGGAGTACGGCGTGGATACGATGCTGCACATCTGCGGCGATACGACGCCGATGCTCCCGGACTTCGTGAAGACCGGGGCCAAGGTCATGAGTCTGGACCATAAGGTGGATCTGAGGGATGCCAGGAAATGCTTCGGCGACAAGGTGGCGATCATGGGTAATCTGGATCCGGTTTCGGTGATGCTCAGCGATTCCGTAGAAAAGGTCACCGAGGAGGCGGAGAGATGCTTCTCATATGCCGGCCAGGACGGAGGATACATCTTCGGTGCCGGATGCGCCGAACCGCTGAACACACCGATAAGGAACATACAGGCCATGGTGGAGGTGTCCAAGAGGCACCCCTACAGGTGAATGAAGAGGGTGCGGACCTCCCCGCACCCTCTTCTCCAACTGCGAGAACATGACGATCGAGGATAGCCTTATTCTCATTTTGCTGGAATGCTGCACCACTCCCATGTTGAGTCTGGAACCGATCCTCACTCTGAGTACTTTTTAGCGCGTCGTCGGATGACTCGCATCATCAGAATACAATCGTGCGTCCGTGCCGTTCCTCCTATTTAGAAAAATGCACATTAATTCGCATTGTAATGTGTTCTAAAGGGTAATCGCAATATAATATGCGATGACTTAGGTCTCATTCATCTTTTTGATGTCATCGAATAGTCTGCCGATGTTTGTTGTGCTCTTTGAACCTAGTACGAGAGGTATCTCGTCCAATTCTCTCGCAACTCTTTCCAGGGCGACATCGAGGTCTTTCTCTAACAGATGCCAATAATCCTTGTTCTTGGTGTAATCCGGGATGAATCCTTTGAGATATTCGACCGCTTCATCGGGGGACGCGAAGGTCGGCAGGGCATCTCTGAAATGGAAGATGAAGAATACCTCGAAACAAGGGTTGGAGAGCACGATCGAGATGCCGTTCTTCTTCGCCAGGGCAATGGACTTCTTCAGTTGTATTTCCTTGTTGAAGTCCACATCGATGACGCAGTAGACCATGTCGCCGTCCTTTGGACTCAGCCCCCGATTCGACATCTCCTTGATGCAGAACTTCACTATGCTGACCGGATCCTTCCTGGGGGATTCGACCACCCTGACTAGGTATCCTGCGTTCCGTCTGGACAGATGGGAGAGGTACTTCTTCTCGGTCAACCCTTCGGTGACGATGAGCACCGTCGGAAGCTGTTCCCTGCTCAAATCAGCATCTCCGATTCGATGAAAGGTGTTCCTCCGAGGGATCCATTGATGTACGCCTTGCGGATGTCGAGGTCGTTGCGTACACGGTACTCCGTGAGGTTGTTCAGGGTTGATTCGGAGGTGTTCGCATCCTTGTTGGTCATCCAGACCTGGTCCCTGCGGACCATGGTCTGGTCAAGGAGCTCCGGATCATGGGTATTGAAGATCAGCTGGGCGTTCTCCGCGTTCTGTTCCGGGTCATGGAACAATCCGATTATCCATTTGCAAAGGTCTGTGTGGAAGCTCATGTCCATCTCGTCGACGCATAGGGTCAGGCCGTTCAGCAATGCGCTGATCACCGGACCGATGACGGCAAGGAAGCGGATGGTCCCGTTCGACTCCGCCGCGAGCGGAAGGAGCCGATCCTTCCCATCGACCGTGTGCTGCGCCCTGTAATCATGCATCCTCACGGCCATCGCTGCCGGTGTCACGTTTATGAGCTGCATGTTGTCGCGGAGGTCGGTTATCCCGAAGTCGGCTATCCTCAGTGCCTTCAGCACGTATCCTTTGAAGTCCGGATCCCTGTTCATGGTGTCGAAGAGCATCTCCAGAGAGCTGCCCACATTGTAGTTGACGATGGTGATCAGTCCGTTGGAGAACCAATCGTGCACGGCCTTGCACTCAGCATCGTTGAACTGGGATGCGAAGGATGCGTAGAGCTTCTTCGGATCCATCCTCTTGGAGATGTCCGTCCTGATCTTGACATCGGAGTTGAACCTGTAATTCTGTCCGTCTCTTACGAACGCCATCTTCTTCTTGCCGTTCGGATACGAGAACAGATGTTCCTCGCTTATTTTTTCTGAATCATAGCTGAACCCATAGATGTAGCGGATGCCCCCGTGGATGAACTCGGCCTCGAACGACGTGGGCTTGGATGTGCATGCCGGGTCGAAAGCGAAAGGCATATGGTTCAGAGGCAGGGCCGGGTCGAACATGTTGGAGTTCATGACGAAATCCTTCATGAGGGATAGTGCTGCGAGCACGGTCGTCTTCCCGGATGCATTGGAACCGTAGATGCTGGCGGACCTCAGCAGCTTCGTCTTGCCGTCTTCCGAGACGTAAAGGTTGTGCGGGTGGAGTCTGTCCGGAGAGGCTTTGAGATTCAACGTGGTGCTGTCCTTGAAGCATTTGTAGTTCTCAAGGGTAAAGCGAATCAACATGATTGTGTATATGCGAAATTTAATTATAAAATTTGTGACAAAATCACAATAATCAAAATTTAATTTTGAATTTTAGGTTTTTATACCTATGATTTGGAGATTGAAAAATGGTGCAGGCGGGCTATGGCTATATTTTCGGGAATTATATCGTATAATCTGCTGTTAAAGTGCTCGTACTTGCGGTCCAAAATCCTTATGACAAAAACTGTGATTCTTTTTCAAGTCATTGGCCGAAGTCTTTCTGTCGCATATTCGATATTGTATATTGAAAAGTGTAACCATATGGTAAGGTCATCCTTATTATTCCGTAATGCGAGATGTCTCCGGCGATATCATGGACGGAGGGATTTCGACAGTCGCGGGGGATCATCCTATGTTCCGCTTTGAATACGCCTGTCGGTTCGAGATTGGAAAGTTGTAAGGAGGCAATAGGATGAGAAGAGGGACTCTGGGTGCGGTCATCATGTTCTTCTGCATGATGACCGTGCTGTTTTCCGTCGCGATCATGTTCGTGATCCTGGAAGATAACTGGACCATTGTGTTCTATCCCTTGATCGTTTCTCCGTTGGTCGCTGCATTCTGCTGGGCCATGGATTTGTCGGACTCTGAAGATGAATGATCATAGAAACGGTCAGGTTGTCCGATCCTCTGCTGTCGGTCATTAACTTGGATCGATAGGTATTCGATTGAGGTAAGGTGGTGTAGGATGGGAAGAAAGGCTTGGTATGTGTTCATAATATTCTTTGCAGTCATGCTCCTGCTCCTATTGTTGACGGAGAAGGTCTCCGAAGGGATGTTCGGCGAGGATTGGATCTGGCTGAAGAGTTGGATCCTGCCTGTTTCTGCGGTCGTCGTCATATCCTTGGTCCTGATCTTCCGCAGGACGTTACTGTCCTGGGAACAGGAGGGCTGACCGATATGGTCTTTGTGAATCAAGGGGATGCATCATGAGCAGGAAGGGTTGGTTATTCCTGATTGTCATATTCTCTATCATGATGCTCCTTTCGTTGATTTCGGCTCTGATATGGGACGGGAGATTCGGTGAGGATATGATAGAATATGCCAATTGGCCCACGTACATCGTGGGTTCGATAGGTTTGATCCTGATCCTGGTGTTCCGTAAGAGGATCCAAGCATGGGAGAAGGATGAGGAATGAGAACTCCGAAGACGGCCGGGGGTTCCTGGTCTTTATTCGTGATCGAACGGTCTTTTTCGGTCGTGGATCTTTAGATCCACGATTCCCCGGCCATCATCAAAGATGTAAACTATCCGTGTCATCCAAAAGAGTTCGAGCATTATTCGAGACAGTATGCTGCCTATAACCGTCAACGATGCTGTACGAACCATGGAAAACGGCCACAACCGCAGATCGATACCCATATCGGGTGCGCTGGACGACAGGAAGAGGGCCTCGGAGAACCCTAGGTCGTACGAGGAGCTCCCGGAGGACATTAGAAGGATCCTGATGGAGAGGAGGTCGGAGGGCAGCGAGAGGAGGGGTGTTCTTCAAGTTCTGGAGGAGAAGCACGTGATGACCGCCCTGCTGTTCATAGACGAGATGTCCCCCGTGTTGAAGTCGGATGTGTATAACACGGTGTCCAGGAGCGCCAACATGGTGCACAAGCTGGACGAGATGAGGTCGATAGGGCTGATAGAGATATACGAGACCGCCAGGACCAATTCCAATGTGATCGTGATTACTGATAAGGGTCACGATGTGGCCGAATTGGTAAGGCAGATGATAGACCTGGTCAAGGGAGAGTACAAGATGGGGGGGGGACAGGGTTCCCTTCCGTGATAGCACGTTTGGTGTATACGGTCCTTCGAACCGTTGTTGTTCGGAGTTCCTTCGAGAGTTCTGTCCCTTTTAATCTTCCTTTCAGATTCTGTAGTTTCGACCGTATCTTTCTCCGTCAAGGGAAATTAGGGGCCCGAGACGGGATAAGAGGGTCGGGCGGTGAAAGGCCCGCGGGATCCATGATTAAGGGCATGGGGTCCTGCAAGTAAACGGAGATTTTTCGACATCACCTTTCGATAGAAAGGCAACCCGGATCAGAGGTAAGATCACCGCTGAAAAGGAGAAATGAAATATGAATACAAAAGGAATCAAATTCCTGGCTGTCCTCGCAGTGTTGGCTTTCGCCTTCGCGGCCTTCGCAGTCGCCCTTCCCGCACAGGAGAATGAGGCGGCAGCATGGGGAGCAATTGAGGCTACAGAGGCAGCAGAGGGAGCTGTCGATCAGACAAGCGGAAATAAAATCCTGGTCGCCGATAGGGAATACACGATCGCACCGAATAAAGTATCAGGTACTTACGGAATTTTCTTGCTCGACGGAGCCTCGATCACGATCGAGAAAGGCTCGGCGACAACATTCACAAGCCCTGGAATCATCGTCGGAGCGGCTACGAAGACCGTTGCAAATAATGAAGCCACGTACAACTACGCGAATGCGTCGAAGATCGTCTTCGCGAATCAGATCCTTGCGGATTATGTGATTGAGAACGACGGAGGAGTCATCAAGATCACGAGCACTTCAACGTACCTCACACAGAACAACATAACAGTTACTGATAACCATGCAACATGGGGCGGTGAGTTCGCTATCGGTGATGTGAAGATCCTTGAGAAGGGAGAGTTGCTCGATGTAATTATTACCGGCACAAAGCTCTATGCAGGTATCGACAATGCAACGACGGAGGTCACGGATACCGTGACCGTGATCCAGCAGGCGTCGAACGATATACAACTGGAAGCCAGGGGGGACCTCTACCTCAACGGCGGAATGGAGATCAAAAAGACAGATGGGGCGACTGGAGAGATCACGTTCACATCCGCGGCAGGTGCGACCACTACCGGTCAGATACAGGCATTCGACAACAAGATTGTCCTCGACGCCTGTAATGGAGGATACACCGCGACAGGCGGAGTTATAACATCCATCGCCGCAGGGAAGATGAGCCTCAACGAAGGTACATTCACAACACCCAGTGGCGGAAATTTCACTGTCACCGGGGCCCTGACGATAGGTAAGAACGCTACACTCAACTATGGCTATGCCAATGCAGGTGCAGGTGCATTGACCATCGCGGACAATTCATCCCTGATCCTCTACGGAACACTCAACGCCAAAGACGGAGCGACCCTTGCAATCACTAACAACGGCGACGGAACCAACGACGGAAAGTTCGCCGCTTACAGCGGAGCCATCTTTGGGCAGGGAGTCTACACTACCATGGCTGCCAGCGATGTTTCACTCGGATCCGCTATGAAGGACGTAGAGATGACCACAGAGCTCACATCTGACTTTACTGGTAATCAGATTCAGAATATCGTTATTACGAAGGATCTGGTCATCAGGCCTGGAGTGACGCTCGCTATTCTCGGTAAGCTCACGGTCAACCCTGGAGTTACTCTTACCGTATCCGACACCGCTACCCTGATACTCGGTGGAACGGTGTACAATGAAGAAACCGTCATCTCAAATCTGGCAACTGCTGATATTCAGGGAGAGATTGATGCTAAGAAGACCACTGTGGCCAATACAGGACTGTACTTCTTGTACGGAAACGGCTTCAACATCACCGGAACTATTACTACGGATGCTCCCATGGATGTCAACGCCAAGACTACCTTCAAGAGCGGATCGCTCTTGACAGTCACCTCCAACGGAACACTCCTTGCAGGCGATGCTACAAGCATCAACTTCGCATCCGGCTCCAAGGGAGTCATCGAGGGAACCCTCGAGTACACCGCAGCTTCCGCTGCCGTGAACGTAGCAGGCACCTTCGATATCGACGGTACTGTGAAGCTCTATGCTGGAGATTCAGACAAGAGCTACATCTACACCGTGGGCAACGGCGCGAAGGTCATCTTGTCCTCCGTCAAGTTCACCGACCTCGGTGACAATGAGGACGACGTCTTCGTTATTGCGGATGTCGGAACATCGATGAAGAACTCCGAGGGAACTTCCATCACCATCGCCGCAGGTAACACAATCACTGTCACAAGAGCAGGAACAGTGACCGGCACCCAGATCCTTTCAGGACTCACAGTCACCCAGACAGCGGCTTTGATCGATTCCTACGGAGTCGAGAAGCTCTCCAGCAAGCTGGATCTGTCCGGTTCAGTATCCTCGGGAACTGCTAATGTAATCACCATCACATTGACAGATGGCAATGTTGCCACGAATGTTTCTACAGGAATGACCGTCTCCGATATGCTTAGTATCGGTGAGAAGGTGCAGTTCACCGATTATAGGGCAACCTTGACGATTAGCGGTACTATGTACAAGACTGTTACCGGGGACCCCATTGACTTTAGAGAAGCTGGAACTTATGGACCCTATGTCACCGTCACCGGTCTCCTGTCCGTAATCAACAAGGATACGATCACACAGATCAACGCTGCCTACTATGAAGAGACGGTAATGGGTATCAAGTACTACAATTACACTTCGTTGGAGAACGCCCTCCAGATCGGAAAGGACTTCAAGCTCCTCGGAAACATCTACGTCTACGGAGACGTGGAGATTCCTGCACCCATCAAAGTCGACGCCTCCGGTGCCACGATTTACGTCGGCGACGGCGACTACAGGAATGCCAAGCTGACTGTCAAGGACGGAGCCAAGCTGACTATCAATGAGGCCATCGTGAACGGCTCCCTCGTATTCGAGGATTACACCACCGGAAAGAAGGTCGGAGAGATTATATCCGATGTGTTCACCACAAATGGCAACTACCAGGTTTTCACCAACCTGTACACCGCACTCGCCGCTGCCGAGCCGGGAGACATAATCACTGTGACCAAGGACACCGCACCCGTTGTCCTCGATAAATCCGTAACCATTCCTGCGCTCGTTACCGTTGAGTTGGATGCTGGAAAGGCATTGAAGCTGAATGACGGAGTCGTATTGACTGTTAACGGAACCCTCAGCTCGTGGGATGCTCTGCAGACCGAGACCGGATCCGTATTCGTCAACAATCCAACACTCGCCACATCTGGTGAAGTCAGGCTCATCGTCAACGGAGTGTTCGCCACAGTTGCGGATGCTTCCTATGCCAAATATGCAGCCACTGGAGCATACTACACCTACACCGACTCCGATGCGACCTACAACATGATCACCGACTTTGAGGTGGTCCCGCTGTTCATCGATGACAAGGCCAAGCCCGTCACCATCTACGGAGACGAGACCGCAACCGACGTCGAGATCGCCGGAGACTACAAGATCTCTGTGGTGATTCCCGCAGGACAGTCCCTCAGCATGGGAACCCTGACCCTCGCCAAGGCGCAGATCAGCGCACCCACTGACGCAACCAAACCTTCCTTTACCGGTACTATCGGTTCCGAGGAGGGAGCAGTGAAGTTCGCCAATGCACAGGGATTCACTGTCGAAGAGAAGACCGTCAAGGGAGAGAGCATGCTGTTCGTAACCGGAACCATCACAAAGGGTAAGGGAACAGCAGACCTGTCCGTGAGCGCATCCAAGGGTATCGTGTACGTCACCGGAACACTCGACGTATCATCGTTCACCGTCGCAGCCGATACCACCCTCGTCGTGGACGGTTCCAACAACAATGCCAAGATCGAGAACGGTTCGACCGCAACCATCAATGGAACCCTCTATGTTACCGACGGCGGAATCTTCGTTAACTCCGCTACCGAAGTGAAGAAGGGTGTCCAAGTACTCGGCGCACTTATCATCGCAGATTCTGATTCCGAGGCAGGCACCGCCGCAGGAAGCGCTACCATCGCCAAACTGTACGTCGGTGTCAAGAGGGCAGATGTGGACAAGAGGGGGGCCACCACCGCAGCATCAGCGTACGTTTCCGCATCCGTCATTGCCGGACTGAAGGAGGCTTTCGTGCTCGAGGGTTCCACCATCAGTGAGGAAGTCGTCGATGGAATGGTCGTCAGCAAGTTCGTCGTTGAGAATGCAGCATACCTCACAGTCTACACGCTCTCGAATTCTGTCCTCACAGCGGGAGACATAGTATGTCCCCACTCCGAGGAAGTCGATTTCGAGTACTGGACCTACACGTCCTCTGGAACTGTTTATAAGGCTACCGGAACCGCGCTTACGACATCCAGGACCTACACCGCACTCATCGACTACGATGTGTTCACCCTCATCGTCAAGACCGACGACGGAGTTAAGTCCGTTGCCGTCGACGGAAGGGAGCTCATCAACCTCGGTAACAACGTGTATGTTTCCTATACGAAGCAGTACTCCGAGAACGGAATGGGATTCAAGATGTCCGCAGGCAAGTACGTCCTGTCCTTCACCCTGAAGGACGGATACGAGGGAAGCCCCGTGCTGTACGATGCAGAGGGCAAGGCGGTCCTTGGAGGTTACGGAATCACCATCACCGGTGACGCAGACCACAGGGATGTCACCTTCCAGCTCTCCGGAACTGAGAAGGAAGTCACTCCCGAGCCCACACCCGTCGAGCAGAACGAGTGGACCATCACCACCATCCTGCTCGTCATCCTCGTGATCCTGATAGCCGTCATGGCAGTCATCGTCGCGCTCAGGCTGAACAGGAGCTGAAGGTAACTTCGGAACCATGTTGAACAAAGACCAATAACCAAAAGACAAACAGGGGGAGCAATCCCCCTTTCTTACAAATTATCGGGATCATGTCTTAATCTACCACGATCAACGGACGGCCATCGCTAATATGATCGATTGTTAATCGTGATTAGATCCATCCCTCTAAAAGACAATAAAAGTCAAAATCATATAATTTGACTTTTCTTTAAATATTAATACATCACTGTCGCACTGTGAAAAAAATACAGAAAACACCCGATCTCACTCCAGAGGATTTCAAAAAGGCGATGGGATATATCGATAATCCTGAACAGATTTCAAAGATATTTCAGTACAATGAGGCTTATTATCATTGGGACGAGTTGAAATATAGGGTGGATGAGAAGGATCTGAGGAGCACGTGGGCCCTGATGAAAATCCTGCGTACCAGCACCTCGAAGAGGATACAGGTATGTGGTCTGGATCTCAGCTACAGTTTAATCCCTTCATTCCAGGAATGTCTTTATCATATCGATCGTGATTCTGCCGGTCCCGTGTCTGTTGAGAATCCGGGAGAGAGGACCGCAAGAAGATACGTCATGATGTCATTTATGGAGGAAGCGATCGCATCCAGTCAGATCGAGGGGGCCGCAACAACGAGGCAGGAAGCCAAAAGGATGCTTAGGGCGCAACGCAAACCCCGGGATAATAGCGAGAGAATGATCTTCAACAACTATGAAGCGATGGAGCACATAAAGAGCACATTGGACAAGAAGATGGATATAGGACTGATCCTAGGGATGCATAGGGCGATCGCCAAGGGGACTTTGCGCGAGGGACCGCAGTGGGAGGGGAGGTTCAGAGAGGATGATCGGACTTTCGTCGGAAGCCCAGATAGGGAAGATTTGATTTTTCACATCCCGCCTAAGTATGAACAGATTCCTGGTATGATGGAAGATTTGTGTGAATTCATCAATAACGAGGATGAATTCATCCATCCGATAGTTAAAGGGATAATCATTCATTATCTGATAGGGTACATTCATCCCTTCGTTGATGGGAACGGTCGCCTTGCCAGATCGTTATTCTATTGGTATGCCATGAAAAGAGGGTATTGGCTGATGGAATACGCCTCCATATCCAGAGTGATAAGGAAGTCCCAAACCAAATACGGGTTGGCATATCAGTATTCCGAAACCGATGATCATGACCTCACATACTTCATAAAGTTCAATCTCAAATGTATAGAGACTGCCGTCGATGATCTGAGAAGGTACATTGAACGGAAGGTGGCGGAGCAGAAGAACATAGTGAAGATGATCGAGTCCAATCCTGAATTGAATATGTATGAGATGACCGTATTGAAGGATTATACCAAGGACCCCTCTCCTTTCAGCATAAGGGAGATTTCTAACAGATATCCGATATCGTATCAGTCTGCAAGACTGTATGTCAGACACCTTTGCGAATTGGGATATGTCAGAGCATTGTCTAAGAACAGGAAAACGGTGCTGTATGTCGTGACAGATGATATCGATTGGAAATCAAGATTGTGAATCATGGTTCCAAATCGAGATTTTATTCATACTGGTTGTAAAATATGGTTCTAGACACTTTTAAGTGGGTAAATCTGCACTACGTACAAGTTCAGAAAGGACGGTCCGGGCCTCGCTACGCTCGTACGGACCTTATTGACCATGAGGATATGCCATACCTGTGCCTGATATCAGCAGAGACCAGAACTGCGGAGATAGCACATCGTCCTCAGGTTCCTTCAGTCACGGTATCCCCTTGCACGTGACTTCACACCCTGTATCACAGAGTTTATACCTTCCATCACACCGTTGCTCATTCCCGAATCGAACCAGTTCAGTATCTCGTTGAAGTGATTGTTCACAAGCTTGATGATATCTCTCAGAGCTCCAATCTCCGAATACTCCGCTGTCAGCAGCCATGACAGCAGATGGTTCGCTGCGTCATACTTCGATTCGTAATCCCATGTGTCCCTAAAGATTCCTTGAGCTGATATGCCGTTCCTATCTCCGGATGGGATGACAGGATATCCGATATCCTGTCCTTCTGATCCGTGTACAGATTGTCATGATTTCTAAGGAGAAGGAACCTCTGTCCTTTGAGATTGGTGGCCTCCCTCATCCTCCCGGATTCCCTCAGCATGTTCCATTCATGCCTCCTGGACCTGTCCACGGCCATGGTCATATGCTCCATGACATGGAACCTGTCGTATGTTACGATGGCATCCGGGAACTCCATCGCTATACCGGATTGGAATCCCTTCCCCATGTCGCAGCATATGTATCTGATATTCTCTGCCCTTCCGCCATGCTCCTCCAGATGCTGTCTGAACCTGGCTACAGCTGAGGAATCGTTGCCGTATGTGACGAATATTATCCTGTGTTCCTCATCGGCGAATATGCTGATGTAGTCGTGACCGCGCTTGCACGCGGGCTCGTCAACATAGAACCTGGTTAATCCGGACAGGTCCAGATCCTTCATCCTGTCCTTCACATACCTGTCCAGTATGTTCCACAGCCTGCGATGATCGGTGTTCAGGAACCTCTCTGTGGCATTCACTGGCATCTCCTTCATCAGCAATACCGCCCTGGCCTCGAAGAGCAGCGTGAAACCGCTGCCCTTGTCGGCCGACGGGACATCCAGCATAGTGACCTTCGAACATTTCGGACACTGCATCCTGTCCACAGCACAATGGATATGGCATTCCATGTCGAAGAGATCGGAATGCTGTCATTTCCTCTCCCTCTTGTCGTAACCTCTGCATTTGACACCGCAATCAGGACAGAAGAACTCGAACCTCCAGTTGTTCCTTATGCGTATATCCACGCGCGTCTCCGCGTCATCAACGATGACCGATGACACGACCCAAGGATCCTCCAGGTGCAGGAACTTCGTGAACAGCTTCTCGGCATTCCTCAACATCGGAGAATGAATCGGATACCCTCAACATATACGTTTCATCCCATCAGAACGCTGGCCCACTCAATTCTGCCTAGAGGCTTATTTTACGGCGATCAAACAGATTACATATGGGTAGGCAACAATTATTCATCCTCAAGAACAGGTAAAGAATTGGAGTCTATGCATTTTCTGATTAACCTGTGTAAAAGCATTTTACTACTTTTAACGAACTGTTCCTCATTATTTGAAAACTCGTGAACTGATTTTGATCTTTGGTTGTATAGGTCTTTTACTTCTTCTTTCAACGATTCATCGTTTAAAAAATCAGAGATTTTCTCAGACAATCTATTTTTGATGTTATTTTTAATCAAAAAAAGAGATTCAATCCCGCCCCATATAATCATGGCTTGAATTGCAGGCCTTGGACTCATATTCGATGACCACAAGGCACTTATTGCGGTTTGGAACCTTGAATCAATTTCAAGCTTTTCAACGACAGGAATAGCTTTCTCGATAAATTCGCACTCTTTCTCAGTAACTTCCCTAATACTATGAGGCACACAAACGATTTCTCTACTCACAATATTCACATTACTTGAAGAACCAAATTCTGATGCGGATCTATTTGACTGAAAATACCACATAGCGTGACAATTGAGGATTGCGGATATGGCGATTATCGTCCATTGAGAATTCCACGTTGCTATAGCCAAATCTTTCCCTGATTTTTTAATTACTACAATTTCTGATGTTGTATACCTTAAAGTTGAAATAAGGACTCCTAGATCGTATTCAGATCCATTTCCATTTTTCATCATACAGTTTATCATATCATCCGGATTCGGGTCGCACACTACCGGTGATAAAAATATGCCTTCCCCTACCCGAATGGTACGTGGTATTTTCAAACCAGAAACATACAGATACGTAATTTTATCGGTTTCTTTTGCAATTATCCCAGCACCTTGATAGACGTCATCTTTTGATTTCATGATAGTACCAACTAAACTTATGTGTATTACAGTTCATTCTGATGATTATTATAAATTTTCGATTATGTTCTCTCAGCATTAATCTTAGTTTTTTAGGCCCAATGCGAAAGTGTGTGGTGACTTGATGTAAGGGGTGAACATTTTTTTCATCCTTGTTCTGTAATTCTGTGGTCGAAGACCGCGGCCGAGCAGAAATGATATAGATACATTTGAAGCAGTCTCGTGTGAAGGGCCCTTGGTAGGTGGAGAACCGTCTGGCGGTCGATGAGGACGATCTAGACACCGATCCTTGTTCGAGGTAGAATAAACTATCTTTTTGACTTATTTTCGTTCTGGGCTTTTTTTGTAAGTTTTGAATGGAAATGAACAAGTCTTCTGTAGAAAGAATCTGTTGTAATAATTATTAATTCCAGAAACCTAATCTCATCGATTGTACATGTGGGAAGATAATCCATTGTCCAATGGCATCACATTTCTCCTCGGGGCGGGTTCTAATCTCGATTTTGCCAACAACTTATCATCCTCGAAATTGACCCCAGTTGTTTTATGTAACGAAGAATACTACGGGGAATCATCCACAGGGAATTCAAAGATTGAAAAAATGATTGGATTGATACATTGTGCAACCGAATATCTCGATCAAAAACTTGGCAAAAGTAATTATTCATTCGAGGAGGTAATTCAGTTTTTGGTCGATATCCACAGTCAGAAATCCGGCTGGTCTTTTAATCCTATAACTATGGAAATTCCGGAGACGGTTGCTGATTTCGATGCTGACACGTACGGCAGAGCTATAGCATTTATTCTGGGGAAGGTTTACAATAGTGTGGCTTCCAGTTTCTGGGACAATCCTCCTGAATGGTATAAGGGATTCTTCGATAGTATAAAGGAACATTTCACCGATACTGGATTGTCCCTGTTCACACTAAACTACGATTGCTATCTAGACAGGGCGATAGTTAACTTCAATGACGGTTTTGTTCAGAAAGGATTGGACTACTTTGTATTCTCGCCAGAGAAAGCGACTACTAAAGAACCCGGTATCCCTCTACTTAATCATTTGCACGGTTCTGTTCAGTTCAATTATAATCCTCAGGAGGAGAAAGACATTAGATATGCATTTGTGTAGTACGACAAGCCCGTAACATCAATAGGAGCATATCACCCTATAAAGACACAGGAGGGTAAATACGCTCTGGGTTCGCCGATAGTCACAGGGCTGGACAAGACCGATAGTATAATGATAGAGCCTTTTTCCGTTTATCACTCTAACGTAATTAGAGAAATTTTGAGAGGAAACCTTTTGGTGGTGATAGGTTATGGTTTCAGGGACAGATATCTGAATATGATAATCAATACATACCTCTTGACCAAGGGTAAGAGGATGGTTATAGTATCCCCCAGTGTCCCGTGGGAAGCGCTTGAAAAGTTACCGACGGATGATGGGATAATATATTCGGATCCTGTAATTACATGGTTCAACTGCGGGTTCAAGGAGGCCTGTGAGAGGGGGCTTCTTGAGAAGATCATCGCTTCCCTTCCACCGTCCCCACGATCTCCCTTATCAATCCTGCCACCAGCTTCCCCTTCTCCGTTATGACGAGTATCTGCGAGTTCGTCCTTGCGGTGCAGTAGACCTTCACCAAACCCAATTCCACAAGGTCCTCTATCTTCTCAACCATGCCGCCGCTCCTGGACACGTTGTTGTAGATATCGGATTTCAGAACGGGGGACATCGCATCGATGTAGAGGATCAGCGTCAGAACGTGCTTCCCCTCGAGGATCTGCGCCGTGTTCCTCTCGTCCTTCTTCCTGCGGGAGCGGTCGGAGAGGTAATGCTGCAGCTCCTCGGGGAGATCCTCGAACCGTATGGGTTCCTTGTAGACGTTCTTCCTGTCGTCGAGCTTGCCGTCCAGGGGGACGGTGCGGGATGCCTGCATGATGTCCCGGATGTTTAACGTTGATAAGAACAGGGTTTTGAATCCATGTAGGGTATACATCTTTTGTGCGTTTTTTCGGGATAGTTTGTCTGGAATCGTTGGGTCTTCTTAATATCGTAATGGGAGTGAGTGATTTCGACCGTATCTTTCTCCGTCAAGGGAAATTAGGGGCCTGAGATGAGGAAGATGGTCGGGCGGTGGAAGCCCGCAGGACAATGTATAGGGCATGTGTCCCGCAAGTAGAAACGGAGATTTTTCGACATCAATCTCCTCCGTCGGAGGAGGATCAGACCCGGATCAGAGGCAAGTGTTCACCGCTGAAAAGGAATGATATATATGAACACAAAGACAACTAAGTTCTTGGCTGTCCTCGCCGTATTCGC
>SUTB01000006.1 GCA_015063125.1 Thermoplasmata archaeon
GAATGAATGTCGCACTTTTTCAGTCCTTGCACTCACCCTCGAAGAGCTTGCCGCTCGTTTTTGTTGCTGGTCATTTTTCTCCACTTCATTGAGACGTTCGACAGTCAATAGCGATTGCTATGGACGGACCCATCGGCCATATCATCACAGTCGGATTTTGAAAAAAAACAGGACTGGGCAGAGCCCAGTCAAGGAAATAAGAGAATTGGAAGAGAAGGATCAGTTACCCTGACTGATCATCTCGAGCTGACTCATGACCTGGTAGATCAACGTCCTTCCGTGCATGGGGATGTTGGGATCGTTGGCCAGGTCGTCGAGGATGACGATGGCGCCTGTCGCACGGACGTCCATGGGTTCCTTGGTGTCGAGGAGCCTGGCCTTCGCGTCAGTCGCGCCTTTCCTGATGTTTCTGGGGATGGAGGTGTCCTCTGCGAGCATGTCGAGAACATCGGTTATCTGTTTCACTTTGTCTGCCATGGAATCACCTGGAGCTCAGAAGCTCTCGAACTCTTCCTGAAGGTCCTGTACCATCTGGTCGAGGACTTCCTCGAAGTTGATCGATTTGTATTCCCTGACGCCGCCCAGATCGCTCTGGATCCTGACGACAAAATCGTTGTTCTCTTTCACAAGCTCTACGTTGCACAGAATCTCTTCCATTCTTATTACCCCCGTAGGATAGTTGGGCGAACAAGCACGGCATATATATCATTGGCGGTTCTCTCTTTTTACTCATAAAGATAACTAATGCGTGAAGTATTAGACTAAACACACCTAGGATAGGTAAGAAAAGCCCCTTTTCATTAGAAACGTTTATAATAGAATGTCCGTTAGAGGGGTTCGTTCTGTGTTGTTATAGCTTCAGCGAAAGCAAGCACCGAAATAATCGGCAAACGCCGATGGAGAACGATTCAAATGGCAGCAGACGAAGAAGAGTCAACGTACGAAGAGCTCCAGGACGAGTTCGAGTCGAAGGCACGCGGATTCGGAAAGGGAAAGTACGGAAGGATCATGAAGATGGCGCGCACGCCCAGCATGGATGAGTACAAGAAGACCGTGTACATCACGGCAATCGGAATCATCCTGATCGGAGCAGTCGGATTCGCCATCATGTGGCTGATGACCGTCCTGCCGAAATACTTCTGAAGGAGCTGAGCATCATGATGTTCACTGGTGAAAACAATCTGAAGAAGGTTGCAGCCAGCGGTACAGTCTTCTGGAAGTTCCAGATCAGCTCGGGTGCGGAGAAAGCGAAACTCTCGTTCTCACTCGTGACCGGACCCGACGCAGAGAATGCCCCTGAGTGGACAGTGGAGCTCCACGATGCAACCGACGGGGAGATCTGGTCCAACGGAAGAAGCAAGACAGAGGTCGACGTGGCCCTCCCCGGCAAGAACGCCAAGGAGCTGAAGCTGGTCGTCATCTGCCCCAACGGAGCAAGGTACGGCGACTCCGTCACCATCACCGTCAACGGCTCTGCCGACGACGGAATGGATTCAATCACATTCGAAGCCGTAGCACAGCAGTCCATAATGGTCCTTAAGACGCAGATCGACCAGGAGAAGACCGTCGCGAACGAGTTGGCATCCAAGGCGAACAAGTCTGCTGACAAGGACATATATGCGATCCTGAGCCCAGCAGGACTCAGGGGATACGTGTTCGTCGAAGGAATGAACACGGATCGCGTCCGCGAGAAGTCCAAGGACATCAAGAAGGCCAGGAACTTCATCGAGGGCGAGGCTAAAATTGAGGAGGTAAGTCCCTACCTCACACCCGTATCCGCTGTAGTAGGAATCGTCGAGGGAGACACTGTCGAACTCATCAACGGTCCCTTCAAAGGTGAGAAAGCAAGGGTACAGCACATCGATCATGGCAAAGAGGAGATCACTGTCGAGCTCACCGAGGCCATGGTCCCCATTCCTGTCACTGTCAAGGGAGACAGCGTCAGACTAGTTGAAAAGGAGAAATGAGCAATGGTAGATACTGTTGAGGCATTGGTGGACGGAGGCCGCGCTTCCGCAGGTCCACCGCTCGGTCCCGCACTGGGTCCGAAAGGAGTGAACATCGGTCAGGTCATCGCAAAGATCAACGAGAAGACGAAGGCATTCGACGGAATGAAGGTCCCCGTCAAGATCCTGATCAACGACGACAAGACATTCGACATCAAGGTCGGAACACCCCCTGTGTCCGCACTGATCAAGGGAGAGCTCGGAGTAGAGTCCGGAGCTCACAACGCCAGGACCGAGAAGGTCGGAAACCTGACCCTCGACCAGGCAAAGAAGATCGCCGACATGAAGGGCGACGATCTCCTCGGCGCAACGATGAAGGCAAGGGTTCTGGAAGTCGCCGGAGCCTGTGTCGCCATCGGTGTGACCATCGACGGAAAGGGACCCAAGGACTTCACCAAGGCTGTCAAGGCCGGTGAGTACGACTCCCAGTTCTGAAAAAAATCACGGGGGCTCCGCCCCCTTTCTTTCCTATACTTTTGTGCGCGTATGCGCTTTTGAGAATCTATATATAGGTTTATATATCAGATGTCTCTAACGGTGGAATACTTGTAGGAGAGCCGCAAGGCTCGCAAGCACTACAGGAGGAATTGTATTGGCAGAAAAATCAACCGTAATGGCCGTGCAGAAAGCACTCGAGAGTGCAAAGAAGCGCAACTTTACTGAGACGGTTGAGTTGGCCATCAATCTCGTGGATGTCGATCTGACAATTCCCAAGAACCGTATCCAGGAGGATATCATTCTCCCGAACGGAAGGGGAAAGTCGGTGAAGATCTGCGTCATTGGTGGTGGCGAACTTGCCTTGAAAGCCAAGGACGTGGCCGATCTTGTGATCACACCCGAGGAACTCGGAGCGATCGCAGACGACAAGAAACAGGCTAAGAAGATCGCGAACAGTACCACCTACTTCATCGCTGAGGCACCTATGATGGCTCAGGTCGGTAAGAGGCTGGGTACCGTTTTGGGACCTCGCGGAAAGATGCCTAAACCAATCGCACCGGGAGCAGATCCCGCACCGATGATTGACGGTCTCCGCAAGTCTGTGTCCATCAGAACGAAAGACAGGAAGACATTCCACGCACCCGTCGGCTCCGCTGACATGAGCGCAGAGGAGATCGCTGACAACATCGATCTCATCATCAAGCGTGTTGAGGCCCACCTCGAGAAGGGAAGGCACAACATCGCATCCGCTTACGTCAAGACGACCATGGGTCCCTCGGAGAAGATTCTGTAAGGAGGTTTGAAGATGGCACACGTCGCAACTTGGAAGAAGGATCTGGTAAGCGAGCTGGTACAGGATATGCGCGAGGCTCCAGTTGTCGCAGTTGTCGACATGGAGAACATCCCCGGACAGCAGATCCAGGCCATGAGGGCAGGACTCAGGGCACACGCGAAGCTCAAGATGACCAAGAACAAGCTCATGCTCTTGGCCCTCGACGAGGTTTCCAGCGCAAAGCCCGGAATCGAGGCACTCAAGGACTCTATCGATGGACAGTGTGCGATTGTCACAACTGACATGGATCCCTTCAAACTGTTCGCACAGTTGAAGAAGACAATGTCACCCGCACCGGCAAAGCCCGGTCAGATCGCACCCTTCGACATCGTTGTACCTAAGGGACCGACACCTTTCGGACCCGGACCGATTATCGGAGAGCTTCAGAAGATTGGCCTTCCCGCAGCAATTGAGGGAGGAAAGATAGGAATCAAGAAGGACACGACGCTCGTGAAGGAGGGTGAACCCATCCCCGCGGACGTTGCAGCAATGCTGCCCAAGCTCGAGATTCTTCCCATGATCGTAGGATTGGACCTTAGGGCCGCCTACGAGGACGGAACAGTCTACCACAAAGATGTCTTGGACATTCCTGAGGATTACTACGCTAACATGTTCGCTACGGCTGCACACAACGCATTGGCACTCGGTGTCGAGATCGCCTTCCCCACGAAGGAGACCACCCCACTGCTCATCGCCAAGGCGTTCAGGGAGACTGTTGCAGTCTCTGTTGAAGCCGCGATACCCAACGAAGCAAGTATCAAGACACTCGTCGCAAAGGCGGACGCCCAGGCGCTGTCCGTTGCAGCAGCGAGCGGATACCAGAGCGATTCTGTGAACGCTAAGGTAGCCGCAGCCGCCGTAGCAGCACCTGCAGCTGCAGCAGCAGCACCCGCAGCAGAGAGTGTGAAAGAGGATGAACCCGAGGAAGTAAGCGAGGAGGATGCAGCAGCAGGCCTCTCGGCACTCTTCGGATGAAATTAAAGGAGTTGAATTAAATGGAGTATATCTACAGCGCAATGGTGCTCTACTCTGCTGGCAAGGACATCACCGAGGACGCAGTTAAGGCAGTTCTCACAGCCGCCGGAGTTGACGCTGACGCAGCAAAGATCAAAGCACTGGTTGCATCACTCGAGGGAGTCAACATCGCAGATGCTATCGCGAACGCCGCAGTCGCAGCGCCCGCAGCAGCACCCGCAGCTGGAGCCGCCCCCGCAGCAGCAGCCGCTGCACCCGCAGCAGCCGCGGAGCCCGAGGTTGAGCAGGTCAGCGAAGAGGATGCAGCAGCAGGTCTCTCTGCTCTCTTCGGATGAACGCAAGTTGATCTTAAGAGTCAATACAAACCTTTTACCACACCCTTGTGGTTTCTTTTCTTCGAATTCATTATACATCCGTCCGTCATTGGAGAACCGATACAATGAGCGACGTTCTCATCATCATGTGCGGAGGGGCTGCCGGCAACGCCATTCTCGGACCCGCCGCCGATGAGAACTTCGACGAATCCGTCAAGGACGCCAGGCAGAAGTTCGGCGAGGACCTGGACATCGTCACCAAGGGGGAATCTACCTTGGACATCAATGACCAGAAAGCATTGGAGGATCGTCTCTCCCAATACCGCATCGTCACCACATACTGTGTTCTGGGCGGGGAGTTCGGCACCGATCTGGTGCAGGAGATAATCAAGACCTCCAGGGCCGTCGGCTGCAAGATCGTCTCCATATTCGGTATACCGATGGAGATGGAGGCGGACAGGCGCAAGAGGGCTCTGAAAGCACTTCCTGAATCCGTCGCTCTGACCGATTGCAGCCTGGTGATCGACATGCAGAGATCCCAGGAACTGAACCTCGAGTTCGGCGACCGTGAATGGAAGAACTTCCTCAGGCTCAGCGACACCATGGTAGTATCGTCAGTCGTATCGGTCAGGGACTGCTTGCAAGGACCGTTCTTCTCGACGTTCAAGAGCAAGCTATATGCATTCGTATCCCACAGCGACGTCATGCCCGTGAAGGCGGTCATGAAGGCATGGGATAATATCCTGTTCGACGACTCCCAGGCGCTGGACGACTCCGTCGTCATGGTCGGGAAGAACATCAAATCCTCCGAGATAGAGGATATCAAGAATCAGGTAGTGATGAACCACGGATCGATGCCCGAAGTGGTCGCCAGATCCGATTCTGACGATTCCAAAGTGATCGTCTTCAGGGCCGTCAAGTCATTCTGACCTGTCCTTCTTCCAGGACTTGCCGTACTTCAGGTACTTTGAGGCATCGCCGAAAACGCCCATGAGCGTGTTGTACTCGTACTTCGTGGGGATAGCACGCCCCATCATCCTTCTGAACATGATGCTGGTGTAAGGGCGTCTCTCTTTCGGGTACTCGATACCATCCAGCAGGTCCCCGAAGTATGCGTATAGCATCTCCTTCTCCCTCTTGTCCGCAGGCTCGGGCCTCCTGGGGTCCGTGTGCATGGACATGAAGAACTCGTAGAGGACCGTGTGGGTGGCATGGGACAGGTTCAGGATAGGGTACTCCTCGCTGGCCGGTATGGTGACGAGGACATCGCAGTAGTTCAGCTCGTCCTGGAGAAGACCGATGTCCTCCCTTCCGAACACAACAGCGATCTTCTCGGTGTAGCCCCTGCAGTGCTCCGCGAACTCCCTGACGGGCATGGGCACGCGGGTGTAGTTGCTGTCGCCCTTGGTGACGACACCGCTGGTCCCGACGACTAGGAAGCAATCCTGAGTGGCCTCCTCCAGCGTGTTGCAGATCACTGCATTGTCAAGGATGTCCGCTCCGTGCTTCGATCTGCGGTACGCATCGTCCCCTAGTTCACAGGGATTCACAAGATAGAGCTCCTTCATGTCGAAGTTCGCCATGGACCTGGCGATGGCCCCCACATTCCCTTCGTACTTCGGACCGACGATTACCACACGGATTTCTGGCATATGCCCCTACAGAACGGATTGGCTACATAACATCATCGAACGGGAGAGCGATACATTAATTCGAGACAGGAACATTAAGGGTTCTCAGTCAAGCCGCATATGCGGATCAAGAGGAAGATTCATGGACATACCAAAGGATCACCCGAGATACAAATCGCTGATGACAAGGGAGCGTCTGGCTCATATGGTCGAGGAAGGTCTTGTGACCCCCACCGGGCTCATCTCCCACGGAAGAGGGGAGGCATACGACTACCTCATGGGGGAGAAGAGCATCCCGCCCGCATTGGAGGCGGAGAAGGTGGCCGCCGCGTACCTTCTCAGGGCGAAGAACCCCGTAGTATGCGTCAACGGCAACGCCGCTGCGCTGGACCCCGACAACCTCATCGCGCTCGCCAAGGCCGTACCGGCCAAGATGGAGGTCAACCTCTTCCACAGGACCCCTGAGAGGATGGAGGGATTGATATCGTACCTCGAGTCCAAGGGCGCCGGCAAGGTCCTCGGAAGGGACCCCGACTGCAGGATCCAGGGCCTGAACCACGACCGTGCCCTGTGCACGAAGGAAGGCATCTTCGACAGCGATGTGATAGTCGTTCCCATAGAGGACGGCGACCGCGCCGAGGCGCTGGTGTCCATGGGCAAGATCGTGATATCCATAGACCTAAACCCGCTGTCCCGCACGTCATGCAAAGCGACGGTCCCCATCTCGGACGAGATGACCCGTGCATTGGAGAACATCATCCGTTTCATCGGGGAGCTCAGGGGCGACGACGATGCAATACTTAAAGTAATTAACCAATACAGTAGCCTGAAGAACCGTCGTGAAACCGTCAAATACATCTGTGATTCACTGATATCAGGTTTCGAAACGGGAGATGATTGAATGGAAGACCTTCTCAAACAGGGATCCCTGAAGCTCCACTGGGTAGAGACTCACATGCCCGTGCTCCAGGAGATCAGAAAGAATTTCATAAAGGAGCAGCCCCTGGCAGGATTCAAGATCGGAATGGCCCTCCACACAGAGGCCAAGACAGGTATGCTGGCCATCACTCTGGCGGACGCAGGTGCGAACATCCGCCTCGCGAGCTGCAACCCCCTCTCCACGGACGACTCCGTCGCCACCGCGCTGCGCGACGAGTACGGACTGGACGTCTTCGCTAAGAAATGGGAGACGCAGGAGGAGTACTACGCGAATCTCAATACGGTCCTGAACATGAACCCGGACCTTATCATCGATGACGGTGCGGACCTGATCACGATGGCCCACACCAGCCGCAGGGAGGTGCTGCCCAACATCAAAGCCGCCAACGAGGAGACCACCACCGGTGTGACCCGTCTCAAGGCCATGGCAGCCGACGGAACCCTGCAGTTCCCCGTCCTGGACGTCAACGACGCCAAGATGAAATTTCTCTTCGACAACAGGTACGGAACCGGACAGTCAGCATTCGACGGATGGATGAACGCGACCAATCTGCTGGTCGCCGGAAAGACCCTTGTCGTCGCCGGTTACGGATGGTGCGGAAAGGGAATCGCCATGAGGGCCAAGGGAATGGGTGCCTGCGTAATCGTCACGGAAGTGGATCCCGTCAAGGCCATAGAGGCCAAGATGGACGGATTCCAGGTCATGAGGATGATCGATGCCGTCAAGATCGCGGACATGATCTTCACGGTCACAGGATGCAAGGACATCATCGCACTGGAGCACTTCCAGGTCATGAAGGACGGCTGCGTCGTAGGTAACGTCGGTCACTTCGATAACGAGATCAACAAGGAGCATCTCTACGCTCTGTCCGAATCATGCACCCGCGTCCGCGAGTTCATCGACGAGTACAAGATGAAGGACGGCCGCCGCATCTATCTGATCGGAGAGGGCCGCTTGATGAACCTGGCAGCAGGTCAGGGACACCCCGCGGAGATCATGGACATGTCCTTCGCGACACAGGCTCTCGGTATCGAGTACATGAGCAGGAACTACGAGAACATGGAGCCCACGGTCCACAGGGTGCCCGAGATGATCGACAAGAAGATCGCGAGCATCAAGCTGGAGTCCATGGGAGTGGTCATCGACCACCTCTCGGATGACCAGATAAAGTACACCACTGGATGGCAGGAAGGCACATGAAGGAGCCCTTCCTGTCCGTCTACGGCCATGTGACCGTCGACCAGATAATGACGGTCAGGAAGTTCCCCGCGGACAACACCACCGAGGACATCGTCACGAAGATGACGACCCTCGGCGGGACGGGGACGAACATCGCCGTGGCGGCGGCCAAGCTGGGATGCCCCACCGCTCTCTGCGCTTTCGTAGGCAACGATTTTCCCGGCATGTACGAGAAGCAGATAGCCGATTCAGGATTGATACTGGACGAGTTCCTCCATGTGGACAAGTTCGAGACATCCGGAGCGGTCGTCGTCAACGATCCCAACATGGTCCAGAAGGTCGTGTTCTACCAGGGGCCACAGGGTTTCGCCGATGAGGTCGGGATCATGCTCACATCGAATGCGAAGAAGTCCAAGCACACGCACTTCTGCACAGGCCAGCCCTCCTATTACATCAAGGTCATGGACGCGATCAAGGGATGCACCAAGATCGCGCTGGACCCTGCCCAGGAATCCCACAGGATATGGAACAGGGACAACTTCGTCCCTGCTCTGGAGAGATCGGATTCATTGTTCTGCAACAACTTCGAGGCGGAGTCCCTGAAGAAGTATGCCGGGATTGATGACATCCTGGATGCCGATGTCGGCATGGTCGTATGCACGCACGGGGCCGAAGGCAGCGTGGCCAGGATCGGCGACGAGAGGATCAGGATCCCTACGGTCAAGGCCGACAGGATAGCGGACCCTACAGGCTGCGGGGACACCTACAGAGCGGGATTCTACACTGCACTGTACAAGGGATACGGCATCCCCGAGGCGCTGACCATAGCATCAGCCGTAGCATCCTTCGTCATAGAGGAGACTGGGGCCCTGACGCATATCCCCGATTGGGATTCCGTCATGGCCAGGGCGGAGCCCTATCTGAGAGAGATCTCATGAGCCTCTTCGCGATAACGGGCACGCCGGGCACCGGCAAGACATCCGTATCCGCGGAGCTGCGCTCCAGGGGCTACGACGTCATAGACATGAACGAGCACATACGCTCCCACGGATTGCTCGGGGAGCTGGATGCCTCCAGGGACACGCACGAGGTGGATCTGGACGCATTGAACGATTCGCTTCAGCCCTACCGGGATTCCGACGGGCTGCACCTCATGGACAGCCATCTCTCCCACTTCATGGACTGCAGCGGGATCATCGTCCTGCGCTGCGACCCGGAGATCCTGTACAAGAGGCTGAAGGCCAGGGGCTACTCGGAGGAGAAGGTCCTGGAGAACGTCCAGTCCGAGGTACTGGACGTGATATTGTGCGAGGCCACCGACTCGGACATCTCCGTCTACGAGGTGGACTGCTCCGGAGGGGATCCTTCGGTTTCCGCGGATTCCGTGGAAAAAATACTAAAAGGGGAGACTACTGACTACTTACCAGGAAAGACCGATTGGTCGCAGGGGATGGACAAATGGTTCTAGACGGACAGAGATCGAAGGTTGATTTCGCGCTCGCGCCGGTCGCACGCGCTTTCATAAAGGTGAATCCGAACATCGTTTCTTGGATCGGGCTGCTCATAGCATTGCTGAGCGGTATCGTCCTCTATCTGAGCGGAGCTGACGACAGGACATGGCTCCTGCTGGTCGGTGCGTTCCTCGTCATCGTATCGGGATACTTCGATGCACTCGACGGCAAGATCGCGAAGCTCGCCGGAAAATGCAGCGCCAAAGGCGATTATCTCGACCACGTATTCGACAGGTATGCCGATGTTTTCATGATCGGCGGAATTGCGTTCTGCGGCTATTGGTGCAACCCTTACCTGGGGATGCTGGCATTGGTGGGTGTCCTTCTCACGTCGTACATGGGAACGCAGGCACAGGCGATCGGTGCACCTCGTCTCTACGCAGGTCTCCTCGGACGTGCGGACAGGGTCGTTCTTTCGACATTGTTCCCTATCCTTCAGTTCGTGTTCGGAAGCTTCGGTATGGGATGGTACGACCTCACGATCGGCGATTGGGTGTTCTCCATAAACTGGCTGACCATCATGATGCTCTGGTTCGCTGTAGTCGGCAACATCACGGCCATCCAGAGGGCGATCATAACTTGGAACAACCTCTCCAAGATGGATGAGAAGAAGGATCGGTGAGACTGCTCCGGCCCGGCAGGGGTCTGCTGGCCCTTGTTTCCATCCTTTGCCTTGGTCCTGTAGTACTTGAGCGGATGCGACATCCATTCCTGCTCGCACAGCTTATCGGGGTTGTAGCAGAGACCGTTGGTCTTCATCGTCTTGCATTCGGGTGGAGAGTAACCTTCTCCTCCGCTCAGCTCACCCATGATGTGCTTGATCTGATATTCGGACTTGGATTCATCGAAATCCGGCGATTCTGCGAATACCTTGATGATGTCGTCATACCCCAGCCCCAGTGCCTTCAGGAACGTGACAATCGCGAATCTGGCGCTGTGAGGAAGGTTCAGACCGTTCCTCGACATCTCCAGTATGTGCACCAGGCATGGTGGCATGTAGTCCATCTTCATGCCTTCTCCGTTGGTGGGGCTCATCTTCATCTTCGTGTCCGCCAGAGCCATGGTCACAGCGGTGACGTCGCCCTCGAAGTACCTCTTGTACTCGTCCGGCGTCTTTACCGGAAGTTCCGATTCGATCTTGTCCTGAAGGGCATTCTGCATGAGACGGCTGTACTTGTCCTGCGGGAGGTAGACGATACCGTGGTGGATGTCGCTGTTGATGAGCTTCCAATCGATGCTATTTAGCCTGCTGGACAGCCTAAGGTAATCAGGGAACTTCATATGGATGGTCCCGTCGCGGTCAACTGTGGACGTGATGCCCAGCTCCTCGGAGACCATCAGGACGGTCTCCCTGTCCTCCTTGTTCAGGAGGCTGTTCATGCGGACAGCTTCCGCGAGAGCGTACCTCTTGGTCAGGAAACGGTCGCCGATCTGGGAGACTATCATCCTCGCATAGGGATATGACATGACCTCGATGAGCCTGTCGTAATCCGACATCAGCTCCACATAGGAAACCTCGGATCTATCCAGAGCCTGGAGGACCCTTTCCCTGCCCCTTGTGCGTGCAGGAGCGTACGACTCTGACGTGATCAGGGACTCTAGGTCTGCGGAATTGTTCTCCGCAAACTCGGACGATTCCCTGAGGAACGGGTATCTAGCCGCACGCTTGGTATCCATGCCCGACGGACTATCTTAGGGATAGATAATGATTGACATTTCCGGTCACAATCGGGACTGCTTGGATCGAGGAAGGCATCCTTGGATCGATTCATCCTAGGTAGATCAGATCGCGTAATCCGTCCATCACGTGGGGATCCTCGATGACCTTCTCAAGGTCCTCCATGGAGGCGAAAGGCCTCTCTAAAACTAACTTGCTGGCTCTCTTCTTTCCGATACCCGGCAGAGCCTCCAATGACGACATCGGCATGTGGTTGATGTCGAAGGGATAGGTTATCCCTGTGATCGAGCGGAATCCCCATTCGGTGATGAACACATCGGTGAACTGCTCCGTGTCGAGCTTGTACGGTATCCCTATCAGGAGCGGATAGGATCCGATCTGTCTGCCGAATGTCGTGTTCCCGTCGTTCAGCTCCAGATAGACGTCCTTTAGGACGGTCCCGTAGGGCACGATGCTCTCAAGCATCGCACGGTCGATCTCCTCGCGAACCTCCTCCTTGAACTTCTTGAATCTGCGCTGGTCGACCTTGACGTTGAAAGGTCTTCTGACCGGAAGGACCTGACGGATGTTGATGCGGCGGACCATCAGCCCTTCGTCGCGCATCTTCCTCAGGATCTCCATGTCCATGTCGTATGTGGCCGGCGTCTCTCCGTCCAGACCGCATACGATGTTGATCCCGGGGAGCAGCTTGGGCATACCTCTCGGGCCTCTCTCGGAGCCGACCTCGTTGATGAGCCTGACGGCATCCATGACCTGCTCGGATGTGCTGTTGAGGTTGTTCTCGGTGACCACGAACGGATCCGCCGATTCCATCCCAAGGGCGAGGACGTTGCCGTCCGTGCAGTTGTCAGCGAGTATCTTGAGGACCTCCCTTGATTCCTCCGGGTAGCTGGCGATGACGGCAGGGTTCGCATTGTCCACATGTATCGTCGAGAATCCCATGGCGTTCAGGCCTTCGAAGAGCTCCCTCACGGCCGAGGGATTAGGCCTAGGTATCTCGGAATCGTCCTCGGAGCCGTAGGACACTATGCATGTCTGGCCGCCTATCCTGATGTTCCTTACACCGAGCTCCCTGAGCCTGGAAGCTTCAGCCAGTATGTCCTTCGGGGCCCTCATCAGCGGTCTGCCCTTCAGAGGCTCGATGCAGTATGAGCATCCTCCCGACTTGTAGCGGTGGCATCCCCTGTACGATTCTATCTCGGCCACAAGGGGATCTGGGAAGTCCTGATGCTGGGTGACGATGTCGGCACCCAGGAGCATCCATCTGTTCCATTCCTCGAGCGTCCTGAAACGCTCTCCGACCTCCTTGCCGCAGATGCCATCATAAAGCGATGCCGCGGGATCCTTCCTGATGACGAAGTCGAAGAGTCCAGCCTCCTCAGAGTCGGCGGCGGAACCGCTGATCATCTTCCATCCCTTAAGCTTCGGAGCGATCTCCTTCAGCTCCTTCAGGGACATCGGCATGGTCCTGAGGTACTTACCGGGGACGGTGTTCCCGGAAAGAACGACCGTGACCGCGGCATCGGGGATCTTCCTGTGCCTGCGGATCATGTCTATGGAGATGTACTCGACCCTGTCGGCACCGGCATCCAAGGCGGCGCCTGCTATCGAGCGTATCATTGGCGATATGTAAGGCGGCACCCCCAGTGCAGCCGGGTCGTCGATGTAACCGTCGATGAGGACGATCACTATCTCCTTGGTCATCGCAGTGAGTACGTCCTACTCGTATATCTGTTGAATGGAAGCGCTGACCGATGTCGTTCGGGCTCAGTACCTGCGCACGCCACCCTTGCTGCGGAAGGTTGTGAAGAGTGTGACCAACGGCAGATAGAAATACTCTCCTAAGCGATTTCGGGGTCATGACATTCGAATTAAACGGATCCGGAGTCAAGGCGTTCGGATGGGCGACGTTGGCCTTCGCGCTCCTTGTTTTCGGTTCCCTGCTGGTATCAGTACAGTTCGACGTGGAATACTTGGACTATTTCGAAACGGATATGATCATGATCACGTTCGCTTCATATCTGGCGATCCTCGGAGGCATCCTGATGGTGTTCAAAGGAGGAGCCGCGCAGGGTGTCATCGTGGCCCTTTCAGCCTTATCGATGATCATCATCAGCGAAAGTTCCTACGTCAACCTGGTCGCCATCCCCGCCTTCCTTGTCGTGATGGTCATAATGATGGCCGCTTCCTACAAAGGCGGAGATTCCAACACACCCGTGTTCTGCATCTTCATGCTGCTGTTCCTGTTCGTCGAGTGCATCTACAAGAACGAGTGGATCGACATCGTAACGGACGCCGATGCCGTCGTCGGTGCGATCTGCATCGTCGCAGCGGCTGTCGCGCTCATCATCGCGTACAAAGAGATCGCAGCACCCAAAGACGAAGAAGAGCGATCCTAAACCGATTCCCGGGGTCCAGCACCCCGGTTTTCCTTCTCTATATTAACATTATATACTTGGTAGGGGCATCGCCTCAATTACCGACTACGGCTGGCGATGGGTATCAGCACGTATCGAGGTGAATAAGATGGTAAATGACCAGGAAATTAGCGTAGAGGAGCGTCTGGCCAAGGCGAAGAAGCCCGGACAGGACGCTATGAAGATGCACCCGTACTACGGAGGAAAGATCGAGGTCGTACCGAAGGCATGTGTAAGGTCGTTCGACGACTTCGCGATTTGGTACTCCCCGGGAGTGGCAGAACCCTGTAAGGACATCGCCGCCAATCCGGAGAAGGTGTATGAGCACACATGGAAATGGAACACCGTTGCCGTTGTGTCCGATGGAACACGCGTTCTTGGTCTCGGGGACATCGGTCCTGAGGCGGCCATGCCCGTCATGGAAGGAAAGGGAATGCTGTTCAAGTACCTCGGAGGAGTAGACTGCGTCCCCATCTGTCTGGACACCAAGGACCCCGACAAGATCATCGAGACCGTCAGGCTCATCGCACCCTCGTTCGGAGGAATCAATCTCGAGGACATCTCGAACCCCAAGTGCTTCGATATCCTCGATGAGCTCAGAAGGGACTGCAAGATCCCCGTATGGCATGACGACCAGCAGGGAACCGCTACCGTCGAGGTGGCCGGAGCGATCAACGCCATGAAGCTCGTCGGAAAGAAGCTCGAGGACGCCCACATCACCGTCATCGGAGCGGGAGCCGCATCAATCGCAATCGCGAGGCTCCTCCTTGCAACCGGATTCAAGCCCGAGCACATGTGCATGTGCGACTCCAAGGGAATCCTCAACCAGTCCAGATCCGACGTCGAGAAGGATTTCAAGCAGAAGTGGGAGATCTGTAAGAAGACCAACGGAGCCGGTAAGACCGGCGGAATGAAGGAGGCCTTCGAGGGAGCCGACATCGTCATCGCGGCATCCAAGCCCGGACCCGGAACCATCCCTGCAGAGTACGTCGACCTCATGGCGGACGACCCTGTCATCTTCGCCACTGCCAATCCGATCCCCGAGATCTGGCCCTGGGAGGCGAAGGAGCACGGATGCAAGATCTTCGCCACCGGAAGGTCCGACTTCCCCAACCAGGTCAACAACTCCATGGGATTCCCCGCTATCTTCCGCGGTGTTCTCGATGTCAGAGCTAAGACCATCACCGACGAGATGTGCATCGCGGCCGCAAGGTCCCTCGCGGCATCCGCCGAGAAGAAGGGAATCACTCCCGAGTACATCGTCCCGACCATGTCGGAGACCGAGGTGTTCATCGACGAGGCCGTCGCGGTCGGAGCCAAGGCTCAGGAGCAGGGCGTCGCCAGGCTCAAGCTCTCCAAGCAGGAGATGCACGACAGGGCAGAGTTCATGATCAAGAGATCCAGGAACCTCACCGCCCAGATGATGAAGGACGGCTTCATCAAAGAGTACGTCGAGTGAAATCCAATTTATTCAGGGGCCTCAAGGCCCCTTCTTTCTGCATAATCGGTAAAACCGATAATCTTCATACATGAGGTCATGAAGACCCTTGCCGACATCCTCTCGGAGATAGACTCGTTGAAGGACGAGATGATTGAGACCACAATCGAGATGATCAGGATACCGGCTCTCGCTCCGGTGAACGGAGGGGACGGGGAGGGAATGAAGGCCGATTACCTCATGACCAAGACTGGAGGGTTCGACGAGGTCAGGCGCTATGACGTCCCTGACAAGACGGATCCCTTTGTGAAGAGGTCCAACATAGTGGCTGTCAAGAAGGGGAAGAAGAAGGGCACCGTCTGGATGGTGGCCCATATGGATGTCGTCCCCACAGGCGATCCTGAGCTTTGGGAGAATCCCCCGTTCGACCCGATCGTGAAGGACGGCAGGATATACGGCAGGGGAACGGAGGATGACGGGCAATCCGTCATATCGTCCATGTTCGCCTCCAGGCCGTTCCTGGAGGAGGAGCTCGAGGGGATGTCGATCGGCATGGCATGGGTGGCCGATGAGGAGACCAGCAGCGTATGCGGTATCCAGTATCTTCTCGAACAGGGGGTATTCACGAAGGATGATGTGATCATAGTCCCCGATTACTGCACCAAGGACGGCAGCAGGGTCGACGTGGCGGAGAAGCACATCCTCTGGCTGAAGTTCTGCATCGAAGGGAAGACAACACATGCCTCCACGCCCCATCTGGGGGTCAATGCGTACAAGGTATCGACTCTCCTCCTCATGGATCTGATAGAATCGTTCGATAACAGATTCGGCGATGTGAACAGCATGTACCTTCCCAACGGGTCCACGTTCGAGCCCACGAAGAGGATCTCCACCGTGGACAACATCAACACGATTCCGGGCTACGATGAGTTCTGCATGGACATCCGTCTCAATCCGGAATACGATCCCGAATCGGTTCTGAAGATGGCCCGGGAGAAGGCCGACCTGTATTCCGAATCCACCGGGGCAAGGATCACCGTGGAGGTGGTCCAGAAGGCCGTCGCAGGGAAGCCATCACCGATAGATTCAATCGGCTACAGAGCGCTGTCGGAATCCATAGAATCCGTCATGGGCAAGGCCCCCGAACCGGTGGGCATCGCTGGCGGAACCTGCTCGAATTTCTTCAGGGAGAAGGGTCTCGACGCATATGCGTGGCAGACAGGCGTTGGAACACTGCATGCTCCGAACGAGTACCTGCTGATCGATAATCTTGTCAACGATACGAAGGTGTTCGCCACACTGTTCTACAAGCTCTGCCTGCAGTGATCACTCGAACATCCTGTCGATCATCCACTCGGTGTTGAACATGACGATGTCGTCGTATTCCTGACCGTTGCAGACGAATGCGATGGGTTTGCCGATCGTGTGGGCTATGGAAAGCGCCGCGCCGCCTTTGGCGTCGGTATCGATCTTGGTGAGGATCACAGCGTCGATCCCTACAGCGTCGTCGAAGACCTTGGCCTGCTCGATTGCGTTGTTACCGGCAAGGGAGTCGCCGACGAAGACCTTCAGGTCAGGTTTGGCGACCCTTACGATCTTCTTCATCTCCTCGATGAGGTTGCTGTTGGTCTGCATGCGTCCGGCGGTGTCGACGAGGACGATGTCCCTCCTCTTAGCCTTCGCATGCTCCACTGCGTCGTAAGCCACTGCAGCGGGGTCCGCGTCCTGAGTCTGCTTGACGATCTTGCATCCGAGCTTGTCGGCATGGATGCTGAGCTGCTCGATGGCACCGGCCCTGAAGGTGTCGCATGCCGCCATGACGACGGACTTGCCGCTCTTCTGGAGACGGTTGGCGATCTTGGCGATGGCCGTGGTCTTGCCGGTTCCGTTGATACCGACGAACATGATGACCGTAGGCCTCTGCTGCTCCTCGACCCATTGGTCGAAGTTGAACTCATTGAGCTCCAGGACGTCCCTGACGGCATCCTTGACGGACATCTCCACTACCTCCTCCAGAGAGTAGGAGCGATCGTACTTCTTGCCGGTGAGGTTGGCCCTCACGCCCTCCTTGATCTTGTCGGCCACGGGTAGGGCCACGTCGGCCTCCAGAAGGGTGAAGTACAGTTCGTCAAGGATCTCGTCCAGTGCGGAGTCCTTGATCTTCTTTCCGCCGCTCTCCGATACCACGGAGGCGGACTTGTGCGTGTCCTTGCCGGATGCCCTCTCCTGCTTCTGGAGCTTCAGCATCTCCTTCCTGGAGAGCTTGGGTTGTTCCGGTTCGGGCTGAGAATCCTGAATGGGGGTTTCGGGAGTGGTGGTCTGTTCGGTCTCGTCCTTGAAGATCTCCTTCTCGTCAAGGTCATCCTTGGCCTTGCTGAAGAGGCTCTTCATCTTGGATTTGAGAGATTCGAACATCCCTTACCACTCACTGAGTTGAGGTTTCCTGTCTGTTCGCGTACTCGATCTGCACGGCCTCGGAGACCGTGGAGAGGGCCTGCTGGACCTCCTGGAGTGCGTCAACTGTCTTCTTCAGCGCCTCTGTGAGCTCAGCGGCGTTGGCGTCCATGTACTTCGATGCGTCCTCGGGGGATTTCTCCACGGAGATTCCCGATCCGATTCCCGTAACGATGTCCTTCTTGGACGAGACCTTGACTGTCATGAACGACGAAGCTCCGATAGGGATCATGATCTCGTCGCCCTCTTTCGCGGCCATCAATGCTTTGATGGACTCGTTGGCGAGGTTGACCTCGTCGAGGGTCGAACGGAGCACCTGGACCTGACGGCTGAGCGCCTCGGTCCTGGTCCTGTAGTTTTCCATCAGAGCCATCATCTGACGGAGTTCGTCGTCGTTCACGTTCACTCACCGATCTGGTATTTCACGACGTGGTTGGTGACTTCGTCGGCGGACAGCTCTTTGACATCGGTGATGTCGATCTGCCATCTCTTGAGCTTGTGCTTGCTTCCGATTGTCGAGAGCGCCTTCTCCTTGACAGCCGCTTCATCGTCAGCGGCCATCTCGACAGCGAAAGGCTGCCTGACCTGCCTGACGTCAGCGTAAGTTCCTGATACGAGGAATGCTTTCATTTTATTACCTGTTCCTCGTGATAAAGACCCTATTAATAAAGCTAACGCGTTTATTTACAGGCGTTTAATAGGGGAAACATCGTGCCCATGGGCATCGTTCAAAGATAAAATCCGTATGTGCCAGATAGGGATCAGAAAAGCTTCTCCTTCTCTACTTCCTCGGATTTGTAGCCGAAATCGGCCATCTTCCTGCCGACGAGGAATATCGCAGCGTATTCGGGCACGGTGGTCTCTCCGCTGAGGTCGAAGTGCTGCCCCTTCATGTCGAGCTTAGCGTCCTTCCTCATGGTAATCTTGACCTCATCGTCGGAGTACTCGTCGGGCACCGCCATCTGCAGAGGATCGAAGTCTGTGAGCTCCGCTCTGGTGATCGGGGTGACCTTCAGACCGCTCTTTCCGTGGACGGATCCGGGCAGACGGATCAGCCTCTTGATGTCGGCGGTGACAGGTTCGTCCACCTCTCCCGAGAGACGGGGCGCCATATCCTCCTTCATGACCTTGACCAGTATGTTCTGCGTGGATTGCGACAGCATCGCCATGGTGTTCTTCTCGAAGAGCAGGCCTCTGGTCTTCCTCAGCTCTTCCTGGGCCTTGAACAGCGTGGTGCTCTGACTACCCTTGATGCTGGGATACTCCTTCTTGAACTCCTTCACATCCCCGTCGCATAGGTCGTTGACTACATCCATGAGGGAATTCCTCATCATCAGCTTCCAGCCGCCGGCATCTGCCGGGGGTATGAGGCGGTCCTTCGCGACGTTGGTGCGGACACCGCTGCCCGTAGCTACCTGGGAGGTGGCTACCCTGTTGTATGGGAACACCCAATCGATGTTCAGTCCGGAGCCTGTGATGAAATCCACCAGCTCCCTTCTCTCAGGAGAGCCCAGCCCCATGATCTCCGGGGTCCTGACGTGGGCGTGGTAACCCCTTCCTCCAGAGAACGTGATGTGTATATCCTCCTCCTGGAATCCAAGATGGTCCATCAGGAAGGTGTCTACCAGGTGCATCATCTGCTTGCGGATCTCGATCAGCATCTCCGAATAGGTCATGTTGCCCGCGCCTTCCAGGTGGTCTGCATCCAGGTCGAAGATCAGCTCCGCCCCCATCCAGCCCTTCTCGTCCATTGTTGGCGCGTCGGGCTTGCGGTAGTAAGATGTGGAGTAGTAGCTGTGCGAGGGCACCTGGCCGAGCATGAACTTGTGCAGCTCGGATTGGTTGGTGAACCCCATGTGCCTCTGGACGAAGTTCTTGTCGAAGAACATGAATCCGAACTCCCTGCGGGTGAACCTGTCCGGTAGCATCGGCGTGTTCACCTTGTAGTACTTCCTGAACGCTTTGAACAGGAAGCGTTGGTTCGAATCCATGGGGAAGCGATTGTGTACTTCGAACATTAAGGTTGTGCTGTGCGGTATAGCTGCGTTCCCTCATCAAAAGTAATTAATCGATGCGTACCCAATCAGATGCCATATGAGCGAGAAGGTGCCCGTATACGACAACCACCTCCACATGAGCCCCTCGGGCAGGAACGTGGATGCCCTGAAGGAGTTCGAGGCCGCAGGAGGGACCGGTCTGACGCTGGTCACGCTGCCCCACAAGGAGGTCCCGATCACCAGCGGAAAGGATTTCGCAGAGTCGTACGAGGTCACCTACAGGCTTGCGGACAGAGCGAAAGCGGAGACCGACCTGGAGATCAACATCGCAGTCGGTCCCTACCCGATCCTCCTGATATCACTGGCGGAGCAGTTCGGCCTCGAGAAGGCGGAGGAGATGATGATCGAGGGCATGGAGCTGGCGGCCAAGGACATAGCCGAAGGGCGCGCAAAGGCCATAGGCGAGGTCGGAAGGCCGCATTTCCCGGTGGACAGCGAGATTTGGGATGCGTCCAACAGGGTCCTTCTGAGGGGATTCGAGCTAGCCAAGGAGCTGGACGTCCCCGTGATAATCCACTGCGAGAACGAGGACGACACGGACAGATCCCTCGCGGAGCTGGCCGACAAGGCCGGTCTGGACAGGGGATTGGTGATCAAGCACTCCTCTCCGCCTTGGGTAACCCCAGAAGAGACGCATGGGGTGATGCCGTCCATACCCGCATCCAAATCCAACCTCAAGGAGGCCCTGTCCAAGGGTACCGACAGGTTCATGATCGAGACGGATTACATAGATGACCCGGAGAAGCCCACCGCCATCATGGCGGTCACAACAGTGCCCAAGAAGGTGGCCTCATGGGTCGCCAACGGACAGGTCCCCATGGAATCGATTTATAGAATCTGCAAGGATATACCTGACTCACTATACCATCGCTGAGGTGCAGAAATGACCGCGAAGATCACATGCGTTTACGACGAAGGCTCCCTTCCGGGAACCAGTCTGATCGGTGCCAAAGGCACGTCCATGCTCGTAGAGAAGGATGGGAAGAAGATCCTGTTCAACACCG
Source organism: Thermoplasmata archaeon (assembly GCA_015063125.1). Lineage (GTDB taxonomy): Archaea > Thermoplasmatota > Thermoplasmata > Methanomassiliicoccales > Methanomethylophilaceae > Methanoprimaticola. The sequence goes on from SUTB01000006.1 coordinate 20,875, forward strand.
GGCTGCGCGACAGATACCTGTCGCACAACATGGACTATCTGGACATCGATCCCGAATCCATTGACATGGTGGTCGTTTCACAGAGCAACCCCTGCGACTCCGCTGCATTGAACGGTCTGCTCAAGAGGAGGGAGAAGTCCATCGATGTGTACTGCCCCAACGGTCTGTATGGAAAGAGGTCATTCATCTCCAGGGGTGTCGGTCTGGACGATTCCAACACATCCAAGCCAGTCTATCACGACATAGGTTCGTGGGAGGAGCTGGTGCCGGGAGTCCTCATCACACCTTACTTCTACGATGACAAAGGCTACGGAGAGACGTTCATGGTCGTTACCGACGGCAACAAGGCGGCGATCCTCAGCGGACGCTGCTCATGCTTCCCGGACAAGGTCATCTCAGAGGTCGAGCAGCACACCGGCAAGAAGATAGTGGCGTTCATCGGCCCCGTCTTCCTCGAGAAAAAGAAGAAACCGGTCGCGAAGACCTACGCGGACATGCTTTCTCCTATTCCCGACCTTTACATCAACCACTGCGTCGGCAAGGACGGAATAGTGAACCTCCGCGTCCATCTGGGCCTGACAGGGGTCAAGGATTTCTACGTGGGTAACTCGTACGAGCTGAACTGAATCTTTCGTATAGTATCCAAACGGATAGCGCCACGCTTTATACTATCAAAAAGATAGTATGTGCATGTCATCAACCATCGAGACCAAGATGAGTATCTGCGACAAGTACATCAGAGTGACCGCTGACCAGAGAGAGGACGGCACCATAGGGATCAAGGTGGAATCGGATTGCGATGCAATCCAGGGGTTCGCCGAGAAAATGACCGCGGTGACCATGGACGACATCCTGAATTTCGAGACCAGCACCATCAACAAGGAAGAGGTCCGCGGAAACATGTCAATGATATGCGTCGCACCGATCATGGTCTATCAGGCTGCGTGGATGGAATGCGGTATGCTGTCCAGAAGGATATTTCCCAAGAGTGGGCCCATCACCATAGACATGGGCAGAGACGAATGGTAAGTCCTGTCATAGGAGATATCAAAGTCTGCATTTGCAGCAGTTCAGCTTTTCGCATGGTTTATTGTTGATTTTCCACTTAAGGGCCCACATCTTGATATCCAATATGATATCAGTAAGTTCAAACCCGGCTTGGGTCAGGCGGTATTCGCTCTTGATAGGGACTTCCGACGAGTCAACCCTGTGCTCTATCAGATCTTCCTGTTCCAATTCCTTCAGTCTCTCTGTCAGTACCTTGGGAGTTATGCTAGCCATCCTCATGTGGAGCTCGGAGAATCTGATCCAATCGCCAGATCTCCTCATTTCGAACATGATGACCATTGCCCATTTCTTTGAAAGATAATCCAGGGTGTTGTACACGGTGCAACTCTCGTGCATGCTTTCCGCTTAGAAACTTGGTGGTATATATAGACTAGTATCTATTTGAAATCTAATATCAAAAAGATATTGAGGTTTGAGAAGATGAAATGCATGCAGTGTGAGGAAAGCATCGCCGTTACGGGATGCATAAGGAACGGAGTTTGCGGAAAGAGCGGAGAATTGGCAGACAAGATGGACAAGCTGATCGCTTCCTTGATAGAGATCTCAGCGGCAACCACGGACTGCACAAACGAGGGATTCATCAAGGAAATCGACGAGCACATTGTCGATTCTTTGTTCATGACCCTGTCCAATACCAATTTCGATATGCAGAGGATAGATGATGCAATATCCGTCAGCGATTCGTTCATGAGGAGGGCGGGTAAGCAGTACTCGCTCTTCGGGGAAGATTATTCCGTCGATACCTATGATTCCAACGAGGATCTGAAATCTTTGAAGCTGCTCCTCCTGTTCGGACTCAAAGGATTGGCAGCCTACTATCATCACGCTTATGTTCTGGGAGCCAGCGATGTATCGATCACCGCCTTCACGAGGAAAGCACTGGCCGCAATCAAGAAGGACAAGTCAGCCGAGGAGCTCATAGCGTTGAATATGGAGTGCGGAGAGGTCGGTGCCAAGGCCATGGCTCTTCTGGATGAATACAATGTGAAGTGTTATGGCAGCCCAGAGATCACACAGCTAAGGACCGGAGCAGGAAAGAATCCAGGTATCCTGATCACCGGACATGACCTCAAGGACCTCGAACAGCTTCTGGAGCAGACCAAGGGCACGGGCATCGATGTCTACACCCACGGAGAGATGCTCCCCGCACATGCCTATCCCGCGTTCAAAAAGTACGACAATCTGGTCGGCAACTACGGCAACGCATGGTATCTACAGAAGGACGAGTTCGAGAAGTTCAACGGTCCGATAATAGCTACGACCAATTGTGTCCTGATCCCTAAGGACGGATACAGGCAGAGGCTGTTCACCACAGGAACCGCCGGTGTCGAAGGGGTGAAGCACATTCCCGAGAAAGACGGTAAGAAGGACTTCTCGGAGGTTATCAGCATGGCCAAGGAATGCCCCGCGCCCACCGAGATCGATGATAAAATCCTCACCATCGGATTCGCCCATGGGCAGACCCTTGCCTTGGCCGGGAAGATCATCGATGCGGTCAAGGCCGGAGCCATCAAGAGGTTTGTGGTCATGGCCGGATGTGACGGAAGGGAGAAAGCAAGGGATTATTACACCAGATTCGCCCAGGAACTTCCCGGGGACACCGTCATCCTCACCGCAGGATGCGCTAAATACAGGTACAACAAGCTGGACCTCGGTGACATCGGGGGCATCCCAAGAGTCATAGATGCCGGACAATGCAACGATTGCTACTCCCTTGTAGTCATCGCCAATGCCCTTGCTGAGGCTTTCGGTACCGATGTCAACGGGTTGCCTCTGTCGTTCAACATCTCTTGGTACGAGCAGAAGGCCGTCCTTGTGCTCCTAGTACTGTTGAATCTCGGTGTCAAGAACATCATGCTCGGTCCAAGGCTTCCCGTATTCCTGACCCCAGGCGTTACAAACGTTCTGGTCGAGACTTTCGGCATCAAGGCGAACAGCGAGCCTGCTGCTGACAGGGTCATTTTGAACATCGATTGAGATGTATCAACCTCCTAGCAAAGAAACGTTTTACCGCAGTCTTCGGACTGCGGGTCATTCTGTCTTCGGACATCAGGCTTCGCAAGTTCTTCAAATTTTCATTCTGCAGTTCTATATATTAGAACAGTAAGTGGCCTTCTGTGATAAATTGAGCCTTTGGCATCTGAGAACGGCAGGTATGTTCGTTGCGATGACAGGGATACTGGTAGCACTGGGTTCCGTCATCGGCTATGCATTCGACAGGATGTGGACCGGACTTTACATCATGTTGGGGATCTCCATATTGGTGAGCTTCGCCTCCTACTTCTTCTCGAAGAGCATGGCGCTGTCGGCCAACAAGGTCCGCATAGTGACGCGCGAGGAGGAGCCCAGGCTATATGGTATCGTCGAGAGGCTCGCCATGAAGGCCAACCTACCGATGCCTGAGGTAGGGATATCTGAGGTCAACATGCCCAATGCATTCGCTACAGGACGCAATCCGAAGAATGCGGCTGTAGTGGCTACGAGACCGATCCTCAGTCTGCTCAGCGATGAGGAACTCGAAGGTGTGCTGGCACATGAGCTCTCGCACGTCAAGAACAGGGATATCCTTGTTATGTCTACAGCCTCGGCGCTCGCATCGATAGTGTCATTCATATCTAGGATGGCGGTGTGGTCCGCGGTGTTGTCCGACAACAGGAACCCTTACGGATTGGTCATCGCTATTGTCGCCGATCTCACATTGCCCTTCGCGGCCATGCTAGTGCAGCTCGGCATCTCCAGGAACCGCGAGTTCCTCGCCGACGAATCCGGCGCGAAACTGACAGGCAAGCCCATGGCATTGGCCAGGGCGCTTCAGGCATTGGAGACCGGATGTTCCTCAAGGACCAACAAGTACGACAATCCCTCGGGAGCCAACATGTGGATCACCAACCCCTACGGTAAGAAGAAAGGAATCGGATTGGCAACACTGTTCAGGACCCACCCCTCGACCGAGGAGCGCGTAGAGAGACTCATGAAGCTTGATGAGAAGCTCAATGGGGTACGCCACTTTTACTGAACGGGTTCCCATTTCGATAATTCGTTGACCTTCGAGAGAGTGGATCCGCGGTTGATCTCCTCTCTCGTACGGTTCTCCCTCTCGTGGACGTCCAGCGAGCGGTTCGCTACCTCGACGGCCATCTCCTTGGGGACGACTATCAGACCGGATTCGTCTCCGATTATCCAATCGCCGGTCCTGACCCTCTGACCTCCGACCGTGACCTCGATACCGATTCCCCCGTAACCCTTGGGCTCTCCGGCGCACGGAGCAACGGTTCTAGAGAATGCGGGGAACTTCAGGTCCCTTATGTCATCTATGTCCCTGATGGCCCCGTCGATGACGATCCCGGCGGCGCCCATGACCATCGCCGAACATGTGGCCAGTTCTCCCCATACGGCGACGGGGGCTCCGCCCACGTCCACCACGATGACGTCCCCTTTCTTGACGTGATCGATGGCCTCGACAGGTTTGGCCCAGTCTCCGTTCGCTGTCTGGACGGTGAGTGCGCGTCCGACCATCCTCTGCTTGTGCTGAAGGGACTGCGGAACGATTCCGATCATGACGCCCTGTTTGTGGAATGCATCCGAGATGTTGCATGTGGAAACCTTGGAGAAGGCCTCGAAGAGTTCGTCCTCGGTGTACTTCTTGGAGATCCCGGCATCGATCTTCGCTCCGTTGATCGCCTTCTTGACGTTCTCGGCGGCTTCCTTGATGTTACCGGTCTTGATGATCGCACCGCCGACGATGATGTCCGTCGCTCCGGCCTCGGCATAGAGTCCGGCATTCTCCGCCGTGATGCCTCCCGCCACAGCGACAGGTATGGAGATCGTTTCGACTACCTTCTTGAGCGTGTCGATGGGAGGTTCCTCACCCTTCATCTGGGTGTCGATGCCCATATGCAGACAGACGTATGCCACGCCGAGCTTCTCCACTTCCTTGGAGCGGGCAACTTTGTCGGGGACGTTGATCATGTCGACCATGACCTCTGCGCCGTACTTCCTTCCGGCCATGACCGCTTCCTCGATGGTGGAGTCCTCTGACAGGCCTAGGACAGTGATTATGTTCGCGCCCGCCTTGGCCATGATCTCGACCTCGACCCCTCCGACGTCCATGGTCTTTGTGTCGGCGATGATCTTCTTGCCGGGGAACTCCCTGCGGAGAGTGCGCACGGCCTCTGCACCCTCACTCTTGATCAGCGGGGTTCCCACCTCGACCCAATCCGCTCCGCCGTCCACGGCCTCGTGGGCTATGGCAACGGCTCTGTTCAGCTGCATAAGGTCCAGTGCGATCTGCAATACGGGCATGTTCCTGCGTTAATCCATGTGCGTATATACCTATTGGGATTGTACGCCTGTCGAACCGATCTTTTCACAGATAGCATGAGGCGATATACCATATGGTTAATTACGGTTGACCACATTTCGTTATCAGGTGTATGCGCATGACCAGTCATCAGACCCTGATGGAAGCTGTTAAGGAAGCGAGCGGAATTTGCAGACAGTGGACGGATCCAGAGAGCGGGAACACAGTCTCTTCTTCGGAATTCTCATCCATGGCGGCGGAGGTCGATGCTTCAGGCATCCTCTACGGCGGGGAATGTTACGAGGTCTCTTCGGACGGTACGGTATCCGTCATCGTCCAAGGTTCTCAGAGGGTCATAGCGCAGGCACAGTCAAGTCCGGCCCCTGCCGGCAGCGGATCCACCGATGCCGTCAACAGACCGGTCTTCACTTTCGATTCAGAGGCCTTAAAGGCCAAAACGGGAAAGGCTACGGAGGATGCGAAGAACATGGCGCTGGGCGCCATGGCATCCCTGTCGGGATTCGGAAAGGGTCTGAAGGAGAAGGCGGCAGAAGCGACATCCAAGGTTTCCGGATTGGGAATGAAGGACCGTCTGGGCGGTCTCAAAGGGAAAGGGTTCGGTTCGTTCGGTAAATCCTCTTCCAAGCAGTCGACGGAGAGCACATCCTATTCCGTGCCGGAGGAGATCAGCCAGCCCAGCACCCCCAGTCAGCCTGCATCATCGGTCCCCAGCGGCGGTTTCTCCCTTCCTCAGACCATGGACAGGTCATTGGGATCCAACATAGGACCATCGAGCGGAGGATCCGGTACATCTTCGGACAGCGGGGAGGCACCCGCACCCGCTAAGAGCACCGCAGCGGATCCTGTCGCGGGAAAGTTCAGCAAGCTGATGGATGCGGCAGATGCCGCTTCTACATTCTGCTCATCATGGTACTTCTTCGATGACGAGACCGAGCATTTCGATCTTAAGTCGTTGAAGGGAATGGCGGAGATCTCCGACCAGGAGGAGTCCCTAGACTACGACGAATGGTACATCGTCCTCAAAGACGGATCCATCGGAAGGCAGGAGGAGGGCGGCATGGCCGATTGGCTGTTCGTCCCCTTATCCGGTCAGGACAAGGAGATCCTCGAGGCATTCATGGGCGAGGCCGATGATTCCCTCATAGGCTACTCCAAGATGCTGGATGACCCGGAGATACTGGATGCGGCCCGTAAAAGGGCCAGCGGGATCTTCGGTAAGAAGAACGACGGTCTGATCTGGGAGGGAACGGTCATCAACAAGCAGCACGAATCCGAGACTGTCAAGAGAGGATATGACGAGGACACAGGTGAGAGGCTGGAGGATGTCCATAACAGGTACACCATCACCGTCGCAAGGTACGACGGTCAGATGTACACCATGGAGGAGGGGGATGACAATCCCAATTACACATGGGTGCATGAGGGCGACCGCGTCAGGTATCTCCCGATGTTCGATATGCTGGAGAAGTACGACAAGTCGAAGGACTCCAGGATACCTTGTATGGTGTGCAGGAAGATGAACAAGGTCGACCCGGATCAACCAAGATGCTTCAGCTGCAAGTTGCCGCTGTTCAAGTGATCTGACCTTCAGGTAGGAATATCTGGCCGCCAGATGCTAGATTTTGGCATACATTCATTAAAAGGAACATCCATTATTCCCGCATGGCAGACAAATTCGATCAATTAGTCATCAAGGCAACCGATGGCGATGCTGAGGCCATGTGCGAACTGGCCAATATCTACTATGACGTTTTCGACGAGCATTTCGATCCGGCAGTGGCCGCAAAGTGGTATCTCAAGTCTGCCGAGGCAGGTGTCGCCGAGTCTCAGTTCTGCATCGCGAGGCTGTACTCCTGGGGAGACGGCGTCGAGGTCAACGTGGACGAGGCACTCAAGTGGTACAAGGCAGCCGTCAAACAGGGCCACACCGATGCGATGTGCGACCTGGCAAGCATGTACCTCTTCGACCCCGAGGTCAGGAAGTCCAAGAAGAAGGCGATCAAGCTCTACGAGGAAGCAGCGGCTCTCGGTAACCCCAATGCACAGTACTTCCTCGGTCTGCTCTATCTCGACGGGGACTACGTCGAGCAGTCCTACGAGCAGGCGAAGATGTGGTTCGAGAAGGCGGCGGAGAAGAACAACCCCTACGCCCAGTTCGATCTCGGAGAGATGTACTTCCTCGGAATCGGCGTCAAGAAATCCAAGAAGACAGCTTTCAAGTGGTACCTCAAATCTGCAGAGAACGACCATGCGCTGGGACAGTACGCCATCGCCACCATGTACCTCGAGGGCAAGGGCACAAAGCAGTCCTACAAGGATGCGTTCAAATGGATGAAGGAGGCCGCGGAGCAGGGAGTCACCAGCGCCATGTACGATCTCTCGCTCATGTACCACTACGGGACCGGTGTCAAGAAATCCAACAAGGAGGCCCTCAAGTGGATGAGGATCGTCGCCGACGATCTCTTCGAGGAATCCGAGATGATGTATGACGACTACTTCGAGGAAGAGGAAGCCGTCCCTGAAGAGAAAGAGGAGTGATCCTCTAAACTAATTACGCGGACGTATGTCCGCGATTATTTTTCCCTTAGTTCTGACGTCAGTTGTATGAACATTTCCGGACACCAGATCTCAGTTGATTTCAACGCTTCTGGATTCAGGAACGGGACAACATCCTGTTTGGCAGTGTCGTAATCTATTTCGCGGAATCTATCGTTGAGCATGGCCACGATATCCCTATGCGACAATCCGTTGCCCACGTCGATATCAGACATTGACAGTTTGTTGTTGAGGAACTCAATGTTATACGGAGTTTTCCGATCCAGATAGAAGAGGTAATCGTACAGATCACGGCCTTTGAATCTGTTCGACCAAGGGCGGCATAAGATGGCATGAAGTTTACCAGAGAACATCGTCGGCATGTCGCAAGCCGTCATCCTATAACCGTATGGGGATGTCCTGAATACGTTCTCTGAACGTGCTCCCTTCGCGGGGCTTATATCTATCTCCAATTTGATTTTGGTAAGCTGTGTTCCGTAGATGTCCTTAAAATATGGTTTGTCGGAGAAGAATTTCAGATACAGATTTCTGGTGCTGGACTTCAACACTCCTTCCTTTATGTTCGATTCCGTTTTCTTAGTCGTAGGTTCCACAGATATGTCCAGGCCATAGACGTTCATCTGTCTCTCGATCTCAGGTATGTATGTCTCGATGGAGAACTCCGGATCAGCTGTTTTCAGTATGAAATCCAGGTCCTCCGAGAATCTGTCCAGACCGCGGAGTATCCTAAGGGCAGTACCTCCCATGAACGATGCGCGGTTGAAGAAATCTGTCTTGGAGAGACTGTACAAGGTAAGTTCCTGTAGAACCTCTCTGATGGCATGATCGCGTTCAGTTTCGGTACTGGTTTCATATCTGGAGATCATCTTCTCTAAGATATTCATATTACATCCTCCTGACGAATCTGGAGAAAAGCGAGACGTTCTTAGACTGGTATAGTTCAGACAGGGATTCTATTGTGTCGATATTTAGGTCGTTAAGGTCTTCTTCATAGATCCGTAGATCTTCTGAAATAACAATATCCATGTTCTTTAGCGAGCCTATTGGCGAGAGTGCATACATTTTGTCGCACATCGCTTTTTCCGGACTGGCCATCAGATAAGTGTATCCGTTTTTTGTGTGTATATTCACTTCTTCCGCGAAAGCATCCTTCGGGACATCATTGTACGTGTACACGCCGAAAGGGGTCTTGTACATCTTGGACCTGTTCTTTCCGAATGTAGCTGAAGTGAACGTATAGACCCTTTCGGGTATGAGGCCGTGATAGTTCAGTGCGTAATCGAAGGACAGGTATGAAGGGTTATAGATGGCACTCGCCAGAAGGTATCCTTCGGTCTTCGGATCGGTCTCGTACAATCCCCTGATGATCGGTGTGTACTTGCCTTCCTTGACCATCCTAGCGATCCTGCATTTCGGGTTAGAGTATTCATCGCTGAGCTGATCGATGAGCATGGAGGTTGTAACTATCACGATTATCTCCAGTAAGTATTGAAATATAATACTTTCTGGAGGATTTCAGTAGTCGTGTTCCTCTATGATCCTGAGGAAGTTCTTGAAAATGTCTACGCCGTGCTCGGTATTCTCGACCTCTGGGTGGAACTGGACTCCCCAGATGGGCCTGTCCTTGCAGCGGACAGCTTCGTGAGGACACGCTTCCGAATGGGCGATGACCTCAAATCCCTCGGGAACGACCTTGACCTCGTCGTTGTGGGATGCCCACACGGTGAACTCGTCGGGGAGATCTTTGAACAGGTCGTCGTGGTTGGTGACCTTCAGCGGAACGGCTCCGAATTCGGGGGTGGAACCGGCCCCTAAGGTCCCTCCGAAATGCTCGCAGAGGAACTGCATCCCTGCGCATACTCCCAGGATAGGGAACTCAGCTTTGTCCAGATACTCTCCGTTGTTTCCCATTGCCGCTCCTTCGGTAGCGACATTGGGCGCTCCTCCGGAGAGGACCAGTCCGTCTACGTCCTTGATCTCGTCGAACGGGGTCGTGTTGGGCACGATCTTGGTGTCGACCTTGAGGTATCTCAGGACGCGCCATTCGCGGTGCGTCCACTGGCTTCCGTTGTCTATGACGTAGACTTTCATTGCGCACGCAATCTTGCAGATTGGATAAAAAACGAACGGTCAGGCGATCTGATCATCTTATGATTGAAGGTGCTTCTGGGCTTCCTCCACCGTAGCTCCATGCAAGACTATCTCCGATACCGCGCTCATCATTCCGCGGACGTTCTTGTGCTGGAAGATGTTCCTTCCCATAGATACGCCGTGTCCTCCCGCCTCAAGCGAGTCATGGACCATGTTCAGCACGTCCAAATCGGAATCCATCTTCGGCCCTCCGGCTATGACGACAGGGACCATTGTACCCTTCACGACCTCTCTGAAGGAATCGATGTCTCCGGTGTAGCTGCACTTGACGATGTCTGCGCCCAGTTCCGTCGCCACCCTTGCGGCGTGAGCGATGGCCTGCGGGTCGAAGGAGTCCTTGATCTTGGGTCCGCGGGGGTAGGCCATGGCGATGAGGGGCATTCCCCATTGACGGCATTGCCTGGAGACCATTCCCATATCGGACAGCATCTGGGGTTCGCACTCGGCACCGACGTTGATGTGCATCGAGACCGCATCTGCTCCCATGGACAGGGCTTCCTCGACGGTTGCGACAAGGACCTTGTTGTTGGAGTTCACTCCTATGTCGGTGGACGCCGAGAGATGCAGGATGAGACCGACATCGTGTCCTGAGGTCCTATGACCCAGAGGTACGATTCCCTTGTGCATCAGGACCGCGGTTGCACCGCCTTCTACGACGTCGTCGACCGTGCTCTTCATGTCCGTGAGGCCTGAGATCGGACCAACGCTAATCCCGTGGTCCATAGGTACTATTACAGCGTTCCCGCTCTGTCTGTCCATTATCCTTTCGATCCTGATGTTCTTGCCGTACATCTCTGTCACCGTGCTAAGTGTTAGCACGCCACACTATAGAGGCGATATATTTAATCATTTTGACAATTTTTGATAAGAATTAATCAAAAACAGTCGATACCGGGAGATCCCGGTACCGGTTAGGTTTCACTCCCACTCTATGGTCGCGGGAGGCTTGTTGGTGATGTCGTAAACAACGCGGTTCACGGATTGCTTCATGGTGTTAGTGATGCGCTGCGACATCGCGTCCAGGACATCAAGGGGTATCTTGGAGTATGTGGCGGTCATACCGTCGATCGAAGCGACGGCGCGGATGGCGATGGTCCTTCCGTATGCCCTCCTGTCTCCCTGAACTCCGACGGATTTCGACGGTAGGAGGACAGCGAAGTACTGCCAGGGAAGCTCCATCTTGCCGGCATCGGCGGCCTTCCTGATCTCATCCTCGACGATGTAGCATGCTTCGCGTACGACCTCGATGTTCTCTGGGGTGACTTCGTCCAGGCATCTGACAGCAAGTGCGGGTCCGGGGAAGGGCTGCCTCTCCGAGGCAGCGACATTGAGCATCCTGGCCAGATCCCTGACCTCATCTTTGTAGAGGTCTCTCAGCGGCTCGTAAAGGGACATCCCCATCTCTTTGGGGAGCCCTCCCACGTTGTGGTGCGATTTGATGGTGTCACGGACGCCGTCCCCGGATTCGATCCAGTCGGGTGCGATGGTTCCCTGGATGAGGAACTCTGCGCCGTACTCTTTCGCTCTCCTCTCGAAGACGCGGATGAACTTCTCTCCGATGATCTTCCTCTTTTTCTCGGGCTCGGTGACTCCTTTGAGTGCTTCGAAGAACTCATCGGCGGCATCCTCGATGATGTAGTTGAAGCCCATGGATTTGAACATGGCCTCGACCTCCTCGGTCTCGCCCTTCCTCATCAGTCCGTTGTCCACATAGACTGCGAGGAGCCTCTCTCCGATGGCCTTGTGCACCAATGCTGCCGCCACCATGGAGTCCACTCCTCCAGAGCAGGCGATGATGGCCTTGCCGGTGATCTTGGCCTTGGTGTCCTCTATGGTATCGTTGATGAAATCCTCAGCACCCAGCATCTTCCTGCACCTTCTGCGAATCCGCGATGACCTTGTCCGCCTGCTCCTTCCTGTAGTCTGCGAGCTTCTGCTTGAGGGATCCGTCGGAGACTGACAGGATCTCGACTGCCAGGACGGCAGCGTTGTCCCCGCGGTCCAATCCGACTGCGGCCACCGGGATTCCCGGGGGCATCTGGACTACCGACAGGAGTGCGTCGTAGCTCAGGGTGCCGCTTACGGGCACTCCGATGACGGGTTTGGTCGTGAACGATGCTATGACTCCGGGAAGAGCGGCCGAAAGTCCTGCGATGGCGATGAAAACGTCGGCACCGCTCTTGGTGACGAGTTCCTCGACCCTGTGGGGGGTCCTGTGGGCGGATGCTACGTTGATCTCGTATCCTACGCCGAACTTCTTCAGGATGTTGATCGCTTTCTCGGCGACCGGCAGGTCGCTTTTGCTTCCCATGATGATGGAGACTGTGGACATTATTTGTCTAAATCAGATAATCCGATAAAAAGAATAGTGAAACGGCGGGCACGGGTCCCTACGCCGGCCTGACATATTTTCAATTTTGATGGAAGCGAGCTTAAGTTGTCGTTCCGTATCAGTACAGGACTTATGGCTTCCGTTTCGGTCTATGATTTTGTTGTCCCGATAAGAACGTATCGGCAATATCATAACCCTCCATTGCGTTCCATGGACCATGCCATCGGACGAGGAACTTCTCAGGATCGCAGTGGAAGAGGCGAAGATCGGGATCAGGGCCGGTCACGGAGGACCATTCGGCTGTGTTATAGCAAAGAACGGAGTGGTCCACGGCAAGGGCCATAACCGCGTTTTGATCGATAATGATCCCACTGCCCATGGCGAGATTACAGCGATCAGGAACACCTGCAGGGAGCTGAAGACCATAGACCTCTCCGATTTCACGCTCTATACCTCATCAGAACCCTGTCCGATGTGCAAGGCGGCCATAAGTTGGGCCAAGGTCGGCAGGGTGGTCTACGCGGCATCGATGGAAGAGGCCAACGAGATCCTCGGGTTCAAGGATCTCCGCATGAGCAATGCCATGAAGAACGGGGAGGACCTCACTCCGTCCGAGAGGATCCATGTCGAAGGGTATCTCGAACCTTTTGAGGAGTACCGCGACATGCAGGGCACGATCTACTGATCCGGCCAGTAATTGGATGTATTGTCCGATAAGGCGCACGCTAAGAGATAGTAGGTGTAGGTTATTGGTGGTAGGTGCAGGGGGCTTGGCACCCCCTGTTCTTTGACTTGGCTTAGGGTTTTTCAGAATGCTGGCTCGAATCTCATCTCGAGGGGCTGACCGCAGTTCATGCACCTGGAGAACGGATTCAACTCATCATTCGTCGTTCCGCAGTATTTGCAAATGCATCCCATAATAGACGGTAAGAGTTTACCGTATTTATTGAGGTCTAAAGGTCGGAACTTAACCGCAAAAAATTTTGCTCGTCTTTAGCTCAATCTTCGTCCTCTGCGGCCTCATCTTCGAAGACCGCCTGCTTGTCCCCTTCGTTCGAGGGCGCGACGTAGTCCGGGCGGGCCTCCGGCCTGTCCGAAGGATACTCCTGCTGGAAGGTGGATTTGTAGTCCTCGTCGGACACGAGCTTTCCAGAGGGGAACCTGTACAGGGTCATGGTATCAAAATGAAAAAGAACAGAGGGGTGACCCTCCGTGAGATGTTTCTTTCAGAGAACTGTGGATGCTACGCACTCGATCTCCGCGATTCCGGGAATTGCACGGAGCGCGTCCTCGAGCTTGCTTCCGATCTCCGAATCGGTGTCGTCGATGACGAAACCGGCCGTGATCTTCATGAGACCGAATGCAACAGGGTTGATGCTGGTCTCGGTGATCTGAATACCTGCGGGGATGTAGCTGGCCAGCTTATCGATGATAGCCTGGAGATCCACTTCCGTTCCCTCGGGCATGAGGTCGTATCCTGCAACAATCTGTCCCATTTCAACACCTCATGGTCCGATGAATCCGCATTTCTTGCACTCGTAAGGGACACTCTGGTCGCGGCACTGGTCGCACCTTCCGATCTCGTAGTCCCCGCACTTGGGGCACTTGAAGAAAGTGTTGCCGTGGCCGATGAGCCTCTTACCGCATGAAGAGCATATTTTGTCAACTGCCATGTTTTGTGCGATGATATAACTTATATTAAAAGGGTAGGTAACGGTTTTTGCCCGGATATCGCAACGTTATCATAGAATCAACGCATCCTTCCGATCATGAGGGTCCATCCTGACTGCGTACCGTGTCTGATGAAGCGCATACTCTTCCAGTCCAGGCTAGTCTCTGGATCGGACGAGAGAACATCCGTGGAAAACGGTCTGAAGGTCTTCGCGGAGGGGTTCAGCTACGATAAGAAATCGGTCGATCTGGCGACAGAGGTTCACAGGGCATCCTATGCCGTTCTCGGGAAGGATCCATATCACAATCTGAAGGTCAGGGCGGATATCATCGCTGAGAAGTTCATGGGCATGGCGCAGGACTACGTTGATTCCTCGGACGACAAGCTCAGGGCCTGCCTGATGGTGTCCGTGATAGGCAACATCATGGACTTCGGCTCCACAGGAGGGATAGACAATCCCGAGCAGTTCGAACCAATCTTCCAGAAGCTGATCGACCAGGGACTCGGCAGGGATGATTCCGAAAGGATCAGGGCCGTCCTAGATAAGCCTGGCACAATCGTTTACATGTTCGATAACTGCGGCGAGTCGCAGCTAGACAAGATATTCATAAGATACCTCCGTGCCCACGGAAAGAGGGTGGTCGGGATGGTACGCGGGGAGCCGATACTCAACGACGTCACATATGATGATGCCATCCGTTCCGGATTGGACAAGGAGGTCGATCTCCTGCTCACCACAGGAACGTTCTACGTAGGCATCGATTGGAGGGACGTCCCCGAGGATCTGATGAAGGAGATCGAAAACAGCGATCTGATAATCGCCAAGGGCATGGGGAACTACGAGTCTTTATCGGATGAGGTCCTACCTGTGCCCGTGGTCCACGTGATGCGCACCAAGTGCGCTCCGGTGGCGGAGTCGATAGGCATGCCGCTGGACCAGAACGTTGTCTATGTGAGATGAGGATATGAAGGTCAGACAGGCTATCGTGATGGTGGGTGGAATGGGAACGCGTCTCCGTCCCTTGACGGAGAACAGGCCGAAGCCCATGCTGTCGGTGGCCGACAGGCCTTGCATCTGGTATCTGCTCAGGTCTTTGGCCAGGGCGGGAGTGGAAGAGGTCATCCTCGCATGCGGCTATAAGCCCGGCATGATGGAGGCTCTCGGCGACGGTTCCGATCTCGGCATCAAGATCATCTATTCCTACGAGGACACCCCGATGGGGACTGCCGGATCGATGAAACTGGCAGAGGACAGGTTGGATGACGTGTTCATCGCCGCCTACGGCGACATCTTCGCGGACATCGATGTGTCCGAAGAGGTCAGGATCCATTTCGATAACAAGGCGGACATAACCGTCGCCCTCACGGCGGTGGAGGATCCCACGCAGTTCGGTATCGCCAGGGTCGATGAGACCGGAAGGATATTGGAGTTCAAGGAGAAGCCTAAACCCGAGGAGGTCTTCTCCAACCTCATCAACGCTGGAATCTACGTCATGAACAGGAGCGTCCTGGACAAAGTCCCTAAGGACACGTTCTTCGATGTCTCGAAGGAGCTGATCCCGCAGGTCATGGCGGAGGGACGCATACAGGCGTATCAGCTTGAAGGCGTCTGGATGGACGTCGGGCGTCCCCACGATCTCCTGGAGGCAAATCTCCTGGTGGCCGAGAGGGAGTACCGTCTTAAGAGGTTCGATTCCGCCGTCGAATGCTGCACCAAGGGCAGCTTCTATCTGGGAGAGGGAGCGTTCATAGGCAATTCCAAGGCCAAGAGCACCGTGATATCGAAGGGATCGAAGGTAGTGGATTCGGATCTGGACAGGGTCCTTCTGCTCGATGACTGCGAGGTCAGCGGCGCCACCATAGTCAATTCCATCCTCGGAGTGGGCTGCAGGGTAGGTAAGGGAGCGAAGATCTCCAATTGCGTCCTTGCCGACAGGACAGTCGTCGAAGAGGGCAGCAATCTGGAAGGCGACAGGATCGTCTGAATAGAAAGGTCCAAAAATTTTCGGTTCTGGAGTTTACGAGGATTGCTTTCTCTTCTTTTCCTCGACGACTTCCTGATAGAGTTTCTCCAGAGCATCCGCCGTTCCTTGGATGGAGTACGTCTCGGCGGTCTTCCTTGCTCCGGCCTTCAGTTTGTCGATGTTCTCTAGACCTTGGCGTATGACCCTGACGCAGTCCTCCTCGGTGGTCTCGAACAGATAACCGTTCTCGCCGTCTTGGATCACATCGGTGAACGCACGTCCGTTGGCGCACAGTGCAGGCACCTCGCATGCCATGGCTTCCAGGGTGGTCAGTCCCTGAGTCTCGAATTTGGATGCGGTTATGAACAGGTCGGCGCACGAATAGTATGACACAAGATCGTCATCTGGAACGAATCCGGCGAACACAACCTTATCGGTCACACCCTCGTCGACAGCGAGCTGTCTCCACTCGTCGCCGGCCGGGCCTTTGCCGCATATCAGGAGAGCGATGTCATCGTCAAGGTGCTTCATGGAACTGATCAGAAGGTCTACCTTCTTCTCGAAGGACAGTCTGCCGACCGTTATGAGGACCTTCTTTCCCACGAGACCGTGCCGCTCCCTTATCTCGTCCCCCTTGTCGTTCTTCACGAATCTGTCGATGTCGACTCCCACAGGGATGATCTCCATCCTCTTGGGCTTCACTCCCATCTCCAGGAGCTCCTTCGCTATCGAAGGTGTCGGAACGACCAATGCATTGGGCCTCTTCAGCTCCTGGCGGAGATAGATCTGGACGAGCTTGTTCAGGAAGTTCGGCGGGAGCTTGATGGGCGAGTACTGGTATGCAACCTCGTTCACCATGGTGACGAACGTCTGCACAGTGGGGATGCCGGAGAAATGCGATGTGACCAGTCCCTTCATGGTCATGACCGTGCATCCGTGAAGGTGGATGATATCGGGATTCCAATCCTCGACCTCCTTCAGCTCGTTGTGCCTGAATGTCGGCAGGAAGTATCCTTCGTATGATTTGAACGGCTTCGACGGGACGTAGATGATCCCTTCCTCACGGTCCTTCTCCCCTGGATCCGGAGCGACGATTATGACCTCGTGGCCCATACGGTCCAGGCACTCCTTCGTGGTGAGGACCTGGGTGGCCACTCCGTCCCTGGTCGGGAAGTAGCTGTCGGTCACGATAGCGACTCTCATTCCTCGACCTCCTGCTGGTCGATTCCCATCTTCTTCTTGCGGATGAAGGCGACCACAGCGCTGATGACTATCATTGCGATGATTGCAATCAGCATGACCGTTCTGGACGTCCCTCCGTCGAAGAATGTGGTGGCGGTCTGTCCGAACAGCATTATCAGGCCGTATTTGAACACGTATCCGACCACAAGCCAGAGCAGGCATTTGCGTACATCCCATCTCTTCCTCATGGACGCCATCACCGCACCGGTGAACGGTACCATGGGAGCGATCCTGTTGATCAGCATGACCTTCTCGTCGCTCACTATCAGGAAGTTGATGTACTTCTTCAGGGCCTTGTCCACCCTCTTCGGCAGTCCTGTTCTTTTTACAACATTGTATAGGAAGAACACGCCCACCATCTCTCCGGCGAAACCTACCACCAAAACCAGCAGGCTGAATTCCCATGATGTGTTGGCGCCTATGGCGAGTATGAAGAAGAGCTCAGGAACTGTGGGCACCAGTAGGGCATCCAGCAGGAACAGTAGGAATATGCAGATCAGTATGCCCTGATCCCCCAGCCCTGCGAAGAGGTCGAAAAGGAAGTCCCCAACACCCATCTTATCTTGGGTTTGGGATTCTATTGATTATATTTATTTGGTTAAGTTCGACTCACGGAGCGGGCCCGCTGTTTTCATCCGTATCAGAAACAATTAGATGCAGAACCCCGTGTCCACAGGTTTCAGGGATGCTCATCTTCTCTGGAATGTCTCTACGGTGTCGATCAGGAATCTCTCATACCCGTCGATGTGATTGGACCAGTCATAGTATTCCGCCTGCTTCCTGGCCCTCTCTCCCATATCTTTCCTGAGCTGGTCGTCAGCCAGCAGTTTGTTGATGGCATCCGCCAATCCCTTCGGATCTGCCGGATTCACCAGGATGCCTCCGTCGCCGACCGTCTCCGGGAGTCCGTTGACGTTGGTGCAGACGATCGGTTTCTTCTGCGACATTATCTCGACGGCCACCAGGCCGAACGCCTCGTAGAGGGAAGGCATGACCAGCATCTTGCATGTGCCCATTAGCCTGTTCTTCTCTTCCTCGGACACGAACCCGACGAATTCGATCTTATCTTCCAGGCCCTCTCTCCTGATCTGCTTCTTGATGTTCTTCTCCTCGGGACCCTTTCCGCAGATCTTCAGCTTGCAGTCCACATCCTTCATGGCCTCTATTAGGTACTTGATGCCCTTGACCTTGACCAGGCGTCCCAACGAGAGGATGAAGTCCTCCTCCTCGCCCATGTACCTGTATTCAGGAACGTGGCCGCAGGTGGGGATCGTGAACAGCTTGTCCTCCGGCGCTCCCCTCCTTATGAGGTCCTGGCGGATGTTCTCGCTGACCGTGACGATCCTGTCGAACCCCAGCATGGTCTTCCAGAACATGTTGTCGTTCACTGCGGAGATCTTCTTCACCATGCCCGTCCCCTCATGCCATGTGTTGTGGACGGTGTGAATCTTCACTCCCTTGTACTTTCCAAGCGCCTTGTTATAGGAAGGAGCCCAGCGGTAGTTGTAGTTCACGATGTCGGCATCCAGGGAATCCAATGCCTCCAGAATGCCGTGTGACCATGTGTATGGAGGGTTGTACAGGTTGATGTATCCGGATTTGAGGCGGATGATGTTGTAACCTTCAGGGGCCCTCTCCTCCGCTTCCGTTCCCGGAAGCTGTCCGGTCAGGACGGTGACGTCATGTCCCTTCTGGGCCAAAAGAGCGGATGTCTGGTGCATGCGGTTCTCTATTCCCCCGCCGTAGGGGTAGAAGAATGGGTTGACGTCTACTATCTTCATGATCGTTCCGGACCTGTTGTTCCGATGGAGTGCTTAATCCGATAAAAACCTTTGAGGGAGGCTGAACCCTGCTTTCATGTAGGAAATATTAAAGGAATTGAACACATCGGCAACTCTAATACACCGCCCCGTTAGTGTACAGGGGCAGGGGATGCGAAATGCCGATAGCACCGTCAAAGTTCCTGCCGGAGCATATTCTGGAATCACTCGAGCACGAGATACCTGAGCAGAAGCCAGCGAATACCATATGCCTCTACAACTTCGAGGCATCCAACGTCGCTGCCGACACGGTATCCAGCTATGTATTCGCCAATTCCGACGTCCAGGTGCACACCATAGTGGACAGGATCGTTCCCTCATGGGTCAACGATTCCACCGACGTCATAATCATGTCCTATTCCGGCGAAAGCCAGGAGGTGGACGAGGTGTACAAGGGAGCGAAGCTGAACAGGGCGAGGATCCACTGCGTGACATCCGGAGGAAGGCTGAAGGAGCTCTGCGAGGAAGGGAAGGACGATCTTATCCTGATCCCGGGAGGGCTCTCCAACGCAGAGGCCACAGGATACGAGATCGGAGCTTTGATCAATCTCTACGAGTCCTTCGGAATCAAGGGCGTCAGGGACGCGATGAAGGAAGCGCTTCCGAGGATAATCGAGTTCAGGGACTCCGTCTGGGGTTCGGACGAGGCCAAGTACATCGCATCCCGTATCAAGAACAAGATCCCCGTCATCTACTGCATCGGAGAGCTCCGTGCGGTTCACAAGAGATGGAAGATGCTCGTCAACCAGGTGCTGGGCAGGCTGGCCTTCTCCGGGGAGCTTCCGGAGTTCGACCATAACGAGATCGTCAGCTGGACAGAGGACGACGACAACAAATCGTTCATAATCCTGATGTTCAGGACGGAGACCGACTCCCCGCTCCTGGACCATATAGTCACCACGGTCACCACCCTGCTTCCGGAATACGGATTGAACATGATCACCGTAGATCTCAGCGGAAAGCTGATGGAAAGGGGAATCCGCGGAATCATCCTGGCAGATGCCGTCATAGCATGCATGAAGGGAGGTGCCTGAGATGGTGACCGCAAGGGACAAGCTGCATGAGTTCCTGGACGACCTCAAGAGCACCATCGACACCAACATCGATCTCGGAGGCGCCGAGATCAAAGACGTATTCATGGGAGGAATGGGAGGCTCCGCCATAGCGGCCAATTTCGTGGCCAGCTGCTGTGCCCAGTACATGGATATCCCGATAAGCGTCAACAGGTCCCCGATAGTCCCGCACTGGGTAGGCAGGAACACTCTGGCGATCATCTCGTCCTACTCCGGCAACACGGAGGAGACGCTTGAGATGTACGCCAAGGCGAAGTCTGTCGGGGCGTGCATCGTCGTCATCACTGCCGGCGGAAAGATGGAGGGCATGGCCAAGGATGACGGATATCCGATCCTGAAGGTCCCCACCGGATTCGAACCCAGGTACTCCGCAGGATACATGATAGGATACATCGCAGCCCTGCTGTCCAAGATAGGCTATCCACAGTTCAAGGACAGGCTCATGGACTGCATGCCGTCGCTGGAGAACTACAGGAACTATCTGGAGGCACCAGGTTCCCTGGCGCATCTGCTGGCGCAGAAGTACAGCGATTGCGTTCCTGTGCTCTGCACCGAGAACAAGTTCAAACCTGTCTCTCTCAGGTGGAGAGCAGCGTTCAACGAGAACGCCAAGACCATCTGTTTCGAGACTTCGCTGTCGGAGTTCAACAGCTTCGAGACCACTCCCTGGGCGTCCTACAAGGGCAAGAGGATGAGATTGATCGTCCTTACCGGAGAGGATGATCTGGTGGACGGAGGTCTGGTCAAGACTGCTGTCCAGAATATTGAGTCTCTTGGATTCCCATTCGATCTGGTAGCCGTCGGAGGCACATCGCACGAGGAGAGGATGTTCCGTGCGCTCATCCTCGGGGATTACGTCACGGTCTACATCGCAGAGGCAGCGGGAATCGATCCCGAGATCACCACAGTCATCAGCGAGCTGAAGAGAAGGATCCGCGCCAAGAAGTTCTGAGGTGTCATTATGAAGATGTTCGGCACAAACGGTATCCGCGGAGTAGCGAACGAGTATCTGGATTGCGGGCTGTCCACCAAGGTGGGCATGGCCATTGCGTATGTGCTGGGCCCCGGGCCCATCGCCATTGCCATGGATACAAGGATATCGTCTCCGATGATCGCATCATGCGTTTCGGCCGGACTGATGTCAATGGGAGTGGACGTCATCGATCTGGGCATGGTCCCCACGCCCGCCCTCCAATATTACGTCAAGACGCATGACAAGGTCACTGCAGGCGTGATGATAACCGCTTCCCACAACCCTCCCGAGTTCAACGGAATCAAATGCGTTGCGGGGGATGGTACGGAGTGCACCCATGAGCAGGAATCGGCCATAGAGGATGCATATGAGAAGGATCTCAAAACGGTTCCCTGGAAGGATATCGGACAGATGTCCAGGGTCGAGGATGCCGGAGAGGAATACGTTGATTCGATAGTCTCCAAGGTCGATGTGGAGTCCATCAGAAAATCCAATATCAAAGTGGTGCTGGACTGCGCCAACGGCGCATCAGTCCACACATCGCCGTTGCTGCTTGAGAAGCTCGGTGTTTCAGGAGTGGTCCTGAACAGCGAGCCTGACGGTATGTTCCCCGGCCACTACAGCGAACCGGTCGAGGAGAACCTATCCGAGCTGAAGGAGACCGTAGTTGAGATAGGAGCGGACCTCGGAATCGCCCATGACGGCGATGCGGACCGCTGCGTATTCGTCTCCAACACAGGGAAGTATCTTCCCGGGGATATCGGACTGGCGATCCTGGCGATCCTGTGCATGAGGAACAATCCTTCCAAGAAACAGCTGGCGTCTACGGTGGCGTTGTCCAGTATGGTTGAGGACGCTGTTGCTGCCGAAGGCGGTGAGACCATCCGTACAGCAGTGGGTTCACCCATAGTGGCGAGGAAGATGATCGAGACCGGCGCTCCCATAGGCGGGGAGGACAACGGCGGGATAATCTTCTCCGACCATCAGTTCTGCAGGGATGGCGCCATGGCAGCTGCCAGGATGATCGAGTTCATCGCGAAGAACGGTCCTCTTCAGGATCAGGTGGACAAGCTCCCGGTGTATCATACCATCAAATCGGCCGCCTACTGTCCTGATGACAAGAAGGAGTACCTCGTATCGGAGATGGTCAAGAACCATTCCTCGGAGAAGCTGGACAGGACAGACGGCCTGAAGATCGTCTATGATGACGGATGGGTGCTGCTGCGCCCTTCGGGGACCGAGCCGAAGTTCAGGATCTATTCCGAATCCAAGGATCCCGCTATCGCCAAATCCAGGTCCGAGCAGTTCGTGAAAGAGGTCGCCGATATTCTCTCGCAGTGATCCCTGCCTATCCATAATCGTTTATACCCGCGCGAACGTGCAAGGTTCAGTAACCAAGCCGCGCCGTGCGCGGCATCACATTCCAAAAAGGTGTTCAAATGGACAAGGGAAAGAAGATTTGGCTTGACGGCAACATCGTCAACTGGGAGGACGCGAAGGTCCATGTCCTCTGCCATGCGCTCAACTATGGAACAGGTATCTTCGAGGGTATCAGGGTCTACGAGACCCCCAAGGGCCCCGCTGTCTACAGGCTCAAGGATCACGTCAAGAGACTGATGGACGGATGCAAGATCATGGGAATCGAACCCAAGGTCAACGGCAAGCTCATGACCATGGACGACATCATCGAGGCCCACAAGGAGATCATCAGGGAGAACGCAAAGCTCGGATTCACCACCGACTACATCAAGCCCACCGTCTTCCTCTCAGGAGAGGAGGTCGGACTCAACCCTACGAAGGTCCCTTCCTCGCTGTCCATCTGCTGCGTCCACATGGGATCCTACCTCGGTGAGGATGCCAATGCCGGAGCCAAGCTGATCACCTCATCCTGGCACAGGCCCGATAACCTCTGCTCACCTGCAGGTGCGAAGGTCAACGGAACCTACGTCACATCCACCCTCGCAAAGAGGGAGGCCGTCCGTCAGGGAGCCGATGAGGCAGTGATGCTCAACTCCTGCGGACACGTCGCGGAGTGCACCGGAGAGAACATCTTCATCTACCGCAAGGGAGTCATCTACACACCCTCCATCTCCGAGAGCATCCTCGAGGGAATCACAAGGGATTCCATCATCAAGGTCGCCAGGGACATGGGCTACACCGTTGTCGAGAAGGAGATCTCCAGGTCCGAGCTCATATCAGCTGATGAGGTCTGGATGACCGGAACCGCTGCCGAGATCGGACCCGTCACAATGATCGACGGAAGGGTCATCGGAGACGGAAAGATCGGCAAGGTCGCCACAGATATCCACAAGAAGTTCATCGAGATCACCACTGGAAAGGATCCCAAGTACGATGCGTGGCTCGACTACGTGAACTGATCCAAAACAATTCAGCCCCCGCAAGGGGGTTTCATCGCACTCACCCTTTTATATGATAATAAGATAGCAGGGATGCTCTTACAGAGCCGATGAATAATGATGGCGCCTTTGTGCGCCGGAAAGAGGTAATTGAAATGTCTGTATTTGTTAAATTCGAGACCCCTAAGGAGGTCTCCGACAAGGCATACGCTCTCGCTGAGGCAGCTCGCGACGGCGGTAAGATCAAGAAGGGAACAAACGAGGTCACAAAGGCCGTCGAGCGCGGAAACGCAGCAATGGTCATCATGGCCGTCGACGTCGAGCCCCCAGAGATCCTGGCCCACATGCCCGCTCTCTGTGACGAGAGGAACGTTCCCTACGTGTACGTCCCCAGCAAGGTCGAGCTTGGAGCCGCTATCGGACTCAACAAGCCCGCAGCATCCGTCGCCATCATGGACGTCGGAAAGGGAAAAGCACTCTGTGATGAGATCGCTCAGGCAACCGCAGCCCTCAAGAACTGAGGTGAGCTGAATGGTCGACACTGACAGCATCCCTTCTGAAGTCGTTGAGATCATCGGAAGGACCGGAATGACCGGTGAGGCAACTCAGGTCAAGGTACGTGTCCTCGATGGCCGCGACAAGGGAAGGATCATTACAAGGAACATCATGGGTCCTGTCAGAATGGGTGACATCCTCATGCTGAGGGAGACATCCAGAGAAGCCAGGAAACTGGGCATGAGGTGATTTCGATGGTAGACACATCCAAGAGATGCTCGTTCTGCGGAGCACCCATCGAGCCCGGAACCGGCAAGATGTTCGTCAAGAAGGACGGAACCATCCTCTTCTTCGACACCAACAAGTGCTACAAGAACATGATCGAGCTGAAGAGGGTCGCTCGTACCACCGAGTGGACCGAGAAGGCAGCCAAAGAGAAGGCAGCCAGGCTCAAGGCAGCAGAGAAGAAGGAGTGAGTTCCATGGCTATGGAGCAGACTTACCTGATGGTCAAGCCCGACGGAGTCCAGCGCGGACTCTGCGGCGAGATCCTCTCGCGCTTCGAGAAGAAGGGACTGAAGATCGTCGGTCTCAAGTTCATGGTGATCTCCAAGGAGATCGCCGAGAACCACTACGGCGAGCACAAGGGAAAGCCCTTCTTCCCCTCACTCATCAGCTACATAACCTCCGGCCCCGTCATGGCGATGGTGCTCGAGGGAGAGGATGCAGTCCAGATCTGCAGGAACATGATGGGAAAGACCAAGCCCATCGAGTCCGCTCCTGGAACCATCCGCGGCGACTACGCAATGGTCACCGGCTGCAACATCATCCACGGATCGGACTCCGTCGAGTCCGCCAAGAGGGAGATCTCCATCTTCTTCAAGCCCGAGGAGCTTGTCACATACGACAGGACCGCGGACAAGTGGATCTACGAGTGAGTTCTTGATAGTACAGTGAAACTTCAATACGGCCCGGCCGTTCGGTCGGGCCATCATCTTCTATCATCGTCATCCTAGCAGATCTGGACACATCGATTAATGAATTTACTACGAAAAATGAAGTAAAATTATTTTACTAACAAATCGAAAGTAAAATTATATATTCTGATCCCGATGAAGAAATGCCATGAAAGGATTCGTCGGACGTGTCAGAGAGCTCGAATATCTGGAAACGATATGGTCCAAGGAGCGTTACAAAACCTGTGCGATCTTCGGCCGCAGGCGCATAGGCAAGACGAGCCTGATCAATCAGTTTATCCAAGATAAGGACAGTATTGTGTTCGATATGGTCAAGGGTTCCGAAAGGGAGAATGTCCTGAGGATGATGCGCATCCTGGGGGAATCTCTCTCGACAGATTCGGATGCGTCCCTGTTTGATGTCTTCCAGGTATTGAAGAGGATATGTTCCGAGAGGGATACGGTAATAGTAATCGATGAGATGCCTTACCTCACTGGAAGGAATCCAGGCGCAGCATCGGAGATACAGCATTTCGTGGATTGGATGGTCGATAACTCGGGGTCCATGATGATCGTATGCGGCTCATCCGTATCGATGATGTTGGAAGAATTGAACGACCGTAAGGATCCGCTATACGGCAGATTCCATCATAGGGTGGATCTCGGTCCTCTGACAATAGAGGAGACCAGGCAGTTCCACCCGGGATTGTCCGACCAGGATATCCTGAGGACGTATCTGATTCTGGGAGGCATCCCGTTGTTCCATGCCGGGGCGGGAGACCGCAGCTATCGGGCCATAGTCGAGGATTATCTGCTGGATCCGAACGGTATCTTCAATAACGATTCGGTCGAAATCGTCGTCAGTGAGCTGAAATCCCTATCCTCGGATGCGATGTCCGTCTTAGAAGCCATATCGTCCGGTCACTCCAGGTTCGGGGAAATCGTCTCAAGGACGGGTCTTCCGGATCCGGTGGTCAACAAATGTCTGACAGGTCTATCGGGTATGCGCCTGATCGACACCCTCCATCCAATGGCCGGGGCTCCGAAGCATCCCCGTTACATCATAACCGATGGTCCGACTTCATTCCATTTCTCCGTCATCAGGAACAATCCGAACTCGGTGAGAGTGACCGAGGGCAGGTATGATGCGCTGTCGCAGCAGATCACCACGTTCCTGGGGAAACAGTTCGAGATATTCTGCAGGGACGAGATATCGATAAGGTATCCGTGTGTGGAGATCGGCAGCTGGTGGGGGGCCGTGCCTGTCAGGGATGAGGAAGGGAATCCGATACACGATGACAGGGGAAAGGTCGTCACAGAGGATGAGGATATAGACGTGGTTGCCACATTGCGCAGCGGCAATAACCGCATCGATATGTTCGCGGAATGCAAGTTCACCAAGAACAAGGTGTCATTCACGACATTGAACAAACTCCAGAGGAGGGTATCATCCCTGAAGGGGGGATACAATGCAAGGTTGGCGATCGTGTCGGGATCAGGATTCGAGGACGATCTGATCGAATATGCGGAGGATGCAGGCGTGATACTGATAGGCCCCGAGAATATCGTCGGTAAGGAACCGTATCCGCAGATAATCTGAGGACGTCTCCGCGACCGTATGCAAAGCTTATTTACCGAAGCGCCTTTGCCTGGTTAACTGCACTTATTATAAAGTGTCAGTCGGATTTGGAATACATGGAAAGTGGTGACTATGGCGATAAGACAACCGGTTGTGAGCGTTCTCGGTCACGTTGACCATGGGAAGACCAAGCTTTTGGATAGGATCAGGGGGACATCGGTGCAGGCCCGCGAGGCAGGCGCCATCACGCAGCACATAGGTGCGACCGAAGTCCCCATCGAGCACATCTACAAGGTCTGTAAACAGCTCATCGGGAACAAGAAGTTCGACGTTCCTGGATTGCTTTTCATCGACACCCCAGGCCACCATTCTTTCATCACTCTCCGTGCGAGGGGAGGATCCCTCGCAGATATCGCCGTTCTCGTCATAGACATAAGGGAGGGGCTGATGCCACAGACCATCGAGTCCATCAGGATCCTCAGGCAGTACAAGACGCCGTTCGTCATCGCCCTCAACAAGATCGACACCATCGAGGGTTGGATCTCCGAGGAGGGAAGGCCGTTCATCCTGTCCGAGAAGCAGCAGCAGGCTCACACGCTGCAGGTATTCAACGACAAGCTGTACACCGTCATCGCGCAGCTCTCCGAGGAGGGCATCTTCGCTGACAGGTACGACAGGATCGATGACTTCACCAAGAACGTGGCGCTCGTCCCCATGTCCGCAAAGGAAGGGGAGGGTGTGCCTGATCTGCTTCTGGTCCTCATAGGATTGGCGCAGCGCTTCCTGGAGTCGAGGCTGGAGAAAGGAGAGGGACCAGGTAAGGGAACTATCCTGGAGATCAAGGAGGAGAAGGGACTGGGGAAGACCCTGGATATGATCCTCTATTCCGGTACGATCAAGAAAGGAGACATGGTCGCCCTGGGTACGAGGGGAGCACCCGTAGTGACCAAGGTCAAGGCCATCTTGAAACCCAAACCACTCGATGAGATCCGCGACCCCAGGGACAGGTTCGATTCCGTCCCCGTGCTGCACGCAGCGGCGGGAGTCAAGATTTCATGTCAGAACGTCGACGGGGTCATCGCCGGCGCTCCTATGCTAGTCGTGAAGAACGAGAAGGACCCCGCAATCAAATCGCTCCAGGAGGAGTCCACGGTCAAGATCGAGACGACCGAGAACGGTATCTCCATCAAGGCCGATGCGGTAGGTTCCCTGGAAGCCCTGGCGTTCGAGGCCAAGGCCAACAACATCCCCATCCGCAAGTACGGAGTGGGAGAGATCACCAGGAGGGATATTGTGGAGGCCGCCTACGGCGACAAGAAGAACTGTGTCCTCTTGGGATTCAACGCTACATTATCGAAGGATGCGGAGGCCGAGCTGGCCCTGCATCCCGAACTCAAGGTCATCACCAATCAGATCGTCTACAAGCTCATCGAGGATTACGTCGATTGGGTGGACGAGACCAAGAGGCAGGCCGAAGGGGACAAGAGAGCGGAGTTCTCGTTCCCCGCTAAGTTCAAGATCCTGCCCAACTGCATCTTCCGTGCCAGCAAGCCCGCCATCGTCGGCGTCAGGGTTTTGGCTGGAAGGATCAGGCCCGGCGAGAACCTCATAGGTCCCGACGGACGCGACTGCGGAAGGATCAAATCTATCCACACCGGAGAAGACACCCTGAAGGAAGCCGTACAGGGAGAGGAGGTCGCCGTCGGTATAGAGGGTGTAACCGCGGGCAGGCAGATCAACGAGGAAGATGTCATCTATGTGGACCTCATCGGATCTTCCATAAAACCGCTGAAGGAGATGGACCTCAACGAAGACGAGAAGATGGCCTTGGAAGAGACCATCGCGATCAAGCGTAAGGACGAGCCCTTCTGGGGAATGTAATCGAGAAATCAAACTGGGCAAGTCTTTGATTTGTCGCCGATTAATTCACACCGAGGATTTCTGACGGCATATGTTTTAACCTATGGGATGCACAATCCAATCATGACACGCCAGATGAGGAAATCCGTGAGGGAAGTGAAGGAATTCGACGACATCGTCAGCATCATCGACCGCTGCGAGGTCGTAAGGGTCGGCCTGAAGGACGAACCGTTCCCGTACGTGGTCCCCCTGTCCTACGGATTCGATGTGAACGAAGGGAAGGTGTCCCTGTACTTCCATTGTGCCCCGGTGGGCAGGAAGGTCGAGCTCATCGAGAATGACCCCCATGTCTGCATCGAATGTGACAGGTCCAAGCTGTTCAGCGGGGAGGAACGCGGCATACCTGCGATTTCGAGAGCGTGATCGCCAACGACACCGTCACCGAGGTCCGTTCCGAGGAGGCACTCAAAGGCCTCGGTCTCATAATGCAGCACTGCGGATACGGCCAGAGGAAGCTCAACGAATCCACGTTGGAGCGTTTGAAGGTCTATCGTATCGATCTGGAGGATGTCTCCGGCAAAAGGCGGCAGGAGGACGGGCATCACTGAACGTCACCGTACATACGACGCCTGTACTGTGCGGAACGGATAGTCGGTCTATCCATATCTTTTTAAACCATCCTTTATTACACGCACAATACAGGTGTTCAAATGGCAGAATTCAAAGCTGTTGTTAACGACAAGAAAACCGGAAAGTCATACAATGTGGCTGTCTCCGGTCACCACGCGAACTCTCTGATCGGTATCACAATCGGAGAGACAGTCGACGGAGTCTTCTTTGGTCTCCCCGAGTACAAGATTAAGATCACCGGTGGATCCGACTCCAACGGCACACCCATGAGGAAGGACCTTCCCGGAAACAAGAGGCTCAGACTCCTGCTCTCCGACGGAAAGGGATTCCACGAGAGGTACGACGGAGAGAGGAAGAGGACCGCAATCCGCGGTAACGCCATCTCCGCAGAGATCGTCCAGATCAACGCCGTCATCGAAGAGTACGGACCCAAGTCCATCGAGGAGTGTCTCAACCCCGAGGCACCCGCGGAGAACTGATGAAAGTACCAAAGCAGCCCGAGATCAACATCGGGATGATCGGTCACGTCGACCACGGTAAGACAACCCTTACCAAGGCCCTTTCGGGAGAGTGGACTGACCGTCACTCGGAGGAATTGAAGAGAGGAATCTCCATCCGTCTCGGGTACGCAGACGTAGCGTTCTACAAATGTCCTGAATGTCAGGGTGCAGCGGCATACGGCACCACCAAGAAGTGTAAGAACTGCGGTGCCGAGGCCGAGTACCTCAGGGCGGTGTCCTTCGTTGACGCCCCCGGACACGAGACCCTAATGGCGACCATGCTCTCGGGAGCTGCCCTCATGGACGGAGCCCTGCTGCTGGTGGCGGCTAACGAGAAGTGCCCCCAGCCTCAGACGAAGGAGCATCTGATGGCCCTGTCGATCATCGGTATCGACAAGATCATCATCGTCCAGAACAAGATCGACATCGTCACAAGGGAACAGGCCATCGAGAACTACAAGCAGATCAAGGAGTTCGTCAAAGGGACCATAGCGGAGAACGCCCCCATCATCCCCATCTCGGCCAACCGCGGTGTGAACATCGATATGCTCATCGAGGCTATCGAGGAGCACATCGTAGCGAAGGTCAAGAGGAATGCGAAGGCAACCCCGCTCATGCACGTCGCACGTTCATTCGATATCAACTCCCCCGGAACCAAACCGGAGGACCTCAAGGGAGGAGTACTGGGAGGAACACTCATCCAGGGAACCCTGAAGGTCGGGGACGATATCGAGATCTCCCCCGGAAGGAAGACAGAGGTGGCTGGAAAGGTCGTCTACGAGAGGATCACCGCCAAGGTGACATCGCTCGAGGCGGGCGGCCGTTCCGTCAAGTCGGTCGTTCCCGGAGGACTCATCGCCATCGGAACGGGTTTAGACGCATCCATCACGAAGTCCGACGGATTGACAGGAAGGGTCATCGGTTCACCCGGTGAGCTTCCCGAGGTCGTCCATGACTTCAAGATGAAGACCACTCTGCTTGACCGTGTGGTGGGTTCATCCGCAGAACTGTCTGTGGAGGACATCAAGAGCAATGAGCCCCTGATGCTCAGCGTAGGTACGGCTACCACTGTGGGAGTCGTCAAGAGCGCCAGGAACGGAGCGGCCGAGGTCGTGCTTAAGATTCCGGTGTGCATCCTGCCCGGCCAGAGGGTCGCAATCTCCAGAAGGATCTCCAACAAGTGGAGACTCATCGGTTACGGTATCGTAGATCAGTGAGATCATGCAGACCGTCGTGCTCGACACAAACGCCTTACTCATGCCTTTCGAGATGAAGATGAACCTCGACCTCGCATTGAGGGATCTCCTCGGCGAGGTCAGGATCGTCGTCCCCGGACCGTTGGTCGGGGAATTGAAGCACATGGACCACAAGTACGCGAAAGCGGCCATAGCTTTGGCCCGCAAGTACGAGATCATCCCTACGGAGTACACCGGGGACAACGCAGTGGTCGAGATGGCCGCCAAGACCGGCGGTTACGTCCTTACCAATGACAAGGAGCTGAGGAGAAGGCTTAGGAAGGAAGGGGTGCCGATAATCATGCTCCGTTCAGGAACGCACCTCGTCATCGATTCGTATCTCGGCGAGGAATGATTCATCCCGAGATCTCTTTTCCGAAGTCCGTGATTATCTCCAGAACGTTCCCGACGAGGATGATGTCCATGAGCTCCCTCGCCCTATCCGTTGATTCCTGGAGTATCCCGATTATACAAAGATCGCTCCCGAACATATCCCTCATCATCTGAGCATCCTTGTCCGAGTGCGTGGTCACCGCCACCCTGTGCATCCCGTTGTCGTATGCGACGCATACGCCCTCGATCTGATCCACCTTGGCGGTCTCCGGGTCGAGGACGTTGTCCTCTCCCACGATATCGATAATCTGTTTGTCTGGTTCTGTTGATTCCGAGCCTATGATCCTGGGTCCGATCTCCTTCATTATGGAAGGGTCGGTGACGACGGACGTCCCGCTGCCTTCGAGGCAGACTATAGCAACCTCTATCCTCTTCTCCTCAAGGGACTTCGATAGGATCGCAGGGATATCCGTCGGCATCCTGATCACTCGATTACTTCGACCGATACGAGCTTGACAGGTTCAAGAGGCCTGTCCATCCTGTCGGTCTGGACCTTGCTGATCTTGTCGGCGACGTCCATTCCCTCGAGCACGGTTCCGAACACGGGATGTGCCGAAGGTGTCCTGGGGTCCTCCTTGTCGAGGTAGGTGTTGTCGACGACGTTGATGAAGAACTGGCTGCCTCCGCTGTGGGGCCTTCCGGTGTTGGCCATCGAGATGGTTCCCCTGATGTTGGAGTGTCCGGTTCCGAACTCGTCCTCGATGGTGTATCCGGGTCCGCCCATTCCGGTTCCCTGGGGGTCTCCTCCCTGAATCATGAATCCCTCGATGACCCTGTGGAAAATGGTGCCGTCGTAGAAGCCGTCCTTAGAGAGCTTGACGAAGTTGCCTGTGGTGATGGGCATGTCGTCGTGCATTTTGATCTTGATGTCACCCATTGAGGTGTGCATAATCACTGTGGTCATGTGTGGTGGATAGGCTTCATATGAAAAAAACTTGGGTAGCGAAGACTCGATTATATACGCTGAAACCCTCGATAGATACGGTGGGAACATGAAGGTCCTGTTGATCAACGGAAGCCCTCACGAGAAGGGTTGCACATACACATCACTGAAGGAAGTCGCGGATACGCTGGAACAGAACGGCATCTCCACCGAGATCCATTGGATCGGCAAGGGGGACATTCCCGGATGCAGGAGCTGCGGATACTGCAGGTCCAAAGGACGTTGCGTCATCGAGGATGATGTAAACGCCATCGGAGCGAGGATCGATGAATTCGACGGCTTCGTTTTCGGCGCACCGGTCTTCTATTCCGGGCCTGCGGCGCAGATCACCGCATGGATGGACCGTTTCTTCTATTCCTACTCATCGAAGCTGGGAGGCAAGGCTGCAGCATCCGTCGTCAACGCCCGCAGGGGAGGCAACTCAGCATCATTCGAGAGGCTCAACCAGTACTATCTCATCAGCGGGATGATCGTTCCCGGATCCCAGTATTGGAACATGACCCATGGTTTGGCACCGGAGGACGTCTCCAAGGACGGTGAGGGGCTTCAGACCATGAGGGCTCTGGGAAGGAACATGGCATGGATCCTGAAATGCATCGATGCAGGCAAGGAGAAAGGACTATCGTTCCCTGAGCTGGAGCCCAGGATAGCTACCCATTTCGTAATGCCCAAGGAATGAGGTTCATTCCTCGGATTCGCTGCACACGAGCCTGTAGGATTCCGCGTTGATCATAGGGATGTTGATTAGGTACAGCAGCCACGATTTCAGCGGCGGCGTGTCCGTGAACGGAGGGGTGTAGAACTTCCTCACAGATGGGAGGAACATGATGATCTCCGCGATGATGATGGGGACCGCCACGAGTTCCGGGCTCATTATGAAGCCTGAATAGATTATACCCTGAAGGTCCAGCACGCTCAGCAGCCAATTCGATATGAAAAGAAGGATAGATGAGCGGACGACCGATCTCCATGACTGAGGTCTTGCCGAGGGCACTCCGAGGATCGCCCTGACCACCAGAACGGACATGCCCAGCATGAACAGGATGGACACGAAGTTGATGATCATCCTCCATACCGTGCTCTCGGCAGGGGACACTATCGAAGTGAAGTTGATCAGGTAACGGAAAAGGACCAGGGTTAGCATGAGCT
This sequence comes from Thermoplasmata archaeon, assembly GCA_015063125.1. GTDB lineage: Archaea > Thermoplasmatota > Thermoplasmata > Methanomassiliicoccales > Methanomethylophilaceae > Methanoprimaticola. Next base: position 54,143 of record SUTB01000006.1, read on the forward strand.
CTCCCACTATAAGCACCCTGGGCATCTTCTTGCGCGCCCGGCTCCTGGTCGGTTTAACGTACTCTGACATTTGGGGGGCAAACAGTTTATTAGTAAATACAGTTAGCGGGGCATGGGTAGTCCTAGCGCAGACAAGTTCCTCACCTGCGTTCTCAAGCGTTCCGAGAACGACGCCATCGTACGTGTCGGAGCGCTCATTCTGATAATGCTCGTCGTCCCTGTGATGGCAGTGCTGCTGACCTTGGATGCACTTTGGATCTTCAATACGTATTTCGCCGATCCTACCGAGGTCATAGAGTTGCCCAACTTCATCCTCGATCACATGGACGATTTCGTCGGCGCACACATGATGGAGTACACCATCGGGACGTTCATCCTGTTCTTCCTGATGAAGGCCTTCTATGACCATTGCAAGCGCGACCACCTGTGGATGGATTCGCTCATAGGATATGCAGAGGAGAAGGGCCGCGACACCGCCAAATTGAAGGACATCAGGGAGGAGATGAAGATCGGCAGGGCGGACCGCATCTACAAGGTATACGGGGTATGGTTCGTCATCGTCGGTCTGTGCTGCGTATTCCAGGCTCTCTTCATCAGCATGAGGGACCTTCAGCCCCACACGGCTGTAGCGGTCATCAACGCGCTGATATTCGTGATGATCGTCCAGCTATCCTATACCACCGGTTTCCTGATCTACTTCATCAACATCTACGACGAGGTCCAGGTCAGGTTCACGGAGGAGTATCAATCGCTGATGTCGGATCTGCTTCCGGATCTGGGGGTCATGGTCGACAACATCAAGGAGATCAAGATGGTCCCGTACATGGTCATCACCATCCTCACCCTGGGGCTGCTGTCCCTGTTCAGCATGTTCTGGGCCGTCCATACCCTTAATATCCACATCAAGAACCAGTGGGATTACGAGGAGAAGCTTATGCGCATAATCGCCAAGAGGGAGAAGGCCATCCGTGTCGAGGTCGTCGAGGACACAGACGACAGCCTCAAGGGATTGGCCAGACGTATGATGAGGTCTTAATCCTCGCGTTTTCCTTTTATCGACAGAAGGATGAACATCCATTCCAGCTCGGCCTTGCTGACGTTCCCGCCACATGACATGAGGGCGTAGGTGACGCCTTCCCATTTGACCCTGTCGCCGGAATCATTGAACCCGTTCCTCTCATAGAATCTGATTCTGGAGAGCCGCTGATCGTTATTGTCTGCCCTTGGATCGAGAGCCTCCGTGTTGAGGGCGAACCTGCTGCCTGGATGCATCTCCTTGATCATGGAGAGTACGGCCGTGCCATATCCCCGGTTCCTGAGTCCCGGTACGATGGCTAGGTAGTAGATGTATACGAGATTATGGCGGAATATCCTGTAGAGGATGCCTACCCTGTCGTCACCATCCAGAATGACGCTGAACTCTCCCAGGTCGGTTCCGGACACCTTCATGATGGACTCTATCTTATCCCGTTCCGGCTCAGGGAACGACGAGTAATAGAGGTCTACAGCGAACGTATAGTCCTCGGAATCGGGCTCTACACGTCTCAACGACAGCCGCATGTCAATCGGCAAAATCGGAGAACTCGGATCCCCAGTCCACCCTCTCCCTGAGGCAGTAGGTCCTGGTGCCTATGAACTCCGCGATGCGCTCCCTTACATCCTCGGTAAGACCCTCGGTGTCCGAGGGATCGAATGAGCGGACTGCGACCAGGAGGTTGCATCCTTTGAGGTTCGAATCCGCGTATTCGGCGGCAGAGCCGTCCGATCCCACCAGGACGAACGGTCTTCCGCTGTTCTCCTTGAAGTAGGAATCGAGGTCGGATCCGGACGATACGAAGACGTTGGTGAGTCCTTCCATGGCATTCCTCAGCATGTCCTCCTCGCGGTCTTCCATCTTGGGACCGATGTAAACGCAATCCATGGATTTGCTGTTGGGCATGCTATCACTCCTCGAAGAGCTTGATGCATCTCTCAAGCTCGTCGGGTATCTTTATGTTCTGGGGGCAGACCTCCTCGCACTTACCGCATTTCAGGCAGTCCTGGGCAGGCTTGCTGCCCTGACCCTGGACAAGCCATTGGAGCTGTCCCTTGGAGAATTCCGTCAGACCGTATTGTATGACCTGGTTGGAGGCCTCGAACGTCCCCGAGATGCCTATGTTCGCAGGGCAGACCTTTGCGCAGTAGTTGCATGACGTGCACTGGATTATCGGATATGATTTCAGGGCGGCCGAGGCATCCTCTATGGTCTTCCTCTGTCCGTCGGTGAGTCCTTCGAATCCCTTCATGTAAGAGAGATTGTCCTTCATCTGGTCGACATCCGACATCCCAGACAGGACCGTGAGCACACCTTCCCTGTCAGCGCAGAATCTGACCGCCCATGATGCGCAGCTCCTGTCGGGCTCTGCGGTCTTCAGGATGTCCTCGACTTTCTTCGGGGGCTTGGCCAGCAGACCTCCTTTGACAGGCTCCATGACGATGACCGGCTTGCCGTACTTCCTGGCAAGCTCAAGGTTCTTCCTTGATTGGACGGAGTCGCTCTCCCAGTCAGCATAGTTGATCTGGAGCTGCACGAACTCCATCTCCGGATGTGCCTCGAGCAGGGGCTCCAGCGCATCTACCGTGGAATGGAACGAGAATCCTATGTGCTTCACCTTCCCCTGTTTCTTCAGGTCGATGACGAAATTCCACATGTCGAAGTCGTCGAAGGGCTTGATCCTGGCGTTGCCGAGGTTATGCAAGAGATAGAAGTCGATGTAGTCGGTGCCCAGGCGTTCGAGGGATGTCTCGAACTGTGCAAGCGCTTCCTCCTTGGTCTTCACCCTCCAGGCGGCGTTCTTCGTCGCAAGGTAGTAGCTGTCGCGGGGATACCTCTCCACCAGGGCCTTCCTCGTGGCCTCCTCGCTGCCAGGATACGCCCACGCTGTGTCGAAGTAGTTGAAACCGGCCTCCATGTAGAGGTCGACCATCTCCTTTACCTGTTCGATATCGATCTCCTCGCCCTTGCGGGGGAGACGCATGAGTCCGAATCCAAGCTTGCCTATCTTCTCGTCGATCATCTCGGCACCGAGTGATGTTACCGCGGTGCGGATATTAGGTTATCGCGGGGGATTCACAGGTGTTGAGCGTCTTCGTCGAAGTGCTCGATCATGTACGCCACCGTCAAGGCGCACTGATGGGCGATCAACATCCTGAACTCCTCGTATTCCTCCGGACTGTCCCCGTTTGTAGTGTCGGATACAGCTCTGATAATGACGAAGGGGACGTTGCAGAGATAACATACCTGTGCTACAGCACCGCCTTCCATCTCACAGCAGAGCCCGCCCCATTCAGCGTTCAGAGCGGCCTTCTGCTCGGGTGTGCTGATGAACTGGTCGCCGGTGCAGATCCTGCCCTCCATGACTGTGGCGCCGACGTGTTGCGATATGGCCCATACGGCTTTCTCCCTCAGTGCATCGTCCGCCTTGAAGGCATACAGCCCGGTGTAGGGGATTTCCCCTTTCACGAATCCGATGGGTTCGACGTCGAAATCATGCTGCACGGCATCGACTGAGACGACAAAATCGCCGATGTTCAGCCTGCTGTCCAAGGATCCAGACACGCCTGTGTTGATGACGTGTTTGACGTTGAATTTTGAGATTAGCGTCTGGGCACAGATCCCCGCATTGACCTTCCCCATACCGCATTGCACGACGACGATGTCCTGACCGTAGAGCCTGCCCACGCAGAAGTCCATGCTGGCGATCTCTTCGGTGTAATCGATGTCCATGGCATCCTTAAGAGCGGCCACTTCTTCTTCCATGGCTCCGATGATCCCGATCCTATCGGGTTCGTCCGTGCCGTTATTGTTATCATAGATGAAGGCACAGGCCAGCACAGCGATGACTGCCACGGCGATTATTGCGAGGAGTTCCTTGGTTTGCATGGTCCTTTCACCTGTTTAGCATGTTAAATCATGTCTTTAGTTTTATCTTCGGATCATTCCTGATTTTCCGTCTTCTTCGTAGCGTATTCCCTGACGTACAGCACAGTCGCGGCGACGGTGACGAAGGCCGCGATCATCAGCGATACGGTGTAATCCAGGCTAAATCCCTGTCCCGAGTGCATGATGAACGATGTAACCGTCATCGTCATGAAGATGGCCGGCAACGCGGTCATCAGTGAATATATTCTGTTGGCGTTGGTCCTCAGCAGGAACACGGTGGCGGTCCACAGGACTATGCAGGCTAGGGTCTGATTCAACCATGAGAAGTACTGCCAAAGTATGCTGAAGTCCAGAAGGCATAGGCCCACGATGAAGAACGAGAGGATAATCGTCAGGCTGAGGGTGGCCTTCACATTGTCGGAATGGATCTGCCTGTCGTCCTGAATCATCAGTCTTGCGGATCTCATCGCGGTGTCGCCCGATGTTATGGGGCATATGATCACTCCGATGATCGCCAGTATGCCCCCGATCGGTCCAGCTACGCTCATGGAGATCTCGTAGACCACTCCTGCGGATCCTCCAGCTGCGAGAGCATCGGTCAGTCCGCCGGTATCGCCGTAGAACGTGAGTCCGGCGGTGGCCCATATCAACGCTACAACCGACTCGACGCACATCGCTCCGTAGAAGATCATGCGTCCGTCCTTCTCCCTCGTGGTGCACCTGGCGATCATGGGCGATTGGGTGGCATGGAATCCGGATATCGCTCCGCAGGCCACGGTGATGAACATGTCCGGGTAGTACTCGGCACCGGTGGGATGGAGGTTCTCCAGGGTGATCCCGGGGAAGGTGTATCCCTGCACCGCCAGACCGATGATGATGGCTGCGGCCATGACGAGCAGGAGCGTTCCGAACAGGGGGTAGATCTTCCCGATGAGCTTGTCTATGGGGAGGACAGTGGAGGCCATGAAGTAGATCAGGATGACGGCCATCCATATGAACATGGGGATCCCGGTGATGTGGACCAGCAGGTCGCTTGCGCTCCTTGCGAACGTTGCGGAGACCATCACCATGAGGAACACGATGAGGATGAGTATCGGGTATCTGGTCCTCTCTCCCAGGTACCTCTTGATGAGCCCGGTGACGGATGCGCCCCCGTTGCGCATCGACATCATGCCGGTCATGTAGTCGTGAACCGCGCCTCCGAAGATCGTTCCGAAGATGATCCAAAGGAAGACGATGGGTCCCCATTTGGCTCCCATCAGGGCACCGAATATGGGTCCAGTACCGGCGATGTTCAGGAATTGTATGAGGAGGTTCTTGTGCCTCTTCATCGGGACATAGTCGATCCCGTCCCTCATGGATATCGCCGGAGGCGGTTCCTTGTAAGGGAGGATCGCTCTCTCGGCCAGCCTGCTGTAGAAGAGGTAACCCGAAAGAAGGGCGACTATTCCGAGGATCAGAACCAACATCGGAGAGTGTCATCTCTGAGTCGCTTAAAATCATGTTGATACTGGAATGACATAATAGGACAATCTAGCAGAACGGACAGCTAACCAGCTGTTCAGGTATTTGATTTAAAGTAGGAACAAGTATCCTCCAATATGAAATCATCATTCATAGCGATAATAGTCGTCGTGATGTTGATTCTCGTAGGGATGGGAGCCTACTTCGCATACTCCTCAGGGAATCCTGACGACGTGAGCACAGATTTGAAAGTTGGAGACAGCACTACAGTGGAAACCTATTACTCCGGTGAGGTCACGAAGCCCCACGAAGCAGAGGTCACAGACATACTGGAATCATACCTGTACTCGAACCCGATCTCCGAAGGCGAGATCACTGGAACCGATACCGTAGAATACAAGGGAACGAAGGTCGCATGTGACCTGTACGAGGCCGAACTGGAAGGATCGCAGTACAAGGCTTGGGTGGAGCCCGAGTCCGGCATCGTGTACATGTGGGAGATGACGAACGGGAACACTCTCGTTGTGCAGCAGCTCCTCGACACGAGCTTCGACCTCACGAAGACGATGGAAGAGCAGACGGTGACCAACGGTTCGTTCGTCGAATATCACATGGAAGACTCCACGGGTGCTACGGACCGCACTTACACCGTATCCGAGATATCCGAGGATTCATGCAAGATCACCTCCACATACTCCGTGGATGTGGACGAAGAGAACGAATACACGATCGCAGCCATCGACGGCGACACCCTCACCATGACCGACGGCAGCACCATGAAGAAGAACGATTTCATAGCATTGGTGTCACATTTCGCCTATGAGAAATACCTCAAGGACTCCGGTCTCAAACCGGTCTACGGAGAGAAGCAGACCGAGGAGATCGAGACCGCCTTCGGTCTTAAGGAGGTCACCGTGCAAGATGTCGTATGCACAAACGAGTCGGGTGAAGAGTACACCATCATGATGTACTACGACGATAAGGGAATCATCTATAAGCTGGAAGAGAGAAGCGAAGGGTTCCCCGTAATCACATCCGATCTCAAGGCATCGACCCTTATCGAGGCCTGAAAACCTTTATCAGCGGCCCCTTTGGGGCCGTTCATTTTGATTCTAGGTCTATTCTGAATAATCGGTGGACAAGGGAAGGAACAGTCTCCAGAACATCGGGAGGATCATACATCTCTTGAAGGAGAAGGGCATCATTCAATCTGATAATCCCGCACGTATGGTGCCGAATGACATCAGGTGTTTCGTGGAAGAACGCAGATCCGGAGGTATTTCGGAATCCACTGTCTCCAGAGATCTGTCCTATCTCGATGGTTACCTCTGTTTCCATGACAACTGTTCCGTGAGGGAATATCTGGAAGGCCTCAGGATCAGGAATTTGGAAGAGAAAAAGGAGAATTCTAAGAAGGCCCTGAGGATGTTATTCCTGCACAATTCCAAGGACGTTAAAGGCAGCCATCTTGTGAAGGCATACGCTTTCGTCATGCTGGCGATAGTGTTCGATATACCTCCGGACATGCTCCGCAAGGCGATGCTGCGCAACGCATTCGAGAACGGCTGTGTGAACAACTATCGCATCAGATTCATCGATAGGAGCGGTATGGAAAGGGGTGAGCTTCTCGACCTTAACAGACTTCCGGTGATCGGCAGATATATCGATCAGACTTATCTGCTCGGGTTTGTCAATTCCACACCGAGACCAATATTTCCATCATCCAATCCTCTCTTCGATTACATCAGTCTGGATGAATCCAGGGAGCTCAAGCATCAGGTGGAGGAGGATATTGGCCTCAGTTTCGATTATGCTCAATGTACTGAGATCTATCTCGATATGCTGGAAGACGATTCTCCCGTTCAACGCAACAAACCTGTTCTAAACGGAATCTGGATGCCCCCTTTCAGAAGAAGATCTCTTTTTGACCGTCTTTTGCACCGTTGAACGTACATCAACCCTGGGATCATCCCTATGACCGCCTGCCGGCGGTCCGTTGCCGTGGGGCCGTAGGCCCCGGCAAGGACCCGCCAGGCAGGCATCTATGTTTTCATCTACACACATTACAACAACGGTCGGGCGGCCGAGTCTCTGCCGAGCCCATAGCCCGACCGAGGACGAATCACGCGACGCGAAGCGGAGCGGGATTCGGACCGACTTGATAGAGATAACCTGAGTTAAAACCTGACTATGGCTTCTGACAACGAAATAAAAAGAAAGTCGTCTATCTCTGATCCCAATTATCACTAATCAGTTGCGAGAGAATTGTTCAATTCGCCATCCTTTTGAATCCGATATCCACACCATATTTTTCTTTCAATACCCATCTGAGGCCTGTGTTTATCATGCCGTTAGACATATTGTTTGCATCCTCCAGAGTTATGATGTTGCTGGCTAGACAGTTCAAGAACATATGTACAAGGCCTGATATAATAACGGACAGGGTCTCTGTGGTCTGCGTACTGGGCTCTTCCATATCTATCTGAAGGTCATTGAACAGCATATTTTCGATATAGGAACGATATCTCAAAGAGAACTCTGGATCCTTATATTCCATGACCAATGGAATCAGATATCTTTCATTCTCAATGAACAGCTCCTGGAAGCGCGGTATGAACGATTGGAAATCACGATTCTCATTGTTACTGGTCTCGAATAGGTCGCGGATTAGATCCATCTGTTTTTGTTTTATGGAGTCCAGAACCTCATCGATGTAATTGTAGTAATAGTAGAATGTGGAGCGTGTGATGCCTGCATTTCTGCAGACGTCTTCTACGGTCACTCTCTTTTTCTCCTCCGAGGTGTAGAGCTCCCAGAACGATTCCTGAATGCTCACCATTGTTCTGTTCCTTGCCGCTTCGTAGATTCCCATTTGTTATTCTCCAATTTCTTACATAATGATTGATTTCGTAGTATTTTATTTAAACCGAATGATATTATATTAAATATTAAACAAAAAATTGAACTCCGAGGTCATAAAAATGGCACTTAAGAATCTATTTGGAACGGATTCCCCTTCATCGGCTTGCGGCAGTGCATGCGGTTCAGGGGACAAGAAGAGATCCTCTGCGTGCGGAAGTGCTTGTGGCTCGGGCGACAAGAAGAGATCCTCTGCGTGCGGAAGTGCTTGTGGCTCGGGCGACAAGAAGAGATCTTCCGCCTGTGGCAGCGCATGCGGTTCAGGGGACAAGAAATGAATTAAACGGCCCTCTGAATATGGGGGCCACTTTCCGATATCATGGATTATTTCGCTTTCCAATTGCACATCACCGAAGCCTGTGATCAGCGTTGCAAACATTGCTATATCTACGCTCTAGGCAGCCATGCTGAATTCAGGGAGATGTCTCTGAAGGATATGAGGACGGTGCTGGATAATATCAAAGAGTTCTGCAGGAAGGCCAACCGCCTTCCCTACCTGTATATAACCGGCGGAGATCCGATACTCCACCCCGATTTCTGGTCATTGGCGGAAATTCTGAGGTCCGAAGAGATTCGCTTTGCGATATTGGGCAACCCGTTCCATCTGACCGAGGATGTATGCAGGAGACTGAAAGATTGCAGTTGTTGCAAGTATCAGCTCTCCCTCGATGGTTTGAAAGAGACACATGATGAAATCAGACAGCCCGGCTCATATGATTCCACGATGGATGCAATACCGCTTCTGAAGAGAGCGGGGATAGATGTCGCCATCATGACCACGGTCTCCAAATGGAATGTGAAAGAGATCCCTGAACTCATCGATGAGGTTGTAAAGAACAAGGCCGACATCTTTGCCTTTGCCCGCTACTGTCCTTCGTTGATGGATAGGGATACAACTTGCGATCCCTTGGAATACCGGGATATGATGGATAAGTGCTGGAAGAAGTTCGAGCAGTACAAGGATTCGGATACATATTTCAATCTGAAGGATCATCTCTGGACCTTGTACAGGTATGAAATCGGGGATTTCGATCCCAAAGAGTTCCCTGATGACGAATATGTCTATGATGGATGCAACTGCGGCAATTCCCACCTCACCATCCTGTCCGATGGTGCCGTATATGCATGCAGGAGGATGGAGAGCAAGGTTGGTAACGCATTGACAGATGACCTATATGATCTGTTCACTGGACCCAAAATGGATGTATACAGAGTGTATGAGAATTTTGAGAAATGCTCCAAGTGCGAGTTACTCCGTTTCTGCAGAGGCTGTCCGGCCGTTGCCAAGGGATATCATGGGAACATGTATGCGGCCGATCCCCAATGCTGGAAGGTGATTCGGATCGATGAGGGCAGTTAAGATAGACAGGATAACCCCGGCTGACGATGTGTCGCTGACGGAAGTTCCGATACCTTCTGTACGTTCGGGATGGGTTCTGGTCAAGGTCAAGGCTTTCGGGATGAACCATTCCGAGAAGATCCTGAGATTGGGGGAGATCGAAGCCGATTACATTTCCAGACCTGTGATCCCTGGTATCGAGTGCGTAGGCGAGGTAGAGGATCCTTCTGATACCGCTCTGAAGAAAGGGGACAAGGTCATCGCGATGATGGGCGGAATGGGACGCAACTTCGATGGCAGCTATGCAGAGTATGCATTGCTCCCGATACACCACATCTTCAAAGTGGAGACGGACCTTCCGTGGGACGAATTAGCTTCTATCCCCGAAACATATCTTACCGCATGGGGATCTTTGTTCGATTGTCTGCAGCTGAAGAAAGGAGAGACCTTACTGATCCGCGGAGCGACCTGCGCTTTAGGATACGCAGCAATCGATATTGCGAAAGCATTGGGGTGCAAGATCATAGGGACGACCCATCGTGAAAGCAAACTCGGGCTTCTGAAAGGAATCGACGAAGCGGTCCTAGATGACGGAGATCTGTCTGGTAAAGGCCTGATGGTTGACAAGGTCTTGGACCTTGTGGGCCCCAAGAGTATTCTGGACTCATTACGTACAGTGAAGAAGGGGGGCATTGTCTGCGATACGGGAATTCTCGGTGGTGTTTTCGAAATGAACGGTTTTGATCCCATCAAAGACATCCCCAACGGGGTTTATCTCACAGGGTATTTCAGCAACTATCCTACCCAGGAAATGGTAGATAGCATCTTCCGGTTCATACGTGACTACGAACTTCATCCGACCTATGCTAAGCGTTTTGATTTCATGGACATCCGTGATGCCTGCATAGCATTGGACGAGGGGAGGACGAACGGAAAGATCGTCGTCGTGAACTGATTGAAGCAATGTCGTATGATTTCTGTTAGATAATCATCTTCAAGTGTTTTCTGAAGTCATCATCTTATAAGTTTGATGACCTTCGCCGGGACTCCTCCGACCACCGTGTTTGCCGGTACATCCTTGTTCACCACCGCGCCTGCGGCAATCACCGCATTGTCGCCGACACTCACTCCGCGCAGTATCGTGGCGTGTGAGCCCACCCATACATTCTTCCCCAGCTTTATCGGGGAGACAAAGTTGTCATGTCTGTTCTCCGGTTCGAGACCATGATCTATCGTCGCGAACACTACCTGATGTCCGATGAAACAACCGTCCCCTATGGTTATCCCGCCCTGGTCCTGAAAGCAACATCCTGAGTTGATGAATACTCCCTTTCCGATGGTAAGGTTCTTCCCGAAATCAGCATAGATAGGAGGGAATAAGCAGAAGTCTTCAGGCACATCTTTCCCGATGAGTTCTGACATCAGCCCGCGCAGTTCATCTTCCTCGTGGAATCCGGTGTTGATCCTGGTTGTGACCATCTGCGCTTCCCGTGCATATTTCCTAAGCATGCTCTGTCCGCTTTCGCTTATCGCAGCTTTTCCTGCATTCAGATCCGCAAGCAACTTTACTAGTTCCGGATCGTTGTTTCTACTGTCCATGATGGGGTATCGCTCTGTGCAGGTTATCTTCTTTTCCAGGCAATTATTATGAAGAAGCAGACTGGGAGCATGGCAAAGTCAAGTGTATTAGACGGACTTAGGTATTAATAATCATAATGTGTAACAATTTTTATGACAAAAGGAATCTTGGGCTTGATAGCCTGTCCGATGGTAGACGACAATCTGGTCTACAGTATGAACAAGGACAGCGAAGAGAAGAATATAGTGATCATCGACAACGATAACAACACCTCGATCAAGTCCAAACTGACCAATGCAAACATCCCATTCTCGATCGTCGTCTGGAACGACATTCTTTCCCGCAACTACAAGCTGGATGGAGACAGATACACCATCCTGATCTATATGACCAACCTAGGTCTGCATGCGGAACCGGAAAGGCTGAAATCCACAGTCGAGAACCTTGCCACCGAGATGCAGCCGTTCGTAGACGCCATCGGATTCTATCTCGGCACATGCGGCAATTATGAATGGAGCCCGGCCAGATGGTGCAAGGAGAAGGGATTCAAGCCGTCCGCCACATTCCACGATTGCAACGGCTGCCTTTGTCACGACTGCGTAGGTATAAACATCGCGGGTGGTCCGAAATACAACGAGATGCAGAAGAAGTATGTGGGTCACTTCTATGCATTCCCCGCCATGGCCTCGAACTGGGATGAATTCAATGCTGCTGATTCCAGCAATTCCGCCGCAAGCGAGGAATCCCTCACTCCGGAGATGAGGGAGGTGTTGGGCATCGAACCAGGGCATGACGGATACATGAGGTGGATGTTCAGCCTCGGAGGATACGAGTACATCCTGAAGATCGATACCGGCCTGGGAGATCAGGAGCAGTACGAGAAGGATCTCCAGAAGGTCTCAGAGAGGATGCGCCTCAAGATCAAGATTCCGGAAGAGAATTGGGCAGACCTCCAGCCGACGAACGATCTCTACAACGAATGCAAATCCTTCCTGCAGGAGTGATGTCATGCACGTGGATTCTGAGTTTACGGTCGGGATACATGTCCTGGCCTGTTATGGGATATTGGCTGATTCAGGAATCACCAGCAGGGAACTCGGGCTCAGCATCGGATGCAACTCGGCGATCGTGCGCAAGGTCATGGCCAAACTCAACAGAGCAGGGCTTCTGAAGTCGGGGATGGGCAGGGCGCAGACCGTGCTTGGAAGGCCTGCGGAGAGCATCACGTTGAAGGACGTGCTTTTAGCTACCGAGGAGGAATCAGCGAGCGATGTGTTCAACATGTATCCTGCAGTGGAGAAGTGCCCTCTGAGCCGTGATCTGCGTAAGGTGCTGATGCCGCACTTCCAGTCAGCCTTTGATGCCATGCTGGGGGAATTGTCACATGTGACGATAGCAGACATCATGTCCGAATTTCCCGAGGATAAAAGCGAGTATCCCATCTTCGTGTTGAAACAACAGGAGTTGAACCGCAGAGAAAACGCTTAAGCGAACAATGAGGGTTGAGCAGCACAGACGATGCGGATAGTTCCTAGGGACCCATTTCATACCCAACATCATGATCAGAATGCATTTGCACTCTTGACAGAGGGCTGAGGTACTAAAAACTCAAAACAATAGAATTTTTTGAGAAGATCTGGCTGAACAAGTGGCGGGCCTGAAGGGGCTCGAACGTAAGTGCTGCCAGCATATGCTTTGAAAGAGTCTATTGGGTACCCTTTTTCCTCGGATAGAATGCTCGCAGTCACCCCGCGAAGACTTATTTGATAACGAATCCACCTGTCTCAGAGGCGGCTACGTTCGATGCCCGTTTGGGAAGCATCAGGACATCAACTCTTGGTAACGTCCTCAAGAGTATTCCTAAGCCCAACTTCCGCACCGATAAATCCGGCGATTGGACCCACGAGTCTCAGGAACTCATGTTCGAACTCGTGGAGGAAGACCTATCCATGTTGGATCCTGAGCTGCAGGCCGAATTCCTGGATTGGGTGGAATCCTCTGATTACAACAAATTCAGGAACAAGGAATCGGGCGAATTCGTCTACGCTTTGGTGGCCAAAAGGGGCAACGTCCCCTATGCGGTCAGGAAGATGAAGAAAAGGGATGCCTTGGTAGACGCCCTGGACGGCAAGGCGTTCGATCATCCCATTCCCGGTTCCCATGACAAGAGGATGACGAGGCTACTACTGATCACACCTACATTCGCACAGTATCTTCTTTCCATGGAGGAGGCGTGGGCATCGTTGCGTTCGACCCCCATCGAGGGATCGAAAACACCTTTCAATCTTTTGAACAAGCTGAATGCGAACATCACCAAGATCTTCGGAAAGCACGGGACCCTGATCGCCAAGGAAGCGCAGGCCAACGGGTATCCCGCCCCTCACATCATCGTCGTTCTTGACAGACCGGTAATGGTCAAGCGCCATGTCGGGAAGGACGGCCGCATATCCTGGAGGCTGTGCGACTCCCGTATCCTCAACAGGATCGGCAAGGGGGATATGATGAGGAAGCTCTGCAGGGGCAGCTACAGGGATGCCATCGCGAAGAATCCCATCTGGAAATACGGTTTCATCGATTTCGAGGGCATCGTAACAGAAGAAGGCTCCAAATCCGGGAGGGATGCCCTGATGTATCCCTTCAAGTATCTGGTCAAGTGCCTCACGGAGGACGGGTCCAGTTCCATCAAGGATCTGAAGGACATATCCTCGGTGAAGGACAAGAGCCTCCGTACCATGCTGTTCACACACCTGGGCAACAAATGCTTCAGGACGAGGGACATCTCCTCCGGGAAGGGATTCAAGGATCGTGTCGGGATGCTCCCGGAGAAGAAGTCCGATGAGCCCAGCCAGTGGAAGCGCATAAAGACCATCACGGGATACGAATACAATTTCATAAAGGCCTTCGAGGAACAGAAGGCGGTTGGCAGGATGACCGATGTCCTCAGGCAGCAGAACGGGGAGATCACTCGACAGGAGGTCACATGAGCAGGTATCCGTTCTCGGATGGTATCGATGATTACGTCGGATCATTGAATGCGACGGAAGAATCCAAGGATTCCGCCAGGCGTCGCCTCGGCAATCTCGGGAGGGTGTTTCATCAGCTGAAGACGGAGCACAAGATCCCCTCGGACAATCCTTCCAGGATAACTGTGGACGATGTCAGGGCATTCATCGAAAGACGCAGATCCGACGGAGTGTCGGCCAGCACTGTCAGGAGGGACCTCCAGTATCTCGACGGTTATCTGGCCTTCCATGACAACGATGCGGCGGAGCTCATCCTCACGGAGGAATACGATCGTTCGGAGGATTCATCGAAGGTGGCATTGGACAGGCTCCTTAGGATAATCTCCGCACCTGAGAAGCTTCCCAACGATCTCCTGAGAGCTTTCTCGTTCGTGATACTAGTCATAGTCCTCGGTACGACCCCCGACCGTATCCGCAGGTCTGTTCTGATCCACGGTCTGGCCAGCCAGAGCATCATGGATTACAATCTGGAATTCATAGGCGCCGACAACACATTGTGCAACATCAAGCTGGATTTCAGGAGATTGCCTATAATCGAGAGATACATCAAGCATCTGGTCTACAGGAATCAGCTGTCAACAAGAACGCCTATGTTCCCTTCCAAGGATCCTCTTTTCAGATTCATAAGTCCAGATGATATGCACAGGTTCAAGCAGATTGTCGAGAAGAACATCGATGCAGGATTCGATTATCGCATCTGTCAGCGTCTGTTCAGGGAGAGGGAGTCATCCGACGATCCGGAGCATCACGACCAATCTCCGAGGAACCATGTGCCGGACATCCATTATCACTATCCGAAGAAAGGGGTACTCGGAAGGATCAGGGACATCTTCTGACCATCGCCCGTACAGGGTCAGTATCATCTTAATCGGTGGCTGCGCCCAGCGCACCCTGCTCGACGGCCCTCGGGCCGCGAGCGGGGGCGCGGGCCAGCCATAAGCGGGGGTTTCGATGAATATGAAGAATGGAGGGTCGGGCGCCGTAGGCTCTTCCGAGGCGCCAGCCCGACCCGGGACGAATCGCGCGAGCGCAGCGAAGCGGGATTCGGACCACGACTTGATAGAGATGACCTGAGTTAAAACTTTGAAAAAAGAATGCGCTAGCTTGATCATAATAGAATGAAGTTTGACGAAAGGTCATCGAATCTCAGATTCCGAATGATTCAGAAACCTGTGCTAAAGCCTTATGATATCGGCAATCAACACTGATTGTCCCCTGATCATCGATGGATGCTCCCGTTCATCGTCAACATCTGCTAAGTCCTGTCGATTCTTTAACCAGGGATATCGGACCTGTTATCTCGCGAATAGAAAAAAGAGTGTCTGATCAACGTTCTGCTAAGTTCGACTAAGCGTCCCAACAACCGCATTTTCATGATGCGTTCGTCAATTCATAGATAAAATCTTCCAAGGTTGGAGCCTTTCCTATCCTGTTTCAGACGATTTCGCTGCCCCATCTCCTCAGTCTTCTGGCATTCTGTTCATTGAACGCCGTTCGACAGATGCATTGATATAGTGCTTCTGCATGAATAATTTGAAGAGTGACAATATGTCTTTATCTAGACTTAAAACCAAAACCTGTAACAGGAGGGGGGGGGGGGCAAGCCCCTCCCAAGACCCTGCTGCTCGCAGCCGCAGTGATCCTGGCGGCAGCATTCGTTCTTGTAAACTTCGAAGATAACGCATTGGGTGCGGCTTCAGACGATAGCGGAAATTGCGGAGACGCAGTCACATACGTCTTCACAGGCTCTACCGATGCACTTGTCATATCAGGTTCCGGTGCAATGAAGGATTATGAACATGAAGGAAATGCACCCTGGTACAACTATATGGAAGATATAACCAGCGTCACGATAGAGTCCGGCGTGACGACCATCGGCAGTAATGCGTTCCTCGGCTGTACCTCCCTCACCTCCGTCACCATCCCGTCCAGCGTGATGACCATCGGCGACTATGCGTTCAGTTACTGTACCTCCCTCGCCTCCGTCGCCATCCCGTCCAGCGTGACGTCCATCGGCGAGGGTGCGTTCAGCAGCTGTACCTCCCTCGCCTCCGTCACCATCCCGTCCAGCGTGATGACCATCGGCGACTATGCGTTCAGTTACTGTACCTCCCTGACAGAATTCTTAGTCAGCAGCGGCAATCCTAACTTCTCATCCGGTGACGGTGTGCTATACGATAAGGACAAGACCACCTTGATCGCGTATCCCGTAGGAAAGACTGAATCATCATTCGAGATCCCGTCCAGCGTGACGACCATCGGCGGCTTTGCGTTCGGCGGCTGTACCTCCCTCGCCTCCGTCGCCATCCCGTCCAGCGTGACGACCATCGGCGAGGGTGCGTTCAGCGACTGTACCTCCCTCGCCTCCGTCGCCATCGGAGACGGCGTGACGACCATCGGCAATAATGCGTTCAGTTACTGTACCTCCCTCGCCTCCGTCGCCATCCCGTCCAGCGTGACGTCCATCGGCGGCTTTGCGTTCTACGAGTGTACCTCCCTCGCCTCCGTCGCCATCCCGTCCAGCGTGACGACCATCGGCGACTATGCGTTCAGTTACTGTACCTCCCTCGCCTCCGTCGCCATCGGAGACGGCGTGACGACCATCGGCGACTATGCGTTCGACTCGATTACATTCAAAGATGAGAATGGTAATACCATAGCTGTCACTGCAAACAATTTGAAAGGCAAAGAATTCATCGGAACCGGCGCTAGCACTGATTTAGAGCTCAAAACAGGCAAAATGATCGTGATAACCTTCTACACCCAGGGAGGAATCCCCGATGGATACGTGCAGCATGTAGACGACTCCTCGAAGACGCTTCTTTCGTTCCCTCAGCCTACCATGGAGGGATATTCACTCTCCGGTTGGTTCACCGATTCGGAGGGCGGCGAAGAAGTCACCGATCAAACAGTGTTCAACTATGACAGTACCATCTTTGCCCATTGGACCCCTGAACAGTATACCGTGACCGGCAACATCACGAAAGGATCCATCGATGTGACCTCCGCGACATACCATGAGGCTTTGGAAATCGAGATAACAGCAAATGCCGGGCATTCCCTGCCGGAATCCGTCACCATGACGATGGGAGGGGCCTCCTTCACAAACTTCACGTACAGCGACGGGACCGTTTCCATATAGGCGGATGTCATCGACGGCGACCTAACCGTCACCGCAACATGTGCAGA
Organism: Thermoplasmata archaeon; assembly: GCA_015063125.1. Lineage (GTDB taxonomy): Archaea > Thermoplasmatota > Thermoplasmata > Methanomassiliicoccales > Methanomethylophilaceae > Methanoprimaticola. The sequence continues at coordinate 71,578 of SUTB01000006.1, forward strand.
ATGGCAGCTGACCGTTACTTTCGACAGCAACGGAGGACAGGGGACCATGGCCGAACAGGTCATCAAGTACTCCGACTCCGACCGCAAGCTCGATAAGAATGACTTCACCAAGGAAGGATACTCATTCTCCGGATGGAAGGACGACTCAGGCGCTGACTACTCGGACGAGCAGGACGTATCTGCTCTGATAATCTCGCCCACATCCGCTCTCAGCCTGAAGGCCGTCTGGGAATCGGAGCCCGGACCCACGCCTCCCGGACCAACCCCCAAGCCCACGCCCCCCACCATCACCTACAACGTGACCTTCGAGGCGTCCGCAGGAGGAAAGGTCTCGCAGAGAAGCGTGACTGTTCCCCTGAACTCCAAGATCACAGCGGATGGATCCGCCATCAGGATCGGATCAGGAAGCGGCATGAAGGTAATCAAAGCGATCCCCGACGACGGATACGCCTTCGACTCCTGGTTCGTGACCGGGGGCAACGTACTGTCCGACATGACCGTGAAGGTCACCTTCAAGAAGGTCACCCTCTCGGAGGTATCCGTCTACTCGTCATCCCTGAAGAGGACGTACAGCGAAGGGGACACCTTCGACCCCTCCGGATTGGTCCTGAAGCTGGTCTACACCGACCAGTCCTTCAGCCTACTGGAGTACAAGGGCAACGAGTCCAAGTTCTCCTTCAGCCCGTCCCTGACGACCCAGCTGAAGTCCTCGGACAAGACCGTGACCATAACCTTCGAGGGAAAGAACACCTCTCAGGCCATAACGGTCGGCGGAAGCCAATCCATCGGCGGCTTCGATGACGTGATCATCTATATCGTCATCGCGATAGCGATCATCGCCGTCATAGCCGTCATAGTGATCCTCGTCAGAGGAAAGAGTGCCTGAAACCCCTTAAGAAACATGTCGGGGGAGATGCCCGAGTAGGGCATCGCCCCCGGCTCCTTTAATCCGGATGAATGGAAGATTCGGGGCTCCCTCTGGGGTCAGGATGATGCTATGGTACCTTTGGATGATCTGGAGATTGGTATGGGATGCGGCAGGGCCGAGTGCTATGAGAGGCAGCAGGCGATCCTGAGGACGATGGAGGGGAAGCACGTGATGTCCGCCCTCCTCTACATAGACGAGATGGGACCGGTCCTGAAGACGGACATCTACCGCGACGTCTCCGGAGGTGCTTGCATCGCCGGGAAGATCGAGTCCCTGGAGGAACTGGGGATGGCGGAGATTTACAATAGGTCCGGTTCCATATCGTGCTATGTCTGCCTGACCCCGAAAGGGAGGCGCGTGGCGACGACCATCAAGCTGATGCAGCAGGTCATCGACGACGGGCTCATCACCCGCCGGTCCGCGAGGAAAGGGCGCGGATGCTCCGAGCAGGTCACGGAGGAGGACGTGCTGCCGGACATCGGATGACTTTCCGTCAGAAACAGGGCCCTTATGGACCCCCTTTACCGCGTAAGCGGGCTCACGATACACGGGGTCGGCATGCCCCATGTATACTTCCAAGGAATCCCATAAAACCCTAGGATGTCATCACATGCCGGGGGCCTCTGGCCTCGATCCGCGGCGGGAGATCGCTGAGGAATGACATGAGCCATGACCCATCACGGCGGCCCGGTCGGAGGGCTGGCGTCCATTCTCAGGGATGGACCCTTTCCCCCTCCGGCCGGGTCAATAACCCTGTAAGAATCCTTAGGATCTTGAAGGCATCAGATGAAAGAACAAGCCACCCGAAGGTCCGATGACGGTCTTCGAACGCCTCATGAGGTCTTAGTACAGATTCCTGACCTCGAGATCAGTGGCGTTCCGCATGTCCGCCATTCGTCCGGATGCGATTCCCTGCAGGCCTTCAGGCGAGACTGGGCCATAGATTCGGCCGCAACATGCGGTTATCTGCTGCCCTCTTTGCCGTTGGCCTTAGCGTACGCATCCATGACGGTGGAGCTGTGTTGTTAAATTAATCAGATCATGCCGTTTTCTTTCATTATTGCAACGTGTTCTTCGTGCTCCCGGATCTCTTCTTCTAACTTTTCCATTGATGCCATCTGCTCATCGTGGTCTGGTATCATTGAGATCTCTATCTTGCGCTTGCGCACCCATTCGTCGAAATCCTCCTGAAGGCCTTTGAGGCCCTTGCCCATCATCGGCAGAACCTTCCTGATCACGATCTCTCCGTTCTCCAGATAGAACATGATATGGTCGTTCTGCTCCACCTGGAGGATCTCCGCCACTTCCTTGATGATCGTGAATCTCTTCGCTGAATCCAATTTTACAGACCCTAAGAATGTCATATTACCAAAAATGGTTAGATGGTGGAAATTTATAAATAATTCCCCGTGTAATTACCAAATAACCAAATTATGTGATTTGGTAGGAGTTAAAAAATGACATATATGGACGAGTGGGAGTACAATCTGTGGCTCTCCATTCACAGAAACGAGCTCACTGAGCTGCTAGCGGTCGAACAAACAGCTTCCGGGGAGGTGGATGGGATGGCGTGCAGCGAAACGTCAGTTCCCGGAACTGAACTGGATGGAAAGGGGGTGTGACCCATGGGAAGGTATCCCTTCACGGAATGCCTCGACGAGTATCTGCCGATGGAGGCCGGCCACATTGAGCCTACAACCATGCAGACGTTCGAGAGGCGCCTCAGGCAGATAGGTCGCATCTTCCACGAGATGAAGGAGAAGGGTATGGTCTCCACCGACAATCCGAAGAGGATCACGCCAGAGGACATAGACCGTTTCGTCGGCTACAGGAAGCAGAGCGGAGTGAAGGCCTCAACGGTCAACAAGGACCTCGGGAATCTGGACAAGATGCTATCGTTCTACGATAACGAGGCAGTCACCAAGTTCAAGAAGAAATTCCCGGCACACATCCCCAAGAGGTACCACACCCGCGGACCTTCGATGTTCGAGGAGGACATCAAGAGGATCCTCGACAGGGCGATGGAGATCAGCACTGGAAACTGGGAGAAGATGGAGGCCTACGGCCTCGTATCTCTTGCGATATGCGGAGGCCTCAGACCGAAGGAGCTCAGGATGCTCTCGATGAGCAACATCAGATTCCTCGACGACGGCAACATGGAGGTCTATGCGGAGCACGTCAAGGGAGAGAAGTCCTACGGCGTCGCACGCTGGATTCCCGTCCGTCCCGACGGCGTCCCTGCGTTCAAGAGATATATCGAGGCGAGGGCCCTCAGGCTCAGGGAGGCAGGCAAGAATGAGGATGCGGTCTTCCCTCCGATCAAGCACGACGGGGGATACATCTCCTATGGCAGGATACGTACCCTCAAGTCCATGGTGGAGGAGGATCTGGAGATCACCTTCGACCTCAGGAAGTGCAGGCGCACTTTCGGCAAGAGGGCGCTCAAGGACGGCCAGCTGATCCATGACGTATCGCTCGTCATGGGCCATGCTTCCGTCGCCACGACTCAGCGCGAATACGCCGACAAGGATCTCCACGATGCATCGCAGGATATGAGGGATTATTGGGATTCCAAAGGGGCCTGATTGGATGCACATAATTGTACAGTCGAACATGGATTCGAGTCCATTTACACTCGAAACGAGGCACGGAGGTGCGAAAAGAGCGTGAAAATCCGAAACCAATAGAATTTTTTTCGAGGTGTCTGGCTAGACAAGTGGCGGGCCTGAAGGGATTCGAACCCTTGGCACCTCGATTAAGAGTCGAGTGCTCCACCTAGCTGAGCTACAGGCCCACTGAGTGAATCCACGTTAGAGACTTCTCATAAATAAAGGTGTCTGTCTGCCGGCACGCATTCTGTCGATGATGAATCGGGTTCAGGATTCCTGAGCCCTCTTCCGCTTCCTGATCTCCAGCAGTTCCGGTATCAATGTGGATCCGAGGATCACCGCGGCACCGATCCACCCTATCAATCCGAGATTCTCTCCGAGGATCACGACGCTCAGCAGGACTCCCAGGATGGGTTCGATGTATCCGAGTACTACGGCGCTCGGGGCATCCAGGTAGGCCAGCGATCCGAAGTATAGTGTGAAGGCTATCGCCGTCTGCAGCACTCCGAGGAGGATCACAAGGCCGACGGACATCGCATCGAAGTTCAGGGACCCGAAGTCCACGGTCACCGTGCAGTAGATCAGGATGATGATCGCCGCCGTGAGGAGCTGGATGAAGGTCCTGTCGTAGGACCCTATGCTCTTCAGCTTCTTGTTCAGGATCACCATCGCCGTGTAGAACACCGCTGCGAGCACTCCGCAAATGATTCCGTACGAATCGGTTCCGAGGGTACCGTTCTCCAGGATCCCGGAGACCAGCACCAGGCCGAACAGCGCCAGCAGGGCGCATCCGAGTTTCGCCAGGGTGAGCCTCTGTTTCAGGAAGATCGGGGTCACCAGTATGACCAAGGCCGGGGTGAGGTAGTTGCACACCGTCGCGACCGATATCTCTATGGACTTGTAAGCCTCGAAGAGGAACAGCCAGTTCAATCCCAGGCATATTCCCGAGCAGATGAGCGTGAACGCGTTCCCGAAGATGTCCTCCTTGGACAGACGGGACCCTGTCAGATAGACGATGATCAGCAGGGCGATCGAACCGAACACGCCACGTCCGAGGACGATGACGCTGGCAGGCAGGTCTATGAAGTGCGTGATCACTCCGATGGTACCGAAAATAGACATCGCCAATATCATCATGGCCTTGGCATTGGATGCGCTGACGATGTCCTTCATGTCCTTCGGCATCTTCTCCTAGTTTATATACCGAACTCTTTTTCTCTTCGATTCGCGATACCTCATGCATGTTCGATTGGTTCAAACGCAAGAAGAAGACCGATAAGCCCAAGGCCGCGGAACCCAAGCCTGAGGAGCCCAAGGCCGAGAAGAGACCCGTCGAAGCACCGGTTATCATAAACCCGGCACCCGCCGAGGAATCCAAAGCCATAGAATCCAAGGCAGAGGAGAAGCCTAAAACGGGAACAGCTGACGAGGAGCCTGTCGAGGAGGCCGTGGATAAGGGCAACGGATCGTATTTCGTGTCTCCGCATCCGGACGGCGGATGGCAGGTCAAGAAGGCCAAGGCTAAGAGGGCCCTCAAGAGATTCGAGACCAAGGCGGAGGCGGAGAAGTACGCTAAGCAGGTGGCTGAGAATCAGGGAACCAACGTCGTCAGGCAGAAGAAGGACGGCAAGATACAGAAGAAATACTGAAGGGGCCAGTAGGCCCCATTCAGGCCTTTCAGACTTTTCCTGAGAATGTTTATATCGTGCGCGCAGGATTAGGATATCGATGACAAAGCTCAAGGTTAGGGATTTGATGACGACGGAGGTCCTTACGCTCCATCCCGAGGACACGATCAAGATGGCCGCCAAGAGGCTGGCGTTGGACAATGTATCGGGAGCTCCCATCGTGGACAACAAGAACCACCTTTTGGGATTCGTCAGCGAGAACGATATCCTGCATGTCATCATGAATTATCAGACCAAGCTTGAGAAGCACAACCTGTCCGACCGTCTTCTGGACTACTCGATGGACTCGGTCCTTCAGCCGGACGACAATCTCAAGCAGGCTTCCGAGGAGATCTCCAACATCGAGATGTCCCAGATCATGGTCCGCTCGGTCATGACGACCTCTCCCGACGCAGCCATCATCGAGGTGCTCAGCGTCATGCTCAAGATGGGAATCAACCGCATCCCCGTCGTTGAGAAGGGCATCCTGGTGGGAATCATCTCCAGAGGCGACATCATCTTCTCGCTCTACAAGAGAAAGGCCTGATCCATGCAGGTCCACGTGCTTGCCAGCGGAAGCGACGGTAATTGCACCATTATCGAGAATGACGGCGAAGCCATAATGATCGACGCCGGCATCAGCTGCAGGAGGATCCTGTCCTTGATGGACCGTGCCGGGGTCGACAAGGAAATCGTCAAGGCCATTCTCATAACCCACGAGCATTCCGACCATGTTTCCGGCGCAGGAGCGACAGCTAGGAAGCTGGACATCCCCATAGTGGCGAACAACGCCACCTTCGACGCTTCCAATCTGGGCAGCGTTCAGCATTGGCTGTACAAGTCCAACGAGTACATCGACATCGGGCAGTTCCATGTCACTCCCCTGCCGACATCGCACAACGCTGTCGAGCCCAACTGCTACTTCACCGAGGTGGACGACGACAAGAAGGTGCTGGTCGCAACCGATACGGGAAAGTTCTCCTTCCAGATCGAGCATGCTCTGTCCCTTGCGGATATCGCTGTCATAGAGGCGAATTATGACAAGGACATGCTGGTCAACGGACCTTACCCTCCGAGCCTCAAGAGCCTCATCGGAAGCGACCACGGCCACATGAACAATCTGGATACGGCCAGGGCGATCAAGAAGACCATGAAGGATGACAGCAGCAGGCAGATATTCCTGGCCCATCTCAGCAAGACCAACAACACCCCTGACACCGCCAGACAGTCCGTTTCGGATTACACCGGAATAAAGAGGTACAAGATAGACTGCCTAGAATTCCCCGGCGATACGCGCACCCTCAAAGTTCGGGAGCGATCGCGACAGCCTTGTTCGATTTTATCAGGATCTCGGCCATCGTAGCAGGCAAGGTGACGACATCCTCTTTGTGGAGCTCGTAATCCCTGTCGATCCCTGCGAAAGGCGGGAGGTCCTCCAATACACGGAGCAGGATGGTCTCCCCCTTCGGGATGACCGCCTCAGGCTCGGGATCGGATTCGGTGGTCTGAGGTGATATCGGATCCGGTTCGGGCACATCGTCGAAGGATTCCTCCACAACGGGCTCGTCGAACTGCTCCTCCATGGGGTCGTCGAAGGTCTCATCGACAGCCGGGAACTCGTTCTCCACCCCTGTCGCCATCGATTCCGAGGGATCGGGCATCGGCTCGGGCTCCCTGATGGGGACCTCCGGCGCCGGCGTGCGGACAGGTTCATCGATGAGGGTGTTGACGGTCTTCTTCCCCCTGTACTGGTTCACGAGATCCAGCTGCACCTCGGAAAGTTTGACGACCTGAGCATAGTACTCCCTCTCCTCGGGTGTGAAAGCAGACAATTCCTCGTTGCCGCCGTCCGCGGAGTTCACTGCACGGCTGCAGATCTTCTTCGCCCTGACGGTCGAGATGACCTTGACCAGGGTCTCCGCATTCTTCCTGCGCAGATTGGCGCCCTCGCACATGACCGAGTCCGGATCCTTCGCGATCTCACGGTCATACTCCTTGCGCAGCCAGATAAGAAGATCGGCCATGGCCTTGTAAAGGTCCTGTCTGCAAGGGGTCAGCGATTTGCCCTTCAGCTCCTCACGGTGAATCTGCGTGAGCTCATCGAAGGTCATCGGCTGCATTACGGGGCACATCGCATCTCTATAACCGAGCTATCTAATTAATGTTCGTTGATACGGTAACGATGAAGGTCGAAGATGTTTCGAGGGACAAGGGCGACAGGCTAGAAGTGGACATTTTAGTGTCACCCCGCTCCAACAGATCCGGCCTTGAGGGATTCGACGAGTGGAGGAAGAGGGCCATCCTGAGGGTGAAGTCACCTCCTCTGGACGGTCGGGCGAACAAGGAGGTGGAGTCATATTTCAAGGACCTCACCGGATGCAGATCGACCGTGACAGCCGGTATGACCAGCCATCAGAAGACCGTGACGATCTTCGGAGACCCGGCAGCCATAATGAAGACCCTGGAGAAATCCTTCGATGAATGACGAGGAGCGCCTGGAAGGCATAGCCGAGGTCATCGAGAGGCTGAAGGAGATGTCCTCTGACCATGTGATCCTGGTGGAGGGCAACAAGGACGTCTCCGCGTTGAAGAACGTCGGTGTGGAGGGCGACATATTCTGTGTCCAGAGCGGGGGCGGCCCCGTCAAGGCCGCAGAGTACGCCTGGAGGTCCGGCAAGCCGGCCATAATCCTAACCGATTGGGATAGGAGGGGCGGAAATCTGGCCAGTCTCCTGAGGGACAACCTTGCATCTTTGGGTGTCCCCTACGATGACGCCATCCGTTCCGACATGGCCTTCTACACCCGTGCATACTCCAAGGACGTGGAATCCTTGGATTCAGTCATCGAACTGCTGGAATCCCATCAGCGGGCATCCCTGTGAAACGTGCAGTTATTACCGAGTAACGCCATCCGTGGAAGGATGAAGGGAGCTTTCATAGTCTTCGAAGGGGCGGACGGCGCAGGCAAGTCGTCGCTTTGCAAAAGGGTCGCCGAATGGCTTACGGCCAAGGGCAGGGACGTAGTCCTCACCGCGGAGCCCACCCATGAAGGCATCGGCGCGTTCATTCGCAGCGGCAATGCCGGCGGAATATCTCAGAGGACCGAGGCGCTGCTATTCGTGGCCGACCGCAACGACCACACAGAGAAGATCATGAGGATGGTGGAAGAGGGGAAGGTCGTCCTTTCGGACAGGTACTTCGCATCCACCGTCGCGTACCAGTCCGCTCGCCTTGACGGCGACGCATCCGACAGGGATTGGCTCATCGACATCAACAGACAGTTCATAGACAGGCCAGACGCAACAATCCTGCTGGACATCGATCCTAAAGTGGGGTTGAGCCGCGTAGGGGACCGCGGGGAGGAGATCAGCAAGTTCGAGAGGATGGATTTCCAGAAACAGGTCCGCGAGAACTATCTGCGTTTGGCGAAAGAATTCGGATTCAACATCGTTGATGCATCCCGTTCCAGGGATGAGGTTTATATGGACACCATAGCGATATTGGAAGAGGTGATTGAATGACGCATCCTTCGGAGGAGATATACTGCGAGAAGAGCGAGCAGCTCGACGGCAAGAGGATAATCATGGGCATCACCGGCAGCATAGCTGCCGTGGAGTGCTTCTCGACGATCAGGGAGTTCATCAGGCACGGAGCCGAGGTGATCCCCGTCATGAGCGAGGAGGCCCAGAAGATCGTCACAAAGGAATCCCTCCAGTTCGCATCCGGATACGAGCCGATAACCGACCTCAGCGGAATGGCGGAGCATGTAACCCTCATGGGTGACAAGGAGGATGCGGATCTGCTTTTGATCTATCCTGCAACGGCCAACACGATCTCGAAGATCGCGAACGGGATAGACGATACCCCAGTCACCTCTATGGCATCGGTTGCGTTGGGAACCGGTATCCCCATAGCAATCGCTCCTGCGATGCACCAGGCCATGTACGACAACCCTGCAGTGAGGTCCAACCTCGATAAGCTGGGAGCCTGGGGTGTGGAGTTCATCGGCCCCCGTCTCGACGGAGTCAGGGCCAAGGTAGCGACGCCCGAGCAGGTCGTAGCATGCACTTCCGCCATACTCTCGGATCACCCGTTGAAGGGCAAGAAGGTCCTGGTGATCGGAGGCCGCAGCGAGGAACCCATCGATTCGATGAGGCTCATCACTAACCATTCCACCGGTCTGATGGCAGTATGTCTGGCACAGGCTGCGTTCAACAAGGGCGCCAAGGTCGATCTCTGGATGGGAGGATGCAGCGTGCGCCTTCCCGAGTACATAGAGACCAGAAGGTTCGAGAGCGTCAAGGATCTAGTCGAGATGGTCGATGACATCGACCACGACATCGTAATCGTCCCTGCCGCATTGGCGGACTTCACCCCGTCGGAACAGGCGGAGGGCAAGATCCCCAGCGAGCTGGCGTTCGACCTGAAGTTGGAGTCCGTATCCAAGGTACTCCCGCTGATCAGGAAGAGATGCCCCACCGTCATCGGCTTCAAGGCAGAATCCGGAGTGGACCGCAAGGAGCTCATAGAGAGGGCCCGTGACCGTCTGGTGAAGTACGACCTCTACGCCGTGGTGGCGAACGATATCGTCGCTGCCGGAAAGGAATCCTCGTCGGTCATACTGGTAAGGGAGGACTTCACCGAGGACATTTCGGGCACCAAGCTGCAGATCTCCGAATCAATACTCGACCAGTGCTTCGGTGACCTATGAAGGCGGAGGCCTTCGTACCCGGGCACATATCGTGCGTGTTCAGGCCCGTACGGGCCGTCAACGTCATGGAGACGGGATCGTTAGGATACGGTATCCGCATGGATCTGGGGTGCAGGGCGAAGGTATCGCTCCGCGACGATAAGGACATCGTCATCACTGTGAACGGAGAGGTTTCCGACGCCCCTGTTACCCGTTTCGCCATTGAGAAGCTGGGAGTTTGCAGAGGATTCGATATCTCCTTGGATCACGATCTCCCGATGGAACAAGGATTCGGCACCAGTGCCTCCGGCACCTATGCCGCCGCCGTATGCGCCTGCGATCTGGCTGGCAAGGACAGGATATCCGCGATAAAGGCAACCCATGAAGCCGAATGCACGTTGGGAGGCGGATTGGGAGACCTGCTGGCGATCGAGTCAAGGTTCGGTGTCCCCATGAGGGTGAGGGCAGGACCTCCCGTAGTGCGTGGATGGACGGAGGATTCGGGTCTGCAGCTGAAGGATCTCAGCCTCATCGTTTTCAACGAGCCTCTCTCGACCGCACCGATAATCAACGACGATGATATGTCCAGGAAGATAGCTCAGGCCGGCGATGCCGCACTGAGATCGTTCTACGGCAATCCCACAGTGGATAGTCTGTTCTCATGCGCCAACACCTTCTCGGAGGAGATAGGATTGGAATCCGATGAGGTGAGTTCAGGGATTTCCAAGCTCAAGGAGAAGGGGTATCGCGCGGGAATGTGCATGCTGGGCAACAGCATATACACGGACGCGCCGAGGGACAAGGTATCTGAATTGTTCCCTGATTGCAGGACCTACACCTGTTCCTCGTTCAGCGGACCCGTAAAGGTCACTCGTAAAGAGTGAAGAGGACGTCGTCTTCTTCGACGTCGAACAGCCCGATCCTCGCCCCTCCGTCCAGCCATGCGTGGGCATAGTTCACGGCGGCGAACGCACGGACGTAATCGTCGTCGTTGCGGTAGCTGACAGCGGTCCTGAAGTATGACTCGGACCTCTCCAAAAATTCCAAGGCCAGCTTCCTGTCGAAGGACCTGACCGGCGGGGAGACCTTGAGCTTCTTCCTCGCCCTTGTGGTGATGTCGAGATACTTCGCCATCTTATCATCGGTTATCCGGCAGCCTTCGCCGTCGGGATCGCTCAAGGTGAGGAAGAGTTCTTTCCCTAGTTCCGCGTCGAAGAGCCCCAGCTCAGCGAAGCAGCCGATCCAGGCATGGGCGTAGTTTATTGCGGCGAACGCGGTGACGAGGTCGCCCGAACCGATGAAGTTCCTAGCATCGGTACGGTAGCAGTCTACCATCTCCAGTCCGCTCTTGGCCAGCGGTTCCAGCATCGTCCCTTCCTTCGGCAGGAGGGACAGCCTTCCGCGGACGGAGTCGAATGTTGTCAGGCATCCTTCCAATTGCGGACCGGAGACGGTGTCGTTCTTCAATCTATCACTGTTCCGGCTCGGGGGTCAGCCTGTCCCTTACATCATCTCTGATGTCCGAGGGAACGGTGTCGATCAATTCATCCATGGTTAAGCCCTTCTTAATCAGGTCGTTGACCGTGGAGACGTAATCTACAATCCTCTGTTCTTTTGTGATAACCTCTCCGGATTCCAGGGCCTCGTCCACTCCCTCGCGCTTCCATCCTCTGTGCATTTCCTCATCGATGGTCATGCTCAACCCCCTCATCCTGTCGAATATGTATTCGGCGTCAGGGATATTATAGACTTCGCTCAGACGTTCGGCCCTCTGGCGGTCGTCCATGCCCTTGGCGAAGATGGAGTTGATCATCCCCATGACGGTCTCGGGACGGTCGTCGATGCCGCCGATGTTGATCACCACGATCTCCATCAGGTCGCATCCGGGGATGGGCTGGTTACATGCGAAACCGTCGTCGTAGCTGCCTTCCATACGGTACCTGTAGATGGTGTTCCTCACGTCCTTCCTAGGATCCATGATCAGCCATATGCTGTACACCTTGACGATGTCCTCGTAATGGCTGTTACGGAAGTAGAAGCCCTTCTGGTCGTGGATCATGGACGATGCGTAGTACATCGCACGGTTGGCGATGGGGTATCCGGGCCTGTACTCCTTCTGTCCTTCGATGTTCAGGAGGATGTTCACCTTGCCTTTGGAGGGGATCCTCATCTGGAAGAAGTTGTCCATGGTCACATGGGATCCTTCCCCTGCGGGTATCTCGGGATTGCCCTTGATGACGGCCCTGCCGCCGTCCTCTATGGGGAGGCAGCTCCTGATGTATTCGATGTCCTTGCCCTTCACCTCGTCGACGATCCCGCTGAGCATGCGGGCGAGGACGTAGGAGTCGCCCATGATGCTCTTGAAGATGTCGTCCAAGGTGTTGTCGTTCTCATTGTTTGTTTCTTCTTTTGGATTCATTCCGATCACGCGGATGTTTTCAGGGTATCCGGGAGATGTTATGTGCACTTGGTATAAGCCGAATCCAGTGTTTTCTAGGGTCTATAGATTGAGACCCCTGTGGGGGTCGTAAGTTTAAGGATCTACGAGGATTATGAGTCCTCGTAATGGGTCAAAAGGAAGTGAATGTTCGAGTTGTGAATCAATAAATCAAAAGAGGAAGAACCGGCAGGATACTTGCTATCATATCATGCCGGATGTGAATCTCATTTGCGTCTATCCTTCTTGGGTTTGATGTCCTTGCTAACCACGACTATGTTCTGCTGAGGTCCGAGGTCCTCTTCATCTTGACCCTCGTCCTCATCACGATCCTTGCGTCTAAGCTTATCGATCAACGACATGGCATCAGCCCTTCTGGAAACTGTCATCGGAGAAGGCCTTCTTCTTATTGGGACGCTTCTCGCCTTTGATGACCTCGGTTATGTTCGGATCGCTTCCGTTGCTCTGTTCATCTTCATCAGGATTCATAGTGTTCCCATCTGTATTATCGTTATCAGGAGGATCAGCAGGGCCAGAGAGAGGACGAGCATGGACATCCTGGTGTACTGCCACACGTCCTTGATCAATTTGTTATGGGAGTCCGCTATCTTGGTCTTCTCCGCGATCTCGTACTTGTAGAGTTCCTCGATGGATGATATCTCTTCGAAGTTCGGGCTGCGGGCATTAAGGAAACCGTTTACATATCTCGGTTTGAACAATTCCTATCACGCATATTCCGGCGGAGATGCACATGAGCATCGCGAACACCATCATCATGGAATGTATGTGGCCTTCCGGGGACGTCACCAGGGTCTGCAGGGATATGGTGAGGATCACCCCGTCGATACCCATCAGGATCTCGAGGCGCCTTATGGAGCGGTCATAGTCCACAATGGCCTCGTTCATCGCCTCGTCGGCGACGGATTGTTTCTCACAAAGGACCTGATTATCGCCCTTCATCTCTCCCATGCTATCTTCCTATTGGTTGTCGAGGCCCTTGGGTTCACACCCTCGGGCCTCTGTGTTTGTCTTGTGGTTATTGGTGTTCGTTCAACATCGTTCCGATGTCACTTCAGCTCCTGTTGAGCCTGAGTGCGAC
>SUTB01000007.1 GCA_015063125.1 Thermoplasmata archaeon
ATGATAGGCGGAGAGGCACGTACAGAGACCTTCACCGATCGGTCAGCCGGATCGCTGCGATGTGTCAAAGTCAGGTTCACTCAATGATTATATACGGCGATATGTTGAGGATTTCCAACGGACTCGTGGTCTAGGGGTTATGACGTCGCCTTCACACGGCGGAGGTCGCCGGTTCAAATCCGGCCGGGTCCACCATCGTATCTTTTGTCCAGAAATACTGACCGCAACCTTAATTGCGAACTAGTCCTATCGATGTCCATCATGGCAGACGTTCCCGATTTTCAGACCACGGAAGAAGGCAGGCAGTACGAGCAGGAGATCATGATCATCCTCAGCGCCGAGAAGAAGGATTATCCGAATTACTTCGGCGGACTGAAGATAGCCTCTGGACATGAGTTCAAGATCTCCAGCCCCATCGATCCCACCATCGAGTACGGGATCTTCCAGGAGCCCGAGGAGGGGACCATGGAGGAGGCCGTCACCGCTGCATCCAAAGCTTTCGAGCAGTGGAGTAAGAAGTCCGCGGAGGAGAGGATCGGGTACTTCAAGGCCCTGCCTGGAGTCCTGAAGGCCAGGAGGGAACATTATGCGGCAGCGATCACCGTGAGCACTGGAATGGTCCGCGAGGATGCCCTTGCTGAGGTGGATGCCGCCATCGTCGCCATAGAGAAGATCCTAGAGGATGCCGCCAAGATCGGAAGGAAGAGTCCCTTGGGCGTATGGGCAGTCATCACCGCCCACAACTCCCCATTCGCATCGCCCGTCGCCTATTCGGTGGCCGCGATGGTGGCAGGGAACACAGTCGTCATGAACCCTTCCAGATATGCGCCCATGCCGGCACACATGTTCTACAACCTGATGGAGAAGTACAACCTTCCCGCGGGGGTCCTGAACCTCATCGTGGACAGGAAGGAATACTCAACCGAGGCTTTGGCCAACGACATGCGCTTGGCGGGTATCGTGGCATCGGGATCCGGAGACAGGCTGGAGAACCTCATGTTCCTCCAGGTGGACGATGAGATCAGGTTCGTCAACGAGATCAAGGGAATGAATCCCGCATTGGTCTACAGGCCCTCCGACATGAAGGCCACGGTCAGGAACATCATCGATTCGGCGTTCTCATACACCGGACAGCGTCTGTACTCGTGCTCGAAGGTCATCATCACCCGTGACGACCAGGCGAAGTTCAACGAGGTCATATCCGAGTTCATGAAGGATCTGAAGGTCGATGACCCTGTGAACGACACAGCATACACCGGGCCCGTCATCAACGATGAATCCGCCGAGAAGTTCAAGGCGAAGGCGACGGAGCTCCTGCCGTTCACCATAGCGAAGGCGGCACCGGTCTCCAAGGAACTCCCCGAGAATTATGTGGCGCCCATCGTGGTAAGTGGGCTGTTCGAGGAGGACGACCTCAACTACATGGATTCCGGACTGCCCATTCTCAACGTGATGGTAGTGGATTCAGTGGACAAGATGTTCGAGGAGCTGGAGAACACCGAATGCGGTCTTTCCGCAGGAATATTCTCCAAGGATGCCAAGGTCATCGATCGCTTCAACAAGGATGCTGACGTCCCTGTGAAGTATGTCAACGAGAGCAGCAGGACTATCAGGCCCGCATGCACGGTGAGCCTCGACGCATTCCACAGTTGATCAGTTCGTCTTGACGTTCCAAGTGCAGCCTTTGGCAGCTGAAACCAGGGAGGACATCTCGCTCTTCTTCAGGGGATCTTTCCGATCCTGTCTGAGGACGATCATGGAGCATCCTTTGCATTGATCGCCAACGGCCTTGACGCTGTCGGCATCGTGTTCCTTGGCGTTCAGTGTAATGGCGAACTTGCATCCGTTGTCCTTCAGGATCTCGATGCAATCCTTCTGTTCATCAGTGAGCGATTTGCCTATGAGGATGTTCGCCGCATGCACATAGCCAGCACCTACCAGATCATCCAATATCGAAGGGTCGCGTCCGTCCGTGACGATCAGCACCTTCATGCCTCTAGGTTTCACGGATTTGATGAGCTTGTAGGTGTCATGCGAAGACAGGGGATCGGAATCAGAATCGACACCAAGGTAGTCCAAGGATTCCTTGTCCGTTTCCAATGTCGTTCTAATCTGATCAGTGTCGGCCTCTTCACCGTCCTCGGACAGATGGATGACCGCCATGAACTTGTCGGGTACGGTGACCGTGTCTATCCTTGAGAGTCCGGTTATGTGCAAATCAATACCTCAGGGTATCAAGGAGGGTACTGAGGACATCGCAACAGTCCCTGTCCAGATCATCGGTTATCACCGCAACGTCATCGCTTGAAAGAAGGGCCACGGAGGCCATGCTGAGGGCGTATTCCCCGGACCATGTTCTGATGGCCGGGAAGACGAACTCGGTCCCCAGCAGATTCAGCACGCGCTTGAGGTATGTGTATGTCTCAAGACACTGCTTCATGTTCTTCACCATCGGGTCCAGCAGGATCTCCTGAACGCCCATCTCCTTCGCCTTCAATCCCAGGTCGACCAGGACCTCCGGATCCTCCTCGCTTATGCACAGTTCGGTGTCGAAGGCACTTGCGATCTCCGCATAGCGCTCCAGATTGTCCCTGTTCGCTCCCTTTATCGTCACGAAAGTAACGTCGATGCTCTCCACGGCCTTGAGGATGACCTCAGGTTCTTCCGATTCCAGGATGATCGATTTCTTCCAGATCCCCCGGACCAGTTTGGCCACGGATACGAAGGGCTCCTCCGAGAAGCTGTCGTTCCTGATGCATATGCAGTCGGGGACTGAAAAATTGTACTTGGCTTCCTCGATATCGGCGACCCTCTTGCGGATATCGTCCTCCTCCATGAGGTCAGAAATGGACACCGCGATCATAGGTCTGCCAACTCCTCCCCGTACACGCGGGCCATGTCCGCGGAACCTGGGGATTTCACTATTATCACATCGGCCCCTGCCATCATAGCGGTCAGTGCGGCCGTTGCCTCTGCCATGGTGCCAACCCTGGCCGGGAGGAATATCTCCTCATCCTCGTACCAGGTCGTGGACACGTCGCATACGATGTTGTGTCCGAATCCTTCCATTCCGAGCAGGCCGTCCTCACGATAGGACATGATCCTGTCCCTGAGGTCCTTCATGCCTCCGCCTTCCCTTGCCCTGCCGAGATCCACTAGGACCTTCTTAGCACCCCTTTCCTTCATTTGCTCGATCATCCGCTGGGGGTCGTCATCGCATACGGCCACGACGATGTGCTCTCCGCAGCAACCGGCCATCTCCAGGCTCTGTTCGCTGTCCAGGCAGTTGATGATCAGCACCGTATCCTTGATGCTCTCAGCAGTGCTCACGAGGATGTCAGCATCGCCGGAGATCATGATGGGCAGCCTGGTCCTCTGAGAGATCCTGGCCACCAGTTCGGGGGAATCGTCCCTGCTCAGCCTGAGGCATACTCCGTCAGCCCCGAGCTCCTTCCACATGACGGCCCATTCCTCGATGTCCTTCTCACGTCCGGAGAACATGGGTTCGACTTCTTTAGGGTAGCCGGTGATGTTGTCATAGGCCTCTCCGAAGATGACCGGCCTTCTGTGTCTGGCCCCGTCCAGGTCCAGGAACGCAGGGCTCCTTGCCCCGCCTATGAGATAATCCCCTTTTCCTAACGCGAGCTCTTCGATCTCCGCAGGGTAAGTGCGGGACACATCGGGGAGCTGCATGATCACATCAACTCGACGAACTCTTTGAGGACGAATACGCCGTTCAGGTTGTCCAGCGATTTGGGCAGGAGGTCCCTGATCTCGGATGCGGTCTTGTTGCTCTTGCAGATGTCCATGACCAGCTCGAGGCTCATGGTCTCGTAGCAGATCTTGACCTTGCTGAAAACGGATATGAGGTTGACGTTCCAGTCGGCGATGCCTGCAAGCGTCTGTGTGATGCTTCCGGGGCAGTCGGGGATCTCCATCGAGACCTTGACCAGCTTCGTCTCCTCCTTGAAGAGCGTGATGGAGCAGATCCATGAATCGGCATCCATGGTGATGAGGACGTTCTTACCGTCGAGGTTAGGCAGGATGTCGCCGTAGACCTCCGCGATGTCGAAGCATCCGTTCTTGATTGTGGTGGGGTATCCGCGCCTGATCTCCTCCTTGCCGGTCTCCTCGACCTTGCCCTTGAACAGCCTTCCGATGTCGGCGGGCTTGATCTCGATCCTCTTGATCTTGGAGACGGAGGGGTCGTTGTTGTGCTTGAGCTCCTTGAACTTCTCGAGGAGCAGCTCTCCCTCTCCGGCGAAGTTCATGTCGGCCATGAGCTTCCAGACGATGACGGTGTCGGATATTCCGTTCAGCGAGACCGAGTTCAGGATGTTGATCTCCCTCTCGGCCAGGAAATGCGCGGCCTGGGCACTGGATCCCGGGACGTCGTCCAGGTACATCGTGATGTGCGTCAGGGTGCGGTAGTTCTCCTGAGGGAACATGGAAAGCATGATCTCGTAGTTCTTGGGACCCTGTTCCGGATGCTTGAAAAGCGTGCTGTAAACACATCCGCCGTCGACGATACCAATAGTGTCCGATATCCAGTTGTCGACCTTGATCGATGAGCCATTGACCTTCGCGAATTCCCAAATCTTCATGGAGACACTTCGAGAGTGGATAGCCCTATCCGTATAAACGTTATCGTTTGGGGTTCTTCAGGTCGAATTGGTTCTTGGGGGAAGTTAGGGGCTGCGTCCACACGGGCTGCTCCTTCGATTGGTATCCCATGTCCTCCGAGATGTTGTGGAGGCTTCCCGCATAATCCCTGTCGGATGCGATCCTGCGGATGATTTGGGAATCATCGCCGGAGCGCTGCTCCATGCCGGACTTGCAGAGAGCTTCGTCCATGAGGTCGGCCGCTTCGTTGAGGAGTCTCTCCGCCTTCCTGAGCTTCTCTATCCTGTCCGTTTCAGTCCCTCCTGGTGATGATGTACCTGGCGGGTCTGGTCGCCCCGCTCTTGGCGTTGTATCCGCATCTGCTGCAGATCCTCGAGAGCTCTACAGTATCCCCGTCGAGAGTCATGTTCCTGATGGATTCGAGCTGTCCTCTGCACACGGGGCACTTCACGTAATCCATCGGAGCGTCGGTATGGGCGTACCTGATCTCGAGGTTGAAGAGACCGTTCTTTATGCCCACCTTCCTGATGCGCTCCCCGCTGACACGGAAGTTCTCGTCGACGCACATCAGCTCCGTCTGGACCAGTTCGTTCAGGACGGTCTGGGACCGGATCCTGGGCGAACGTGTGAGACAATTGTCGATCGCCTTCGCGATCTCGTAATCCTTCGGGATCCTGTAGGACATCGTCAGGGAATCTCGTTCCAAATATATTGACGATGGGGGTTGTGTTTATGTAGTGCGATGGATTAGACTGCTTTGCGCGGGGGTAGCCGAGTTGGCCAAAGGCGCGGGACTTAAGATCCCGTCCTTAGTGGTTCATGGGTTCGAATCCCATCCCCCGCACCACGGCTGTTCCTTTTACGGCGTGTGGGTGCTCGCGCGTGACGGCTGCTTTTATATGATGAGGTCATTCGAAACCTCACGGAGTAATTGTCTTGCCTGGTGAAAACAAGAAATCTAAGACTGTTCAGAAGCCCGCGGCCCAGAAACCGGCAGCACCCAAGACTTCCACGACCAAGCCCATGGTCCAGAAGTCCGTTCAGAAGGTAACGGTACAGAAGCCCGCCGTCCAGAAGACGCAGGCCAGCCAGTATGCGGGTGCGAAGGACACGGCGAAGAAGAACAAGCCTGTGAAGACGAAGGAATCCACCAAGAAGCAGTCCATGCTCAACACGCACAAACTGGCGCCGTTCAAGTACGACATGAACGAGATCCTCTCCGAATCCAGGATGGACCCGGCAAAGGCATCATCATTTTTGGCATCCGTTATAGCAAAGGCATCCCGCATCTCCACGAAGGCCGCTAAGGAGTTCGTGAAGACCTTCCTCGATGCCGAGGATATCACCAAGGAGGAGTACGACAAGATCTGCAAGCTCCTCGACAGGTACAGCAAGTTCCGCTGAGGTGTCCACATGGCATCGGAAGAGGTCCTGCGCAAGACCCTCAAGAATGCGGACGGCAAGCCTTTCCAGAAGTACAAAGGTATTCAGAACAACTTCGTCCTGGAGGACTTCGAGATCATCTTCGACGATGTCCAGAACGACAGGATGGGACACACCGCGATACGCGTCAGGGTGCCCCACAAGAAGGCGGGATTCCCCGAGGACATGTACGATACCAAGCTCAGGGAGATCGCCCTGAGGGACCTCATAGCAAGGCGTTTCAGGGAGTCCGCACGCACGCATGCACGTTCACCCATACCGAAGACCTCCGGAGGAGAGGTATTCATACCCCGTCCAGGGCAGGAGATCCTGGAGAGGGGAAGCGTGGCAATATCGCCGTATTTCATCGAGGTGCGTTTCACAGCGGACCTTCCGGCGGACGGCAACAAGGTCAGCGCCGTGGCGATGGACCTTCTCATGGAGAGGATCAAGACGATCATCTCGGAGTCTCTCTACTTCTCCGCCTACAAGCAGTCCAAGGTGTACAACCATCTCCAGACCTATGAGAACGCCGAGTTCATCAGGGAGAATCTGGACTCCAAAGGGATCGTAGCATTCATCGCTGATGGATCGGTCCTTCCGAGAAGGGATGACGATCTCGCGCCGATGGTCGACGCAAAGGAGTTCGTATCGGATCCCGCGCTAAAGGTAACATTCGATGTCCCTTACGGAGAGCCCATCAGCGGTATGGGCATCCCGAAGGGATTCACGGCCGTCACAGGTGCGAGCAGGAACGGTAAATCCGCTCTGCTGGATGCCATATTCGCAGGCGTCTACGATCACATACCCGGCGACGGGAGGGAATACGTCATCACCTCCAGGGATGCCGCATTCGTCATGGCCGAACCCAACCGTCCGGCCGATTCCGTGGACATCTCGATGTTCGTTCCCGAGACCCCGGAGTTCGATGACACATCGGCAGCCAAGAAGGAGTTCGTATCCTCGCCCATGTCCGAGTTCGTATCCGTCTCCGAGGCTGTCGAGATGGGTTCCAAGCTCATACTCATCGATGAGGAGTACTCCAACCCATGCGTCATGAGGAAGGGATTCCTGGCCGACAACGAGAAGATAATTTCATTGTCCGAAATGGGAAGCTCAATGGGCAGGCAGGGCATATCATTGGTGATGGTCTCAGGCGATGAGAGCGTCATCAGATCGGCCGACAATGTCCTTGTCGTGGAAGGTTTCAAAGTATCCCCGGCGAAGGTCGAGAGGACGGGAAACGGTAAGGAATTCAGCATGCCCGCGGACAGGTATCCGGTATCCAAAGGGATCGTCTACGAGAAGGGTCACAGGGATGTCAACGTGACCGCCCAGGAGATCAGGACGATCGAGATCGGCGAGTTCAAGGTCCATGCTCCTGTGGCGGCGCTTTTCGACATCTCACAAACAAATACGGTTGCCGATGCGATTGCCTACATGAAGGAGCACATGGACGGTTCCAAGAACATGCTGGACGTCTGCAAAGATGCCATAGGGGCCATCAAGGCCGAGGATGATTCCACGGACAACGGATTAGGCATGCATCACGCCACGATCAGAGCAATCGATCTGGCAGCGGTACTGAACAGGCATCCTCAGATGCTCGCGATCCAGAAGAAGTGAATCATCTTCTGTTGTAGGAGTCGGAGAAGCGGTTGAAGACATTCTGCGCATAGTTGGTCATGTGCACCTGGTCCTGCTTCGCACCGGGGTTGTTGTCCGGGACTATGAATCCCTTGATGGGGTATTCTTTATCGCAATGGGGGCACCTGACGTTGGGGCAGTTCTGATTCGCCTTGGGGCAGTACTTGCATGCAACCGCCCTGGACTGGAAGAGGCTGAACTCCTTTCCGCAGTTGGGGCAGAGGTACCTGCGTGCAGCCACCTTAAGGTCGTTGTTGATCCCGGCGGCTCTCTCCTCAGGCGTGTTCCAGATGAACTGGCGGGGGGAGATCGGGGTGTTATAACTGGGGGTATCGGGATCGTATGCCATCTCAGATTCCCTTGGCTGCAGAGACCACAGCTTTGAGCTTGCTGTCGTCGGCTCCCTGCTCGAGGAGCGTTCCGGTCACGATGATGTCGGCACCAGCTTCCCTGGCGGCAGCCGCTGCCTCGGGTGTCCTGATGCCTCCGCCGATGATGAGGGGCAGGTCCACGTATGTCTTGATCGCCTTGATCATCGCAGGGGGGACGGGCCTGTCGGCTCCGGATCCGGCCTCGAAGTAGATGTACTTGAATCCGAACATCTTGCATGCCATGGCGTAGGCGACCGCTTTCTCGATCTCGTCCTGTCCGACGACCTTGGCGCTGGACACGCGTGCGACGGTCATTCCGGGCTCGACGATGACATATCCCATTGAGATGGATTCGAGCCCGAGCTTCGCGATGATGGGCGCGGCCGCGACCTGTCCGAAGGTGACGAACATGGGGTCCGCAGCGTTGACGATCTGCATGAAGAATACCGCATCCAGCTCCTTGTTGAGGGAGTCGGGTGTTCCTCCGAAGAGGATGACCGGGAGACCGGAGGCCTCCTTCACGGCCTTGGATGTGGCGGAGAGGTTCTCCATCGTGATTCCGCTGGATCCGCCGACGAAGATGATGTCGGTACCTGCCTCCTTCATGATCTTGGCGAGCTCCCCGGCCTTCTCGGCGGGCTGCTTGTCGGGGTCAATGAGTGCGGCGTGCATGGTGCCTTTGGCGATCTTGTCGAGCATGTATTGATTGACTGTCATCGAAATCAAATCTCCACATCCGTAGAAGGATGCATTGCTCCGCAATATGCCCGATAGGTATAAAAAAGGGTGCGGACGTCACAGTGGATCCCGACGGAGGTGTGGCGAAGGATCCGAACGAAGGATGGACCTTTGACGGTAGCAGATACACCAAGGTGTTCTCGGTAGGCACCACGCTCAAGGAGATAATGGACGACCTCGGAGCATTGGAGAAGCCGGACCACGTAATCATATCGGTAACTTCATCAGAAGATGTGCTGACCGAGGCCGGAATGACCGTTACGGTAGGTTGGATCAACTACGTGAACATCCTGCTGGTGATCATCGCCCTCATAATCGTATCTGTATTGGCATACAAGCTCTACAAGAGGGAGAGAAGGGACTGATAGGCAAAGGAATCCGAGCTAATCTGAATTTCCTACGAAGTGCGGAGATCTAGCAAGCACTCAAACTGATGGAGTAGCTGACATCAGTTCCTGAAGATATGGTAGTGCCTGGTCAGTGTGCCGTGCACCCTCTGAAGGAACAGAAGCTCCCTTTCCATGCCGGGGATCTCCAGAGGCTGCGGCAGAACGATGCCTGCTTTGTGGCCCTTCTTCAGGCATTTGGGGATGACCTCGCCCGCGCGGTTGTACAGCTTGGTGATGTTCTCGCCGCCGGTCTTGGTGCTCCTTCCGTAGGGCGGATCCGTGCATATCGAATCCATATCGGGGAATCTATCGGCGATGTCTCCGATATCGATGACATCGAAGTCGTGCATCTTCAGACCGTAGAAGTCCAGGTTCTCCTGGCAGCCGATGATCATATCCTCGTCGAAGTCCGAGGCGACTGCCTTCATCCCCATCTCTGCGGCCTCAATGACTATCCCTCCGGTCCCGCAGAACGGATCCAGTAGAGTCTGACCGCGCTTGACCTCTGCCATGTTGATGAGGGCCCTAGCGTACTTGGGATGGATAGAGATCGGAGAGAAGAACGGCCTTTCTGCGACCTTCCTTTTCTCCAGGAGATCCTTCTCTGTGACCTTGTCCTCCAGATACAGGTGCACTTTGTCGCACATCTGCATCCTGACGATGAAATCGGGATCCTTCAGGTTCACATCGTTGTTCTTCGACAGAAGCGCTCCTGCGTTACGGATGAGCTTCTGAGAATCGACATCCTTCATCATGCCCTCGAACCTCTTCGCCCTGATGGCGAACGAGCCTTCGGGAAGTTCAATATTAGCAAGTCCGGAGACGTCTTCGGGCGTGTACTCCCCCAGATAGCGTCCGATGCTGTGAGACATGGCGATACGGTCAGCGACCGAGTCGAGATGCTTCTCGTCGAAAGATGCTATGGCATAGCCCGGTCCGGATGAGATGATGTTGCACTCGTCGGTCTCGGCCTTGAGGCATCCTTTCACCTCGGCCAAAGGCATATCCTTGGATTCGCCGGACAGTTCGAAGAAGAATTGGGGGCTCACGCCCCCGTTTAGTGTTTAGTCCTTAATACCGTCTTCGGTCACCATGAAGACAGCTTCGCCTTCAGGCAGGTTGGGTGAGTCGATCAGTCTTGCGATCCTCTTTCCAGCTTTTCCCTTCCTCAGGTAGATACGGAAGGTGGCGGTGTGACCTACGATGTGTCCTCCTATGGGCCTGGTGGGGTCTCCGAAGAACGCATCGGGCTTCGCAGCCACCTGGTTGGTCACTGCGATGACGGCGTTGTTCAGCGTTGCGAAGTTGAGCAGATCGTGCATGTGGCGGTTGAGGATCTGCTGCCTCTCGGCGAGCGCTCCCCTTCCTACGTATTCCGCTCTGAAGTGTGATGTGAGCGAGTCCACGATGAGCAGCTTGACCTTCATGGTCTGTGCGAGCTCCAGCGCCTTGTCAACGAGCAGCACCTGGTGCTGGGAGTTGAATGCCCTGGCGACGTGGATCCTCTTCAGGGTCTCGTCGGGGTCCGCGCCCATGTAGTTGGCCATCTGGATGATCCTTTCCGGCCTGAACGTGTTCTCTGTGTCGATGATTATGACATCCGAGTCGAAACCGCCCTTCTCCTCAGGGAGTGTGGCGTTCACCGCGAGCTGGAAGCAGACCTGCGTCTTACAGCTTCCGAACTCTCCGAACAGCTCCACGATGGACTGCGTCTCCAGACCTCCTGCGAGGAGCTCGTCGAAGGCCTTCGATCCGGTCGTGAGCTTGGTTATCTGTTTGCGTCTCTCCAGGATGTCTTCTCCTGTCTCGAAACCGCCAATGTCCGCGCAAAGCTTGGCACCCTCTATGATGTCCATTGCCTTCTTCTCCCCGATCTCGCAAGTCTCTGCAAGTTCGGACGGGGAAGCAACTGCGATGGCCATCAGTTCGTTGTATCCTGCTTCACGGAGTTTTTCTGCTATGGCTGGTCCTACTCCTGGTATATCTTCAAGGGTTTTTGTGGCCATTGTGATTCCTCGATTCATC
The DNA here is from genome assembly GCA_015063125.1 of Thermoplasmata archaeon. Taxonomy (GTDB): domain Archaea; phylum Thermoplasmatota; class Thermoplasmata; order Methanomassiliicoccales; family Methanomethylophilaceae; genus Methanoprimaticola. Next base: position 11,216 of record SUTB01000007.1, read on the forward strand.
ATCGACTAATCCATATATAAAGCTGAGAAGGGGGTGACCGAAAGTGGAAGATGAATACTGTATGAGCCAGACATCAAAAAAGAGGACTGAAAATGGAAGGGGTTTGAGTGAAGGGAGACCCTTCACTCGATGTACTTGTTCTGCTTCATCCTGTCAAGCGCCTTCCTTATGCGCTCGACGGGCTCGGTGACGGTCATCCTGATGTATCCTTCGCAGGATTCTCCGAAGCCGGTACCGGGGGTAACGATGATTCCGAGGTCGATCATCTTCTGAGTGAACACGTCCGAAGGCATGCCGCAGTTGAACCATACGTAGAAGGTTCCCATGGGCATCTTGACGTCGTAGCCGAGTTCCCTGAGGCCGTCCACGAGGACCTTCCTCCTCTCGGCGTAGATCTTCATGTTCTTGGCGACCTCCTCAGGCGCCTCTCCGTTCGGCCCGTAGAGGTCCAATGCCTTGATGGCGGCCTTCTGGATGAAGATGGGGGCTCCGGAGTCTATCTGTCCCTTGCACTTCTTCAGTCCCGCGACGAGGTCCGGGTGTCCAACGGCGTAGCCGAGCCTGAACCCGGTCATGTTGAACGTCTTGGAGAACGATCCGAACTCTATGCAGTTCGGGCCCGCCTGCAGTGCGGAAGGGGCCTGGTATCCGTCGTAGACCATCTCGCAGTACGCGTTGTCGTAGCAGAAGATGGTGTTGTTGGAATCGCACCAGTCGTACACCTTCTTGAGGTAGTCCAGGTCGCATGTGGTACCCGTCGGGTTGTTGGGATAGTTCAGATAGAGCATCCTTGCGCCCTTGGGGCACTCGTTGACATCCAGGAGCCATCCGTTCTCCGCCTTCAGGGGGACCTTGACGCACTTGGCCTCGTTGAACAGGGTGGCCGCTCCGGAGTACACGGGGTATCCGGGCGAGGGTGCGATGATCGTCTCGCCTTCGTTGACGAAGGCCTGGGCGATGTTGAATATGCCTTCCTTGGAGCCTATGGTTACGCAGACCTGCGTATCGGGATCGATGTCGAGGCCGTACCTCTTCTTGTACCATTTGGCGACTGCTACGCGGAGGTCCTTCTCGCCTGCCGACGAGGAGTACTTCTGGTTCTCGTTGATCTTGGCCTGGGCGTACATCTCGTCGACTATGCACTGCGGGGCCGGGAGATCCGGGTCGCCGATACCGAAATCGATCATGTCCCATCCCTTGGCCCTCTTCTCGGCGGAGAGCTGCTCCAGCCTGACGAAAAGGTAGGGTGGGATCTTTTTGAGCCTTTCAGCCTGTTCGAATACTGCCATATTATCACTCCATGCAATCGTCGGGAACGTCGCCCTCGAAGACCAGCTCCGCGGGTCCGTCCATCAAGACGTACTTGAGGTCCTTGTCTACCGTGATCTTCAGCCATCCGCCGGGAAGGTGGACGTCTACGGGGGTGTCGTACGGAACGAATCCGTTGAGCGCTGCCGCGACCGTGCTGGCGCATGCGCCTGTGCCGCAGGCGAGCGTCCAACCGGCACCTCTCTCGAAGACCCTGATGTAGATCTTGCCGTCGATGATCTTGCAGAACTCCACGTTGGTCTTCCTGGGGAAGAGCCTGTGCGTCTCGATCATCGGACCGAGGAGGTCGATGGTAGCGTCGTCCATCTCCTGGAATGTGATGAAGTGGGGGTTTCCCATGGATACGGCATTGGCCTTGAAGAAGTACTTCATGAGGGCGAAGTCCTCGTTGATGTACTGTCCGTCGTAGTCGATAGGGATGGACCTTCCGTCGAGGATGGGCGCTCCCATGTCGATGACCGTGCTCACGGCCACTCCGTCCTCCACGACGACCTTAGCCTTCAGGACTCCTGCCATGGTGTTGATGGTGAACTCCTCCTTGTCAACGATGCCGTGGTTGTAGGCGTGCACGGCGACGCATCTGATACCGTTGCCGCACATCTCCGCCTCGGTCCCGTCGGCGTTGATGATCCTCATGGTGATGTCGGTCCCTTCGCCGGGCATGATGTAGAGCACGCCGTCGGCTCCGATGCCGAAGTGCCTGTCGCAGGCACCCTTGCACCACTCGTTGTCTATCTCCAGATCTCCGTCGGTCCCGTCGAGGAGGACGAAGTCGTTTCCTATTCCGTGATATTTCCAGAAATGCATTCACATCAGCCTCTCGGGTATGATCTGGTGTCTCCACAGCTCCTCCACGGTCTCGGGCTCGCGGATGAGCTCCGCCTTGCCGTCGTTGACCAGGACCTCTGCGCACAGGGGCCTGGAGTTGTAGTTGCTGGACATGGAGAATCCGTACGCTCCTGCGTTGTAGACGGCGACGATGTCGCCCTCCTTGGGTTCGGGGAGCACACGGTCGTGGGCGAGGTAGTCGCCGGATTCGCAGATGGGTCCGACTACCTCGTACCTGTTGGTGCATGCCTTGCCGAACTTGTTCGCAATGGCGACGTAATGGTATGAATCGTAGAATGCCGGTCTGATGAGCGTGTTGAATCCTGCATCGCATCCGATGTACTTCTTCAGCCCGGCGTCCTTGACGTCGTTCACGGATGTCAGGAGGACCACAGCATCGCAGATGATGTATCTGCCGGGTTCGAGTATGAGCGTCTTGATATCCGTCTCCTGCTCGATCATGTCGGTGATCTCGGAGGCGAGCTCGTTGAGGTCCATCTCATCCTCCTGCGGCTTGTAGGGGACTCCTATGCCTCCGCCCATGTCGATGAAATCCAGCTTGATGCCGAGCTCCTCTATCTCGTTGACCAGGTTGATGATGACCTGCATCATGTCGAGGAAGGGCTCCACGGATTGTCCTCCGGAGCCTATGTGGGCGTGTATGCCCTTGATCTTGAATCCCAGGTCCTTGGCCCTAGCGTAGGTGTCGATGACCTCTTTGAGGGGGATGCCGAACTTGGCCCCCTTGGAGCCTGTGATGACCTTGTCGCTGTGCCCAGATCCGACACCGGGGGTGATACGGAAGGATATCTCGTGCTGAGGGGAGATCTTTGCGAGCCTCTCCATCTCGGACACGGAGTCGATGTTGATCATGACTCCAAGCTCCGCGACCTCCTTCAGCTCCTTGTCGCTGACGTTGACGCCGGTGTACATTATCCTGTCAGGGGTGAATCCGGCCTTCAGGCAGGTCTTGACCTCTCCTATGGATACGGCATCGATGCCTGATCCCTCCTGTTCGAGGATCCTCAGCACGGACAGGTTGGTGTTCGCCTTGCATGCGTAATGGATCTTGGTGTCCATGTATCTGGAGAACGCACCGTGGATGTTCCTGTAGTTCTCCCTGATCCTGGCCTCATCGTAGACGTACAGAGGCGTACCGAACTCCTCCGCCAGTTCAACAGTTGATTTGCCGGCGATGTACATCACGCCGTCCCTGCATTCGAAATCGCGCATCATTGGTCTCACCCTATGTACTTGGAGTGGAGCACCGCGACGACATCCATGACCATTCCCATGGGCACGACGAAGTTGAGCGAAACCTCGGAGGCTCCCTCCGAGATCATCTCGACGTTGACCCCCGCTTCTTTGACGGCGGTGAAGATGTCACCGGTCGCGCCGCATTTGGACAGAAGGTCGTCACCGACGCAGCACACGAGGGATGCGTTGTTCTTCACATCGATCCTCTCGATCTCGCCGTTGTCGAACTCGTTGAGCCTGTTGATGACAGATGCGACCTCGCCGTTGCTGATGAGTATGGCTATGGTCGACAGCGATGTCGATATGGAATAGATGATGATGTTGTCCTGGGCGATCTTCCCGATGATCATCGATACAAGCTCGGGCCTGTATGCGATCTCAGCAGAACTGATCGTCACGATCGCCAGATCGTTCTTCGTGGCTACGCTCTTCAGAAGTCCCTTGCCCTTCTTCTTGAGGGAGTGGATGAGCGTTCCGGGCTCCTCTGGCTTGAAGGAGTTCCTGACCTTAAGCGGGATGCGCTTGATCCTCACGGGCTCGATGGTCCTGGGGTGCAGGACCTTGGCACCGAAGTATGCGAGCTCTGCCGCCTCTCCGAAGGTCATCTCCTCGATCTTGATGGCGTCCTTGATGATCCTGGGGTCGGCGGTCATGAAACCGTCGACATCCGTCCAGATCTCAAGCATGTCCGCGTCGAGCGCATTGGCGACGACTGCGGCGGAGTAGTCCGATCCTCCTCTTCCGAAGGTGAGCGGGACTCCGTCCTTGATACCGTAGAATCCGGTGATGACAGGGATGACCCCCTGCGATAGCAGAGGCCTGACTAGCATGGTCATTCCACTGGCCGTCTCGTCAAGGTCAGCTGAACCTGACAGGGGCAATCCGACCGCGGCTATTCCAGCGGTCTCAGCGGTGAGTGCGACGGAGTCATATCCCATCTGCTTGATGTAGAACGAGAGCATCAAAGTGGAGAACCTCTCTCCCAGGGAGGTGACGAGGTCCTTGTAGTATGCGTCGTTGGGATCGCTCTCGATGGCCTCCCTGAAGAATGCGAGCCTCTTGTTGAACTCGACCATGAACTCCTTCATGGTCTCCTCGTTGAACATCTGCTCGGCGGCCATGATGTGCTTGTTGGCGAACTGCTGGACTATCTCATCGATGTCCTTTGTGGGGCTGTCGACGACCTGGACCAGGAAATTCGTTATGCCTGACATGGCCGAAGCAACGACAACCTTGTCGCCTTCGGTGTTGACGATAATGTTCGCCACTCTCTCGATCGCTTCCGCGGAACCGACGCTGGTTCCCCCGAACTTCATGACTGTTATCATAGCCCGAGCACCTCGTTCATGCTGTGGATCTGACCATCCTTCTTTCCCGCCAGCCATCTTATGGATTCGATGCAGCCCTCGGCGAAGACCTCGCGGGAGATCGCCTTGTGGGTGAGCTCGACCCTCTCGTTGTTCTTGGCGAAGATGACGGTATGGTCTCCTATTATATCACCGGCGCGGATGGAGTGCACGCATATTTCTCTTTTACGCGGTCCAGTGACTCCCTGCCTGCCATATTCGATGTCCTCGATGCCCGTAGCGCCGCTCAGCCTCTTCACGGCCTCCATGGCCGTTCCTGAGGGGGCGTCCTTCTTCATGCTGTGATGGGCCTCGATCACTTCGATGTCATAGTCCGGAAGGTACTTGGCCATGACCTCGCACATCTTCCAGAACACGTTGACCCCTATCGCGAAGTTGGAAGAGATCAACCCTGACGTGTTGTTCTTGCGGATGTTCTCCCCCATCCTGTCCAGAACGGCCTGGTCCACCGCAGTGGTCCCCAGGACTATGTTCGCTCCGTACGACGGGATGTCCGCTATGATCTTCGATGCCGCTGCAGGGGATGTGAGGTCCACGTATACATCGCACCCCTTCAGCAGTTCCGGCAGTTCGGCAGGTGTCTTCCCGACTATCCCGGGATAGATCTCCCTGCCAACGTTCTTTCCTTCAGGGGACACGGTGCCCCCTATGAGCTTCATGTCGTCCGATGCTATGATCTTCTGGCAGACGAAGGTTCCAAGCTTTCCGGTTGCTCCCCCGACCACTACGTTAATCAATCAAACACCTCGGAGTCCCAATGAATCGAGGACGGGGTCCAGTATGGATCTTCCTTTCTCGCTGAGTGCGGTCAGAGGCAGCCTCGGGATGCCGTTTCCGTATCCCATCCTTCCCATGGCGTACTGTACGGGTATGGGGTTGGATTCGCAGAACAGTGCGGAGAACAGGGGCAGGAGCTTCTCGTGGATGTCCCTTGCCGTCTTCACATCTCCGTCCATTGCGGCGTTGACCATCGTCGACATAAGCTTGGGGCAGCAGTTGGATGCGACGGATATGACTCCGTCGGCTCCGAGCGCCAGCATCCCCATCGTGAGGCTGTCGTCCCCGCTGAGGACATCGAATCCCTTCGGTCTCCTTGCAAGGATGTCCATAATCTGCGAGAAGTTCCCGCTGGCCTCCTTCACTCCCGCGATACCGGGAAGCTCTGCGAGCCTGAGGATGGTGTCGACGCTGACGTTGGAAGCAGTCCTTCCGGGAACGTTGTACACGATGACCGGTATGTCCACGGCCTCCTGGATGGCCTTGTAGTGCTGATAGAGCCCTTCCTGGGTGGGCTTGACGTAATAGGGCGAGATGGACAGGATACCGTCCACTCCGAGATCCGCGGCGCTCTTGCTCAGCATGACCGCCTCAGCGGTGTAGTTGCTTCCGGCCCCCGCGACGATCTTCGCCTTCTTGGCCTCGTCCCTTACGACCTCAACGACATGGATGTGCTCCTGGTGAGACATCATCGCAGACTCTCCGGTGGATCCGCACGGGATGAGGATGTCTGCCCCGTTGTCCTCCTGGAATCTGACCAGTCTCCTGAGGGCGTCCTCGTCGATGCTTCCGTCGTTCTTGAACGGCGTGATGATTGCCGTTCCCATTCCCCTGAACATCTTCAGGCCTCCCCGAAGTGCTCCTTGAGGATGATGCGGGTACGCGTGCTCAGGATGTTGTCGTAGCGCCTTATGCGCTCGATGATCTCGTTCAGGTACTGTGATGATTCAACATCGACTATGGCGATGATGTCCTGGTCTCCGGTGACCTCGAACACTTCGGTGACACCGTCGTAGCTGGCAAGCTCTTTTGCTATGCCCTGGGTGTCCGTGTTGACATCTATCCTGATCTCCACAAGCGCCTTGACGTTCCTCGAACCGGTCTTGATGGTGAAACCGCGGATGATGCCCTCATCCGTCATCCTGTGGACCCTGCTGCGGATTGTCCCTTCGGATACGCCGAGCTGATTGGCAATCTCCACGAAGGGGCACCTAGAGTCCTTCTTCATAATCTCTATGATCCTCTTATCCAGGTTGTCGATCATATTCATCACTCTGGAAGGGTTAATTTCTCATTGTATAAAAAAGCTGACAGAAATCCGTAAGGTTTTCTGTGTAATCCGTAAAGTTGCTAACGGAATCAGTAGAAAAAGGTTTAAAGAACTGCGGGAATACGCAGTTTTGTAGTTTAATGATCCTTCTTTTCACTGTGGTCCGAGAGGATATCGATCTGCACCCTGTCATAGGGGATCTCGATGTCGTTCTTGGCGAATGCCTCGTAGATCATTCCCCTCAGCTTTCCTGCGGCGGCACCGGTGTCGTCGAAGGTAGGGGTGTGAACGGACAGCCTCAACTCGATACCGGATGACAGGAAGTTGGTTACCCTTACCTCGGGTCCAGCATGCTTCTTGTCCTGAACGACAAGGTCGCATTTGTTGGCGGTGTCGATCATCACCTGTTCCGCCTTCTTCAGGTCTGTGCCGTAGGCCACGGAGAAGAAGACGTACTGCCTGCAGACCTTGTCGCCCTTGGTCATGTTGCTGATGGTGGCGTTGGTCACCACGTTGTTTGGCATGGTGATTATCTCATCGCCTGCCCAGTTGCCGAACTCGGTGTACATCAGCTTCACCTTGCGGACGATGTATACCTTGTCGTTGATCTTCAGGAAGTCACCGGCCTTGAAGGGCCTGGTGGTCAGTATGACCAGACCGCTGAAGAACTGCGAGAGTACGTTCTGTGCTCCCAGGGTGATTCCCAAGGAAATGACGCCCGCGCTCACCAGTATTCCTGTGAGGTCGACCCCGAACGCTCCGAGTATGGCGGTGGCGCCTCCCACCCAGAAAATGATCCTTCCGATCATCTTGAACAGCGGGACCAACGAAGTGTCGATTGCGGAGTTGCGTTCCGACTTCTCGATATTGGTAAGCGTGGATGTGACTATGAATATGTAGAGATCCCACAGTATGAATGATATCAGCACGATCGATATGACTGTGGCCAACTGGTTGAAATCCGAGATTATGGAGGTGTCCGCATCCAGGATGTAAAGGCTCTGCGTCAGGGCAGCCAGTGCGATAAGGGGAGTGATCATCCTGAACAGCTTCCTGTTCAGCGTTTCGGCCTCTTCCTCGGTGGTCCTCCTGTAGAGCAGCTTTGCCGCTCTGGGGACCAGTATATGGCAGATCAATGCACCGATGAGCACGGTCAGGATGACGGTGACCACGGCAGGAACCCAAGGGCTGTCCAGAGGGGACGGCAGGGTGTTCGGGAAGATCCCGAAGAACTTGTTGTACATCCCTGTGGAATCATAGATTGATTCCACGGATACGAGGAACGTGATAGTCGTTATAGCGGTGACCTTCGTCTCGGATATCTCCGTGACCGAGATGGTGATCGTGACAGGTACATCGCTCATGGTATCGGACAGATCCTTCGCCTTGATGGTCACCTGGCCGCTGGAGATGTGGTTCTCCCCCGATCCTTTAGGGCCCAGAAGGGCTGTGCTCGGAAGCTGTTCCACTATCAGATAATTCGAATCGGAAGTCGAGGTGTAGTTGACGTCCATGTAATACTTGGACTCGTTCACCACATGCAGGTTCCATGTCGCGCTCTCCCCGTTCGCAATGGTGACGTACACCGGCTTCTCCGGAGCATCGGTTCCTGCGAGTATGATGTAGTAGCTGTCGCTGTCCAGGGCATCGCTGCTCTGCACGCACAGAGGCATCGCTGCGAGGGCAAGCATCGCTGCCACTATGGCGATTGCCATCTTCCTTCCGTTCATACTGCGTTATAGGCTACCCATTAAAAATAAGAAGTGCCGATTATCGACCCATGCTAGCATCCATGACGGTGTTTGCGGCCGTTTCGGCAATCTTTGTCTTGGCTGCCGTGTTCGATGTGCGCAGCAGGGAGGTGCCCGATCTGCTGTGGATCGTCATGCTGGTCATCGGTGCTACGTTCGGATTCTCATCCGGATCGCTATCCGAGGGACTGCTCTCAGCCGTCGGATACCTGATGATCGCGATGTTCATGTTCAGTCCCAAGGTCGAGGGCAGGATGTCCGGGATAGTAATCATCGCTTTCCTGACGGTCATGATCGCCTGTTATTGGGTGTCATCCGATCCGTCGCATCTGGTCTCAGCATTGATGGCCCTCATCGTCATAGGGCTGCACTTTGCAGGACTGGTCAAAGGGGGAGCCGATGTCAAGGCGTTGGTGTCGCTGTCCATGGTGTATCCAATCTATGCGGAGTTCGGATGCCTGATATGGCAGCCGGTCTATCCAGCTGGATTCGTGTTCAACCCGGTTTTCTCCACGCTGTTATTCGCACTGCTGTTCTCGCTTCTGTTCATGATCCCGGTCGTCATGAGGAATTCGAAGAAGGGCGACAGTTCGTTCAATACATACGTCTTACCGATAGACGAGGCCAGAGCTTCTTTGGTATGGCCTGTGGAGGATATCAGGGAAGGTCATAAGGTGAGGATAAAACCGAAGGACGATTCCGCATCGGTGTACGACCGTCTGGAGGAGGCCGGTGAGACAGAGGTTCGCGTGACCCCGATGGTCCCCTTCCTGCTGCCGGTGCTAGTGGCATTCCTCATAGTGATGATAGCAGGAAGTCCTCTGTTCGTGCTCATCTGAGCATGTTCAGGTCGCGGCCGCATTTGGAGCATTTGCCGCCGTCCAGAGAAATGATGTTGGCCGAAAAGCCGAGACGTTTCACGACGACCTCTCCGCATCCCGGACAGATGGTGTCGTCCGCATCGTCGATCAGGGTGTTCCCGACATAGACGAAGTTCAGCCCGCACTCCATCCCGATCTCCCTGCAGCGGAGCAGCAGCTCAACGGGTGTCAGGGGAACATCCCTCATCTCGTAGTCCGGCTGGAAACGGCTGAAGTGGACGGGGACATCGACAGACAGCTCGTTCCTCACCCAGTTGCAGAATGCGAGGATCTCCTCCTCGGAGTCGTTGACTCCAGGAATAACGATGTAGTTGAGCTCAGTGTGGACTCCCCTCTCGTAAACGTTGCGGACCGTTATCAGAACATCGCCCAGATCCCAATCGCACAGCTTCTTGTACGTCTTCCTGTCGAACGATTTGATATCGATAGACATCGCCTCGACGACGCTGCAAAGCTCCCTCAGCGGGCCGTCGTTGACTAGTCCATTGGTCATCAGGGCGATGTGCATATCGGGTGCAGTCTCCGCGAAGTCCATGATGTACTCGAACCAGACCATCGGCTCGTTGTATGTGAAAGTGACCGTGTCCATTTCCTCGTCGCGGCACATCTGGAGGAGTTCCTCCGGGCTCTTGAACGTGGCACGCTTCTTCCCGATAGACAGTTTTGCGAAGGAGTAGTTCTTGCAGAATTGGCAGTTCATGTTGCAGCCGACGCTGCCTACCGAGAGGCATTTGGAATGGGGCTTGTAGTGGTAGAGGTTCATCCTCTCAATGGGGTCGACGGAGAGCGACGAGATCTTTCCGTAGGAGTTGCAGACGAGCATGTCCTCATCAGCCCTGCGTGTGCCGCAGTAACCGAACTCGCCCTGCTTGATGAAGCACTTCTGCTGGCACAGCTCGCAAACGAACGATTCGCCCTCGCGGCGGTAGTATCTCGCCTCGACCTTGTCAATATTCGCCATAGGTTATTTCGCTCCTCTTCCCGTCGCGTATGAGCTCCGGGCGGTCCCCCTCGTGGACCATGCCGATTATGGAGAACTCTATCTCCGCGTCGTACAGTTTGTTCAGGCGGTTCTGGTCGGCGGTGAACATGAGCTCGTACTCGCCTCCCCAGCCCAAGAGCAGCTTCTCGAGCGGAACGCCCGACTGCTTCGAGATGTCCTCCACGAATTCCTCGTGGGGAAGGAAACTGAATTCGACATCGATCCCGACCCCTGATGCTTCGCATATCGTATTCAATGCGGTTCCCAGTCCGTCCGAGAGGTCTATGCACGAGGTGACGACCCCGGACTCTGCCAGCTCTATCCCTTCGGTGACACGGGGGATCGGCATGTACAGCGTGTCCTTCGCTTCCTGGCAGTCGATTCCCTTGTCGATGGCTACGAATCCCGCCGCAGGGCCTCCCAGAGGTCCTGTGACGGCCACGATATCTCCCGGCGTTGCTCCTGACCTAAGCATGGGTGCCCTTCCGTCCAGAGTCCCTATTGCCGTTCCGGCGATCAGTCCTGGACCGTTCTTGGTGTCCCCTCCGACGATCCCAGTGCCGCAGAACTCCGCACACTGGTCCATCCCGCTCATCATGTCATAGGCGGCCTGCGAATCAAGGGTGGGCGGCAGCGCCAGGGCAGCTGTGAAGCCTATCGGTCTGGCGCCCATCGCAGCCAGGTCGCTGAAGTTCACCGCCGCAGCGTACCATCCGAACTGCTCGTAGCTCATCCCGATGGGGAAATGCCTGTCGAATGTGACCACATCGGTGGTGACGACTATGTCCTTGTCTATCACCGCAGCGTCATCCCCAGGACCGACACGTCCCTCCGGGCGGATGAACGTTTTGAAGTCCTGGATGAGCTGGCGCTCGCCGATGTCACCTATCATTGCCATTGGATGCCTATAGGCGACTCAGTCTTAAAGAACCTGCTCCCGCGCACGATAGTTTTTAATCAAAGGAAGAAGGATGCACTAACCTGGTCCAATGATAATCGACGTGAAGTACGGAAAGGACGGAGTGCAGAAGGTTGACATTCCGGATGAGAACTATGTGGGAACATACTACCCCAAGGACGTTGAGTGCGGTGACCCCGACAAGGTGATCGGAGAATCCATCGACAATCCTCTGGGATACGGATCCATGGAGGAGTTCCTCGAGGGTGGAGAGGACATCGTCTTCATCGTCAACGACGGAACCCGCCCCACACCCACAGCGAAGGTTCTGGATGCTCTTTCAAAGAAGATGGACCTGAAGAAGGCCAGGTACCTCGTCGCAACAGGGACCCACAGGGACATGACCGAGGAGGAGTACAACTTCGTCTTCGGCAAGCACTACAAGGACCTGAAGGACCGCATCATCTGTCATGACGCCAAGAACTCCGAGTGCGTATTCCTCGGAACGTCCAAGAACGGCACCCCTATGGAGGTCAACAAGATCGCCGTGGACGCGGACCGCCTGGTGATCATAACATCGGTCGAACCACACTACTTTGCTGGATACACCGGAGGAAGGAAATCGTTCCTTCCCGGAGTCGCATCCTTCAAGACCGTCGAGACCAATCACAAGCTGGCGATGAGGAAGGAGGCCCAGGCACTCGCTCTCGAGGGCAACCCCGTCCACGAGGACATGATGGATGCCCTGGAGGTCGTCAAGGGCAAGAAGATCTTCGCCATCGAGACCGTGCTGGACAGGCACCAGAACATATACAAGGCGGTGTCCGGGGAGCTTAATGCGTCATTCTACGAGGCCGTGAAATACGCCAACGAGGTGTTCTCCGTCCCGATCCCGGAGAAGGGAGACATCGTCATATCGGTCGCACCCTACCCGATGGATGTGGACCTCTACCAGTCGCAGAAGGCGCTGGACAACGGTAAATGGGCACTCAAGGAGGGAGGGAAGATCATCATGGTCTCCAAGTGCAGGGAGGGCATAGGCCACCCCACGTTCCTCAACCAGCTCTCGAGCTCGAAGGACCCCAACAAGGTTCTGGAGAACCTCAGGGCAGAATACAAGCTGGGATACCACAAGGCGGCCAAGATGGCCGAGATCGCCACATGGGCATCCGTCTGGGCGGTCACGGACCTTGATCCCGAGATACTTTCAAACGCGAACATCAGACCGTTCCCATCGGTTGCAGATGCGGTCGCCGAGGCTCTCAAGGAGAACCCCAAGGCGCGTGTCATCGTGCTGATGGACGGTAGCGTCACTATTCCGAGGGTGGAATGAATGAGCGATTTCAAAGTGGACAACCTGGAAGAGGTAAGGAAGGCGGTCAACGTCTGTACGATGTGCGGATTCTGCAAGAGCGTCTGCCCTTCGTTCAAGGCGATCAATTGGGATTCGGCGCTGTCGAGGGGACGCATAACGCTGACGTACGGACTCCTCAACGGAGACATCCAGCCGGACGATGCCCTAGTGCAGAACATGTACACATGCACAACCTGTGCTGACTGCGTCAGGAGATGCCCCTCTAAGGTCGACATCGTCGAGATCATCGAGCTCTGCCGTGCCGATCTGGTGAAGAACGGCCACATCCTGCCCAAGCACAAGGCCATGTGCGAGAAGATCATGGAATGCGGCAACCCGTTTGGCGAGACGCAGTCCAGAGAGGAGGCACTCGGAAGGAAGCCCCACAAGGCGAAGGTCGGATACTACGTCGGCTGCACCGCCACATACAGGTCCAAGAAGACCGCCCAGGCCACACTGTCGATCCTCGATAAGCTGGGAGAGGACTTCACAACCATCGATGAGGTCTGCTGCGGATCGGTCGCACAGAGGGTCGGATGGCCCCAGGAGGAGACGACCGAGCTGTTCAAGAAGAACGTAGAGGCCATCAAGGCTCTGGGAGTCGAGACACTGGTCCTGGCATGTGCAGGCTGCTACAGGATGTTCAAGATCGAGTACCCCAAGTACGTCGACGTTCCGTTCGAGGTGCTCCACATCACCGAGTACCTGGCGAAGAAGGACCTCAAGCTCAAGCCCATGGAGGGCGTCGTTGCGACCTACCACGATCCATGCCATCTCGGCAGGCACTGCGAGGTCTTCGAGCCTCCGAGAGAGGTCATCAAGAAGATCCCGAAGCTGGACTTCAGGGAGATGGAGTTCAACCGCAAGACCAGCCACTGCTGCGGAGGCGGCGGTGGAGTCAGGTCTGCCTACCCCGAGGTATCCAAGGACATCGGCAACACCAGGCTGGACGAGGCGAGCTTCGCCGACCTGATCATCACCACATGTCCGTTCTGCGTCAACAACCTGCAGGCAGCCATCGGGGACAGGAAGGTCCAGGTAAGGGATCTCGTCGAGATAATCGACGAGCTGATGGAATGATCATTCCGTCCTGGCGCAAGAGCCCCATCCAGATGATGGGCATACTCAACCTGACCCCCGATTCTTTCTCTGACGGGGGCAGGTGGAGCGATGCGGATTCCGCTGTCAAGCACGCTTTGGAAATGATAGACCAGGGTGCCGACATCATCGACATCGGAGCGGAATCCACACGTCCAGGCTTCACTCCTGTCCCGGAGGAAGAAGAATGGGCGAGGCTCGAGCCTGTATTGAGCGCGCTGATCCCATCCATCGATGTCCCCATCTCCGTGGATACCATGAAACCGAAGGTTGCTGAGCGCTGCATCTCCAAAGACGTCGGCTACATCAACGATGTGAACGGCCTGAGGGCCGACGGTATGATGGAGGTCTGTTCCCAGGGTGACGTGAAAGTCGTCATCTCCCACATGCACGGATCCCCTCTGGAAACCCATTCATCCAAGATGGGGGCGGATTACAGGGAGGTCATCAGGAGGTTCTTGGACGGGCAATGCTCCAGGGCCATCGAGGTAGGAATATCCGAAAAGAATCTCATAGTGGATCCCGGGGTCGGTTTCGGCAAGACGATGGAGCAGAACATGGAGATCGTCAAGGACCTGTCCTTCCTGGGCGGCGACCATCCGATACTGGTAGGGGTGTCCCGCAAGAGGTTCCTGAAGACATTCTATCCCGACGAGGACATCGATGAGGTGACTGCGAAAGTATCATCGATCGCAGCTCATTCCGGAGCCTCTATCCTCAGGGTCCACGATGTCGCTAAGACCGTCGGATACCTCATGAACGAATGACCTCAGTATAGCATCTAAAGATGCTAGAAAGCGGTTGCATGGTTAAAGAACGGATGAGTGCATCTTCTCCCGGTGACTGAATGGTCAGATTCACACTGAAGAACATAACGAGGGATTTCAGCATCAGGATGGACATGCCCGGGGACGAGAGCATAATGGAGATCAGGGACACGGTAGAGGACTACTGGGGAGAGACCGATATCGTGCTCGTCAAGGACTACTATCTGCTGGATTTCAAGAAGACTGTCGGAGAGGAACTGGCCGACGGGGATCTGGTGGAGATCATCCCCGATCCGAGCATGCTGAGGACCAGCCTCTATCAGGTATCGGAACGATAGGAAGGTTTGTTGTATGACCATCTGCATGACGTATCATGGCGAACAGATTGGGCACCAACGCCGATGTGCTCCTGACGGAATCGATCCTAGGTAAGATTCTAGAGACAATGGATTCCATGCTGCTGGAGAGCGATGCCGCTGGCATCATCCTCACGGGAGAGAGCAGCGATGATGCCCAGGGTAGATTCATGGTTATCCGCGGTATCGGCGGGGAGCCTGCCATAGGCCTTTGCGTGGCATCGAACGAGGGCGGTACCGAGCCCTCCGAGAACGATCTGAGGCTGTTCAAGTCGAAGATGCAGTCGGGAATCCTGATGAAGGTCGATGTCTATGCGCACCAGTTCTCGATGTACAAGGTATCCGATACAGTGGACGATGCCACGGTGCTCTTCCAGGAATGATCAGACCCAAATAGCGTGCCTGCTGCGCATCTCCTCCTCGGAGATGTTCTGCTTCTTCATGATGTCTCTGACCACGCATTCGAAGAAGAGATGCGCGGTGTCCTCGAAGATTGTTCCGAGGGGAGCGATCCTCTTGGTCTCCTCGTTCTCCACGATGTTGAACGCTATGGTCACGTCCGAGGTCCTGGCCAGGTCGCAGTCCTTCTTTCCTGTGATGGATATCACCTTGGAACCTACGACCCTTCTGGCGATCTCGGCAGTCTGAACCACCGATGATGTCCTTCCCGTGTTGGAGATAAGCAGGGTGAGGTCGTCCTGGGTGATGATGGGCGTTGTCATCTCTCCGACGAAGTGCACATCGATACCGAGCTGTATGAGACGGACCGCGAAAAGCTGACCTATGAGCCCGGACCTTCCGGAACCGTAGATGAAGACCCTTCTGCTTGCCAGTATGGAGTCTATAAGCTGCTCCTCCAGGGAGATGTCGACATCAGACAATGCCTTCTCGCAGTAGGAGATAAGGTCGGACGGGATCTTCAAATCACTCACCGGCAGCTGCGGCTTCGGCCTTCTTCTTTTCCTTGAGGTCCTTAGCCACTTTCTTCGCCAGCACCCTCTCGTGGATGATCTTCATGTACATCGCATCGTGCTCGAGGAGAGGCGATGTGGAGATGATCGTCGCATTGGGCTTCATCTCGACAAGAGCTTCTGCCAGGGGTTCGAACTTGAGGTTTCCTTTCTTGATCGGGGTGAGCCTCTTCTCGTTTCCCTCGGTGTACTCGACACCGGCGAATGCAGTGTGGATCCTTCCGTCGCAGTAGGGCTCGATCTGCTCGAGGACATTCAGGAAATCATCGATCTCGAGGAGCGATCCGTTGGTGCGTGAGTGGTGGTGTGAGAAGTTCATGACGGGCATGGTACCGGGGATCTCGTCGCACAGGTCCAGCACCTGCTCCAAAGATCCGAACACATCGTCCTGTCCGGTGATTTCGATTCCGAGCCTGGGGGTGAGCCCGCTCTCCTCCCACCAGCCCATGATGTCCGCGACGTTGTTCCTGATGTTGTCGTCGATCTCATCACGGTCCGCGTCCTGCGGGTAGATCCCGAGGCTGGTGACGACTACGTCCCCGCCCAGCGCATTCAGGATGATCGCGGCGTGCCTGATGCTGTTGATGCAGTGGTCCGTGAGTTCCGTGTTGGATCCGAGGTCCATGTAGTAGGGCGTGTGGATGGACAGGTTGACGTCCAGCCTCTTCGCCATCTCGTTGGTCCAGAAGAGGTCTCCGAACGTGTCCGAGACGCCTGCGGGCATGTAGATGAGGTCGTCATCCTCCTCGATGGGCTCATCGGGGTCTATGATGATCTCTCCGTCCCTGTCGATCTCAAGGACGAATCCTTCCTCGACATCCTTCAAGGTCATTCCAACCTCCTCTTCGTCGGCAGGCCTGGCGTATGCGTTGGACCTTACCATTTGGATCTCCAGAGCGCTGAGGCTCAGGTTGTGCACGTCTTCGATACCGTCTTGGAGCGTACGACCTTTACACGAAAGCGGAATTCCCGCTGGACCGAATCTTATCATTGAATCACTCGGGCAATTGTGCACCCACTATAAAAAATACAAGCGCGCTCGCACGGGTATAAAGGGCGTATATCGGCGGGAAACGTAGCGACAATACCGTCTTTCGGATCACGGAATTCAGTATGTGCCAGAAAAAGAGAATGACGGCGGGGGAACCGATCCCTCCTACCGCCTTATGGTTTCATTCTTCGGCTTTCCCTTTGGAATGCGCAGGGTAGTAGACCACGTTAAGCATCCCGGTCTTGGGATGCATCTCCACCGACGCCTTGGTGCCGTAGATCCTTTGGATCATCTCTTCCGTGATGACCTCCTCCGGAGTGCCTTCCTCGACGATGTGGCCCTGATAGAGGATGTATATGCGGTCGCAGTATTGGGCCGCCAGATTCAGGTCGTGGAGTGCGCACAGCGTGGTGCATCCCAGGGACTTGACGATGTCCAGGACGTCCAGCTGATATTTGATGTCCAGATGGTTCGTGGGCTCGTCCAGGACCAGACACGGCGTCTGCTGCGCCAGGGCCCTGGCGAGGATGATCCTCTGCTGCTCCCCTCCGGAAAGGGACGAGAAGTTCCTGTCCTTGAAGTCCAGCATGTCTACCCTCTCGAGGGATTCCTGCACGATGCGCTTGTCCTCCTGGTTGTCCATCTCCATGGTCTTCTTGTGAGGGGTCCTTCCCATCATGACAACCTCCTCGACCTTGAAGTCGAAGTTGTAGTAGTTATGCTGGGTGACCACGGACATCAGCAGAGCGCTTTCCTTCAGGGATATCTCGTCAAGGGGCCTGTCGTTGAACTCGATCTCACCGCTCTCCCTCTTCATGGTACGGTAGACCGTCTTCAGCAGAGTGGACTTCCCCGAACCGTTCGGCCCGAGGAGCCCAACGAACTCCCCGTCGTCCACATGGATGGAGGCAGCCTCGACTATCCTCCTCTTGGGGACGGATATGTTGAGGTCCTTCGTCTTGATTTTCATCATTCGCTAGCGCCTCCGAATCCGTATGACTTCTTCAGCATGATGTAGGCGAACACCGGGGCTCCGCACAGGGATGTTATGATTCCTATGGGGATCTCCGACGAGGACAGGGTCCTGGCGACGATGTCCGCGACCATGATGAATATGGCTCCGATGAGGATGGCCACGGGAAGAAGCTTCCAGTGATTGGTCCCCACGAGACCGCGGGTCAGATGGGGTATGATCAGTCCGACGAATCCGATGATTCCGCATTTGCAGACGATGATCGCGATGATGAACGATGTGGCCAGGATGTAGATCTTCCTTAGGGCAGACAGGTCGATACCGAGGGTGGTTGCCGTGGTATCCCCCAGCATCATCGCGTTGAGGTTACGGGGCTGGGTGGCGAAGAATACGACGCCTATGAGCACCGCTATACCGCATTGCGTGACGGTGTTGAAATCGACGGTGGACAGCGATCCCATCAACCAGAAGGTCAGGGACCTCATACCCTCAGCATCAGGCTCTATGTAGACTATAAGGTTGGAGAATGCACCGCAAAGCGATGATATGATCACTCCTGACAGGATCAGCTTCGTGGTGGTCATCTTGCCCCCTATGGACGACAGTATGAATACCAATGACGATGTGGCGATGGCTCCGAGGAATGCGAAGGCCTCGATACCGAACGAAGCGAACACGGTTCCTGCAAGGACCGTGCCTCCCATGAGGATGGCGAACGTCGCTCCCAACGATGCCCCTGACGATATTCCGAGGATGTACGGATCGGCCAATGGGTTCTGGACCATCGCCTGCATGACGACTCCTGCCATCGCCAGTCCTACTCCGACGATAAGTCCGAGGAGGGCCCTGGGCGCGTACAGCCTCCATACGATGGATATCATGTACGTGGGGATGTCGGATACGTCGCCGATGCCGAACATCTTGTAGACCATGATGCGCAGGACGGTGTCGAAAGGTATCTCGACGGCACCGATGAACACGGAACTGCACAGAACGATTATCAGGACGATCGTCAGCACGACGCAGAGACCGAAAGTCGATAATTTTCCTAGCTCCATCAGGGGCGACCCCCTTCAGGGGCCCCCCTTGATGAAGGGGAAGAGGTTTGGTTAAACATGCATTCTCCCGCCGTTTCAGACAAGCTTGGAAACGTATTCGTACACTTCTTTCATGAAGACCAGCAGTTCGGGGCTTGTTCCGTACGAACAGCTGAGCTTCATCTCGAGTGTGTGCTTCTGCTTGATGGCGTCGCACTTGCTCAGATCGGCATCGTCCTGCCAGCTCTTCAGTGACTTCTCGTAGGTGACTCCTCCGTAAGTGATGAAGAACAGCATATCGATGTTGGTGGTTCCGATGACCTCGTAAACCTTTGCGAGGGAGACAGTTCCTCCGTCGGGGAAGGCGTTGGTCATTCCCATGCTGTTGAGGACGGATGCGATGAAGTTGGTGTTCTTGTACACCCAAACGGTTCCCTTCTCGACGTTGACTGCTCCGTCGACGAGAGCGTAGTACAGGGTGTCCTTGCCCTTCATCTTCATCGTGATCTCGTTGAGAACATCGATGAGGTCGCTGTAGACGGCGCTGGTCTTCTCGGGGATGTTGAAGATCTTTCCGACATTGTCGTAGTCGACCTTCATCAGCTGAACGGTCCTGTACGCGTTGCTGGTCATGGTGTTGAAGGACATGACGTTGCATCCGTTGTCGTTCCAGAACTTCTCTGTTCCGAGTCCGTTCTCGTTCCAGGAAACCCATCCGATGACGAGGTCAGGCTGCCAGCTCAGGAGAACATCTGTGGAGATGTTTCCGGACAGGTGCTTGGCTCCGGATGCATCGGTTTCTCCGATCCTCTTCACAAGCTTGTCGTACTCTTCCTTCACTTCGTCCCACACTTCCTCTTCGTCGTAGTAGACTCCGACGATCTTGTCCCCGAGTCCGAGGTAGAGGAGGAGGTTCAGAGCGGTGTTGCATCCACAGACCACACGGTCGGGTACCTTTGTGAAGGTAACCTCGGCGGTGTTCCCGTTGTAATCCGTGAAGGTCGTGATTGTCACGCCCTCCTTAGGATAGGGGTTATCTCCGGAATTGTTGTTGACGATCACTACCGCCGCGATGATGACGATGACAGCGATGACTGCAACAGCGATTCCAATCATTGCATTTTTTGATAAAGCCATTTTATCGGGGGACAAATTAGTTTAGGTCTATTTAAATCTTGGATTATACATCCAACTAGATCGACGGTGTTCAATCCGAAGCTGATGGAAAAGGGAAAAGACCGGTGGGTCACCCCACCGTAGTTGTTTCTCACTCTGACAGGGTGTCTGCCAGATGTTTAAGGAATAGGTCCTGGAAGGCCTTCTGCTCCCCGAGTCCCTCGAGGACGCACTCGACCTCGCATCCGGCATCGATGAATTTGGATCTCAGCGAATCCTCCTCATCTCCGGCCATGTCGTTGACGGCATGGTCTCCGGCGACCAGCATGAACGGTGCTAGGTAGACCATGTTGTACTTGTGGCTGGCCATCGCGGCCATCGTGTCCTCGAACGAGGGGAACCCTTCGACCGTAGTGACGTAGACATGCTGGTATCCCAAGGCCGACAGCTTCATCTGCAGTTCGCAGTAGCATGCGTTGGCGAAATGCTCGGTGCCGTGTCCCATGAACACCATCGCCCTTCCCACGGGAGCATCGTTGAATACTCTCTGGAGGTAGGATTTGTCGATGGCATCGATCACAGCGTCGTAGTCCTCCTCCGTTGTCAGAAGTGGAGTGCACATGCGGAAGCAGTCGAACCTGTCCTTGAATTCGGACGAGATCCTGGCGACATCTTCGTACTCGATACCGTTCATCACATGGGTCGGGAGGACCACCACCTTTCTCACACCCTCATCGATCAGTCTCTGGAAGGCGTCGGTGATGTAATCGATCTGAATACCGTCGCGATCCTTCAGCTTCTTGATGATCATCCTGCTGGTGAAGGCCCTTGCGACCTTCCAGTCGGGATACTTCGATGCGACCGCCTTCTCGACGGCGTCGATGGTCTTCTCGCGTGTCTCCTTGTAACTGGTACCGAAACTGACTACCAATATCGCCTTGTCCGTCATACGATCACCGGGTCTCAGCCCTTGTAGTACATCATGGCGTTGCAGATCGTGGCCGCGATGTTGGAACCGCCCTTCCTTCCCACGGGGATGATGTAGGGGACGTCCCTCTCAAGGATGAGCTCCTTGGACTCGACGACGTTGACGAATCCCACGGGAGCGCCGATGATGAGCGTGGGCTCCAGCTCCTTGGCGTCGATCATCTCTGCGAGCCTTACCAACGCGGTGGGCGCATTGCCGATGGCGAATATGACGGGATGCTCCTTGGCGATCTCCGCTCCCTTCTCCATGCAGATGGTGGCACGGGTGCAGCCTCTCTCCTTAGCTTCCTTGACGACATCGTCGTCGCTGATGAAGCAGTGGACCTCTCCGCCGTACTCCTTGAGCTTGTTCTTGTTGATGCCTGCCGCCGCCATCTTAGTGTCGGTGACGATGTGGGCGCCCTCCCTGATTGCCCTGACACCGATCATCTCGGCGTCCTTGGAGAACTTCAGGTTGTCCGCGTAGTCGAAGTCTGCCGAGGTATGGATGCATCTCTTCACGATGGAGAACTGGGGCTCCGGCCATGTCCTGCCGCCCAGCTCCGAAGTGATGATCTCCATGCTCCTCTTCTCTATGTCCTCTGGTTTCACTACTGTTATTGCCATTTTTCTCACACCTCAGATTCTGTATCCTCTGGGAGTAATCATGCGTCCGTTGGACACGTAGGTCTGCGAGTTACCGATGATAACCATGCAGAACATGTCAACTTCCGCTTTGTCGAGATCGCCGAGGGTGGTGATCTCCTTGTGCTCGTCTTCACGTCCGGCGTTGCGGACGATACCGACTGGTGTGTCGGCCGAGCGGTGTTTCAACAATATCTGTTGAGCCTGATTGAGGTATTCCGTCCTGCCCTTGCTCTTGGGGTTGTAGAGGCAGACGATCATGTCTCCGATCCCGGCGCAGTCGACGCGCTTCATAATGAGGTCGATGGGGGTCATCAGATCGGAAAGGCTGATGATCGCCAGGTCGTGCATGAGCGGTGCTCCGAGGACCGATGCGGCGGTGGATGCGGCGGTGATGCCGGGCACGGTGTCGATCTCGATATCGGCCTTCATCTCGTCCGCCAGCTGGTAGATGATCCCTGCCATTCCGTAGATACCGGAGTCGCCGGAGGAGATCATGGCGACGTCCTTTCCTTCCATGGCATCTTCGATGGCCATCCTGCAGCGGTCGACCTCCTTCATCATCCCGGTGGCCTTGTAGGTCTTGTCGGGGAAGTAGGGCTTGATGATGTTGACGTATGTGGTGTATCCGGTGACGACATCAGCGTTCTGGATGACGTCGGCGGCCTTGAAGGTCATGTGCTCCTTCCCGCCGGGTCCGAAACCAACGACGTGGAGTCTTCCCTTCATTCGTCCACCGCCTTGCGGAACTCTGTCGAGAAGTGCTTGTCGTAGAGCTTGGAGAGCTTGTAGTCTCCCTCCAGGAAGTTACCGACCACAGTGAGGGCGGTCTTGGTGATTCCGGCTGCCTTGACCTTCTGCTCGATGTCCGCCAGGGTACCGATGACGATCTTCTGGTCGGGCCATGTCGCCTTGTAAACGACGGCGACAGGGGTCTCAGGGGGATATCCTCCCTCGATGCACTGTGCTGAGAGCTGGTCGAGGAATCCCACGGACAGGAAGATGACCATCGTTGCCCTGTGCCTTGCGAGGTCCACGAGCTTCTCTCCAGGGGGCATGGGGGTCCTTCCCTCCATCCTTGTGAAGATGACGGTCTGACTCTGGTTCTCTCCGGGGAGAGTGTACTCCTTCTTGAGGACGGCAGCGGTTCCGAATGCCGAGCTGACTCCGGGGATGACCTCGTAATCGATGTTGAGCTCGTCGAGCCTGTCCATCTGCTCCCTGTGGGCCCCGTAGATGGCGGGGTCGCCCGTGTGGACGCGGACGCACTTCTTTCCCTCGTCCTCGGCCTTCTTCATGACCTCGATGACCTCGTCCAGGTGCATGAAAGCGCTGTCGTAGATCTTAGCATCGGGCTTGTGGCCGTCGAGGACGGCGGGGTTGACCAGTGAGCCGGCGTAGATGATGACGTCGGCCTCATCGATCTTCTTCTTTCCCTTGATCGTAATCAACTCAGGGTCTCCGGGACCCGCTCCGATGAATGTTATCATTCTTTCTCCTCCGTTTTGATTAAAAGCGTTGTGAAGTAACCGTACTCGCGTCCCTTGACAACGGGGCCGATGTACTGGTCCTCCATTCCGATGTTGCTCATTACTGTGATACACGAGATGTCGCGTCCCTTGGCCACGACCCTCTCTGCGATCTGGTCCACATGCTTGTACGCCTTCATGACCACGATGTTCTCGAAGTGGTCGAGAGCGACCTCCAGCTTCTCGAACTGGGATTGGTTGAAGGGTATGACAACCAATGCCTCCTCGCCCATCGTCAAAGGTATGCCTGCGAGCGAGGCTCCGTGGCAGAACGAGGGCACTCCGGGAACGAGCTCCGTGGAGTATCCCCTGGACTTGATCATCTTGTCTATGCGCATGTACGTGCTGAAAATGCTAAGGTCGCCGAGGGTGATCATCGCGATGCTCTTGCCCTCTTCCAGAGCGGAGCATATGTCGTCGTAGGCCTTCTTCCAGCCCTGCTCGCGGACAGCGTAGTCGGGATTCATGGAGAACACGTACTCCCTGACCTCTTTCTTCGAGATGTCCACAGTGGGCTTGATAATGTTAAGGGCTACGCTCCCCTCTCCAGCTGTCTTGACGGGGTATGCGATGATATCGCATTTCTCGATAATCTCCTTAGCCTTCAATGTCAGCAGTCCAGGCTGTCCTGGTCCTACGCTGACTCCGTATAGTTTTCCAGTCACGCGCGTACCTTCTCTTGGATAGATAAACCAAACAGAAATAAATAGTGTAGTATATGCATAAGGGAAGCAAACACTGGGTACCATGAACGACGACTCCTACGTTTTTGTAAACAACAAGAAGCTCAAACGCGGGCATACCACTGGCACATGCGCAGCCGCAGCTACGAAGGCGGCCACGGAGGCCCTGCTCACAGGGAAACCGGTGGAGTCGGTCAGGATTCACACACCTAAAGGGATCACTCTGGACCTTCCAGTGGAGGATATGCATATCGAGGACGGATACGTCACGTGCGCCGTCAGGAAGGACGGAGGGGACGACATCGATGCCACTCACGGCACCCTCGTGTACTCCAAGGTATCCAAGGCAGAATCAGGTATCAACATCGACGGAGGCTTCGGAGTAGGCAGGGTCACCAGGAAGGGACTCGATCAGCCTGTCGGAAACGCCGCGATCAACCGTGTTCCCCGCTCCATGATCAAGGAGGCGGTGGAGGACGTCAGGTTCTCATCCGATTACAAGGGCGGGTTCGATATCGTCATCTCCGTTCCTGAAGGAGAGGAGATCGCCAAGAAGACATTCAACCCCCGTCTGGGGATCACTGGAGGGATATCAATCCTGGGCACCAGCGGTATCGTCGAGCCTATGAGCGAGACCGCTCTGGTCAATACGATCAAGACGGAGATGAACATGCGCTCCCAGGGCAACAAGGTCCTGCTGGTCGTTCCTGGTAACTACGGAAAGGAGTTCTCCCAAGGGCTTCCGGGGATCGATCCGGAATCTGCCGTAAAGTGCAGCAACTTCGTCGGCGAGATGCTCGATTACGCTTGCGAGATCGAGCGCGACATCGTCCTGGTCTCCAACTTGGGGAAGATCGTCAAGGTCGCTGGTGGCATATTCAACACCCATTCCCGCAATGCGGATGCCAGGATGGAGATCCTGGCCGCGAACGCAGCGGTGGCAGGCGCCAGCCTGGACGCCGTCAAGAGGATAATGAACTGCATCTCCACAGATGATGCGCTGGACATCATCAACGAGGAGAACCTCATACCGGAGGTATCGAAGCTCCTCATAGACAAGATAGAGTTCTACATGAATCACCGCACCGGAGGCGCGATAAGGACATCCGCCGTGATGTTCTCTTCGGTCTACGGGCTTCTGGGCAAGACCAGTCTGGCCGACCAGATGCTTGATGAGATAAGGGAGGAGGACCTATGAGGATCAACGCAATAGCTTTCTCTACGAACGGTTGCAGGACGGCCATCAGACTCAAGGAGGCCTTCCCAGAGGAGGACATCAGGATCTTCGCCAAGACGCAGTGCGACACCCTGGGTGTGGAGCGCATAGAGGAGAAGACCAGCGTATGGACCGGGGAGTCGTTCAAGGAGTGCGATGCGATCGTTTTCATCGGTGCGATAGGCATCGCCGTCAGGTACATCGCACCCTACATCAGATCCAAGGCCGTCGATCCCGCCGTCATCGGCATGGATGAGCACGCCCATTGGACCGTAGCTCTTCTGGCAGGGCACATCGGCGGTGCTAACGCACTGACAGCAAGGATCGCCGAGCGTCTGGGATCGGAACCGATAATCACCACAGCCACCGACCTCAACGGTAAGTTCTCCGTGGACACCTTCGCAACCGTCAACAACCTCAGGATAATGGGGCTGAAGACCGCCCAGGACGTCTCCGTCAGGGTACTGGACGGAGGCTTCGTGGGCTTCACTACAGAGATCCCCGTGCAGGGAGATCTGCCAGCAGGCCTTACATTAGCAGATTCGGGAGAATTCGGTGTGAGCATCTCCACGGATATCGAGAAGAAACCCTTCGGGACGACCATGAGGCTCGTTCCCATGGACATCATTCTGGGGGTCGGCTGCAAACGCGACACGGACCCTGCAAAGCTGAGAGATTTCGTTTCCTCCGTCCTGAAAGAGGACGGGATTCCAGATCAGAGGATCGGTGCTGTATGCAGCATAGATCTTAAGAAGGACGAGGCCGCGATCCTGGAATTGGCAAAGAACTACCGCGTGCCTGCCAAGTTCTTCACGTCAGAGGAGCTGCTGGAGCTCGAGGGAGAATTCTCCAAATCGGATTTCGTGAAATCCGTCACCGCAGTCGACTGCGTGTGCGAGAGGTCATCAATCAGGCCGTTTGGAGGGGAGATCATCAGACGCAAGACAGCCAAGGACGGCATGACGCTGGCCATCTGCCGCAGGCCCATGGAGCTGAGGTTCCTATGAGCGGCATATTCATCTTCTCGGGCACATCAGAGGGCAGGACCCTGTCCAAGCGCCTGTCGGATGCCGGTGCCGATGTGCATGTCAGGGTCGCCACCGAGTACGGCGCAGAGGTCATGGGCTATGACGAGAGGATAGACGTGAAGGTAGGCAGCTGCGGAGGAGCGGAAGGCATCGCCAACGTCATCCGCGAGAACGGCTATGACACCGTCATCGACGCCACCCATCCCTACGCCCTCAACATCACCGAGCACATCAAGCAGGCCTGCGATGCAACCGGTGCTTACTACATCAGGCTCAAGAGGTCGGATTCGGACACCGATTCCGACAGGATAGTGAAGGTATCGACGGTCCAGGAGGCCATCGACTACCTGAAGGACAAGGAGGGCAACATACTGGCCTCCACAGGATCGAAGGACATAGCCCTCTACACGCAGATCCCCGACTACAAGGAGAGGGTCACTGCAAGGGTGCTGTCCACAATGGAATCGGTCCAGAAATGCGCCGAGTACGGCTTCTCCGGCAAGAACCTCATCTGTGCGCAGGGCCCGTTCTCGGAAGAAACGAACTACGCCACGCTGAAGCAGATCGACGCCAAGTACCTGGTCACCAAGGATTCCGGCACCGCGGGAGGATACGAGGACAAGGTCCGTGCCGCCATGAGGGCAGGGGCGACGGTCGTGCTCATCGAGAGGCCGAAGGAAGAAGGTTCAACATACGAGGAGGTCCTGGACATCCTCGGAAAGAGGTTGGGATTGAAGATGGATAAGGAAATTCCCTCTACCAAGAGGATTGTCAACGTCATAGGCATCGGAATGGGCGAGTACGGACTCACCATGACCGCCAAGCAGAGAATCGACGAATCCGATCTCGTGATTGGCGCCAAGAGGATGGTGGAGACCGTAGCCATGGGCAAGGAGATACTCGAGGAATACAGGTCCGACGAGATCATAAAGTACCTAAGAGAGAATCCAAGATACACCAACGTGTCCGTCCTCATGTCCGGGGACATAGGATTCTACAGCGGAGCGAAGAAGCTCCTGGAGAAGCTGGACCGCGATGAGTTCGAGGTCCGTACCGAACCGGGAATATCCTCCGCCGTCTATCTCTGCTCCAAGATCGGCACATCCTGGCAGGACGTGTACATGACCAGCGCTCACGGCAGACCCGCCAACCTCATAGGGCTCAGCAGGACGCACGCCAAGGTATTCACTTTGCTGTCCGAAGAGGATACTGTTCACGCCATGGCGAAGGAGTTCATCGACTACGGGATGGATGTCACCATCACCGTCGGCCAGGACTTCGGATACGACACCGAGAAGGTCTTCTCCGGAAAGCCGGAGGATGTCCTGAAGGAGAGCTTCGGGAAGCTCTGCGTCGCATTGATCTGCAACCCCTCGCCTGTCACCTCGAACCCGATAAGCATCCCCGACGAGGAGTTCACCAGAGGGGACGCTCCGATGACGAAGAGCGAGGTCAGGGCGCTGTCCGTGGCGAAGCTCAAATTGTCAGACGATTCCATCATCTACGACGTCGGAGCGGGTACCGGTTCCGTGTCCATCGAGATGGCCCTGGTGGCCGTCAACGGTATGGTGTACGCGGTGGAGAAGGAGGATCCCGCGGCAGACCTCATCGAGGAGAACAAGATCAAGTTCAAGGCGCCGAATGTTCAGGTCATCAGGGGACTGGCCCCCGAGGCTATGGCCGATTTGCCTGCACCGACACACGCTTTCATCGGAGGATCTTCAGGCAATCTGAAGGATATCATCAAGTGCCTCCTGGACAAGAATCCCGACATCAGGATCGTGATCAACTCGGTCACCATCGAGACACTGGAGGAGACCACGCAGGTCATCAGGGAGTTCGGTCTGGTCGAGGAGGAGATCACATGCATCAACGTCTCCAAGGCCAGGAAGCTCGGCAAGTATCATCTGATGACGGCCCAGAACCCTGTCTACATAGCGGTGGTGAGGGGCAGATGACCCTTCCCAGGTTCCTGATCGCGGCCCCTGCAAGCGGCAGCGGGAAAACACTGATCACATGCGGGATACTGCAGGCCCTGGTCAACAGGGGCCTGAAGGTCGCATCGTTCAAGTGCGGACCCGACTACATCGACCCGATGTTCCACAGCAGGGTCATAGGGACCAGATCCAAGAATCTGGACGCATACTTCGTAGGCACGGACACGCTCAGATACCTCTTCTCCAGGACCGCATCGGAGAACGACATATCGGTCATCGAGGGAGTCATGGGATTCTACGATGGGATTAGCGCGCTGAGCATGGACGCCAGCTCTCACGACGTTTCGAGGAAGCTGGACACTCCCGTCATCCTTTTGCTGAACAGCAAGGGCGCCAGCATATCAAATCTAGCAACTCTGAGAGGATTCCTGGAGTTCACCGACAACAACATCAAGGGAGTCATCTTCAACCAGATGTCCGAGAAGATCTTCAACATGATCAAGCCCGAGGTAGAGAAGCTGGGCCTGAAGGCCATCGGGTATGTACCCAAGGTCAGCCATCTCGTGCTGGAGAGCAGGCATCTAGGTCTGGTCCTACCGAACGAGATAGACGAGCTGAAGGAGAAGCTCAACCAGCTGGCAGAGGTCCTGGAAGGATCTTTGGATATCGACCTCCTGATCGAACTTGCATCCTCAGCTCCTGACTTGGAATACAAGATCCCTGAGGTCAAATCTTTGCCTTCACCCGTAAGGATCGGACTCGCTCAGGACGATGTCTTCTGCTTCACCTACGAGGACAACATCGAGATCATGAGGAGGATGGGTGCCGAGATCGTGGAGTTCTCCCCGCTGAACGATGAGCACCTTCCCGATGTGGACGCAATCGTCCTCTCCGGAGGGTATCCCGAGCTCCACGCAACGAAGCTCTGCTCAAACAAGTCCATGATGAAGGAGATCCGCGATAAGGTCGCAGAGGGCATGCCCTGCCTGGCCGAATGCGGAGGCTTCATGTATCTCCATGACAGGATCGAGGACAGCGAAGGGGTCATGCACGACTCCTGCGGTGTCATCAAGGGTGAGGTGAGGAACACCAAGAAACTCTCCAGATTCGGATACATCACGGTGTCTTCCGAGGCATCGGATTCCATACTGAAGGACGGTCCCGTGAAGGGTCACGAGTTCCATTACTGGGACAGCGACAACTGCGGAGGATCCTGGAAGGCCGTCAAGACCAACGGCACCGAGTACACATGCATGCACGAGGAAGGCAATCTCGTCGCCGGTTATCCCCATCTGTACTTCTATTCGAACCCCGATGTACCCTACAACTTCCTGCAGAAGGTCCTTGCCTACAAGAGCTCCCGCTGACCCTGTCCCTATAATACACGCGTAGATACCTTTATATTAGGGACGTGAATACGAGGGTCTACCCAAATGTCGGGAGAGTCAGAAATATGACAACAGCAAAGACAAACCCCCAGTTGGTTGCCACGATCGATAATCTGAAGGCAATCACCAGGGACAACAACGCTGCTATCTGGCGAGACATCGCGCTTAGGCTCGAGAAACCCAAGAGGAACTGGGCCGAAGCGAATCTCAGCAAAATCGAGAGGTATGCCGCAGACGGAGAGACAATCCTCGTCCCCGGTAAAGTTCTCGCAGCAGGTAGCATCAGCAAGAAGGTAACAGTAGCCGCATACAGCTTCTCCGATGCTGCCGCGAAAGCAATCGTAGCCGCAGGCGGAAAGACGCTGTCCCTCGAGGAGCTCGCAAAGGAGAACCCCAAGGGAACCGGTGTCAGGATCATGAGGTGATTTGGATGGTTACAGTTATCGACGGAAGGAACCTCATTCACGGAAGGCTCGCAGCCATTGTCGCGAAGAGGATCATGAACGGCGAGGAGATCGTCGTCGTCAACGCAGAGGCCATTGTCATCACCGGTAAGAAGGAGAACACCTTCGCCGACTTCAAGGCAAAGGTCGACCGCGGAGACACAACCAAGAGGAAAGGACCATTCTACCCCCGCAGGGCGGATCTCCTGTTCAAGAGGTGTGTCAGAGGAATGATCCCCTGGACCAGCACCAGCGGAAGAGAAGCCTACAGGAGACTCCACGTCTTCGTCGGAACCCCTAAGCAGTTCCAGGAGTCGGAGATGGAGAAGCCTGAGGGAGCAGTGAAGAAGATCGGCGGTTACTACACGACCCTGGGAGCCGTATCCAAATACCTGGGTTCAAAAGTGAGGTGATTCCATGGTTGAGTGCGTAAACACAAGTGGAAAGAGGAAGACCGCTATCGCAAGGGCAGTTGTTAAGGCTGGTACCGGAAAGGTCACCATCAACAAGGTCCCTATCGACGTCTTCACCCCCGAGCTCGCAAGGCTGAAGATCGAGGAGCCCCTCGGTCTCGTTCCTGAGAAGGCAGAGAAGGTCGACATCGCCGTCACCGTGAACGGTGGAGGAGTCATGGGCCAGGCGGCCGCAGCAAGGACCGCCATCGCCAGGGGACTCGTTCAGTTCTACAAGGACGATGAGCTCGAGTCCGTCTTCAGGGAGTACGACAGGACCCTTATCATCAACGATGACAGAAGGAAACTGCCGAAGAACCCGCAGGGACCCGGAGCACGTGCAAAGAAGCAGAAGTCCTACCGTTGAAGTGATAGCATGATAATACCCGTGAGATGTTTCACATGCGGAAAGGTCGTGGGCTCAGCCTACCCCGAGTACGATAAGCGCGTGAAGGCAGGCGAGAATCCCAAGGATGTCCTGGACGACCTCGGATTCGAGAGATACTGCTGCCGCAGGATGATCGTCTCCCATGCTGATCTGATCGGCGAGATCGCGCCTCTAGGATAAAACAGTGAAAAACCCGTCTGGGCATCCGCCCAGGCGGGCACTTTAATGCACAAACGATTTAAACAGAAACAGATTACCCCGATTCTGTCGGGCCCGTGGGGTAGCTTGGTATCCTTCGTGCTTGGGGTGCACGTAACTCCAGTTCAAATCTGGGCGGGCCCACTGCCAACCTTCTGGCATACCCCAAAAAAACTGGCCTCTAAGTTGAAAAAGTGGTCTGTCCATTGAAAAGTAACCACACAAACACAACGAACAGGCCAGTTTTTTTGTTTCCTACAAACTGTTCGACGATTTGTGACATTACGTTACCGTTTGTTAAGGTATCGAATAAATAATCTTGTTTTAAGTGTATATCTGCGGACTTGTTCGCAGGAAGATATGAATGAATAGGAAGATGATGAGTATCTGTATGACTGCGATACTGTTTATCGCATTCTCAGCAGTTCCAATGACATCAGTTTTGAACGATGCTACACTGTACGAGGAGAACCGGGATGACACGCTGGTTGATTATGAGCAGTATTTCGTTGATAGTATAATCAATTCTGTAGGTATGGAGAAGTATCAGAATTTGAGCACAGATGAGCTGGCCCTCCTTTATTTATTGTCTTACCAGGAATATATGTCTTCAAAACATGTTAATGCCGATGATTTTGTTGATATTTACGTAGATAAGGTAACTGATTATATAGATGGAACATTGATGATTCCAGAAGTATTTTCGGTATTCAACGATACAGAGGTAGCAATAAAGATCGATTCTTCCAAGGGTGGCGTTACAAAGTTCGAGTCTTACGATTGGGGCTACAGATTATATCTGAGTAGTGCAGATATGAATGCTATTTTAGGATCCGGATTATCTGGAGCCGGACTTGTAACATACTTTGTGTCACTAGGTCTTGGCGTAGCAGCAGCTATGTTTTTTGCAGGAGTTGCATTGGCACTCATTGGATCGTATTATGATTATGACGGAATTATAATTGAAGTAAGATTAGGCGTGCTGGTCGATGTGCTTGGTTTTACTATACTCATTCCGTATGCTCAGCCAAAAATAAGTGTCTATCCTCAATGATTTATGTAACGTGGTGAAATGATATGAGAAGACGGTCATTTTTCGGAATTACATGTGGAATGATGATATTGGTCCTCATTGTGGCATATGGCATGTATTTTCTGGAGTATATCAGGAATGAAGATATTGTTTGGTTCCCAGCCATATTCTTGTTTGTTCTTCTGATACTCACCGCTATCAGGGAGTATATGGAGAAAAAGGGAATTTTCGAGAAATGATATACTTGAAACAGATATTATGCAGCCTTATTGAGATCATCAAGAGATGATGATGATGGAACTAGAAGGTCGTAAAACAAGTCCTGACCAATATCCGGCGCACGGGTATTATGGATCATTGCTATTAGGGATATGATATGAACTTCATAATAACCGACAGACCTTTGGAGAAAATGATGGGCGATGATCTCCCCCCAATATGCGACCTGAGGGATTGGTTCTCTCAGAGCATAGGGGAGGACCTGCCCCCGATCATGGACGGGGATCTCGAAGGTTGGTTGTCGAAGCTGCCCCTGAGACCGGATGGCAAGCAGTGGGCATTGCCCGCATGGGGGATCCCCCCGTGCTGCAGGCCGATATACCGCCTGGGTGCGGTCGAGCTTGTGAATTATACCAATGGGAAGTTCATCGAATCGCTCAGAGCGGCCACAAGAACGGATTCCGAGTGGTATTGCTACGTGGACCCGCATGACTCGGGTTGCGGAGGCTCGCGCCTCCGTCCCTTTGTCGGCGGCCTTTTCGTATATTGGTATCTTTCGAGATGCGATGGTATCATAGGGATGTATTCCGACGAGTTGGGATTTGTCGAGAAGGATACGCCTGTCGCGATGATAGATGTCAGTGAAAGACGTAAGGGGGAGTGCCCGATAAGGCATAAGAGTCATCCAGGAACGCTGTATCTGTTCCATTCATTCGGACAGCTCGGGCAGGATCGCGACACGGCCCGCATATTGACGAGACTGGCCAAAGATGAATATTCCGAGGGCTGGTACAGAGTGGCTGACGGACTTACGGTTTCCGATCTGATAGGACTGTTCGAGAATGCTGTATACGATGTCATAATGTATCCCTCGTCCTGTTTTTCGGACAAGTGGATGCTTCACAACGATCCTATCGAGGTGCTTTTCCTGAACGGTTAGCCGGAACGGACCGAGAGGACTTTTCCGGTGTCGTGCGGCAGATCAGCATTCGGACAATGTACGGTCTTCTGCTATGCTTTGATCAGCAATGTGTCCGATACGACCTACCTGAACGGAGGGTGCCGGAGCATGCATGCATCCGATCAGGACTGCAGGATGGAACTGGTAGTTTTCATAGATGTCTAATCGTCATTATTTGGTGACCTTTTCATATCTTTTTGAGACGAAGGAGTCTTCAAATCTAATGCGATCAAAATTGGGAAGAAATCCAGAAAAGGTTCGGCACGTAGGTTGTAACGGGTGGCATGGGCTAGGACTAGAGGAGCGAAGGCGACCTTCTACAACAAAGTCGGGATCCTCGGAAAGAGGAGGAGATGAAAAATATCCGGGGCCAACCACGGATTCGAAATCAGAAACATCGTTGTTCTTCGAATTGCGTTTCTCATTTAGGTTAAAATCGTCGGCAATATATGTTGTTTTATTACCATCTGGTAAGGAATTGGATAAATAATCTTACTTCCACCTTCTACCCAGGGGTTTCCGCAGAAGGAAATGGAATGAACAGAACAATTTCAGGCGCAACCTGATCATACTGACATGCTTTGAGGTCGTACGTTAATCGAATCGACATTGACTGTTGTGGTAATGACGAAGGTGTTGGAGATGGATAAGCAGGGGAAGATGATCATTACGCTATTGATCGGTGTATTGATGATTGCAGTTCTGATCGCGGTGCTCCCGACTGGCAACACCGAAGTGAAACCCAAGGTCAATGTCGGTCTGACTTCGTTGGTCGATTTTAACGTGGTCAGCGACGATACAGAAACCGCGGCAAACGGTGTGTTCTTCGTTGTGCAGACGGGTGATTCCGTTGATATAAGGTTGGTAGCTAATCTGACAGTGGATGAAACCGATGAGCACGGCGTGGATTTTTTCATTCCGGCCGAACTGGACATCGTGAGTGTTCTCTGTAGTTTCAACGGTGACGTCTCGTCAGAACATGTGTGTATAAGGGAATGGCCAATGGGCGGACATTTTGTCTACATCTCTAAAGCCCGGTATTACCCGGACAGGACTCCTGTGGGCGGAGATGGGATATTGGAAGTTGAACTTGCTTTGAATGGAGGAATCCGTATTGAAGAGATCAATACGTTGAACTTCGAGATAGTTGTCTCGAATACTGTATGGGAGGAAGTAATCATAAACATGGTGTGAAAAACACATTTATCCGGCATGAAACACAAAGTCGTTTGTACCATGCGCAATCACAGATAGCGAACGGTACTGTGTCCTCTGTAGCGGAGAAAGGAGAATATTATGGATCCAATAATCAATTAGAACCCCCGATATACAGCTCTGTCGACTCAAGACACATCTCGAACTTCAGAACAGAGTTGGATTGTCTGCAATCAGTTTTGATATGGGGTCGGTGTATGTTCCACCCCTCGAAGCCTCTTCAAACTTCCTCATCAATCCGAACAATCTTGCTTCTGCAGCATCTAACAAAGCATCATAAGTCAAACATTGCACACGCACTCTGGTTTGGTTCATCGGTTCAAAAAGATCAGGGTCTATCGTCGAGCCGAGTACATAACAAACATAGTCGGGATCTCCTAATATTTTCCCTGAGTTTTTAATCGCTCTAGCATAATCAAATGCCTGAGTCATATTTTTGGATATGATGTGGGACCCACCTTTTTTTCAGTTCGACAATGGTTATCTTGGAGTAACCTCTTGGTTCTCCATTCGAAAGTTGATAGTCGTATCTATCGGCGGAATAGATACCAACGGAGGAATTTGAGCTGAAGATGGATGACGAGTACTCGTTCATCCACGAGATCATGACCACAGGGGTGATCGCCTACGAAGTATGAGAGAGGCTCATTCCGGGGATTCGCCAAAGCGGATCTGGAGCAGATGGAGTTCAACGCGAGCAACGGATTCCAACCGGCAATGTCGACGTGCATGCATGCACAGCAGTATGCCGAGAAGATGATTAAGGAGAAGTACGTCGAACTGTTCGACTCCGAGCCCGATAGGACGCACAATCTGAAGATTCGAGGTGGCATCTTGGAGCTCGACTTATTCCCTCAAGGTGTCGTTCGACATAGTCGGGTGCTATAACAAGAGAATACCCCGTGCCGAGCACGGGTAATGATTTCAAGCTCTTCTGAGAAGTACAACGGCGGCCCCTATGACTATTGATGTTACGACACATCCTGCGATGAATGTACTAAGCGGACAGTTTGTGAGAACTAGGCTTGAACGCGTTCGCTTAGTACAGGTCGAGATATTGATAAGAACATCCTCCGGGATACGAGGTACGATGGATTCCGTCACAGATTACAGCGATCCGAGCAACTGGGCCTATTTCGGAGAAGGTCCGGACAAGGGCGCGGATGTGTTCCTGATAGCCCCTACCTCTGATTTTACGGACAGTCGCAACATGTCCTTGGATGATGAGGAGCAGAAGGGGTTCTTCAGGATATCTCTGGAGATGGAGAGGGGCATCTATGAGGATGCCGGGAATCTGTACTCGCCGTATTACAGGCAGGCGACCATACCCGCATATTTCCTGGAACCTTCGGAGAGGGGCAGATGTCTGGATTTGGCATATTCGGATGTCATTGCGGCTTTCGATCATTTCCTGAGTATTCGCCCTTCGGACAGGCCGCTGATCATCGCGGGATTCTCTCAGGGTTCCGATATGTGCTACGGGCTGCTGAGGGACCGCTTCGGGGACGAGGATCTGAGAAGACGCCTGATAGCGGTGTACGCATTGGGGTGGCAGCTCACCAGGGATTTCGTGTCCGAGAATCCTTGGATCACCCCTGCGCAATCATCGGACGATGTCGGTGTTGTCGTGGCGTTCGACTGCGAGGCACCGGGACTGGACGGGACCTTCCTGAATCCTGAAGGGACCTGGTCATATTCGATAAATCCGTTGAACTGGAGGACCGACGGTATCGTTGCGGACAGATCGTTGAACATACGCTCACGTATGTACGACCTCCTTGGAAATCCGAAGGAGGAGATACCCAACCATTGCGGCTGCTACATAGAACCTGGGAGAGGGGTCCTGAAGGTCACGGACGTGAATCCGGAAGATATCGAACAGCTGATCCCGGGACTTCCGAAGGAATGCTTCCATGTCCAGGACTACCAGTTCTTCTTCTACAATCTGAAGAAGAATGTCATGGATAGGAAGGCCGCATACTTTGGAAAAAGACGAATCCGATCCGAAGCGAGACTCCATCAGGTCTTTTCTGATCGGTGTTTCGACGGTGTAAAAAAGAAGAGGCAGCCGTTAGGCCACCTCTGGTTGGGTTTCAGAGCTTCACGAGGCTGGTGCCTTTCAGGGTTATTTCCTGTGTTTCGCCAGTTGTAGTTTTATAGAGGACATTGTTCGAACCGAAGTAGTGTGTTTTGACCACTTTGCCGAATCCATCCTCGCAGTTTGCTTCTTGGACGGTTACCTTCTTCTTTCCGAAATCAGTGTCGATTGTTTCGGAGTATTTCTGACCGTATGCCACTTTATACATCTCTTCGAGGTTCTTCTGCTCATATTCATATGACACAAGGGCGAGGAATTGAGTTTTGGTAAACTCTATGCCTGATTCGGTCTTTATTTTCTCTCCATCGATGGATTTGATGACAAATTTTTCGGTCATATCCATGTTCTCGTCATGGACAATAGTTATGGTACACAGATCGCCATCCAGATTCGATACGGTGATTGTGGTTTCGAAATTCGAACCTAAGGTGCTCTTCGTCTTTGTGAAAGAACCGTTGGTGACCACTTGTTCATCGAGTGTCTTTGTGAGATCCAGGTTCGTGTCCAGCAATTCTACGCTACCGGTTCCCATAATTGTTTTATCGAAGGTCTCTTTGTATTTAACGCCAGATTTCGGTTCGATATACATTGCGAATTCGCCGAATTCTGCACTAGTCTGTTTGTAAACGTCACAAACGACATTCTGTCCTTTGTACTCTATTGTCTCTGTGCCGGTCTTTTCAAATCCTTCTGTGGTGACGTAAAGGAAGTTAGCCAGGAAAGAAGCGACCTCGTAGTCATCATGAACTTCGGTGTTTTTACCGTGTGATGATATCTCGACTTCGATGTAATCGCCCACTTTCAAATCTGTTCTGATGCTGTCGCCGCTGTTGTTCAGCAGGAAATAGGCTCCTACTCCAGCCACAGCGATGATCGCAACTAAAATAATCGCTATGTAAGATGATTTCATAATTGTCTAGCACATTAGGTTGTAAAAAAAGGTAATTACAGAACAGTCGGAATTTTAACATCAGACCAGTCGGTTGGCTATAGCATCCAGTAAAGCCTTAGGAATTATACTGCATCCGTCACAGGTCTTTCGGGAATCTGGTCTGTTGATATGCATCAGATGTTGGGGATGACGGTATAGGTCAGTACGAAATAGACCTGTTAAGAGCCGGCAATACATACTAAATTTATACCGTTAAATCGCTTCCAGCACCTGGTAATAGAATGTTGTTCTTCGAAAATGAGAAGGTTCTTGGGCTAGTATTCTGGGCCGTAGCCGCCTTCTTTATCTTCGACTCTGTCCTCGTGATGCTGATCCCGTTCGGATTCATTGACATGGAAATTCCGATCGAGGTCGCAGATGTTGTTCTGTTCTGTGTAATAGTAGGCTCAGGGAGGCTCATCTCTGCCCTGCTGTACGCTTGGAACGCTCACAGGGTCATGATAGGGAAGGTCTCCGGCAGCGTTCAGATACTCTCCCAATATGTCATAATCGTCGGTGTGACCACACTGATCATAGAGGTTATGGACGCCATCGGTGAGATAGTATGCATCGGATCGTTGGCCGACGGTCTGATAACGATGGCGATAGGCATAGTATTCTGTGTGGTCCTGATGCTGGTCTCATACAAGATAGGCAAGGGAAAGAAAGGACCTCTGAAGAAGTTCCTTTGGGCTGTACTGGTAATCGCCTTCATCATCATGGCGGTATACAACGTCCTTCCCGTAGAATCGTATGAGGATCTGATCTACTGCACCAGCCATCTGATCATCGCCATCTTCATGCTCCTCTTCCTTCTGGATACCGGGGTCAGAGAGGAGATGGGATTCAAACCGAGGAGGGTGTGATAGCATGATAGACTGGTTGACTCAGTTTGCCATCGAGATGGATGTGATATTCCTGCTCTTCCTGTTCTTCTCGGAGAGAGGCCATCCTGCTAAGCTGATCATGTGGGCGCTGGCCTTCATATTCCTCCCGGTGGTAGGTTTCGTGATCTATCTGTTCATCGGACAGTCGTTCTATTCGAAGCATGTCTTCAGTCTCAAAGGCGTGAAGGACGATAAGATAGAGGACGAATTCAAGATCGCCAAGGACGACATAGATACGGAATCGGATCCGGACTACCGCGAGCTGATGACGGCCGTTCACAACATGGGCGGTCTGGGCTATTCGAGGGATAACAACGTCCGCCTCTACACCTTGGGAGAGGACAAGTTCAAGGACATGTACGAGGACCTCAGGGCCGCGAAGGATTTCATCAACATCGAGTACTACATAGTGAGGAACGACGAGCTCGGAAACGAGCTTCTGGAGATCCTGACGCAGAAGGTCAAGGAGGGTGTGGATGTCAGGTTCCTCACCGATTATTTCGGTGTCGGGAAAGGGCCCAAGGCCGCCATCAAGAAGTTCAGGCAGGCCGGGGGCAAGTTCGGGGCATTCCACAACGTCATTTGGCTGATGTTCAGCCCCAAGAAGAACAACCGTAACCACAGGAAGATCGCCGTCATCGACGGAAAGATCGCTTACTGCGGGGGATTCAATGTCGGCGACGAGTACCTGGGAAAGGGTCCGTTGGGATTCTGGAGGGACACCGCAGTCCGCATAACCGGTTCCGCCGTCAAGCCTCTGATGCTTAGATTCCAGATGGACTGGGAGTACGCAACGAAGGAGCCTCTGAGCTCCGACAGGGAGGGAGTCAAGCGCTTCTATCCCGATGCGGATCAGAGCACCAGCGGCGAGACCAGGATCATCACCGTGTCCGGAGGTCCGGATGTCTCTGATTTCAACCCGGTCAGGCTGGAGTACCTTGCGCTGATCAACAAGGCAAAGAAGTCCGTGTATCTCCACTCGCCCTACTTCATACCGGACGATTCTCTTCAGGACGCACTCACCATGGCAGCGGCCAGGGGAGTGGATGTCAGGGTCATAATCCCGGACAAGCCGGACCACATGTTCGTCTTCTGGAATAACATCCGTTGCGCATACGCCGTCATGGGCAACGGAGTGAAGGTGTACATGTACAACCGCGGATTCGTGCATTCCAAGACAATGGTGGTCGACGGGGAGTACTGCTCCGTCGGTTCGGCCAACTTCGACGACCGTTCGCTCGTGCTCAACTTCGAGACCAACGCGATGATCCTGTCCAAGGAGATAGGCCGTCAGATGGACGAGGCGTTCATGGAGGATCTGGAGTACTGCACGGAATACACCCGCGAGGATTACGAGAACCTCAACGGATATCAGCAGGCCAGAGTAGCCGTCTCAAGGCTGTTCAGCAGCCTGTCCTGAGAAAAAACTCAGACGGGGGATATCCCCCGTCGTTTTCATTCTTTTTTGGCGATAAGGCCCTTTGCAGTCAGCAGTTCGGCGCATAGAACTGCGCCTCCGGCCGCACCGCGGAGGGTGTTGTGAGACAGTCCTACGAACTTCCAGTCGTAGACGCTGTCGGGTCTGAGCCTTCCGACCGTGACGCCCATTCCGTTCTCGTAGTTCACGTCCTTGATGACCTGGGGACGGTCGTCCTCCTAGAAGTACTTGATGAACTGCTTCGGTGCACTGGGAAGATCGAGGTCCTGAGGCTCTCCCTTGAACTCCTCCATCTTCTGGATGAGCTGCTCCTTGGTTGCCGGTTTCCTAAGTTTGACGAACACGGCCGCGGTGTGTCCGTACAGGACGGGGACGCGGATGCATTGGCTGGTGATCACGGGGCTGGTCGCAGGGACGATCTCACCGTTCTCGACCTTTCCCCAGATACGGAGGGGCTCCTTCTCGCTCTTGTCTTCCTCGCCGGAGATGTAGGGTATGACGTTGCCCACCATCTCGGGCCAGGTGTCGAAGTTCTTTCCCGCTCCTGAGATGGCCTGGTAGGTGGTCACGATGACCTCGTAGGGCTCGAACTCCTTCCATGCCTCAAGAACCGGGGTGTAGCTCTGGATCGAGCAGTTGGGCTTGACGGCTATGAATCCGCGTTTGGTGCCGAGGCGCTTCTTCTGTGCCTCGATGACCGCCATGTGGTGCGGGTTGATCTCGGGGAGGATCATGGGTACGTCGGGGGTCCAGCGGTGAGCGCTGTTGTTGGATACGACCGGGATCTCCTTCTTGGCGTAGTCGTCCTCGATCTTCCTGATCTCCTCCTTCGACATGCTGAGGGCGCTGAACACGAAGTCCACCTTGCTGCAGATATCGTCTATGTCGGCCACGTTCTGTACCATCATCTTCCCGATCTTCTCGGGGACCGGTGTCTCGATGCTCCAGCGTCCTCCGAGGGCATCCATGTATGTCTTGCCCGCAGAACGCTCGCTGGCGGCGAGCACGGTGATCTCGTACCAGGGGTGGTCTGCCAGCAGGGACACGAATCTCTGCCCCACCATACCGGTGGCACCTAGTATTCCGACTTTCAACTTATCCATTTTTCATTCCTCCGAATGGGACTCGCTCTCAGCCCCTAGTTTGCTTAAGACCTTTTCAAGTGATTTGCTCCTCTTACCGACCTTGAACCTGTAGACCTGGTAGATTGCTACTGCAAGGACGATGCATGCGCTGACGAATATTTGGTAGCCGGTATCCAGCGGATTGGGGACCAATGCCACGATCAATATGTCGACCACTCCTGCTATCAGGAGCGGGTTCATGGTCTCGTAGAATTTCGCCCTGTCCTCAGGTATGTCCCTGTTGTTTTTCAGCTTACCCATGGAGAGGAGATAGAGCAGCACACGTATGTTCGAGACCTGCCTCATGCAGGGTCTGAGCAATATCAGGATGTTGATGAACAGGAGCACATACATCGCAAGCGTCTTGTCTATTCCGAAGCTCTCCTGGAGCCATCCGCATCCCGGCCCATATCCGAAGTAGAACAGGACCTCGACGACGATTATCAGGAACAAGTTGAAGTAGACCGACCCCAGACCTGATGTGAATGCCTGCCTCATGTTCTGTGACAGCGTGTTGAGGTCATCATAGAATCTGTCCCTGACAGAGGTCAGTCTGGCGAAGCCCCTCTTTACTCCGTTGGGGCATGCCTTGTACAGTGCATCATAGCCTTTGCCCGAGTATCTGGTCAATATGGGCAGGAAGATCATGGAGATAAGCGCCGCTCCGATGACGGACGAGTAGAATCCCTGATCCACCACGCCGTTGTCCAAAGCCTGCTTGGCGATGATGAAGGCGAATTCTCCCATGGCGCACAGGCCGATAGCCGACACGAATCCGGTGCGTTGATCACCGTTGCCCACCCAGTATCCCAAGTACACGGTCGCGGTCTTGCATATCGCGAATACCGCGTATATGATGAAGATGAGGGCCAGATTCTCGGCCAGACTGCCCAGGGTGACCTCCATTCCCACAGATATGAAGAACATGGCCATGAACAGGCTCTTTATCGGGTCCACGAAGTGCTCCACCGCATGTTTCGGACGAGAAGTTCCTACTATTACACCCATCAGGAATGCTCCGATTGCGACGGACAGCCCCATCTTGGTCGCGGCGTAGGACAGGACGAACAACGCACCTATGCAAAGCAGCGAGATCAGCTCGTCGTTGGACCTCATGTAGAACCAATCTATGATGCGAGGGACGATGTAGAGTCCGAGCGTGAAGCAGGCAACCATGAATATGGCGATCTCTGCGATGAGTATCGCCAAGTCTTCTGTGCCCATGGAGCCTCCCGTCAGCATGGGGGTGAGCATCGAGAGCATTATGACCTGTCCGATGTCCTCCATTATGGTGACCAGGACCAGCAGCTCGATATGCTCCTTGTCCAGCTGCCCCTGTGACTGAAGGACGGCCATCACGACGGCCGTACTTGAACCGGATATTATGCAGCCCAGGCATATACACTGGAGCGTATTGAATCCGAGAAGGAAACCCGCCAGCACCCCGCCTATGACCATCAGCGGAAGCTGGACGGCGGCGACGGTGACTGCAAATTTACCCTGTTCCTTCAGTTTGCGTATGTCGATCTCCATCCCTATGGAGAACATCAGCATGATCAATCCGATATCGGAGAAGATCTCGACCACCAGGTCGGCTTCCTCAGCCACGTGTATGTAGTTGGCAATCAGGATACCCGCGGTTATGAACCCCAGAAGGGGCGGGAACTTGATCTTGTTCATCACGATCGACAGGAACGCTGCCAGTATGACGAGGGTTGCCATGATTGCTATGAGGGTCGTTTCTTCCATAGGGGGCCTTCTTAGTTGGGATGATAGGCCAACGGTATCCATCCCCATTAATAAAGGGTTCGCATGTGTGCGCGTGAGGCGATGCTGTTATTTCTGTGCCGTATGAAGTAATATTTAATAGGTGTTAAGCTGATTGTACCAGAGCTCCTAACAAACTTATGTTTCCGACGTTGGCACATTCGTCCAAATGTACAATTTTACTGACAAAACAGCGTAACCTGTATATATCCTCAAAACGAATTCATGTCCATGGGATTCTTCAGCGAACCTAAACACGCCGGAACGGCGTACGTGATCGTAGCTATCCTGCAGATTCTTGGAGCATTGATTTCAATAATCCTCGCTGCTATGGATGCAGAAATCGCCCTTGTACCCGTCGTCATTTCAGGCATCGGAGCCATAATCGCCGGTGTCATCATGTTCGGATACGGTAACAAGGTCAGGACAGGAGTCATCTCTGATAAAGTCGAGATTCTCGCACAGTTCGTTAGGATTGTCGGAATTGTGATGATC
This sequence comes from Thermoplasmata archaeon, assembly GCA_015063125.1. GTDB lineage: Archaea > Thermoplasmatota > Thermoplasmata > Methanomassiliicoccales > Methanomethylophilaceae > Methanoprimaticola. The sequence continues at coordinate 54,260 of SUTB01000007.1, forward strand.
ATCACAGCGGTATTCGACTGCATCGCAAAGGTTGTCCTCGGTGCAGAGCTCGGTGCAGAGCTGTACTCAGCAATCATCACGATCATCCTCGGTCTTATCGTCATCTTCTGTGCCGGTAAGATCAACGATGGAAAGAAGACCGGAGGAGACAAGGTCATTTGGATCCTGCTTCTGCTCATCTTCATCATCGAGATCCTCTTCGCTATCTTGCTCATCATCACCATCGTTGGAATCATCCTTGGTATCTGCAACCTCGTCCTCTACGGATGCATGTTTGCACTGCTCATCGACAACGATGTGAAGAACGCAATGAACATGTGAGTACACGATCACTAAACCCTTTCCCCAAACCTCTTACTTTTCCACTTTCGGTCTTGTTTTTCAGATACTGGCTTGCGTTCTTGTGCAAAGCTGTTCGGTGACCTCCCTGTGAGGCTCTTATATCCTTACTCTTCATCAGCACCGTGGTCTGCGAAGATGCGATCAGGGCACTGATATCGGATGCCCTGTGTGAATTGGATTCGAGTTTCGGGAGGTACGACTCCGGCAGAGTGGTCTCTGGCAACAAGGTGCCGTCCTACAAGGACGTGGTCACCAAGGAAGACCCCCTAAGGCTGACGCAGAGGGTATTGGTGAATCCTGTGATGGTCTGTCTGGGGTATTCGTCACTGTATTCAGGCGATGTGTTCGAAGGCAGGGTGCCCGGAGTGTCTCTGGCAACGGTATCGATGAATTCCGTGCTGTCCTCGGCATCGTCTCGGGTTCTCAGCGCCATGAATGCCGATGATGCACCGAAGGGGATAGCGACCGATGGATTCCGTTGGTTGCTGGCCGTCCGTCATGGCGATAGGAACAGAGTATGCGCAATGTCGGATCTCAGGCCGTATTACATAGAGGTGCTTGACAGGGACAGGTTCCGTGCGGCTGTACCGGAGAGCGATGATGCGCTTTCCGAATTCATCAGAATCTTCTCCAGTTCTCGGATCGGGCGAGATCCGATACGAATATACGGCGATAAAAGAAAAGAAGGGGTTTCCGCCCATTTGGGCGGTATTGGTTTTGCAGCCTCAGATACCGAACCACTCTTTGACACCAGGTCTGAAGAAGTACCAAATCAGGAGGATGTCGATAATGGTTCCGACGATTCCATAGGGGAATGAGAGGATTCCCATAATCGCGGAGAGGATGTAAAGGATGACTGCTATGTACCAAATGGGTTTCCAACCCTTGAGGTATCCGATAGCGATCACGAGTGCGATTATTCCAGTTACAACGCCAACCGCGGAGATGTATCCGGCGATAAATTCAGATCCAGGAATCATAGATGCGATGTACTCAGCAAGCGCAGCTCCTCCTATGATACTGCCTACGATCAAAATGACTGCACCGATCAATCCAAGGATACCAAGGATGGTGATCAATAATGGACGAGTTTTACCTTCTGCCATGTACCCTATATCGGCAAACTACGTTAAATAAACCATCGCCAGATTTATTATCTGGGGGGCTGTTTTGCAGCCATGAACGGCAGGGACAAGGCCATCTTATCTGCTATAGGCGTAGCCATTGCAGTGGTTGTCGTGGCCATCATCGTCACACTGCCGCATGAAGCCCCTGTCGTTCCGGACGACCCTGATCCGGAAATATCGCCGTATCCCGAGGGAATAACATTCGATAAGACCACATCCACCCTCATGTCGGAGGAATCTGTCGTCTGGAAAGTCGTGGATCAGCTGAAGGAGCATATCGACAAGATCAAGGATAAGGATGAGTATGAGGGGAAGTTATTGACTTTCGATCCCGGATTCTACAAGGTCACTGTCGGAGAGGACACGTTCAACCTCATCGTCGACGGAAAGGTCACCAAGAGCATGTCCTGGAAGTATCATCTGGGCAAGGAGGTCTACGACGTATCCGTAAGCTACGAGATCGACATCTCTGAACTGGCGAACATAATGATCGAGAACAGGGAATGGAACGACAACGCTAAGTTCGAGTTCGTCGACCTTCCGAGGGCGGTCTATGTGAATGATACCGTTCGCTCCATCGTATCGCAGCTGGAGTCCAGGTATTTGGAGATAGGGGGATCGCTCGAAGACAGGCAGTCGTATGCCGATTTCCTGGTGTCCTTCGCACAGCTCGGAATCGAGTATCCCCACAGGACCTACAAGTGGGAGGACGACATGGGGAATCCAGTCTACGACAGGGATATATTCGGGAATTCGGTGCCGAAGACTTCTACCGATTACGAGGTCTGGGGTTGCGAAGAGTACTGGGCCAATTCCCTGGAGACGTTGTTCTTCGGCATAGGCGATTGCGACGATTCCGCTGCCGTTGGTTGTGCGTTATTCAAGGCCGCAGGTTTCCGTACCGCCATGGTTGGTGTCCCTGGTCACGTTGCCGCCAGTGTTGCCTTGGATTCATTTGAGGAACGCAATCTGGAGGACTACAAGGACTTCCTGAACACATACAGGGTATTCACGAAGTCCTCAGGATACGATATAACCGGCCAGGATACTGAGATACTGTACTATGGTGTGGATACCACGAAGGGGCAGGCGCCGGTAGGTTACCTTCTGAAAGGTTCTGCGGAAAGCATCGGAAAGGAGACCATGTATTGGGGAATGGCAGGATATTACCCCGTGCCTGAGGATCAGACCGAGCTGGACGGAATCCAGTGATCATCGAAGGTCTCTGCATCCGATAGGTTCAGTTCCTCACCGACATCCAGTATCATCAGGTCACGGGCCGCTACGGTACGGATTCCTGTGGCGTCTTCTGTCATCTTCGCTTCGTTCTCCGGACCTCTCCTGATGATGACCACTCCGAGGTGGATGAATATTGCAAGCTCCGGTTTCACGATTTCTATGAACTTGATCGCATCGTCGGTGCAGAGATGCCATTTTATGCGGTTACCCATGGGCGTCGTCACCGGGAGGATGAGCACCCTGGTCCCGATGTACTGCTGAGCGATCTCCACCGAGAACTCCGTATCGCTGACGTATGACACGTCACCGTGATCGGTGTGGAAGACGAATCCCACGTTGGTGGGGTCGCTGTGGACCGCCTTCTTGATGTCCACACGCATTCCGTCGACATCCAGGACATCGCCGGGCCTGAACACCTTGTAACCTTCCACGATCCTCAAGTGGTAGGGCGACACGCAAGGCCCCAGCCCAGCTTCGCCCTCTATCACAGTGGGCGACCCGTAGATGTGCCCCCTCTTCTTCCATCCGCCGTGAGACATCCCCTCGGCCACGCATTCGGCATCCGAATAGTGATCGGGGTGGCAGTGGGAGATGATCATCGACGATGTGTTGCAGACGTCATAGTGGATCCTTTGCATCTGGACCAGCGCACCCGGTCCAGGGTCGACGTTGAGCATCTTCCCATCATGCTCGATGAGCATTCCGCCGGTGGACCTGACCTGATACATGGTGGTGTGCCTACCACCGCCGGTTCCTAAGAAAGTGATGCGGAATGCCATGCTATCAACATCCTCTCAATGGTTCTGCGGATTATAATATGAATCTCTCAACGAATCAATCAACGTTATATCGGTGCTCGGGGATTATCCGCTCATGATAACAGCGATCCGTAACGCCTGGATTGTCACACAGAACGCATCCAGGGACATCATCCGCGGGGATGTGGTCATAGACGGTGAGAAGATCGTGTCCGTCGGCCCTGAGTACAAGGGCACCGCAGACCGCGAGATCGACGCCACCGGCGATATCGTCATGCCTGGTATGATCAACACCCACACCCATGTGGCCATGTCCGTGATGAAGGGCGTGGTGGACGATCTCACGTTCCCCGATTTCCTCGATAAGGTATTCAAGATCGATTCCGACCGTACAGATTACGATCTGGACATCGGTACGAAGATCGGATGCATGGAGATGATCCGCAGCGGTACGACGACCTTCATGGACCTCTACTACTCGGAGGATGTGATCGCAAAGGCAACCCAACAGGCCGGGATAAGGGGAGTGCTCTGCTGGTGCTGCCTCGATGAGGATAAGACCACGCAGAAGGGCAATCCTGTCCAGAACTGCAAGAACTTCTATTCCAAGTTCAAGGGCGAGAGGAAGATCGTTCCCGGAGTAGGACTCCAAGGAGTCTATGTGTGCAACGAGGAGACCTGCGTAAGCGCGGCACAGTTCGCTGACGAGGTCAACGCTCCGTTGAACTTCCACCTTTCGGAGACGAGGGGGGAGGTGGCTGACCACAAAAAGAAGACAGGCATGAGGCCCGCCGAGTGGCTGTCGGAGATCGGCGCTCTGACTCCGCACATGGTCGCTGCACATTCTGCATGGTTGACCAAGAGAGAGGTCATGCTCATGGGCAAGGTAGGAATGTCTATCTCATCATGCCCTGTATCCAACATGAAGCTGGCTACCGGAGGCGTGGCCCCTGTGCCCGAGCTCATGGAGGCAGGAGTGAACGTATCATTCGGAACCGACGGGAACACCACAAACAACACCCTCGACATGTTCGCCGAGATGAAGTCCCTCGGACTGCTTCAGAAGTCCAGCAGATGGGACCCCGTTGTATGCGGAGCACAGCAGCTTCTTGATTTCGCTACCATAAACGGTGCGAAGGCCGTCGGTATGGCGGACAAGATCGGTTCGCTGGAGCCCGGCAAGTACGCCGACCTGATCATACTCGACGGAAAGGCACCAAACATGAGGCCTCTGGTCCCCGAGAACATGATCGCCAACATAGTCTACTCCGGAAACGGCCTTAACACCAAGACCGTGTTCTGTCAGGGAGACATGGTCATGCAGGACGGCAACATCCTGACTTTGGACAAGGATGACATCCTGTCCAAGTCGGAGGATGTCTGGAGACAGCTCTGCATCAGATGAAAACACAATCTGCCCGGATTCTCCGGGCAGGATCATTCTTCTCTCATATCCCCGGTATCTATCGATACGGAATACTTCTCTTCGTTCAGCAATTCCTGCTCGCGGACCTTCTCGTTGAGCATCTTCAGGAACATATCCGTATCGACGATCTCGTATTCGTCGACACCCATGGTGTATGATCCCATATTGGACCTGTATTTGATGGCCTTCCTGTTGTACAGCAACAGCACCGCCAATGCGACGATCAGGACCACGATGTGCTCCCAGATGCCAAGATCGTTGGGGATGATGATTATGATGGTGATCGAGACGATCAGTCCAGTGATGGGCGTGTTGGACCTCATGAACCATTCCATGAACGTGTCCGCCTGAGTCCTGGAGGACTTACGGATGTGTCCTCCGTTGGTGAGGACGCTGATGGTCTTGATGTTGTTGATGATCCTGATGATGGGAACATAGATCACGATGAGGTTCAGAACGAGGACGATCATACTCCATAGATATGCCCCGCCGCCGAAGTATTTCATTCCCCATTCCTCGAAGAATGTTGACAGCATGATGAACGCTATCTCTATGACGACCACTGCCACGATGTAGATGTAGATGTTCCTCAACGTGGTCTGGAATTCCTTCTTGGTCTTCTTGGAGGACCTGTTGACCCTGGCGTATGCTGAGGTCTTCACGTAATCAACGGAAAGCAGTGCCTTACGTAAAGGCGTAGGACACCTCTTGGAAAGGCCGTCCCATATGATCCCGGACTTCTTCGCTATTATCGGAAGGATCACCATGGACAGTAGAGCGGCTCCGACGACCGATGTATAGAAGGAAACATCGATCACGTTGTAGTCAAGTGCCTGCTTGGCAATGATGAATGCGAATTCTCCCATGACGGCGAGGCTGATCGCCGATATGAAACCGGTACGGGGGTTCTCGTTGCCCATCCAATATCCGAGGAACACGGTGGAGATGATCAGGGTGGCGAACATTCCGTAGATCACCACGATCATGCCTATGTTGTCTATCAGCGTCTCTATTTGGATCTCCATTCCGACGGAGATGAAGAACATGGCCATGAATATGTTCTTCATGGGCTCGATATCGTGAGTGATCTCTCTGCTCTTCCTGCTGGATGCGATCATCATTCCCATGAGGAACGCTCCGATAGCGACGGACAGTCCTGCGAAGTTCGCAAGCAGCGCCATACCGAACGCCATTCCGACGGCGAAGATGGTCAGTACCTCCGATGATACGTTATCCGAAAGCCAGTTGATGACACGGGGCATGAGCCTCAGTCCAGCGAAGATGCTGACGAGCATGAACACGACGATGCTTACGATCATCGCAGCCAATCCTCCCGGGTCCATGCTAGAACCGGCCATCATAGGCGTGAGCACGGACAGCAGTATGACCTGTCCGATATCCTCCATGATAAGGACAAGGATGAGAGTGGCCTTGTGGTCGCTGTCGAGGAGGTTATGCGTGGACATAACGGCCAGCACCACAGCGGTGCTGGAGCCAGACATTATCGCACCTATGACCATGCTCTGGAGGGATGTGAGTCCGAGCACGAAGCTACCAATGACGATGCCCAAAAGCATAGTGACCGGAAGCTGGACCAGCGCCACCTCCATAGCGAACAGACCCTGCTTACGGATCTTCTTCATGTTGATTTCCAAACCTAGGCAGAACATCAGGATGATCAATCCCATGTTGGACAGGATCTCGACGACCTCTTCTCCGATTTCGGTGATGGACCAGAGGTTTGACAGGATGATACCCGCCATCAGGTATCCTATGAGGGGAGGGAGCTTGATTTTGTTGAAGATGATGGAACAGACTGCGGCCAACAGCAAGAAAGTTGCCAAGCTGGTCAAAAGTATAATCTCGTCCATCTCATCCCTAAAGACGTACGTGCATATGTTAATATAAAAATTGTTAAGGGAACGGGCCAAAAAGACGTGTGCTGGTACATTAGTTGGATGTATTGTTCAGAAGATTGACCTATTCGTCATCTGTCGTAGGGCAGGTTTTTATTAGTATTATGGTTGCAACCGTCTGTATGGAGATCATTCCCCGCATGTCGGTCAGGCTGCTCAAGCACATCTTCGGGTGGAGGTACAAGCTGGCTTCGTATACCCGCAGGTACAAGACCTTTGACAAGGTGATATCGAAGACCTTGTTCGATGGCGATGACATGATAGTCCTGCCGAAGGACAACGTCGTCAGGAAGACCGTGAATGCGAATATCGAGATCGAGGATGCGGGGGAATCCACAGTGCTCCCGAGCGATGTGGTCAAGTCCCTGATCAGGCGTGCTAACGATGTCTTCATCATGAACTTCTGTCTTTGCCGTAGGTCCAGTAAGTGTGAGGATTACCCCGTGGACCGCGGATGTATCTTCCTAGGGAAAGGAGTGCATAAGATCCCTTCCGATTTCGGTCATCTCGCCACTCACGAGGAGGCAGTGGCCTACATCGACGAGTGCGGCAAAGAGGGATTGGTCCATATCGTTGGCAGGAACAAGCTGGACAGCATATGGCTGAGCACGGGTGACAAGAAGGACCTGATGACCATCTGCAACTGCTGTCCCTGCTGCTGCCTTTGGAATGTGACCAGGGATATCTCTGATACCATAGGCAGGACATTCAGGCGCATGGAAGGGGTCACGGTGGATCTCGACACCTCCAAATGCATAGGCTGCGGATCATGTGAAGAGATTTGCTTTACCAAGGCAGTTAAGATTGTCGAGGGTAAATTCACAATAGATCAAGGACTCTGCAGGGGATGCGGCAGGTGTGCGGAGGAGTGCCCTACGGACGCTATCGCAATCGGATACGAGGAAGGAGCGATCGACGGCATAGTGGACAGGACCGGATCCCTGGTGAGGTTATCCGAGAACGATCCCTCGGCCCATTAAGGGTCAAGAATCCGATCATTCGAACCTCGGCGGTACCCATCGTTCAAAAACGTGGAGCCGCACCAAACCCTGGCTTCGCTCTAAGAAAATGATATTAACGCCAAACACCAATTTTCGAATGATATCTTGGGCAGCAGCTACGATAAGCCTGTTCCTGTTCTTCTTCGCGTTCACGAGCCTCATGGGAGAGTATGCGATGTCCGAGGGCAACATCAGGTTCGTGAAGGATGATCACAAAGTCATATTGGTCCTACGTATACTGACAATCCTGACGGTGTTCGGCGCCAGCCTAATAGACATGTCCATGATGGACCTCATATCCGATACCTTCAATGTCGCCATGGCGATAACCAACGTATTCGTGCTCGTCCTGCTGTCGCGTACAGTTCTGGAGGTGTACCACGATTACTTGGATCAGAAACGGAGAGGTAAAGAGGAACCCGTTTTCCACAAATCGGCTCTATCCGATTCTGAAGGTGTGACGGAGTGGGATGATTGAGAGGTCCATTCGGATTCGGAGAAGAAGTAATCGAAGGGGCACCTCAGAGAGGTGCCGTAAGTTTTTCAGAGACCAGCTACGAAGGAATCGATCGCTGAGGGATCCTCTTTGACGACCTTCTTCGCTTTGTTGATGAAGATGCATTTTCCGATTCCGAGCTCGGATGCGATCTTCTCCACCTGATTCTGTCCCTTGTCATCGTTGTACATGCAGCAGAGGTAGAATCCTGTCTTCTTCTGGTCGATGACAGATTTGTTATTGGCGACATATTCCACCAGGTCCTTGGGGATCCTGCCGGCGTGGACCCTGCTTCCGATGATGATGGTGTCGTAAGCGGAGAGGTCCTCATTCCCTGCAGCTCCTGCGGTAACAGCCTTTCCCGAGGTCTTGCCTGCGATGTAGTTCGCAACGGCGGTGGTGTTGGAACCGCCCGAGTATACGATCAATGTGGTCATGGTCTGGAGAGTGCTTTTTGTCATAAAATATGTTATCAATCATCGGACAGCAACCACTTATCTATCTTCATGTCATTCACAGACCGTCGGAAGATTAGTTCCGCCGGTGATTACGCATGTACTCGGACAACAAGATCTGGATCGCAAGCAGTGACAAGAGGGTTTACCTTTATCCCGAGATGGCCAACAGGCACGGTCTGATAACCGGGGCCAGCGGTACAGGGAAGACTGTCACCCTGAGGGTCCTGGCCGAGTCGTTCAGCGATGCAGGCGTTCCCGTATTCTTTGCGGATATGAAGGGAGATGTCGGTGGGATCTGCCGCGCCGGCGAGGACACGGAGAAGATGCGTAAGCGTGTCGATAGATTCGGCATCGACGACTGGAGCTTCAAGGCATTCCCCACAAGGTTCTGGGATGTCTATGGGGACACCGGTCACCCCGTCAGGACCACCATGTCATCTATGGGTGCGACATTGCTGGCGAGACTGATGAATCTCTCCGATATCCAAGCAGATGTGCTCACAGTCGTGTTCAGGATTTGCAGGGACGAGGGATGGGACGTCATCGACACCAAGGATCTGAGGGCCGTACTCCAGTACGTGAACGAGAACAAGGACGATTACATAGCCGAGTACGGTAACATGTCCACTCAGAGTCTCGCTGCGGTCCAGAGGTCCCTGCGCTCACTCGAGGATGAGGGAGGCGACTTCTTCTTCGGAGAACCCGCACTGGACATCGAGGACTGGATGCAGACGGACAAGGACGGCAAGGGAATCATCAATGTCCTGAACTCCGAGAAGCTCTCCAGGAGCCCCAAGCTCTATGCGACGTTCATGATGTGGCTGATGCAGGAACTTTTCGAGAGGCTTCCCGAAGCAGGGGACCTGGACAAGCCTAAGCTGGTGTTCTTCTTCGACGAGGCTCACATGCTGTTCTCCGACGCGCCCAAGTCCTTGGTGCAGAAGATCGAGCAGATGGTCAAGCTCATCAGGTCCAAAGGCGTGGGCATATACTTCGTATCTCAGAGCCCATCGGACATACCCGATTCCGTCCTCGCCCAGCTCAGCAACCGCATACAGCATGCCCTGCGCGCATACACTCCGGCCGAGCAGAAGGCTGTGAAGGCAGCTGCTGGAGCGTTCCGTGCGAACAAGGCGTTCAAGACAGAGGAAGCGATAATGGAACTTGGAGTGGGCGAGGCGTTGGTCTCATGCCTGGACGAGAACGGTACGCCGTCCATCGTCGAGAGGGCATTCATTCTTCCGCCTCAGAGTTCTCTGAAGGCTCTCGATAGCGAGGGCTACGACAAGATGATCCGCACATCTCCGTTGGACAAGAAATATAGGAACACCGTGGACCGTCATTCCGCCTATGAGGCGATACAGAAGCTCAACGAGAAATCCAAGAAGGAGGAGGCAAAGCAGCAGGAGAAGGCAGCCAAGGCGACTACTTCGAAGACCTCTACCGCTAAGAAGACCACTAAGAGCGCCGCACAGAAAACAGCCGAGAGGGCAGTGAACAATATGGCGAGGTCCGCGGGAAGAACAATAGGCAACAGCCTGGTCAAGAGTCTTTTCGGCAAGAAGTGAAACGGATGTGGACGGGCATCGAGCTGCTGTACCCTCTGCAGGAGCTCAGGATGGAATATCCGATTCTGGGGGACCTTTTCCAAGCAATGTCCTCCAGGATCGTCTATCTGGTGCTGCCGATAATGATTGTCGCTGCGTTCTACTGGACCATCGACAAGAAGCAGGGGGAAATCCTAGGTCTGTCCTGCATTCCGGCGATGGTCTTCTCGATGCTGTCTAAGTACGGGATAGGGCAGCCGAGACCCTGGGAGATCGATCCGCGCATAGAATACGTATCGGGAGTCCATGCCAACGGGCCGTCGCTACCCAGCGGTCATACAGCCATGACCGTATCATCATTCATACCGGCGGCCATTTTTGGCAAGAACGTGTGGTTCGCGTGCGCAATGATCGTGCTGACATCTCTGGTGATGTTCTCCAGATTGATCCTCTGTGTCCATACGCCGTTGGACATCATCGCAGGATTAGCCGTCGGAGCATTATCGGCGGTCACAGCCTGGAAGGCGGTTGATTGGGCATACGGGAACAATCGCAGACATCTTTTCATTGATTTGGTGTACGTTGCGTTATTCACCATCTTATTCGCGACGGCTCTGTTCGTTTGGAATGTGGAAACTACGAAGGTATTGGAATACATGGGATTCATTTACGGCATGATCCTGGGGAAGGTACTGGAGCGCAGATATGTAAGCTACAAAGTGCCCGATATTTCCCTGAAGAATAAGGCTAAGATCTATGTAGCAGGGATGCTAGCCGACGCTCTGATTCTCCTGATCCCCCTGAGCCTGATACCGGGATACGGGACGGCGATAGGCGGTTTCGCCATGATGCTGTGGCTGTTCTATCTCTACCCCAAGATCATCATGAGTAATGGATTATGAACCGATAGGTGTTAGACGGCGGTCACAGTTTACTAGTCACATCCATCTACCGTAGAAATTTCTTAAGAAATATGAGTGAAAGACTGAAAGGTCATTTTTATATATGGTATTTTTAGGCACAGCTTAAAAAATTAGATAAGGTTATCAAAATAGTAGATAAATAACCCTAAAAGAGTGTTAAAGTTGACTAACCTTTTAATATTACATAGTTGGATTTACCGACCAATCGAATAATCATGACCTGATTAATTTGATAAAGACGTACCTAGGAATCTATGTCCTGGTACTATCCCATTGGATGGTGAAATAAATGCACATAATGGAAGGTTTCCTTGACCCGATCTGGTGCGCAGTGTGGTTTGTCATTGCGATCCCCTTCGTCGCTCTTGGAGCCAAGAAAGTCATCGAGCTCGTTCGCGAGCACCCCGAGCAGAAGATGACAGTTGCCCTCGCCGGCGCTTTCATCTTCCTGCTCTCGTCGCTGAAGCTCCCTTCCGTAACAGGATCGAGCTCACACCCTACAGGAACAGGATTCTCCGCAGCACTCTATGGAGTCTCGGTCACTGCATTCCTCGCAACTATCGTTCTGATCTTCCAGGCACTGCTTCTGGCGCACGGAGGACTCACAACACTCGGAGCCAACATCTGCTCCATGGGTATCATCGGACCTTTCTTCGGTGTACTCATTTGGAAAGCAATGATGAAGGGCGGAGTCAGCATGCCCATCAGCCTTGGTATCACAGCGCTCATCGCAGACTGGATGACATATGTCGTCACAGCCTTCCAGATGACACTCAACCACGGGCAGTCTATTGAGGCATTCGTCAACTTCCTGTCCAACTACGCTCTCACTCAGATCCCCTTGTCGGTCGTCGAGTGCATTCTGTTCTACATGTTCGGTATCTACCTCATGAGGAACAAGCCCGAGATCTTCGACATCGCTGGTGAGATCGCCGCAAAGGCAGCAGCAAAGGAGGCCTGAAAATGGCAGAGTCTAAGACAGTCTACATTGCAGGTTTCGCAATCATCGCACTCCTGGTCATCGCAGTTCTCGCTTACGGAGCATCACAGGACTGGGAGTTCGGTGGAGCAGACGATGGTGCAGAGGGAATCGTCGAAGAGGTCGACCCCGGCTATGAGTCCTGGTGGAACGGAATCTTCGGAGACTACGAGCTTCCCGGTGAGACCGAGAGTATGCTCTTTGCCCTCCAGGCCGCGATCGGAGCTATCATCATCGGATACTTCATCGGTGCCTACACCAGGAAAGAATGAGCAAATCCAACAGAGCGGTGACCCGAATCTCGGGCATCGCTCTGTAAACAACTTATCTTTTTACTTGACAAATGTGTTTGGTGAAATATCGTTAGTAATTTTTTTCCACCAATATTATTACGTTTTTCTAATTATTCTTAAGAAATCAATTTCTTTTCGACATTATTATAATCCCTAATGTGGTGCCACCCTTACATTGGATAATTAATCCAAACATCACGAGTGCCATTATCGGTGTTTCCCGACGATCAACTCGTACCCCCAACGATTAGAAACAAACGGTGAACTGATGTCAGAAGAAACACAGATGGACACATTGGCTTACAGTTCGAGGATGTTGAATTGGTCACCACTGGGCAAACTCCTGTTTGTCGTAGCAATATTGGTCCTGAACATTCTTACAAACTCTGTCCTCGTGACATTTATTACGATGGGGGTTGGACTGGCCCTCATGGCGTATTCTACGAATTTCAAGATTCCATTCATTATATTCCTGGCGATCCTGGAGGCTTTCCTGATCCTTGTTATCGGTGCAGGAGTCATCTCGGTCAACGGTGGCTACGATGACGGTTCAACCGTCATTTGGGACACCGACTTCCTGTGGATGCACTTCCACATGACCGTCAACAGCTTCAACAAAGCATGGCTGATCCTCTTCAGGGGAACTGCTGGAATCACAGTGATGCTCTCATTCGCAACATCCACACCCATTCCGCACATGTCCTTGGCGATGAAGCAGATCCACATGCCCGTCGAACTCATCGAGATCGTCGTGCTGATCTACCGTTACGCCTTCCTTCTCTTGGAGAGGATGGAGGCAATGTGGGCTGCCGCCAGCAGCAGGATGGGATTCAACGGTGCACGCACCTCTATCAATACTGTGGCCGCGATAGCCGTGGGAATATTCATTCAATCCACGAACCTATCCGATAAGTCGCAGATAGCTCTGGACTGCAGGAACTACCGCGGTTACTTCCCTGTGTTCACGGAGCCTGCCAAGATGGGTATCAAGTGGCTTGTCGCGATTGTAGTCACCGCGGCAGGACTGTATTGGTTCGGCATTCAGACAGAGGATTGGATCAGTATGGCTCAGTTACTCCTGGGGGTGAGCTGATGGCATTGTTCGAATTGCAGAATGTAACCTACAGGTACAACTCCAGGCAGACGAAGAACTCCCTAAATAACATAAGCATCAAGGTGAACGAGGGAAGGCGCACGGCCATACTGGGAGCGAACGGGGCCGGCAAATCCACCATGTTCTACCATTTCAACGGTATCTTCAAGCCGTCGTCCGGTGTGGTCCTGTACAAGGACAAGCCTCTGGACTATTCCAAACCTGCCCTGAGGGAGCTCCGCAGCGACATATGCGTCGTCGTCCAGAATCCGGATGAGCAGATATTCTCGTCAACGGTCGAATCGGATGTCGCTTTCGGCCCCATGAGCATGGAGCTTCCCAGAGAGGAAGTCGACCAACGCATCACCGAGGCGCTCGACATGGTAGGGATGACGGATTTCCGCATGCGTCCCTCCACACAACTCTCATACGGGCAGAAGAAGCGTGTGTCCCTCGCCGGAGCACTTGCAGTCAGACCGAAGGTCCTAGTATTGGATGAGCCCACCGCCGGTCTGGACCCCCAGATGGCCCGTGAGGTAATGGAGCTGGTCGATCAGCTCTGCTGCACGGGAACAACGGTGGTCCTGTCCACGCACGACGTGGATCTCGTCTATTCTTGGGCGGAGGACATCATCGTCCTCAACCATGGGGATCTGGTCTATTCCGGGGAACCGGAACCCTACTTCACCGATGCCGAGAGGACTGCCTATGCAGGTCTGGCCAGGCCCCACACGTTCTCTGTCAACTCCTACGTCTCTAAGATGCGTAACCTCTCTGAGGCGCCGTATCCGCGCACGACCAGTCAGTTCATCTCCAAGATGGCTCCGAAGGAATCCGTCGGTGGAAAGGTCAGGATTGTGTCCGTGAAGGACGGGACCGAGCCCGTTACTGCCGAGGGAGCGGTAGGTGCTTACGGATACACAGCCAAGAAGTTCGTTCAGAAGAACGACGTCAAGATCGATTACATGTACGATGCATTGGAGATGTGTATGCAGGATGCGGTCAAAGGTAAGAACTCTACCCTGTACTGCGACGATTCGATGGTCAGTATGGCGTCGGAACGTATCCGCTCGCTTGAAAAGTTCGGAATCAAGGCGGAGGTGGTAATGTGACCGATGAGAAGGCATTGTTGGAGACCCGTGACATAACGTTCTACTATGAGGGCAGCAAGAAACCATCCCTACAGCATGTGTCGCTTACTATCAAGAAAGGTGTCAAGACGGCCATCCTCGGAGGTAACGGAGCGGGAAAGTCCACTCTGTTCTATCATCTGAATGGTGTGGTTGAGCCTGCATCCGGAGTCGTCCTGTACATGGACAAGCCGCTGTCCTACAAGAAGAAGGCCAAGCGCGAGCTATGCTCCCATGTAGCGGTGGTCCTTCAGAACCCTGACGACCAGATCTTCGGACAGACCGTATTGGCCGATGCCCAGTACGGACCTAAGAACATCGGTCTTTCTAAGGAGGAGGTCGATGAGAGGGCCAAGAGGGCCTTGGAGCAGGTCGGTCTCTGGGAGAAGAGGGATTCCAACTCCCTTCAGTTATCCTACGGACAGAGGAAGAGGTTGTCCCTGGCCGGAGCGCTGGCGATGAACCCTGAGATCCTCATCATGGACGAGCCCACTGCCGGTCTGGATCCACAGATGGCATTGGAGCTCATGGAGCTTGCGGAGCAGCTGCACCACAACGGAACGGATATCGTCCTGTCCACTCACGATGTCGATCTCGCCTACATGTGGGCCGATGAAATCCATGTCCTGAGGAAATCAGAGAAGATCTATTCGGGAACCCAGGAAGGTTTCTATTCGGATGCAGAACTATCATACTCGGCAGGTCTGCTGCCACCTTCCATGTTTCAAATGAACAACACCCTTTCCGCACTCCGCGGAAAGGATCCGGCACCGTATCCACACACCGAGCCCCAGCTCATCGCGAAGATGGTCCCCGACAAGGCACGCGGTACCATGCAGATCATCCCCTTCAGCGGCGAGATCACACAGGAGACCGTCAACGCCAAGAAGTGGGAGGGAAGGATCGTCGGCATCTATGGTACGAAAGTCCGCAGAGCAGTGTCCTACGCCAACATCACCGTGGACTTCTTCTTCGGTGGATTCGAGTCCTGCGTATCGCAGCTCCTGAACGGAAAGGATGTGGCGCTTTACTGCGATCCCGACTGCGTAGATCTGATGGAAAAGAAGGCTAAGGAGATGTCCGTGTTCGGGGATCCCATCAACTATTCCATCGTAGAACAGTAATACTTTCAACATAAACCATTTAGATTCGTATTACCGGCGGATAATGCCGGTAATACGGATTCCTTTTCGGTAACATACGATGTTAACACGTCCTCTTTCGTGCGACCTAGGTAGCACGATTCTCCGATAGTTATGTGTACTGGCCTTGCGGCGTGTCAGGCTATTAATCCTCGGAATCGATGTTATTGTTTCGATAAAATGAGTCCTTCCGAAGGCCTTAAGGAATGTCACATCAGACGCATCGTGTTACTGCTGTTGGCGGTACTGTCATTACTTCCGTCCATTCAGGCAGAAACAGTCGATGGGATGTTGTCAGTCCCGCTATACATCCTTTGCGGAATCCTTTCTTCACTGTATATTGTGGAGGGGATCAGAACCGGAGAGGAGATCGATTCCAATGCCATGGTCGGCATCGTGATGCTATTCGTTGTCTTCAGAGGGGACATAATGGTCGTCGGATTGGTGTCGATCCTCATCCTTGTATTGGAATTCATCAAGGATGATGTCAAGAGCTCGTTGACGGTTCTCATCGTCGCCGGGGTTTCACTGGTCCTGTCCCTGATGTATCCTGGAGAATTCCCTGTGGACCCGGCATGGATAGCGATCGTCATCTGCGGTGCGCCGATCCTGTGGGATGCGGTCACCGGGCTACTCCTTCACCACGACATCAAGGCCGATGTCCTTGTAGCAATCGCGATAGTCGCAGCCCTGTACCTCGGGGAATGGTTCGCTGCGGGAGAGGTTGCCCTCAT